>NZ_JNLF01000005.1:912500-2386647 GCF_000702965.1 Butyrivibrio sp. AE2032 | reverse complement strand
TTCCGTTATTGGCCTGTCTATGAGCCTCCCCTTTGTCCTGAAGATAAGCTTACTGTTGGCTTCAGACTTTAATGCCAAAGCCACGGGGATCATGAACCTCAAAGTAGATCCGCTCTCATTGCAGTTGAAGATAAGAGTCTCAGACTCAGTATCCAGAAGAGTCTTGAGGCAGGATTTTGTCGCCTTTATATCGTCGTTATCCTCTTCATTGTCATCGAGATAATCCCCTCTGGCGCCAAGGATGAAATTTATGATAAGTTCCCTGTGATAGACCGACTTTGAAGGCGGTGCTTTGACTTTCAGATCAACGTTGTTACAAGCTATTCTCATACAGACAAAAACTCCAGGAACTCTTCTTTTGTCATCTTCTTTATCTCGGCACTGCCGATCTTATTCACAAGTATAACCGATAAGGTGTCGCCGCGTTTCTTCTTGTCGTTCATGGCGCCTTCGACTATAACTTCGGGCGTGATCTCGTCACTTACCGGGAGCTTATACAGCCTTAAGAGATCCTTCATCTTCTCTGCGTCCTCAGCAGAAAGAGTTCCCGCTCTGACGCATGCATCCATGATGATCCCCATGCCCTTGGCCACGCAGATCCCGTGAGGTTTTGTAAAACCGCTGTCGCGTTCGATGACGTGTCCCACGGTGTGACCGAAGTTCAGCGTCTGGCGTCTTCCGTTATCGTTCTCGTCTTCACCGACGACGCTAGCTTTATCAGATACGTTCATATAGACGATCTCTTCCAGAAGTTCCTCGTCAACCCTGATGCTGCCGTTTGCTTTTTCGAGCTTATCGAAAAGATCAAGATCCATTATGAACGCGTGCTTTGTGACCTCACCCATGCCTTCGGTAAACACGTCATCAGGAAGTGTCCTGAGGAACGAGATATCCTCCAGAACGAGTGTGGGCTGCCAGAACGCGCCGACCTGATTCTTCCCCATCGGGATGTCGATTCCGGTCTTTCCTCCGACTGACGCGTCGACCATCGCCAGAAGGGATGTCGGTATTTGGATAACGCTTATGCCGCGAAGGAATGTCGATGCAGCAAAACCTGCCATATCAGTCGTCACGCCTCCGCCCAGACCGATTACGATGTCGGTCCTGGTAAAGCCCGCTTCAGCCATCTTATTCCACATTCCGGCGATCTCGGTGATGTTCTTATTCTGCTCACCCGCGCCGAAAACATAATCTGTCACTTCAAATCCCGCGCCTTCAAGCTGATCATTGACCGTATCAAGATATAACGGCGCCACATTGGTCTCGGAAACGACCAGGGCTTTCAGCGCCTTGGGGCAGAGCTTCTTCGCCTCCGCGCCCAGCGACCTGACGGCGTCTATGCCAATGAGCACATCGTATTCCTTGGATGCGGCGCTGACATGAACGGTCCTCATATGCCGTCGACCTCCTCTTTGATCTGTCTGCCTTCATCGAGCAGATCGCGGAGTCCGTCAAAATCGTCCTCGACAAGAGCCTTCCTGTACTTGGCAAGCTCCTCCTGAAGATGATCGATCTCAAAGATCAGATTGTCCTTGTTTTCCATGAAGAGCTGGGTCCACATGGTGGGATTGAGCCACGCGACTCTTGTCATATCCTTGTAGGAACCCGCCGAAAATCCCTTGTGGTTCCTTGCAGAAGGACTCTTTATATATGCGTTGGATACAAGATGCGCCATCTGAGATGTGAATGCGATCATCTTATCGTGTTCATCGGCATGAGCGAGATGGAAACTTCCGAATCCGCACGGAGCAAGAAGATCTTTTACCCTGTCCAAAAGGAACATGTCGTCAAAGACGGGCGGAACGACGACCATGGGCGCGCCCTTGTACATGTCGCCTCTGGCATGCGTCATTCCCGAGAACTTCGTTCCAGCCATGGGGTGACAGCCGACGAAGAGGAAACCGTTCTCTTCAGCCATCTTGAAAGCCTTCTCGCAGACAAGTCTCTTCGTGCCGCAGGCATCTATTACCATGCCTTCTTTATTGAAGTGCTCCTTGTGGTTTTCCATCCATTCGATGGTGGCTTCCGGGTAAAGCGAGAGTATGACGAGATCGCATTTCCCGAGGTTCTCATCCGTCAGTTCATCATCGATGATGCCCTGCATCTGAGCCATCTGCGTAATACTCTTCGTACGGTTCCAGCCATAAACTGTGGCTCCCTCACCGTTCTCCTTATAAGCCTTTGCAAACGAGGCTCCGATAAGGCCTAATCCTACCACGCCGACTGTTATCTTCATTTGATATGCACTTCCTTTTCGAAATAATATACGTTCTTTAAACAAAAAGACGCTGACATATATCAGCGCCTGATCTATCACAGTATGCTTCTTGCTTTTGCGATAGCTTCCATTACTTCTCCGAACTGTACGGGTGTGAGCTGCTGAGCTGCATCGGAGAGGGCCTTTTCGGGATTGCAGTGAACTTCGATCTCGAGAGCATCCGCGCCTGATACTACAGCAGCCATGGACATCGGCTTGATGAGATTCGACTTGCCCGTAGCATGTGAAGGGTCACCTACGACAGGAAGGTGCGTGATCTGCTTCAATACTGAGATGGCACTTACGTCAAAAGTATTCCTTGTGTATGTCTCGTATGTTCTGATACCTCTCTCGCAGAGGATGACGTTGGGGTTGCCTTCGCTCATGATGTACTCGGCGCTCATGAGGAGTTCCTTAATGGTAGCCGAGAGGCCGCGCTTTAAGAGGATCGGCTTGCCTGTCTTGCCGAGGGCCTTTAAAAGGTCGAAATTCTGCATGTTTCTTGCACCGACCTGAAGGAAATCAACCTCTTCGAAAACCGGGATCTGCTCAGGGCTCATGATCTCGGAGCAGATGGGAAGACCCGTCTCCTTCTTAGCCTCAAGGAGAAGTCTGATGCCCTCTTCGTGAAGTCCCTGGAAATCGTAAGGTGAGGTTCTGGGTTTGAATGCGCCGCCTCTAAGGATCGTTGCTCCTGCCGCCTTAACGGCCTTTGCCGCGCTCATGATCTGCTCCTCGCTCTCTACCGAACAGGGTCCTGCGATGACTGCGAAATTCCCGCCGCCTATCTTTACTCCGGCTACATCAACGACTGTATCCTCAGGATGGAACTTCCTGTTTGCCTTCTTGAAAGTCTCCGAAACTCTCGTTACCTTCTCGATGATATCCAGACCCTGAAGCATGTCGATATCGATCGTCGACGTGTCGCCTATGAGACCTAATACCGTGCAAAACTCACCCTTGGACTCATTGACCTTAAGGCCTTTGCCCTCAAACCATGAGATGAGGCTCGAGATCTGTTCCTTTGTTGCCGTGTTCTTCAATACTGCGATCATGTTATTTATCTCCTTTTCAGGATCCTTACATCCTGTTTTTTAACTTCTTCATGCCTTGAACAAAAAACGCTGCGGGGTTATTTGCGTACCCTGCAGCGTTATTCAGATCAAGTGTATTGGTTCTTTTTGGCGCTAGCAAAAGTCGCTTTAGTTCGTCTCCCTAAAGTAGTAATAGTAGCTATACGCATAAAAGAAAACCGCAGTCTTCATAAGGATTCTCCTTAATTCAAAACTGCGGTTATTAAATCACACCTTCTTGCATATTGCAATAACTAATACCGAGCCGATAGGTATTATGCGAAATCTTCAAGTCCGGTCTTCTCGTGGATCAGCTCGACGACACCGTCAGGTTCCATGTCGAGCGCCACCGCGATCTCGTTGTTCATCCTGCTCCTCGCATCCGCAAGGGCACGCTCATCCTGGGCATTCAGATGCTTGCCTTCCTTGGCGAGCTTCTCGGCATGTCTGTTGATCAGGTATATCAGTCCGACGATGTCCTCCCTGCTGCCGTTGACGATAATGTCGGTAAATGCGATCTTGCGCTCATTGCGGTCTTCGATCCAGCTGCAGTTATCTATGGGGAGCTTGTCGATCAGAGCGATGGCCTCCTTCTTCGAAGCTACGGGTCTGATCCTGCTAACCTGAGCCTCGTTGTTGAGAGGCACGTATACATACTGGGATCTTGTTACAAAGAGAGGCTTTAGAACATAGTATTTCTGAGGTTTCTCTTTGAAAAAACTAATGTCTTTTATGTCGTCTATCTGGCAAACACCGCTGCCTGCATAAACAATATTGTCGCCTATCTTAAAGCCCATACAAACCTGCCTTTCATTAAAATTTCTAAAAAATTTTATACATTTTTCGAAAAAAGTATTTGTAAAAAATGGAATATGGTATATACTACTAGATTTATTTTAGCACGGTTATTTCAATCATGTGGTAGGCATTTTCTACAAAAATCGCTCTATTCAGAGGACTTTGTTTGACTTTGCCCAGGTTTTGCCCCACTCCCGGCAGGAAACCGGTCCGGAATTACAAAACCCAAACAAAAAACTCCGGCCCCGAACATTAAGTCCGGAGCCGTGAGCCGAAAGTCTTTTCAATTAGCCGTTCGCGTCAGTCTTTGTCGCAAGCTTCCTTGATGCGGTCGATAACGATCTCAAGAGCCTTGATGCGCGCATACTTCTTGTCGACGGATTCCAGGATGTACCATGGCGCAAACTCTGTCGATGTCTTCTTTATCATCTCGTCGATCGCCGTCTCGTACTTGTCCCATTTCTCACGGTTGCGCCAGTCCTCATCGGTGATCTTCCACTGCTTCTCGGGATTTGCCTGACGTTCCTTGAAACGCTTGAGCTGCGTCTTCTTGTCAATCTGGACCCAGAACTTGATGACGACCGCGCCCCAGTCGGTCAGTTCCTTTTCGAACTCGTTGATCTCGTTATAGGCGCGCTGCCAGTCGTTCTCCGAACAGAATCCTTCGATGCGCTCGACCATGACCCTTCCGTACCAGGTGCGGTCGAAGATCGCAATGTGGCCTGTCCTCGGGAGCCTTGTCCAGAATCTCCACAGGAAGTGTCTTGCCTTCTCGTGCGGCTCGGGGCTCGCGATCGGGAGCACCTCATATCCTCTCGGATCGAGCGCGCCGGTGATACGCTTTATGTTGCCGCCCTTTCCTGCCGCATCCCATCCCTCATAAGCGATGATGACGGGGATCTTCTTCCTGTAGAGCTTATTATGCAGGTCTCTTAATTCGTCCTGGAGTTTATCGAGTTTTTCTTCGTACTCTTCGTCTGTAAGCTCTTTTCCCTTCAGATCGACTTCCTTGAGCAGGGGCGTCTTCTTGAGCGGGAAAGTGTTCTGAAGGATCGGAGCTGCAAGACTCTTGTTCTTCAAAGCCGTCTCGATGCCCTGATTCAGGAATTCGAGAACCTGGAGTTCTGCAAACTTCTTGTCCTTGCTGTCGATGATGTACCACGGAGCCGTCGGATTGTTCGTATCCTTCAGATACTGGTCGTAAACATCCATGCACTCGTCGTAATGCTTGTTCTCATAGAGGTCGCCCTTGTCGACACGCCACTTGGTATCCTTGTCGTCCATGAGCTTCTCAAGTCTTTCCTTCTGCTCCTTCTTCCCGATCTGGAAGAAGAACTTCATTACGAGATAGCCGTTATCGACGAGGGTCCTTTCAGTCCTGTTTATAGACTCGATCCTCTCCTCGTATTCCTTGTCGCTCAGGAGATCCTCCATGACCTCATCCGTTATCTCCTCCATCCAGAAGGTATCGTAAAAAGCAAACTTGCCCTTTTCCGGGATCTCCTTCATGTATCTGTACAGGAACGGATACCGCAGATCTTCTTTCGACGGCTTAGGGAAAGTCTTTACCCTGAAGAATCTCGGATCGATATTCTTTATGATCTTACCGAGCACGCTGCCCTTTCCTGCCGCGCCCCAGCCCTCGAAAATTACCATTACGGGAAGTCCGGCTTCCTTTATCTTCATCTGTGCCACGAAGAGCTTTGCCCTTTCCTCTTCCAATCTCTTGGCAAATTCCTCGTCGTCCGGTTTCTCGACCTTAACAAAATCCTTGAGCATATGAGACCTCCGTTCCTGCGGCGCAAAGCCTTTATTCTATTGCTTCTTTTACTATAAAAACTCAGCCGCCGATTTTGAAGATGGGATTTGCATACTTTTCACGCCGGGTGATTGTGCATTCGGTGCGGTGACAAACAGTTTTCCGTAAATAGCACATACTTTCCGGGTGTGTTAGAATCCAAAATACCTGATAAGATAAGGTGACTTCATCCATGACACATAGTGGCAGTACCGCAAAAACCAGAATCCGTTTCATCGATACCGCACGCGGGATCGCCATCATCTGCATCATTTTGGGACACCTCGGCAGCGCATCGATAAACCGCGTTGTCTACACATTCCACATCCCGCTGTTCTTCCTTATCACGGGCTATTTCATCAGCACAAAGGCCTCTTTCTCCCGGTTTGCAAAGAAAAAGTTCCGTTCCCTCATATTGCCGTATCTTTTGACTTCGGCAGTAATAGTTTTGCTGGCGGCAGTCAAAGGACTGCTCACGGACGGAAACCTCACCGCCCCTCTTAAAGCATGGACCTTTGCAGCCTTATACGGTTCAGGCAACAATTACCAGGGACTGATCCAGATAAAGGGGATTGGCGCGATCTGGTTCTTATGGGCATCCTTCATCGCCGTCCTGATAATGAGGCTCCTTCTGAAAGCCGACTACAGGATCAGGATATTGGGTGTAATTACGGCATTTAACCTGGGATATCTGACCAGCCTTTACTGCTGGATGCCCTTCAGTTTGCAGCCCGCCCTATGCTCAGTCATATTCATCTATCTGGGATATGCATACCGCGGGATGGAAAGCACCCTGAAAAAACTTAACAGGGAACTGATCGCCGTCTTACTCATCCTCGCGCTCCTTATCTGGGTAACTTTCATCACAGGTTTCAGGTCATTTTGGATAGTCGACTGTGATTTCGGCAGAGGCATCATAGACATGATCGGATGCATCTGCGCATGCGCCGTTGTTTTCGCGGTCTCATATTTCACCGACAGATTCATAAGTCCGGTCTCCGCTGTATTGTCATTTCTGGGCGAGAACAGTCTTTTCATTCTCTGCGTCCACACTGTCGAACAGAACCTGATGCCGTGGAGCAGCATCCTCAACCTGATACTTCCGGGTGCGGCATCTCTCCCCCGCCTCCTCGTGCTGATCGCTCTCAAGCTCACGCTTGATACCGGTCTGGGCTGTCTTCTGTCAAGGATCCCTGTTGTCAGAAAGGCATTCGGAGTCTGAAGCCGCGGGGCACAAGATTGTATACAGAGTTTATGCGGGCTCCCGCCGTGTGTGCAAATGGCAAAGGGTGTTTGATTATGTTAGAATTCAGACACCCAAATCAACTGCAAAGAGATTCTCATAATGGAAACAGCGGCCCTAACTGCAGACAGATCTTCCAAAACCAGAACGCGGTTTATCGATATCGCCCGCTGTATCGGCATCATAGCGATCATCGTGGGTCATACGGGCGATCCCGGTATCCAGAGAATAGTTTACACATTCAACGTTCCGATCTTTTTCATGATAACCGGGTACTTCACGAATGATAAAACTCCTTTTCCCCGTTTTGCCAAACGCAAATTCCGGACTTTGATCGTCCCTTATCTTCTTACCTGTTTGGTTATGATACTGACAGCCCTGCTGACTGCTTCCCTGACCGGCAATGATGTCATCGGCGAAGTCAAACTGTGGCTATACGCTTCATTATACGGAGCAGGATACAATTGGACCGAACCTTTCTTCATTTCCTCCATCGGTCTTGTCTGGTTCCTTTGGGCCACTTTTTTCTCCAGCATATTTCTCAGACTTCTTCTCAAGACCAAGAGCACGATCCGCATCCTGCTGGTCATCACGGCATTTGCCGTCGGGTTTATCTCCAGTTACATAGTCTGGCTTCCCCTGAGCTTTCAGGCTGGTCTGTGCGGAATACTCTACATGTACGTCGGTTATCTTTTCGCAAATGCGAAGGACACCGCGGCAGGGTTCGGCAAAGAAACAAAAGCACTGCTGATTCTGGCTGCCTTTGCAATGTGGATCGCTTTCATCATTAATTTCAAGGGATTCTGGTTCGTTATCTGTGACTTCGGCAACGGAATACCCGACATCTTCGGGAGCATATGCGCCTGCATAGGCGTCTTTACCATTGCATTCTTTATAGAAAAGTATCTGAAGCATTCATCCAGGATACTTTCCTACATCGGCGAAAACAGCATCTTCATAGTTTGCGTGCATGCTGTGGAACAAAACTTCATGCCCTGGGATAACATAATCAATCTGATCTTACCCAATGCCGGCAAAGCGCTGAGCCTTTTTTTGCTCTGCATATTCAAACTCGTGCTGAGCATCTCTCTGGGCTGCCTGATCTCCAGGATACCGTTGATCAGAAAAGCATTTGGAATGAAATAAGCCCTGATCAGCCTATCCTGATCTCTTCGAGCAACGTCTCATAATCGAACTTCTCGAGTTCGATCTCTTCTCTTATTGATTCAGGATTAAGGGCGGGCAATACGGTGATGCTGTGCTCTCTCTTTTCACTGTGTTCGATCGAAAAAGAATTATCTTCCATAACAGAATCACCTTATCAAGTTATTTCCCGTATTCTACTACTACTTTTCCGGATTTTTACAAGAATTTTTGAAAAGTAATGCAAAGATAATATTACAGATCAGAACCGGTTTGCTAAAAAACTCCCGGAAGAACTTTGCCTTCCGGGAGTCATTCTTTTACTTGTTATAAGGCATATGCTTAAGATTATGCCTTGATACCCTTGCAGTCGTTTACATACTGTCTGATGGGGCCGATGTCGGTATACTTCGTGACGCCCTGGCCGTCGGCATCAGGGATAACGAGCACGGGCACATTGACTATCTCGAACTTCTTTGCGAGCTCAGTTTCGTCATCTGCATAGATGAGCTCATAGTCGAAATGCTGTTCATCGAACATTGCCTTTACAGCCTTGCACTTTGCGCATGTGTGTGTCGTGAAGAGCATCGGCTTTGTTACCTGTGCGCCGTCAATGGGCTTCAGCTCCGGGAGTTCCTTGGGCTCGGAAGAGCTTATCGTAACGGTAGCGGTTCTGGGCTTCATGTTGGAGTTGCATGTGTCATATGTCTGTCTGTCCTTGAATTCCTGGAGCTTACCGTCGTTCCAGTTCTTGATCGGACGATAGTAACCTGTGATACGGCTGTATGTCTCTGTAGCCTCACCGCACTCGGGGCAAGCCTTGACCTCGCCGGGGAGATATCCGTGAGCCGGGCAGATGGAATATGTGGGTGACAGAGTGTAGTAAGGCAGCCTGTAGTTCTCGGCGATCTTTCTTACGAGAGAAGCTGCAGCCTTCCAGTCAGGGAGACGCTCGCCCAGGAATGCGTGGAATACGGTACCTGATGTGTAGAGAGTCTGGAGATTGTCCTGAACGTCAAGAGCATCGAAGATATCAGCTGTATAGCCTACGGGCAGGTGTGAGCTGTTGGTATAGTACCATACGCCGGATGCATCGTTTGCAGTGATAATGTCGGGATACTGAGCCTTGTCGTGCTTTGCAAGACGGAAAGCTGTGGACTCTGCAGGTGTAGCCTCAAGGTTGTAGAGGTCGCCGTACTTCTCCTGATAGTCGGAGAGCTTTTCTCTCATGTGATTGAGAACGTCAGCCGTGAAGCGCTGTGCCTCCTCATGAGTGAGGTCCTTTCTGAGCCACTTGGCATTGAGGCATGCCTCGTTCATACCGACAAGACCGATTGTCGAGAAGTGGTTATTGAATGTTCCGAGGTAGTGCTTTGTATAAGGATAGAGGCCTTCCTCGAGGAGCTTCGTGATCATGTTCCTCTTGATCTTGAGAGATCTTGCGGAAACATCCATAAGATGGTCGAGCTGTCTGTAGAAATCTGCCTCATCAGTTGCAAGATATGCGATACGGGGAATATTGATCGTAACTACGCCGACAGAACCCGTGGACTCGCCTGAACCGAAGAAACCGCCGGACTTCTTACGGAGTTCACGAAGGTCGAGACGCAGACGGCAGCACATCGAACGTACATCGGAAGGCTCCATGTCGGAGTTGATGTAGTTAGAGAAATAAGGGATGCCGTACTTTGCGGTCATCTCGAAGAGGAGCTTGTTGTTCTCTGTCTCTGACCAGTCGAAATCTCTTGTGATGGAATATGTCGGGATAGGATACTGGAAGCCTCTGCCGTTGGCATCGCCTTCGATCATGATCTCGATGAATGCTCTGTTGACCATGTCCATCTCGGCCTTACAATCCTTGTACTTGAAGTCCATCTCCTTGCCGCCGACGATACAGTTCTGCTCTGCGAGGTCGTTCGGTACAGTCCAGTCGAGCGTGATGTTCGTGAACGGGCTCTGCGTACCCCATCTTGAAGGTGTGTTTACGCCGTAGATGAAGGACTGGATGTCCTGCTTTACCTGCTTATAGTTCAAGTGGTCGACCTTAACGAAAGGTGCGAGATATGTATCGAAAGAGGAGAAAGCCTGAGCGCCTGCCCACTCATTCTGCATGATGCCGAGAAAGTTGACCATCTGGTTGCAGAGTGTGGAGAGATGCTTTGCAGGAGCGGAAGTGATCTTGTTCGGGATACCGCCCAAGCCTTCCTGGATGAGCTGCTTTAATGACCAGCCTGCACAGTAACCTGTGAGCATGGAGAGGTCGTGGATATGGATATCGGCATTTCTGTGTGCGTCTGCGATCTCTTTGTCGTAGATCTCAGAGAGCCAGTAGTTTGCCGTGATGGCGCCGGAGTTGGAGAGGATCAGGCCGCCTACGGAATATGTGACTGTGGAGTTTTCCTTAACACGCCAGTCCTCGATCTTTACGTAGCTGTCTACGAGATTCTTATAATTGAGGAGAGCGGAGTTCATGTTACGGATCTTTTCGCGCTGTGCACGGTAAAGGATGTAAGCCTTAGCTACATCGTCGTAACCCATCTTCTGGAGCGTAACCTCGACGCTGTCCTGGATGTCCTCGACGCCTACCTTGCCGTCAACAGCCTTCTTCTCGCAGTCGGAAACCGCATTCAGGGCGAGCATATCGATAATCTGTGCGTTATACTCTCTCTTCTGTGCTATAAAAGCCTTCTCTATGGCTCCGCTGATCTTACTTAAGTCAAAGTCTACGACTTTGCCGTCTCTTTTTACGATTTGATACATGTTCCTCTCCTTAACTCTCTCCGCGTATCTTTGATTGCGGTATTATTTTTCTCGCATTTCCCAATGCCTTTTCCAATTCTCCGCGCGGCATCTCACCCAAACCTTCACCGTTCAGAAGATCTCCCGAATCAACGAAGTTCTGGAGGAAGTACTTCTCAGATCCTTCCACCTGCTTCGCGATCGTCTCGAAATCGTCCGCAGTGTGCAGGGGCGATACCACCGTCGTGCGGAACTCGTGATCGACTCCGCTCTCCTGTATCAGCCTGATGCTCCTCTTTATAAGAGAAGTGTCGAAGCCGCTGATACCGACTGTTTCCGCATACTTGTCAAAGGTGTTCTTGAGATCCATCGCAACATAGTCTACGTTCCCTTCAACCAGGATCTGTCCGAGCCTGTCAGGGAATGTGCCGTTGGTATCAAGCTTTACCTTGTAGCCAAGCGACTTGATCTTTGCGATAAACTCACCGATGTCAGAATGCAGAAGCGGTTCTCCGCCTGTGATCGCAACTCCGTCAAGGATCCCTTTCCTCTTGTTCAGGAAGGCGAAAAATTCTTCTTCGCTGATCCTGTAACTTTCCGGAGGGTTGTTCACCAGTGCCGGGTTGTGGCAGAAGGGGCATCTCAGGTTGCATCCGACGGTGAACACCGTACAGGCTACCGTCCCGGGGAAATCCAAAAGTGTTAGCTTCTGAAGTCCGCCGATGATCATGTCCCAATACCTCGCTCTTGAATTGAAAAATAGGTGCGAATGCGCTTCGGTTCTCTCGAAACGCTCTTAAAGATTACCTATATGTTGTGGTCGTGTCAACAGCAAAACCCAATATATTGTGCTTGTAATGTGATTGTAACAAAAAGCAGAAAAACTTGACAACCACTAGGGGTTCAGGGTTTTTCCGCATAAAAAAGCTCCCCGGAGGGAGCGAAAATGTAATATTACAATATCCTGAAACTGTCCCCAAAAGCGAACCCAAGATCAGATATCTCAGGTGGCGGGCACAAGATTCCATGTCGTTTCCGGATGTTCTTCAATGAACTCGTCATAACCTTCAGTATCAAACAGGAATGTATATTCGATGAAGTCGCCGGCCTTTATGCCTCCCTGCTCAGCATCCGAGACCAGGGCCCTGGACTGGCCGTGACATACGGAATACGTGCCGTTCTTATTTTCGAGAAGGACAAAGACCTGTGAATCATCGTAGGAAAACCAGTCGATCTTGACGCTGCCGTCAGAAACCGTCAGGAAGATATCATCGATCACGTCATCGTTTATTACCCTCATTCTGTATTTGCCGGCGTAACTGCTGATCTCGACAAGCAGTCCGTCGCCTTCAAAACCGCCGGCAGCGGGCTTCAGGTAATATCTGCCCTCACTGACCGGATTACGGGTACGCGGCAGCACTTCGCTGTAATATGCTTTGTATTCGTTTTTCCCTTCGACGAGAAGCTGTCTCAAAGTTCCGAGACCTGCCGCTGCAATGAGGAATACAAACACGCCGGCTATAAAGAATACCATCGCGGAACCACTTACGGTCATCTTGGCTTTTGCGGCTGCCTTCAGATCGATCTTCGACATCTTCTTTATCAACGCGGTAAGTCCGGCAACACCTGCCGGGATCATTACGGTCATATAGGAAAGCGTGTAGAAAGGTGCAGCTTCCCAGATAAGGTGGAACACATAGCCTCCGATAAATGTCAGGAAGAGCAGCATTGCGGGCGAACCGTTCCTGCTGCGCGCACTCTTTACCGCAAAGGACGCACCGCCCAGGAACATAAGGATCTGGAACACCTTAAGGAACGAAGCAGCGATCCTGATAACCGAAGGATCGGCCAGGAACCAGACAAAAGGAGAAGCATTGCTGTCCAGATAAGCATTCCTGCTGAAAAACTCAAACGCGCAGTGTGTCGGATCGGACCACTGGATAAGTATCTTTCTTGTATAGAATCCGATCGCATACTGGGGCTCGGCGAAAAACATCTGAATGCTCGCGGCAATATCCTGCTTTGCCGAAACGGCCTGAACGGAAGCGTCAAAACCGGATTCCGCATACGTGAGCGCATTATATCCGTTATACATTCCGGCCTCTTCCTGCATGCCCATGGCGATCCAGGAATACTTGGACGCGCCCGACGATACAGGTGTACCGGCAACGGCACCCACTATAAGATTCAGACCGGAGTTCAAAAGGACCGACGCAGCCAGTACCGCAACAGGTATATAAAGCTCTTTGAATCTGCGCTGCTTAAGGAGCTCTGCCGCAAGATATATCGTAACCGCTATGGAAAAGATAATGAAGTTATTCTTGATCACACACGCAATGGCGGCAAATGAGACCGCAACGGCAGTGCTCTTTACCCCGCCTTTCTTCGCAGCTATGGCGGCCGCATGCTTCATCGCCCTTACGGCAAAGAACATTCCGGGAATATCACCATATATTATCAGCACCTTCGCCTGGAATGGCAGGAACAGTAATCCGGCCGCCATCACCATGATCTGTGATTTTTTGGATAACCCGAACCTTCCGCCGATCTCGGCAAGATCGGAATAGATAAATGGGACCAGCACGGCATTTATCAGCATAATCAGCGCATTGTTGTAATGACCAGCGATTCCGCTTATCAGATACAGAACAACAGCCATGCCCGTGTTGTTGGGATATATGCCGAGATATCCGGGCGGAGTGAACGTTTCCTTCTCGCCCCACGAAAAACTGTATGCGGCTCTCTGGACTTCCAGCTGATCTTCTCTCTGCCCCATACCGAAGATGCCTACGGCAAAGATCATGCATTCGGCAAAGACCAGGATCTTCATCAGCCTCATTGCACGGTCGAAAGTTTCCTGCCCGTCTAACATGGATATCTTTCCCATCGCAGACGGCGACTTAAGAATCAGGATGCCGCATGCAAAGACTGCCGCCACCGCAACAAAAAGGAGCAAAAGGGGATTCAGGAACATTACACGTGCATAACCGATATCCGATATCAGTCTGTACGTGCCGGCAAAACACACAATCAGGAGATAAAAGCAGGCGGCAAAAGCCAGGACCGTGATCACGGTCTTATAAAAAGAAAACAGTTTGCTTTGACTTCCAGATTTGCCCATATACGAGGAATAATAAGATAATCAGGGATATATTGCAATTTTACACATCAGAAGACTTCAGTTTTTCTTCTTCTCTATCCGGTTGAACTGGGGTCTTACCTCAACTTCCGTGACAGCCGCACCCTCGCGCATACCGATAATGTTCTTCACGCACTCGGCAACATCTTCGGGGAGCAGGTAGCACCCTTCCTCTTCAGACGGTTTGAAATCCGCATTTCTGTAGAGTTTGGTGCCGAGCGTAAGATCCGGACAGACCGTAACGACTCTGACACCGGTCTTTCTCACTTCTTCAAAAAGGCTCCGCCCATAGCTCCGGAGTCCCGCCTTGAGCGCACCGTAAGCTGCGCCGTGGGTGTTGATCCTCGTCGACGTGACCGAGGCGATGTTTATCACCATGCCCTTGACGTCCTTGAGCTTCGGCAGGAGCGCCGATGTCAGTATCAGCGGAGCTTCCAGATCCACCCTGCACATTTCCTTTATCTGAGCCGGAGTATTGAACTCGGCAAGTCCGTAGTACGCGCTTCCGGCCGCATTGACCAGAATATCCACCCTCTTTATCTCCGATACCTTCGACAGTAGGATGTCCGTATCTCTCAGATCGAGAGAAAGTCTCTGTTCGAAGAAATCACAGCCTTCAGGGAATATCCTTCCGATGCCGTAGACTTTATAGCCTTCTTCGCTCAGCATCTTTGCTATCGCAAGACCTATTCCGGAGGAAGCTCCGGTTACCAGTGCCGTTTTCAATTCCATGTGAATATCTTCTCCCTTCCTATGTGTTCCCCCAGAAGTCCGCACATGAACTCCTGCATCTCCTTATCGGTATCAGGCTCATACTGGGCAACGCCGTCCCTGATAACATAAGGATACCACGCTGCCTCCGAATCAGGGTAAGCCTTTCTCATCTTGGACAGGAAATCCGCAGATATCCTGAACGTTCCGACACTGACGTCCGTAAGCTTTCCGGGATCTAATACCGACACCGTCTCATCCACAAGACGCTTATATGCATCTTTCCAGTCCGGTACCTTCATCATGGGATCGAAGCAGAGCCTTACTTTCGCTCCGTTTTCCATGGCTTTCGCAGCCGCGTTTATCCTCGCCCTGACAGGAGCGGCATTCTTCTCGTAACGCGTGACCACCTCTTCAGGCGACAGGGTAAACGCATAGATGACGTTCGATATGTTGTCCTTTATCTCCGGTGCGGCTTTTGTCCTGAGCTCGACCAGCAGATCTTCATGAGCCAGCGCCTCTTTTTTCCAGAAATCGGCATGTCCCGTCAGACCGTTCATCGCGATAAGATCGGTGTCGTAAGAGGCGCATACGTACATCGGTCCGTCTTTGAGTTTCTCCTCCACATCCTTTTCGTAATCATCGAGATTTACAAAAACGACAATATGGCCGGAAGGATACATTCCCTTGAGATAACAGTACCCGCAGTCAAACGGGCAGTTCATCATCGAGCTTGCATAATAGAAATTCTTCTGGCCGAAAGACTGACAGACCGGGGCTCCTTCGAACAGCCTGTTGCCGTCCCTTACGGCGATTATCAGCGCCTGATGCTCTCTTTGCAGAACGGCATTCTGCCTCTTTCTGTCGAAAACATCCTTATAGTGCTTTATCCGGATCACATGCACGTCCGGGAGCTTATCCAAGATCTCACGTGTCAGCGGGTAATCTTCCGCCCTTTCCTCAACGTAGACGCGAGTAAATCTCATCGAGCACCTCCCTTCCGGCCTTCCTGTCTCTGACAGGGATCCTGCCATCATTTCTCATCCTGTCCAGGATGCTCAAGAGTTCATCTTGCCTTCCTGCGGCAACGCAGTAATGCTCGATGTCTCTGAGTTCGTTTCTCATGTATTGGGAGAGTTTCAGTTCTCCGGCAACGCTCTCAGGCAGGAACTCATACGACTTTTCCGTGCTGAGCCCGGACATGATCTCCGCGATCTTTTTTATCTCACCGGAATGTCTGCCCATCAGTTCCGTTACTTCTTTCGGTGACGGGAAATCATCTCCGCTGTCCGAAACCACTTTATAGATGACAAGATTGGACGGCGGTATCACCTTCAATGCTTCTTCGCAGATCAACGCCGCTTCCATGTCGTACAGCATGCCTTCTTCAACCACGGTAACGACTTTATCCGAAGTGGTAAGCGGCATCTCTTCCGCATCCGTTTCAAAAAGTATGTCCGGATAGAACCGTCTGCCCGTTGCATCGGAGATCACCTGATCGATAAGATATCCCCTGCCCTTATTTCTTCCGGCGCAGATGCCTGCATTGAGGACAAGATCATTCGCTTTAAGTCCGATCTTCGATATCCTGTCCGAGGCCCGTCCGCCCGCGCCCGTTACGATCACCTCGCCCCGGATGCCGTTCAGTGCCGCGGCTTCGCATTTAAGAGCCGTAAGGATATATAACATGCATCTGACCTCTCTTTCTTTTGTAAATTATATTATATCGTGTTAATATTAGTCGTCTTACAAGACAACGGAGGTTTAATATGGACAGATTACTTACGGGCCTTCAGCCCAGCGGTTCACTTACGATCGGAAATTATGCGGGCGGTATCTCGCAGATCGTTAACTATCAGAAGGATTACGAGACATTTCTTTTTGTTCCCGACATGCACGCCATCACGGTCCCCCAGGATCCCGAGGCTCTTCACAGGAACATCATCAATGCCATTGCCATGTACATCGCATGCGGCGTCGATCCGAACCTCGAGAACATGCATATCTACATTCAGTCGGAGAATCTCTATCACGCAAATCTGTCCTGGATCTTCGAGTGTCACACGCCTCACGGCGATCTGACGAGAATGCATCAGTTCAAGGCCAAGTCAGCTCTTCACGAAGCTTTCACCGAAGGCCTTGTCACATATCCCGATCTTATGGCTGCTGACATCCTGCTCTACGACCCCAAGTACGTTCCCACGGGCATCGACCAGAAGCAGCACGTTGAGCTTGCCAGAAACCTCGCCATCAGGTTCAACAACCGTTACGGCGAGCTCTTCAGGATACCTGAGCCCCTCATCCCCACGATCGGAGCAAAGATCCGCGATCTTCAGAATCCGGAGCAGAAGATGAGCAAATCCACCGACAATCCGAAGGCTTCAGTCTTCCTTTCCGATCCCGAAAAGACGATCAGAAAGAAGATCATGTCCGCTGTCACGGATTCCGACGGCATCATAAAGTTCGACGAGGAGAACAAACCCGGCGTATCGAACCTCCTTACCATCTACTCCGTATTCACGGGTTCTACAATCGAAGATGCAGTCGCAAAGTTTGAAGGCGGCGGATACGGCGACCTCAAGAAAGCAGTTGCGGAAGCAGTCGTCAGCAAGGTCGTTCCTTTCCAGGATAAATACAACGAAGTAATGAACAGCGGAATCATCGATGACATCCTTGATGCAGGCCGCGACTACACGATCGAGATCGCGAGAGAAAAATACGAGCTCGTAAGAAAGGCAGTCGGTTTCGGCCGTATCTGATCCTTTCAGCAGATGAAAACAACAGCGCCGGGGTTATTATCTCCCCGGCGTTTTAATTTGCTTTGTTTTTCCAGATATATCCGCTCTTTATCACCGTCTCTATGTGATAACTTGCATCTCCAAGTGACGCGCGGAGCATTTTGATGTATGTATCCACTGCCCTGTCGTATCTTGCGAAATTCATTCCCCAGACGGCATCAAGTATCCTGTCTCTCGATAAGATCTGCTCCCTGTTTTCGACCAGGAACATAAGAAGATCATATTCCTTGGGAGATATCTCGATGCGCTTGCCCGATACGCTCACCTGTCTTTTCGCAGGTTCGATCTCTATCTCGTCCACCACTATGCGTCCGCTCTGCACGAGCAGTCCCCTGTAGCGGTTGATCAGGGCATTGATCTTAAGCAGAAGGAGCTTCATCGAATATGGTTTTGTAAGGTATTCATCAGCTCCGGTCTCATATCCTTTTTCAATGTCATTCTCGCTTACCAGTGCAGTAAGGAAGATCACCGGAACATCATAGCGGCTCCTTATAAACCTGCAGACTTCCCTGCCGTCCTTGCCTGGCATCATTATGTCCAGGATTATCGCATCATAACGGTTCTGCATGACCATCCTGCATGCGTCATCCCCGTCCCCCACCTGGTCGACTTCAAATCCGTTCTTTGTCAGGAACGCTGCCGTTATCGTCCTTAAGGACACTTCATCTTCCGCGATAAGAAGTCTGTATTTGCCTTCCGCCATTACTTAGCCTTTTTCATCTCAAACCAGAATGTGGTCTCTCCCGATCCGCTCTCTGCTCCGAACTTCGCCTTATGGAGCTCCAATATGCTCTTGTTGACTGCAAGACCCACTCCGTTGCTGCCCATACGGTCCGTGCGTGCCTTATCCTTCTTATAGAACAGATCCCATATCTTTTTCAGTTCTTTGGCACTTATGGTCTCGCCGTCATTGCTGATCCTGAATACCACATTGTTTCCTGAAGCCGAGACCTTGATCTCCGCCTTTTCCTTACCGTATTTTATCGCATTGGAAATGAAATTCGAGATGACCATGTTCATCATGTCCAGATCAGCCATGACATATAATTCCTCATCACCCTCTTTCGTGAATCCGAATCTTATCCCGCGCTCACGGGCAATGTGCTCAACACGGTCAAAACATGCTTTCGCAAACTCGAAAAGTTCCACTTTCTCAAGATTCAGTTTAACGTCACCGGAATCCATCGCCGAGATGTTCAGGAGCGTGGTAACCATCTTATTCATGTGGTCCACTTCATTGCTTATCTTCTCAGTTACTTCCGCACGGTCCTTTTCTTCCACGAGCTCCCAGTTCTCGATATAGGCCTGAGTCACGGCAAGCGGTGTCTTAAGCTCATGCGCAAAGCTTCTCGTGAGATTCCTGGTCCGCGCTTCAAAGTTCATTCTGTTGATGTACATCCTTCTCATCATGAATACAGTAAGCAGCATCAAAGCCACAAGCATGACAAGGATCAGGATATACACGTGTATGTAATTCGAGAATACGTAAGCCAGCGGATGGAACACATAAGCATCATATTCATATATGTCTATCTTATTTTCCGTGAGCGGAACTTCAAAAGATGAAGTTGCGATCACTAATGCATGCGATGTGATAAGACCGGTTTCAAATGCCGAGACATTATCGTTTGTGCTGTATTCATCTATCAGTTCATCGAATAATTCTTTTGCCTCACTGTCCAGTTCACTTTGTCTTTCGGTTTCTTCCGTGATCTGAACATCAGGTTCTTCTTCATCCAGAACCTGCGTTACTGTCATTACCGGTCTGGTAACGACGGTCACGTTATTATTCACTGTACTGACAGAGTATGCAATAACTGAATCCCCGACTTCCGTAACCACGATCTCTTCACCCAACAGAAAGACATCCATATCGTCTGTCACCGGCTCATTGCCGTTCACCTCTACGCAGAAACTGACCTGATGTACGTCACCTGCATTATCTGCGTCAGACGGTGTTCCGTTGTTATATACATAACGGCCGTAGTGTCCGATATCAGGATCTGTCCTGCTCGAAAGGTATCTGAATCCGTCGAATACGACCAGCGTATTCTGGCTGTCTTCGGTCCTGTCGATCTCTATCCGGCTTACGTCGAAATCTTCATCGTTACCGGTGACTTTGCTCACAAATCCGCTGTTTGCGTCATTCACCACGATCATTGTAAAGAGGATGCCGCCAAGCGCTGTTGCGACCAGAATCAACACACAAATCAATGCCGTGATCTTAATATAACTTTTTCTCATTTTCCCATTACCCCCTTGCGCTTGGCGTTTCCCATGCATCACTCGATATTTTGAGTATAAAACGCCGATGTGTAATCTTTATGAAAATGAGCAATATTTTTTATCAAGATCAAGGCCGTCCCGCTTTGCAGAACATGCAGGCGGGACGGCCCATCTTTTTTCTTATCCTATGTATCCCCTATCTGTTTACTCCACATGCCAGAGTCTTGCTCTGTCATATTCTTCGGGCAGCGGCTCCCAGTCTCCGTCTGAAACTTCGATGTACCACTGCATCTCGGAGCTGTCCCATTCCATCCAGCCGTAATCACCGTAATCGGAGGAGATGCCTTCGTACCAGTACTGCCAGGTATGGGTCTTTGTTGTGTTGTTGTACCAGAAATAGCAATCTGTTTCCGCGTCGTAGTAGCACTCGTACTTATCATCCCATTCGCAATAGCGACCGAGAGATCCAACATAATATCTATCCTGTACGGCTGTCGCTTCGTACGCACTCTGCCTTTCTTTCTGATCATTTAACTGCTGAACAAATTCTGCCGGCATGTCAGGAAGTCTGGCCAAAAACGCCTTTGCTTCTTCGGGATCGCAGGTACCCTTCGATATGATGAAGAATCCGAAAAATCCCAGCATCAGGAGCAGAATGGGAAGTTTGACTAAGAGATCGAAAGCATTGAGCTTTCCGGGATTTCCGCTGCCTGAACCGTAATCGCGACCGTTGTCTCTGAAATCATAATGAGTGGATGAACTTTTCTGTGAAGGTGGCATTGATCTATCCTCCTTATTCCAAAGGGCTTGACAGCCTGGGCAACGCGGCCCTTATCTCTGAGGCCCCGTCCCCTTTTCCTTACTCCACTTAAATTTTAGAAAACCCCTTGAGCACTGTCCATCTTTTTCGTATATACCAAATCGACAAACCGGATTTATCCGCAGATAATCCGGTTTGTCTTTAGTGCACTAAAATATCTTTGGCCGGTATGCTTCAGCTGTCCAGCAGTGAATACAATATCTTATATAACTGCACCGCATCTTCCTTTGAAAGTCTCACGCACGAGCCTACCTTCTCCGGGATGTCTTTTGCCTTGTTGTATAATGCCTTTCCTTCTTCAGTCAGCGTGACAACGACGACACGCTCATCCTCTTCGCTTCTTGTCCTTTTTATCAGACCCTGTTTCTCAGTATTCTTCAGCATGGGAGTTACGGTTCCCGTATCGAGCCTTAACCTCCTGCAAAGGTCGCTTACCTTAACGCTGTCCTCTTCCCAAAGTACAAGGAACATTATGTACTGGGTGTATGTAATACCCAGAGGCTTCAGATATGGCGTGTACAGATTCACCACTTTCCTTGCGGCCGCGTAGAGCGGAAAGCATAACTGTGAATCAAGCTTCATCGATTCTTTCGTCTTCATTCAGATTACCCCTTGTCTTCAGATAAGACTCTCGACAAATTCCCTGACTTCCTTCATGTCGGCTGTGGGTTCAAATCTCTTTACGACATTTCCTTCGCGGTCGACTATAAACTTCGTGAAGTTCCACTTGATCTCCGGATTGTTCTGATAATCCTTGTCGATCTTCTTGAGCATTGTATTCATGGCGAATGCCTTAGGACCTTTTCCGAAACCTGCAAAGCCCTGCTGTGACTTAAGGAACTTGAAGAGCGGAAGAGCATTCTCACCATTCACGTCGGATTTCTTCATCTGCGGGAACTTCGTGTGGTATTTGAGCTGGCAGAACTCTGCAACCTCTTCATCTGTTCCGGGAGTCTGGCCCGCGAACTGGTTGCAGGGCACGTCGATGACTTCGAATCCCTTGTCGTGAAGATCTTCATACATCTCCTCAATGGGCTTGTAGTGCGGTGTGAATCCGCAGCCTGTTGCGGTGTTGACGATGAGTATAACCTTACCTTCATAATCCTTAAGAGAGATCTCTTCTCCCTTGGGTGTTGGAACTGAATAATCGTAGATGGACATAACTGCGGTCTCCTTCCGTGTTTCATTTGATAAAATTATATTGTGCCAAATATAAATTGTCAACACTTTTTCTGCAAAAAATAGCGGGCATCCCGTTTTTCGGAAAGCCCGCTACAGTTATTGTAATATCTTTTAATTTAAGAAGCGCTAGTTCTCGTTCGGATAGACGAGTCTCCTGTCGGTATCAAACCACTCGGCTATCGTCCTGAAAGCCTCAACTATGAACTTGCCTCTCGGCGTGATCGAATATGTGCCGTCAGCATTCTCCTCGATCGTGCCTGTAACGATCTGCTCGTTGAAACGCTTTTCGAAAGCACCATAGTCTTCAACATATTTTGAAGTGAATACTTCTCCAACCGATTCCTGGGTGAATGTCTGATCGGAATTCTCCTCCATATAACTGAGCATGAAAACCGATACGGAACGCTCGACAGTAACCGGAACCAGCGTGAAGATGACCATATTCACGCAGCAAAAGATAACGAACATCATGATGATGTCCCTTATGGTGATAAAGCCCCAGAACTTTCTTACGATGCCCATGACGACCGCAGCGATGAGACCTGTTATGACGATGAACACGACGCCTCTGTACATGAGGACTTCCATGTTCTTAAGGATACCCGTATGGAATAATCCGATGAACATCGCCGAACATACGATATAGATGAGCGCGTATATTCCTATAAGCGCCGCTATACTTCCTGCATTACCGCTGCCCTTGCCCGTCTTAGACATTTCCATTCGCCCCGCTCTTTTTCTTTATTTCTTCCGCAGCCAGAGCCCTCGCCTTCTCGATCGGGTCAGCTATATATGCAATACCGCCGCTGCTGATCTGGATCGCAGTTCCGCAGAACTGGCAGAAACCCGTCGAATTTCTTCTGATGCGGTTGCCTGTTGCACCGCAGTTAGGACACTCGACCGCAACGCTGTCACGGGCGATCTCGTCTTCCAACATTGTTCTTCTGCGTCTTTCATTCTCTTCGGCTGCTTTTTCTCTCGATGCCTCAGCCTGAAGTCTTGCTCTTTCAGAAGCCGTTCTTGAACGCTCGATTTCCTGCTGCTTCAGGATGTGATCGCTTACTCTGAAACCAATCTTGATGAGATTGTTCAACCCTATCCCAAACATGAGCTTATCCTCCTGTTAATCTATTCTTACTCCAAAGGATATTGTACCATGTATGAGATCTCTCTTGCCAGTCTTGCGACAGGCAATCCGACAACGTTTGAGTAGTCTCCGTCGATCTTCTTTATCAGAAGAGCTCCCTTATCCTGTATGCCATATGCACCGGCTTTGTCGTAAGGCGAACCGCTTTTGCAATAATCCGAAATAAGCCACTTCTGGTAAAGATCCAGCGGGTTGAATTCGACACTGGTTACTTCGGTAAATGTGTTTTCGCCGTTGGCCGTGATAAGAGCAACGCCCGTTGCGACCACATGAACTTTTCCGGACATCGAACTGAGCATCCTCTCGGCATCCGGCCTGTCAACAGGCTTGCCGTAGATTACCCCGTCAAGGATTACCGAAGTGTCTGCCCCGATCACCAGATACCGTTCCTGTTCTTCCTCTGAGAGGAATTCGAAAACGGCCCTCGCCTTTAACAGAGCGAGATGTTCACTGACCTTAAGGACAGGAACACCCTTTTCCTCCATCTCGATCTCAGCTTCACGCTCATCAATATCGGCAGTGAACACTTCAAAATCTTCGGTGATCATAGACAGCAATTCGCGCCTCCTGGGAGACGCGCTTGCTAAAATAATCTTTTTGTTTTCTTTAAATATCTTACTCATTATCAGTTACCGGGCTTCGGCGGAGGTGCAAAGATCCCCGGAGGAACAACAGGTCCGGAAGAAGGAGTGAATGCCTCGATCTCGGCTTCGAGATCATCTATATCGGCATTGGAAGGTTTCATGGCAGCTGCGGGTGCTGCAGATACTGCAGGCTGAGCTGACTTAAACGGACTGGGTTCTGAAGCCTGTGAAGACTTGAACGGACTCGGATCAGCAGACTGCGCTGACTTAAACGGACTCGGTTCGGAAGACTGTGCCGACTTGAAAGCTGAATTTATGGGCTGGGCAGCAGGCTCCTTCGCTGGAGCGGAAGCTGCGGGCTGTGCAGACTTGAACGGGCTCGGCTCAGCAGACTGGGCTGTCTTGAAAGGACTCGGTTCGGTAGACTGTACAGGCTTGAAAGCCGAGTTTATCGACTGACCGCCGGCAGGCGCCTTGGCGGGAGCGGCTGCCGAAGGCTGCATTGCTGCTCTGAAAGGTGAGTTGCTGGGCTGCAGTTTCTCTTCACCGGAATCCTGTGTGCCGGACAGTGTTTCAGCCGGCTTTGCCAATCCGGAAGAAGGTGTGGCGGCAGCTCTGGGGAAACCTGAAGAAGGTGTTGCAGCGGCTCTCGGGAATCCTGACGAAGGAGTAGCGGATGCTCTCGGGAAACCTGACGAAGGTGTTGCTGCAGCTCTCGGGAATCCTGAAGATGCGGGAGCAGCCTTGGGAGCTTCTTCCTTCTTCTCTTCAGCCTTCGGTGCTTCATCAGCTTTAGGTGCTGCGGGAGCGGAAGGCGTTGCAGTTGCCTTCGGGAAACCTGATGAAGGAGTTGCTGCAGCTCTCGGGAAACCTGATGAAGGTGTTGCTGCGGCTCTCGGGAATCCTGAAGAAGGTGTTGCTGCAGCTCTCGGGAATCCTGAAGATGCGGGAGCAGCCTTGGGTGCTTCTTCCTTCTTTTCTTCAGTCTTCGGTGCTTCAGCTGCCTTGGGAGCTTCCTTCGGAGGGATTATGGACTTAGCAGGCTCTGCCTTGGGTGCGAAAGGTGTGGGCTTTGCATCATTGGGCTTTGCCTGAGGGATTATTGATTTTGCAGGAGCGTTATTCTGAGGCTGGACTGTCGTGAACTTTGCAGGTGTTCCGCCGAATCTGAATGTCGTCTCCGTATTGAGTTTCTCCTCTTCATCTGGCTCTGACATCAATGCATCAGGATCCTTAAGTGAAGACTGGGGAATGATGGACTTGTTCTCAGCTTCTTCCTTAACCTCTTCTTTAACCTCTTCCTTCTTTGCCTCTTCAACTGCTTCCTTTGCGGCTGCGGCAGCCATGGCTGCTGCAGTGGCAGGTCTGGTGTTGGCGGGTCTTGAAGGTGCTTCAGCGGGTGCGGTGGAAGCGGAACTTGCCTTTGATGTGACACTCTGCTGCTGCTTGAGTCTTGCTTCCATTGCTTCTGCGGAGGACTTCTTCTCGGACTTGCTCTGAGGAGCATCAGAAGATTTCTTATCCGACTTGGGCTGTACTGCAGCTGCAGCCTGGATGCCGCCGTGCTGTGCGCCCTTGATCGTATCGTTGAGTGAATCCTTAAAGCTGATAGATGTCTCGGGAAGGATGCCATTGCTGTCGCTCTCGAATCTTGCGTCCGGATTCTCGCTGAACAATGTATAAGCCTGTCTCGGATTCTCCTTGTGTGTGATCTTGTAGTAGAAGTCGACGAGCTTTGCAAGAGACTTGCTCATGACGAGCTTCGAAGCTGTCTTGACCGGTGCGTCGATACCGCTGATCTCATTAACATCCTTGAAGAACTCGCCACTGGTCTTGTAATCGCCGGCAACGATGTATCCCGCACCGGGCTCGCCCTTGTCTGCGAGTGTGAGCATCGCGTTTGCAACGTCTCTTACGTCGACGAATGCACGTCCGCCTTCCTTCGGAGGGATCGTACCGTTATTAAGATAACTGTTAAGGACCTTGTTGATCTCGTAATCTTCAGAATAGCCGGGGCCGATGATGAATGTCGGAAGTACCATAACGGCATTGAGCCTGTTGAGAGCCACCTTCTCCATTACGTAAGCGGCAGCCTCTGCCTTTGACTTAGCATACTCGCCGGCAACCTTGTTGCGGTCGAAGTGGATCGTGATATCCTCACCCTTTACTTCAGGATTGAGCGCATATGCCGAACTCAGATAAACGAGCTTGCCGACCTTGCGCTTAAGGCACATGTCAACGACGTTCTCCGCGCCGATAACATTAACTCTTCTCATCGTGAGATTCGTCTCATCAGACAGCGATACATACTCATCTGTGTGGAAAAGAACAGCCGATCTGGGATCTTCGAGTTCGAAAAACTCTCTCATGGAATCTTTGTCAGTGGATATACCATAACAGATCTCAATATTGGGATTATTCCTATACATTCTGGTATCAGAAAGCTCACTCATGAGGATCCTGACTTTTTCTCCGCGCTGGAGAAGCATACTGATAACAGTTTTTCCAAGTGCGCCTTCCGCGCCCGATACAAGATACTTAACCGACATACAATCTCTCCTTGATAATGCGTATGCTGTTGATAACCTATTTTAAATATAAGTATCCACGTTAATCATTTTACACTTTCGGAAACCTATGTGCAAAAACAAATGGAAAATGATTGTTGACATTTCTGTAACGCAGATATATTCTTATGTCACATTTCTGCTATGAAATGCGAACAATTGAATAACTCTAAAGGCTGTGACGAAGAAAGCCGCAGAGATTCGTTCAATACAGAGAAGTGCTATTTGCTGAGAGGCACATGACGATATTTGCAACAAGCTATCCCTTCCGAGCCGGCATTCCGAAAAGGATCTTCCCTAGTAGACAGTGCCCGTGATGCTGCGTTAATGCAAAGGAGTTGTTAGACTTCGTAAGTGGCAAACAGAAATGTTTGCAAATTGAGTGGTACCGCGGATTTTATTCGTCTCAATGTCCAAGAAGGATGTTGGGGCATTTTTTTTGCCCCGGCAAGGAACAGACAAGACAGATTGACAGAAAAGGAGAAAGCTTATGTCAACACAAAACAACAGCAGCGTGGAGTTCAAACTCCAGGAAGTTGCAGACAGAGTTCACGGCTTAAGACTCGACATGGGTCTAACACCTGAAGAGGTTGCATCCAAACTTGATATTTCGGCAGAAGAATACCTCAAGTTTGAAGAAGGCACCCAGGACTTCAACTTCACATTCATTTATAAATTTGCCAATCTTGCGGGCGTTGAGATCTCGGACATAATGGAAGGATCTTCCCCTTCCCTTAAGGAATACGCGGTAACCAGAAACGGTCAGGGCAGCCCCATCACAAGACGCACGGGCTACAAGTACCAGCGTCTTGCATCCAGGTTCAAGAACAAGCTCTGCGAGCCCTTCCGCGTTGTCGTTCCTTATTCCGAGGAAGCTTTGAATCCTCCCTACCACCTCGTATCACACAACTACCAGGAAATGAACATCGTCGTAAAGGGAACATTGAAGGTCATCATCGGCGATTCCTCCGAAGTCCTTCACGAAGGCGACTCCATCTATTTCGACTCCACTCAGCCCCACGGCGAGTTCGCTTTGGGCGGCGAGGACTGCGTATTCTATGCGATCATCCTGAATCCCGAGGCATGGGGCAAGGGTGAAAACTACACCACGCCTTACAATTCAGAAGAGATGCGCACCGACAACGTTACAAACGTTGATGCAGCAAACCTTGAAGATGCTGTTTACACACACTATCTCAATGGCATCCTTGACGAGAACGGCACACTGGTCGATGTCGACGTAAACGTTCCCGCATGCAAGAAGTTCAACTTCGCATTCGACTGCGTTGACGCTATCGCTGACAAGAACCCCGACAAGCTCGCAATGCTTTGGGTCGCAAAAGACTGCGTAACCGAGAAGAGATTCACCTTCGCTGACATCAAGAAATATTCCAACATGGCAGCGAACTACTTCAAGTCTCTGGGCATCGGCAAGGGCGACAAGGTCGTTCTCGTTCTTAAGCGCCACTACCAGTTCTGGTTCGCCATGATGGGCCTCGAAAAGTTAGGCGCCGTAGCAATCCCTGCCACCCACCTTCTCCGTGACCACGACTACGAATACCGTTTCAACGCTGCAGGCGTTAAGGCAGTATTTGTTACTGCAGATGACGATGCTGCAGACGAAGCAGAGAAGGCAGCAAAGGCATGCGGAGTTGAGACACTCATCCTCTGCAACGGTTCAAGACCCGGATGGCACGACTTCAACGAGGAGTTCAAGAACTGCTCTGACGTATTCGAGCGTCCTGCTGATTATGCATGCGGCTACGATCCGATGGTAATGTTCTTTACTTCCGGTACATCAGGCTATCCTAAGATGGCTCTGCACTCATATATGTATGCAATAGGTCATATCCCGACAGCCAAGTACTGGCAGAATGTTGATCCTAACGGTCTCCACTTCTCCATCTCTGATACAGGCTGGGGTAAGGCACTCTGGGGCAAGCTCTACGGTCAGTGGCTCTGCGAAGCACCTGTCTTCACATTTGACTTCGACCGCTTCAAGGCAGAGGAGATCCTGCCCATGTTCAAAAAGTACAACATCACTACATTCTGCGCACCTCCGACGATGTTCAGATTCTTTATCAAGGAAGACCTCTCCAAGTACGATCTGTCTTCACTCAAGTATGCCGTTACTGCCGGTGAAGCTCTAAACCCTGAGGTTTTCAACAAGTTCATGGAAGCTACCGGAATCAGGCTTATGGAAGGCTTCGGTCAGACCGAGACAACTCTCGTTATCGCTAACCTCGTTGGTTCGAAGATCAAGCTCGGTTCCATGGGCAAGCCCAACCCGCTCTACGACGTTAAGATCCTTGATCCCGACGGCAATGTATGCAAGCCGGGTGAGACAGGCGAGATCTGCATCAATACACAGAACTATCACCCGAAGGGACTCTTCCTCCAGTACTACCTCGCACCTGATCTTACAAACGATGCATGGCACGACGGCTGGTATCACACAGGCGATACCGCATGGATGGATGAGGACGGATATATCTCATATGTCGGTCGTACGGACGATGTCATCAAGTCTTCCGGTTACCGTATCGGACCCTTCGAGATCGAGAACGTCATCATGGAGCTTCCTTATGTACTCGAGTGTGCTGTTACCGGTGCTCCCGATCCGCAGGGCGTAAGAGGTATCGTCGTAAAGGCCACCATCACGCTCGTTAAGGGAACTGAGGGTACTGAAGAACTCAAGAAAGAGATCCAGCACTACGTTAAGGAGAAGACTGCTCCTTACAAGTATCCCCGTATAGTTGAATTCGTTGATGAACTTCCTAAGACATTCAACGGCAAGATCATGAGAAAGGCTATCAGAGCTGCTGAAGAGCAGAAGTGATCAGCAAAGCCTTTAAGAAGCTTTTAACCAGAGCGGCTCTATCGCGGAGCCGCTCTTCTTTTGTCCGGGTATGTTCCTCACGTCAAAGCGGCTGTCCCTTACAAACGGCCATAAGCAGTTATATGCCTCGACCGGGTCCTTGAATTCGGGCATCGGGAAATCGGATATGTCGAGCAGCATATTTTGTCCGGAGCAGCGCTCGAGAAGCAGGCAGTGCCTCTTGTCATAGATGATGAGATCGTCTATATCGCGCCTGTTCAGAACGGGTTTTCTTATTATCGGGAGCACGGAATTGTGCGGATCTATCACAACGCACGAGGCCTCCTCCCCCATATAAAAATCCAGTTCCTGTAAGACGGACTGCGCTTCCCGGTATAGATCCCTTATCGCCATCTGTATCCCATTCATCATGGCGCTCGAATAATCCTCTGCTATCCGGGCTCCGTATTTAAGAGCACAGAAGATCATCTTGTAGAGATTTATCTCAAGGCATCTGCTGTCCGTCAGGAAATAATCTGCGGTCATCTGCTGGACCTCGGCGCTGCTCCTCGCCGAGATTGTGGAAAAAAGATACTGCGCATCACTGAAACTGGTCACGATGTTGACTGCTCCGTCATCCGGGCCGTATGCTCTGCGGTCCGTTATGGAGGCAGGCACACGGCCCGACCTGAGAGCCGCGAGCACCGCGCACAGATAACCCTCAAACGTACCGTCATATGTATATCTCATGCCCTGCTCCGCCATGATCAGCACCTCCTGTTTTCCTTAGGTGCCGACATTCTATCACCGCGAACATATGTTTGTAAATAGTATTTTCCGTCCTTTTTTGACACGGTCCCATTATTCGTACAAGGCCCGGAAAAGGCGCAAAATAAAAGCCGTCCCACGAGCGGATCACCGCATCGGGACAGCTTTTCCTGACATGTTATTTATCTGTTTTACGGTTTGGGGAAATCCAGCTGCTTCAGCACATTCGCGATCTTTTCCTTGTCGCGCTTGCTTCCGTCAACGGAATAAGCCTCTATATAAACATTCTTGTTTACGTATATCCCGCCGTAAAGTTCGGTATCTTCTGCGAAATAAGTCTTATACATGTCACCGGCATTGAAAACGCTTAATTCCCTGCCGTCACCGAGTTCACCGTCAAACACGATATAGCCGCGCGTCCTGGACACGGAGCGCAGGTTATTACCGTCAAAGTCCCTGTTTTCGATGGCATCCTCAAAGTCTTTATAGAACTCCGTGAAATATGTCATCGCATCGTCTTTATCATTGAATCTGATATATGTAAGGACTATATCGCCGTCATCGTATGCGATAAGGTACTCCGTCCTGCCTCCGGAGATCTTTGCATTCTTTTCGCTGATCGTCTCATCTTCTTCAACGCCGGCAGCCTTATCAAGAACATCAATGAAGACATTCTCATCCTCTATGGGCTGAAATGACGCACAGCCCGAAAACAGGAACAGCGTTGAGCATGCAACAGCAGCAATAGTAAGAACGTGATGTCTATTCATGATCTGCCCCCTGTTATGAATGAGAATAATTTGATAATACGCCTCAAAAGAACCCATTTCAACGAACAGAACATCCTGATACCGCATCCGTGAAATGACAAAAAAAGGAGCTGCCAAATGACAACTCCTTATCAGATACTTAGCTATATCAGAAATATCAGGCGAGTTTTAATCTGTGATAGTTCTTCTTGCCCTTACGAACGATAGCCTCTCCGTTGGCATCGAAGTCGGATTCCTTGAGCTCATAGAACTGATCCTCAACGACATTATCGTTAAGGTATACACCCTTCTGCTGGATCATTCTCCTTGCTTCACCCTTGGACTTCATGAGACCTGCCTTAACGAGAGCATCGGCGATCTGCATGCCGGCATTAAGCTCATCGTTCGTGATCTCAGTTGTCTTCATGTCTTCAGATCTTCCTGCGTTCTCGAAAAGATCCTCTGCAGTCTTCTTTGCAATATTTGCTGCCTCTTCGCCGTGAATGATCTTTGTAACTTCGTAAGCGAGTCTCTTCTTTGCCTCGTTGATAGCTGAATCCTTAAGCTTTGCATACTCGTTGATCTCATCCATCTCGAGGAATGTTAGGAGCTTCATACACTTGATGACGTCAGCATCATCAACGTTTCTCCAGTACTGGTAGAAGTCGAAGACAGGTGTCTTCTCGGGATCGAGCCATACAGCACCCTTTGCTGTCTTACCCATCTTCTTGCCTTCGCTGTTTGTGAGAAGTGTGAATGTGAGACCGTAAACGGATTCACCCTTCTTACGGCGTACAAGCTCCATGCCTGCGAGAATGTTTGACCACTGGTCGTCGCCGCCGAACTCAAGATCGCAGCCGTACTTCTCGTGGAGGTAGTAGAAGTCGTAGCCCTGCATGAGCATGTAGTTGAATTCAAGGAATGAGAGGCCCTTCTCAAGTCTCTGCTTATAGCACTCAGCAGTAAGCATTTTGTTTACTGAGAAATGTGCACCGACTTCTCTTAAGAACTCAATGTAGTTAAGATTTCTGAGCCAGTCTGCGTTGTTAACAATGAGAGCCTTGCCGTCAGAGAAATCAACGACCTTGCCCATCTGCTTCTTGAAGCACTCAACGTTGTGGTCGATGGTCTCGACTGTCATCATCTGACGCATGTCGGTACGTCCGGAAGGATCGCCGATCATACCCGTGCCGCCGCCCATGAGAGCGATAGGTCTGTGGCCTGCCTTCTGCATGTGGCTCATAACCATCATCTGAACGAAGTGGCCTACGTGAAGTGAATCAGCTGTCGGGTCAAATCCGATGTAGAAAGAAACACCGGGCTTGCTCAATAACTCGTAGATCTCATCTCTGTGTGTTGCCTGTGAGAAGTAACCTCTCTCTTCAAGCACGTCGAAAACATTTCTGTACATATATTCCTCCAACAAATTGTTATCTCTTTTATCAAACACCGAGCTTGATATAGTCTATCGCAGCAAGTGCCGCAACCGCACCGTCAGCGCAGGCCGTCGTAAGCTGTCTTACCTTCTTGACTCTCGCATCGCCTGCAGCAAAGATTCCTTCGACATTTGTCTTGCAGTTCTCGCCTGCTTCGATGTATCCGCCCTGCAGTGTGACTAGATCCTTGAAATCAGCTGTCTTAGGCTCCTGTCCTATGGCAACGAAGAGTCCGTCAACATCGATAGTCTTCTTGCTGCCGTCTTCCTTGCTGATGACCTCAACGCCTGAGAGCTTGGGATCGCCCAAAAGGGTCCCGATCGTATAAGGCGTTACGATCTCAAGGTTCGGAAGCTTCTTTGCCGCTTCAACAAGCACATCCTCAGCCCTGAATTCGTTTCTGCGGTGTATAAGATATACCTTGTCCACGATACCTGCAAGATATATGGCATCTTCTACAGCAGTATTTCCGCCGCCGTTAACCGCAACTGTCTTGCCCTTATAAAACGAACCGTCGCATGTGGCGCAATAGGAAATGCCTTTGCCGAGAAGCTCGTCTTCCCTGGCGATGCCGAGATGACGGTTCGAAGCACCTACCGCGAGGATCACTGCCTTACAGGTATCGGTCTTTCCAGATTCGAGCGCAACTTCAAAGCCGGTTTCCGTTTTCGTGACCGAAGTGACCTTGTCAAACTCGAGCACGGCACCGAGGTTCACCGCCTGGTTGTATAAGTCCTGTGCAAAATCAAAGCCTGAGATCTTCGCAATGGCAGGATAGTTCTCGACTTCGGGAGTGTTTACGATCTGGCCGCCGTACATCTCGGCCTCGTAAAGAACGGTATCCATTCCGGCGCGTCTTGCATAGATCGCTGCCGAGAGTCCCGCCGGACCTGCACCTACGATGATGATGTCTGCCATATGTCAGCCTTCCTTTCCGTTGACGAGCATATCGAATCTCGCATGAGCCTCAGGATTCGTTCTCTGAAGCGAGAGCACCTTTCCCTCACGGCTTATGAAACAATGCTCGCTCGTTCCCGTACATCTTACCTGCTCTGTCTCCTTGTCGAAAACAGTGTATTTGATATCGAATCTCACACCCGTATATCTAGTGATCTCGGCCCTGATAACGACCGTATCACAATACTTTGCCATTGTCTTATACTTGGCGGTCAGACCTACGACGGGGCTTATGATCCCCATCTCTTCCATTCCCTTATATCCCAGACCAATCTCCTCAAAGAGCTTGGTCCTCGCTTCCTCGAACCACCTGATGTAATTAGAGTGATGGGTGACTCCCATCTGATCGGTCTCGTAGTACTGCACGAGATGCTCGCAATCGGTAATCGCAGCCATGCGAAAATGCCTCCGCCTATATAGATTTAAATATTTTATTTATGGGAGAGGCAACTGTCAAATATTCGCGGGCTTCTCAGGAAGAAGAAAACATATATAATTGCATCTATGGATACCGAACTCTTCATCTTGATCACGGACATAATAGGCACTGTCGCATTTGCAGTGTCCGGCGCCATGGCGGGCATCCGTAAAAAGATGGACATCTTCGGTGTCAACATCCTCGCGCTCCTCACGGCAACCGGCGGAGGCATAATCAGGGATATCGTAACGGGCTCCACGCCTCCGACAGCCTTCAAGAACCCTTTGTTTGTAATCATAGCGGCTGTCACCGCCAACATAACCTTCATATTTGTCTGGTGGGAACACAAGCACAAGAAGAACGTTTCGGAAAAGACACGCGCGATCTACGACAAGGTCTTTTTCTGGTTCGACACGATCGGCCTTGCGGCATTTACGGCTGACGGTGTTCACACCGGTCTTTTGGGACCTTTTGCTGGCAATGCCTTTCTCGTCATCTTCCTCGGCGTCGTAACAGGCGTCGGCGGCGGCGTCTTAAGGGACGTCCTCTCTTTGGAGATGCCTTACATCTTCGTAAAACACATCTATGCATGCGCCTCGATTGTCGGTGCTGCGGTCGTATATATCATCTACATGGTCACGGGATCTTCTGAAGCGGCGATGCTCGCCGGCTTTTTCTTTGTCTGTGCGATCAGATTCTGCGCGGCACACTACGGCTGGAATCTGCCGAAAGCATATAAAGACTGACCCTTAAAATTCAGGACCGGTACTAAAAGAGGTTATCTCACCACAGGCAAGATAACCTCTCCGTTGTTTTATCTTTGATCGCCGTATTTACGGATTTGTACAGTAACCAGACTTATCGAAATTATAGTTCTTTCCGTCGATCTTCCATGTCTCGTTCTTTGCATACCAGCCGTTCGAGTCGCCATACCACCAGCCCTTGGAATCCTTCTTCCAGGATGCCTTGTAAGTGTATGTCCACTTGCCGTCAGCATCGAGACGGTAACCGCCGCAGTACTCATTTGCGGCCATAGCGCCGTTTGTTTTGAAGAAATAGTACGTTCCGCTGATCTGTTTCCAGCCGGTTACCATCGCGCCTGATGATTCGAAGTAGTACCAGGTACCGCCGATCTGCTGCCAGGAGGTTCTCATCTTTCCGTTGCTGCCGAAGTAGTACCACTTGCCGCTGATCTGCTGCCAGTCCGTGCGCATCTTTCCGTTAGTTCCGAAGTAATACCAGACGCCGCCGATCTGCTGCCAGCCCGTACGCATCTGACCATTGGAACCAAAGTAATACCAGGCACCGTCTATCTGCTGCCAGAACTTGGCCATGACGCCGGTAACCGTATCCGCATAATACCAGCAATTACCGTCAAGGAACCAGCCTTTCTGAAGCACATTATCGGTGTAGTAATAATACTCACCGTTAGTGAGATACCACCCTTCCTTAACAGGTTTATACTTCATTTCCGCACCGTTAAGCGCCCACATCTGAAATCTGTATTCACCGTTAACGTAGAATTTCGTGTCATTGAAATCAGTCTTATAACCGTTTTTGGGTATGACCATCACTCTGAGGGCATAAGTCTTACCCTCTTCGAAAACATAGTCAGAGGTAAGATGCCAGTACGGATATTCATAAATATACCAGTAACAGAATACGACTTTGTATTTTGACGTATCGCTCGATACAGGAAACATATCAGGGCTTGCACCCACTACAGGCTTGGTTATGGTAATGTTTACGGAAGGCAGCAATTCCGTCTTCGACGTCCCGCAGGTAAACAGCGATTCCAGGGGTTCATAGTCATCAAGACCCGACCCGTATTTGTGAGCGATGTCGCCATTGATGTAAAAAACAGTATTATCATCAAATTTGTATCCATCCTTAGGATAAAATTTGATCCTGACAAAATATTCCTTGCCTTCTTCGAACCGGTCCGTGGATTCCATATGCGGATAGGGGCTTTGTCTGGGATACCAGTAATCAAGTTCAACATAATACTTATCAAGATCACACGCCACAGGCTTCATATCCGGCGCAGTTCCGTCCAAGGGTAAGTTGACGGTACATCCTGCGGTTGTTATCAAAATATCTGCCGTTTTCGCATTAACGGTATTGTCACCCGAAAGACCATGTATCAGAGCCGCACTCAACGCTGCAGTCAGAACAGCTGCAGTAATCTTTTTCCATAGAGACTTCGCCTTCATCTTATACCCCCTTAACATCATGTTTGTTTTATTATGCCTCAGATGATCCTTCATCCGGAACGGCCGTTATCTGATATGAAAAGATCAGTTGGAATCCGGAACTGCCCTGATTGCAGCCAGGAGCTCGTCAAACTCCTCGAAAGCCGGGATGTCCGGGTTGTCGGCAATGATCTTTTCGGTGCTCTTGAAAAGGAACCCTGCCTTCGATGCCTTGATCATGGCAAGGTCATTATATGAATCGCCTGATGCGATGGTGTCGAAACCGATCGACTGCAGCGCACGTACAGTGGACAGTTTGGAGTCAGTGATCCTCATCTTGAAGTCCTCGATCATGCCGTCTTCGCCGACTATCAGCGAGTTGCAGAAAAGAGCCGGATAACCGAGCTTTGCCATCAGAGGCATGGCGAACTGCGTGAACGTGTCGCTTATGATGATGACCTGCATGTCCTTCCTGAGTTCATCAAGGAATTCCTTCGCGCCCGGGAGAGGATCGATCTGGGCGATAACGTCCTGGATCTCCTTAAGACCCAAACCGTGCTCTCTTAAGATCCCGAGTCTCCAGTGCATGAGCTTATCGTAATCAGGCTCATCCCTGGTCGTGCGCGTAAGTTCGGGAATACCTGTTTTTTTCGAGAACTCGATCCATATCTCAGGTACCAGAACACCTTCCATATCAAGACAAACAATGTTCATGTTTAAAATCCTCCTTCGTCAGATCCTGGCGTATATAAATGAACCGGAATCATAGCCAAGGCCATACATTCCGAATATCAACGTTGCAACTACGAGCACCATAAATGCTGCCCACAAAAGAACTGTTCCCTTGCTCCTTAAGAAAGCGATGGCCGACTTGGGCTCGGCGTCTTCACTTGGAACGTACTTATATGCATCAACTGCGGCAACGAGCAGCACGGCAGCAATAAGCACGATGAGGTTTGAGAGGTTCATGCCCGAAGAGGAGAAATTCGCCCAGTTGAGAGCAGCGCCTCCCCTGCGGAAAATAGCGACATACATGTCGAGTGCATCCATGACCGTTGCCGACCTGAAGAATACAAAGCCCGTGAGCATAAGTATAAATGTGCGGACGGACTGGAATATCCTGAAATAGAGTTTGTCAGCACCGATCTTAGGACGGATGTTCTTGAAAAGAGGTTCGAAGATCATGCCGAGCACTATATAAATAAAATGCAGGATACCCGAACCGATGACATAGTTCCAAAGACCGCCGTGCCAGTAACCGACTGCGAACCAGAGGATGAACAGGGCAATATATGTTGGTACTTTCTTGCCGTTCTTCTTGCCGAACTTTGCCTTCGACCAGTCGCCAATCTTTATCAGCAGCTCGCTCTTGAGGATCGGATACATGAGGTAGTCACGGAGCCATGCTCCAAGCGTGATATGCCATCTTCTCCAGTATTCCTTGACTGTTTTCGAGAAGAACGGACAGTTGAAGTTCTCGGGCAGTTCTATGCCTAACATGTGGGATACGCCAATGACGACTTCCATGCATCCAGAGAAATCGCAGTAGAGCTGGATGGCGAAAAAGAACACGCCGATCGGCACATACCACCCGGTAAAGACCTGGTGGTCGCCGAAGACCATGTTGACCACGATCGCAGCGCGCTCGGCTATTACGAGCTTTTTGAAGAAACCCCACGCCACCCTGACGGCTCCGTCGGCGATGCGCGAAAAGGAGAACTTCACTTCCTTCGCCTTCTCGAACTCTGCCGAAAGCGAAGCATACGTATTCATAGGACCCGACATGAGCTGCGGGAAATATGTCGAGAACAGGAGCACCTTGAAGAAGTTCTTTTCGGGCGCGATCTTCTCCCATCTGCAGTCCAGTATGTAGCCTGTTGTCTGGAGGACGTAGAAAGACATTCCTACGGGGACCGCATAAAGGAAGAATGTATTCGTATCCTTTGTCGCGCCGAAAAGGAGATTTAATCTCTCAGCCGCAAGCCCGATTACGTTGTAGTACTTGACGGCACAGAGCAGCGCGATGTTTATCACCACAGTGATCACGGTAAAGACATTGCGGAAAGCATTGCTCTTCGAAGGACCTGCCAAAAGCCCTCCGATATAGCAGAGAACCGCGGATATCAAAACAAAGACCAGAGTGTAAAAGCCTAAGAATCCCGCAAATGCGAGGCTTGCCAACAACACCACCCAGATACGGAAGTTCTTGGGTACGACGTAGTAGAGCAGCAGTACTGCCGCGACAAAGACCAGGAAGAGCGAGGATACCAGCGACATCCGTGATTCCTTATGAGAGATGGGCGATTATCTTGTCTACCATCTCGCCGACGTTTTTTAGTCCCGTTGTCTCGCCCATCGTGAACTTGATGCCGAAGCATCTCTCCACAGCAACGATCAGGTTGATGTGCTCAAGCGAATCCCAGCCGTCGACATCGGATGCGACCGTGGAATCGTTTACCGTGATTTCCTCATCGTCGAAAACATCCTGAAACACTTCGTTAAGCTTGTCGTAGATTTCTTCTCTTGTCATTTCCTTATCTCCTTGCAAAGACGTTTTCCGTCAGTTGACCTTGATCGCGATGTTGCCGCTCTTGTGCGGTTCAGCGAGATCCAAAAGCCACTCCGTTGATCCGTCTTCTGTCTCGTTTATCTTTGTAAAGCCCTGGAGGGCGTAAAAATCACTGACCATTTTATTCTTTGCTGTCGGATAATAATAGCCTTTGATCTTTGTGATATTTCTTGATTTTGCCTCAGAGATGAGCTCATCCATCATTGCAAATTCCATACCGCGCTTTAACACCCTGCAGCTCATGAGCCACAGATCGATATGAAATACGCCGTCTTCCTCATGGCCGAAAGTTACCGCAACGACGCCGTTGTCGCCGAACTTGTCCTCGAGCCTTCCATAGAGCGTGATATATGAAGGGTCTGAAGCAAAAGACTCGATCTCGGCCTGGCTGCAGCGTTTTGTCGTAAGGTTGAACTGGTTGCTCTTGTTGGTAAGCTCTGCGATCCTCGCCATGTATACGGGTGAGAATGGCTTGATCTCGGCCTTCATTTCGAGCGACTTCAGATAATCGTCGTAGTTATCAAACGTTGCGGAAGCCTTTGCGCGCTCCATGTTTGCCTTGTACATTCCGCCGCGCTTGAGGTCTTCTTCTGATATCCCAGTGACCTCAAAGAAACCGTTCGAATCGATAACATCGATGTATGTCTCGGGAGCACCTACCTCTGGAACGGAAATGCCCGGGATCTGCGTCTCCACCAGAGCCCTCTCGACGGGGTTGTCGTCAACGAAGACGAAGCTGTCGGCGCCGATGTTGAGCTCCTGAGCGATATTGGAGATATTGCGGTCCTTGTTCTCCCAGTTGGCCTTAATGAGGATGAAGTCATCCTGCTTCAGCGTGGAATCGGGCCTTGCAAGGCCCGCCAGGGCATTCTCCTCGTCATTCTTTGAAGCGACGGTAAGAAGGATGCCCAGGTCCTTATGCGCCTTGATGTACTGCTGGAATTCGGTGAAGAGCTCGGACTCGGCATCCTCGTGACCTACCTTGATGTTCTCGGGTCCGTCATCTCCCACGATGCCGCCCCACAGGGTGTTGTCCATGTCGAGCGCGAACGCCTTCTTGTTCCGGCCGTAGACCGCCTTGATTATGTGAGCGAGATTGAATGCAAAGTCAGGTATCGCAGATACGCTCAGCGCATACTTATATCTGTACCAGTCGCCGGGATCTGCCCACTTCTTTATGCCGTATACGGCTGAGACGTAGTTAATGTCGTTGATGAAGAAATTCTGATGCGCCTGGGCGTATGAACAGAACCCCTCATTAAGCCTGTTTATGAAGTTGAGCCTTCCGTGGATATTCGTAAAGTCGCTGTTTCCGAGGAGCCTGTAAAACGGCTGCTCGAAATTATTCTGGATGACCGTGCACTTGTAGCGCTGCTCAAGAGCGCTCCAGATCTGCTCGAACCTTGCCATCGTCTCTTCGAGGAGTGTGTCGATCTGCTCGGCTGAATCCGTTACCTGAGGGAACCTTGCGATATTCCTTGTCGTTGTATGCACGAAAACGAGGTCCGGCTTGAACTCATCGAGTTCGGGATTGCCGAAAACGGCATCCTCATAGTATTTGTTGTATTCAGACTCATAGAACTCGGCCTTGATGCCGTAGTTCAGGAGGAAAAGCTCTAATATCAGTTTGATGTCGCTTGTCGTCGACCCGCCCAGTATGGCGATCTTCTTTTCGATATACCGGATCCCTTCCCTTGCCAAAAGCTCTCTTCTGATCGCCTTCTTCTTGCGAAGGATAAAATCGGAATCGTAAGGATATTCAAGCTGTTTCATCAAATGCCTCCGCCCTTAAGACCTTATATCAGGTCATGGATTGACACCATATAATAACATTTTTACGCCTTAATCACCTTATTAAAAGAAGAAGTTTGTATAATATGCAGTCTGTTGCATTATTTTTTGCGTGTTATAACTAGTAGCAGTGCAGATTTCCGGCAACTTTTTGAACACTGATTGGGAGTGACAGTTTTGGAAAACCTTTCATTTTTACTTGATATAGCTCTGATACTCCTTACCGCAAAGATATTCGGTATCCTGGCAAGGAAGCTCCACGCCCCTGAGGTCGTCGGAGAGATCATCGCAGGTCTTCTTATAGGACCTGCCGTTTTGGGCTTTGTCGACCAATCCGACTTCATCAACAAGATGGCCGAGATCGGCGTCATCATGCTCATGTTCGAAGCCGGTCTTTCCACCGACATGAAGAAACTCAAGCAGACGGGCCTCAAGGCAACAGCCATCGCCTGTGCAGGCGTCTTCGTTCCTCTCGTGCTCGGTGCACTTCTCTTTATGTGTTTCTACGGCTTCGGCCCTATCGGTTCCGAGCAGTTCATCAAGGGACTTTTCATCGGAACGATCATGGCCGCCACATCCGTCAGCATCACGGTAGCCGCACTCAAGGAGCTCGGTAAGCTCAGCAGCACCGTCGGTACGACCTTAGTAAGCGCAGCCATAATCGACGACGTCATCGGTATCGTCGTCCTCACATTCGTATTGAGCGCAAAGGGCTCCGGCTCTTCCGTATGGATCACGATGCTCAAGGCCATAATGTTCTTTGCGATCGCAATAATCACGGGCTTTGTCGTATACAAGGCCTTCAAGTGGCTCGATGCCAGATACGAACACACCAGGCGTATCCCGATAGCAGCACTCGTTTACTGCATCATAATGGCTTATGTCGCAGAAAGGTTCTTCGGAATCGCAGACATCACGGGCGCTTATGTAGCAGGTGTTGTCCTTTGCAACCTCCACGACGTCAAGTATGTTGAGCGCAAGGTCGACGTCAGCTCCTACATGGTATTTGCGCCTATATTCTTTGCAGGCATCGGCCTCAAGGTCTCCTTTGAGAGCATGAACCCGATGCTCCTGTTCTTCTCCGTTGCATTCGTTTTCGTCGCATGCATAGCAAAGATCATCGGATGCGGCACCACGGCAAAGATCTGCAGGTTTAACTGGAACGATTCTTTGAAGATCGGCATCGGCATGATGACCAGAGGCGAGGTCGCGCTCATTACAGCGCAGAAAGGTCTCAACGCAGGGCTCATCACCTCCGATTATTTCACGGCAGTCATCCTCATGATCCTCGTAAGTTCGATCCTCGCACCGATCCTTCTCAAGGTCCTTTATAAGCCAAAGTCAGCCTGAAGTAATATGTTAATATAGTTGCTATGGGAAAAGATGAGATAAACAGTTCGGCACTTGTTCCGATAGTAATACCCTCCTATGAACCTGATGACAGGCTCATTACATTGCTCAATGCTCTTAACGGAAAAGACATGGGTCCCGTTATCATCGTCAACGACGGCTCTTCTGAAGAGTACGATCACATTTTCGAACAGGCCGAAGCTCTCATCAAGGAACGCGGGGGCAGGCTCATATCATACCGCCCCAACCGTGGAAAAGGCAGAGCGCTCAAGACCGCTTTCGAATATATCCGCGACAATATGCCCGGCGCTTTAGGCTGCGTTACCGCCGATTCCGACGGACAGCATACTCCCGGATGCATCTCAGAGATAATATCATCACTTAAAGAACACCCTGACGATCTTATTCTCGGAGTAAGGGAATTCAATAAAAAAGAGATCCCCTGGAAGAGCTGGTTCGGCAATACCATCACCATCAAGGTCTTCGCCTATGTCTCCGGAATGAAAGTCAGCGACACCCAGTCAGGTCTCCGCGGCATTCCCTTCAAGTTCATGACCGAGCTCATCGACTGCAAGGGCGAAAGGTTCGAATATGAGACCATGATGCTCCTCGAGTGCGCCGGAAGATACGGACTCACGGAGATCCCGATCAAGACAGTCTACGATTCAAAAGAGAACCACCAGACTCATTTCGATCCTTTCAAGGATTCGATAAGGATATACAGGATACTGGGAAGGAAGTTCATCAAGTTCGTCTTTGCCTCCCTGTCGTCCTTCATCATTGACATTTTGCTTTTCCACCTTTTCGTACTCTGCTTCAAAGAAGCCTTTCCGCTGCTCTTCGTCTCCATCGCGACGGTCGGTGCGAGGGTCATTTCGGCAGTCTACAATTATCTGATAAACTATAAATTCGTATTCAGGAGCCGCGCCTCAAAAGGCGCTTCGCTCACCAAGTATGCACTTCTTGCTATCATCCAGATGTGTCTGAGCGCAGGGATCGTAAGCCTTATCGTCTTCCTTCTCCCGGTCATCAATGAGACGGTCATCAAGTGTATAGTAGACACGTTGCTGTTCCTCGTCAGTTATACGGTACAGCAGAAACTGGTCTTCAGTTCCAAAGAGAAGTGAGGGGTAATAGATGAAGATATTTGCCATAGCGGTATTCGTACTCATGTACGTGCTCATGATAATCCTGCCGAAGCGCCGTGCGATCGTTGCGCTGGCAGCGGCCGCCGTCATGCTGATCGGTCAGGTCCTGCCTTTGAGCAATGTTCTCCCGTCGATCGACTGGAACGTGCTCATGATGATATTCGGAACCATGGTCATCGTGGACTACTTCATCGAATCCAAGATGCCGAACAAGATAGCTGAAGCGCTCCTGAGGCTCTCTCCCAACGTCATGTGGGTCACGATCATAATGTCACTGTTCTCCGGCATTATTTCCGCATTCATCGACAACGTCGCCACCGTTCTCATGGTAGCGCCAGTCGGACTGGCCATTTGCAAAAAGCTGAAGATCAATCCTGTCCCCATGATAATCTCCATAGCCGTATCTTCGAATCTCCAGGGTGCGGCAACGCTTGTCGGCGACACCACCTCCATCATGCTTGCGGCAGCTGACCATATGAACTTCAACGACTTCTTCTGGATGGACGGGAAACTCGGAATGTTCTTTGCCACAGAGTTCGGAGCGCTTCTCACGATCCCGATCATGATGTTCCTCTTCAGGAAGAACCGCCAGCCGGTAACGAGCGACGAGCACACGAAGGTTACGGACTACATCCCCACGATCACGATGCTCGGACACGTCGTCCTTCTCATCATCGCCTCCTTTATCCCTGACACTCCGCCCACGACAAACGGCATCATCTGCATGGCATGCGGAATCCTTACGATAATCTGGGAACTCTTCAAGCAGAAGTCCACCAAGGGCATGGTCCATTCCCTCAAGGCTATGGACTACGATACAATGCTCCTGCTCCTCGGCCTCTTTGTCGTTATCGCTTCCATAAAGGAAGTCGGACTCATAGATGACCTCGCTAACCTTATCGCAGGTGTCGGCGGCAACAACAAGTTCGTCCTCTTCACGGTGGTCGTCTGGGGTTCGGTCATCATATCCGCTTTTATCGACAACATCCCTTATGTGGCAACGATGCTCCCTCTCCTCGCGAGCGTAGCTGCAGCCATGAACGTAGAACCTCACTTCCTGTTCTTCGGTCTCCTTGTCGGCGCCACATTGGGCGGCAACCTGACTCCGATCGGAGCATCCGCCAACATTGCCGGTGTCGGCATGCTGCGCAAGGAAGGCTATGAGGTAAGCTTCGGTGACTTCATGAAGATCGGTATCCCCTTCACTCTCACAGCAGTCCTCACAGGATATCTCTTCGTCTGGTTTGTCTGGACGCCCGTATAAGCCGGACCATGTAAAAAGGGTTATCTCAACACCGTTGAGACAACCCCTGACTTAAATACCGTTTTTCCTAAACTGTTCTCAGCCTTCCTCACCGTAAAATGCTTCATATGCGGCTTCAGCAAGTGTACCGCTCGAATTCGAGATAACGGTGCTGTCGGGAGCCAGGAGCCTGTAGCTTCTCTCACCCAGGGAGCCTATCGGCATCTGTCCGTCTATACCGAGGAGAATGTTATAAAAACAATCGGTAAGGACCGAGTCAAAGACTTCTCTAAGGAGCTCATCGCTTGCTCCGGCAGCCTTTAGTTTTGCGATCTGTTCGCCGGCAGGAGTATCGGCGCTTCCGAGATAATTCTCAAGGATGGCATCCTTTTCTTCCCTGGCAGCCTTGGCAAATAATAAAGCATCCATGATCGGTATCCTCCGATTTCACAGTTTTATATATTTTATCAAGAACCCGCCCCAATAGCAAAGATACCGTCAAAGTCCGCCCGGCGGAGTAACCTTCATGGCATCACAGACGGGACCGGTGTTCTTATCCAGATCTTTCTGCTCCGTTCCGAAACCGTAAACATAAAAAACCGTCTTGTCTTTGAGATAGACTCCCGTATTGGTAGTAAGGCTTCCGCTCTTGCCCTGCATGAGCGTATATGTGATGCCGTCCTCTTCAAAGGACTCGCAGACAAGGTCATCGTCGACCGAATCGATCTCGCCTAACATGTCGGACCACTCGTCTACAATTGCGGGATCCACGCCGAGATTTTCAAGTTCTTCTATCATCTCGTCACGGAGTCTTTTCATCTCCTCGTCATTTTCGAAGATCTTCTCTGCAAGCGCGGCGGAATAATATGAGATCTGGTCATAATCGACAGGAATGAATTCGGAATGAACAGAAACAGCTGATTCATAGTATTCTTCGGCATCTCTTTCCGAGCCGAATACCGCTGACACGAAGAAACACTCATAAACGCGTGAATCACGCATATCGCCGGTAACGAATACTGTCGCCTCTTCGATCGTATCAGAATAGAACATCGAGACATCATCAGTATAATCAAGGGCCTGTCTGACGTCTTCTTCGCCTTTTACCCTGATGCAGAAGCCATCGTCAAGGCGTGAGAGATCACCGTAAGTGTCGTTATAACCGTGTGAGAAATCGCGTGCGTTACCAAACATCCGTGCACCGGACTCTTTGGCATATTTCTCAAGCGAAGACGGACTCATTGGATCACCGGAAAACTTAAAGCAGCCGTTCAAAGACAGCATCACAGATGCCGCAAGGATAACCGATACCGCCGTCCGGAGTCTCTTCATCGTATTACTTCCAATCGTCAGCTGAGATTTTCCAGAAGCTCCAGCATAAAATCGCAGGATATCATGCCGATATAGGGCTTGGCGAGAAGCTTGTATTCTATATCCTCGGTCGCGATGTAACTGTCGTTTGAGAGCACCACGATCGCATCATCGACAAATCCCGTAAATACGGAAACGTACTCCTCCTCCGTTATCTCGGTTCCGTCCTTAAAATACTTATATGTGACCTGATATGTGTCATTATCGTAATCGTAGTCGTTATGGACTTCGCGGAGATACTGCGTGGTCTCATTCCACTGGTGATCGTATACGGAGGTGTAGTAACCGTACAGAACGTCCTCTCCGTGGATCGAGGAGACGATGAACTCATCATCAGTTACATAGAGCAGCGACTGTCCGCCGCTTCCGGCCATATAGATAACATTAGGGATATGGACCACTTCCATGGCTTCGCCAGCGTATTCGAAATATGAATACACAGAGATCTCTCCTACGGAACCGTCGCTGTCAGGCCTTTCCATCAGCACATAGAGTTCCGGGATGCCGTCACGGTTAATGTCGTAGAGTCCGCACGTCTTATCGGTACTGAAAGTATTCTCGATAGCCTTTATGGAAGCGCCGTTCTCTTCCAGGATCTGTATATATGCTTTTATCGCCCTGTCATAACTGTCGGAGAATGCTGTGCCGTCAGTTTCCGAAGGCCATGTGCCGGTAGTATCAGTCGGATCTGTTCCGGAAATGACCGGGAGTGAATAGACAAAACTGAAGACTTCACCGATATCCTTGCTCTTTGAGACTTTCCAGACACCGTGTTCATCAGTCTCAAATTCGATCTTTCCCTTGATCTCGATCGTATCCTCTGACGCTTTGAGGTCATCCATGACTTCGTCATAACTGTAATGCGTCTCGGCAAAGATGCTCTGCCAGTCGACCAGCTCGTAGGTTACCTTGGCAGAAGCCGTCTTATTCTCCATGTCGATCTTTATGTTTTCTTCCTCATAGCTGAACACGATAGTAGATGCTATGTATTCATAGATCTGGGCGACATCGCTGCCGGCTTGCTCAACATAAAAATCTTTATCCAGGAGCCGGGACAGATCTTTGTATTCCTGATCCTTTTTACTCCAGGTCGTATTTTCGCGTGCCTCATCCGGATCAAAAGTGATAACGCCGGCGATATAATCGTTCATCGACCTCTGCACCGAGAAAAAGGCATCCCTGTAAGCTGCTTCGTCATTGTTTCCCGTACAACCTGCAAAGACCGTCATGCAGAGGATCAATGATATTACCTTGCTTATCTTCATGGTTATCTCCTTCGAAATCAGTCCTGAACCCGTCAGATCAGCGACTCAAGATATTCTATGGCCTTGTCGTAGGTCATCATGTTCAAACGGGGTTTGGCGTTGAGCGGATACTCAACATCCTCGGCAAGAGGAGAATAGTTACTTGCGACCACTACCGTCGTTCTGTTGACGAAGTCCTTGAATATCGCGTTGTATTCGTCCTGTGAAATCGCAACGTCATCGTTCATGTAATACTCGTATGTGTTTATCTCGAGATCGTTAACGGGATCGTATTCATAATAGACATCACGTCTGTAATGGTCCAGGAGCTCCCAGTTGCTGAGCGAATAAACATCAGATTCGACATGGAAAAGGGCCTCCTCGCCGTGAGTGTAAGTAAGGATAAGTTCATCTCCGGTAATGTAGATGATGTAATATCCGCCGCCCTGCGCCTGATAGATGACATCGGGAATAGATGCACGGATGAATACCTCGCCCGAATAATCGTCATAAGTGCAGAAATGGAATATGCCGCTGTAATCTTCCGTATGCTCGGTGATGTAATACAGCTCGGGGACTCCGTCACCGTCGAGATCATAGATGCCTACAGGCTCAGTATTAAAAGAGTTCTCGATCTTCTCGATTCCGTATCTGTACTGATCGAGATACCAGAGATATTCCTTGACCGCCTGATCGTATATCACGGAGATATCCGCAGACTGTGTATCAGTCGGTTCAGTCGGGTCGGTCGGGTCCGTATCGGTGGGATCAGGATCCACCGGATCCGGCTGCACATCGATATAGGGGAATGTCTGGGTATAGGCAAAAACATCATAGAGATCATTGATCTTGGAGATCTTCCACTCACCGTCTGTAAGTTCGAAACTGAGCTTACTGTTGAACGACAGGATGTCTTTCGACTTCTTTACGTTCTTCAAGGCCTCATCGTATTCATAGTCCGAATCTTCATAGATGCTCTTCCAATCAGCGATCTTATATGTAACCTTAACCGAAGCTTTGGTGTCATTTATCTTGATGTCTTCGCTTTCATACTCAACGGAAACGGTCGCAGCAACGGCCTTGCAGACCTTGTATGCTGTCTCTCCGCAAGAATCTTTGTAGAAGCTTCCGTTCAGGAGCCACGCGGTCTCAGTATAAGCCGTATCATCCTCTTCCCAGTTCGTAAGCGCGGTTACGGCTTCGCCGTCAAAATTGCTCAGCGCCTCCGCATAATCCGAGATCAGACCTTCGATGGCCTCCTGGGATTTCTTCGAATCGTCACAGCCTGCAAAACCTGCCGCAAGAGCGACACACAATACCGATGCAATGATCTTTCTAAACTTCATATCTCTCTCCTATATCAGCCGAGTTATACCAATGATGTAATATATTCTACCGCAATTCCATATCCCCACATACTGTTTGCGGGTTTGGACATGAGTCCGTACTCCGGATCAGCAGAGCTCAGGACGAACTTGCGTCCTAGGACCATCTCCGTTCTTTCCGTGTAGTCCTTCATCGATGACATATATTCATCTTTCTGAATGTCCTCTCCGTTCAGAGTGTACCGGTAAATCTCAGCGCTCTCACCGGTATCGGGATCATATTCCTCTTCGCAAATGCGTTCAAATACCGCCATGCGGCTGAAAGCGGATACCTGATCCCACCTTGTATCATATACTTGGGAAACAACATTCAAAGTAAACGTCTCGCCGTGCGTCTGCGTTACGATAAGTTCGTTTCCTGTGGAATATAATATGTATTCTCCGCTTACCTGTCCGTTGTTAAGGATACCGGGAACACTCAACACTTCCAGTGCCCATCCCCTGTATTCACTATATGCATAGATATGGAGTGTTGCGGAATCAGAGTTATCCTTATCGTCATCAGCCGCGAAAAAGTAGAGTTCCGGGATCGTATCGCCCGTAATGTCGTAAAGACCAACCGGATTGATGCCGTAGATGTTCTCGACCTTCTGAATGGCTTCTCTGTTCTGCTCCAGGACAGCGATATAATCATCGGCTGCTTTAGAAAGAGTATCGGCAAATACAGTTCCCGTTGGATCGATCCCCGTCGGCGTTATGTCCGACGGCTCCGTATCAACAGGTTCTGTCTCAACGATATCCGGCTCGGTGGGATTTATCTCGGGTATTACCGGCAGTGCTCTCGTAAACTCAAAGAGCTCTGAAAGATCCGAGATCTTCGATATCTTCCAATCATTATCAGTCCCGGTGAAAGTAAGTCTTCCCACGTAACTGACAGTGTCTTTCTGAGCCTTAAGATTATCAATAAGCTCATCCATGCTGCCGCAGGGAACATCAAATACACTGTCCCAGTCTACGATCTCATATGTGACCCGAAGAATGCATCTGCCTTTATTGACCGTAAGATCATCGCTGTCGTAATCCATGGTGATGGTGGATGCGATATACTCGCAGACAGGCAGCAGATCGGTGCCCCATGTCTCTTTCGAAAAATCCGGATCCATGAAGCGTTTTATGTCTTTATATTCTTCATCATCCTCTTCGTAAGATGTAAGACCGAGAACTGCATCCGCATCAAAATCATTCAGGGCATCCACATATGCCTCAGTGAGCTGCGCAAGATCAGGTTCGCTGCTCTTAAGCACATAATTGCCGTAACATCCTGCAGAGCCTGCCGTCACGAGGACGCAGAGACATGCAGCTGCTGCCTTTTTAAGATCCATTTTTACCCCCATGCATACTTTAGCCGGCCTTAAGCCTGTTTAAGAGCTTTCGGCCGGCGTCAAGTCGCTTATTTACTTATGTTCATTGAGCTTGGCGATTATGTTCGGAAGCTCTGCATCCACCTTGTCATTATCGAGCTGGCAGGTACCCGCATTGGTATGTCCGCCGCCTCCGTACGAGAGGCAGAGCTCGCCGATATCGGTGGTGCCGTTCTTGTTTACGATGGACTTTCCGATCATGACTGCCGTGTTCTGTTTCTTGAAGCCCCACGCAACGTGGATGCTCATCTCCACCTCGGGCCACATGGCGTAGATCATGAACCTGTTGCCCGTGTAGATCGTCTCAAGAGGTCTTAAGTCGAGGACGGCAACCTTGTCATAGATCTTGACGTTCTCCTCAAGCTGCTTCTTGAAAAGCTCCTGCTGCTCGAAATACATGTCCGTGCGCTCTTTGACGTCCGGCAGCGCGAGAACCTGATCGATAGTGTGATTAGTACAGAAATCAATGAGCTCCATCATGAGCTGGTAATTTGAGATCCTGAAGTCATGGAAACGTCCGAGACCCGTTCTTGCATCCATGATGAAGTTCATGAGTACCCAGCCTGTCGGATTAAGGATCTCATCGACCGTAAAGTCTGCCGAATCGCCCTTGTCAACTGCTACCATGATCTCTTCCGTTACCGTCTTGAATGTCTCTGCTCCGCCGTAATAGTTATAAACGACTCTGGCAGCCGACTTCTCGCAGATGCAGATGTATTTATCGCCGAAAGCTTCCTTGTTGTTTCTCAAAAGTTCGCTCTCGTGATGATCGAAAGCAAGTCCGACCCTCGGGTCAAAGGGAAGGTTTGTCGTAATATCATTCTCGGTGATATCGACCTTGCCATCCTGAACATCCTTAGGGTGAACGAACTTGATGTCACCGATAATGTCAAGTTCCTTGAGGAGCATTGCGCAAACAAGTCCGTCGAAGTCACTTCTGGTAATGAGTCTCTTCTTTTCCATAAGGCTTTCCTCCCTGATCATTCCGGGGCCTGGCGGGGCTTCAGTTTATAAATGAAATTTTACAAAAAACCTTATTAAAATTCAATGCGGCGGGGCCTGCGGACAGCCCATTCCGCCCAAGATTTACAGTATATTAACCTTGACGCAACACTCTGCGGTAAGTATTGTAAGATTATTAGAGCATATAAGTTATTACCGGATGAGGGATAAAGACATATGAACAAGACATTAGCAAAGACCCTGACAGCTGCCCTCGCGGCGGCGGTCCTGATCCCGCTCCTGTGTTCCTGCTCGCTGTTCAGGAAGAACAAGCTTCTTCAGGCCGCAACGCTATTCACTGATTCGTTAAGATTCGGCGACTCCACTGAGATATTACGCAAGACAGACGGCCTCGGACGTGACTTCAAGAAGTCCTTCCGGGAAATGCTCGATGTCAGCACATATACCGATGAAGAGCAGCTCTATGCAGCGCATGTCATGAGTACGATCGTTGCCGGCATCGACGGCAGTTCCGTAAAGCTCGAAAAGGACAAGGCTTCTGTCGATATAAGCTACACGATAGCTGACGTGGCTGTCCTTGAGGGCGGCAATTTCGACGATGCCCAGGCTTTGGCTGATGCTGTCGACAAATGCGCCACAAAAGAGATAACCATCACAACTGAATTTGCTCTGGTCGAAAAGGAATGGTATGTGACAAACCTTGACGATAAAGGCTACACCGAGCTCTTCTCCTTCCTGGGCCACATGCCTGCGATCGGCAGGAATGCCCTCATCAACACGGCTAACCAGATCGCCCTGTCCGTAACCACGGATGACATAGCGCTCGCAGTAAACAACTCCGCTTCCGTCTCATCGCCAGACATGGTCAACATCCCTGAATACATGGCCGTACTTTTCGATGTCAACGGCGAACCAAGCGAGGAAGACACCGTATTCCGCGATGCCGTTCTCGACACCATGGAATATGAAGTTGACGAGTCCACCCTGACGATCGACGGCCTCAAGGGTTCCATAGTCATGCACATAACCATGGCGGACTATGAAGTCCTTGCGGGAAAGGAATTCAAGAAGATCATGGACATACCGGATGCCGTCAAAGCCTGTGACACCAAGACACTGTCCTACACCTGCGAACTCGTAAGGAACGGTTCGTCCTGGTATGCGGTAAATCTCGAATCAGAGGAATTCGCCGCTTTCCTAAGTTACAAGAAATTCTCCATTAACCTCAAATCAGTCGACGGAACCTACGAGGCTACAGTCGACATCACCGACAAGTTCGTGGCATATGTTGCCAAGGAATTCAACGTCAGCATGCCCTCCGATCTTGAAGGCAAGATCTATATCACGGCTACTCTCGAGCTCCAAAAAGGCGATTATAAAGTCACCATCGACCGCGATGCCTTCGTCAGCAACATCAAGACATTCGTGGAGACGAACATCGACAAGATCATCACCAACACGCTCGGAACAACTTCTTCCGTGAGCCTCAATGCAATGGCCAAGTTAGCCGGCTACAAGGACTATGCCGATATGAGACAGCAGATACTGGACCAGGTTACAGGCAGTCTTGAGACGGTCGATACATCCGGCCTTGAGAGCTCAGGCAAGTTCACCTTGAACGATGATGTCATCACCCTGAAGTCCGGTGCAGACATCATGACCGGCAACATCGACAACTACGGAGTCATCACCGTCACGGCACCGGTCAACGATGCAGATGCAAAAAAGCTTCTCGGTTCGGATACTATCAGCCTGCCGTTCAAAAAGGTCTGAAATCCCGTGGCGTTGAAAAAACTTATTTTATCGGGTCAGAGTTTTTCGGTAAGCCTGAAGATATCGCAGAAATGGTCATGTTCTTATGCTCTGAGAAAGCAGGATTTATAACCGGTGAAAACATCTGCATAGACGGCGGCATGACAAAACTTATGATCTACCATGGCGACCACGGATGGACATATGAAGGATAAGCAGTAAGACTTACATAAGGAAGCTTGCACCAAATAACGCCCTTTCAATAAACTGCCTGAGAGTTGCGGTCAACCCTCAGGCAGTTTCATCAGCAAGTCTTAATATAGACTGCGGTTATTCTATCCAATAACCAGCTGCATTAAATGTGTATTCAACACCGTCGATCTTTTGTGTGCCATTCTTAGCATACCAACCGGAAGTATCGCGGTACCACCAGCCTGTGGAATTATGCTTCCAGCTGGCTTTATAAGGATATGTCCAGGAACCGTCAGCGTTTAACCAATATCCTTCACGCCATTCAGAAGCTGCCATAAGGCCATCCTTCGCAAAATAGTAATACTTGCCGTTTATATACTGCCAGCCTGTCACCATTGCGCCGGAGGATCCGAAATACAGATATGACCCTTCGAATGACATCCATCCGGTGAACATCGCACCGTTCTCCTTGAAGAAATACGTTTTTCCGCCGTCTTTTAAGAATTCTGTATGCATCTTACCGTCGGAATCGAAATAATACCACTTTCCGGAGATCTGCTGCCAGCCTGTCTTCATGGCACCGTTAGTACCGAAATAATACCAAATGTCAGCAAAATAATATGTCTTTCCGATCTTCTGCCAGCCGGTCGCCATTTTGCCGTTATCCAGCGTATAGTACATGGTATTGCCGCCCTCGACCCAGCCCTTGTGCATTAATCCGTCATTCTCAAAGTAATACCATGAACCGTTTATCTTTTCCCAGCCGCTGGCGGGGTTACCATCCTGATCATAATAATACCAGTCACTGCCTGCACTGACCCAGCCTGTCTCGATCATCCTCTTAGGTGCTCCTACAGATGAAGGAAAACTTGCCATGTCCGTCACATATTTACCATTGTCATTCTCGGCTAAAATATATACAAAGTAGTCATCACCCCAGCCATTGATATCAAATCCTGAAGGCAGATCGAATGTTCCGTAGTTTACGATAGGCTCATAATCATAAGGGGTTGTATAATCATACTCTCCGCTTAAGGAACCATAGTAAAGGATATTAGCATTATTGGCATTACCGAACTGATAAAGCCTGTCTGTTATAAGAACAGACATGTTGTTTACTTTATACGCGTCATCTCCTGACAGAATATAGTATAAACCCACTGTTCTTCCTTCCATGACGGGTTGCCTGGTTTCTGATACTTTGACCTCGATATCATTATTTAAAACAGTGAGCTTATACTCAGCACCTATCTTGCCGGCTTTGCCTGAGACTGCTGTGGAAAAGAGTATGGAGTCCTTTTTGATATTTAAAGCGGGAGAGACATAGACAGAATCTTTATCCACATCACAAACATATATGGAAGAGTCTGCATAACCGGCCTGATTGGATTTCTGAGGAAATGCAGATCTGATCCACCAGAGTCCAAACTGATTATCAGAACCCTTAACAGACTTACGGTGATTATTAGCTGACCAGGTCTCATAATCAAAAGCTCGCCATGAAGCTAAATCCCACTTATTTCCATACAGCTCCCAGCCGGACTCCGGCGAATATCCGTAATCCTTATTTAGAATATCTGCTGCATCCAGAGCGAAAACATAATCACCTTTAAGACCAACCGTCTTCCCGTAAAAGAACGCTTCGAAAGAATCTTCGGGATAAGCTTTGCCGCCATCCTTTACGCTAAATGCGATTGCCCTGCTCTCATAATACGAAAAGGCTTCATCTACAAATGCATTATTCAGATAATAGCTTAAGCTGCTGTTTTCCCAAACATTGGATTTGCCGCTGTCAAAAGGCATCTTAAACAGGCATTCATCGCAGTCGAGAAGCATGGTTCTCGAACCGTAATCCGTTGTATCGGGGTCGAGCACCCTGAACCTGACCGGATAGCCTTCTTCATTACCGAAGTAAACATAGCTTCCTGCCCAGCCGGCATTCCTGTCTTCCGGTCTTACGGGACTTGCCATTCCATATGTCCCGAGCAGTGTATTTTCACTGTTCTTGCCCGGAGCTGACTGGTCTTCCCCAAGAGCCAGGACAGGCAGACCGCCCACGAACGAAAGACTCATCGCTGCCGTCATCACACCTGCGCCTATTTTTATTCCACGCGTGATCTTATTCATTTACTATACCTCCGATCAATATCCGGATATCAGTCTGATCAGCTGCAGCCGGATCATACACTGATATCAAACCTTGCAAAGGTTATCAAATAAATAATAATCAATCAGAGAATGGATTTACATCACCTGTTTGTACCATTTTTATCTGTTTCCACATATACAGACAGGATTCGTTTTATTTTTGCGTATAGTCAATAGCGGCTGGACGGAGTTTCTTAAGACTGCGTGGATCTATATATGTGCAGTACCATTTATCTTTATAGCTGTATATTTCATTGTGGATTATAGCCGTAAAATGAAATGCTTTGCTAAAGGAGAGTTTCAAGCCACTAATGTGACAGTTTCCGAGAAGGCATTCAACCGAGAATACCGCAATCACTATTATGCGGTTTATGTCAGTGGATTGTATGCAGATAACAAAGCAGTCAAAAAGAAGTTCAAGGTCTCAAGATGGATCTATAAATATGTGGAGTCCGGTGATAGAGCTTTAGTCATTAAATACAATTATAAGAAGTTGAAAGACCCCCTTGCTGATTTGGATTTCATTCCTGATATAGAGGACTGATTCAAGAGATTCGATTTATGGATTTGATATAATTCATTAGTAAGTACAGCATATAATCAGTTATATTTACAGAGGAATGCCAAAATGAATATTGAAGGTAATAGTATAAAGCGGATAGATTGCAGCGAGATTCAGAATTGTTTTTCATTTTGGGATTTCGAGAAAAACATAGAGAAAAGAAAAAGAATAGAGTTCGAGGTTGAGAACAATATCCGGATAATGTATGCCTATATTTTGAATAAAAGATATATTGCAGGCATGTCTTTGCGTCCGATGGATAATAGAACGATGTACTTATCATATCTGGCCGTGAATGAAGAATACCGTAATCAAGGGATAGGAAGCGAAATGATAAGGTATGCTTGTCAAACAAGTAAAAATATTGGGTTTTCTTATTTAATACTGAATGTGGATCACGATAATACAAGAGCCGGAAGTTTATATAAAAAACTCGGATTTTCCGAATTTAAGAACGACGGCAAAACGATCGTAATGTGTAAACAGCTTGATTAATCACGAATATTAGAATTAACCTACTGAACCTGAAAACAATTCCGGTACTTAAGCTATTCATCTCAAGCCATATTAAAAGAGGCATCTCAATCATTCTGAGAAAGCCCCCTTAATATTTTTAGTATTTTCCCGGATTATTACTTCTTGATGAGAAGTGACTCGCCTGTCATTTCCTTAGGCTGGGGAAGTCCCATGATCTCAAGGAGTGTGGGAGCGATGTCGCAGAGACGGCCGCCCTCGCGGAGGGTGTACTCGGGATCGTAGTTGTAAAGGATGAACGGAACGGGGTTCGTTGTGTGAGCCGTATGAGGCTGCATAGTCTCAAGGTTCATCATCTGCTCGGCATTGCCGTGATCAGCGCAGATGAAGAGAACGCCGTTCATCTTCTTAACTGCTTCAACAGCACCGCCTACACAAGCGTCAACTCTCTCTACTGCTGCGATAGCTGCTTCGAGAACACCTGTGTGGCCGACCATGTCAGGGTTAGCGAAGTTGATGATTACTACATCATACTTGTCAGAGCAGATAGCTGCGTCGAGTTTCTCGGAAACCTCAGGAGCGCTCATCTCAGGCTTGAGGTCATAAGTAGCAACTGCGGGAGAAGGAACGAGTGTACGATCCTCATCCTTGTTGGGTTCTTCGATACCGCCGTTGAAGAAGAATGTAACGTGAGCGTACTTCTCTGTCTCTGCGATACGGAGCTGCTTAAGGCCGTTGTCTGCAAGATACTGGCCGAGTGTATTAACGATCTCTTCCTTCTTGAAAGCGACGAACTTGTTGGGAATAAGCTCATCGTAGTCCTTGAAGCATACATATGTGAGGGGCATGAAGCCGTTTGCTCTCTTTAAGTACTTGATGCACTTTGTATCGGAAGCGTCACCGGGCTGAGCTGCGATATCCTCATCGGAGTAGCAGAAAGCCTTTGTGATCTCTCTCGCACGGTCAGGACGGAAGTTGAAGAAGATGACGGAGTCGTTGGGCTTAACAACGCTAACGGGCTTGCCCTCACCGTCAACGATGACGGTAGGAAGAACGAACTCGTCCGTTACGCCGCCGTCGTAAGAATCCTGCATAGCCTGAACGGGATCTGTTGCCTTGACGCCCTCACCCAGTACGAGTGAATCGTAAGCTGTCTGGATCCTGTCCCAGTTATTGTCTCTGTCCATTGCATAGTAACGGCCGGAAAGTGAAGCAACCTTACCAACGCCGATCTCAGCCATCTTGTCTACAAGTGCCTGGAGATAATCCTTGCCGGATGCCGGAGGCGTGTCACGGCCGTCGAAGAAAGGATGAACGTATACTCTGTCGAATCCTTCTCTCTTGCAGAGCTCAAGGATCGCATAGAGGTGTGTGTTGTGGGAGTGTACGCCGCCGTCGGAGAGGAGACCCCAGACATGGAGGTCGGAATTATTCTCCTTGCAGTTGTTGATTGCTCTTAACAGTTCTTCGTTCTTGAAGAAGACACCGTCTTCGATGTACTTTGTGATAAGTGTGAGGTCCTGGTAGATGATTCTTCCGGAACCGATGTTCATGTGTCCTACCTCGGAGTTGCCCATCTGTCCGTCGGGAAGTCCTACGGCAAGTCCGGATGCGTAACCCTTAACGAAAGGGCACTCAGCCATAAGCTTGTCGATAACGGGAGTATTTGCCATTGCAACGGCATTGTATTCCTTGTTGTCTGAAAGTCCGAATCCGTCAAGGACCATAAGTACTACAGGTCTGCGTTTCATATATGTTCTCCTTCGCAAAATTATTTTTTGGTGACAAACCGGTTGAGTCCGCCGTCATAGACAAAACCTGCATTTTCCAAAGTCTCCTTGATAGCCTCCTCATCTTCACCAAGCGAGGATGCAAGCTCGGACAAATCCGGGTAATTGTCTCTCAGCTGAGTGTTGATGTAGCTCAAAAGCATGAAAGGATCTTTGGGCAGTGCCATATGAAAACACCTCTAATCGTTTTTGCCGGCGCCATTATAGCACGATATCAGGTAAGTTGCTTATTTATAACAGGGTACATATTAAATAAAAAAGGAACCGGTTTCGGTTCCGTTTTAGGCTCTGATGATATACCGGACTCCGGTGGAGAACTGCCGGGTTATCAGGCAGCCCAGTTCTCGACAATAAGGCCTTTTACCCTCGAAAACTCTTCAACGTTATTCGTTACAAGCGTATAGCCCAAAGCTTTGGCATGCGCGGCGATCATTGTATCCAAGGGACCGATTGGTGTTCCTTTTTTCTCGAGATCAGAACGTATTATCCCGTATTCGTCTGCCGCAACATCATCAAAACTGACTATATCGATATTTGAAAGAAGCAAAGACAGCAAGGATAATAACATGAAAAAACAGTTGTAAAAAGATCAGGACTTGGAAAAGAATTCGGAATGTCGATGCTGTGGTACTGGATCAGTTATACGGCAGTAACTCTCATAGGAGTCGGTCACACGATCTTCAACGTCGCCGTCCTTCACATGGGTTCGATGGCTCAGGGACCCGGACTGGGAGAAGGCTACGAGATGACCAAGCCCTGGCACCCTCTCTATAACATCATCCTCTTCACGCTCTTCGGCTTCATCTATCTTCGCGGCCTCGCAGAGCCCACTTTCAAAAAAGCCCTCACCACCGGCGCTCTCTGGTCAGGCATGAGCATAGTCTTTGATCTCGTCGGCTGGGTCCTTATCAAGCATCCGTGGAGCCTTACGTTCAGGCAGTTCTATGTCGAGTATCAGCCGTGGATCACATTGGTCTACATCGCAATGTTCGTCGCACCTCTGCTGGGATACCGCATCCTTAAGGGAAAAGCCTCCAAAGCCGGCAGCCGCGAAGCAGTCAGCGTCAGCTGAAAACAAAACTAGGCTCCCTCAAGACCTTGGTGTCTCAGGGAGTCCATCCGTTTTCCAAAGCTTCGTTGAGCCTTGTATCGACTTCTGCCTGGGCTGCATCAAGGAAGACCTGTGGCTTGCAGTCCTGATATGCCAGCATGTACGAATCCCAAGTGGATTCGAAATTGCTGCTCATTATGACTTGGGGAAGCCACTGATGTTTGCATTCACCCATCTTGTAGTACGCAAGACCATACGGCGTATCCATTCCAAGCGTATTTGACCAGCTCCACATGGGGAACCATGGATATGATTTTTTCTCAACCGAACCGATCATATCAACAAAGTTTCCGGCACCGTATGCGTCAAGACAATTCCTTACAGGCTCCGGCAGGCCGGCCTTGTATTCACCCGGCTGGTCATCAGGCTTCATGCAGTTGATCCCGTCACTGCTCATGCCTCTCCACTGGGGCATGTATGCATACTCACAGATGTGATCTGTCTTGTATTCTGGATCCTTCCACTTCGCCCTCATCTCTTCGGTCCTGTAATATGTAAGATCGTCGTCAACATAGTAGTCAACGCCTTCGATGCCCCAGAAACGCAGATCGTGGATCTCCTGGCTCAAAAGATCGTTTAGGAATCTGAAAGCCAGATTGGGATCAGAGCAGCCTTCCGTAACGGCAATACCTCCCGAAACATTTATCTCCGCTCCGTATGAATGCCACAGCTGGTCCATACCTTCTTCAACGACAAGTCCCAGCGGCACATAGTCGCAGCCAATGTCAGACAGTTTGAAGGTGGAACCGTCCTCCGCTCTTCTGAGCTGGCCAAAACTGTCTCTGACGGAATAAATAAAATCCCACTGCTGGTCGCATAATCCCAATACCCTGCCGGTGCAAAGCTTGCTTACATATTCATCGTATGTCTGTATGGCAAATTCGGGATCCAAGACGCCCTTGCCGTATTCCTCGTTTAGCTTTTTGAAATACATCTTTGCCGCATCGGATGTATTGTAATCCATGACCTGCGGTTCGAGCGGCCCGTTAGATGTATCCACTATCACGCTTCCGTCGTTCGGGAATCCTGCAAGAAACTGCGGAGCGCTCTCCAGGCTGTAATATCTCCAGCTTTCGCAGATACAGGTATAAGGGATCACCTCTGTTCCGTCAGGCAGCACGGGATTTGCTTCCGCATATCTTTCAAGAAGATCGAAATACTGGTCTAGCGTCTCCACCTCCGGATAACCTGCCCATTCAAGAACGCGGGCCTGGATCCAGAAAGCCAGATAGTTGTGTTCGGTAGACGTGTCTTTCTGATTAAAGTTTTCGAAGACATTGGCCCAATAAATGTGGCCGTCATCTTTCCTGAACTTATCCCACTGCGCCTCCGAATAATAACTCTTCAGGTTTGGGTATATCTCAAGATATTCATCCCACGGGATGAGCGAACCGTTCTCGTAGAGAGCCTCGATCTCATCGCCTGCATAGACATAATCAGGGAACTCATCCGAAGCTATAAGGATATCTATCGCTTCTTCCGCAGTAAGTGCGGGCAGCCATGTCTCTTCCACACGGACGCCGGTCTTTTCGGCTATGAGTTCCTTTATCTCGTTACCGTATTCCTTTTTGGCGCCGGAAACAGTTATGAACATCGAGAAATCGGTGATCTGATCATCAGTTCCTGAGGTCGGCACAGCCGTAACATCCGGATCCGGAGGTTCTGACTGACTGCTGTTCCTGTGTTCGGGTTTAGTCCCGTCGACGTATGTGCGGCCGCCCTTTGAAGGCGTTGAGCAGGCGCATGCAGACAACGCCGTCGCAAAAACCAGAACGCCCGTGATCAACCTGCGGAATCTCTTCATAAATTATCTCCCGTTTATCCCGTTAAAAATCCTTTTCCCTCAAAACAGGATAACAAAAAGACATTACTTCCGCCACATCAGCTGCGGCCGGCAAGTTCCCAGAATGCGACCGCGCTCGCTGCCGCAGCATTTAAGGAATCCACTTCGTGGGACATCGGGATTATGACCTTGTAGTCAGCACTTCCGATAGTCTCAGATGTAAGTCCGTTACCCTCATTGCCTATCAGTACGGCAAGACGGGGCTCATCTTTGAGCCGGGGATCATCCAGCGTTATGGAATCCTCCACGAGCGCCAGAGCCGCAGTCTTATATCCGAGTGCTCTCAAAGTGCCGCAGACATCCTCTTTGCCAATAAACGTCCACGGGAGCTGGAACACCGTCCCCATGGAAACTCTCATTGCCCTTCTCTCCAGCGGATCGCATGTTCCTTCGGTAAGAAGGACGGCGTCGATGTCGAATGCCGCCGCACTCCTGAACACCGCGCCTATGTTGGTGGGATTAACGATATTTTCGAGCACCGCTATGCGCGAGCGTGAGCCGGATGAACTCTCCAGCACAGATGAAGCTGAAGGAAGTTCCGGTCTTGTCATGCAGCAGAGGATCCCGCCCGTAAGATGGTACCCCGTGATGTCCTCCATCACATCGGAAGGCGCACGGTATACTGGCACATCACCTACTCTCGAGAGCAGTCCTGTTACCTCATCCTTATCAAAAACGCTGCTGCTAACCAGCACCGACTCGGGCTTCATCCCTCCGTCCAGCGCGCGCCCAATCACCTTGCAGCTCTCGGCGATGAAAACACCTCCTGAAGGATCCCTGTAATGCCTCAGCTGAGGCTCTGACATGGATATATAGACGCTTATCGATGCATCATCGGAACTTGTGATATCGGTTATGTTCATGCCTTATTATTTCCATCGTTTTCTTCATCTGCGGATGCCTTCCCGGAAGCACCCATCAGCATGTCATAGGTAACACCGTATTTTTTCGCGATGTCCATCGCATAGCTAAGTCCCTCCGGAGGAGCTGTCTCGAGTCTGAAAGAACGGTTGCCGCCCTCGCTGTTGACTATGAGCGATGCCGCCTTATACACGGAATCTTTGGAGAATTCCGCAGCGTCAATACCCAGCTTATGCATATGCGTGTTGTAGATCGTCCGTGCGCCTTTTGTAAGAAGCGCCTTAACGGAATCGCAGGCTATGTAATAGCCCTCTTCAAAAGACGTTGTCGAGAAGGTCTCGTTCATGAGGAGGAGACTGTCTGACGTGATGCCCGTGAATATCTCCTTGAAACGGACGCACTCCTCGCCCAGACGACCTAGATCCATCGTCTTGTCCTCGTCTGCCGGGAAGTGTGTGTAGATGCAGTCTGCAGGCGCGAACTCAAATGAATCTGCGGGCACGTAAACTCCGCCCTGTGCGAGCGCGAAGAGCAGACCTATGCCCTGGGTGGATGTGGTCTTTCCTCCCCTGTTGGCACCCGTCAGGATGTAGATCGTGTGATCGTTGTCAAAGTTCAGGTCGTTTGCCACGATCTCCTTCGGGTCGGTCAGGTTCAGCGCGAGCTTGAAGTTATAAAATCCCTTCGCACACATCGACACATCGCCCTTCGGGATTGCCCTGGCCCTGCTGAGCTTGAAACCCTTTGTTTCCAGTCCGTTCATGAACTCAGCGAATCTGATGTAATAAACGAATTCGGGGATGATGTCGGCAATGATGCCGATAGCCATTTCCGAATATTTGTCGAGTGTCTTTCTGAGGTTTTTAACCAGAGTGTCGAGCATCCTGTTCAGGATGTTATCGAGGTAGAAAGTCGAGCTGGCTCCAGCATCGCCCTGCGTCAGCTGGGATATTGTCTGGTTGCGGACAAGGAAGCCGCCGCTCGTGGATGCAGCCTGGAACTTGGCAAGTCCCATAAACTGGTTCACGATGCCGCCGTCCTTAGCCGCATCGACCTGACGGTAATGCATGTCGCCGTTCCATTCGTTTCCTTCGTGTATCTTGTCTCCGCCCGATAAACTGTCGGCAAAATTACTTACTATGTTCGACTTCTTAAAAGGCTTGTTGTTTACGGATACCAGACCCATGCTTATTGCTTCGAGCCTCTGGTTTACGTTCACGCCGAGCGTTACGCTCTTGATCTCCGATGTGTCTATGCTCAGCTTTTCCAGGTCCTTTTTCAGTTCATTGAAATGAGCATCGTCATAGACCTCATCTATATATTCCTTAAAGCCTTTGAGACCGTCGGACTTTATCCTCTCGTCACTGAGACAGTCCTTGAGCGCGTCAACACAGGTGATGTAGTCACGGTACTGGTTCAGACGGTGCATCAGAAACCAAAGTCCCTCTATCTCGTCCTTGGATTTCCTTATGCCACCGAAATTCTTGTTGAAATCGATCTTGTCGAACAGTTCGACGAGTTTTTCCTTTACATCGGGAAGGTTCTTCAGGTCTTCAAATACAGCCTGCCTGTAGTTAGTCACTTCGGGAGAAGCGGTAAGATTGGACAGTATCTCGGCTATTACAACCTGCTCCTTGGGTTCTGATGTCACCTCTTTGCATATGACGTCGAGTCCCAGGTCGTGGAAAGAAGCGTCATCGAGTTTCTTCAGACTGTACTCTTTACCTCTCGGAAACAAGAGACTGAATTTGCGGTTACCGGACATGGCTGCCCCCCTTGGGATAAAAGATTATACAGGCGGCTTAACCGTCGCCCATATGCTTATAATACTCCTCCAGCCGAGGTCTTGCCGCAACATAATACCGCTCGAGCCTCTTATCGAAATGTTTCCCGAAGCTCTCCATCATGATCCTGTCAGCATCGTCAAAAGAGAACTTGTCCTTATAAACGCGCTTGCTTACCAGGGCATCGTAGACATCAGCGATCGCCATTATGCGCGCTTCGATCGGGATCTCCTCTCCCTTCAGACCTTCCGGATAACCGGATCCGTCCCAGCGCTCGTGATGGTAGTGGGCGACATTGACGGCAACCTTGTGGAACGCATCGTTATCCGTCCCCTCCAAAATAGAGTTGACGATCCGCGCACCTTCGGCTGCATGCTTTTTCATCTCTTCATATTCCTCGGGCGTAAACCTGCCGGGCTTTCTAAGCACCGCGTCATCGACGGCTATCTTTCCGAGATCATGCATAGGAGCAGCCTGGATAACGTTCTTACAGAACTCTTCGGTAAACCCTTCCCTGCCGAACAGCATCAGGATATTCTTTTTGTCTGAAGGCGCTTCCTTCTTCATCTCATCTATGAGAATACTTATTACATCGCTCGTACGCCTGATGTGGCCGCCTGTGGAATTGTCGCGGCTTTCAACCATGGTCGCCATTCCGAGGATGAGCCTGTTATGCATCTGCACTATGTGTTCTGTCTTCTCCGTTACCTCTGCCGACAGCTGATCGTTATAGTTCGAGAGGAGCTTCATATACTTTCTCGAATCGGTGTCATCGGTAATGAGGAACTGATAGCCGACCGTATGCTTTCCGTCGTACAGATAACTTATCGTAATAAGATAGATCTTGTCATCTGCTTCATAGTAAATACGGTTCTTGCTCTCGTCTCTTTTAAAGTCCTCGAGCCACTTGAGCGCCGTGTTCTTGATCTGAATGTATCTTCCGGCATAAGAGTCGACATTGATGTCGTTCAGCATCGGAAATACTTTTCTGGCCATCTCGTTCGAACCTAAATAGTTATCGTCGAAGTCGAATGACATGAATCCCGTGTCACCCTTGTTGACCAGCGTATCAACGCCAAGATCGGTAACATCGTAGAGCGATAATCTGTGTACGATAATGAGGTATATCACCTGCGCGAAAACATAAGACAAAGGCATCGCGTCGATTCCTTCAGGCAGGGACTTTCCAAGGAAATAACTTAAGAAAGAGATCGTCACAGGAAACATCAGCAGGATACTCGTTTTATTCGAAACATCCTTCTTTTTCACAATGCTGTATACCAGCACGATCGCATTGAGAATTACGAATAAAGATATAACTACATAGGTCAGCGTGTGGCCCCAGCCATATGTCTTGGTGAGCACACCCATTCCCTTATAGATGTCAAACGATACATTCTTATAAAACATCGGTGAATTGCCGATCGAGAGCACGAGCGAAAAGCTTGCAAGACAGATGAACGTCATCAGGGCGCTCATCCATCTCTTAAGATTTATGTGGCACAGTCCGAAAATGCTCTGGGTAATGAAGAGCGTTAAAAAACACCCGCCGATGTAGGCAAATTTCGTGGCCGCCAGCGCGGTGTCGAGATTTCTTGAATGGGCTAGAACCGCATAAGCAAGAGTCGCGATCGGGATGAACGCGAATATGAGTGAGATATGCACATCAAAATGCTTGTGCCAGATTGCGATATATATCAATGTCAGTATTACCGACAATCCGAATAATATCTCATAATACGCTGCCATTCTGCTGCCCCTCCGGTTTGAAAAAGTATTGCCTCAGCATCTCTTTTATGCTCCATGAAATGCTAAAGGAATAATGCCTTTTCAACTTTTATATTTTATCATTTTGTAAGCCTCAACGGCTTGTTTTTAATGCTTATTTACAAAGTGTTTTTGCGTTATATACACGCAATTAATCTGTCATGTTCCCAGGAACGCCTTTACGTCCCCGGCGATCCTTTCTGCTTCAAATTCGTATACGTAATGTCCGTACTCGAGCTGGACATATTTACCGTTTGCCGAAGCTGTTTTGTATAGCGCACTCCATTGTATCCCTGTATCAGTCAGCAAGTCCTGCCAAAAAACTTCTCATCGCATCTTCACACTTACCGGGTTCATTGATGTAAACGGAATGTCCGCAGTCGAGCTGAACCGTTGTGACATCAGTGATCTGAGCGGCATAGCCGTTCTCAAATTCAATCCATCCTTCCGTTACGGTCCCGTCTGAAACAATTAAAAGTGTAGGAACATCAGGAATTGCCTGGCTCTCGATAACCGTGCGGTCATGAACGATGTAGTTTGCCTCATTTGCAAATGTTTCATTCGAAAACCTGCTGCAAATAAGTGCCATTGCGCTCTTTGCTTCCTCATCCGTATAACCTTCAGGGATCGAAGAGCCTGCAACAAGTCTTGCGATCCCCGCATCCCTTACCACTCTCATCCAAAAATATGATTTGGATTCCGACGCTATCTGCTTCTCGTCATACATATCGTATGCGGCAGGGACTGCCATATCGAGACCGATTATCGCTTCCACTTCTTCAGGGAAGTTCTGCGCCCAGTAGACCGTCTCAAGTCCCGAATAGGAGTGCGGGCAAAGGATATAAGGTCCTTCAACGCCTGCCTTGATCAACGCTTCCCTGTCCTGCTCAACTCTCGTCTTGACGTCTCTTGATCCTTTAAAACCATCACTGTAGCCATACCCGAATTTCTCGATGACAACAACTCTGTAATCCTTCTCAAAACGGTCAATGAAATTCTTGTAATTGATGATCGGTGCACTGTCTCCCGAACCTGCCATGAATACCAGTGTGTGTTCGCCTTCACCTGAGACATATATACTCATGTCGTGACCGTCGACTTCCACCTTCTGTCCGTAAAGTTGGTTTTCGAGCAAATCCTTTTCGGAGGCCGAACAGATCCTGTTATATACGAATGTTCCGGCCAGGAAAACAACCAGGACCGCAACGATTCCGAGTATGACTTTTCCGATTACTTTCAATGCTTTTTTCATGTTATTTCTCCAAAAAATTACAGCCGGACAAATGCCCGGCTGCTTTTTTCTTAAACTTTCCTTTATTCCGAATCCTTATTCCCTGTTTTTCGGAGGCAATCGCCGAGCTCCCCCGAAAACACATCCAAAATCTGATCTCGGGGACATATGCTTGCACCTCCGATCTAAACTAACTGAGATTATCCGGACCGAAACTTTCCGGAAGGAGTTCACCTAATGTGAATTCCTTATAGTCACCGGCACTTTTGGTCAGGTATATCTTGAAAGAAGGTTCGCAGAATTCCCGCATCACCTGCCGGCATACGCCGCAAGGTGCGCAATACTGCAGCTCCCCGTCCCGCTTGCCGCCTGCGATCGCAATGGCAGCAAAATCCCTGTATCCTTCGCTCACAGCTTTTGCTATCGCTGTCCGCTCAGCGCATATGGAGGGGCCGAATGCGCTGTTCTCGATATTGCAGCCGGTAAAGACTTTACCGTCTTTCGTGAGGACCGCACTGCCCACGAGGAAATCCGAATATGGAGCATAACTTTCAGATCTCATGTCGACCGCCTTTTGGCAGAGACCGGAAATTGCATTTGCGTCGTTCATCTTTGAAGCCTCCTTAGAAGATATACCCTGACCATGAGTCAAGTGGCTTATGTCTATCCCTGATTCCATCCGGTGCGGCACCTTACATAAGATGCCGCCACCATCAGGAAGATTGCTTATCTGATCTCAATATTGCCTGCGTCGCACTCTATCTTGATAGTGCCTGCGCCTGTTCCTTTTGAAGTGTATGACTTTGAAGAAACGTTGCCGCCTATCTGGATCGAACCGAGATCGATCTCGCAGTCGATATCGTAAGAATCAATGTCTTCCACGTCTCTTACTACGACGTTACCGAAATCCGTCTCAACCTCAAGGTTCTGGAACTTTGTTGTTCTGATCTCGATGTTGCCGGCATTGGCTTTGAGCTTCATTACTGCTACGTCTGAGTCGCGGACTTCGATGTTTCCTGCATTTGAATCGATCTCGATCTTTGCGAAATTGCACTCTCTGAGGACGATGTTGCCTGCATCGAAATCGCCGTAGAAGTAATCTGCAGTAAGTCCGTTGATCTTTACGTCGCCTGCGTTGACGTCCATCTCGATCGAGCTTAAATCAACGTCAGTTCCGAGTACGATGTTAAGTGTGGGCTCGTTGATGGAATCTCCGATGTTCCATGTAAAGTGTGAGCCGCTCTGTGTAATAACAAGCTTGCCGTTCTCAAAGCTTACTTCAGGCTTAAGTTTTGCGTTGCCGCTGTAGTCAACGTTGATGAGTCCTGAACCTTCCCGGACTTCGAAATTTACGGAGCATGCAGCAAGGTTCATCTTGATGGAATCGATCTCATCATTCTTGCCGGAGTTGTCGTCCATTACATAAGTTGTTGCGACTGTCTCACCGCTATCTCCCTTGATGAATACGCCTGTGACGAGCGGGATCGCAAATCTCGTGAAGAATGTGAGTCCTACTACGACTGCTGCAACGATCGCGCATATGATGATGGGGGTCTTATTGACTCTTCTGTCAGACTTCGGAACGAATTCCTCGCTCATCTTTCCTGCTTCATTGAGCTGGAGAAGTCTGTCGTAACCGTCCATCTTTGTGTTAGCGGATGTAATGAGGAACACGCCGACAGCTACGAAAGCAAAGAACATTGCTGCTCCGAAATCCGAACTGACGTAAGGGATCTTATCGAATATGATCGGATTCAATACGCTCAGGATGCAAAGTCCGATACCAAATGAGGACATAAGTCCGTAAGAATGCTTGAAGTGCTTGCGCTCGTTTCTTACATACTCTGCGCTCTCAATGCTGAGCGAGCATTCTTTTTTCCTGACTTCGGCAAACTGCCTGTACATTGAACCGGAGAAGATGAAGAGTCCTACTGCAGCTGCGATCGATATAAACATTGCGCTGACTCCGAAAATATCTTCCGGAAGACCCAGTGCCTCTGCAAGGATGACGAAACCTACGCTGAAGATGCAGAGTGCGATTCCCAAAGGAGTGAGGATCGATCTCTTGCTCATCATTGTGATGTATTCCTTTACTCTGTCCATAGAGAGCATCGGCTTGTCTTCGTCGGGATTCTCTGTTACGGCTTCCTGGATCCCCAGTGACTCTGCGAGCTCATCGAGATTACCGAACTCTGAGATTACGATGCCGACTGCCTCGTTCTCCGTCTTGCCTTCGCTGATCAGCTCCTCATACTTGTCTTCCATCATCTGGAGGAGCTCTGATTTGGCTCTCCTGACTTCTTCCGTGTTAGGAAGATTGCGGAACATATTGTCCAAATAGTTTCTTATAGCGTTCATACGTGTCTCCCCTCATCTGCAATAAACTTTTCTATAACTTCCTTTGTGAGTGTCCACTCCTCACACTTGGCGCGGTAATGCTCCCTGCCGGCCGGTGTGATGCGGTAGTATGTCCTCTTCTTTCCACCTGCGAGATCATCATCCACGAATGATTCGATGAATCCGTTCTTCTCCATTCTCGTAAAAGCTGAATAGAGCGTGGTCTCTTTGATGATGTACTTGTCTTCGGACATGAGGCGGATCTGCTTTGAGATCTCATATCCGTAGGACGGGTCAGTCAGAAGCAGATATAAGATAATTATGTCGTTATATCCTCTGATGACGTCGCTGCTGATCTCTGCCATAATCTATCTCCTTCCATTTATTACGACTGTCGTTGCTACGGCTGCCGTTGCTATGACTGTCGTACTACGTCTGTCGTGGTAACTATAACACCGCCCGAAAATGATGTCAACAGGAAATCCGAAAATAGTCAGTTCTCTTTTCGGGACCACCCTGAAAGCTTTGCAACACTTATATCCCAAATCTTTATATACATATTTCCCGCGCGTTGTTATATTAAGTCCATATTCAAAAAAAATTGCGAAAAGAGGTACCGCCATGGAACTTTACGTAGACATCAGATTCCTTAACAACTCAGGTGACGGCACAAAGGAAAAGCCGTTCGGGACCATTTCCGAAGCAGCAGCGATCGCTAAAGCAGGCGATACGGTCCATGTGGCACCGGGTGTATACAGGGAATACGTTTCACCCGCAAACGGCGGTACTGAAGACGCGCGCATCACATATGTCAGCGACGAACCTTTAGGAGCAACGATCTCCGGCGCGGAACAGATCTGCAACTGGAAGCCCTACGACGGTGACGTCTGGGTATGCAGAGTCGATAACAAGATCTTCGGCGACTATAACCCCTACACGACTTTCTGCTACGGCGACTGGTATTTCGCAGGCAAGAACAGACACGTAGGATGCGTCTATATCAACGACAGAAGACTCTACGAGGCCGCTTCGGTCGAGGAAGTCATGAAGGCCCAGATCTACAAGTGCTCCTGGGTTCCCGAGGAATCAAAGTACAAATGGTATGCCGAAGACGAAGGCACAATGACGGCCATCTATGCCAATTTCGGCGGTCTTGACCCGAACAGCGAGATGGCGGAGATCAATGTCAGAAGAATGTGCTTCTTCCCTGCAGAAACCGGCAGGAACTATATCACCGTAAGAGGCTTCAAGATCTGCAAGGCAGCCACAAACTGGGCTCCTCCGGCGGCATGGCAGGAAGGCATGATCGGCCCTCACTGGTCAAAGGGCTGGATAATCGAAGACAACGAGATCTATTTCTCCAAGTGTTCCGGCATCGGTCTCGGCAAGTACTTAGATCCCGAGAACAACCACTACTTCACATACCAGCATCTTAAGAGCCCCACGCAGATGGAGCGCGACGCCGTATGCAGAGGCCAGTATCACGGCTGGCTCAAGGAAAACATCGGCAGCCACATCGTAAGACGCAATAACATCCACCACTGCGAACAGGGCGGCATCATCGGCAGAATGGGCGCTGTCTTCTCCATCATCGAAGACAACCACATCCACCACATCAACAACATGATGGAATTGGGCGGAGCCGAAGTTGCAGGCATCAAGCTCCACGCCGCAATCGACGTTGTAATGAGACGCAACCACATCCACCATTCCGTAATGGGCATCTGGACAGACTGGGAAGCCCAGGGCACGCGTATCACGCAGAACCTTCTCCACGACAACCAGAGACCGGCTTACGCTGCTCCTTTAAACGGCGGCATGGGCAGTGAGGATATCTTCGTAGAGGTAGGACACGGACCCACGCTCATCGACAACAACATTCTCCTTTCCGACGCATCTCTCCGTATCGCAACACAGGGTGTCGCCATGGTCCACAATCTCATCTGCGGCGCATTCACGTCCGTAGGCGCAGGCACGGACTGGCGCTACACACCCTACCATTTCCCTCACAGAACAGAGGTCATGGGCTTCATGACGATCCTTCACGGCGATGACAGATTCTATAACAACATCTTCTTCCAGAAGCATCCCAAGGAATCCCTTGTTTCCCGCTTCGAAGACGGCAGGATCGAGGAAGAGGAGCGCGTTGTCGGCACGCACGTCTGGGATCACTACCCGCTCTACGAGGACTGGATCAAGCAGTTCGACCTTGACAGCGACACGCCCGACATGATGAAGATCGCAAGAGCTCATTTCGACAAGCTCCCCGTATGGATCGAAGGAAACGCCTACCTGGGCGGTGCCCTGCACTTCTGCAAGGAAAAGAACTACCTCATGGACGACAAGAGCGAAGTATATGTCAACATCAGAGAAGATGGCGACAAAGCTTATCTCGACACAAACCTCGGAGATGTTATCGGCTCCTTTACCGCTTCCCTCATCGAGACGGACACACTTGGCAAAGTCTTCGAACCCCAGCAGAGATTCGAGGATGCCGACGGCAACGACATCGTTTTCGACACCGACTACTTCGGCGAGAAGCGCACAGATATAATCCCCGGACCGTTCGCCTCACTGGATCTCAAGGATAAGAACGTAGTGCTGTAACAAGCTGAACGCCGCCAATCTGGTTTATTCTTCCTTTTTGACGGTATGACTGGCACTCCCAATCTGAGCGAATACCGCCAGTTCATTCATTCTGGAGGCTTTAGCGGTTGGAAAACAGTAAGATATTCCGACTGCGGACCGCCATTTGTTATTAAAACACTGGAATGGCGGTTTCCGGAGGACAGACGATGGATAAGAAAACCGCCATTCTGCAGAATACGAGCAGAATGGCGGTTGTAAACTGATATTCTTCTTGAAAATATACCGTCAGATTGTTTAAAACATTCGGATTGGCGGTTCGCGAGGTGTTACCTTGGAGATAATCATCAGTTACAGTTTTATAAAGCCACACCAGAATACAAGTTTTGCTTTGAATTACGACTCCAACTTTCTTTTTGCGAATTAAGTCGAAATGCAGAGAGGGAAAATACACCTGAAACGCTGAGATTTTCGACTGATAATTCCTTTTTTTGAGAATAGTCGAAAAATAAAGGGCAATGAATCCGATTAAGAGACCAAATACACCTCTTGAACATCTCAATACAAGAAATCTTCATCGGTATCTTCGACTAAATTATTGCGTTCTTCGATTCAGTCGAAAAAAGTCTCAGAACAAGTCTATAACAGGCCTTCATTTTCGACTAAAACACTAACTTATAAAGAAAAGTCGAAAAATCTGCAGCACCTGCATTCTCACCGTCAAGCCACGACATATTCTTGTTTTGGCGGACAGTCTCTAATAGTGACCGGCCAAAACCACCTCAGGCATCCTGATATCAGTGGTTGCTGAAGACTATTATCTTATCCTTCGGGCCTATCTTAACGTTAAATGCAGTCTGGTCGCCGCCGAAAAGGACGATCCTGCCGTCCTGGTCGACCACACCGAGCACCATCGTGATATTCTGTTTTTCAGGCGGCTGATCCGGGTCGTATGTGGCATTGAAAACGCCCCTTATCAGCTGGTCTGCCGTGCATTCGCGCGGAAGCTCGCCGAAGAAATCCTTCGCCTTCTTTATGTATACTTCCTTGCTCTCGAAAGCGTCGCCGCAGTCGGTATCGTATACAAGGATATCCTGATAGAAATTGTAAATTGCGTCCTTCTCGCCTATCTGCGTGATCATCTTGCTTATGTATCTGTTGCTGATGACGACGTTTTTTACGCTGTAACTGCTTACGACGTCGTGGTGTTTAGGGTCATTGATCTCGGCGATGACGTCGATGCTTCCGACATCGAAATCAGGATCCGCCTCTACCTTATCGTTTATGATGTCCTGTACATAAACGAGGTTCGTGAGCATTCCGGCGTCGATCTCATCCTCGGGAACAAGATCGTCAGACAGTATGAGAACGCTGACGTCCTCTTCATTCATGCGGAGGAACTCATTGATCGAATCACAGATGAGGTCCTTCTCGAAGAGTTCCGCGGCAACGGTCTTTATGACAAACGGATACTGCTTGTAATGGTTCATCTTCTCAAGGTTCTTCTCGTCATCTATTACCACGATGCTCAGGAGCATCTCATCGGAATCCTTGTAGCCCCACTCCGAGATAAAGGATGCAAAGCCATTCATTATGTCGATGCACTTGCTGTTATGACCCAGGATAAGGATCTTTTTCTTTTCGAGCCAGAAATTCCTGTTGATGCTGATCGGAATCCCGGAGAGACTCTTTCTGGACTTCTCATTGATATCGCGCTCGTCCAGAGCCATGAAATACCTGTAATCCCTGCCGTTGTCGTTCCTTATGGTCAGCGGTATGACATTGTCGTTTTCTGCCAGGGTCTTTCTGATGAAGTCCACTTCGTCCTCACCTGATGAAGGCGCAGTGAAGAATGTCGCACCCTTATTGGAGAGCAGTTCGTTATAGACGATATTGAGCTCCGGCATCAGCGAGAACTGCGACATCAGTTCACCGAGGATCTGGTTGACCCTTATCGGCACGATATTGCACTTGCCGTCCACCTGCTTGCTCCTGATGATCTTCTGTACGAGATCCCAAGTCCAGTCGTCGGTGATCTCGACGATTATCCTCTGGTTATCCTCCGAGAAAGAAGCCGAGGTGATGTCCGAAACCTGCATCAGCGTCTTTATGGTCAAGGCATTGCCGTTGCCGTATTTGTCGATCTTCTCGCTGATGTTGTATTTGCATACCGTATCATTGATCTCTTCACCCAGGATTACGACGGCTGCCGCTCTCTGCAGCGAGATGTCGAAAAGCTGCTTCGAAGAGAATACATCTCCCTCCCTTACGATTATCGTAAGTTCATTCTTAAACCTGTGTCTGCGGCAGTAAAGCTTGCGCGACAGGAAGGATCTGTCCATGCAGCTCTCTTCCACCTTGATGTTCTCGCGCTTTACGGTCTCATGGAGGCGCTCGTCTATCTGCCTCTCCACTTCTTCTTTACCTGAGCTTACGAGCACTACGACTCTCTTGCAGGATCCGCTGTAGAGCATGTCGTTTACTATCTCGAGAGCCCTTGAATTCCAGTTGAGGATAACGAAATGATCAGAGATCTGAAGCCTGTGGTTGCCCGCGTTCGAATCTTCGATGAAGCTCGAGATATAGTTGGACATATAACCGATTACGGCACCGGTGAAAGAGATCATGCCGATGATGACGATGATTATGCAGGTGATCGCGATTATCGCATTCTGCGGGCCTATATCCTCAACTACATAAGCAATGCCGCCCGCATCGAGGATCATGTTGACCGTGTAGTACGCGGATTCCAGGAAACCCAGGTGTTCGGTACCCGTAAGCGACATGCGGCTGATGATAAACGCGGACAGAAAGATAAAAAGGATATTGAAGAACAGTATCGACAACAGTACGATCTGTCCCGGATTCTTAGCGAGTCTTATGCTGAACCATTCCTTCAATCTGCGCATAACGGCCACCCTCTATATATAAATTTTCACGGACTAAGTATCCGTCATTCTCTTAACGAGCATCTTCCTTATGTTAAAGAGCTGTCCTGCCTGCTCATCATTTTCGCTGTACATATCAAGTTCGCGTTCGACATCAGTATAATCGGTCTTAAGTTCCTCATCTGATTTGATTCCGTATTTCTTGCACATATCAAGATAACTGATACGGGCTATGAAGTATTCATATGAAAGAGCATTGCGGACGGTAATATTATAACGTGAATTCTTCAGCCATGCGCCTCTGATGCGGATCGCCTTGTTGTAATATGCTTCGGCCTCTTCGACCTCTCCTTTCTCAGCATATACCCTCGCTATGTTATACGTCAGAAATCCTGACCAGATCTGCAAAGCCATATCCACTTTGGAAGTAAGTTTAGAAGCTTCGAGAAAACAGTCAAGTGCCTTTTGAAGGTCTTCGGACTTCTTTTCGTATCCGTACAATCTCAGATAAACAAGTCCGAGATAATCGTAATAGACAACTGCCATCAGAGGGTTAATGTCCTTATGTTCCTCTGCGCGTTCGGAACTCAGATCCCTACGTATCTTTTTGAAACGGGATAACCTTTCCTGGTCACCGATATCCACCGTCTTAGCATTGGTGTATGCCGCCACACAGGATACCAGGTTCCTTGCAAACTCCAAAATTCCCGCATCACCATAGTATCTGATATCGGATCTGTGGTAATTATCGGTAAGTGCATCGACTTTGCTCAAATAATCAGCCGCTGCACGGGTCTTTCCGAATATCGGAAGAAAACCAATCCTTTCAAGGATATGGATACACTTCTCATCGTAATTCGGCAGAGCCTCACACTCCTCTTCCCAATATTTCAGGGTGTCCTTATAAAAATCCCATCCCTCAGTCGCAAGAGAATCCGGTCTGTTGCTGAAGATATTCTCATAATCGATCAGATACTCATCGCGTCTTAACAGGTTGTTGTAGCACGGGATATCATCTGACGTTGTTCCGTAATTTATTGATGATTTGCTGAAAGACAGGAGCTTTTCGATGACACTTCCGCAAACCGAATCAAACGAATCCTCATCAAATCTCTTGATCTCAAGGCTGTGCATATCCGACGGGAGCTCAAAATCCGCCTTGTTAGGATCAAAGTCGCTGAGAAGGATGCACCGTTCTCTTCCTATCTCAATCAGCGCCATTCCAAGCTCAAAAACAACATTCTGCCTCAGTCTTTGCGTTTTCCCGCCGTCCTTGTTGATGCTGAAGTCATCCTCGGTGAGAAAAGCAACACAGAATTCACTCCCCTTAAAGAGCGAGGTAACCTCAGCCAGCAGTTCACATGTCAGGATGCGTTCGTTTATGATCGTGGGCTTTATCGGATATCGCTTCTCTTCGGAAAGCTTCAGTATCCTTTCATTCAAGGCATCGGCATACTTTCTTCCGTGACCGCCGTAGATGATTGAGACATTCTTATAGGCCTGTATCATCTTTTCACCTCTTTGGAGGTCTTCTGTCCATCGTTCTTTTTACCGGCTTTTTCTGCTTTATCCTTGCCGTCATCATCACTTCCGGCATTCTCATCATTCTCGCCGTTTTCCTTATCTTCAGTATCCGAAGCTGCCTTTTTGTCCTTATCCTTCGCGTCATCCTTGCTGTTCATGATGCGGTCAAGAACACCCGAGAAATATCTGCCAAGCGTCTTGTCGATCTCGAAAACCTTGATTGCCTGGATGATGATGATCGCGAGCACGGGTCCCAAAAGGAATCCGGCAGGACCCCAGATGTATACGCCTGCCGCCATGGCGAAGAGCGTGACCAGAGGATGCATGTGCATCGATTTGCCGAGGATCGGCGGTTCTATGAAACGGCGTACCACCGTCATGACGATGAAACCGATGATGATAACCGCCGCGGAGATGTATTCTCCGTGGATAACAAGGTAGATGATCACGGGGATCATCGTGGCGCTGACGCCCAATACCGGCAGGAAGTCGATAAGAGCCGTGACGATGGCGAGTACGATGGCGTATTCGCGGAGACCGGCCAGATAGAATACTATGAACGATTCGGCCGCAGTTATGACGAACAGCACGAGATAACCTCCGAGCACACGGAAGACCATATATGCGAGTTCGTTAAGGAGTGTGAAAACTCGGTTGCGGAATTTGCGGTTCGGAGTATTTTTAACAAAGAACTTCATTACGGCGGGCCCGTCGTTGATGAAGTAGAAACCGCTCAGGATGATGCTGATAACAAAGAAAACGCCATAAGGAAGATTGCCGACGAGCTTCCAGAGCGCTGAAAGCGAGGAACTTATCAGCTGGGGGATGTTCTTTACGACCGTCTGTCCCATGTTGGTGACATTTTCCCTGAGGGATTCGGCCATCTCGGCCGTGAGGAAACCTCCGTTCTCGACACTGAAGCGGCTTATTACCTGTGTATCCAGTACCTCGGCGGGTTTGAATGTCTTTGAAGCCTCAGCTATGGCTATCAGCAGGCTGTTGGCCTGATATACGAGACCGATGCATGTGAGCACTATCAGGATGCATACGAAGATGTTGAGGATAACGTATACGACGAGAGCGGTCTTGGTGTGTGTTGACTTCTTCTTACCCGGTTTGATCTTGGTCGCATCCTTGTCGAAGAGCTTTGAAAGCGGCTTCGCGATAATGACCGACGTCTTGGCCAGAAGGAAACCGATGAGGAACGGCACCAGTATGACCACTACTATCCTTCCCACGTAAGCGAAGGCGACGATTATCGCCACCATTAGGATGAACTTGAGCATCGACATGACCGATGCGCGGTCTCTCCTGTATCTTTCTATGTCATTCATATACAATTATCCCTTTTATATTCTGACCCCGTCGAAAAGAAGCACCCAGAAGACCACACACACTATGATCCCCAGCACAAGTGTCAGATTGAATCCTTTAAAGAATCCTCCTGCCTTGCCTCCGTCCTTTTCATCGGGGAATTCGTTATCGCCGTAAACATCGGCACTGTATGCATTATGAAATTCCCCCAGCGCCTTTCTGAAGAAGGCCAGGAGGATCGCCGCAACGAAGATCGCCGGTACCGACGAATAGAAAAAAGTATTCGGAATATCGCTGTAGACTCTTATGGTCGTAAGATCGAGTTCGCCGACGATGCTCTCCATCAGGATCCCCGTAAATCTCGATCCGAGCAGCGCTAAGACCGGACCGTATATGTTCTCGGTGTTGTTGCGGAGTATGCAGAGCCACATGCCGATGAAGAATATTCCGACGATGTCCATGAAATCAAAGGAGAAGAGTGCGATAAGCAGAGGCACTATGACGTATGCCCAGCGCTTGTTCTTCTCTGAGAAACCCTGCCAGACAGCCCCCAGAAAGAAAAGAGAGATGCCGAATGCGGGAACTATAGTGTCTATGAGGATCGATAAGGCCAGAGTAAGCCCGTTTATCTCTTCAAGGTGGTAAAAAGCCGCCGGGAATACGATAGTGCCGCCGGTCCTGAGCCAGAGGGCGACCAAAAGGTTGTGGCATGAAGCCTTTATCAGATAAAGAGGCGCTCCTGACAGGAATGCCAGTATGAGCGCTCCGATGCCCGTGTATCTTCCCGTTATGTAGAGCCCGCCCTTTTCCGCGATCAGCACTGAAGGCAGGACAAATGCCATCATCACGAGCACCAGCACGATCACAGCACAGCCGATAAGTGATGTGGATGAGAACGGGAATACACCCGAGAAAAGGAATCTCAGCAAAAAGAATGCCAGAGCCATGCCGCATGAACCGAAGAATACCGGATATCCCCAGTTATAAGGCTTGGGATATTTGAATGAGTTAACGAAAAAATCCTTTACTGAACGAAGGACGTCCATCAGAAATACACTCCGAACAGGTTGATCGTCTGATACATCTTCTCAAAGAAGAACGGTTCCATGATGGCGAAAACGGCACATCCCAAAGCCAGGAAAGGTCCGAAAGCCATGTAATCCGGGTCTTCCGCGAAATGTATCTTCGCTTTTTCGCGCTGGATCTTGAGTTTTTCAGCCCTGGGATCATCAGCTTCGGCGATCCTCTTCTTCTCGGCAGCTATCCTCTTAGTCTTCCTTACAAGGAGCGGGACCGCAAAAATGAGAGCGGAGAAGATCGATACATAGATAAGTACTATAAGACCGTAGCATCCGGTGATGAGACCCGTAGCGACCAGGAGCCATACGTCTCCCATTCCCATGCCTTCCTTGCCGAGGAATGTTATCGAAAGGAAACCTATGAGCCAGATGACGCCGCCTCCGACCACGGAAGCTATAACCTTGTTCAATACCGGGATCCACCATTTGACATCGGGAGAGAACCATACCGATCCCTCAAGGACGTCGGCTGCAACCGACAAAAGGCCGCAGAATCCGATAAAAATGGTGAACTGGTCGGGGATTATCCTGTTGAGTTTGTCCGACATCATTACGAGGTTAAGAACAGGAACAACAAGGAAAATTACCGTCAGATGCATGGGTCTGAAAGTATCAATATAGACCTGCTTGCAGAAAAAAACTGCTACACAATAGCATATCGTGCAAAAACAGCATGCTATGAGACCCTCCGGGAAAGGTCTCATCCTCTTGGAAGGCCTGTAATCAGGATCTTCCGGGGTTACACCGTAATCCTGCAGCCATTTATCGGGAAAGATCCCGAAAAGATATGTGATCAGCGCACCTGCGAGCACGCCTGCCACTATGGCAAAAAGATAATAAAATGCAATATTCATAACATTTGAAGTTTAATATACCGTGCGGAAAAATACAAATATATGAAGGGAGCTGTAAATTAACAGTAAATTTCCTTCATTTTTGTTTGATTTCTCATCATGCCGTTGTCAAAAAAACACGCTGAAACAGGGCTTTTCAGGCTTATTTTGGCTAAAAAATCGAACTTATGTCAAAAAATTGCGAATGATACCCAATACTGATAAAATCAGACGTGAATTATCAGGAGGAAGTAGGTGTCCCAAGGATAAAAAAGGCACCGAAGACTTATCAAATGGCAACAATTACAGCAAAAGCTCTCGAACAGATGATGCAGTCACACGTCAGAGCTGAGACAGGTATGAGTCTCGAACAGGCAACACCCCGCGATTACTGGACAGCACTCTCAAAGAGTATCGTCGAGATCATCTCGGAAAACTGGATCGCAACAAGACACAAGTACAATCAGGGCCGTCAGGCTCATTATTTCTCTGCTGAGTTCCTCGAAGGCCGCTCGATGCTCAATAACCTCGTAAACTTAGGCATCTACGACCAGGCGAAGGACGCGCTCGCTTCCTTCGGTCTTGATATCACCGATATCCTTGAGGAAGAGACAGACCCGGCCCTCGGCAACGGCGGTCTCGGACGTCTTGCGGCATGTTTCCTCGATTCATGCGCAACACTCAACCTTCCTGTTACGGGTTACGGCATCCTTTACCGTTACGGCCTCTTCAGACAGGCCATCGAGAACGGCTTCCAGAATGAGTATCCTGACTCCTGGATGGAGCACGGTTACCCCTTCATCCTTCCCAGATACGACAGAAAAGTTAAGGTTCACTATTCCGATATCGACGTTTGGGCTATTCCCTGCGACCTTCCTATAACAGGTTACGGCACAAAGAACGTCAACCTCTTAAGACTCTGGAAGGCTGAGCCCGCTCAGGAATTCAACTTCAACCTCTTCAATTCACAGAGATTCGACGACGCCGTCATCGAGAGGAACAGAGTTCAGGACATCTGGAGAGTCCTCTATCCTAACGACACTTCATACGATGGTAAGGTTCTCCGTGTAAGACAGCAGTATTTCTTCGTTTCCGCTTCACTGCAGGACATCATCTACAGATATAAGAAGTATCACGGCGACGATCTCCACGATTTCGCAAAGTACAACACCATCCAGCTCAACGATACGCACCCCGTTGTCGCCATCCCCGAGCTCATGAGACTCCTCGTTGACGAGAACGGCATCCGTTGGGAAGAAGCATGGGAGATCGTTAAGGAAACATTCGCATACACCAACCACACGATCATGGCAGAGGCACTCGAGAAGTGGGATATCTCCATCTTCCGTTTCCTCTTCCCCCGTATCTACGAGATCATCGAAGGCATCAACAACCAGTTCCGTGCACAGATGTATGAGGCAGGCCTCTATTCCGAGCTCATCGACCGTATGTCTCCCTTGGGCGACGGCAAGATCCACATGGCTTGGATGGCTATCTACGGCTCCCACTCCGTAAACGGCGTTGCAGCCCTCCACACCGACATTCTCAAGAACGAGACACTCAAGGACTGGTACAACATCTATCCTGAGAAGTTCTCCAACAAGACAAACGGCGTTACCCCCAGAAGATGGCTCAGAACCTGCGATCCCGAGCTTGCAGCTCTCATCACAGACCTTTTGGGCAGCGACAAGTGGGTCACCGACCTCGATCAGCTCAAGCAGCTCGAGAAGTTCAAGGACGATGACAAGGTAATGAAGAAGTTCATTGCCATCAAGAAAGCCAATAAGAAGAACCTTTCAGAGTATCTGGAGAAGACAAAGGGCATCAAGCTCAATCCCAACTCCTGCTTCGACGTTCAGATCAAGCGTCTCCACGAATACAAGAGACAGCTCCTCAACGCCCTCTATGCTCTGAACCTCTATGACAGGCTCAAGGAAGATCCGAAGCTCGACATGCCCCCTGTTACGATCCTCTTCGCTGCAAAGGCTGCTCCGGGTTACTTCAGGGCAAAGGCCATCATCAAGTTCATCAACGAGATCGCAAAGCTCATCGACAGCGATCCTGACATGAAGAACAGGCTCAAGGTCGTATTTGTCGAGAACTACAACGTTTCCGTCGGCGAGAAGATGTTCCCTGCAGCTGATGTTTCCGAGCAGATCTCAACAGCAGGTCTCGAGGCTTCCGGTACGGGCAACATGAAGTTCATGATGAACGGCGCCGTAACCCTCGGTACTCTTGACGGAGCAAATGTCGAGATCGCAGAGTGCGTCGGAGACGACAACATCTACATCTTCGGCTGCCGTGCACAGGATATGGCCGCAACAAAGGCTTACTACAACCCGAAGTGGCAGTATGAGAACATCCCCGGCCTCAAGAAGTGCCTCGACAGGCTTGTCGACGGCTCATTCAACGATGAGGGAACCGGCATGTTCAACGACCTGTTCAACGGTCTCATCTACGGCTCCAACTGGCAGCCGGGCGATCCTTACTATGTATTGGGCGATTTTGACGACTACAGAAAGCAGAGAGACCGCCTCTACAAGGATTACCAGGACAACCTCGAGTGGGCAAGAAAGTGCTGGATCAACATCTGCAATTCCGGCAAGTTCTCTTCTGACCGTACGATCAAGGAGTACGCATCAGGAATCTGGAAGATCAAGCCCCAGAAGATCTGATCCCTGCAATAAAACCGATTTTAAAGGGCGTCCTCCGGGGCGCCCTTTTCGCGTCACAAATCAAAATTCCTTAAAGTATTATAAATAATGACATTTCGCACCGTTTTGTTGTATAATCTTCTTTAAATCTTTTAAGGAGGAACTTAAAATGCCCATATTCCAGGATGCGAAGGGAAAGAATATTTCCAACTTCCAGAAGATGATCGATGAGAAGAAAAATACTATCCGCAAGTATTACGATGAGATAGGTCACCTCTATTACGGACAATATAAGGACGTCAATGTAGACATGACCAAGGATATCAACGCCAGGTGCGAATCCATATCCAATCTCTACATCGAGATCGAAGACTTGAATGTTAAGATCCTCCGCGAGAGAGGCCTCAAGAAGTGTGCGGTATGCAGCACGGAGAACAACCTCTCCAACGCATTCTGCTTTAAGTGCGGCGCAAGATTTGACGATGCAGATGCGGTTCCTGCAGACGTCATAGCTCCTCCGAACGCTTCAGCAACCCCCTCACGCGCCTCAGATAACAAACCTGCTCCTGCAGCCACACCCGTTGAGGCCCAGACAGTAGTTACAGATGCGATAATCGAAGCACCCAAGGCTATCGAAGATACAACAGATGACAACAAGGAGGAATAAGGGAAAACATGGCACAGATCTTCGAACAGGAATCAAGAACATTTTCAGAGTACCTTCTGGTACCTAACCTCACAACAGAAAGAAACACACCGGATCAGGTAGACTTGTCCGCCCCTGTAGCAAAGTACAGAAAAGGCCAGGAAGAGTCCCGCCTCAAGATCAATATCCCCATGACTTCTGCCGTAATGCAGGCAGTAAGTGACGACGGAATGGCCATTGCCCTCGCAAGATGCGGCGGTCTGTCATTCATCTTCCAGTCACAGTCCATCCAGTCGCAGTGCGACATGATCAGAAGAGTCAAGAAGTACAAGGCAGGCATCGTCGAGTCCGATTCCAACCTCTCTCCCGAGGACGACCTCGCAAAGGTTATCGAGCTCCATGAGAAGACAGGCCACGGTACTGCAGCCGTTACAGAAGACGGCACAGCCGAGGGCAAACTCTTAGGTCTTGTTACGACACGTGATTACCGTGTAAGCAGACTCTCACTCGATACAAAGGTCAAAGAGTTCATGACCCCCATCGAAAAGCTCGTTACGGCTCCCGAGGGCACTTCCCTTAAGGAAGCTAACGACATCATCTGGGACAACAAGATCAACCAGCTCCCTATCGTTGATTCCGAAGGAAGACTCGTAGGTCTCGTTTTCCGCAAAGACTATGAATTCCACAAGGCTAACCCCAATGAGCTCCTCGATGCGGAAAAGAAGCTCATCGTAGGTGCCGGCATCAATACAAGAGATTACGAAGAGAGGATCCCCGCTCTGCTCGAAGCAGGCGCTGACGTTCTCTGCCTCGACTCCTCCGACGGTTTCTCCGTATGGCAGGAAAGAGCTCTCAAGTGGTGCAAAGAGCATTATCCCGATGCCATCATCGGTGCAGGCAATGTTGTTGACGCAGAAGGCTTCAAGTTCCTCGCTGACTGCGGCGCAGACTTCATCAAGATCGGTATCGGCGGCGGCTCCATCTGCATCACACGTGAGCAGAAAGGTATCGGCTGCGGCCAGGCTTCCGCTGTTCTCGCAGTTGCCGAGGCACGTGACAAGTATTTCAAAGAAACAGGCATGTATATCCCGCTCTGCTCTGACGGCGGTATCGTTCACGACTATCACATGGCTCTGGCACTCGCCATGGGAGCAGATTTCCTTATGCTCGGACGTTATTTCGCAAGATTCGACGAGTCCCCTACGAGAAAGCTCCTTGTAGGCGGCACATATGTTAAGGAATATTGGGGCGAAGGCTCCAACCGTGCACGCAACTGGCAGCGTTACGATGACGGCGGCAAGGGCGGCAAGATGGCTTTCGAGGAAGGCGTTGACTCCTACGTTCCTTATGCGGGCAACCTCAAGGACGGTCTCGACGTCTCACTTGCAAAGGTCAAGGCAACAATGTGCTCATGCGGATCTTCCTCCATCGAGGAATTCCAGCAGAAGGCCCGTCTGGTCGTAGTATCCTCCACATCCATCATCGAGGGCGGCGCACACGACGTTATCCAGAAGGAAAACGACAGAACAGCAAGATAATTAAAACATCGATATAAATCTATATAAAACGAGGAGACACAAAATGACTGAAGAAATCATCAAGAAGCAAATTACCAAGGAAGGTTACGACGAACTGCAGAACGAGCTTTCCGAGCGTAAGACAACCAAGAGAAGCGAGATCGCCGCAAGGATCGAAGATGCCAAGGCACAGGGCGACCTTTCAGAGAACTCCGAATACGACGAGGCGAGAGCCGAGCAGGGCGAGAACGAGTCACGTATCGAAGAACTCGAAGCTATCCTCAAGGCTGTTGAAGTTGTTGACGATTCCAACCTTTCAACGGACAAGGTATCCCTGGGTTCCACAGTAACCCTCCAGAACACCGCTACAAAGCAGGAATACAAGTATAAGCTCGTAGGTGAATCCGAGATCGACTTCAAGAAGAAGAGGATCTCCGAGAACTCCCCTGTAGGAAGAGCAATCTCCAACCAGAAGAAGGGCAAGACAGTATCCGTCTCCACACCTTCCGGCATCATCAAGTACAAGATCATCAAGATCGAGAAGTAATCCTGTACACCGCATTTTCGAAAACTAAAAAGATTAGAGAGTAACTATGGCTAAGAAATTCGTACCTCAGACAGAACCTTTAAGTGCAGAAGAGATCCAGGAACAGACCAGATTCCGTATGGAGAAGCTCAAAGCCCTCCAGGAAGCAGGCAAGGATCCTTATGAAGAGCTTACATACGACGTTACAAACCACTCGACAGAGATCACCGGCGACTACGATTCTTTCGCAGGCAAGACCGTCAGAGTTGCAGGACGTCTCATGTCCAAGCGCGGCATGGGTAAGGTATCTTTCTGCGATCTTTACGACCGCAGGGGCAAGATCCAGATCTTCACAAAGATTGACAACCTTCCCGAGGAAGAGTACAAGGCGTGGCAGAACCTCGATATCGGCGACCTGGTCGGTGTTGAGGGCGAGGTCTACATGACCGAGAAAGGCGAGGTATCGATCCTCACCAAGTCCTATAAGCTCCTCGCCAAGTGTCTCCATCCCCTTCCGAACAAGTATCAAGGGCTCAAGGACACTGATATCCGTTACCGTCAGAGATACTTAGACCTCATCGTTAATCCCCAGGTTAAGGAGACTTTCGAAAAGAGATCAAAGGTCATCAAGGAGATCCGTAACTTCTTAGCTGACAGAGACTTCATGGAAGTTGAGACTCCCCTGCTCGTTACCAACGCAGGCGGCGCAGCTGCAAGACCATTCACGACACACTTCAACGCTCTTGATATCGACTTAAAGCTCCGTATCTCCTTAGAGCTCTATCTCAAGAGACTCCTTGTAGGCGGCTTTGAGAGAGTCTTCGAGATCGGCAGAGTTTTCCGTAACGAAGGTATGGACACACGCCACAACCCTGAGTTCACTCTCATGGAGCTCTACCAGGCATACACAGACTACAACGGCATGATGGAACTCACAGAGTCCATGTTCCGCTATGTAGCAGAGAAGGTATGCGGCACAACGCTCATCAAGTACGGCGACCTTGAGATCGACTTCGGCAAGCCTTTCGAGAGACTTACAATGAATGATGCGATCAAGAAGTATGCCGGAATCGACTTCGATACCGTCGATGGCGACGAGGCAGCGAAAAAACTTGCTGACGAGCACCACATCGAATATGAGACATGGCATACCAAGGGTGATATCGTAAACCTCTTCTTCGAGGAATACTGCGAGAAGAACCTTCTCCAGCCGACGTTCATCATGGACCACCCTATCGCCATCTCTCCTCTTACCAAGAAAAAGAAGGGAGAGCCCGAGAAGGTCGAAAGATTCGAGCTCTTCATCAATACATGGGAAATGTGCAACGCTTACTCAGAGCTCAATGACCCTATCGACCAGCGCGAAAGATTCGCCGCTCAGGACGCTACAGCCGAAGCAGGCAACGATGAAGCAGACCACACAGACGAGGACTTCCTCAACGCTCTGGAGCTCGGTATGCCCCCTACGGGCGGTATCGGCTACGGCATCGACCGTCTCGTAATGCTCCTGACAGACAGCCCGAGCATCAGGGACGTCCTGCTTTTCCCGACAATGAAGGACATCAGCAAGTAACAAACCCGCAAATGCCCTAATTCATTGCGTTTGCAGATGTTAGTTATGACTAACTTACACCAAACTTACACCATTCGTACACCAATGTACCGGATTAAGGGCCGTTGACAGAAAAATTCGCATATTTGACTTTTTTCCAAAACCCTGAGATTCACGTCTCAGGGCTTTGTTTTGCGTTTTTTCAAGGCTTTCGCTTGGAAGTTTACGGGGTTTCATTTACTACCGTCTCGGTTTTTCCCGTGAAAGTAGTATTCTAGTGCCATTTTCTGATCCTCCCGTTTCCAAAATCGCACATTGGACGTCTCCTACTCTTCCGCCTATCCTTATGGTGAGAAAATGGAGGTATTAGTCATGGTCATCACATGGGCCGGGACTCTGGCAGTTCTCCTGAACAAACTCTGGAGAACCATATTCAGACCCGAGAGAATAGAAGACAGCTTTGAAAAAACGATCAAGCGCTACGGCGTCTATTACTTCTGCATTGACGATCTCCCGCTATGAAACGAGGAACCGTGGCTGAGGAAAGACCGGAACTTGTGCGCCAGTGGCACAGAAGCAACACCGTCTCCCCTGATAAAGTCTCCTGCGGCTCTCATATGAAGGTCCGTTGGATCTGCGACAAAGGTCATGAATGGGAAGCTGTCGTTAAGAACCGGACTCTTCTTGGCAGCGGATGCCCATACTGCGAACACCGGGCTGTCCTGAAAGGCTACAACGACCTGTCTACGGTCGCTCCGGATCTCGCCAAGTCCTGGTCACCCAAAAATTCGACAAAACCGTCCGAATACGCAGTTTCTTCTAATACTGTGGTCCTTTGGGTCTGTGAGAACGGTCACGAATGGAAAGCACGCATAGCTGACAGAGCTGAAGGACACGGCTGCCCTTACTGTGCAGGTCACAGAGTCTGGAAAGGATACAACGACCTCTCTTCCACTCACTCTTCCCTTTTATCCGAGTGGTCCGATAAGAATAAGCTCTCCCCTGATGCCATTACATATAAGAACCGTTCGAAGGTCTGGTGGCACTGCAGCAAATGCGGTAACGACTATCAGGCTGTTATCTACGCCAAAGCAAACGGCCGTGTCTGTCCTTACTGCGTAGCCGGAGCGATAAAGCGTATCAGAGAAAAGAGACAGGCTGAAAAGAAGATATCCAAAGATTTCGGAAATCTCCTCCCTCAACTTGCTGTCATCTACTATGCCGGGAAGCGCGAAATGAAGGTCGTAACAGACTCCGAATACCCTGTAGGGATACCGGTCAGCACTTATATTCCCAATCTCAGCCTGATAATTGACGTCTGTGATTTTCCTAAAGAACTCTATATTAAGGAATATATATGTAAGGTGAACGGTATAAAGTATGTAAGCATGCCTCGAAAACTACCTGAAGAAGAGATAATCAGCCGAGTCATCAAGGCTTTCTATGATTCTCATATCCACGTTCATGTCTCCCCTACCGAAGACTTGGAAACTATAAGAAAGAGTTATAAGCAATGGAGCCAAAAGCTTTAGAACGACAATCAATACGTAATAACAGTATCTTTCAGCTGATCAAAGGCTCTCTTGGCAATCTGTCTTACATCCGGATCAGAATCAGCAAAAGCAAGCTTCTTAACATACTGCTCGCAATGCTTAGCTTTTATCTTGGCAGCAGAGTCAGCAGCCGTAGCTCTAACTCTGGGTACAGGGTCACGTAAGAGCTCGATCAGACCCATGCCGGACTCATAAGTAGGGATCATGCCCAGAGCTATGGCAACAGTCACTCTTACTTCATCGCTGGGGTTGCTGCTATATTTGAGTACGCCGCCGAGTTTCTGCTTAGCACCCAGTTTCAGTATCTTTTCCTTTATAGCGTCTTCGCGTGCCATGGCCTATCTCTCTATTATTTGGTAATAGATATCATTAATTACTTGCGAAGCAAGGAATTAACTGATAAGCGTAGATTATCAGTTAATTACTTGCGAAGCAAGGAATTAACTGATAAGCGTAGATTATCAGCGCCTCAGCCAAGTCGAAAAATACCAAACAAAATACTCGAATAATACCAAATAAGCCCCTAATTTCTCAGAGGCCTTGGATCGTTATATTCAAGATTATCCCAACAATTATATTGTTCACTGAAATTTGTATCTATAATCCGGTCGCCTGTAACATTGCCATTCTCAACAGAATGGATCTTAAACTGATCAGGTTTCAGATTGCGACTCGATCTCGTACTTTCTCTTGGCTATCCTGTCTTCAAAATCTGCCACAGGAAGAGGTCTGTCAAAGTAATAGCCCTGAGCGATATCACATCCGTTACTTCTCAGAGTGTTAACGTGTTCTATGGTCTCGACGCCTTCAGTAATGCATTCCATTCCCAGCTGATTTGTCATCGACACAACATGCCTGAACATTATGTTGCTTATATCGTTGTCTTTACCGTATCCGTCAGGCAGAAAACTCTTATCAATCTTTAATGTATCCCACGGAATATCCTTGATCAGATTTAGGGAGGAATAACCAATACCGAAATCATCTATCGATATCGAGAAGCCCATATTGCTGAGTTCAGTCGCCATCCGCTTTAAGTCACTGAATTCGACCTCGGATGTGGATTCGGTGAACTCGATCTCGATCAGTTCATGAGGCAGATCGTAACGGTCAACGATCTCAGCAATCGTCTCCGGGAGATATGCGTTATAAATGTGCTTTCTTGAGAAATTAATAGATATCCTTATCAGTTTTCTGCCTTCGTCTGACCAGCGCTTCATGTCCCTGCATACGCATTCGAGCATATGGAAATCAAGCCTGCATATCTCACTTGTCTGCTCAAGAACAGGTATAAACTCCGCAGGCGGTATGATCTTCCCTGCATGGAACCATCTGCAGAGAGCTTCGGCACCAACGAGGCTGCCGTTTACCACATTGACCTTAGGCTGATAGAACGGGATGAATTCGTTTCGTTCGAACGCTTCAGGGAAATACTGCTGGACACGCATGCTCTTTTCCTTTTTTTCTAGGAACTTCTCATCGTAGAAAACGATATTATCCATACCGCCGGTCTGCGCGATACGATAGGCATTGATAATGCTGCCCATGATCTCATCTGCCCTGACTTCATGATCACTCGGAATACGGAAAAAGCCGGCACTGGTTGAAATATTTACAACCATGCCTTTGGGTGCTTTTGCTTCTGTCTCTGTAAGATAATTGATCACGGTCTTCGTCTTATCCACAGAACACATTCCCACGAAATTGTCTCCGCCAAGACGGGCAAGCATTCCGTCCTCGCCGATGATCTCTTTGAGTTTGTTGTAGTGATCTAACATGATGACATCACCGGCACTTCTCCCGAACTCGTTGTTAATCAGCGAGAAATGCCTCAGATTATAACGGAATACCAGCTTGTTCGCTGTCCGCTTATTTTTTACAACATCATCGAGATATTCTCTCCAGTTACGGAGGTTAGGATACCCTGCTTCATCATAATAAGCAAGTTCATAAACAATATCCCTCATCCTGTTGCGGCTCACAAAACTAAGGACCGTCCTCATTACAAGTTCGACCTTTGACCTCTCCTCTTCAGTCAATGGTTCTTCGTCAGGCGCCATATATGTGGTAATGGTTGCCCTGGACATTACGCTTGTAACAGTCCGCAAGGTAAGGATCTCGTTACCTTCTTTACCGGTATCGAAACAACATAACGTCTCGCCTGTACCTTCCTGCTCTTCCTGTTGATTCTTGTATACTCTGGTAACCGCCTTAGAAAGCCTGAACATCGAACATATCTCAATAAGAAGATTCTCTATATGTTCAATATCGATATTGTCTATATCCGTCATGGCAGATATTAGACGTTCAAACAACATTAAGAAATGGCATTCTTTATCCGAAACAGCGGAATGGATACACGCATCAGAAAATTCAGGAACATACCTATTCGTCCCCGTTGCTCTAGGAGCCCGTTTTGTTTTATCCGTCTTTTTATCAGTCATAAAGACCTCAGCGTCTTCTTACGAGTTTAGTCTTCTTCTCTCCGCTTCATCCATAAATTAATACTAACACAGAGAAACGTTGAAATGTTGTTTCTACAAAACCATGACCGATTATTCTTATTTGTATATACCAACTGATAACTGGCGAAAACCATAACTGTTCACAGATTTCAAAGTGACTAAATGAGAACTAAATTCTTTGTTTTCTTCGAGCTTTTTTTACAAGATACATTTCTGCATCTGCCTGTTGGATGAACTCAATCAGTGTATCAGACTTGTCCGGGATCGCATTTATAAAGCCGACACTTGCCGAAAGCTCATATGGCTTATTCATCTCTTGGTTTTTCCTTTCGAGTTCAGCATCAAATCTTTTCTTGAATATATCAGCAAAATTATCCCCACGGCCTATGATTACGAATTCGTCTCCGCCAATTCTTCCGCATACATCCATAGAGCCGCATGACAATTCAATAGTCTCTGACACGGATTTGATCGTAAAGTCACCCTCAGAGTGACCATAAGTGTCATTAATTATCTTGAGACCGTCAACATCGATGAAAATAACAGAGAGTGCCGCTTGAGCCTGAATACATTCTTCAAATATATATCCGGCATTGATATTAAATCCGTTTCTGTTATAGATTCCACACAGAGGGTCAAGCACATTCAGTTTGGATATAGTTTCTATAGCGTTGCCTATACTCATTGTTATTGTATGACAGTGATTGCTGTATATAGGAAAATCTGTGTTCGACATGATGTAATATCCTAATATACGTGGGCCAAAATGAAGCGGAATATAGTAACTGACCTTGCCGCTGGTCAATTGCTGTTCAGGATGGAGTTGTTTGCTCGGGAAGGATTTTACAGCACTTCTTTCGCCGTGATCCCAAATAAGCGGAGCAGTCATTGCTTCAGGATAATTACCGCCGTCGTCATAGGAAAGTGTGTTATATGTCTTCTCCCAGTTGCTTACAAGACACAGAGAAAACTCTCCGCAATCTATTGCTTCTAGCCATTTACAGATAGCATCAGAACATTCATCGATGTTCTTTGCGACAGCTAATGCTGCGATCAGTCTGTTAAGAATATGGATACCCATATATGTCCGTTCGATCTTTAATGCTGTCTCTTTTCTGAATTCCAGAGCGTTATCTCTGTTGTCAGGATTACATCCGCAACTCTCGGCAAAGACCGGTTCTGCATCCATTATCGTGCTGCGCGGACTCTTTTCTCCCTGCATAAGGGAATACAAAACCTCGCAAGCTTTTACACCTGAGGCATACAAAGGTCTTTTCACGGTTGTAAGAACCGGGAATGCATTACGAGCATTGAAAGTGTTATCGAATCCGGTCACTGCAACATCTTCAGGCACTTTAACACCATTCAACTGAAGCTTATTCATTGCAGTCAGAGCCATGCTGTCGTTAGCACAGACAAAAGCATCTGGCAAACTGATTCCGGAATGCATAAAGTCATCTATAGCCTTAATTCCATCATAGCTGCGGAATTGACCTTTATGAAGGCGTCTTTCATCAAATTCCAAACCGTTCTCAGAAAGAGCGTCACGGAAAGCTTTGTATCTCTCCTGAGCCTCAGGATTGGTTTCAGGGCCGGAGATATAATTGAACACTTTATAACCATGCTCATTTATAAGATGCTCCACCAATCTTTTCATTACGGCATAATTATCAATACTTACATCGTGGAACTCCTCATAGTCATTGCACTCGAAAATAACTGTAGGAATGTTTGCAGCTTTAACCTTATCAATGATCGAATTCCTTATATCCAAGTTTGAAAAAGTGTTTGTCAAAAGAAGTGCACCATCAAAACTCGCGAGCTGTGCCAGTTTGTATATGCTGTATTCTCCGTCATCAAATGAACTGTTTTCTACAACACCGCCGAAAGACGCAAAATACGAAATATTGATTGCATGATTTCTGGCAAATTCATTGATGCCTTTTATTATCTGATATGGGTATTCCTCATCCATACCGCAAACAAAGGCTGCTACATTAAATATCTTTTTCATATCATGCCTCCTAATCTAATCAAACCACTGCTTTTCAAAACTCTCCAGATCAACCGGTTTTGAAAAGTAGAAAACCTGATACAGCTTGCATCCCATAGCATATAATCTCTCAAATTGTTTTGCTGTTTCTACGCCTTCTATGAGAGTATCTACACCAATCTTCTTTGACATGTCTATAATACTGCGATTTTTCTCGACAAAGGATCCCTGCTGTATACTTCCTGCTCTACTTTTTCATTTCCTTAGGAATGCTGTAAAGCTCTTTATCAAAATGTTTCGCGGCATACAGGCTGTTGCCGGTTCCTGTGAAATAGAAAATCATATCTCCTCAGTCTTATCTGCTCATCTGCATTCAAGAATGATCTCTTTGATTTCTTCCCGTGACAGCTGACGGGCATTGGTTGTGGTGACATTGCATGTCGCCGCAACCGCGGAAGCTGTTTCTTCAGTCACTTCGATTCCTGCTTCAGAGAATGTCATCGGCAGTTCAAGACATTTTATAAATTCACGCAGTTTCGCAATGCCTTCCTTCGCGGTTTCAAGCTGTGTTTTTCCTTCCGGATCAACTTCCATGACATTGACCGCAAAGCGGGCAAACATTTCAGAACCAGCTTCAACAATATGGTCATAATAGACCGGCTGCAGGATTGCCAGCTGGCGTCCGTGCGCCGCATGGGTATAAGCTGCCAGCATGTTTTCAATGCCATGGGCCTGGAAATCGCCGGGCTTGCCTGTATAGAAGCTGAACGACTGGATCAGGGAGGAATCCCACATCAGATTGGAGCGGATCTCCATATTGTCAGAATCTTTCATTAATGCTCTTCCGTTGCGGATGATATTCTTCATCAGGGATTCATTGATCTCATCCCAGACGTTTGTTCCCTGGCCGAAACAGGTTTCCATGCAGTGGCTCAATGAGTCAAATACACCCGGTGTAAAGGTGTGAAGCGGAACTGACATCACATAGGCAGGATCCTCAATGACAAAGTCTGCGTACGGACCGACGAATGTTTTCTTTTCATGTGTCTTTTCGTTTGTACACGCTCCGAGATGGTCCATCTCAGCGCCGGCGCCGGAAATTGTCAGGACAACTGCATATTTTCCCATCTTTTCTGGAATATTGTGTCTGATCATCTCTTCGTCCCAGATATCTCCCTCAATCTCTGCGCCGGCAGCCATGATCTTGGTGCTGTCAACAACTGATCCGCCGCCAAGGGCAATCATGAGATCAATGTTTTCTTTTTTATACATTGAGATTCCTTCCAGAATCTTTTCATAGGAAGGACTGGAAGCGACTCCGCCGAATTCAAACACAGTCTTGCCGCATTCTTCCAGGGTTTTTCTGACTTCATCCAGGATACCGTTCCTTTTGACGGAACCGCCGCCGTAAACGATCATTATATTCTTCCCGTATTTTTCCATTTCCTTAGAAAGGTATTTCTTTACACCGCCTTCCTCGAAATAGACCTTGACAGGCATGTGATAAATAAAATTCTGCATTGCTGTTCCTCCTTTTTCAGTTACAGTACACTGTAGTGTACAGCTAGACCCTTTTTGATATTCTTTATGGGTTAAAATTATCTCTCTGTTTGTCGACTAAATTCGTGATTTATTCTTCCATCAAGAATTATGTATTACATTTCTCTTTCCACTATTGGCAGTTCCTCTTACTTCTTCGTGGTAAAAGTAATCTACGATTGTTGGATGTCCTTTCTCTACTCTCTCATACGGAGTTTCATTATCAACAAACCTGCAATCATACTTTTTAGCCAGCTCTTCTGCTTTCTTTTCCAACGCTTCAAAATAGCTGCGGTTCTTTTTGTTATAAATTTCGTCATACAGCGGCACCAGATCCGGATGTTTATCGGAAATGTATTTCATGATATCTGCCTTAAAACCTCCGCGAAGATTCAGATTCTCAAGCCATACAAGGTCACACTGATCTTTTGTCCTGTCTATGATTGCTTCTATATCCGTAATCCCCGGGAAAACGGGTGAAATGAAGCAAATTGTACGAATGCCTGCCGCATATACCTCTTTCATTGCAGCAAGCCTTCTTTCTATGCTTACTGCCGCATCCATATCATCTTTAAACTCTTCATCGAGAGTATTGATTGACCATGATACTGTAAGTCTGCTATTTTCATTGATCTCTTTTAGCAGATCCAGATCTCTTAGTACAAGGTCTGACTTTGTGCAGATAAGTATGTCCGCACCACTGTCCTTTAGTTCTTCCAGAAGTCTTCTTGTATTTTTATATGTTTCCTCTAGCGGATTATAACCATCCGTAACTGTTCCAATGATTACCTTCTGGCCGGCATACTTCTTTGGATTCTTTATTTCAGGCCAGTCTTTCACATCCATGAAAGTTCCCCATTCCTCCGTATGCCCTGTAAAGCGTTTCATAAAAGATGCGTAGCAGTATTTACAGGCATGGGGACACCCCACATAGGGATTCACCGAATATCCTCCAATAGGAGTATTCGATTTTGTCATTACACTTTTTGTTTCTATATGATTTACTTTGATTTCTGGTTGTTCCATATCCTCTGTTCCTCCAGCACTTTGTTAAAAGCATCCGGCATTTCCTGTATCATTTCTTCTCCCATAATCGGAACAAGATCTTCTTTCCAGAATACAGGAATGTTCAGTTCATGAGCCTGTTCTGTCAATGAATAAGCCCACCCGGGATCTGTTTTAACAGTCCTGCTCTTTGCACCTGTCATGGTTCCCACCACAATCCAGTCAATGCCTGTAAGATCAACCTTACCCGGATCATCGAACAAAGGCTCAAAGGTAACATGATATTTTTTTGCCTTCACATTGCTCCGCAGTGCATCAATACGCCATAACTCAGACTTTCTCGTAACTGTAACGCCAAACCATGCATTATCAAGATCTGTTTCAAAAGACAGAAGATCCGGTCGTTTGGTAAGAAAAAGAAACTGGTGCTGAGGATTCTCTGCTATCTTTTTAAAGACTTCCTCTCTCCATTCCTCATGCCAGCCCGAGAGATCGCTCATGCCAGTCAGCAGAAAATTCTGCGGCTTTTTCTTTTCCATCATACGAAGCTTTCCTTGAAAAAACTGTGGCTTTTCAAAATCATCTATGATGTGATAACGCCTCGTATTGTTTCTGGCATAGCAGTACGGACATCCAACAGTGCACCCTATAACAAGATTCATGTTCTGAATCTGATCTTTAATACAGATACTCATTTGTCACTCCATTCCTCAAGGTTTACCCTGATGCGGTTAAGATACTCTTCAAACTGAAGAATCTCTTTATCCGTAAAATCACGATAATAAATATTCCCCATCTCATTGGATACGAAGTCATAAGCTTCTTTAAGTTCTTTGGCTTTATCTGTGAGGAACAGAAGAGTTTTTCTCTTATCAGCTTCATCCGTTTTGCGGCTTATCAGTCCGTTTTTTTCCATCCGCTCAAGCATGGTCGTAAGTGAAGTAATTGCAAGTCCGCTTTTCTCGGAAATAGTTTTAATAGGAACACCATCTTCCTGCCATAAGACATAAAGAATCCTTCCCTGAGCTCCGTTAAATGCATCAATGTTTTTTTCTGCCAGTATCCTCTCAAATATACGATCACCCAGCTGTTTTATTTTTGTAACAAGAAATCCACCATTTGTCTTCATAATTTAATACTCCTATATCGTAGTTTATACTACGATATAGGAGTATTTGTGTCAAGCACACATATCATAACTTCCGGTATAACGCGCTAACACATTATCTCTACAAACTTGAATTTGTCAGCCTAATCAAGCGTTTTTCTCATATATGCAAATGAAAGATCGCTGGGACCTTGCTCCACCTTATATATCTTATAGCCTAGCTTCTCGTACAAGTTGATATTGATATAGCTTTTTGTACATGTATAAAGCTCAAAAGCTTTTGCCTGTGTCAGTTCTTCAACTGCTGTCATCAGGGCGGTCGCTATACCCCTGTCCCTGTGTTCCTGCGCAACCATAACACGACCGATTTCGATGTGATCGCCGTTCTCCCTGCATCTTACAGCACCTATTATTTTCCCTGAATCATCCCTCTTGATCAGGACTGTCCAGTTGATGAAGTCTGCGCGGTTCTCCTCATACGACTCCATCAGGGCAGGCACATTCCTGCTGTTGATCATCTCAGCTTCGCTTTCAAATGCACGCAGCTGGAGATCATACAGCTCTTTTATATCCTTCTCTTTAGTATACTCATAGTCCATTTTGTTTTCTCTTAATAATCCTAATCCGGTCTCAATCTTAGCTCTGTATCATCAGGAATCCTGATCCTGGCTTTTCTCCCGGTCTTTCCAGTCCATATCCATAGCCCCTACAAACGCCGATTTGTCTTAGTCTATTATCCTGTGTATTATCTGTACCAAGGACCGCCCTTGGATACGGTCATTATAACATGCCTATTCAGGCAAGCCTGACATCCCCATCTTAACCGTAAGATCGCCAAGGCTCTTATCAAATTGGGCTTTGGAGATGGCACCACGCTCCAAAAAAGCCTCAAGAGTTTTCTTCTGTTCCAGATATAACTGAATCTTCTTTTGTTCAGGAGAAAGCCTCTCCCATTCTGCCTGTTCCATATAAATATATTTCCTTAATAACAAATATCACCGGGAAGGTATTATAGCACCCTGCTGGAACCAATAATGACCCGGATATCCCCTCTGAAAGTGCCTAAACGGCACTTTTTTTATGTCTATTTGTCAGATTTAAGACTACTTATGTCAAATTTCAGACTTCTTCCAAAACGACCGTGCGTTTTTGCCCTCTCCCATTCCTTACGGGTGAAGGAACGCATAAAGCGAACCCCTTCACCGTACATTGACAACTGAATAAAAAGAACCGAAAGGTACGTTACTTGTATCGGCGTTAAAATACCAAGCCAAGTTGACTCCGACCTCGCGATGACCTCCCCCTCCCGGGGAGAGAGCGATAAAGGGGATGAGTCAGAATCGGGGTTGCACCCCGAGGGAGGCGATGACAGATACAAAGTGATAATGATACTTCTTCGTAGTCACAGGCCGAGCGTCGAAGCGGGGTTCTCCCCCGTGATCCGTCACACCCAATGAGCGAAGCGGGGATAAATTCCACCGGGTGGGGGGCCCTTAACCCCTCCCATGATCTCGTAGCCAGCAATGCGAGAGCCTCAGGTTTTCAAACTTTTTAAGAAATCTAATTCAAAGGAGGATTATTCTTTGGAAGATAAATGCAAAGTAATTGCCATCGCCAATCAGAAGGGCGGCGTCGGCAAAACAACTACTGCAGTCAACCTTGGAGTAGCCCTGGCGAATACAGGAAAAAGAGTACTGTGCATCGACTGCGATCCTCAGTCCAGTTTGAGCCGCAGCTGCCAGATAAGCGACGATCCTGATTCGCTCGACGTAACACTTTCGGAGCTCATGGAATATGAGATGACCGGAGAAGATAAGGATTATTTATTAATTAATAATGCTATAAAGCAGTTCGAGAGTATCGACCTTATCCCATCCAACATCAGTCTTTCAGGTACCGAGACCGCTCTGTTCAACTGTATGAGCAGAGAGTCCGTACTGAAAAGGACCATCGAGCCCCTCAGAAAGAATTACGACATTATCCTAATTGACTGCATGCCCTCACTCGGCATGATGACTATCAACGCGCTGGTCGCAGCTGATTCGGTCATTATCCCTTGTGAACCGTCGTTTCTGTCGGTAAAAGGTCTGGACCTTCTGCTTCATTCGATAGCAAAAATTAAAAGACAGATTAATCCTACCCTTCAGATCGACGGCGTACTCATGACCATGGTCGACTCCCGCACGATCAATGCCAGGGAGATCACAAGCGCTCTGCGTGATGCGGTCGGTCATAATATTAATGTATTTAATATAGAGATTCCCCGATCAGTCAGAGCAACCGAATGTCCAAATATGGGTGAAAGCATATTCGTCCATGATCCCGGCGGCAGAGTAGCCATGGCCTACGAAGAATTGGCAAAGGAGGTGATCAGCCTTGAGAGAAAAGCCCAAACTAAACTTAGGCCTCACGGCATACGATGATCTCTTCAAAGACAATCAGGAACTTGCTGAGGGCAAGCTTCCCAAGATCTATGACATCCCTATCGAGCTAATTGATGAATTCCCTGATCACCCGTTCAAGGTGAGAATGGATGAAGATATGGATCAGCTGGTAGAGAGTATCAGAGAAAGAGGTCTTATCACTCCGATTACCCTGAGACCAAAAGAAGACGGACGCTATGAAATAGTATCCGGACACAGAAGAAAGAAGGCTTGCGAAATCGCAGGCCTTTCTTATGTAAAAGCAGATGTCAGAGAAATGAGCCGCGACGAAGCCATAATCCTTATGGTTGAATCGAATCTGCAGCGCTCAGTGATTTTACCCAGCGAAAAAGCATTCTCATACAAGATGCGTTTGGAAGCTCTAAAACGACAGGGAAAGAGAACCGATTTAACTTTGTCTCCAGTGGAGACAAAGTTACGAAGTAGCGCTGTTATAGCCAAAGAAATGGGAGATAGCAGAGCTCAGGTTGATCGTTATATACGTCTCACCGAACTTGTCCCTGATCTCTTAGATTTAGTAGATGACGGGAAGATCGCCCTGCGCCCCGCAGTTGAACTATCCTTTCTTTCACATGACGAGCAGCAAATGGTCTACAAGCAGATAGAACTCTGCGAATGCACTCCGTCGCATGCTCAGACAATCAGAATGCGTAAGATATCGGAGAATGGCGGACTTAATGCGGCCATGATCGAAGACATCATGCAGGAAGAAAAGCCTAACCAGCGGGAAAAGGTATCTGTTCCCTACGGTCAGGTACGCAAGTTTATACCGGAAAGCATACCTTTCGAGAAAACCGGAGACTACATCGTGCAGGCTCTGGAGTTCTACCAGAAGTACCGCTCCAAGGTTCCCAATCTAAATAATAAAAACAAAACGAGGTAATTAAAAATGGAAAATCAGGAAATGTATGAAGTATCAGGCAACAACACTGAGCAGAAGGCCGTTGAGATGGTCAAGATCACATTTGCCCGCAAGCTCGCCCGTCAGTTCACTTCCAAGAACGACAAAGAGATGGTAGCTGTTGCTATCCCCAATGCGGATCCCAACGACAAGAGTCCCTGGGAGGAATTCGTTGTTCCCGTGACAATGGTCCACAGCGATCATTATGGCAGCAAGGCATTATGGGTCAAGCTCCCTGCCGACGGTTCCACTACACTTTCAAGATCCGAGAAGCCTTCCGCAGAGAACGGCGAATGGACAAGAACGGAGAGAACCGTTGACAACAAGACCTTGAAATCAATGGTCGAAGCTTACAAGCTCAAGCCTAAGACTCAGAACGCGAGATGACGAAGCAAAGGGGCGGTGCCAATAATAAACACGTGTAATGATGTGCGTGTGTGTTTATTAGCGCTCCCCTTCCTTCCCCCCATACCCCCTAACTAACCCTTTCAAGATTTATAAGATTAACCAGCTAAAAGAGAAAGTGTTAAGTCCTACGTAAGACAGCAGTAAACTTAGAGTATCAGGTTAGAAAGTATCCTGATGGTAAATCGCACATTTAACCTTTTGTGATTGCTGTTTTAAGATGCTGGTAACAGGTTATGAGATTGACAGACTTGAAGCATGAAATACTTGAGTCTTTAACTCTTATTAGCCGGGTATTCTTAAAGAAAAGGGGAAGATCGATATGAAGACCAGAGTAAAGGCGATTATCGGAATAACAGGAATTGCTCTTGTTGTAGGTCTTACGGGATGTAATGAGTATGATACACCCGAAGTTTCTTCTTTTAGCACAGTCATTACACAAGATAATACTTCAGAGTCTTTAAGAGAAAACGATGCTTCAGTTTCAAACGATACGGCTGAAACATCTTCTCTTATTTTGCAGGTAAACGGATCAGAATCGAAAAAGAACCCGGAAGTTAATAAACCGGATAAAACAAAAGTCACGGATACGGTTGAAGCTACAGAACCGACTGCTAATAATACCGAACGCGCAAGTAACACGCGTGAGGATGACACCGGTTCCTCACAAACAAATACGCGGACTACTGCAACTCCTTCTCCGAAACCTACCAAGGTTCCCGATGTCACAAATACGCCCAAGCCGACAGTGCGTGCAACTTCGACACCTACACCAAAGCCGGTTAATACGAACAAGCCTACGGCAACGCCGAAACCGACTTCGGCCCCGAAAGTTACAAACACACCTACGCCAAAGCCGACTGCGACATCAACACCCAAACCTGCTGCAACAAACACCCCGAAACCGACGGCAACTCCTACGCCTAGAGCTACGGCTACACCTAAGCCGACTGCTTCTCCGACACCAAGGCCTACGAATACGCCTACACCCAAACTGACGGCGACACCTACTCCGGAACCTACCACCACACCGACCCCCGAACCTACGGCTACACCTACACCGGAGCCAACCGCGACTCCGACACCTGTACCCGATCCTGATCCAGTAGCTGCTATCGTTGAAGTCAATTACACGGTCAGCGGTTATGACGATGACGGCAACGGAGACTTTGTTAAAGTGACCTTTACCAGAGAATACGTTGTTCAGCCGCTTTCAGACACGGAATATCATTCATACAATCCCTACGATTATGTTCTCTACGACTATCAGGAGGATATTGACGGTCTGTATGCGGAGTTCTACAGCGTATATCCTACGGGTGTCGTTTCAGGGTACTCTTCTTCACCGCACATCATCGGTTTTGTCGATGACTGATCAAAAGCTTATAAGTCCCGGCCGCTACAGACCGGGACTTATTCATTAAACCCAAAGTAAACCTCGCAATCTTTTGCGGGGTCTTTTTATTTCAAGAAAACAAGGAGGAAATCAGAATGAAGGATTCAACAAGAAAGATCATCCTTCTCGCTAACAAGGCCCGCAGCGCCATTGCCGGAAACCGCATCGCAAGGCGTGCCGTTTCCGCATTTGTCGCACTCTCGTTAGTCATCTCCCCACTCACGCCTGAGCTTGCAGTATATGCAGCCGAGAACGTGACACCGGACGAGACTATCGAGGAACAGACATCTGAACAGTCTGAGCCTGATGTAACTGAGGCTATCCTGCCTACAGAATCACTGGTCCCGGACTTTTCAGACTATGCCGTAGACGAGCCTGTTATCGTGGAGAATGATGAAGACATCGATGTTACCGATCCTTCGGACAGCATCGATACCACCGCTCCCCCCACAGAGCAGACAGAAGAAACTTCCGAGACATCTGCTGAAACATCAGAGTCAGCAGAAACAACGGAACCGTCTTCTTCTGAAACGACTGAGGTTACAGAGACAACACAGCCTGAGCCAACCGAAACAACAGTAGTTGATCAGCCTGTTGAGGAAACAAAGAGCAACATAATCAAGGCAGCTTCTGCTGACGAGTATTATGACCTCGTTTCCAAGCTCCCTGAAGGCTATCAGAGACTGATCGTCGACACTAAGGCTGATCTCTCTTCCCTCGTTTGCGCTGACGGTGTCTACTACGACGGCACTTATATCCTTGTCTTCGATGACTCAGACACGACAGCTTCTGCAATCGTTTACTGCGACAAGATGGGATACGAGTATGCAATCGACGGCACTCTCGGTGTTTGCGGTAATTTCGGTCCCGTGATCTCTTACGGCGCCATTAATCCCGCAGCAAAGACAAAGGTTGCCGTTATTGACACAGGTTCCAACCTCGCAAATGAGAGATACTCCGTTATCGGTGATGATGTTGCTGACCACAACGGGCATGGTACAGCCATGTGCGACTTCATCTTAAACGAGACAACTGATGCTTATATCATCTCCATCAAGGCGATCGGTGATGACGGCAGAGGCAATATGACTGATGTTTATGCCGCCGTACAGCTCGCAGAAGATCTCGGCGTCAGTTATATCCTCATGGCGATCTCTATCAGAGACAACGGTCAGTACGATGCATTCAGATCCCTGATCGAAAGCACAAAGGCAAAAGTGTTCGCATCCGCAGGTAATAACGAAGCAGATGCTTCCGGTTATCTCCCCGCAGGCGTTAAAAACGTAATGACCATTGGTGCTGTAAACAGCGATTCCATGCTGACCTTCTCAAATTACGGCACCTCAGTTGATTACTTTGTCATGAGAGCGAACTCTACTTCAGAAGCGGCAGCAACAGCTTTGGGCTGGTATATCAGAGATGCCGCAAACATGAAGGATATCCTTGGCTCTTACAGAGCATATAAGCCTTCAGGTGACGGATACTGCTATTACGTCGGCTCATCCGAATACTTCGTTACGGATTCACCCAGTTCAAGCGGTTCCGGTTATGAAGTCTATTCAACTGTAGATGGTTCAACAAGCACTTCTGACGATGACAACTGCATCGTTTACTACGACGACTATATCTCAGGTTGGGATAACCCGAACCAAAGAAGAATGTATGTCTACTACGAAGGCTCAAGCAATTACGATACCTGGGATAAGTCCGTATATTGTATTGAGTGGGACCAGACAAGTCCTGCAAGCGGCAAGGCATACTACAACTGCCACCCGAGCGTATTGAACCAGACAGTCAAGGTTGGAAGCTATACCGTTACAAGAGAGCAGTACTTACAGGCTATCTTCGCTTTCGGTCCCGGCGGCCGTTTATCAAGTTATGCAAAATCCTGGCTTGATTCGCACGACAAGTCCGGTGCTCTCAAGGATCACGGCACATACGGCAGATATATCCTGACTCATATCCTGGCTGATATGGCATTTGACGGTGAGACAACGACATCCTGGGGTTCTACCGCATGGATGAACCTTGTTGCAGACTATGCAAAGTATATCGTCAGTGTACGCATGGGCGGAACAACATTGTATTCTTCCGGTCATCCGTTACAGCTTACCGGTTGGTGGGTTCAGGTATGTGAGGCCGGACAGTATCCAGACAGTTTCCAGAAGATGGCGTTCGGCAACGTAACACTCACACCGATCAACACGCCTACTCCGACAAGCAGTCCCACACCGACTCCCACGAACAGCCCTACTCCTACACCTACAAACAGTCCGACACCTACACCGACCAATAGTCCTACGCCGACACCTACGCCTAAGGCATATGTTGCTGCAAGCAAATCTCTCGGCACGAACTATCAGCTCCTGAGGAACAGGACATACACGTTTGTACTCCGTGACAATACGGCAAATGCACAGGTTGCAACGGGTACCGCTAAATTCGATGCAAATGCTACGAACAACACGACTGTATCAGTAACATGGTCGAACATCGCTAGCGGATATACTTCCGCATCGAACAACAGAGTACAGGTCGTTCCCGGACACACATACGAAATTCGTGAGACAGTTACAAGTGTTGAAGGCCGTGCTCTTGATACACCTTCAGGCTGGTCAAAGAGCAGTGACGGCACATACTTCTACAAGACATTCACGGTAAATGCCGACAACACAACCACCATCACGCTTACTAACGACACGACAGTTCCGCTCACTCTTACAAAAGCGTCAACCGACACTTCCAAGACAAACGGAAACAGTGCTTACAATCTTGCAGGAGCAAAGTATGTGCTTGCAAAAGACACCGCGTTCTCAGCTTCCAGCACAGTCGGAACTTTCACCATGAAGGCGGACGGTTCTGCTGACAAGAACATCAATGTGGTATGCGGTACAACCTACTACCTCAAGGAGACAGAACCTGCTTCAGGCTATGATCTTGATACGGCTGTTTACAAGATCGTGATCGCCGCAAACGGTACTGCAACAGTTTCCGTACAGTCAGGCACTGCACCAAAAGCACCGACTTGTACTAACGGCAACCCCATCGTTATCGGAATCTTCGACAGACCGAAGGATACGCAGATCAGTCTTACCAAGGCTTCTGCCAACCCGGGTGTAACGAATAACAATAGCTGCTACTCCCTGAACGGTACAACCTATAAGCTCTATTCGTCAAAGGCTGATGCCAATGCGAACACCAACGCTTTAGCAACGTTCACGGTTAACGCAAACGGAGTTACTACAACAAAATACACGGTTACTTACGGCACTACCTACTATCTCAAAGAGACCGCAGCCGGCAAGGGATATGACCTCGACATGAATATCTATACCGTTACGGTAAGCACGGCTGGCGTTGTTTCCGTTGACAGGGGTGTCAAAACAACAAAGTCCGGTGATGTTTACTATATGAATATGACGGATATCCCGGGCCGTGACCCTCTTACCATTTCCTTAAGGAAGGTCGATAAGACAGGCAACGTTGTTCATAACGCATCTTTCTCCGGAGCCAAGTTCAGGATCTCCTACTACGCTCAGGACCTTGGTGCAAGCGGTAACAGCAATGCTGAAGCTACCGTAATTTATGAGTACACCTTGAGCGGAAGTTCCGCAACGATCAAGCTTTCCGATCTCCAGGCACTTACACCTGTCGGCGGAAACGATAAGAACTACCTCAAGAACCTCTCAGGCACACAGTATCCGTATGGCACGATCCGTATTCAGGAGATCGAAGCACCTGCCGGATATATGCTGAACGATCAGATCGTCAGGATCCGCCTCTTGGATGACGGAACTACTCCCCGTTATGTTGAGAACAACTCATCTTACGGCACGGGAAATAAGATGTACTGGGAACACCTCGCTGACGGAACAATGCAGCTCACTGAGCTTCCCGAAGTCGGATACTACTCTCTTACAAAGTCTCTTGAAGACAAGACTATCCGCTCTTCCGTCGCTGGCTTTAAGTTTGAACTCTACAACATGAGTTCTCAGGCAACTCCCGTACAGATCGCGACCGGTGTATCACAGTCAGACGGAAAAGTCCTCTGGACATATACGGTACCGAACTACTACTCCAACACCGATACGTCAAAACTCTTAACAGGAACAACGACATATAACCTCGAACTTCCCGCAACAGAGAAAAATGCTTCAGGTACTGAGGTAAACATTCAGTATCAGGTACGTGAGATCAAGAGTTCCGTTGCCATCGCATACGGAGCATCCGGCATTCCTTATACCTACTCAATTCCTGCAGGCTGGAACAATGCAGCCGATTACTTCTACAAGGCAGTAACGGTCAACAGCAGCTCCACGGTTAAACAGGACGGTATAGTAAACAACTACGAGTACACAGGAATCAATGTTAACAAGGTCGTACCTTCGGGCAATCCTTTCGACATGACCAAGGTCACCTTCAAGCTCTACAATACCGACAGCAACAAACTCATTGCCAATGGTTCTGTAGACAGCAAGGGCAACGTTACCTGGAACAGAGTCGACAAGACAGGTTTTGGCATCACTCCCGCTTCAAGCGTAAATGTCATAAACTTCCTCCCTCTCGGCCACTACCGCATTGAAGAGACCTGGGATAAGGAATATGTTGACGGTGTCCTCATTGAGGAACACAACAACAGCGGCTGGACAAAGACAGAAACGGCTACTGCTTACACCTATTCCAAGACACTCGATCTTACGGCTAAATCAAATAACGGAAAGATCACTGCTTTGGCTGTAGAAAACGAAAAGGACGTCCAGAAGTTCAACCTCACCAAGCAGGTCACTGCCGCAGGTGATGCTTCCACTGTTACCGCACAGCTTTACAAAGTAAACGGCGGCACTGAGACACTCATTGCTACGGGTACTGCAAAGACAAACGGTATTGGAACTTACGGTTTCACATGGACCTATTCCGGTAAACACACGACAGAAGATGGCCTTGATACTCTCATACTTCCTGTCGGAAAGTACCGAGTAGTTGAGCTCTGCCCTGTTACTTACTACAAGAACACGCAGATTCCTTATACCTACAAGACACCTGAGGGTTTTGCTTCCAGAACAGTCAACGGCAAGCTTCAGTTCTACAAGGACTTCGAGCTTAAGGCAGGAAGCTATGCAACTCTCAAGTCGACAGTAACCAATGTAAGGACTGAAGGCTCATTCAAGATCGTTAAGATGGAGCGCTCCGGTGAAGGCACAAACAAGACTTTCACATTCGAAGGAATATGAATACTATTTTGTTAATACTCAATTTGAAGAATACGGTGAAATAGTAGAAGCTCTTTTCCTAAAAGGACCAGGCGAACTATATGGTAACGCTTATGTCAAAGAATAAGCAAAGGTAAAGCTACACCTTATGTCCGAACATGATCAGCATGAAAACTTATTCTTCGCAATGGTTTTCGAGTTATCATATGAAAGATTCTTCGAAATAATTGAAACTTCAAAAGAGCCCCTTTCCTATCTCAGGAACGGGGCTCTGTAATTCAGTGTAATCCCCATTTTGCTGAATGAAAGCTTTACGGGTTTTAGAATTGCTTCATATTGATTTTTAAAGGAGTACCGCACTTTCTGCAATAGTTTGCATTCTCATTGTTTAATTCGCCGCATTTTATACAATTTGGCATCTCACACCTCCTAAATTATGTGCTATTCAATCGAAAAACGGTCTCTCTGTTAGAGGATAGGAACCGAGGTTTTTGTACACTCCTGAACTAAATTATGCAATTATATCAGCACCACTACGCCACATCTGAGCCCAGACATATGGGTCATGAGATTGCATCCACGTTGATTGGCTTTTGGGTGCAACCAGATCCCAATATTCCGGATAGACTGTTGGATTGTTTTTAATAAACGATTCCCGCACAGTATTTCTTTCATTATATATAGCACTGATATCTTTGTTTATTTGATCTTCATCTGAACCCCCACTCCTAACTTGTTGAATCTGTTTTTCATATACGGAGAGGATATTGCTTTCATCTAAAGCCTTGCGTAATTCTTCTACCTTTGGCCAAATTGCATCACAAATGTTCACAACATTAGCAAACCTTAGTTCAAAACCCTTGAGAGCATTCGCTAGTTCATCATTTGAAGCACGGACTTTTTTTACATCTGGATCCGACTCAGATAAATCAAACATCTTTATTTGTTGCTCAAGCGTAATAAATGAGTTTAAGACTACTCCTCTTTGTTCGTTATAGAAACTAATAGTCTTTCGATTTTGTTGAATCTCATCAGTATAAGTGATGTTAGGTAATGGCGGGATGACTTTTTTGCATCCACATTTACCGCAAAACGCCGTAATACGAAATTGTTTACATGTAGGGCAAATCCAAATCTCGTTCATAAAGACCTCCTGATAATAAGCATTCTTTAATTGCATTAAAATAAAAGCAGGTAAGCTGCAGCACATGCCCCATCTATGTCACCCTCATATTGACCTATCTGAGTAGCTGTAAAACCAATGCCCTCATAAATAAATCCGTTCTTACAAAACCCAATTAGTGTTCTGCAGGGACCGATGCCTTCGTATATCAATCCATTCGAATATGTTCCTTTTATGGTGTTAAACCAGCCTACACCACAATATATGGAACCATATAGATACTCGCCAATAGCAGTCTTATAGCATCCTACACCTTGATATATAATACCACCGTCAAAGGAACCTATTTCAGCAGAGGAGAAGACACCTGCCCCTTTCTTGATAATACCCAAGATAGTGTACTCTCATCGAAATAAAACTATTTGGCATAATAAGCATTGCAATCATTGGCTGCACTGGGATAATAGTACTCTCCATATTTGTTGCAGTACATTTCATTTCCTCTCCAAGAACCTGAACCATAATAGCAATTCTCACAACTATATGTTCCTGCAAAACACAGATCCTGTGGAAGTTTAATCTCTTTCGTTGTTTCATTCTTTTTCATTTTATCGTCCTCCTGATTTTGTTGTCTTTGGCACACGAAGTACGATGTTATCATTAAGCACTTCATACCAAACGATGATTTGTTTGTTAATGATATAAATTGGCATCAATATGCTGGGTATGTTATTCAGTTCTAACACTCGTCTAGCCATATTTACATCTTTTTGAGATAGTTCTCCACATCTCAAATGACTGTGAATAATACCTCTAAACTCAATTTGTTCCTTATTCCAAATCGATAGTTGGTGTTGAAGCTCATCAACATTTGGAATATAATCGTGTCTTCTTTCCTCCTTTCCTTTGTCATAATAAAATGAATCTATTACATTATCTTCTTTACTACCAATTAATCCGCCAGATTCATAGCATGAATTACTAAAGGAAGAGTAAATATCGCAGATTATATTTTGTGATACCAATAAGATTGCATTAGTTGAATCGTTACTCATTTTTCTCAAGTTGCTATGCTTTGGCGATTAAAATGTTCATTTCAATCTGTCAGATGATTCCATTTCTTAACTCTATCATAGATTTTATAAGATCATCCCAATTCCCTAAGGTGTTTGCCTTTTGATGTGCTTCGATTGATACATTAACTACATCACGTGCCTTTTGATGATTGCCTTCAAATTTGTATATATTACAAAGGTCTTCCATCGCAGTTATCATAAAATTCCATTCCCAAGCATTAAGAACAGAATTACCACTATACTTCTGGACTACTGAAGAACAATAATCGATGTTTTCGACTATGGATAAACCGGGTTTTGCCTCGCGTAAAACACTGTTTACAACGATCGGATCGTTACGTCCATGTCTATTATCGTAAATTTGTATAAACAAAGCTCTGCGGTTACAAGAAATCCCCCTCATAGTCTTGAATCTGCCTTCAGCAAACTGTTTAGCTACAGCTTCACATTTTCTCAAGTACTGGTAATATGCATCTCGTTTCTTTTCATCGTATTCCTCTTCCTTGTTTTCTGTTAGATAAAGAATACTTGCACAGTAGAAGAATGCAGTATTACTATAGATTTCATTTACTACCCTTTCGTCTATATCATATTGACGATATGTGGGCAATTGCTTCTGAAGCCAGTTGGCTCTTTTGTTGAGTTTTTCAAATCTCATCATTAACTCATAGTAGTCATTCCAAACACTAGAAGCATTATCATTATATTGCGCTCCTATTATCTCCTCATACTCTTTACATACATTGGAGTATTCTGCCTTATACTTCGCATATTCAATCTCAAAGGAATACTTTTTAATTCTGGACGCTGCCTCATCCAAGTAAGACTTGAATAATGGAATATCATTTCCGGTATCCTTATATTTTTGAGATAATTTGTATGCTTTATTTAATTGCTGAGATAGAGATGACCACTGGTTCTTTAATTCTTCTGGCGAAGCAGAGATATTGTCATTTGTGAGATGACTCCAATCATTAATAACACTGTTTTTGAGAGATTGATACTCTGCATTAGATTCCTTTTTTCCAAACAAACCCATATAAACACCTCTTTCAAAAGAAAAAACATACCCGCATCCGGGTGGAGCGTCTTTAGTAAACTAATCTTTATAGATCTAAATGAATATTAACTTTTCTTTATATATAGAAAATGTCTGAATAGTTAAGAAAATGAAAAATGTTCACGTATTATCTATTTTGTTAAAGACTAATAGCTCGATAGAGTTGCAAGGACACATTTTTAATATGTAATCAACTGCAACCTTAGCCATATAGATATCCTTTGCCGACAATTCTTCTTTATCCCAATGACTATGAATAATGCCCATAAATGCTATTTGCGATAGATTCCAATTAATTAGCAGTCCATTTAGCATATCGATATCAGGATTGTATTCTTTTGTATTGCAACACCTTCCCTCATCAAAGTGGAAGGTATCTATCAGTCCACATTTAGAACTCCCTAACAAACCACCAGTTTCAATCTCAACTGCACTCATTGATATAATAATTTCATCGAAGGCTTTACGCGATACACTTATCATAGAAATACTACTTTGTTTAAGTTTCGGTTATATTCAACATTTAATCCACATTGCCGGTCTGATACCATTATAACCATCAGGGGAACTTGTTCCTTTTCCAACCTCTCCTGTATATCCTACCCCCTTAACACTGTATGAATCGGTAGTACGAAGCATCCATGAACACCCCTCGCAGATTCTTTCTTCATCTCCGGTAAAATACGATAAAGCTTCTTCCTCTGATAGCAAAAATACCTTATCATTTGTGAAATGCGCTTCAACAATTGAATTATCATATCTTTTTATATTGCTATTAGGATTGTTTGTAACTAAAACTCGCTTCTTTTCTTCTTCGGTCAAAAAATTATCAAAGAATTCTCCGTTTAGCCATTTCCTAATATTACAATTCTCCCACATTGGGACATAATCAGAATCGTCTTCTGGCTTTATATCAAATAACCTTTCCCTAAATATATCTTTGGAGATAATAAGTGCACGATCATCTTTGACATCGAGAATTCTCCATTTTATTGAACCTCTGTGGGGATCAAAACCATACTCAATCTCATTTCCTTTTTTATAATCCGATATGTTTTCTTTTGTGTTCTCTCGAGTAAATCGCTGAATCCCAGAAGTGTCTACCCAAATAACCGGTCGAGCCGAAGGAGATTCAACAATCCCTTTCCTATTAACTAGTTCTCCGATATAATCGACCTCGTTACTATAAAAACATGCAGAATAATCAACATAACCCGGAGTTCTAAGCCACCACTTTCTCTTCTTACCGTAATCATTGGGAATTAAACGTGAAGCTTCACTTGCAGATAATATGAACACCTCATCAACTGTTGAATCACCACCAGTTGTTCCAAATAAGCTATTATCCTCAGATATAATTTCGGTGCTAATTATTCGGTTGCGTTCTTCTTCAGAGAAAACATTATCAATAAACTCTTCATTTAAAAATCTTCTAAGAGAGCACTTATCCCATGTTGAAGGAACCAATTCTTCATTATATGGCTGGCGATCCAAGAATGCATTGTATCCGGCATGACATATGGCCTCTATTTTCCCTTCTTTAATATCTATTACTCTCCACTTTATTTGACCATATGGAGTGAAGCGGCCATAAATGAACTCATCACCAATTTTTAAATCTGGAATAGCTTCTATATTCAGTCGTGCTATGGTCGGAGTAGATGCATTAAGATAATTGAAATCAAAGCTATTAGATTTTAAACCACACTTAATGCATTCAACGTCTTTCACATTATTAGAGTTAACAACAATTCTTGAACCGCAATTTATACATAAAAAGACATTTTCTTCTTTAACATCACATTCACTAAGTGTTTTATCAACACTTTCAATATCAGCTTGTTCAGGGCATTTGCTTCCGCATTTGGGACAATAATTTCCGTCGCATTCTTTTCCGCATTTGCATATCCAAGTTCCCATTTATAACCTCCTTTGGCTAATAAACTACATACACTGCTTTCAATATTCACCTTACTGATACTTAGAATACTCCTCCTGTAAAACCTCTGCCCAATGCTTTCTGGTTATATGGGAGTATGCAAATCTCAAAATGTTCATAGCAAATTCTATATTTCCGTCCTGCCGAGCAATATCAGACATAAAAATAGCCGATAGAGCAAAAATACCATCATCCATATAATCTTTTTCGAAATTAATATAGTCAGCATCATTGCAAGCTATATTCCAAGCATCAATAAAGTTCTTATTATCGCCAAAATTGTAATACAACAAACCTCTTAGCAGTTTGGCTTGTGTTTGATCTTCAACCCTTGGACCTTTAAGAATGTCCAAAGCTTTTTTATATCCATCTTTATAATTTGAATAATACTTATGAATTCCGGAATAATTTCCATCTTCATCTGGTTCGCTAAACCCCAAATAATCAATTGTAAAGTATTGTCGTGCCAACTTGTACCTGACATCAGAAAATAGTTTTTTGGCCACGTCATCATTCAAATAGTTTATTTGAGGATTATTCTGAGCTACACATAATAAGTCATAAGCCTGATGTTGAAGCTCAACTCCACATTCGGAAATAATCATACCTCTACTATCAAAAAAATATCCCAATGTCGTATATATATTGGAAAGCATAATACACAATTGATATGCATATCTGTCTTTTCCCGTCTTAGCATATATTGTTAACCATGCCAAGAACCCCATATCGGGTCTTTTAGAATCTCTTCTAATAGCCTCAATAAATTCCTGCTTTGAAGAATATTGTTCTCGGGGGTTATACCATGTAGAAAGCGGATTATCCCATTCATCTGGTGAAGCCTCATCATAAACAAACAAAGATATTCTTTTATAGTCTCCTTCACGCTTGGCAGCTGCTTCAAAAGAATAAACGGTTGCTAAACCTATTATTGAGTTTTGATTTGCAAGCCTAAGCATTAATTCATTTGCTTGTATTTGTTCAAAGCTTTCTGTTTTCAGCATGATTTGTATAATAGTAGCGCTTTTATCGATGTCAGATTTTGCTAACTCAACTATATTTGAATTGCAATTATGACATGCTACTTCCAAAGGATTAGTAGGTTTTCCGCATGCAGGACATTTTACTGTTTCAACGAAATTGCCACACTTATTGCAATACTTAATACCATCTTCATAAACCAGCCCACATTTAAGACATACCTTTGTATAATTACGGATATTGCTAGCACCGCATTTCATACAAAACTTATCTGTAGTTTTCATCTGCGCACCGCATTTTTTACACAATTGCATAAACACCCTCCCAATACAATTATTGAGTTATCAACAACAAAGAAAAATAAAATTTTTTTTCTTTTTGTAGTATAACAACAGAAAAAATAAAGATAAATACGTTTGCTCTATCATGTGGAGCATATAGGCAATTATTTACAGCATATTCACAAAGAGATAACCTAGTATTCATGTAATTAAATTGTTGTTTCATATTCATTCAATTATTTGCCACTTTTCATAATTGCCGGTATTGCCGTTTCTAACTGAATTTATATAGCACCGTTTGTTAAGCTCTACTAATTGTTTAATATGCCAATCAGGCATCAACAAACCAAATTCTCTACAAATTACTTGAAAAATAAGCCAATTGGGGTGGTAGAAAGGATTTTCCCAAATCACATTATCGTCTTTTCCAGACATTCTGAGAATGGCGGCAGCCACAGCAGGACTTCTTGATTCGCCAGCATCACAGCAAATATACAAATCTTGAATACAAATTGGAAGATTCTTTATAAAGCCTATTATTTCATTTGCCTGTTCTGAAGTTATTGCATTTGCCTGATTTCTGATTGTGGTATCAGCAAAAGGAACTACTATCGTATTATCCGGTAATAATTGCTTATATAAAGCGTTGTCATCAGAACAAATAATAACAGCAGTTGTTGTTAAATCAGTTTCAAACAATTGCCTTTTAAGAATAGCTTTAGGAAGAATATGCATATAATATTTGCTAACTTGTTTCATACTTCTTTTATTCTTTAGTTTTTATCACATTTATTTTTTCTGAGTCTGTTCCTAAATGATTTGCTCAATTTTATTGTATAGACAAGTATATTTATTGTCGATTGTTTTATCACGATGGTAGTGGCCAAAATACCAGTGTTTGAAACTCAGTTTGTAATTGAATTCCAGTTGATCAAAAAAGCATGTAAGATCGTCCGAATCGTAATGAAATGATAACAAGCAAGGTAGCAGAGATGTACCACAACAATGAGTAATAACATAATCAATTGTCATATTAATCCTCTTTAGGTTAGCTATTGATTCTTCAAGTTCTGCATCTGATGGCATTTCTTCTGGCCACCAAGATTGTCCCTCTTCTCGTCCGTATCTGTCAGTGGAAACAGCACCTCCCAAAGTGAAAAATGTCTGACCCTCTATAGTGAACATTTGTCCCCTCATTAAATGGAATACAGAACTTGACAGTTGATGAACCTTTCCTCCATGCCACTCTGTAACAGGATAAGAATTTAAAGCGCGGTGATTATCATGATTCCCATCAACAAATAACGTAGTGAAAGTTTTATCACTATACCAACCAATCATATCCTGATCCCGTTTTGTAAGTGTCCCGTCTGTTTGCGAATTATCCCAGCGAATACCTGTATCCCCTGCAATAATGAGATAATCATTCTTGGTTAAGCAATTCTGAACAGGCCAGTTTTCACGCTCCAGTTTTGAACGATCAACATAACCGTGTGTATCACCTGTAATAAATACGCTTGCCATTTTCTACCTTAAAAACTGTTTTTAATCATCTTCATTTATCCCAGGCCTTGCTTTGTATTCTTCAACATATGTTTTGTGTTCCTCTGTAAAACCAACATCGTCAAAGGATAAAACATATTCAGGATTATACTTAATACCCATTGCACGAGCGTATCGTTCCACAAATCTGTATACTGACACTGGTGGAAGGCACCGGCCAATTACATATTCTATAGAATAACCACCTTGCACATCACGCATTACTATAATTGAAACATACGGCTCATGAATACAAGAAACCCGACGCATTAGCAGAATCATAACATTACCGTTTACAAAACTATCTATGGAGTTAATCAAAGATAGCTGTAGTGCCACAGATTCGTCGATAACTTCTTGAACATGGGTTGCATTTAGAACAATATAGTCTGAGTCACTATATACCCAATTTTGATCTGCGTTATGCTTTTTTATTAGATCATCAGCCAATTTTATGTTTTCTTGATAATTGCGTATTGCTTTTATATGTTCGACTATTTCATTTATATAAACAGGCACAGGCGTTGAAATAAGACTTTTCGTTTTGATTTGTGATCTCACATAATAAAATTCCTTATACAAGGCATTTAATCTTTCATCTCCATATTCTCCCAAATACGAGTACAAGTCTTCATTAAAACTCTCGGTAATAGCCTGTCCATCATCAGAAATGCCGCGCAAATAGGACCATTGGCATGGCAACATGTTGACATTGACATATTCAGGAAATAATTCATATATGTTTTTAAACATAGAAATTGACTCATCAGAAAACAAATATTGAATCATAAAAGGTTTGTTCAACACCCTTATATTATCAATAGACAAATTTCGGCCAATAATTTCTTCCGGCGTTTCTGAAAGCAATGAAATTGATGGTATATGGTTTATATTTTCTGCAATTGTCGTAAGGTTATACCTATAAAACACTCCCTTGGGGCCAGATCGATGAGAGGCATAGTATATGTGTGATAGCAATACCCCAATTTGTTCTTTTGTATAATTTATAACTCCCCACGCAGGAAATACATATTGAATCTTTTTCAGAAACTCTTTGTATGCATCCTCATCACATTCGAGTTCAGAGTTAGTATACTTAAGATAATCTTCTTCTTCGCTCTCGCTCATACGATATCCCTGACGAATAATGAATCTTTTTACCGGATTGTCACTATTAAAATCCCATATAAACACAACAACATAATTGACACCCTCACTATTTCTGCATACGAACAGGAACACATAGATTTTAGTCGTATCCATTGTAGCGATGGCATACATATACTCCCCAAGGGCTGGTGAGCACTCCGAATATGTTGAAAAGTCGTTGCTATCTATCTCAGGACAGTCAAACAATAATCTGATGGGAATTATAATTGGTTTCATTTTATCTCTCCTTCAGTTTACGTTCTGGCATCAAACCAAGCTTCTCCCCCTGCTTCAAGAATGCTAGTCTTAAAAATAATAGCGTCAATAAGATCATCAAACACAACAACTACCGACTTATGCTTTTTAAGCATTTCCACGTTCTTTTTGATTGTATCCCCATTCTTTTTAGCTATAAGCTTAGCTATATTTCTTACCTTATCCTCCTTTTTGCAAGCCACATACACATGATGTAACTCCTGGTCCTTTTCGTAATCAGTTTTATTAATCTTGTCTTCATTCTCTCCTGCTTTTTCAGTTTCAGTAATAGCAGCAATCTGTTCATCAATTCGTCTGATCAAATCATCTATATTCTCGACTTCATCCAATTCATGAAGACTGTCTGAAAAAGGATTGTCATCTTCATTTTCAATAATACTTTGCTTACCAAAAAGAGATACGAATGGATCAAACTTAATGCTGACATTTTTACTTTCAACTTTTTCCTTTTGAATCTTCTCTGCTTTCTTTCTCCTTAAAAGCTTATGGTCGGCTTCTTTTATAATGTATTTTCCTTCTCCAATAACAACAATCTCTTCAGCATCAATTTCGTTTATAAGAGATTGCACCTTAGCTCTTGTTGCCGCATCACGGAGAATAGACTCTATAAGCCTATTACCAAATTCCGTGTTACCTTTTTTGTGCAAAAAGTCTCTCATATTGTCATTAACGGAGACCTTAATGTCCATCGAAGCGGAAATCTCATCAAGCCTCATGTCAATGATTCTGTCAATCGCATCATAAGAAAGTGGACCGTAGTTTACAATCAAGCCAAAGCGTCCTAACAGCTCAAAGGATGCACCTAACGCAATAATATCTTCTTTAGTAATCGGAGCGTAATGTTCTTTAACATGATCCGTTCTTTCAATACCAATGCCGAAGTGTTTTTCGAGATTTCTCTTCTCTCTTATCTCGTTAAATGAACCCATACATATAAAGAGTGTCTTGCTTGTATCAACATTGTCAATAATACATCCTTCAATTGGAAGAAGAAGCTGTCCCTGGATTTCTCTATTCACATTGTCACCATGGCTGGAATAGATTGGTGAAATTCTTTTATCGAATTCATCACCGAAGAGTATTCCTATTCCTTTTGATCTACCGCGCTTAAGACCCTGCACAAGAAATTCCGTATTATTTCCTGAGAAGCCTTCGCAAGTGATCTGATTCATATCAACAAGATCAACAACAAGCTTCGGAATTTCTTTTTGAAAGTATCTCTTGAGACATCTGTATGTCTCCGTTTTTCCAGAACCGGACGGACCTGCAAGAATAGCACTCTGCTTATTAAGCGGGAGATCCTTCGCAATATTGTACAGATAGTTATAAACACTAAAAACTATAAGACTAACCTCGGGCTGTCCTTGTACTACGCTTTCGACAGCCCTCATAAAGGAAATAAAAGGTGTTCTATCCACCCAAGACTTGATCTGGTCAATCAATTCAATTTCATCACTTAGCATAATAGACCCCAGCAGTTTCTCTATATCAATATCTTTTTCAGTATTCGTTTGGATGGAGAACTCGTTATTGTCAGAATGTTCATTGTGACCCATCAATGTAACCTCCATCATTTTCAAACACACCTTTTTATGTGTATGCCATTCTTGTTCTAACGGGAGCGATTTGTTATCTTATTTGATAGTTCTCCAAGACCCCAACCAATCAGCGCACCTACCCCAGCAAACCCACCGCATATTGCTGAATACCAAAAAACAAATCCGAGTGCTGCACCTAATCCGCCGATTAATCCAATTGGAATAGCAATTATTACCTCAATAAAAACCATCATCCCAATAAAGAAAGAAATATTTGGCATTTGTAATTAAATGGCATGAGCTTTTATCCCATCTGACATCATATTACTTATAAGAACCATCATGATCATACAAAGAAACTAAGCGGAATAGTCGCAGAGTTTCACCATGACTTTTCCACCAGTTTCTTATAATACGAGTACTGAAGAGGTGTATCCTCGTTTATCTTCGTATGACGAATTTTTCGATTAGTTACTTTGGCTAAAGCTTTGATTTCCTTTCTTGAACTCAACTGAAATACGCGGTTACAGTGCATCGGAATAGCACCGTGAAGAACTCTAACATCCCCTCTTTGAGAAAGGTAAACATGCGTAATAGGATTGATACTATAGTCGTCGTGAATATCCAAGGCAACATACCATCCGCTCTCAGGTCTGCAGCCATATAATTCTGTGAGATCCATTGTAGGCTTCTGAGAAAGAAATCTACGTATAAGCTTCTTCTTATGTTTCCGATTCCTGTTCCGTGCGGACTCCCTGTTTTGATTACAAACTCTTTTAGGTTCATCTTCACATACCCCTTCATCATCCAGTATTTTCTTTTCAAGGTACAAAGGATTATTGTCAAGGTTGTCCAATGAAGCCACGAAAACGGCCAATGTAGTCATGTCCAAGTTACCATCTTCCATGTGCTATTTCCTCCCTGTTTTTGTGTTTAGTTAAGTCATTAACTCTTACAACACAAATTATCTCAGCAGTTTAAAATCTATTTGTATTTGCGGAAGAAACATTCAATAGGTCACACATAATACACATTGCTATTTAATTTCTAGTGTAACAAGCGAATGTCTGATTAGTCAGACTCATCAACATATTATATGTCTGACTATCAAGATGGTAAAAAATCTAGTTTATTCATTTTATATAGAATATTATTCGAAAATGATTACTAATGGCTATTTGCTTAGCAACACTTTATCTAAATATCACTTTCTCAGGTGGAATTTGAAATCTGTTCAAATCACTTTGGATGGTTCGAAGAAACGATACGAGAGTATAAAAAGATATGGTGATGACAATTCTTTTGATGTTGTAATTAACAATATTGCTGATGCTCTCAATTATGGTTTGCATGTAATTATTAGAATTAACTATCACTACAATTCAACATGTGACACAATTGCATTGATCGAATATCTAAAGGATCGGTTTGCGAACTCAACCAATCTTTCAGTTTATGCAAAACATATTTTCCTATCTTCAGCTATGGATAGTCAAGCCGCTGAATTAGCTGACATTACAGTCTTTGAAACTCTGTATAATAACGGATTTGTTAAGGATATTCTTGCATCTATCCCCGACAGGAAGTACAAATGTATTGCATACTTAACGAATACATATCTTATCTATCCGGATGGAAGGGTAGGTAAATGCTCACAGGCTATGTCAGAAGGTGATTTTATTGGAGATATTACTCATATTGATTTTATGAAAATGGGGAAATGGTGCAACAATCAGATTAGCGATAAGTGCAAGAACTGCAAACTGTTTCCTTTATGCAATAGCGGGTGCAGATACGAGGAATTGCATAATCGCAAAAACTGCATGATTGATGAGACTATTTTTTTACATAAGTTAAATATGTATCTGAATCAATATCTATAATTGTCAAAACACAAATTTAGACATCAAGGCCTAGGATCTGATCCAAGGCCTTTTTTGTTACCTGTTTAGATACATTACTTTTTAAACAACGTGAGAAAATACAAATATGTTGATAATACAACAAACAAATTTAAAGGAGGCAAAAAAATGAAACTCTTACAGAAAGCATTTAAGCGCAAGAGTAATACTCAGCCTGACTACACTAAAACTAGTAATGTAGCGAACACTCGAACAATTATTAACGAAGCTCCTATTAACTTGGATCTGGAATTGATTTCCGAACGCCATGTTGCCTGTGTTTTCCTTCTTGATACATCTGGTTCTATGAATAAGGATGGCGCAATTGATAAACTTGCAGCAGGAATCAGGGCATTTAGAGAGCAGACATTGAACAATCAGAAAACTGATGAGGTAACAAGAGCTTGCATTGATATCGCTTGTGTTACTTATGGCGGAGATGTTAGCGAGATTCAGCCCTTTACAACAGTGGACAAGATGATAGTCCCAACTTTGGTTGCTAGCGGTGGAACCCCCATGGGAGAAGCTATCAATAAAGGTTTGGATATGATTACTGCTCAGAAAGCAAAATATAACGAATATGGAACACCCTATTTTCGTCCATGGTTATTCAACATTACTGATGGCGGACCTACTGATGATTATTCAGGAGCTACTTTAAGACTCAAGAAGATGGAGGCAGAGAAAAAAGTCCTCGGGTACTGCGTGGGTGTCGAAAACTTCAACAGAAATGCCATGGCAACAATATTTGAACCGGAGAGACTCTTCGAGCTTAAGAATCTTAATTTTCCTTCACTCTTCCAGTTTGTTTCAAGTAGTCTTTCAGCCGTTAGGAATAGCGATCCTACAGCTGGCAACAGCATCGAAGTCGAAGCACCTGCTGATTTGCATACCGTTAATGTGTCATTCTAAGAAAGGATATGCTTTATGCTAGGTTATTATCAGATGTCAATAATTGGCAGAGCACACAAATCAAAAGATGGTGTGTGTCAGGATGCAAGTGCAATTGATAAGCTTGAGAACGGATGGGTTCTTGCTGTAACTGCCGATGGGCTAGGCTCTGCCCCGAATGCAAAAGAAGGGGCAGAGACAGCTGTAAAAGTTGTAAGAGAATTTGCTAAAGAAAACTACCCATCTGTATGGCATGAAGAAAGTTTAATTTCTTTTTTGAGGGTTGCTTTTCACAAAGCTTTAAAATCACTCAAGAATTTGGCAATTAAGAATAATAACAGTTTAAGTGATTATAATACGACGTTAACTATAGCAATATACAATGGTATATGTCTCGTTCATGGAAATGTGGGAGATGGAGGAATCATTGCACTGTCTCCATATGGAGATTTTTCAATATTAACTGAGGCTCAAAAGGGAGAATCTTTTAATGAGACTATTCCACTTCAAGCAGGCCCGGATTATTGGAGATTTGGTGTATCTTCGGAAGAAGTTTGTGCTTTTTCACAGATGACTGATGGAATCTTTGATGTTGTTTGTCCATGGATATTATCAAAAACGAATCAGCCTATATATATAAACTTCGTGAGACCTTTTATGGATGAGAATCTCTTGAATGTTTCAACAGAAGACGATTTTGCAAAGACACAAGAGGAAATTGAGATTTTTCTTAACAGTTCATGTTGCAAAAGAATTACAGATGACAAAACTATTGTTGGTGTTATTAACACCGATGTTATCCCTGAAATCAAACCTGAAACATATTATGCTGAACCAGATTGGATCGCATTAAAAAAAGAACATGACGATAAGTTATATAAAGTCACAGAGAATAAGACTAATAGCATAACCACTAGTTCAAAAAAACAAGACTCAAAGCCCAAGGAAAGAAAACTACCTGGCTTTATAAAATTTTTAATCTGCAAACGGCATAAAAAGGATATCTAATCTTGTTAATTGGGAGAGTTCAGGCATGGCTGATTACTTAGGACAATCAGGAAAACTATATAGAATCAGTGATAAACCTTTCGATGGTGGAGGCGAAGGGGATATTTTCGATGTAATAAATAAACCAAATATAGTTGCAAAGATATTTAATGCTAACAATCGCACAATTGAACGCGAAAGGAAAATAACTATTGAAGCAGCTAACAAACCATGCGATATCGATCAATATGCCTGGCCTATTGACGTTCTCAATAGCAACGGCAGATTTGTCGGTTTCATTATGCCTAGAATTAGCAATAAGAGAAAACTGCGTCACATATACATTTATGATAAAAGAACCGGGTTGCCCTGGTCTCTTTTTATTGCGATTGCAAAAAACCTATCAGCAGCAGTAAATAATGTTCATGAAATCCACCAAATAATAGGTGATTTAAACACTGATAATATACTTGTCGACACTAATGATGGTACAGTTGCTCTAGTCGATATCGATTCGTATCACATTTCTGACTCGAATAGAACATATCGTTGTGCTGTTGGAATGCCGGCTTTTGTTGCGCCTGAATTACAGGGTATTGCTTTCGCGTCTGCTCCCCTTCCAACATTCACAATAGAATCAGATCGGTTTTCTTTAGCGGTTATTATTTTTTTATTACTGTTCAATGGAGCTCATCCCTTCTCATGTTCAATGATTCAAGGCTCTTCTTCAAGATTTCAGCCTATTGATAACATTGCAAATGGAATATGTGCATTTTTTAAAGATAGGTGTCCCCAAAATATGGAAATACCTAAGTATGCACCAGATATTAATATGCTGCCTGATTACATGCAGAACTTATTTAGGAGAGCTTTTGTAGACGGACTCATAGCGCCAACAAAACGTCCCTCTGCTGAAGAGTGGTATTATGCATTAGAAAAACTTGAAAATGAGTTAAGAGATTGTATTGATTCAAAGACTGGTGCTGTAAATGCTCTGCATATATATTATAAGGGTGCGAAAGAATGTCCTTGGTGCAGGGTTAATGAGAAAATGCAGCATATCAGAAAACCATCTCAGCCAGTGGTTCCATCTTCTCCCATGCAGGCATATGTTCCTAGCAGCCAAAAAGCGCAAATTGCCTCTGTTTCAACAACGGCATCAGCCTCGTTAGCTATTCCTTCAACGCATTCAGTAAACAATGCACAGGCTCAATCCGCTTCTGCAACAACTTCAAAGAACAAACTGTCAATCAAGGCCAAATTGATGGTCTTAACAATGTGCATTGTCACTATCCTGGCTTTCTGTATTTACGACTCAATCAAATGGAACATCAAGATGACCCCAGAGGGTTATAAGAATTATTCAAATGAAATACATATAACCAGTTCTCATTGGCCCAATAAATATAGCTCTTATTGGCCATACGGATACAGTTTTGTCGGAACATTAGAACCCGGTGCGACAGACGAATATTTAATAGTCACAGAATCAAATTATCTTTCGATGGCATTCAAAACTCATACAAGTGATAACCATGGTGTAGATATTACAATCATAAGAGAAGATGGGTATTATATGACTTTCAATTCTTCGAATTCAGGCCAGTTATTCTTCGTTGGTGATTATGTGGAACTCCAACAAAAAGGCAAGTATAAAGTGCTAATCAGTAGTTCCTACAAAACTGACTATGTAGTAACTCTAGATGGATACATAGATTTAACTGGAGGTAATTGAGATGCGTAGTTTGGGGAAAATAATACCAATATCTGTAATAGTTGTAATTATTCTATGTATGAATATAGATTCCAACATAAAGAAAACAGTCATGAAAAACTCTATAGATGAAGAGTTGGTGAAATATTTGATAACTGGATCATACATTGATCTTTCAGGTAATTCAGATATTATTCTCACTAATGATAGTATTGAATCCGTAACTATAAATGATGTTTATATTTCCTCCAGCATATTTGGAACTAGTGCATCGGTGTCCTATACCGTAGATATTTCAACTAACGAGTTATATGTATTTACTAACGGATTACTAAAACTTACCTATTCTCCTAATTCTCCATGTAAATGGGGCGTCGATAGTAGTTGGATCAACAAACACATAGATTTAAGCGAATAATGTTTGATACTATGAACGTAATAATTCGAGAGCTATCATATCTCTTAACGTGTCTTTTCGAAAAACATAATCTTTGGTACACGGATAAATATCCGTACTTTTATCATATGATAAATTAGTGATCCGATTATGAATACGATTGGCTCCTATGAAAATATAAGAAGAATTATCAAAATCCAACAATAAATATGTTCCTGTATATCCCGAGATAGCAATACAATTTTCACTGCACGAAATCGGAATCTCAGAATATTTTATATCGGGATGTTTTTTATTACATAATAGTCCATAATGGTGGGTTGTGTCCCAAGAATCAAATACATTGCTCAATACTAATTCAATTGTCCTTTTGCTAATAATGGCTCCGTTTAATAGCGCGTTAGCAAATACAGATACGTCTTTAGCGCTTGAAAATAGCCCTGCGTGACCTGTATATGGGATAATTCTTGCCTTAGAATCGTGACACATCCCAAGTGGAGTGTTGATTTCTATAATCTTGTCATCTATGCATCTATACTCGGAATCATAGTTTTCAATGTTTGTATTATTGGAATCTATGTCTTTCCACCAACATGTATTTAGTGCACCGATCTTTCTTAGTATTTCATATGTATAATTGCGAAAGTATAAATCTGAATGATATAAATCATTTATTAGCTGGACTACGACCATGATTCCAATATCACTATACTTTGTAGTTTTGCTCTTTATCTGTGCACTGTGCAACAGATTCACCGCTTCGGCATATGATTTGCACGCATCTATTCTTGAACCAGTGCTCAATTCAACGGAAAAATTTAATAATTCATATACATACAGTTCAGACAAATCTATATAGTTGTTAGTATAATCTTTTATCTTTTTCGTAATATCAAATAATCCTTTTTCATGTAAAGAAAGGATAACAAACAAAGAATATATTTTTGTTACTGATGCAAGATCCCAAAGCCTGTCTCTGATATCATCCCCTGAAGGTGATATTATTGAATTGTATTTGGTACAGCCATAAGCAGAAACTATATTAGCAACCCACTTTTCTGATATAATCCGTTTTTCTTCTTCTAATATTTCACTATTCATAAAGCTTTTCTCCATCTCTCCATAAACTCTTCTCTCGATGGCATTTCTTTTTGTCCAAAAGCTTCTTCCATTATTTTAACTTCATTACTATATTTATTGAGTATCTCAAACATATCATCCAAATCTTCTTTATTTAGCCTATTAATATATGATTTATAGAGATGTGCACAGGCCCATGCGCAATACACATCATAAAACCCATCATGATAGCTTTTGAATGCTTCCCGAAAATTAATATATGCATTATCAGGATTAATAGTTGAAACAATAGTCAGAGGATTTTCTTGATTAGGAATTTCTATTTTAATTCCCTCTAGATAGAAGCACCCCAGTTTGTTAGCGGCCCAGGCATCTCCAAGAGTAACAGATTTTTTCAAAAGAGCTTCATACTTTCGTATATGCAATTTTTGTTTTTGAGGATTGTCTTTTTCTTTGATTATCTGCTTCATTTCTTCGGCAGCAAGATTATTATTGGCATAGACGTAACCGTTATCTGCTGCAAGAGAAAAATAATATGTGCACTCCCGCAAATGCTTTTCTTTCTTAAAAGCATCTATACCCTTGCATCCCGGATCTTCATCGGTAAACCGAGCAACTTGGCCTAGTACATTGGCTGCTGCTGGCAGTTTTGAAATGCTGTATGCCTGAGAGGCCCGTACATATGCGATTTTTATTCTGTCTAAATAGCTTAATTCTTCAATTTCATCGATTTTTTCATCAACAGCCAAAGGAATATTCATTCTTGAAGTGTGATAGTTAAGATAAATATACGCCAAAGACCAAAGCGCCATAGGGTTAGCATCAGTAGCTATTTCGGAATCGATGCAAGCAGCACGTTTATATGTCTCAAATGCTTTATTAATGTCGTGATCTATACCTTCTGCATTTCCATAGTAGAAAAGATCGCCATATTCATAAAGTGCAACTGTATTGGGTGGTACCCTATTTGCGAGTTTTACTATTTCTCTAATTGCAAATTTAGATGTCATGCCATATTTTCTAATAACGCTGTCGGAGTATTCTTCCAAATCTCTTTTTGTGCGCTCATTTACTGAAAAGTCATCAGGAATGGAATTGTTTAAAGCAAAATAAATGTACCATTTAATAAAGTGAGATAATTTAAATAACTCTCTATCGTTACTAATGTGATATATTAATCTTTCTTTAGCCTTACTATCATAAACGTGAGTTTTTGGATTCTTAGAATTGATTTTGGTTTTATACTCATTTGTGTTTTCTAAGTTCGATACTAGCTTATCTAGTATCTTATCTTTACTAAATCCACACTTAGGGGGTTCAATAAGTATATCTAAATCAGTTTGTACATCTTTCTCAAAATCAGGATCAGCAATATGTTTATTTACTATCTTTTTATTTTTGGGAGTAAGCGCATCATCATCGCGCAAGTGGCTCCAATCAGTAGGGCGCGACATTCCGCTAGTAAATCCAAGCCAACGTTCTTGGAAATAATGTAAAGGTTCATATTCATTGTAGCCATTTGTTTCGTTTCTAAGTTTTTGAAAAGATTGACCTGGAAAAGTTTGATGGTACAATTTTCCTATTAAACCATAGTCTTGATTATCCATTAATCATGCGCCTTTCTAATAAAATAGAAATATAGTTTTGTATTTCCTCGATCTTTACTCACAGTTTTTCAAAAAATTATCGGAAAACTGTGATCTATAATTATTTTCCTTCATCTTATACTGCTAATCAAGAGAAGACAAAGAATTTGCGAATGCGGATTTACTAGTAAAAAGCCGATTTGCCCGCGCTTGTGTGTGCATTCACATATTCATTGCTTCATTCAAATTATACATTGTCAGCCTTGAAGCAAGCAAGAAACGGAGGCGAAAATTATGCGAAATTATATAAAGGAAGATGAAATTATTTCAATTCTTGAATGGTATAAAGCACGCTATTTTTCTTCAAAATCGTGGGAAACAGTTTGTAGAGAGGCCGGTATTAGCCGAAAGGCATTTTATGCTATAAGGAACTCTGAAGAACAAGTTAAACGTTCAACTGTGATAAAGCTTTGTAAGTCTCTTCATATGAACTATCGGGACTTCGTTACTGTATATGAATTTAATGGGTTCACCATTCGCCAATTTAAAAGACAAGAAAACGAAATAATGCTTATGTTTCTTGGCAATGACAACGGCAGCGCCCATCGTTTATCGGCTTGAACATTCACACCATTAACAATCATTAATGCGCGAGGTAACTTGTTATGCGTACGAAAAAAAATTTAACTCCAGCAGAAAAATCGTTGTATGAAAAATTAAATGCATATCGAAGCAATATTCTTCCTGAACTCCGCTCTTGGACATGCATCTCAGCTATTGTCGGCCTCACGCGCCAAGCATGTGAGGCCTCTTACAGCCAAGAAGCTGATATAGATCGCGATTCTGTAATATTAATTGCTCTTAGTCTTGAGATGACCCTTGATGATCTCGATTATTATTTGGCTTTTAATGGATATTGTGGTCTGAGGGTCTATATTCCTAGAGACCAGATAATTATCGAAGCATTTAATAACAAAGAATATGATTACGATTCTTTGAATAAGAAGCTGATAGATGCTAAAGAAAAGCCGTTTTCTAATTACAAAATTCTTAGTCTGAAAGAAGCAGTTGCACTAACAGGTATTGGCGAGAAAAAACTTATACAAATGTCAAAAATACCCGGTTGCAGCTTTGTCATTTATGTTGGTTCAAAAAGGATGTTCATAAGAAGGCAACTTCAGGAGTATCTAGAATCAAACTATTCTGTGTAAAATACATTCATTCCTGAACAATAAGTCCATTGGTTTAAGTGCCGAACATATATATCTTAAATGCCCAAATATGTGCGAATCCTTTCATATTTACGCATTAGAAATCGCATATTGGCATGAATACCACAAATTAGCCATTTCTTACACCATTTGCGAACTGAGCTGTGCGCACCAGAATTGGAGATTTGTCGTACCTTCACTTTTAAGAGAAGTGAATTCTTGGAGTTTAACGTGAAGATACGTGAATCTAAATACATGGACTGAATCGTCCCGACGCAATGAAGCCGCTTAATAGATAAGCACTATAAACTCATTAGTTTGAGGACGTTATAAACGGGATTTGCGATCGATTTAGAACAATATAAAAAGAACAAACTAGAAATTAACGGCTGGATCTAAAATCTGACCGTTTTTTCATTCTAGTTGCTTTAACACGCAATTAACCAATTTGGTTGAGACGTTTTTCATTTCGTAATATAATGCTTACAACTTAATCATAAAATCAATTTCTTAGTGATTGAATTGAATAAAATTGCTCTCGTATAATTTGCGTATCAAGGGAGAGTCGTAATCCTTTATATAAAAATATAAATAGGAGGTTGATTGAAATGAAAAAAATTTCCAATATAGCTGGAATTATCAGTGGAATTATCTCTATTGTATTTTCTTTTGTTATCAAAAGCATGAGCGCTGGCTCATATGAGCGAAGCCAAACCTATGGTGGAGATGCCTATACTGGAATCCAAAACGCATCCGCGCAGGCTGCTAATAACGTGAAGGACTTAACGCTTTTGGTGCAGTCAGGAATATTTGCGTTTTTGCTCGTGTTCGGCATTGCACTAATCTGTTTCTTCCTGTCACGGCTGTTTGAAGAAACGCATACCATTGAGAATATGACAGCCAGCACATTACTGAATAAGACTGATGCAAGCACTGTCCCAACCTCTCCCGTAGCAAAACCTGAAATTCCCTCCGCAAAGGAGAATACGGAAGAAAAGGTACGCGGTGTTGAATAGTCGGTGAACCACAAATCAAACCAGATGAAATAGGGTATGTAAACTAACGAAAACCGTATTTTGTTGAAATCGTATTCTTTAGTCAATACAGTTAAATTCCTATGAAACCTTATTGAAGTGAACCCCTGAAGTTGGTTGATTTAAAATGAGTATAAGGACTGATTCCTTGCCTGGCAAGGAGTCAGTCCTTTCAATTTGACCTGATTTCTCTCGTTGTTATAGTACTACACCGATGCACGAACAGCGCACAAAATCACTGAAAAGCCTCAATGATATAGGGTTATTGGCATCTAAGCTTTGTTTGGTTAATTAAACACACTGATACGAAAGGAGGTCATAATGGAAACTAATTGAAATAAATACCAACTTACAATAAACCACCCACTTGAGAAAGGTTACCAGCACGAACATATCCAAAGAGTCCTTAGTGAGCATTCTAAACTACTAAGCTAAATCAAAAAGTTCAAAACATCATCAATGGATAAACCCGGGTAAACATTCCCGGGTTCTCCATTTTTATATCTTCTGTAGCATTCACTTAATAAAATATTTGCCGCTTTCCATGACCGTTCTTATTAAAGAGGTCGTACTTAATTATTATTTATACCCTGTTCTTCAGGTAACATGTAAGGAGGAAAAACCTCAACAGCATAAATGCCATACGAATCAAAAACAAAATAGGTAACTGTTAGCGGAATATCGCATCCAACATCATAAGTCCATTTGCCTTTAGCTATATCCTTGGAAATTAGTTCAAAATGAGCATCTAGATAAAGCATGTACTTGCCTAGGTATTCCCCCGTGGTACTAGGGGTACTATAAAAATACATAAAGTGGTCTTTTTCGGAATATAGAGCTTGTTTATTATATTCACAAATATATTCAAATCTGACCGCATAACAATCTGTATAACACATTTCCACAATCAGATCTTTGACCTTATTGAGAATTTCAATACCCTCATCCGGAGTTATAATTCCGAATTCCTTTTTTATTTCCTCAATGTTATTTTCATAAGATAGTTTCTTCATATCCTCGAGCATAGGTATTGTTTCATCTATCAAAGAGACAGTCTCTGCCATATTAAGAGCATCGAATTGCTCGCTAATCTCATCAATCTTATCAGCAATGATCTTATTCTGATCAACATACCAATTCAAATGATCAGCTCGAATGGTTTTGAGCTTTTCACAGCCTGGAATGCTGTTCTGCAATTCAACAGGAAGTTCATTAACTACTGCTTCATATTCAGATATCTTTGCATCTAATGAAGCCGACATTTCCTCTTGGGATAGTGTATCAATTTTAGAATCAAACAGAGTAATTAACCTAGTTTTTGCATCCTCAATGTCTTTATTCTTAGAGTCCTTTTCTGATAATGTGGAATATTTCAAGAACGCATTCTTAATTGCATCCAAAGAGTTTTCATCTGTTGCGTTCTCAGCCACTCCAACAGCATCAACAAATTGCTGCTGATATTCATTTAAACCACATCCACACAAAGAAAATACGATAGACAAAACTAGTATTATAGGAATAAGCATTTTTATATAGTTTTGCTTTTTCATAATTGTTATCCTCCTGTTTATATTTTTATATTCGCATTTTATCGTTCGCACATTTTGATAGTGTTATTGAAGTGTTAATCCAAAGTAAATAAATTTGGGATGATAAAACCCGCTTGTTCGCACTTCCTGTATATTATCTGATCCAAGGACCATCCTTGGATAAAGTCATTATAACATGCCTACTCAGCTAAGCCTGACATCCCCATCTTAACCGTGAGATCACCAAGACTCTTATCGAACTGGTCCTTAGAGATGGCTCCGCGCTCCAAAAACGCCTCAAGAGTCTTCTTCTGCTCCAAATATAACTGTACCTTCTTTTGTTCAGGAGATAGCTTCTCCCACTCATACTGTTCCATCGAAATATTCCTCAAAAACTTCATTACCGGGAGGGTATTATAGCACCCTCATCCTCGAAAATTTTGAAGAAAAAATCGAAAAATGGCAAAAAACATTTTCAAAACCATCGAAAAAACCATTGAAACCTCATTTAAGGCTACTTTTCTGACAAGCGGAAGTTAATGTACCAAACTGAACCAATACTGTACCAATCAATGCACATAAGGGGTGCAGCGATCTACTGAACCAATCGGGCTACTGTACCAATTACTTAACCAAAAAGTAGTGACGCGATAACGCAAAAAGCAAGGAAACGTGAAGGCTGCGAGGTAACATCCCTCATAAAACGTGAGGACAAACACACCTCCCGTTAGAACTCGTTCACCCGCGACAATTAACTCCCGACATCAATCTATCTTCCTTGTTGATGAAAATAAAACCTGTGATACCCTCAACTGCAATATTACTCCAGCCGGCTTCTTCCTGTCTTCTATACTCATCAAGGAAGGCATTGTAGACTTCATCAATCATGGGAATCGTTCTTATACCGCTCTCTGTTTTGGGTTCAGAGATATGGTACGGACAGCCAACTGTGGATTCCCTTAACGTAACTATAGAATGGTCAATGGTTATCGTCCTTTCTTCGAAGTCGATATTATCCCAGAGAAGGCCTAAACACTCTCCGATACGCATTCCTGTACCAAACAGGATAATGAGCAGGTTACGCCACAGTGCGCATTCCGGGGCATTTCTGACATAATCCAGAAAAGCCGTTTCCTGTTCCTCTGTCAGAGCATGCCTGATGCCGTGATGAAGGTTGTGATTCTTTCTGAATTCTTTCAGCGCATTGTTCGCCGGATTGAAACTTAAGATCCCGTCATCCACCAGCATCTGGAATGTCGGGTAGATCAGTGTCTGGATATTGTCCAGAGTGCCTATTGATATTCTGTTATCGTATAACGACCTGTAGAAAAACAGAATATCCGTTCTTTTGTATTGATTCACGATTTTCTTTCCGAACCGGTCCCTCACAAAATGATCAAATGTGTAATGATAGTTGTCGATTGTCGTTTTTCTGAGGCTTTTCTTGGTTCCCATATAGAAGTCAAAAGCTTCATTAAGAGTAATTATTCCGCGGTTATAGACATCTGAAATAGATTTCATTATCCCAAGGAGATCACGTTCTTTGCTCCTCAGCTCATAAATATCCTTCGCATAAATACTACACCGCTTTCCGGTAGAATCCTTATAACGATAGACATATAGATGGTCTTTATTTCGAAAACCTTCACCTGTATGCAACTGATTTCCAAAAGGATCATATCTCAGTTTTTCAGACATAAATATACCTCCCTCATATAATGAAAAGGAGTATTGCACATCGCGAAAACCATGTCCGCACAAAATATTAGGAGTCCGGATTAGTTACAAAACTTATAAAGTCATCAAAGGAAAACCCAAGAACATGTTGTATGACCATCAGATTCAACCAATTGGTTGCCACTCGGCCGCGTTCTATAAGCAAAAGTGTATTCCTGTCCATATTCAGATTGCATCCTTTGTCTATCAATCTAAGTAAACCTTCTTGCGTTATCCCGTTCTTTTTCCTCGCATTTACTATAAATTCCCCTGCTCTTTCCAAAAGTAATTCCTTGTCCAGTCCTGCATAATTCATCATTACATCACATCCTCCTTTTCTCAAAATAAGGAAAAGGATAGGATTTCTTTTTGCCAGAACACTGGTTTCATTTATAAATTCGAGCCAAATACTTCCGTATATCGATAAAAAGCGCCGCTAGACATTTTGCAAATTCGTTAATCTATTCCTTATATATTTCGTTTCTTCATAATAAGCTTTTACGACCAAACATAATTTGCAACATAGGTTAACAATATTAATCTCAAGGGTCCTTTCTGAATCTGAAAAACTATTACGTGAGACCATACTGCTGCCACCATTTATAGCATTTGCAACAATTAGCGTGAAATGCGTTACTTTGCATTGAGGCTCATGTATTTTTGCTTTTTCTATATTAGGATTGCATTCCTGAAAATATTTATTGCTGTTGATGCCCTGAAGATCAGCAATATTATCAAATTCGCCAGCACTATTTATTTCATCATATAGTTATCAGACAACCATTAAATAATTTGTCGAGGTTAATGGATAAGTCATATGATATGACTATAGTATGGACGGAACTCTGCATTGAAATGGTAACTGCAAGACAGGTGATGACCGGATGACTCATAAAAAAGGCTTTTGCGAACAGAAATTCAGTTCCATGTTGATATCAGGTACATTCACCAAAGCGGTCATGTATCTGATGCTTTTAAGCGACAGTATCATCGCAGGGTATTTTATCGGTGCATCAGGAGTTGCCGGAATCAACGCTATCACGCCGGTGACCGCCATTGTTACCTTCTTCGGCGATCTGGTTTCCACGGGCGTCGGCATCGTATTTGCCAGAGAGACCGGAGCCATGCGGAAGGACCGTGCGGATAAGATCTATGGACAGGGACTCATCATCAGCATCGGCATGGGACTGCTCTCGGCACTCTTGATCTTCGTGTCCAGAGACATGTATTTTGCCGTGAGCGGCATTACGGGTGACATATTAAATAACGCTCTCGAATACTATCGTCTGGTTCCGATAAACGCATTTCTGACCATAGTGATTTTCTATCTGGAACAGATGGTATACAGCGACGGAGATGAGCTCTGTAATAATATCTGTTACGGCTTTCAGATCGGCGGGAATGTCATTCTCTCCATAATACTTACCAAGTTTTTTGGAATGACCGGTATCATTCTCGGTTCTGTAATCGGAAACGCGCTCGGAATCCTCGTCTGCTGCTGGCACTTCTTCCGTAAATGCAATACGCTGCACTTTGTATGGCATCTTTCTATTAAGGATTTTCTTCTGACTTCACGTTACAGCATTGTGGATTCTTCCGTATATATCTGTTGGGGATTGATGGACTATGTGATGATAAGCCATGTTTCCGGACATTATGGCGAGAACGGCCTGATCACCCTGGCTGTGGTGGTCAGTCTTATTGAGTTCGGCGTCGTAATGGATGGCGTAGGCATGGCCATGCAGCCTCTGATAGGAACCTATTTCGGTGAGGGTAATCCCAAGCTCATCAAGAGAGTCATGAAATCCGGCATCAAGGCTTCGATCATAGAAGGAGCAGCAGCGACCCTTCTCATCCTGATCTTTGCAAAGCAGTTTTGCGCTCTGTTCGGAATCACCGACGGGGAAGCACTTGCTCCGTCAATTGCTGCGATCAGGATCGTCTGCCTCGGATTTGTTTTTTGCAGTCTCGTTTCCCTGACGACCTCATATTACATGCTTATCGACCGTATCGGAATGGCAACCGCGATCGCCTGTTTCCAGAACGGTCTGCTCTACATTATCCTGCCCATAACCGGTTCCCTGCTTTTCGGTTTCTACGGAATGTGGGCAGGCTTTGTCGTAGCACCGGCTGTGGCACTTACCACGGCGATGCTCTTTGTATTCTTCAGGTTCAAAAAAGACAATTTCCCCTTCCTGCTCAAGAGTCTGGAATCAGACATTGAGGTCTTGGACGGAACACTTACGCCCGATGCTGCAGTTGCCCTCTCGAAAGAAGTATCAGACAGCCTCCTTGCCCGTCAGTATCCCGCAGGAGAAGCCAACCGTGCGGCTCTGTTTGTGGAAGAAACCGGCCTGACCATCCTCGACATGAACAGCAATTCAAAGAAACCTGTTCTGATGGAGCTCTCCCTTTTCTTCGAAGAAGATTCAGTGCTTATCATTGAACGCGATTCGGGCAAGCTGTTTGACTTAACGGATCCGGATGTTCAGGTTAAGGGGCTAAGCGGATTCATATTAAGCGGTCTTATGGCGTCACATCAGGAGAAAGCTTACCTGGTTACCACAGGCTATAACAGAAACATGCTGCGATTCTCAAAAGGAGAAAAGCTCCGGGAGACTAGTGAATGAACGTATATGATTTTGACGGAACAATATTTCCCGGCGACTGTTCAATAGGCTTTGCCTTCTGGTGCCTTAAACGCCATCCCAAGCTGTGGGTAACGTATCTTCCTGATGTTTTGAAGCATGTGATCCAGCACAAGAGAGGCAAGGTACCAAACTATCTCATGCAAAGGAAAATGTTCAGTTATCTGACGATGATTGATGATTTTGACGAACAGATCGAAAAGTACTGGAACAAAAATGAGAAGAAGATTGCTGCCTGGTATCTTGCTCAGAAAAAGCCGGATGATCTGATCATCAGCGCTTCTCCGGCGTGCATCATCGGTCCGATTGCAAACAGGCTTGGTGTAAAATACATGGCAACGGATTTTGACCGTGAATTTGGTGTTTTTGTGGATAACTTAATGTATGCAAAGGAAAAAGCCAAATACATGATCGACCATGGTTTTCCCGTAATTGAAAATTTCTACTCTGACTCGCTTGCAGATACACCGCTTGCTTTGTGCGCTGAGAAAGCCCATTTGGTAACCAAAAATGCAAGCACCGTAGTCGACTGGCCGGAACTTGACTCAGAAATGATGAACAAGGTTAAGAATAAGATCGATACCGGATGGAATATCCATCTGAAAGAGGATGACTAAATGCATGTTATCATCTATGACTTTGGTACAAGCAGTTTAAAAACATGTCTGTTTATGATCGATACCCAAATACATCTTGTGGCAAGTTCCACTGCCGGTTATGGTCTTTATACTTCTGATGACGGCGGAGCAGAACAGGATGAAAATGAATGGTGGGAAGCTTTGTGTTCCACTACACGGGAACTGTTTCAAAAATCAGACGTGAAACCTGAGGAAATCAGCGGCATGGCTGCCTGTACGCAGTTTCAGGGATCAATATTCGTGGATGAACATGGCAACGCCTTAAGACATCCCATGAGCTATCTGGACCAGAGAGGCATAAAAGAATACAAGGAAGGCATGTGCGACGGTATCATCAAAGTGTCCGGATGCAATCTGTTTAAGCTTGTCAGAAATCTCAGGGTAAATTATGCTGCTTCCGTCAGCGCCAAAGACCCTGTATGGAAATATAAGTGGGTCGAAAATAATGAGCCGGAGGTGTTTTCTAAAGCCTATAAGTGGCTGGATGTCTGTGACTACCTGTTGGCACGCCTGACAGGCAGAATTGTCAGGACCGCCGATTCCGCATTCGGAACCTTCCTCTATGACACCCGTAAAGGAAAAGAAGGCTGGAACGAGAGTCTTCTTAAAATGTACAAGGTAAACCCCGCTCATATGCCGGAACTCATCGAAAGCACGGATCTTGCAGGAGAACTGACAGAACAGGCAGCAAAGGATCTGGGACTTGTAAAGGGAATTCCTGTTTTCGGAGGAGGCGGCGACACCACCTTTGTCAACATCGGTGCCGGATGCACAAGGCCCGGTGATACCCATATTTATGTCGGAACCTCGGGATGGGTATCCACCTATATGGACAGCCAGACAGTCGACCTTGATGCGATGATCACCGGTGTTCTTTCAGTAAAACGCGGATACTTCAATTATTACGCAGAACTGGAAACAGCCGGAAAGTGCTTTGAATGGGTCAAGGATCATCTGGCATTGGATGAGACAGGAATTTATCTGAATCAGATTAAGATCACAGACGTGGAAAGCAAATACATGAGTCTTTATGACTACCTTTCCGAGGAGATCAGTAAAGTTCCTCCGGGAGCTAACGGCGTGATCTTTACTCCGTGGCTTCACGGTAACCGGTGCCCGTTTGAGGATTCAAATGCTGCAGGCATGTTCTTCAACATCAGGATCGATACAGGTAAAAGAGATATGATTCGTGCGGTTCTTGAAGGTATTTGTTATCATCTACGCTGGTTATTAGAATGTGAGAGCCGGAAGGTAAAAACCTCAGACACGATCCGTTTTGTCGGCGGAGGGGCTTCCTCACCGGTTACCTGCCAGATGCTTGCAAACATCACGGGACGAACCATAGAAACAGTCAGCAATTCGCAGGAAGTGGGTGCCGTCGGGGCAGCCCTTGTTGTTGCGGCCGGTATCAAAGGTATGGATGTATTGGAATATGCGCATGACATCGTCAAAGCAGAACATGTATACACGCCAAATCCTGATAACAAAGAAATTTACGAACGCAATTACATAGTATTTAAAAAGCTCTACAAATCTAACGCAGAGAATTTCAAAGCGATAAACAGCTGATAATGTCAGGACCATTTATTCATCTCCAATATTACTATGTAAATTACAGAATAAAATAATTAGCCCTTTATATCATTCATCCCTTGTATTTCTTATTCTCAATTTATTCAAACCCATAATCCATACCATGATCTGTATTATCTGAACCATTAGGAGCTCATTCAGTCATATCAAATTTATAAAATAATGTTTGATACGATCTACGTTCTTTTTGAAATTCCTCTGTATCTTGTGGATAAGAAAATGCCATGCAAGATTTACTTCCTTTCAAATACATTCAAACTTCCAAATCACTTACATCAAGCTCACCTGACATCATTATCGGAAGACTTCTATTCGTTCAGCGGTATGTTTTCTTTAATACGCAATTGTTCCAAATTATAATACAAATATTCTTTAGTTTTATAAAAGAGTACTCAAGGTTGGTAATCATGTTATTTCTTTGTCGGTTATATTCCTGATTTTTACGGTTCTTTAGATGAGTACTCTTCTTTTGTATAATGATTTCAAATATGAACACAGTATTAGGATAATACTGCATTCGGGCTTGGATCCTGACGGGTAAACGGAGCGTAGAGTGCCTGAAAACAACGGGTTTTCTGAAGTAAACGATGCATCGGTTGAATCCATCAGACGGACGGGGTTAAGATGCAGTCGGAGGTGAGATAAATGGATGCGAACAAATTCGGTTGCTTTGTGGCTGACCGCAGAAAAGAGCTTAATATGACTCAAAAGGAATTGGCTGCAAAAATACACGTGACCGACAAAGCTGTCAGCAGATGGGAAAGAGGTCTGGGTTTTCCGGACATCAATACGATCAAAGAATTAGCTGATGCTTTGAATGTTTCCATAACAGAATTAATGACATCGGAAAAGGCTGATTCCGAGAAGACGGATGCAGTCGTAAGCGATGTTATCCACGTAGCAAAAGAAGATATCAACGAGAGGCAGAAGACTATTCTTTATTCTTTTGCCGCCACAACAGCTTTTCTGTCTGTTCTGCATGTCCTTTTGACTATTGATTGGAACTCAAAAGGAATAGGAATGTATTTTGAGTTTCCGATGATCGCGGTTATTCCCGGCATTGCCCTGATCCTGAACGGTATCATCGGGTTTATAAGAGGCCGGAAGATAAAAGGCATGATACCTATCGGACTGATCCTGGTGATATTACCTGCGGTAGTCAGTTGTACGGCCTATCTGATCTGCGGAATAGTGAACAGCTGAAACAAGAAATAGGAGTCCGGATAAATGAAAGAAATCTATGAGGCTTCCTCCAGAATGGGGGAAGTGAGTGAAAGTGCACTCAAAACTTACGGGAAAGATAAAAAAACGAATAACAACCTGTTCATATCGATAAGCAAAGCTGTCGGATTATTCTTTGCATCTCAGATGTTTTCAATGATCCTGATAACAGTATATCTGGTGCATACGAATTTTACTAAAAAAGAAACGGCCGAGGGTGTCGGCTATAATTTCAGTCTGGGAATGTCTGAAATATTAAGCACTAACAGCATCTTGATCCTTCTGTTATCTGAGATATTCATGATAGCGATTTTCGTGCTATATGCCAGATTCAAAGAGAACTTGAGCTTGCAATCTCTAGGTTTCGTCCGGAAAAATATGCCCATGTCTTATCTGGCAGGTGGAGCAGGAGCGGCATTGAGCATGCTCGTACTGGCACTGATCTGCAAGGCAACGGGGGCAATGGTGTTTACACATGATGCCGCAAATGTTCCCCTCCTGATCCTGTTTGCCGTGGGATTCGTAATACAGGGACTGGCCGAAGAAGTAATGTGCAGAGGTTATCTTATTGCACATATCACCAGACGTTATTCCGTAAAGACAGCAGTTATTGCAAGCAGCATCCTTTTTGCGCTGCTCCATGCTTTTAATCCTTCAGGCATTTCGTTTGTGGCACTAATTAATCTGTTCCTTTTCGGTGTGTTTGCTTCACTGATGTTCCTGTACAGCGAAAACATCTGGCTATGTGCCGGATTCCACACGATATGGAATTTCGTACAGGGAAATGTCATCGGCGCACCTGTCAGCGGCATTCCTATTCCGTCAATCTTCAAGATGAATGCCAATGAGAACATGTCTATCATCAACGGCGGGGTCTTCGGCCTGGAAGGCGGTATCCCTGTAACAGTCATATTGGTTACCGGCTGCGTAATTCTCTATTTCCTTATCAAGAGAAAAGAAAAAAGAACGCAAAGAAACCGTTCAGTGAAGGGGTCTCTGCAAACTCAATAAAATGCATCAGCCCATCAAGACTTTGATCTTGATGGGCTTTTCCATGAAACTTACTCAACCGAAATGTTTAATACTCTTGAACGGCCCTGCGAGAATAGCGGATTATTCATTGTATCCTTATATCGGTTACTTATACTGATAATTTACAATGCTGCTTCTACTTACTAGATCCTTTTCAATAACACATTCACATTATTTCAATCTATAAATTTCTCAGCTTCATACCCATCAAACGGATAATTTGACTCATCTTTCAACATCATCTCAATAAATACATCAATGGTTATCGGCATATGTATATAGATATGATCAAAGTCTTTAAAGTTTCTCTCCCATAAATCATCATGATAAGCATAACCGACTGTCGACTTTTGAATATCTACACATAACAGATCTCCGTTAGCGCCATCACCTATAATTAAGTATCCGTTTTCAATACATGGTTTGTTATATTCTTCAAATGCTTCTTCCATTATTGTTTTGACGCTATATAGCCGAGTCGCTGCTACGCCATTGGGAGAAACATAGAAAGACAAATCCCTTCCCATACAAGATAAGTATTCAATAACAGCATCCGATATGCCCAATTCTAGTAATTGTTGGGGAACAATAACGTTTTGAAAAGATACACTATATTTTTCGAAAATGTCTTTTACCAACTACATGCCTCCATAAACAATCCTGAAGAGGAAAACTATTATTACAGTTTTTCCAGTTCGACTAATCTGTATATCTTCCTGATAGTTTTCCCGGCTATGAGGTCTTTCCCTCATACCAGTTAATTATACCATCCGGGTAAGGGATTCTTCAGGGGTTCAGAATACTATGTTGGGGTATAATATCGAAGAAGTCTGGATGATTATAAAAGGCAAAGACAGCAGAATAAAGGTGGGATTAATGAAACACACAAAAACAATTGCGAGCGTTCTTTTCGCTGCAGTTATCACAACTTCTTTTTCCGGGTGCAGCAGGTTCATAGCTGACGCCTCGTCAATATTTGAAGAAACGTATGAGATAAGTTATGCGGGCGAGGTATCTCAAATGGAACGCTCTGAAGAGATGATGGATAACGTCATCTCATACATCAATGCCGATGATAAGGCCGGTCTTAAGAATTTGTTCTCGGAAGTAGCTATCGAAAGAGCCGAGACGCTGGATAGCGACCTCGATTACCTTTTGAAGAATTACGATGATATCAAGGCCACAGGAGAGATCAATTGCAGTGCTTATGGTCAGGGCGGCGATGAGGGCTGGTTTTATCTGTCCTGTTATTGTGACATAGAGACTTCCCAGGGTAAGATGAGACTTTCCTGGGAGGATTGCCCGCGCAAAGTTGATGAGAGGTCTTGTGAGGGATTATATTCTCTCGCCATCATGGATATAATCGAGCCTTTCTATAAGACAGCAGGTGTTTACACGCCGGAACTTCAGAACTATATGGTCAAGGGAAATGCTTTCGTCAGAGCTAATGGTGTCAGATTCCATGATGAAATTGAATACGTAAGAGAATGCCTCTCGGATGATTGCTTCGCAGATCATGACGAAGAAGAACTTCTTGCTCTGGAGTGGCTTCTCTCATGTCACCCTGTTACCAATTTTCTGAAATGGACAAAAGAATCCGGAGATACCGTATATGTCTTTATTGAAATGTATCTGAACCATAACTCTATTGTTCTATGTGCCGGCTACGATAAAGAAAATCCTAATTTCATAACGCATATATCAATAGTCGCTTCTGATAAGGACAAAGTTCCGCCGGCTGATACTCATTCAAGTGATACGATAATCAATGCCGGATTAGGTGATGTTCTTGATCTATACCGGAAGTCTCACGATTAAGGAAGCCTGAAAGCAGTTTTCTTCTTACATAAATATATATCCGTTCATGTGGTATGTTTTATTCCTGATATAACCTACAATCGTATCATCCACACAAACTTGAAGTTGTCATAATTCGTCTTTGGGTACGTATATTTGTTTTCTGTTCATTTACAGTGTGTTAACTTGATAAATCCTATAATTTATCTATACAGATATGTGAAAGGAGAGTTTTCTATGTCAGATGAAAAAATGAAGGAATTATCTCTTGATGATTTGAATGGTATTTCAGGCGGAGTAGGTTTCGATGCTCCATGGGAGTTTCTGGATTCGATTCCAGATGAGAAACTTAGAAAAGCATGGGCGGTAGCATTTTGTATTCCTCAGAATTTCTCTTCTTGGGCCGAATTTGACAGCTATTTTGCGAAGCCCAACTTTGCCAGTGCCTGGATGGAGGCCGGTGGAGTAACCGGTATTTCTGAAAAGGAGTTCAAGAATATTTGCAGACAGGCTATAAAGATACAGCAGGGCAAGATGGATTATCCAACTTTCTAACATAATTATCAGAATAGTTGCTAATAATTATACCGCGCTAAGGCTTCCATATGGTTATTACTGAATTTGTGAGCTGCTGTGTAATCTGTATAATCCAAGTTTAAGTTTATTCGGGATAATCGATCTTTATCTGTGATATCCCGGCCTCCTGTCTTGTTTTCGTTATGATATCTGATGATTTAAACGACCACTACACTTGCATTTTCGTAATAGTTTCAGTTCCTCTCAATCACAGATAAAGATATCCTTCAAAAGCCTGATAGTATGCATCACTTCGAGTGATGATTTAATTTACTTTCACTAAATATCCAAAATAAAGTAGCCAATAATACAACACTGAATACTCCTACCAGACCTATCTTCAGATCACTTGAAGCAAAGCGTTCTTTCGAATATATGAAATCGGGCAAATTAGCACATATATGAGCTATTATGCAGATTTGCAGTGATTTGTATTTATACATCAATAATCCGAAGGCCAATCCCATTATTGTTGCACCTGCAACAAGTATGATTCCGCCAGCCATAAAATGCATCAGCCCAAACAATACAGCGCTTACAATTATCGCTACTATAGGTTTTAGTTCCTTTTCAATGCGCGTATAAACGATTCCTCTTAATGCTAACTCTTCAGCAAATGGCGCAATAACAAGAAGATTAAGGATCATAAGTACTGTTCCCAAAAACGGTACCATTGATGAATAATATTCTGCCGAAGAAGCAATCAATCTTGAATTCTCAATGTCCGCATTTAGTGTCAAAAGGGAGAATACACTTGATAAGGAAAATGTCAGCACACATGGTTTTAAAAAATCTCGAAAAGCAAAGCTGTTCAGCTTCCATTCATTCCTGATATCTTTCTTGGGAAGCTTAAATATAAGATACAAGAACAAAACGGTTAGTATTCCTGACACAATTGTCATGCCCAGGATATTCTTATTCGCAAAGTCCTCTATCTCTGCCTGTCCGGTGATTCCTATACCGGCTGCGATTTGAATGATAAGAAAAGACAGCGCAACTTGAATAACTATGGTAAATACCATGTATAACAAAAAATATCCTATTCCTCTAAGTAATCCCTTCATCTTTTAATACCTAATACATTTTTCCCTTATGTAATTAGATTATTTAACTGTCTATTTTCTCATCTAAGGGTTGCCCCTCAGTCCTACAAAGTAATCTAACATCGTAATGCAAGCCTTCTTCATTTCTTATCTGTGTCCTTGTTCTTCTTGAAGGCTCCGACGAAAAAAACAGCATAAAGAAAACTCCAGAAGGTGTAATCCAGAACACAAAGCAGTGCCAACCATTTAATTGGGCTGATTAGGCCTGCTATCAGGATATGGATACCGCCCAAGAAAGGAATCCCAGACACGTGATGATCCGATCCCTCTTTCTGAAGATTGCGTGAAGTTAAAATCGCACCTATGTTAAACACCAGATAAAAGAGCCCTATGCCGCCGAGTATGGCAGGGAATACCCAAGGATGCATCTTAAACCACATTTGTGCAGTCTCCTGTTAATTAATCAATCTATTTTTTCTTGTAAAACGGCCATCCAACAAGATTGCCGACAAGTGATATTACTGCATATGCTACTACATTCTTATTGACTAAGACACATTTGGCATCAGGTTGTTCTTTGCCGACTTTGATATCCAGCTTTCCTTCTGTACAAACGAAGAATTGCATCATGGCATGGCGATGGATTGTTGCGTCCATTACATCTGTCATAATGGTTATCTTATCTACGTCCCAAAAAATATGATTCATAGTTTAGAATCCTGTTGATTATATGTTCCATTATACAATACGAGCTAGGATTGCTCCTAGCTCGTACAATTCAGGATAAGCAACTCTTGGACAAGAATCTGTTGCTTAAGCATCAGATCAAATTGACTATACTGATTGTTTGCTTTCGTAGCTTCTGTGATAATGAAGCCATCAAACATAACACAACAGGAGGACAATGTGATGGATAACAAATTCATACCGTCAGATGATATTAAGGCAAAGATTGAAGATATCGCCAAAAATCGTAGTAATTATGAACCGCTGAGTGCTAAGGAATTAGACGAAGTATCCGGCGGAATCGATGGTGATGACGTTGTTAATGTTGATAATATCAGGATAAACGGATGGTCATATAAAGAGTTGTACAAGATATTGTGCTGGACATATGAATCTTATTATATCCCCGGCGAATCTTGGGATTATGCCAAAGGTCTTACTGTAGATGTTGCAGAGAGCTTTATTCCTTCAGTCAGGTGGAAACAGTGTATGTATTTACCTTATCCCCAATTTATCCAGGAAGCCATGCGAAGGATCTGGCTTAAGATTCCGACTTGATAGAAAGCTTATTCACGGTAATTTTATACTCAAAGAATCAGGAGGAATTCAAAACAGATTACTTTCTTTTTTCACCATAGGTATCTAAAATGACTTTCTTACATGCGTCACACATATAAGCTTTAGTCAAGGCTAAGCCAAACGCATCAAATTGATCCGCATGTAGTCTTAACCCGTTACTCGTTAGTCCGGCTTTGTTTTCATCGTCATTCCAATAAAGAAATCCACTACCAGATCCACGGGTTATAAGCCCGGCACGGGTTGCTCCGCTACGGACAAAACCTTCCTTCATCTCTTCTGAACAAAATGGACATTTCATAGCATTCATCTCCTATCGCACAACAAAGGATCGGTCACGATCATGACCAAATGCCTTTCTTTTCAACAAGGGAATCTGCTACGCCTTTCATACATGCTTTACATAGCCAGAATGACATTTTATCGAACTCGAAAGGTTCTATTTCTTTCCAAGACTTTCCAAAATACATAGCACCCTTTTTCTTATATCTGAAATCAGGTATATTTCTCAGAGGCTCTTCCCCATCCGGATACCATGGAAAACCTTCTCCTTGATTAGCATATAAAAAGCCATGCTCCATCTCTTTTCCACAAAATGGACATTTCATATTATTCAACTCCCATATCCCATATTCATAAACAGACAAAGGACCTTCCTTTGTCATAGGTATTATATCATGACCGTAACGTCAATAATTCAGTCATACCAATGACGTGGTCTTCCGATACCAGAATCACGCTTCTTGCGTTCACTATCCATCACAGCCTCGGCTTCCTCTTTGGTTGAATAGAGACGATACTTCTTAAGCCTTATACCGCTGCCATAGTTTTGTACATAGCGAAGAGTGTAGAAATCACCGGTAATCCGCATGATCTCCATCTCCATAACATACGAGTTGTTGGAGATTATAAAAACATGCTGTCCTACACTGTATTTCTTATCTTCCATCTGGATTGATCACACCTAATTGCTGCTCATTCCCATCTTAACAGTCAGATCACCAAGACTCTTATCAAACTGAGCTTTAGAGATGGCTCCTCGTTCAAGAAAGGCCTCGAGTGTCTTCTTCTGAGTCAAATATAACTGCTTCTTCTTTTCTTCGGGAGTAAGCCTCTCCCACTCTTCTTGTTCCATTTACAATCCTCATCCGAGACATATCTCGGGCGAGGGCCATTTTAACACGCCTAAATATAGAATTGTTATTTCTTAATTATGTTGTCCCCAAAAGCAAATCAAAAATCAAAGGAATCTAACTTTTGTCTTTGAGTTATCCCCGATTCGTTACAACTAGAGGGGTCAAATATTACAAATTCAAAAAACGCCGAAAAAAACATGTGAAAAAACGCCTCGTTTGTCCAGTAAAGGTGAAGGGACATTTAAGGAACCCCTTCATCGAATCTTGACAGTTTAATAGCAAACCGTGAGGTACGTTCACTTGTATCGGCGTTAAAATACCAAGCCAAGTTGACTCCGAGCCCGCGAAGACCGGTCGAAAGATCGAGAGCGATAAGGCGGATGAGTCAGAATCAGGGTTGCACCCTGAGGGAGGCGATGACAGATACAAAGTGGGGATACTTCTGTGTTGAGCAGCGGGGCGTATCAGCCACCGGGATGGGACTTCAATCCCTACCCATGATCTCGTAACCAGCAATACGAGAGCCTAACGGTTTCCCAATAGAGAAATCCAAAAGCCAAAAAGGCTAGAGGACGACTCTACCGCAGGGGGATTGCGCGAGAAATACTGCGGAATACATTTTGCGAAGGCGAAGTGTTCAAAGCAAACGGCTAACAGTTTTGTTAATTGGAACCACAGTCTTCGCGGGTGAATAACGCAAAAGGAGGAAAAGCATTGGAAGACAAATGCAAGGTTATCGCCGTCGCCAAGGATAGATAAATCGTGATATAATTTTATTATTCGGGATGTCTCCCGGACTGGGAATTGCATTGACTGCTTTTTGTTTTGGGGATAGATATGAGAAAAGCAACAAACATAATCAGCATAGTTCTGATATTGCTGTATATTGCATTTTTAGTGATCGGATGGAGCAGCTTTCCTTCAGAGCTGCCTACTCATTTTAATGCTTCCGGGGTCGCAGACAATTTTGGGCCTAAGAGTTCGCTTCTTATTGATCCGGCAGCAATGATCGGATTATTTCTGCTTTTGGCTGTCGTAGAGACTTTCCCTAAGATATGGAATATACCGGCTGAGGTAATAGAAGATAATGAAGAAAACGTGTTGAAAACTTGTTATATGATGTTTGGCATTCTTAAGATAGCAATAATACTTATTTGTGCTTTTGCCGGTTTTATGTGTATATACTCTGGATTTCCGTCATGGCCCATGTATTTTATGATCGGGGTAATATTATTAACAATAGTGATAAGTGTTATCAAGATATATGGAAACAAATTGGTTTGAATAATAAACAGTATGTTGTCCCCAAAAGCAAATCAAAAATCAAAGGAAGGGAATTGTTAAATTACCTTCTCCTCTGTTAGGCGTAGTATAACAGGCGTTTTTGAATGGAAGCCGGGCATGAAATAGGCCCCTGATTTCCTCAGAGGCCTTGGTCCATTTTATTAATGATTTTCCTTTTCAGTGATTATATCTGATGACAGACATAGTCATCATGAGGATTCCCACTATCAATCCAATCGTCATGGGGATCCAGCTGAACATATCAATCGTAAACAACATGCATATTCCGGAAACAACCATACCGATTCCGAGGATAAAAATACCTATTCCGAAAAACTTACAAAAGGCTTGCTTATTCATATCGCTGACTTTGTCCATGTGATGCCTGATGATAAGATCGATTCTCTGCTTTTTCCATATCGAAAGACCAAGCCAAAGAAACACCAAGCTTAACAAAATAAACATAATACCAATAACAAGAGACCAAACAAAATCATCCATAACTACTCCTTTAGCCATTTTTTGTTTTGTATGGGGGTAAGAACTCACAGTCTGACCCAATTATGTCAACCCGGACACCATTGCCACAACAAGATCCCGCGGCGCTACTCCGGATCACCTTTCTCACGATCGAGCCTGCTTTTCAGCCACTCATATATCTCACCATATCGTCTGTGTTTCAGATTAGGAAAGGCTTTCAAGATCCTTCCACGTCCGTAGAAGGCATGAAGCGTCATATCTTTGCGCAGTGCCTCCAGCTTAATCTCAAGTTCAGCCCGGCGCTCTTCCACCTTCTCCTTACTCTCATCGAACTTGCTGACTGTCCTGATGGTACCGCTTGCAATCACCTCGCTCATTCCGTCGCTCACCTTGAGGATAGCATTTCGCAGGTCGGACATCTGCTCTAGCTGCTTATTGAATTTCAGCACAGACAGCGTCGTCAGGATTATATCGATTACAAAAACAATATATAGTACAGCCAGTATAATGTACCCAGCCACCGGAGGGATCTTCGCCACCAGTCCTGCCACCACAGGCTGCACCACCCTCAGCACGAAAGCGATCGCCAGCCCCCAAACAATACTGAACGACAAGCAAATATACCCGTTCAAGTTGAATTTCTCATTGCTGTAATCCCACCACCTGGCATGAAAAAGCTTATCCAGCATAAATCCCGCGACAAGCTCGGCAAGCGTGGCGAGTACTATCCCCACAGCGAAAAGGACCAGCGGATTACTCGTCTCGATATTCTGCCTGGCCAGCCCCTGCATAACGACCAGTACCAGAGACACTCCCACTCCATAGACAGGACAAATAGGGCCGTTAAGGAATCCCCTGTTAACGACTTTTCCCATTGTGACAGCATGATAAGCAACCTCTATCACCCAGCCTGCAAATGAGTAGATCATGAAATAGAACAGCATTGACCTAAAGTCCATAGATCAGTCCTCCCGAAGTTTATTATACAACTGAATTTGATGGAGGTTTTGTATGGGCCCATTAATGGCGTGATGCCGTTATCTAAACCTGCTATACTGAAATCACTATAAAGAGTGCGTGAGAGACAAGCTCGATGATCGTACAGCAACCTGCTGAAGAAGCAAGGTGCTAAAGCTTGAACGATGGTAAACATTACCTCTTAATGATCCTGTCGTTTAAGCCGCCAGGATCATTTTATTATTAGCCATTACGATTGAGTCTTAGTAAATTATATTCCTGAATTTTCATTTAACTGTACGATATAAGATTTATTGCATCTACTATAGTTTCATGCCAGATATTGGAATCTGACATTATTCTTGAGGGTTGTTGTTTTTAGTAAAAGCTTCTATCTCATATTAGACTGAAGCCATATTATATGAAAAGGGCTCGGAGATGTAAGCCCCGAGCCTTGTTCATTGTTCTTGTAACTGTTCTTTAGCCTTCAATGGCGATCGTTGTGTTGGAAGGAAGAGCCTTAAGTTCCTTCTTCGGGATGCAAAGCTTTAATACACCATCTTCGAACTTTGCCTTAACGTCTTCAGTCTTTACACCTTCACCGACATAGAAGCTCCTCTGCATGGATCCTGCGTATCTTTCCTGACGAATGACCTTGCCATGCTTCTTTTTCTCACTGTCGTGCTCCTTAGCGGCACTGATGGTAAGGTAACCATTCTCAAGATTGATCTGGATCTGATCCTTCTTGAATCCCGGAAGATCCATATCCATCTCATAATCTTCTTCGTTCTCGTGGACATCGGTCTTCATGAGGTTCTGCGCATGTTTTCCGTAAAGCTGCTTGTCGATATTGGCAAGCTCACTTGTAGGGAAACCCCAAAAATCATCAAACAAATCTTCTCCAAATAAACCGGACATCAACATACTGATCATCTCCTTTGAATTGTTGTTATCCGAGCAAGAGGTGGAGGTCTGATCTCTTCTTTGATCCTCGTTCCTTTGTTCTGACTACATTATAGTCCGTCAATTAGCACTCGCAAGAGATGAGTGCTAATCATTTTTGACCATCTTTGACTTTCATTTTTGTGCAGTTTTTGATGAGTCACTCTTTGATAACGGGACTATAATAATGGGGGTTGTGTATTACTTACCTGTTTAACCAAATCTAATGAATAACTAACCACAATATTTAATCCCGAGATTTGCTCCCGGGCTTAGTAGGTTTTATTCCGGATTAGGTGGCCCAAGGAATAGATCTTGATACTTTTCAGTTGATCGACGAGGATTAATATGAGCAACGCTTACTTATTAACATGGAATCCCAATAAGTGGAATTTTGAAGGAGGGTTTTACTCATTCCTTCAACAGGTAGAGAATGGAGAAAATCCAATAATAGAGTGACCTCAAACGCAATACATTTGAAATCAGTCTCTAATATCTTTAGTCAACTTTTTTATGTGTATTTATTTGCATTAATGATTTAACATTGCTCTGTCTGACACATTCGGTTAAGCAGTGTTATGAAAGGCATTTTATACAATATCCTCTTCATTTCTTTATCTCCTCATTCGTTGGTTTTATAAGGGTTGCGAATATTCTATCAAAACCAAAAACTTTGCCTAATCTCGAAAACATATATGTAGTTATAGGGATTGGCTATTAAGAAAAACAGCCGGCGGAAATTGCCGGCCGTTTCTCTCTTATGTCCACTATATATATAAATTATTACTGTTATACGCGTATTCTGTCGAACAGCTTTACATAGGTAAGAGGGATAGCGCCGATTATTGCTGCAGCTGCCTGAATAAGATTAGGTACTACTGAACCTAATGCGGCTTCTACTCCATACATAAAAGGCAAAGATTCAAACCCGAAATACCCTGCCACCATTATCAGTTCGGCAACTACCGCTGCTGTCAGTTTGCGCACTAAAGGAACTTTGTTCTCACCGTTGCGCTTCATCAGAAGTCCTGCAACAAGTCCCATGATTCCTTTGATCAAAAACGTTGGTATTGCGTATTGCGGATAACCGGCAGTAAGATCTGCCAACATTGAACCAATCGCACCTGCTATCGCCGAGAAAGGACCCAGGATATATGCGGCTACCAATATGACCAGATCGCCGAGATTAACGTGTCCTATCGCAGTCGGAATATGAAGTTGAGTACCAATATAAATGAATGCTGCCAGAACACCTGTATATGCAATCTTTTTTATTATCTTTTTGTTTTTCTCATGATCGCTCATCGCCTTATATCTCCTGAAGAAGTTGTTTTCTGAATGACACTATGGTACAACTTATCTGAATATATTAAATATCCAGAACAGGAGTTTTTTATATAACCAGATGAAAAAAACAGACGACTCCGCATACATGAAATTGTATAAGCAGATCAAGAAAAACATTGTTGATGGAGTATATCCTTACAATACAAAGATTCCTTCTAAAAGGACCTTGGCTTCCGAAGCAGGCGTAAGCGTTATATCAGTAGAGCACGCTTACGATCTTCTCCGCGACGAAGGATATATCCGGAGTGTCGAGAAGAGCGGCTACTTTGTCGACTTCCGCGCCACAGACGGTTTCTCATCTTTCCCTGAAGAAATGCAATCAGTCAACACATCATTTAACAGCAATTCAGACCGTCTGGTCTTCCCTGTATCCGTCTTATCAAAAACAATGAGAAACATCCTTACCAACCGTCAAGATGAAATACTCCTGAAATCACCTAATGCAGGCCTTCCCGAATTTCGTGAAGCCATTTCAAAATATCTTGCAAGAAACAAAGATATCCATATCGATCCTTCGGCAATCGTGATCGGCTCAGGTGCCGAATACCTTTATAATCTCATCGCAGGTCTTATCGGAAGTGACAGGATATTCGCATTAGAAGATCCTTCTTACGAAAAGATCAGAAAAGTATATAAAAATGCGAATGTTAAATATGAATTGCTCGCACTCGGAAATGACGGAATCGAAAGCAAAGCGCTTAATAAGACAAAAGCTCAGGTTCTGCACATTTCTCCATTCAGAAGTTTTCCCACGGGAATATCAGCTTCTGCATCCAAACGTTATGAATACATAAGATGGGCAGACTCTTCTGACAGGATAATCGTTGAAGATGATTTTGAATCTGAATTTTCCGTTCTGGGCAAACCCGTTGAGACACTTTTTTCGATGGCTACAAAAGATAATGTTATATATCTGAACACCTTCTCAAAGACTATTTCTCCGGCTCTTCGTGTGGGCTATATGGTCCTTCCCGAACACCTGATCGATACGTTCAATAAGAAACTGGGATTCTATTCATGTACGGTTCCAACATTCGAACAGCTCGTCCTGACTGAACTTATAAACAACGGCTCTTTTGAAAGACACATAAACAGGATAAGAAGGCAGCTGAGGTCAAGGCAGACCAATCATGAGCAACAGTGATTTTTCTAATACCCTTAACAGCTTTTTTCTTAAAAATCTGATGCCGTTAATTAACGTTTAGTTCGATATATTATCAGTAAACGGTCTGTATGTTAAATTTGACTGCGATGAAAGGCAGGAGTGCCAATTGCGGTGAAAAAATAAAGAAGGTTATTTTTTAGTCGGATATGATCTTAGAAATTATATATGCATTTGAAATTGCAAAAATATTTACAGCTAATATTTTTATTGTTCCGCTCACAGGCAAGGATATCCTCAGATAAAGATATTATATCCTTATCCTCTCTCATCCAGAATTTTCTGAACTCTGTCCTGAGCGATCTTAATCACTTGATCAAGGCTCTTCTGACCTGAGAAATATGCCGGCATTTCTTCTATAAGAACTATATTGATATCAGCATCTTCCGTCGTGGCAGAAGAACAGTTCAATATCGTATTTTCGAGAACATCAATGTGCTCTTTTGTGTACTTGACCCTGTTTTCAGGGGTATTTTCAAAGTACCCTCCGAAAAGACTGCTGATAGTGGTTTGGTTATAGTATTCGATCGCTGCTTCTCCGGTCGATCTGAAGTATTCACGGTTCAAGACAAAGCTGCCGTTCAATGAATATTCTTTCTGAATTTCATCAGACACAAGAAGTTTTACGAAATCTACACAAGCATCGACATCGTATGACTGAGTAGATACGGCAATCGAAGAAGAAACAACTGTCACTGGTCCGTGTCCGTCTAAGGACGGCAATCCGAGTATGGAATTGCCGGATTCAAGCTGCTGCAAAGTGATGAGATAATCAGCGAAATTTTTGCTTGTGGTATATATGGCCGGTTCGGTATATTCAAACATTCCGGCGCCGTAAGAATTAAAAGATGAACCGGTTCCATCATCCCAGGTTATGGAATGTTCAGGGACGTTATTCTTAACAAATTCTGCAATCGCTGCAAATTCAGGCACCGAGAAATCCGCCTTGCCATTCTTGATAAACTCATTTCTCGCTGCGTTAAAAAGACATGTGAAATAGTACGGCTGACCGTACGAGATAACATCTTTTCCGTTAAGCGGACCATTCAGGAAATCTACATATTCATCTGTTGTAAAACCAAAACCTGATGCACCTGCATACGCACCGTCAGTGTAAATTCCGCTGATACCGAAACACAAGGGAAAGTTATATAAATTCCCGTCAACTTTTGCATTATCGACAATGTTAGTGAAGTATTTATCCGGATCAAGATTTGCAATATAAGGCGTAAGATCAATAAGATAGCTGCTGTTATTAAGCCGGTCTATCCGGCTTATATCAAGGAACATATCCGGTCCGTCTCCGCTTAGTATATCCATGGACAGCTTATTTGAAATGGCAGAATCCCGTTCGTTATCTGACCTGGAAAGCTCATCATCGCTGTTTATACTGTTGAGATTCTCAGAGCCGCTGCTGTAACGGTCTGTGACTTCTATAAAATACTTGTCATTTGTCTCGTTGTATTTCACCAGCGCATCACACATGGCCTCATCCAAATAACCGCTTGGCGAATAGAGCTCAAGGATCCTTTTGCCTGCATGAGGATTTTTACCGGCCTTGGTAAACATAATGATCTCAAACCCTGATGCACTCCAGTCATTGAAGCTTGCAAAAGGTGTCGGCTCGTATTTTTCGCCGTAAAGGATGAACGAGTCTTCACTGATCTGACCAAGACTGTAATTTGCAAGAGAATTTCTGTTTACCGAACACCAGCTGTAGTTGAAGATCTCTTCTTTAGTCTTATTCTTAATATCGATCTTGGATATTCCCGTCGGTGTAGAAGAATAGATATTTCCGTCTGAACCGCCAGTCATGTTGGAGATGGAATAAGAATCAAGCCAGTCGAATTCTTTCGGATTCAGCTTCTTTAATTTTCCGCTCTTCAGATCCAGTTCAAGATAGTCGTAACCGATATCAGCACCCAGGAAAACAATGGCTTTGTCTTCACCTTTGGGAATAATATTGTCAACAGAATAGATGGTTGTATTTCCGTCTTCGATCTTGATCTCCTTTTCATTTCCTGCAGGATCTGTCACATAGAGATATCCTTCCGGAGGATCCGTATTCCAGTTCATCGATACCTGTATCTGATAGTCGCCGATACCAAACACTTGTGATGCCTGCTTATAAGACTCTTCATTGGTGACATTGAGGATTTCGCCGGTAAGAGGATCTATCGTATATTCTTTGATGACCTGCAGATTTGTTGCTGTATCAAATGAACTGGCGTCGACTACGATATTGCCGTTAAGATAGATAATACCTTCCGGGAATTCCCCGTCTTCGAAAAAATGAAGAAGATCAATGATGTTTTTGGTCTCGCCGCTTTTCTTATTGACGACAACAACATTTGAGATAAGCAGTTTAAGATAGGATTCATATTCCCAGTCGTAATCTTCCGGATACTCATAATTGCCCTGTGTGAGAAAAATATAGTTGTCTTCGTCTGAACCTGCCAGTTGTGAGTGTATATATTGAGTTTTTCTGTCAGGGTCCACACCATTGTCGATCTTGAAAGTTTTTGTTTCAAACCACGGCATATCTTCTTCGATCAGTTTGCCGCTGTGACTGCTTTCCGTTTTTGGTTTCGTGCCACATGATCCAATCGAGATCATAAACGATACGGCAAGTACGGCAGCTGCCATCTTGCGTATTAAATTTTTTTCAATTCCTGCTTTCATATTCTGTAGATTAATTGTCTCATCCCCAAGTTAGCTAACCAAAATGTTTTATTCATAACCATACCTATCTTTATCTCGATATTCACGGTGATAATCAGTCAGATCAGTTCCGAATTATTCGAAACAGCCTACGAAACATAGACCTCATAACGGTCGTAATCCGCTACAGGAGTAAAGTAGCGGATTCCTATTTGTTTTGTTCTGGAAACGAAATCAAATTCGTCGAAACCGAATCCGACGATCTCATCGTCTTTATAAAAGATCATGTTTAACTTGAACTTTTCGCCCATAACATCACCCAACTGGCGGTCATTGCCGTAAGTGCACCTCGTCTCAAACAGGACATTTTTTACGTACCCGTTATCATCCAGGGTTACCTTTCCGGGACTAACAACTTCATATGTGTTCTCCTGCCCCGGAAATCTTATGTGATAGATGTTGTAATTGATCTCACATTTTACGGAATCCCGGAAAATATCGCTGCCGCTTCCATGACTCTCGTCGTAAAACTCTATGACAACAATACTTGTCGACTCTGCTTCAATAAACCATTCCACCTTAGCAGTCTCCAGAGGATTCAGCTTATCACTTCTGTAGAATAACAATTCCGGCTTGTAAACACGGAACGGATTAGGATTGGTAATCTTTGCAACAAAATATATATCGTCTCTTCCAAACTTTGCTTCCGAAAAATATTTTATCTCTTCCAGTTCCAAAGGCTTGGCTGTCTTAGCCGTTTCAATACAACGCTTGCGGTCTTCAAGAATTTTCTCACACAAAGGATGTTCCCTTTCGCTTCGTTTGTATGTTCCTTTGCTGGAATTAGGATGCCTGTTGACGATCGAATTGTTAGAGTATTCGAACTTATCATAATTATCATTCAGTATTTCAGACAAAGTCCAATGCCAAGCAGGGCCCTGCTCGGTCCTGTCATAATCTTTAAGCGCATTTATAATGACCCTGGATCCCTTAACTTCTATATCGCATATCTTGTAAGAGTACCCGATATTCCTTTCCGAGGCGCTCATCGTCTCTTCATTCTCATTATCTTTTTTGAAAAAGAAAACATCAATATAATCATCCTGAACACTCATAACGTAGTGTCCTTTATCTATTTCCAATTCATACCATCCATAGATATCATCTTCAGAAGGCTTTTTTCTGCCTAATCTGAAACAGGAAGTAACAAGGCAGCATAATGTCGCAGTCATGACAATTGTAATAACCGCAACCTTTATCCTCACTTTATTTCTTTCACTTATAACTATCATTTCTTACCTGCTGATCTATACTTACAGTTTCTTACTCAGGAACAGCTCCGTAGGCTGTTCGAATCCCGGATAGAAAATATCGAGATTCCCGCAATCTTCATACCCCAGTTTTCTGTAAAAATACTGTGCTTCCTCATCTTCCCGGGTAGATGTAAGTAACATTCCGTAACCCATACTCTTCATATCGTCTTCCCAATGTTTCATAAGGCTGCGGCCATATCCGCATCCGTGTTTATCATTCCTGATATATAGCATAGTGCAGAATGGCGTGTTGTCCCAAAACAGGTTATATCTCAGTATTCCGACAGGCTCATTGTCCTCGAAAAGAACATATCCCTGTCTGTCGCGGACTTTCTTCTCAAATTCGGCTTCCGGTAAATGCTTGTCAAGTTCAAACCAGAACCGCTTATCTTCATTTGTCACATATCTTATTGTTATCATTTTCTATTCCCATTAGTAATCTATACTGATGATTATCCTATCTAAGGGTTGCCCCTCAGAAGAATTATAACACGGCAATAAAGAACCTTTGACATTTTCCTTAGTGAATTGCCAGATTACTATATGATGATATAGTTGCGTTCTGATTTGGCACTCTTCTTATCAGCAATCATTTCCTGAACCTTCTTGCTTCTGTGTGCAAACTGGATCAGATCTTTATTGATAATCTCATATGAGAGCTTTCCACGTCTCCAAAACTGATGATAAACCGGACTATCCAAACAACTTTCTAATATCCCTCTCCCCATATAATTTCGAGGGCAATACCGTGCATCGGTCCCAAAACAGTTCTTCACATATCCTAAGCTCAAGGTCCTGCCTGTGAGTCCAGTGCCGGACTAAGCCGTCTTCGCCTTCAAGGCCAGTTCTGACTGCATGAGGACTGTTGTTAAAATATTCACAGAGCATCGAAAACCAGACCTCATTGCCTTTATCATCGACCCGGGTCTGCCGTGCTGTCTCAAGATTCCTTCTGATATCATCCGTTTCTGCCTTAAGATAAGCTATTTGGATCTGCTTATCGCCTATAGCTTTCTTAATATCTCTATAGAAATCTATGATGTCTTCATCCGGCATATCCCGGAACAGTATCATGTCCTCCACGATATTTTGGAATAGAGCGCATTCTGTAATCAGAGGTGCCCCGTCCCATCTGCCGTAGCGCTTTAAGACAATGTCTTTGAACCGCTCAAAGGATACCCGGTTGTTATATATCTCGTATTTTTCCATTGCCTGGTAAAAGTTCCGGTCATCAGTCCGGATCTTTGTATAACAGACAACCGCATGATCATCTTCAAAATGGGTTTTCGCTTCTATATCCGGCCTCAGGGAAGTATGCTTTTCCAAAGCGGCCCGATAGTCTTCCATGCCCATATATGCGCACCAAGCAAGTTCTACCGGAGAATAGTCACCTTCTTCAAGAACTTTATGGTCCGGACATTTCTCCGACAATAACTTTACAAGAGTGCTCTTACCGCTTCCTTGTATACCTTCAACGAAATATGTCATCTTCATATTACCTGCCGCTTTCCCAGATCCTTTTCCCCAAAACCTATTTCCGTATTCTCTTAATCACTTTTCCTGATGATTATTTTGACTTCATAAGATGTCCAATGAACACCTTTTTCATGGGCTTGTATCTTAATATATTATGACCTGCACATTCGCATTGCCCAGCTTGTCCCAGATAATATCCGGAACAAGTCCGCCCGAGAGCGCATTGTCGATATATTTATCGACATCTATCTCGTCATCCGGAGTATCCGCAGAAATGTCAGGTATATCAACTGCACTATATACTTTCTTGTCAATATCCGGATCGAAATAAAAGAACCATATCGTGAAACTCATCCCTTCCGGATATATACCCATCTCATCCGTCTTGATACAGATGTCGCGCAACTGTCTCAGGTATTCGTTGACTTCGCTGCGCTTCTCCTCCGAAGATTCAGTAGAAACATATATCCTGATTATATAATTACAACTCGCCATTCTGCGTCCCGAGTTGTCAATCATTGTGTTGTCGAAATCATGCTCTTCAAGGCAGGACTTCATCTCGTCATAGTACGGGTGCTCGTTTAAAATGTACCAGCATTCCTCGGTTTGTGAAACAGGTTTAGGATTGTTTTTCCTGTCATTCACATAGACTATTCCGAGTGCGACAGGAGCCATTATCAGTATGGTTGAGAGCACCATATTCACCACTGCCCAGATGCTCTTGCGGTTCTTTACTTTCGCCGCGATCGCTAAAGCGAGGCTCGCGATGGGCCCTAACGCGCATGCAGCCGCAATGAGAAACGCCGTGTAAAAAGTATCCCCGACAGCACCGAAACCCATCGCAAGGATCATGACAAAGAGAAACGGAATGGCAAGTACGCCAAGAACCATCAGCACGTTCGATATGATGCAGAAGATCATGGCGGTCTTTTTGGACTTCCTGGAATTGACGGCAGAAGGAGCCTGCTGATACGGAACGTTTTGCTGATACGGAGCGGGCTGCACGGAAGGACCGTACTGAACCGGCGGATAAGGAGCGTTCGGATATGCAGAGTTTGGATACGCCGCGTTGTTCGGATCGTACGGGTTGCTTTGCACACCATACTGATTATTCTGAGCACCATATGGAGCGTTCTGCCCGTACTGGTTATTCTGCCCGTACTGGTTATTCTGCCCGTACTGATCGTTCTGCATCAGGAAGACCTCGTTTTCGCACTGCTGACTCTTTATACTGATGATTATCACGTCCAGATATCCTTGGCCGTGTATCATAATTATATCATCGTTGTTCAAGAGCTCTTATTATTTCCGAACTCTGCTTTATTCTTATCGATATTTCTCAAGCTTGTCCGCATACTTTTGGAGCCAGTAGCCATTATATACCGGTTTATATTTACTCCACATGGGCTCAGTCTGTGTAAATTTCTTCACCAAAAGCCACAGTTCATAGGCCGCACCTTCGCGGTCGGAATAGATCTTTGTTGCTTCATCTGTCATGAATGACGTAATGAACAGCGCCCTCTTTTTCTTAAGGTAAAGTGCTGATGCCACAACGGCTCCCCAAAGAACAAGCCCCATCATTATGAAGAAACCCGATACAACGATCACACTTGCAACATTATTATCTGGATCCTGGAGTAAATTGATCATCATCATGCAACCCATGAACACGAAAAAAGCACCAACCAGTGTCCCCATGACCTGGAAGATCGTCCATCCTCTTTTCTTGTTTGATATGTGCACTACATGTGTCATCTGATATACCTGCTCAATATTCCCGATTATTATATAGATCCACTATCTCATTAAGTTTAACAACTATTGGATGGTCCGGAAGCCAGCACGCATCTGCTATACCTTTTGGAAAGTACGGAAAAACTTCTCAGGATCTCTGATGCGGACCATTCTGCATATTTCGCTTTGAACATCTCTTAGCTGGTCATAGGTCATATAGGAAGGCCTGATGTCATGATTCCTGAGCAGGACTCTTATCTCGTTTTTTGTTTCTTCTATAAGTTCATCAAACCTGGCCATATATTCACCATTCTTATTCTTCAACAAAGTACATATAAATCCCCATCGAGTATTCCTTGGCAGCAAACACCTTTTTCTGACCATCTATTTCAACTTCATATTTGAATGCCTGAAACTTCTGATGATATCTGGGTTCTTCTACAGTTACCGTCTCTTCAAGAAATCTCGTTGGATAATTTTCAATATTTACACCGAAGACTTTCGCCTTCGAAGTATCACCACCACACCATACCATTTTCCATTTTTTCATTGTTTAGCGCTCACTTTTAATCATGTGACTGACATCAATGTGTCTCTATTAGCCTACAAAGATTTACTGATGATTTTTCTTACCACTTATAGATTATCATTTTCCGTTTATGGTAACTGGTAATTATCAAACTTTAAGAATTCATCATTCCCAGATCATTATAATTCTGAATAGTTTTAAAACCTGATCTTCATCTCAAACACGCTGCGATCGCTTTCTTTGATCTTGATATAGGTTCCTTCAGCTTTATCGCATCTCAGGATCTTCAGATTTTGGCCCTCTTTGCTTTCTCCCGTATAGTGCACTTCAAGTTCGCGAACCTCATGATTTAACAAGTGTTTTTCCGAGAATACGTTTAGTGCAAACTTGATATATTCAATATTATTGAGATGATGAGACATGTCGATATTAGAAGATCTTATGATCTGTTCGTAGACTTCTTCATAGTCCTGATCAGGTACATCAAACTTCTCAAAGTCTTCAGTAAACACTTTCTCAGGAAATCCATCCTGCGGATACGGAACCTTTGAAAGCGGAACCGGGCGGTGCTTCTCAATATCCAAGACACAAGCCTCCTGATTTGCAACCAGAAGTGTTTCGCCGTTCTTATCCTTAAATATGCTGTTGACGTTTGTTCTCAACCCCGAATTTTGAACGGTAAACGTTGATGCTTCAATCGTTTCACGCCAATGAGGCCTCTTAAAGAACTTGAATTTTGACTTCGTAAACACCCAAAAGTAACCCAGTTCTCTATAGTAGATACCGTCGCAATTCATCATGTTAAAGCATTCTGTGAGGTTATCCTGAACCATAAGAACAGCCTGAGCTATACCAAGTTTCAATCCTGAATCAATATATGCAGAGCTGATGCTCCGTTCTTGTGAATAAATCTTATCGTTAGTCATGGGTGGTATTATATCATTAAACAAACTCGAAATTGTGCTCCCGGGCATTGTCTGTTTAATTCCTGATATATACAGCTTAACAATAGTTTAAGTCAGATTCTTTATTAGCACAATCTATGATCACCTTCATACATTTCCTACACAGAAGTGCCTTTACCGCTGAACCTTTCATAAGTGACAGTTTAGAAAGAACTAATGAATCTTCATGGAATCCGGCCCTCCCGAATGCCGGTCGTTTGATTCCTTTTTTCCATGAAAGCTCCTGTGGACTTTGTATTATTCCTTCTTCCATCACATTATTGCAATACGGACATGTCATTGATTACACCTCGCAATTATCTAAAAAAACATATGCATTCCTCATAATCTCGTTTTTATCTGACAATATCATATAACGTATCGATTGCTTCTTCCCCTGAGCATGGATAGTCAGGTTCAATATAGTCGCCTTTCGACTGATCTATTCGTGTGTAGTAGGCAGTCGACAATGCAAGCCACATTCCGATGTCATCGAAATAGAACTGTGTGAGTTCACCGCAATGGTTGCAGGTCTCCGCAGGCGACTCTCCTATTACCTTTCCGAGTCCATTATCAACTACCATCTCAGTAAAAAGCATAGCTGATGAAAATGTATCCTCGTCTGTAAGTACATATACTTTCCCATCAAACTCAAGCTCAGCATTTTTCTTATTCTTAGTCACCCCACTCTGATCAAAAGTCAGAAAGTTCCACCTTATCTTTCTGAAATTGTCTCCCTGGTAATATGTATCTACAGGCAGATATTTAAACAGTTCATTTACGACATATGTGTCACCGCCACCATTTCCTCTTAGATCAATTGCAAGATTCTCAATGTTTTTCTCTTTAATCTCCGTAAACATTTCACGAAGGACTTCCCTGTAATGCTCACTTATCCTGCAACGCTTTAGCGTAAGTATGGCCAGACTCTTTTCTCCGTCTATCTCATAATAAACATAATCATTATTATCTGATGGCAGGTACTTATCCAGAAGATCATAGTATTCATCATCAGTTATAAAGTCCTCGCGGCTATAAGTGCGGGATTCCTCGTCTCCGTCCTCGTTCTTCCACACAACCTCAAAAGGTGCCTCAACTCCGCATAGATCCAGATTAAACAAGTTTTCCATATCAACAGTAATTTTACGCGGTGTTTCATAGGAATAGTAAGGCTCCATAAGTTCCTTCATCCGGTCCTCCGTTATTCCATTTACAGAATATATGCTATATCCTTTGCTTTCCATCTCAGGACCATCCGATATTAGCATTTTGTCCCATGAGTTAAATGTTGTATGTGCATCTTTTATCTCATGAAGGATACTTCGGACTCCACGAATAAACTCTATCCTCTTAACCGTATCCTTTGTCTCAAAATCCGCCTTAACATCCTCATACTTTGCCTGAACCTCAGGTGTCAGTCCATCCACAAAAGATACGTGATATTTTCTCAGATAGTCCATAACCTCCTCAAGATCATCCAGTGCCTCTTTCTTTGTAAGATCTGAATTCTCATAATAATGTATCGGTCTATTAGACTTGTGGCCATCACTATTCCAATACGGACATGCATATGCAAAAAGCACACACAAAGCTGTAAAAATACACGTGATAGTTACTGCAATTATCTTAGCTGCTTTCCCGGAAAATGTCTTCCCAGCTAAAAGCAAAACAACCACTATATCCACTACTGAAGCGAGTATCATAACCCACTGCGGAAAATTCTTCCAAATCAGCAGTATATTCAGTGGAAATATGCCCAACACCAAAGCATTCATTAATATTATTAAAACAACTGCGCCAAACTTTTTGAATCTGTTCATTGCAAGTATTCTTTTTCCTTTAAGTAATTATTCTGTTGATTTTGCATATCATCCGTTTACGCTTTTTGCGCATTCCTTAACAGATCCAGAAGGCCCTTTTCCTTGATTATCGCAAGCCCCTGCCCCTCATCGCCAAGTATGAGAACGTTGTCGCCGGGATTGATGTCAAATATCTTTCTTGCCTTTGCCGGAAGCACGATCTGGCCTTTATCACCTACCTTGACCATGCCGAAGATATGCTTGCCTCTGGGAGGCACTCCAAATCCAAGATTCCCTCCGCTCTTCTTATCATAATTCAGAAGATCGTCTATGGATACACCGAAAGCATCAGCTATAAGCTTACACTTTTCGATATCAGGCAAAGACTCGCCGGTCTCGTATTTCGAGAGGGTCTGCCTCGAGACACCGATCATATCGGCAAGTTCCTCCTGTGAGAGATCATGATACTTTCTAAGTTCTACAAGATTATCCTTGAACATTTTTACTCTCCTTCTTCTTAGATATACCCAGCACTGCCCATCTGAAAAACGGTATCTTCGAGATGACGAAATACAATATATATGACAATCCAAAACCTGCTATTGTGCTCAGGAGATAGCATCCCCACGCCGGGACAAGACCGGGCTTAGCAAGATAAAGTGCGACCATTGAGATTCCCAGATAGTGGAAGATATAAAGTCCCCAGCTGTGAGATCCCATCCACTTCGTGAATTTATTCGTAAAGTCGAAGAACTTTGCAAAACCGCCTACCATTGCAACACAGCCGAACCATCCGTACAAGAGGAACAGCGGTGAACGGTATACCGGATCATCAGCATAATTCTGACCGAAATATACGATGCAGAAAGCAGTGCCAAGACCAACTGCGATAACAGCAAAGAGCGGGAAGTACCTCTTCGTTACTTCTATAACTTCGTCATGCGAGAAGACGAAGTATCCCAGAAGATATGCCAGGAGATAAAGTCCGAATCTGTAGCTGACGATAACCGGTGTGTTAAGGATCTGTCCGGCGCCCCAAAATAGCACTGCTATAAGGATCAATACCCAAAAAGGCGTCTTCCTGCAGATATTCCAGAAACGGTCTTTGTCGATCTTCTTTATAAGGACGATTACAAGAGAGAACAACCAGAGCATCTGAATATACCAGAGCACGCCGATTCCTGAAAGACAATATATAATGTATTTTACAAACCCGGGAGCCTCGATAGAGCCCGCTTCGCTGAAAGATACATTGATATATCCCTGTATAAATTGGAAAACAAAGAGTCCGATCGTTGACGGCACAAGAAGCTTTACGGTTCTGCTCTTTATGAATTCTTTTCCTGTGTGCCTTTCAATATAGTATCTCGCACTGATTCCTGAAACGATGAAGAGAAGTGCCATAAACCACGGATAAACGATGTACTGATACAAATCGAAATACTGGACTTCCAGATCTGTGATCTTTCCGAGCGTGCCAAGGATCCCCTCAGCGTTATACATATAAAAGACATGATAAAAGATGACCAGTACGACTGTTACCCATCTCAAGTTGTCAATGTATGACTTTCTCATATATGTACCACCTTTGCTACAAATCTTAACATGATTCTATATGGCATAAAAACAAAAGACCACCAACCGCAATTAACAGCCGATGGCTTTTTATGTTAAAAATCGTTGCAAACACATTCTGTAGTTCAATGGCATATTTGCTATAATATCCCGTTCAATTCATAGTTGCGCCAGTATTCCTTCTCTTCTTCAGTTAATGTCTTACTGTCTACAAGCTTTCCTACAGCCGTAAAGATGCCTCTGGGCTATTTAGTGATGTAAGCACAGTCTTTCATGTGTACTCTGTAATATTTCATTTTCATCTCTCAGTCAGTTATATTCAAAATTTACTGTTCAAATATATAAAGCATAGTTTCTTCCCATAGGGCTCATAAATGTTATATTTCATAAGGCTTTAATCTCCTTGAACACTTCCTTGCCACCTGCATCAAGTTCCCTTATTTCAACACTGTCAGCCTCAGAACGATGCGCAACATTGCCATTTTTAAGATAGGTTTGGATCTGACGCACTCCGCCGTGTTCAAAGCTGCCTTCCTGAATATTGATTTCCGGATCAGCGTCTCTTTTATAAGCTTCTTTTTCTTCTTCCTGTATCCTTCGACCTATTTCATCGATGTGCAGTTTTTTGCGGAACTCCCACTGTTTCTGACAGTTTTCCTGTTTTCTGTAGAATAAAATTACCTATACCAAAGGAATCACTCCCTCAGACAAGACAATTATATCATCCGGGTAAAGAGCGCTTCGGCAAAGTAAATCTTATATAGTGGCTTCCGTTGTAACAAAAAACCGGAATGCGATGCATTCCGGGTCTGTGATCCGTCTAAGATCTGCTTACTGTCAGTCGAGCTTTGCACCGCAGCCATTACAGAAATGCGAATCTCCTAAAGTGTATGGACGGCCGCAGTTCTTGCAGTAAGCTGTGGCACCTTCTGCAATAGGGGCTGCTGCCACGGGAGCTTCTGCAACAGACGGCGCGGGTCCAGGTGCAGCTGCAGGTACTGTGTTGATGTAGTTGCCGTTCGCATCGATTGCGAAAGACTCACTGTGACGAAGCGGTGTGCGGCACTTGGGGCAGTACACAAAGCCGTCTGCATACCAGGGTCTGAAATCCAGTTTCTCATCTGTGTACTGAATAACAGTCTGACACTTATTGCATGTCAGCTTGTAGGTAAGTCCGCTGTGCCAAAGTGCTCTTTTGAATGCCATGAATCCATCCTCCTTAATTCCTTAAGTAACAATATTTTACTCTAAATTGCTCAAGATTTCTTTAACGGATTGTTAATATCCATGCTTTTCAACTTAACGCTTCTGCCCGAGTTCTTCTTGAAGTATTTCTTATACTTCTTAACCTTTATGTTCTTTATGGAAGAGCCCTTAAGCGACTTATTGACACCTGCCTTAGGAGACATGCTTTATGTCAATTCAACTTTCAAAATCCCAATCGTCTTAGATAATATGAAATGACCTCACATTTGTAGCATCGTGGATTTACCTATATGCTTAAAGTTGATGCTAAAGCTATGGGATTTACCACATACAAAGGAGGTCACTATGAACAGAATACTAAAGATAGGAATGGATGTCCACAGCACAAATTACACCTTATGCGCAATGGAACCTGTATTCGGAGCTGACGATAGGATCTATGCCAAAATTCAGGTCGCACCGGATTATAAGAACATATTGATGTTTATAGAGAAAGTGAAACAGAAACTTGATCCTTACGATACCTATGACATTGAATGCGGATACGAAGCGGGATGCTTGGGATATATCTTGTACAATCAGCTTACTTCCGCAGGTGTCAAATGCGTAATCTTGGCCCCTACTACGATGCTTACCCAACAAGGAAAGAGGACTAAAACAGATAAACGAGATGCATTAATGATTGCACAATGCCTATCGTATGGCGGATACCATCCTGTGTATATTCCTACAGAAGATGACGATTCCGTGAAGGAATACCTGCGAATGCGTGATGACCATAAACTTGCCCTGAAAAAAATCAAGCAACAGATAAACGCATTCTGTCTTCGTCACGGATACTACTATCCTCAAGGTAAATGGACTCAGATGCATTTGGACTGGCTATCAGCAATAAAACTGCCACCTTTATATCAGGAAACTCTTGATGAGTATATGGCCACATATTTTGAATTGACTGACAAGATAGAAAAATACGACACTCGCATCGAGGAAATAGCTGCACAGGAAAAGTATGCGGATAAGGTAAAGAAACTCGGTTGTTTTATTGGTGTTAAAACACATGTCGCATTATCTCTGATAGTTGAGACTGGAGATTTCAAAAGATTTGCAAAGGGTAATGCTTATGCAGCATATCTTGGTCTGGCACCAGGTGAACATTCAAGCTCCGATAAGATAAATCGACTTGGGATCACCAAGGCAGGGAACAGTAATCTGCGAAGGCTTCTTGTAGAAGCTGCTTGGGGAATATGTAAAGGTAATATCGGGTACAAATCAAAGGACTTGAAAAAACGCCAACAAGGAAACAGTGTTCAAGTTATATCGTACGCAGATAGGGCAAACAACCGAATGCGCAGTAAGTACTATAGGTTGATACGGCATGGAAAGAAGAAAAATGTCGCGATAGCAGCCATAGCAAGAGAACTTGCCTGTTTTGTTTGGGGAATGATGACAGATAACATTGAAGAAAGGGTAGCTTAATGAGAAACATAGCTGACGATATTTGGAAGGAGCCAAAAACACATGACGGTTGAGCCAGTTGCGGACGAACTATGTGCGCACCTGATCAGGTGATCCACGATCTTAGATAGCAAGGCTCTCGACGAAACCATTAGCCTGTCGGTAACCAATCCACGAATAACAGAGTGGCTACTTGTCGGAGACTGTTATATTGGCTCTTTCCAAATGTTGTTAGATGAAAGGTATTGATATGAAGAAAAAATACTACTTGACGAAGGTCATTTCATAACAGCTCGTTATATTCGTGATATTATCTTCCAAGATAACTCATCGTCAAGCATCAAAGCTTCTTGGTTCATTATAAAAGATTTCATCAACCGATAAAATCTAATGCGTCAAGAAGATCTTTTATGTCCGTAACACCCTCGGGAACAGCCTTCCCGGATCTGTTCAGCCACAAAGTCCCGATTCCCAGAGCAGAAGCGCCTTTAACATCACTGCTTATTGAATCACCGATGTGAATAACTTCGTCAGGCATAAGCCCGGTATTGCTAAGTGCCAGTTCAAACAGTTCCCTTCGAGGTTTATATGATCTTGCATCCTCGGATGTAAAAACGCCGGCCGGATTGAGACCATGGTATTCGATTGCGCACATTATGTCGGATGTATCAATGTTGGAAACAATGTAGACCGGGATAGGACATTTGCTGAAAAACTCTTTGGATTCTTCAAATATCGGCGGCCTCATCCAATGTTCAAACATCATGTCACTTAACTTTGAAGCATCCGCCGAAGAATGAAATTTTTCGATTGTATGTTCCAATGATTCTCTCTCGAGATCCCTTTGAGTCTCAAAAGCAATGCCAAATGAATTAAGGAACATCGTCTGGAAATCAGTCCACCAGAATGAACCGATATCAGATGTGTCAGATCCGTCACCGGTATCTTTGATCATCTGAGTAATAACCTTAATGACTGCTCCATCTTCATGAACAACAGTACCATAAAAATCTACAAACAAAGCCTTGATCATTGTTTCTCTCCAAACGGGTTACTGTCTATTATTTGTTCCATCCGCTTGTACTTACAGGATCGCCTTCTGTTTCCCACTGTTCAAAAGGAGGTTCCGCTGCATATGAAGGATCATAATAGCTTCGGATATATTGTGCGGCTCTAAACTCTGCCTGTTTGTAATTCGTCACACCTGCTTCGTCATATTCAAGATTATTCATGAAAATGATGAAGACCTGTTCTGCAAAAGAGCTCTCCTCTTGAAGATCGCTAACATAATCTATACCGTTCAACAGTCCTGATCCGATCGTTCCGTGTGCAAACCAATATGCAAACTGTCTTACTGCTCCTTTGACAAACTTATCAACCTTCATGATCATTCCCCGCCGCTGTCAATTATTCTGCTGATATTCTATACTCAAACAGACTCTAGGACCATCTTGATATTATTCTCATTCGGAATGATGATGTTTATGTCTATTTCCGGGTGATCCTTAACGTATGATCTAAGAAATCCCATCAGGTTATCTTTTGATTCCATGTAATCGTCGATGACCGTCTGATCGCTGTATCCGAGTTTCTTTAAGATAAGCGCCGATACAACTCCCGTCCGGTCTTTTCCTGCCCCGCAGAAATACATGACATTACTTTCTGCCTTCATTATGGTACTGACGATCTTATCCATCTGTTCATCCAGCATCCCCAGATAAGTCTTAACCACAGCCTCAGGAGACTCCGGAGTATCTCCGCCGCCTGTCACCGGAAGATGATAGTATATAAAACCCTCTTCATTTTCAAGTCTGCACGGCAAGGCAACGTATTCTTTTTCTTCACGAAGATCCACGATGGTCGTGATATTTTTTTCGAGAAGCCACTTAATCTCTGAATCAGACAGATTTCCCGGAAAATCACTTCTTACATACCGCATAGATCCAACAGGCAAGGCCCTCGTATTAAGAGTTGAACCCAATAATGAACTCATAGTATCTTCCTTCCATGCACGATCCGTAATACTGTTGATTATCTTGCCTAAAGGTTTCCCATTTTGTCTTTCTCACGACTTTTCGATGTTTTATATTTGAATTTGCTATAAATAGCCCCATCTATATCTGAGAAGTTCCCATAACCTGCATATCAACACCGTTTTCCCTGCAAGATTATGGAAAGCGGGAAACCGCAATTCTCAATTATAGGTGTTATCTTAACTGCCATAATAGTCTTCGGTCCGGTCATTTTTCAAACTTACCATAGAAAGCAACTGCCTCATCTATGGTCATTTGTCCCGTTCCGACGCAATAACATGCCTGCCTTAACTGAAGCACCGCATCATCAGTCACACCTATCACTTCCGGCGAAAGAATCCGTGACTCCGGAACCATTCCGAATGCAGCATACATACTGTTGAAAGACAGGTCTTTTGTCGGCGACATGAGGCCCTTGTTTTTCGCCATCTCATTCAGTTCACTCTGTGTGACAAGGAATCTCATGAATTCATTTGCCATTTCCAGATTCTTACTGTCTTTGTTTACCGAGAACTGAAGATTTGCCATATCAACGAAAACAGCACCGTCGTCTGACATCGGAACAGGTACAAAAGTGTATTTAAAAGGGTTCGCGATAAATTCCTCTGAACGGCTTTCACGCTTCTTTGTTCCGGAAACGGTGTCACCGGAGCATACCATCATCGGCACGTCACCTTCGAAAAAGCGGAGGATCACAGCATCATAATTGTTCTCGATCTCATTGCAGGATTCGAGATTCACGCAGCCGTCGTTCATGAACTGCGTTATCTTCTCAAGTGAAGGTCGCATATATTCGCCTGCCGAAGCATCAAGCGAATTGAGTTTTTTGACTGCTTCAGGGTCATTCGCAACCGTTTCGAAGAAGAAAGGATAGATCGTCAGAGTGAAGAGTGAGGTCGTTTCCTTTTGGGTGAATCCCATCATCGGGTTTTCATAGCCCTTTTCACGGAAAGCAGAGCACACTTTCACCAGTTCCTGATAGGTTGTGGGAGTTTTCAGTCCTTCCTTTTCGAAAAGGCTCTGGTTTATGAGCATACCGTATGTGTTGGAAAAGACAGGTACCATAGGAAGCGTTCCGTCACCGGTCTTGAGAACGATGTTGCCGCGAAGGCAGTTAAGATCAAGTCCAAGCGCAGGATCAGCCAGATTCTCAGCATGATCAATGGAAGATTGGTATTGCTCACGGCCATACATCCAGGAGTAATTGACATAGATATCCGGTGCATCGTTTCCGTTCAGAACAGTACCGATCATGTTGTTATAGTCATCGACTTTTGTATATTCCAGTTTCACATTGGGATAATAAACGTTGAATCGTTCAAATTCGGTCTCGAGGGCCTCGAAATTGTCATAACCGCCGGAAATCCTAATGTTGCAGCTGGCGGAAGTGTCCAAAGCCGGCTTGAATTCCTTCTGGTCCTGCGCTTTCGGTTCCGACGTGCTGCAGGAGGCCGTTCCAAGCAGCATAACCGCTGATAATAACATGCATATCGTTTTTTTCATAACTATACTCTTTCCTCCTTTATCCGGCGTATTTCCTTGATAACCAACTTAATATCCACAGGCTTGGCAATATGTCCGTTCATTCCGGCATCCATGCACTCCATGATGTTCTCAGAAAATGCATCCGCCGTCATGGCAACGATCGGGATGGATGCTGCCCACCGGTTTTCAAGTTTCCGGATAGCCCTTGTTGCATCAAGGCCATTCATTTCAGGCATCTGCACATCCATAAAGATAAGCTCATACCTGCCCTTTTCGGCTGAACGCATCTTATCCACACAGATCCTGCCATTCTCAGCCCGTTCAGTAGTTATTCCAAACATAGCGAGCATGGCAGATATGATCTCCCAGTTGATATCATTATCTTCTGCCACAAGAATATTTAGTCCCTTAAGATCGGAATAATCATCCTCCGGCTCGATTGCGGCGGACTCTTTTCCTATCAGATCGTTGATCTTATCGTAGAGAGTGGATCTGAAAAGAGGTTTGCTTACAAAGCCGTTTGCACCTGCCGCTTTTGCTTTATCCTCTATATCAGACCAGTCATATGCTGAGATCAGCAAGATAGGGGTCTTTGTTTCAATCTCGGAACGGATCCTGCTGATCGTCTCAAGCCCATCAATGTCAGGCATTTTCCAGTCAATTATGATGACATTGTAGTCCTTTCCGGAGAGATGCCTGTGCTCGATCATTCCGAGCGCTTCCAATCCGCTATTTGCCTGTTCAACCGATGCACCCATGGATGTAAGTGTATCAGCAGCAGTCGTGAGCATCGTCTCATCGTCATCAACTATCAGTACATCAACGGATTCAAGCTGCATATCTTCCCTCTGCCTGTCAGCTGCCGGTATATCGAGAGTTACAGTAAATGTTGTTCCCTTTCCCTGCTCGCTCTGACATTCGATCGTTCCTCCGATCAGTTCGACCATCTGCTTTGTTATGGCCAAACCAAGACCGGTTCCCTGAATGCTGTTAACACGGCTGTCCACCTGCCTTGAGAACGGTGTATACATGGTCTCCATATATTCGGGGCTCATTCCGATACCAGTATCAGATACAACATAAGTCAGCCTTATGCAGCCCGGCACATCGCTCTTTTCCTCACGCAGATCGACACTTACACTGCCTCCGGGTTCAGTGTATTTGATGGCGTTGGAAAGGATATTGATATATATCTGATTCAGACGGAGCTGGTCTGTATACAGATACTCTTTTTCTATCTGATTTATGTGGAAACTGAATTCGATATTCTTTTCTTTGATCATAGGCTGCGAGATGTTAACAAGGTTCTCGACAGTTTCCACGATAGAGAAAGTCAGCGGACTAAGTTTCAGTTTTCCGCTTTCAACCTTGGAAATATCAAGGATGTCGTTGATCAGCGTCAGCAGATGATTGCCGGCAAGACTGATCTTCCTTAAACTTTCCTTAGTTGATTCCTCATCGGCTGTATTCTTCTCGGCAATTGCAGTCAGACCGATGATCGCATTCATCGGAGTACGGATATCATGAGACATCGTGGAAAGAAAATCAGTCTTTGCCTTATTGGCAGACTCGGCTTTTCTGGCTGCGGCCTGAAGACGCTTATTAAAATACAGTATATAAAACAGGTCGCTGATAAACAGGATAAACAGGCCAAAAGAAACAACCCCAACCAATGCCAGATCTCCAGTCTTGGAATTAAGATCATAGGCAGGAACAAGACTTAACATCGTCCAACCGTCTGTAGCTGCTACAGGAGTAAAGGCAAGTATGCATTCCTGTCCGTGCGAGTCTATCATGGAAACCGTACCGGTCGATGAAGTAACACGTTCATATAGTTCTCTCGACGATTCCGGATCAGTCGCATTATATGATTCGTAGAACTCGAAAAAACTGGAATTTTTAAAACTGTATCCTTTTAGGATGTAACCACCGTTAGCATCGATTAAGGAAATTTCGGCATTTACAAGTTCTGTCTGAGGGAAGACCCATTTCTGTTCAAGCTCCGATATCGGAATTACACGAAACAGGACCGCTTCCTTTTCGCTGCCGTTCTCCTGATCAAAGAGCAAAACTTTGTTGCAGAAAGCAAGTGACTGCTCGCCATTCATAGGATTGGTATAAGCGCGGGTTATGTTGATTGAATCTCCTATTTCAGAGATCCACTTCACGTCATTCAAAAGATTCAAGCGTTCATAAGAAACAGCAAAGTCATCTGAAGTACCCAGTCTCGGGCGCGTGGAAAGACCGGTAAGAGTATCAAGCAGGATAATATGCGCCGAAGTGTTATTAAGCACATGAGAAGCACGGATATAATCTGCTGCCTCTTCCAATGTCATGCTTTTGCCGTTGATGTACTGTGCCCATACATCGCATATCCGTTGCTCGCCTTCAAGATAATTGGCAGTCACCTGTTCCATGGTAACCGTAGTGTCTTCAAAATGGGCTATCTGCCTGCGGTAAGAATCCCTGTTCTCGAATCTGGAATAAAGCACAACGAAAACCAGTATGCCAGCCATAATGATCACGTTGACAATAACAACTAAATATTTTTTCAAGTTCTTAGCGGATTCCATCTCGTTTTCCTTTAAAAATATTTGATAAGTCTAATTATACCAAGATTTTATATAAATGAACTCATCACCTTTGATCACGAAATAACAATTACAAATGCATAGATGTAAGTAACAATAATGGCTAATCCAAAGTACAACCGGAGATTAGCCATTTTGATTCAGTATCAACGAATGACAATTCCCCATTTCAAGGCATTCTCCTCACAAACCCGACTTCCTCGAGTTTTTTCATATAAATGCAGAGCCTCTCATATAAAGGTTCTGCCTCTTCCCTGTACTTTTCATGAACGAGCTGTCCGATGTCATAAACAGAACGCTTGCCGTCAACACAAAGGAAAATAAAGCTTCCCATCCCTTCGAGCGTGATATGTGAGACTTTAGGCTGCTTGAAGAATTTTTGCGCAACTTTATTGGTAAAGCCTCTATTCTCCATGTCAACGACTACAGTGCCGTTATCTGAACATGAATATATGAGTCCTTCCGGAAGCCCGAAAACATAATCCAGATAGTTCTCACTTTTTGCCATTTTTCGCCTTGCCGGAAGAAGCATTCTTTTTGTTGTTTGCAGCAGCGAAATAAACCACACCGCAGATCAGTAAAAGCAATATTATGGCAGTTATGTTGTTTGACGGAATCTTAGAGCTGAGATCGATGACATCAGTAATTCCGGTTACGGTCAGAATGGCCAGAACAACACCGATGATACCCTCTCCTGCGATCAGACCGGAACAGAATAGGATTCCCTTGCCCGAATCATCATTCTGCTTTCCGTTTATCTTCTCAACAACGAACTTGATCAAACCGCCTGCCATGATCGGAACTGAGAGTTCAAGCGGCAGATAAAGGCCAATAGCGACCGGAAGCGCAGGAACGCCAAGAAGTTCGATGACTATTGCAATAAAAGCTCCGATAAGAATCAGTGCCCAAGGCAGATTACCGCTCATAACTCCTTCAATGATCATCTTCATCATCGTTGCCTGGGGAGCAGCAAGCTTATCGGTACCAAATCCGAATGCGGAATCAAGGAGTATCATAACGCCGCCAATCGCTAGCGCTGCGGCAACTGTGCCCATAATCTCGCCGATCTGCTGTTTCTTTGGCGTAGCACCGAGAATATATCCGGTCTTCAAGTCCTGGGATGTATCGCCGGCCATACAGGCAGCAATGCAGATCAGGGAACCTATAGCAATCGCGCCCTGCATACCGTGAGCGCCAATATCTCCGGTAAGCTTAAGGCAGAATGCAGCGATAAGAACAGTAGCAATGGTCATTCCTGATACAGGGTTATTTGAACTGCCTACAAGACCAACCATTCTTGAACTGACCGCACTGAAGAAGAAACCAAATATCACGACAAGTATTGCGCCTGCAACTGTAACGGGAATTGCAGGAATGAGCCAGATCATGATGATGAGGACTGCAATTGAGATCAGGACAAAACGGATATCAAGGTCGATATCTGTACGGAGTGTGGAGGTCTTGTTTTTGTTGCTTTTCGAGACACCTTTCAGAGAAGCTGAAAACGCCTTGACGATTGTAGGGAATGTCTTGATAAGACTGATGATACCGGCTGCAGCAACTGCACCAGCGCCAATGTATTTGATGAAGCTGGACCAGATAGCAGAAGCTCCGCCGGTTGCATACAGTTCAGCGACCGAAACAGATGCCGGATAAATAACAATATCAGTACCAAAAGTGACTATGGCAGGAATAAGAACAAACCATCCGAGAATACCTCCCGCAAACATATAAGCAGATATCTTCAGACCGCAGATATATCCGACAGATACAAGTGCGGGATATATCTCAGAAGAAAACTCAGTCTTGAGCGATGAAAGCTTGAAAGTGAAAGCGGATTTTACAAGGCCAAGACCGTCAGTAATGAATTTGACTACTGCACCTAAAGCCATTCCGATAAATACGGACTTAGCAGAAGATCCGCCCTTCTCACCTGCCAGGAGGACTTCAGCGCACGCAGTTCCTTCAGGATACGGAAGCACACCGTGTTCCTTAACTATCAGCGCACTTCTTAATGGCACCATAAAGAAAACTCCAAGTAATCCGCCGAACAGAGCAATGACCGTAATCGTAATCAGCGAAGGCTTATCCATAACGCCTTCTTTTGCCCATATGAAAAGTGCCGGCATCGTGAATATCGCACCGGCGGCAAGCGATTCACCGGCCGAGCCTATGGTCTGCACCATGTTGCTCTCAAGGATGGAATCCTTCTTCATGATTATTCTGATAACAGTCATTGAGATGACGGCTGCAGGTATTGAAGCAGAGACTGTAAGACCGACCTTAAGTCCCAAATATGCATTTGCCGCACCGAAAACGACCGCAAGAATAATTCCTATGATTATGGATGCCGGTGTCATCTCGGATGTTACTTTGTCTGCAGGAATATAGGGTTTGAATTCTTCTTTCATAAAAGGCACCAATATATTTAAGAGTTTTGCGGAAACTTATCTGTATTATATCAATATATTCTTATAGGATGGTACTTTTGTAGACCATCATGAACAATGAAGATCTGGCCGAAATCCTTATGCGAGATGACCTCTCAAGCGGAGCAAAAGTATCATTTGAATTCCTGTATGGTATTAATCCTGATATTCATCTTTGAATAACTGTTGTATTATCTGTTCACGTTCACTGATAAACATTTTAGTGACCTTAAAACTGTCCGTTTCCTCGTATTTACATGGTTTGATGCTCTCCCCGTCAAAACTCAATATCTCTGCTTCGGGAAAACCAAGCAATACAGGAGAATGGGTAGCGATAATGAATTGGGCTCCGGTTTCCAAACAGCGCTTGATCTCAAGCATAAGTGTTAATTGCCGTTGTGGTGATAATGCTGCTTCAGGCTCATCTAAAAGATAGATTCCTTTGCCTTGAAACGATTCACGAACTAGTGCCAAAAAGCTTTCTCCATGTGAACGTTCATGATAGTGCATCGGTCTTCCACCTTGTCCCCTGCTGTATTCATCTTCCGCCGTTGCCACATTATAAAAACTCTCTGCACGCAAAAAATAACCGCTTCGGGCCTGTTTGTATCCTTTGATCAGACGGATCGCATCATACAGATTCGAATGCGAATCATAAGTTGAAAAGGAATAATTCTTTGACCCGCCTTCCGGATTAAAGCCAAGGTTCACGGCTATAGCTTCAAGGAGTGTCGATTTGCCGGTTCCGTTTTCGCCGACAAAAAAGGTCACTTTCTTAGTAAATTCCAGACGCGTAAGGTTGGCTATGACCGGGATTTCAAACAGATAACTTGACGGTTCAAGCCTTTCTTTATAAAACTCTAATCCTGAAACATATAAATCTGAAAACCCGTTCATTACTTCTGCTTCCTGCTGATTCAATCGACTTATTCTCATCTTACCAACATTTATATCGCACATTGGTGCTTAAACAAACAGGATAATATAAAATATAATCAAAATCATTCTGGAGGCAGTTTCTATGGCTAACATGACAAGCGAACTGAAAGCAAAATTCTTTGCCGCGAAAAGCGAAGAGGAAGCCGTTGCGCTGCTTAAGGATGGCGGTGTGGACGAAACGATGGCAAAAAAAATGTGGTCAGAGCTGACGCATAAGCGTGAGGCAAACGGCGGGACTTTATCTCTGGATGAACTTGAGTCTGTCAGCGGGGGCTACGACAGAGACTACCTGAAGGACGGATGCGCCGCTACGGTTGAGCCCGACAGCGATTGCTGGGGTACCGACTTGTGCGGTCTGTGGCCGGTCACTTATATCAACGAGCCCACCCGGCGTAAATGCCCGAACTGCGGCAAGAATCTTTGCTCTTGGAAAACGGAGGAAACGACCTGGAAAACAACGTACTATTATCAGTGCCCGCATTGCGGCCGCTACTTAAAAAGCATTAATGCCTCCGAATACGAAGAGGTAAATCCGTAAATAGCATAGCGAGATCATAAAATCAGGAGTTTTGGCGATCCGCGTCAGTTTCTCTGTTTTTCGACGTTCTATCGGACATCTGTTGCTTAATCAACGGAACGGCCCTACATTACTGATTGGATTGCCGTCAGTCCTTGTAGATAATGAAGCCATAAACAAAACATTATCAAACAGGAGGACAGAACAATGAAAAACACAGATATGAGAGAAGTAAACCTTGAGGAACTCGGCAGCGTATCCGGCGGATATCTCTACACGGAACACCATTGGATCTATGTTTTAAGAGACCGTGACGGAGAGATCTTAGGTGTTATAGACAATATAAGCGGTTCCGTCGAAGGTAAGAAACTGGAACATCTTCTGGATAATCCTATGTTCCGCGGTGCATCACATACATGGATAACATTAGACGAATACATTGATTTATACCGTCCTGAACTTAAGGGAAACACAGTGTGAATCGGCAGGGTTTGAACAAACTTCTTTTCCTTGCGATAATATAACCAACAATATATACATTTCAGAAAACGTAGGATAGACAACATGGAAAATACAGAAAACACGAATATAAATATCAGTAACAAGAGCCTCTGAGAAATCAGGGGTTCTTTCATATTCAAATGTGGGTGCCGACGCACTCAGGCAATCTGCTCCTTTTGTATAAATTCTTGTTTCATAAAGACTTAATCCCTATCGAAAAAGATCAGACTGACTGGTTGATCGTTCTTAAGAGCTCGTCTTTCTTTTCCTTCCATCCGTCTTTGAAATATCTACATGTCAGTTCATCTTTGGCAAGATAATCCGTAGGATGGTCACGGACCGCTATCGCACGGCATCCGCCGCAGCAAAGAGACCTGTATTCGCAGGTCTTGCATTCCGGATTGTGTTCCATAAAATCACTTACACGGTAATTAACGATATCCATGTAGAGCGAATCTGAATCAAGTATTTCTTCAAGAGGCGTCTCGAGCATATTGGGGAACTGCTCTTCAATAGGACCTCCGACCATCGACATGCAGGATAAGACATTTCCCTTAGGGCTGACATACATCTCACGTCTTACATGTCCGCACATCAGTGCCTTGCCGAATTTGCTCTCATCTATGCCCCTTTCATTTAATGCACCGCATTTACCGCGCTGAATATCGTAATTAAAGAAACCCTCAAGTCCGATGGTGAGGGGTTTTCCGTCCTCAAAATAGTGCGGGATATATTCCAGGAAAGCCTCATAAGTCTCTTCCTGCGTGAGGTAGTGCTCAGGCTGGTCTTTCCACTCGCCCTGAGGTGATGCGTTGCCTACCTTCAGATAACTGCATCCTAAAGAGGCCAGGAGATTGACACTGTCACGGATACTGCCCTTGCTCTCCTTGAAAAGGACCATTGACGCACCGAATCTATAGCCGCGTTCTCTGCAGCGTTTCATGGCATCGATGACGGATTTCTCGGCGCCGTCTATTCCTCTCATCCAGTCGTGATATCCGACACCGTCAAAACTGAACTGAAATACAGGCTGGATGTGTCTCTTATCAAGTTCAACGAGGAAACTGTCGGTAATAAGATATCCGTTTGAGTAGAGATTCGGGATCATCATGCCGCGCTTTAAGATCTCATCTACCAGAGGCCAGAAGTCCTTCCTTATCATCGGCTCGCCGCCGGTAAGGTTGATGCCCTTGATGCCGCAGCGTTCAAAGCTGCCTAACATCTGCATGAGCTGGTCCCAGGTAGGTTCGCCCTGTGCCGCATGAGGCGCTGACATGAAGCAGTGGCGGCATTTATAGTTGCACTTACCGGTTATTGACCACTGCACGCTCTCCTTGAAACGCACATTATAGTACCTGTATTCCTGCAGAGGCATAAGACGTTCGCCCTCTCCTGCCGGCCTGATGAACCCGCCCTTGAGCCAATGTTCATAGTATGATCTGTCATCTTCTGACAAGTCGTCCCAGCAGATATCAGTCTGTCCGTCGCATACCTTGAACAGTTCCCATTCGTGCTCTCTGAAGAACTCGGTCTTAGTTCCGTACAGATGCTGAACGGCATAAGGCAGGAGTTTCCATCCTCTGAGCGAGTAATATGGCGTAAGAATATAGCGCCTGATATCTTTCATGTCTGTCTTATATGGATACTTATAAATTTAAATCGGCAAGCCGACACTTCCGCCGCACTTGTTGCATCTCATTCTTAAATGCTGAGTGTTGGGTTCAAAGTATCCTTTATAAACGCAGCCCTTTTCACCGCAAACACCGCATTCCTCATCCGGAAGGAGCTCAAGTGACACAAATACCCAACTCTCATCGATCCAGTCTCCGGGAGTCCACTGCCCGGCTGAAACGGCCTCAAGATTCTCCAGATCAAGCTGCTTGTTATTGTCACACATATCATTGACCTCCTTTAATTTTTTCTTTTTAACACGTTCAGTTATAATATTGCCGCATAAGGTACATGTATATTTGGCATATACTCCATCGATTTTTTCGTCATGTAGGCGCCGCATTTAGGGCAGATACTCTTGGGATTATTTTCATAAACAACATCCCATTTGACGCATGCATCATCTGACCAGCACCAGCTGTCGGGCTCTGTGCCTTGAAGAGACGGGACTTAAGTTCTCCGTCAATTTTGAGATTATCTGCCATTTTAAACACCTCCTTTTTGGGGTGGCTTAATGCGCCTTCACGTATTGATCTTCCTGGGTATATCCGCATCTCGGACATTTGTAGACTTCACGTTTTGTGGTCGACTCACTGATATAAAGATTAATCTTGCAAGTCGGGCACAAATACCTTCCAGGCTTGTGTAAGTATGTAACTTCTCTTGAGTGGCATGCATCATCTGACCAGCAGCTGCTGCCGTACTCTACCGTTGCAGCACAGCCGTCCGTGAGCCAGTCACGGTCAGCTCCGCCGCTGATTGCCTCCAATTCTTCGGCAGACAGTTCGGAGCCGGTCTTATGAGTCCCGATTTCTTTAAAGAGCCGTTCTGCTGCTTCTGCCGAAATATCCTGCCCGGAAGTTTTCAGCAGTTCTTTAACCTCGTCCAAGCTCTTCGCCTCGATAAGCTTAGCCTTCAGTTCATTAGTTATAACAATTCTGTTTGCCATAGACGACACCTCCGTTTTGTATTTATTCCGAAAAACCTGATATAAAAGGGGTACCGATCACCATTCTCAAATCAAATTGATGTTTATGAAACATTATTAGGCTAAAGTTTCACCAAATGCAATATGCTTTTGAAAATGTGATCGTTTCCGACCCGGATCATCCGTTAGTTTTATATTGAATATAATAGACTAAGGCTCAGAGCGATTTGAGCCTTTTTTAATCAAGTTTACAGAGAGTTAATGTCTTATTGATTATTCGGCATAAATGCTAACCGCAAAATAAATATCATGTCAGGATAATTATCAGATAAAAGCATTTTCAACGCATTGGCTGAAGAATATCCACAGCTCTATTTAGATCCTGATGTTGGAGGAAGACGGATGACACCTCATTTCAAAACGGCTCGCTGTCCCTAAACCGGTTCAGAATTCGTCTGCAATAAACCACTGATCCATGGCGGGACCCGCATCTTCGTTCGGACGCACCCTGAAACCGAATTTCTCGTAGAAAGGCTCTTTGCCTTTTGCAGAATTCAAGGTCAGCTTCACTTTATATCCGGGCTTCATGTCACCCTTGAGTCTTTCGATACAGGACTCCACAAGCTTTCTTCCGATCCCCTGTCCCTGATATTCAGGATCGACTATGACATCGGATAAGAAAGCGATGTATCCGCCGTCCCAAAGGAGCCTTACGACACCGATGGCTTTTTCATCATCTCTGACGCACATGACCATGTATGCATTGTCGATGCACGCCTGCGCCTCTTCAAGCGGAAACTGGACCCAGCCCACCATTTTCCGCAAGTTCATATATTCTTCTGCCGTAATGTCATCAACGTATCTGATCATATTTCCTATCCTGAATCTTCAGTTTCTTCATAAAAGGAATCATATATTTCAATTCCGCAAATGACAATACCTCATCAGCCCCAACCTCAAGTGCGATCAGTCTGCTTTTTCAATACATGTATATTCCGGCGGTATAAACGCAAGAATTTGTCCCTAACCCAAGTATAAGACCAGCGGCAAGCCTTATATCAACGAGGATCCGGACGGAGTTAAAGACGGTTTTTATTACAAGACAGAAGAGAATCAGACTGATAACTTCATCGCCTACAGAGACAGTAACGCCCCGTAACCGTTTCTTCGGTATTAAACGAAAATAAACAATGCAAATGTCAGCAGCAAAACCGCAATCGTTATCGATGACATTACCGTCGCCGCCTTCGAGAAGCCCAGTCCTCTGACGGGCCCGTCAGCTGCCGCCTGCTTTAAGCCTTTGATTCCCAATATAAGTCCCGTGACCGCCAGCGCGAGCGCAATGAACACCGTAACAAAAGCAAACTTGCCGTTGTTAAGAAGATCGTCCTTCCAGCCTTCGAAAGATGAGATATAAAACTCGCTGCACATTGCCACGACCGTAACAAATATCGACACACCCGCGCAGATCGTTGCCGGAATCCCGATCTTGATAAACGGCATTTCCCTGTTATTTAACTTATCTGCAGTAAGACGACCCTTCGGATTAAACCTCAAGATCAGATTGCCGAAATTCTCGCCGGCCGCGATCGCCTCCCGGACCTGCCGGCTCTCTACAAAGTACACTAATCTCGCTGTGGCTAACATCGGAATGCGGAACCTGTTGTTGCCATGATAGAACTCGAAAAATACATATCTCGTTCCGCCAAGCGGCGCTCTCTCATATCCCGATCTGACCTTGGACAGCTCCTTTGCTTCTGCCATCTGGAACTTGAACGGATTCAGCGCAGATGTATACGCCACCCTGCCTGTCTCCTCATCAATGCAGAGCATCGACTTGATCCTATGAGTGCCGTTGCTGAATAACGTGGTTGTCTTGCCGAAATTGTTGGCCCTGAGACCTTTCTCCATCGTTCTTTTCGCGATCGGGAACATGATCAGATTAGTCACGTCTGTGAAGCCAATAAATAAGATCGACAGCAGGAGCAGGGTGATCACGTTAATAAACTCCTGGTGAAGAAACCAGCCGCACACGGCGCCCAGCAGAATACCTGCCGCAAGATAGCTTACGATCAGAAGGATTATCGTCGGCACACTGTTTCTCTTCATGTGGCGTTTCCTTTAGACTTACTTCAAAACGATCTCATCAACCTAGAGCCAGTCCCATATTATACAAGCTCAACACTTCGATCAGCAGAAAACCCATGAAGCCTGCTAAACACCCTAAAAATCCTAAAAGCCATATTCCTTTATGCTTACGGATCGTTTTTCTGATTATCAGTGAGAAGATCATGCCCACAACAGAAATGACCGGCAAAGCTACGATCAGCATTGGCAACGATCTGGAATGATATCCGTCCCATAGAGATATCCCCACAAAGGCAACAGATAAAAGTCCCAAGACAAGCGGAAATATCAATGATCTTTCTTCGTTCATAAATCCTCTCCCCCGGTCGTGCTTGCTTCTGATCTTCTTATCCGGGATAAATCCCCGGATACAATAATTATACTATGTGTGTAAAGCGACTTTCACACTTACCGCAGGCAACCGGCAAGCTCGTTAAGATCTCTTCTCCCGGTTCCTTATTATCGAACATGCCCGTTTAGCATCACGGAAATCATTCTCATCTACGCCGTAATCCCATAGTTCCGGCAACACTATTTGTTTGTACGCGTCCAGTCCTTCCTTTGAGAATTCCTCGAAAATAATATAAGTTCTGGCATAATCAAAAACCAAAGGTGCCAATCTGGCATTAATCCAATCAATTATTATGAAATCATTGCTTTCCTTTGGAAGCATAATATTAAGGAAATGCATATCCAGGTGGCATACGCAGGATTCCATCTTATTTGATAACCGTGATATTATCGAAAGGACTTCCGTCTTGTCATCATCATCTAAACCCATTCCGGCAGTATCCGAGAAATGTGGAATGTTTATATTTGACGCATTCTTACCATGTACAAACCGGAATGCATCTGAAAGCGTATGAAAACAACTGATATCACCGGACACAGCCCGTTTTTCGAGCGTATCTCCATCGATGTAATCCATTTTTATAATATGAGGATCTTCCGTGTCATAATACTTTACGTTACAGAGCTCTGCGTCATTTATCGCTTTCTGCTGTTTTTTTTCAAATTCTATCCACTCGACCGGATAAGATGATCTATAAACCTTATACGCAAAGCCTTTATACAGAAGCACTTCCGCTTGCGCACCATATCCTATTCTTGTTTGTGAACCGTCAAATATCATTTAATCCTCATATAACTGATCCCACAAGGCATTTTCAAAAAGTGCGCATCTTTCAAATATCCTGCACAATTCATCTGCCGTCTTGTCGTCTATGCCGGTGCCCAGTTCATCCAAAAGATCTATCCATATCTGATTGGTATCAATATAACTCTTACAGGAATATGCTTCGAACCAGGATCTGTATTCAGACTCCGCAATCTCTTCAGAATACTTGCTCATACAGATCCCGCATATATACGCATACACCCAGGAGCACTGAAGCAGGCTCGTAACGCCTCCCGGAAGGCCATACATCTCAACGCTTGAACGCATGAAATCCACATACTCAGTAATAACGGAGAACTTTTCGCTCTTTGTAATATCATCACCGGTTATCCCGAGTCTTTTCATGCCCGCGAGATGAACGCGTTCCGTCTCATCGACAGTGCCGTCGATGATCTTTCTCAAAAAATCCGCAGTCTTCTCATCTTCAGCAATATCCAACATCTGCTTCAGTATCCCGATATAATCCTGAAGATACAGATAGTCCTGCAGCATATACCGCTTGAAAAGACCGCTGTCCAAAGTACCCTTTGCCATTTCAATGACAAAGGGCTTGGATGCAGACTGGTCCCATAGATCTTTTGTTTTCGAGAAAAGAAGTTCTGACAGTTTCATTTAAGGTCCTTATTTCTCCGCGATGATGGCAACATAACCGCCGCTCTTGTATCCTTCGATTACTTCTTCGGGTTCCTCATTAGTATAAAGCGGATTCTTAACAAGTGTCTGATAGAAATTGAACTTGCTGATCCCAAGATTCTTTAAGACATTGATCTTTTCCTCAGTCGTATGCCAAACACCTGATGACGCAAGTGCCAAAGGATAAGGCAGTTCGGGCATAGCACCGGCAAGATATTCATGATCGTATGTGTTAAGACTCTTTCCAAGCAGATACATGAAGCCGAAAGCACTCTCCTTCGGAACATCAAGAAGAATGAGTCGTCCGCCGGCCTTCAGTGCCTTGAGGCATTTTGCATATACAGGAACAAGGTCCTCCATATAGCTGGAGCTGCCGTTGAAATAGATAACATCGTATTCGTTATCGGGAAGATCAACGTCTTCGATCAGACCGAACTTGATGACGTTTACTCCACGCTTTATTGCAATGTTTCCCATGTCTTCCGAAGGCTCGATTCCTTCAATGTTCGAGCAGTCGATATAACTCTCAAAAAGTCCGCTGCCGCAGCCTACGGACAGAAGTTTCTTCCCTGAAATATCGCCGAGCACCTTCTTGAAAAGTCTCAACTCACTGATGAAGAGGTTCTCGTTCTTCATGAACCATTCATCGTACTTTGCTGCATATCCGTCAAATTTTTGTTTTACTTCGCTCATATTATTTCTCCTGGAATTTGTTGATTTAATTTACAGTATCGCGTAATTGTGGCACAGAGGGCCGCTGCCGCTGCCGAGGTCCAGCATTGCCGCAAGTGCGCCGGAAATGTAATCTTTAGCGTTCTTGACCGCACTGTCCATATCCTCACCCTTTGCAAGGTTTGAAGCTATCGCGCTTGAAAGAGTACAGCCTGTTCCATGGGTGTTAGGATTATCTATCCTTTTACCCTTGAACCATACGTAACCGCCGTTACGGTAAAGCAGGTCATTGGCATCGTTTATCTGATGACCGCCCTTGCAAAGAACGCTGCATCCGAATCTTCCGTTGATAGCCTTTGCCGCATTGACCATGTCTTCTTCATTTCTGATCGTCAGGCCTGAAAGCACTTCCGCCTCAGGAATGTTAGGCGTGATGACGTCAGCCAGAGGAAGAAGCTCCGACTTTAACGTCTCGATCGCATCATCGCTGATAAGCTTTGCGCCGCTCGTTGCTACCATGACCGGATCGACTACGATGTTCTTTGCGTTGTACTGTCTGATCTTTTCCGCAATGACCCTGATAAGATCACTCGAGGCGACCATTCCGGTCTTAACCGCGTCCGGATAAATATCCGTAAATACCGCATCAAGCTGTGCAGCAAGGAAATCCGGCGTGACCTCCATGATACCTGTTACGCCGGTAGTATTTTGGGCAGTAAGAGCTGTAATGGCCGACATGGCATAAACGCCATTCATCGTCATAGTCTTAATGTCTGCCTGTATACCGGCGCCTCCGCAGGAATCGCTTCCCGCGATCGTTAATGCTGTCTTCATAGCATTTACCTTCTTTCGTAAATATGTTTTCGCATTACTTTTATATAGCGGCATAAGGTGGTGCCCCCGGTATACCGCTTCTAACAGATCTCTCTGTTATAGACTATTTAATTGTTTCAAATACCGCGGGAAACTCATTAAGTTCAGTAACATAATATTTTCCCGTGTTCTTTACTCCCTCCCGGTCGGTCTCTCCTTTTATGTCGTATACTCCGACGGTTACAAAACCCGCATCGTCAGCCGTCTTCAGAGCATATAACGAATCCTCGAAGACAAGAGTCTCTTCGGGCTTTGTACCCATATATGCGGCAGCCTGCTCGTAGATCTCCGGAGAATGTTTGCTCGCACCAACCTCGGTGTTTGTGAAGATCCTCTCCAGAAAACCAAGCATGCCGTTTCTCTCAAGCGCTTTTTCCACATGAATCCTCGGACTCGAAGTGGCTGCAGTCATCCTTATCCCCTTAGCCTTCATGAATTCCAAAAGTTCTTTTGCGCCGGACTTCGGCAGCACTTCATCGAAATAGAAAGCCTCGATCATCTTAGAGATTCCGGTAAGTATCTCCGTATCAGTCTTTTGCAGCCGGTAGTGTTCATTAAGATATGCGGCGCCCTGTTCCATGCTCATCGAAAAGAGTATCTCATTCAGTCCTTCCTCAGGCTCAACTCCGATACTCACAAGATATCTTGCTCCGAGATCATCCCAGATTCCCAGTGAATCGAGAAGCACTCCGTCTATGTCGAAAATGACGCCTTTTATCATTTGGACTCTACCATCTTTACAGTAGCTGCCTTTAAGTCTTCAGCAGCTTTCTTTATATCTTTCTGCGCATATATCGCACTGATAACTGCAATCCCGCAGATGCCGCTTCCCGCAAGTTCAGATACATTCTGCTGAGAGATGCCTCCGATAGCGATTACGGGGATCGAAACAGCTTCGCAGATAGCCTTAAGAGTCTCGTGAGGAACATCTATGGCGTCATCCTTCGAACCAGTCGGAAAGACCGCTCCTACGCCGAGATAGTCGGCGCCTCTCTTTTCCGCGAGGATCGCTTCCTCAACGGTTCCTGCAGATACTCCGATGATCTTGTCGGGTCCGAGCTTTGCACGGACATCACCTGCCTCCATGTCGCTCTGTCCGACATGAACTCCGTCAGCGTCCATTGCGGCAGCGATATCGACATTGTCATTGATGACGAAAGGCACGTTATATTCCCTGCAGAGCTTCTGAAGTTCTTTCGCTTCCTCCAGAAAGGTCTCCTCATCGAGTGTCTTCTCACGTAACTGAACGAAGGTAACGCCGCCGTCGAGGCTCTCCTTTACCACTTCATAAAGAGTTCTGCCGTTAAGCCAGTGGCGGTCGGTTACAGCATAGAGCAAAAGATCTTTCTTATCGCACTTCATACTTTGCTCCCTTTTCAAGAGTGTCACTATCCATGTTGTAGATCGCATCAATTATGCGGTTACGGTATGTTGAGTTGCCGTCACCGGGCTGCATCTTTGACCATCCGATCTCGCCTGCAAGACCCATTGCGCAGACAGACGCTGCTGCTGCCTCTAACTCGTTGCCCGGATTTGCAACGATGAATGCGGTCATCATGCCGGAGAGCTGACAGCCCGTACCCGTGATCTTTCCCATCTCAGGACGGCCGTTTCTGATCACGTAGCATCTCTCACTGTCGCTTACGAGATCGATAGCACCTGTGACAGCAACGATCGATCCGGTGTTTTTCGCAAAGCTCTTAACAAATGCTACTGACTGCTCCAGCGTTTCTTCGGTTACCGCATCAGCCACATCCGCATCAACACCCTTTGTGGTTCCGCTTCCGAGTGCGAGCGTCTTGATCTCAGAGATATTTCCTCTGATGACGGTAAACCTGATCTCGTCCATGAGTTTTACCGCTGTGTCTGTACGGAGAGCAGATGCACCTGCTCCTACCGGATCGAGCAACACCTTATGCCCCAATTCATTTGCCTTTTTTCCTGCAAGGAACATTCCTTTAATGCTGCTCTGATTAAGAGTTCCGATATTGATATTCAGACCGCCGCAGATGGAAGTAATGTCTTCAACATCAAGGGGTTCATCCGACATGATGGGACTTCCTCCGCATGCAAGCAATATATTTGCCACATCGTTGACTGTTACATAATTGGTAATGTTGTGTACCAAAGGTACTGACTTGCGCACATTTTCCAAACAAGAACCTAACATTTTTCTTTTCCTCCTGTGAAATAAAAATAAAAAAACAGATATATCTGCTCAAGATATATCTGCTAACTGATATTATTTTTCATAATTTTTCCCTCCGTTGGCATTATCCAAATCAGGTTTAAGGGTCCAGAATATGATTCTGTTCTCAGCCTGTCACACAAGCTCCCCATTGTATCGTTAACACGTATTCCATTGGACACGTAATTAAAGTATGCACATTATAGTTCTATAGTCATGGGATTTCAATACATAAAAAAACGCAAAAATGGCCTCAGGAATATATAGCGTTATTAAGCGTGCCTCTTTTTTCTTACAGCAATAAATACGGCAACGCATGTTGCTGCAACAATTGCAGCGCCGATCCCGATGCAGAGATTTCTGTCTGCTGTCTTATACTTCGAAATGGTGATGTCGAGCGATACGATATTGCTTGCCAGATCCGTCTTAAAATCGCCGTTACACTGTTCGGAAAAGACTAAGATCTTGTAGTTTCCGGGTGTCAGATCTGCCGGGACATTAAGTATCGCTTTGCCTGAATCCGCTGCGTCGCTAGATCTGTTGTCGACGATATTTCCATAGTAAAGAACGGTGCCTTCCGCATCTTCGATCATCACAGAGACAAATTCATTCGCGCCTGCCTTAGCGCCTGTGTAACTGAGCTTTACAGCACCGTCTTTGAGGATCGTCACAGGACCCGAAACGGAAGCTTCGAAAACAGGTCTGGTATCATCCTTTACAGTAAGTTTCCAATCACTGCCGGTATAAGAACCGACTTCTTTCACTGCGTCTGCACCTGGCACGCCTGAAGTTTTGCCTCCCTCGGCAGGTGATGTGAAAAGCACTTTTGAAGTGTCGATATTCATTGCGGGACGCACTGCGAAAATATAGTTAGTAACGTTGCCGCCTCTTACGAAAACTTTGCCGGAATTAAAAACATTCGCCGCATTATTGGCGTCACCGGGCGTCCTGAGCCACCACGCGCCTGACATGTCGTTGCCGGTCAGGGCATCCTTGCTCTTGGTGTATTCGGTGTTAAGCGCGACGCGCGTGCCGCCCTCGTCCTTCCAGTCAGTGGGGAATCCCAGGTCCGGATCGATCACTTCATAAATGGATAAAAGATAGATCTTGTCATAAGTATCGGCACCTGCTTCAGAGCCCTTCGCGCCGTCCTCATTTACGACGAGGGATTCAAGTACAGCGCCCTGCTCCTGTGCGGTGAAGGCCTTATCAATGAATTTGCTGTTGAGCCACTTTCTCAAGGAACATTCTTCCCAGGTGACTGTTTCGGCTGATGAATTATATGCGACGCAATCAAGGTTCTGATCCGATACGACGAAAAGGTTGCCGTCGTTTGCGAGAACTCTCCACTTGACGGGCTCCATGTTGCTGTCTGTCGCATCTTCATTCCTGACAGACTGCCAGTAGTTTCCGAAATAGATATTGCTTTCCATCGCGCCGGAAATATAGGCCGTTCCGCTCCTGATCGCTTTGCCGGATTTGTCATTTGTGTCTGATCCTGCCAGGAGAGTTTTTGGGAATGCCGAAAATGACAGTAATCCTGCCATCAAGATTGCAGCCATGCTCACAAAAACTCTGCGCAAATTCATGTCAGATCTCCCTCTTATCAATGCACAAAGGAAGATATCGAATGTCCATCATAATCAGCCTCTTTGCGATTTCATATTTTATCATGATTTTGTCTTTAATCAGATAAATAACTCAAAAGGGTTGCCCCAATTTTGAGACAACCCTCGTATCCCCATATGCGGCCGAAATTCTTTACTTCAGATCCGATATCTTCAGAAGTTCCCGCTTAATCGTCATTACCGGTATTATCCGTATTTTCAGTAGAACCGACCTCATCAGTAACTTCGGCGCCTTCCGTATCGGCAGATGTTTCCGTACCGGCAGTTGTTTCCGAGCTGACAGTTGTTTCTGTACTGACCGTTGTTTCCGTGCTGACCGTCGTTTCTGTGCTGTCAGTTGCATCCGTGTCATCAATGATTTCATCATCATATGCTGTATCGGCGTCAACCGGGTTATTTGCTTCTTGGGTCTTGCCGTTTTCCATAGCACGGTTGATCTGGCTGCTGATCAGCTGCTTTGTAGCATCATCTGCAGCGTCTTTATCGTAGCAGAAGATCTGAACAGCATTGTATGTGTATTCTATTCCGTCAGTTGTAATGTCTGTTTCCGGATACTGATTGGCAAAAAGACCCAATGACCTTGAAGCCGTAGTCCCGTCATTAAACGTGACTTCGATCGTTATCTCAATATCCTTTACCAAATAGGTATTTGCCACACACCAGTCGTCATGCCAGTCTTCACTTCCCTCGTAAGATAACACATAGTAAAGATCCATTCGGTCTGTCAGGACATTACAAATGTTTAAAAGATATTTGGAATTATGAAGCGTGCCGTAATCTGCGCTGAACGAATCGTAATATCCTACTTCCGTCTTGCCGATAGGATGTCCGCTCATGTCATAGCCATTAACATAAGTCGAGCTGAAATCGTCGAGCGTTTTGGGTGAACCGCTTTTTACAATGGAAGGACAGTCGATACTTACGACTTCAAAGACCGCGTTGTCCGCTTTGAAGGTCACTTCCGAGATGTTTTCACCCTCGACCGAAATGGGAAAATTGATCTGATAATTTACACAGCCTGTCCAATCATAACCATAACCATATGCTTGGTTGCTGACATCCATACTTATCGGGAGCGGAGCTTCAGGCTCAAGCTCTGCCGCGCAAACCCTGATCATAAACTGATTGCTAATAAGCTGGTTGCTTCCTTCGGGTAATTCCGGTCCTTTGTCGCCAAAATACGCTATCGCAGTGAAGAATACTGCTATGGTTATGGCCGCAGCAACCACTGCCGATGCAATCTTTATAATCGTTGCTCTGGCTGATCTGTGTGTCTTTTGAGGCTTTTCATCAGGCTTATCCTGACAGGTATAAATCGTTGCGAAAGCAGCATTTGCTTTCTGCTGTACGACATCCGGGATCTTGGCGTTCTTCTCGAAAATATTCTTGTTTTTCATGTCATTCTCCTATTAACTCTTAGCTGCCATAGTACTTTGCAAGCTGCTCTCTGCCCCTTTGGAGCCAGGTAGTTACCGTGCTCTTTGGGATATGGAGCATCGAGGCAATTTCTTTGGTGCTGTATTCTCCCAAGTAATATAGAGTGATGACCGCTCTGTACTTTTCATCGATAGAAGATAGAGCGTCCTTGAGTTCGACATTGTATTCGTCAGTTACAGAAGGCTCTTCCCATTCTTCCAATCCAGTCTGACGCTTCCTGACATCCAGGATCTTATAGCAATTGTTTATGAGGATCCTCGTCATCCATGTTTTGAAATACTTGTCTTCTCTCAGTGTGTTCAATTTTTCAAAGCAATTAAGGATCGTCTCACTGACGGCATCGGCAACGTCCTCGTCATTCATGAGGATTGCCAGCCCGACTTTGTACATCTCCTGCATATGTCCCTGCATCAGCTCGGCAAAGGCAAGCTTATCGTGCCTTTTCGCGAGTTTTACAAGTCTTGTCGTTTCATCAATCTGCATTACTTCTCTTTCCTTGTGTACACAACCGAATGGAGATCTGTTTTCCATTCTCTAACCATTAGATGGACAAAGATGCCGTTTGGTCTCAACTAATTATGTTAAGTCACAAAAAAGTTATCAAGATAACTTAGATGCAATATCGTAATTTGTGTTAAGGGGCAAGACTGAAAGTTAAAATATATGTAGAGAGAGAAAGAGATGAGAAACGCCGGAACCGGCACAACAGGAATGTCTAAGCATTTCATATCAACTCTGGTTACTCGTTTTCAGTTTATCTTTCATTACAAAATCACGGCAGGATGTCCTGATACAATCCGAGAGTTTATCTGCTTCAGTTTCAAGGCTTCTTATTTTCTCTTCGACCTGAACTAATTCAGTTTGGAGTACTTTGAGGTATTTGTCTATTTCATTTACCCCTATCACTTTTGGGAAAATAAAAATAAAACTGCAGCCTGCCAAGATGATGCCGGTTATGACACAGAACCACGCTATCCCCTGTGTCACATCGTAAGTTTCAAGATTTGCGTGCAAAATAAAAAACGGCAGACTCAATAAAAGCATGCTGCCACCGACAATCACTAAAGGGAAAAATGTTACTTTGGGATCTTTCATTTGGCCGTGTTTGTCCATGACATAGTACAATTCACGATCTCTGTTGTGGAGAGTGATTTGAGACTGGATCCTTTTTTGCTCCTCCTTCAGGGAATTGATCTCATGGTTCAGATCGTAAAGTTTCTTCTTGTCAGAAAAGATCCTGCCAAACTCCTTAAAGTACTCCCTGTCTTCTTCTGAAGCACTTTCAATGGCTTCGTTGATCAGGACTGCATTATAAGCGAAGCCTTTTCTTTTATCCTCACGGGCAAGTTCATCCATGTCCGCCAGATGAGTTGATGCAAGCAGCAATCCTCTGAGCGCAAAGAAATCGTGAGGGGCCTTTTCCAATATGCTGTTAAATGAATCAACAGCGGCCAAAAACTCTCCTTTGGAGAGTTGTGTCTCACCCGTCTCATGCATCTGGTGTTCTTCGATGTTGATCATTTCCTTCCTGCTTTGGTGATTACAATTATGTAAAGGTCAGTCGTGTTTGCTGCAGATATAATGTTCCACTCATTTTAACAGTTTCAGTCCCGCTCCAACATCACGATATATTCAGGAGTACCTTCTTCCAATCGTCTTTTCCCGTTAAGCTTAAATCCATGCGCCTCGTAAAACCGAATGGCGTCTTCGTTCTTCTCCAGGGTCCATACGAACTTAGCATCAAACTTTTCTTTTGCAAATTCTACCAGCTTAGATCCGATGCCCTCTTTCCAGAAGAAGTAATCAACATATAATTCAGCGATCTCCTTTTCCTCCAGATGGATCATTCCCTTAACTATACCGTCATCGTATACCCAGACTTTATCGATGAGTTCCGGATCCTTGAATTCATCGGCGACCTTAACTACCTGCAACCCGTTAAAAGAGTATTCATCGTTATGAAAGATCGACCGGTATTTCATTCTTTTTGTAAACACCAGGATCTCGGCGATCCTGGACAGGTCTTTTGGTTCTGCTTTTCTTATCACGTTTCTGTATCCGCCTTAGCATTTGATGCGTTATGCTGAAAAATTATGTTCCAATTATACAACAAAGCCGGAAGAGCTATCCCCTCCGGTGTTTATACTACGGTTATACTCCGTATTCATCAGGCAATTAACATAAGAACAGCCCGGAACACTCCGGGCTGCAATGGTATCTTAATGTATTTAAGGTCAGAAATCCATTGACCAGGTAATCGGGATCATCATCAACAGGACCAACACATACCTTTCCGAGAGGACCGGCTGACATGCATATTATTATCATCCTGCAAACACATGGTGCCGGATGAAAACGCGTTGATATTATTTCAAGCATGACGGTAATCGCAGAGGACTTGTATTCTCAATTTAGAGCCACAAGTTTTAAGCGCTATTCTTTCAGGATTTAACCGACGAGCCGACATCCGTTTCCTGCCGAGATCAGTTTCTTTTTAAGGAGCGCAAAATCGCCCTCCATCTTCTTTAGCTGAACCAGTGCAGGATAAGACTTGCTGACAAGTTTCTGTCTTTCCTTCTTGTAATTCTCATCATAATTTGCTCCTGCAAATGCAGTCGCATAAACATCCGCTTTTGTTTCCATATCGGAAACCTCTTTCTGCTGTGCTTCAAGCACTTTTCGGGCTTTCATGTAAGGCTCAAAGAAATCGATCAGTTTGACCAGATCCTTGAAGAACTGACGGTCGTTATCGGCGGCATGCTGTATAGCTTCATCAAGCCGAAGATCAACTTCCTGAATATCTGACTGTTCATAATCAGAAGAAAGCCTGATATCGCTGACATTTGTCCATTTTCCTGCGCAGAGTATCCTTCCGAGAAGCGCTTCGAAATCCGAAGGGTTGACCATGAGAAGATGTGCAAATCTCTTTTCAGCGTCCGAATAGTCTCCGGTATTCAGAGCATTAAGCGCCTTTTCCATCGGAAGTCCGAAGAAAAGAGAAACACCGTAAGCAACACCGCAGTGGCTGCATTCATATACACGTTTTTCCTTATCAAGGCTTAATGACGCGCCGCATTTTTCGCAGATTATGTCCCGGTCGGCATTGATGTCCGTATCTGCTGAGGCATCACCCTTGACCACGCTGTCAGCTTCATTTTTCTCAGCAGCGGCAGAAGAATAGATCTTCTTCAATTCTTCGCATGAAACAATATATTCGTTTTCGTATTTTTCTATTTTGTGATCCAAAGCGCTTTTGTAAATATTCCCGGGCTGATATGCCTCATCATGAAGAGCATCAGCTTTATGTATAAAGTGGATTATCAGTCCTACAGCGACAAAAGATCCCACCATAGTCGCAATAACCACCACCAAACTGCCCGATAAAGTTGATAAAGGCCAGACTATTCCGCAAAACAAGCAAAAACCCATTATTATCCAAAACCACGGAAGATCGAGTCTGTCTCTTAAGCGGTCATCCTGATAATTAGACACCATCTTTTTGTTTATCTTTTCTTTGGTGTCTCCGGACTGCAATGCTCTTATCTCTTTATAAGCCGCAACTATCTTTTCGTAATTCCCGATGACTTCAATAAACTTGGAAAAGTACCCGGCCTTCGCATTAACAGATGATCTTTTGGCATTTATCAGCACCTTCTTAGCTTCGGTAATATCACAGCCGGAAAGGTTTTCATAGTTATACAGCTCTTCAATTGAAGAGAGATTGAGCACGCATAAAACAGATCCCAAAAGAGCTTCGAAATTTTCCGGATCATTATCCAAGATCTGATCGAATTTTTCCTTGGCAGCCGAAAACGACCTTTGCTCAAGGCATGACCTTGCCTGGCTCAATACCTCATCGGCATGGAAATCAACTATGTCATACTTGTTCCCGCAGAAAGGACAATCAAAGAATTCCTGGTCCGAATCGAACACCAGGATCCCTGCGCACTTTGAACATGTATAACTCTTTAACGTGGCCATATAGATAAATTTCCTATGTGGTAATTATAATCCATCGTTGACCGCCAGAGGTTTTGTTTTGGACAGTTCCTTGATCTCGTCTTCCGAGAGTTCCTTATCGGAAAGATATACGCTCCACTCTATGTCTGATCCGGTATTGTTTTTCGATGACCAGAAGAAATAAGCGCTTGAGAATGAATCATATTGAACTGCGTAATAACCCATTTCGAAGATATCCTCATTTGAAATATCGAATCCCATTCCCTGCGGAGGTTCGTGGTCCATATCGTCCGGCATATCAGGTGCCTTAAAGTTCGACGATCTTGTCGAAACTGCAGACGTGGAAACTAGGGGTTCGGTCGCGTTCGAGCAGGCAGGCAGAACGAAAATAATACCTGCAATAAGGAAAAATATCAGAACATGTCTTTTCTTAAGCATTATAAATATCTCCCGATTGAGCGATAAACAGAGAAATAATTTCCGGATTAACAGTAACATTTCCTGCATCAGGAACTATTCCTTTTCAATGATTCTAAAGCCCCATATCTCATAGCGCGGGTCTTAAGAACAGTCATCTTTACCCCGTCAACCCGGATGTGAGAATGCTGTCTCTTACCGCTACTCACTTAAGTCTTCCCTCTCACAATGAATTATGTTTTTTGACCACGACTCCCCCGATCAATGAGTTTTTCATGAATCCGGGGAAATACAGGAAATATACTTCAGTTCCTTTAAAATAGATTGGATCAAAAATGGTTCTGCTGCAGTATTCATCGTCCACTATATAATAAAAATCCCAGCCGAACGGAATCCACAATCTCTTTTTGCGTGTGAGACGGCCTGCGTGCCACCAGAAATCCTTTTTATCGATCTTGGAAACAATTATCAAACCATAAATGCAGCGTGGGATCATATAGATTGCCACCCCCAGGCTTAGCACCAGCAGGATAATTAATGCGTAATCAATGATAGCAGAAATCGTATACCACTTCTGGCTTTGGCCGATAATCCAAAGCACGAAAACAACCACCGCAATAAAGATCGCGATAAGAGGAACAACGACAATCCTCTTAAAATACTCATCACGGATATTCTTAAACTCGCTGCTGTCCAGATCACACGCTTTTTTGAATTCCGATTCCCGCAATTTCACTTCTTCAAAATGATGTATTCTTTTCTTTTTGTTATCGGTATTCTGTTCCATATTTATTCTCCTGTGTTGATTATAACATGCTTTATGTAACAGCAGTTTTTCTAAACCTGTTCTCAGATAGTGGCGTAATACTCCCTGCCTATTTTAAAAACATACATCTGTTTGCCTTCTTCCATGCTTTTAACAAATTTTGCATGGGCTTTTGCTCCATCCCAAAAGAACACACCATAATATGTCGTGCTTCTGTTTCTTCTGTGGTTATCAAAAGTAATCGTAACTTCTTTTTCTATTCCGTTACAATACAGATACCTGCATTCACACTCCCCTCTTTTAATCTTGTTCACCCGAATAAATGGCATCCTGAAAACTTTTGAAAGCAGGAACGAAAATCCTAATGTACCGATTACGATAATAGCTGTAATCCATATTTCAGTTTTATCTCTGTAAGATTCATAGAAAACATTAGGCAAACCTAAAAGAGGAAGAAATGTAAAAAGGCCAGAAATAATAGTAAGAGGCAAATAATTAAGATGGATCTGCTTACAGACCTTATCTATTATTTCTTGAGGCGGCTGTATTTGACCATTATATTCATCCATATCTTCTACACCTGTGACCGGTTTATCCAAACTGTTTCTTATCTCGTCTGTTTCCGGGTTTTATTCGAAAAACTCCGTGATGACCTTGTAATCGTTACAATTAGTGATAATTATGTATTTGCCGGACGGATCCATGTACACATCAAAGCCTGAGCCGGTTGAAGATTTCGCCGGTGCGTAAAATGTAACAACCATATATCCTTCTTTAAATATAATGTTGCCCATGCCTTCGTTTTCTAACCAGTCAGAGAAATGGTTGCTTCTGACAATAAGGAAATCATAATCCTGATACTTTCCCCGGATGGTATTCTCACTCTCATTGTCTATAGTCTGCAGTTTGTCTTCAGCATATGCCCTGAACTGATTTTTGCTGACGCTGGAATTTAAAGAGCTTAAATTGAAATCCTGAGAGATCTTATACTGACGGACATCATATTCAGTATTTATTGCCTGAGTGATACCATCCATAGCAAACAGATCACTTTGTTCTTTCTTTTGAAAAGTGTCGGTTAAAAACGATAGGAACACATATCCGAATAAGAAAACGACCAAAGCAATAACCGCATAGATTACCGGCAGGATAATTCCCGCTATGCCAAACCCTTTGCCCTTTCTGCCCTTTTTCCGGGCGGTGACAAGCCCCGCTATCGAAAGGATAAGTCCGGCTAGAGGCAATGATATATATACTCCTACCGAGATCCATAGGCCTGTTTTGTCAAACAACTTAAAAAGACCGGTTTTTGGCATTACTATCATCAATACCGGCAGCAGAATTGAGAGCAAAAAACCTGCCAGACACAGTTTGCTTATCTTTTTCTTCTGTTCAGACATATATTCTCCCTTTCCGTTCTCATTACTTACTGTGTCACATATCTTATCGAGATCATTTTCTGTTCCTTTAGATGAATTATCCCTGCTCAATCTTCTCAAGTGTATCTTCCAGTATCGCATTTCTTAATTCCGTAAGCCATTCCGAGAATGCAACCGTATCGAAAGCATATGTCTTGTTCAGCTCGTACTCGTTGTCTGACCACGTGCTCAAAGGAGATTCATTGTGCTGTATCAGGGCTTCAAGTTTATCTAAAGCCTTATACACCTTGGCTTCCATGGTTTCCTGTGCATCCATTTCCCTGTACAGAGCGGAAAGATCTGAAGAGATTTCTTCCGGGAGCGACTTAACCCATTGGTCTAACAAGGAATCTTCCACATCACGGTCTGAATCAGTCTTAACAAATGCCGGAATATCTCCGGTAAAGCACTCTCCAAGATCGTGAATAAGACACATATTAACAACCTTATCCGTATCAAGATCAGGAAACTCATGCCTCAGGAGCAAAGCCATAAGAGATATTCTCCAGCTATGTTCTGCTACACTCTCCGTTCTTCCGTTTGTGGTAGTGCAATGGCGGGGTGTATCTTTAAGCCTTTCGGCCACATGCAGTATTTCCAAAAATTCTCTCGCATTCATATTCTTCAGATCCCCATTCTTCTCAGTTTTTCCTGCCGATCATCAGTTCTATTATACAATAGCGCCTCAAAAGGAAACTTCTCCGGCTTCTTTCTCCATCTGACACCTTTTGCCAGTTCAGCCATATATGTGTAAAATCAGTTCTATGAAAGACGTTATTATCTTATTTGTCATTTGTCTTCTCCTGACAGTAATACTGGAAGAAGGGGCTGCGCTGATGATCGGTATCCGAAAAGGATTTGACCTAACCGTTATCCTTTTCGTGAATACTCTTACAAATCCGATAGTCGTCTTAACGGGATTATTGATGGCGGCGTATACCACGGTTCCCAGGGCAGTATATGTTACTGTGCTTGAACTTGCCGTTTTCTTTGTCGAAGCACTGATCTACAAAAAGCTTCTTTATACAAAGAAACCGTCGCCGTTTATCGTTTCGCTCATATTGAACGGCGTCTCGTTCTTCATAGGAACGACCGTCAGCGGACTGATATTCAAACTGATACTTTGACCGGAAGGAGTCATCTTGACAGTTAAGAGCAGAACCACAAAAGCCGCGTTGCTTTATTTCGTTATCCACATGATGAATGAAGTGGTGTGCTATTTTATGCTCTACCGGATCTTTAAGGATCCGGTGTTCATCACAATTGTAGCCCTTGTATATAATTGCGTGGCTTTTGTCCCCCAGTTTTTCTGGGGAGCTCTTCGTGATCTCTTCGAAAAGTTCAGACCGGGGATTTTTTCTGTCCCGCTGCTCCTTTCAGGATTTATCCTGTTCTTCACTACAGGAACTGAAGGAATTCTGTTTTGGATATCGCTGATCCTGCTTTCGACTGGCAATGCCATGATACATGTCGCGGGAGCAGAACTTACTGTCAGGACATCCGGCGGCAAACTGACGCCGGTTGCGGTATTTGTCAGCGGCGGTTCTTTCGGCGTTATCCTGGGTCAGGTACTTGCTTCGACTGATATGTCATTCTGGTGGATAGCGCTTATCTGCGCATGCATGATGCCGCTGGTTATCGCTGGAGAAAAACTCTACAAGGACAACCCTGTGGATGCTGACGGATGCATGGGTTTTGATTATGTCATTTCAGGCCGGAATGCCATTATCGTGGCACTTGCGGTATTCTTTATAGTCGCAGTCAGGTCCTACATCGGATACGGGATACCGATGGCATGGAAGAAAACTCTTGTCGAATCGGTTCTTCTTTATGTGTTCATGGGAATAGGAAAAGCTTTGGGAGGAATACTGTCTGACAGGATAGGCATACGCAAGACGGCTTTTATCTGCATAATAGGTGCTCTGCCTTTTCTCGTCCTCGGTGACAAGATAATGATAGTCTCACTGATTGGCATTACGTTTTTCAGCATGACAACCGCGGTTACACTCGGAATGGTCATCTCAGTAATGAAGGTCGCACCGGGTGCGGCATTCGGAATCACAACGATAGCGCTGTTTGCTGGTGCAGTAATATCCTGGTTTGTCAGGAGCAGCAGTCTTACCGTGAATATTCTTATACTTGTGATCACATCAGCAGTGTGTTTTCTGCTGTCTTTGTATATACTGAAACCAGATAAGGAGGTTACTTGATATGGATTTATTGTTATTTGATGTTATGGGACCTGAAGCGGCTCCGGCTATTTTGGGTGTCCTCGCAGCAATACTCATCATAATATGTGTTGTTGTCGGTTTTGTTGTCGCGAGCATAGTCGTTCTTGTAGTACTGCTGAAGAAAAAGAAAAGAAGGAATCAGGCCGCAGAGCAGAACAAACAGAGTTAAGCTTTGATGCTTTTAACTTTTGGGGATTCAGGGAATAAAGATGAGATACGATCCGGAAGATAAAAAGTATTATTTCAGTACGGTAATGGTTCCTGATGAGGCCGAGACCCGTGCGGGTTATGATCACTATAAGGCCTATCAGCAGGACAGCCTCTCTCATCCCGGTACATGGGCCAAAAACATGATGAAGGATGCCGACGGCAATACAAGCACCGGAAAAACGGCAGCCGGATTAATTATCAGTTTTGCTTTTATTGCGTGTATTGTGGCAGCGATCCTCTGCATCCCGGTCAAGCGATATGATCTGATCCCCTGGTTTATCGGCGGTCTTATGCTGTTTATCGGTTTGTACACACTCATAACACCGGACAACAAAAAAACAGCGGGGTTTGCTGAAAATGCCATATTCCGGCGTATCGGAGGCGTGATCTCACTTTTGGGCGGAATTGGTCTTTTTGCGGTCAGCCTCATTTATCCCAAGGAAAACATAACGTTATACGCGATAGCACTGTTTTGTGAGATCGCGGTCGTGGTTTTCCTTGCCGTGCTGGTAAAGCTGATCGGTTACATAAATGCCCCTAAGAGTGTTTATACCAAAGAGGTTGAGGCAACATGTATCGGTTATGTGAGAACCTACATGACCAGTTCATATGGCGATTCCATCCCTGATGAGAATCCGTACTATTCACCTGTATTCGAGTACCATTACGAAGGTGAAAAGTATCAGTCTTTCTACGATGTTCTGTTAAACGGCACAAACGGAACGATCCCGGCAGGTTCCAAAAGCAAGATAAAGATAAATCCGGATTCTCCCTCCCAGATCTTTGGCGGACGGGGTGACAGCCTGTCCGGACCTTTGGCATTCACCCTTCTGTCGTTTGCCGCATCTGTGGTATTGATCATCTTGCTTGTCAGGTTCTCGTAACCTGACAATTTTCCGCAAACCGGGAAATGAACCTTTTACTCATCTCATACATAATGAGCGTGTAAGCAGGAGGACTTAAAGCATGGAATGGATCGAAGCATTACAAAAAGCCATCACATACATGGAGGAGCATCTTCTCGAGGAGATCAACTATGAAGACGTAGCGAAACAGGTGCACACGTCGAGCTACGAGTTTCACAGAGCTTTCAGTTTTGTGACGGGCTTAACGGCCAACGCATATATCCGGAACCGCCGCTTGTCTTTGGCGGGAAGAGAACTCGTTGAGACCGATGCGAAGATCACGGATCTGGCGCTGAAATACGGCTACGAGACACCTGAAAGCTTTACCAAAGCCTTCACAAGGTTCCATGGTGTCTCACCGAAAACCGCCAGAGAAGAAGCCGGCAAACTGGTGCTTTTCAATCCGCTTACGATTACATTATCCGTGAAAGGTGGTAAGAGTATGGATTACCGTATTGTTCAAACTAAGGAAAAGAAGTTTATCGCACTTGTAAGGGAATTCAGCAACGCGATCATTAACGACGAAGCCAACCACGACGTGGCAGACTTCTGGGGCGAGGTCAACAGCAAGCAGATGCTCTCTCCGGTCTGGATGCTGAGAGAAGACGGAAAGCGTGATCTCTATGGTCTTTGCACTCCGACAACAGAAGGAAAGGACACTTTCGAGTACGGCATCGGGATCATCATCGACGGGGACACCAAAGAGTTCGATCAGGCTGATCTGGAAAAGAAAGGCTTCCGTATCTGGGACGTCAATCCCGGCACCTATGTGGTCTTTGACTGTGTTGGCGAAGATGGCGACTGCATAGCCAAAACATGGGAGATGTTCTACAAGGAATTCCTGCCGCAGATGGGCTATGAGGCATCAGAGGAGACAGACTACGAGCTCTACTTCGACGGCACAAGGCCTGAAGTATTCTGCGAACTGTGGATCCCTGTAAAGAAAAAATAAGATATCCGGGTTTTTAAGTCCAGATAAAACAGATGAGGGTTGTCTCAAAATGAGATAGCCCCTAACTGTTTTCGTAATCGTGGCAGGTGCTGTAGATTGCTTTACCTGAGTTTTGCCTACTTTTTGATGCTGAATGTTTTTCCCAAAATCCTACAATCATCCTGATATAATATGCCGGAACCTGAGGGGGACATATAATTGAAGAAGATAGCCGGGAAAAACATTTCCATATTACTTACCGCTTCGTTGATGACGGCCGTTGTCTTTGTTTCCGTTTTTGCGGGCGGATGCACGGATAAGAACGGAAAAAGTTCACTTGTGGATGAATCGGGGCTTGTCTTAAGCGGCAAGATGCCGGATAAGCTTCCTGACGGGCTCTCCTGGTACGACTTCACCGAAGACACGGCACTCTTTGATTATCTGACAGAAAAGGTCGGCGGATACTTCATGTCTGACATCACCTGGTACGCCGGCCGCACTTGGGTCTTCTTTACAGAGACCGAACCGCAAAAACCTGTCAATCACATAATGTCGTTTGATGAGAATTATACGGCGGACTGCGATTATGTCATCAAGGACGAATTCGGCGATAATATCAGCCTTGACCGAATGGTCCTGGGAGACCGCCTGTATATTGAGGCTTTCGATTTCGGTACACACGAACAATACCTTTATCCCATTGATGAGAACACAGGAAGCATTTCGCCCGGGGACAAGATCGTTTTAACCAAAAGCTCACAGGAAAATGAATCATCCAGCAGATTTGCATTTGTCGGAAACGATGTTGCCGTCCTTAAGCAGGAAAAGACAACAAGCATCGAACTTGTTGACCTGTCTTCCGGCACCGTAAAGCAGAAGGTATCCCTGGATAATCTTGCGAGCGATTTCTATATCAGATATCCGGAGGGCATTCTTTGTGCCGGAAATAATAAGGTCATCATCTGGGGCAATACATCTGCCAACTATAATTTCGGCCAGATCAGATACTGTCTGGTCGACCTTGAAACAGGAAATATCAGTGCTCTTGATGAGATGGAATATATTAATATCCCTCTCCGCAATCTCACTTACTGCAGCGGCATGCTCATAACTGTAACAGACGGCGGTGTTTACAGCATCGATACGGATGCCGGCACATGCAAGATGATCCTGTCGTTTAATTGCTCTGTCTGCAACAGATTCCTTGTCAACAATTCGGAATTAAAGTATGCAGATGAAGACAGACTTCTTTTCAGTTATACATCAAGATACGTAGGTGCGAACCAGATCAGTTTTGCACTCTGCACGTTCACTAAGACAAGCGAATATCCCGCAGCAGGAAAAAACATCCTTACTGTAGCATCAACCGAAGACCTTGATTACAGCATCTCAGAAGCAATAATGCGCTTTAACCGGGAGAGCAGTACGTCATATATGCTGTTCGATAACCGTTATAAGGCAAACAACGAGATCGACTATGCAAATACCGACGACACAGACCGTGCAATGCTTTCCAGCCTGAATTCCTATGCGTCAGTCTCAGACCGTCTGGCAATGGATATTCTCGCCGGAGAAGGTCCTGACATCCTCATAACAAACGGAGCAAACGAGCAGCTCTCCAATAAGGATTATTTCATTGATCTCTCCGGCTATCTGCAGAACGAGAGCGGGATCAATGAATCCGATTACTTCATGAATGTTATTGAAGCATCGGAATATAACGGCGCTCTTTATCAGCTCCCCATAGGCTTCTACGTTGATTGTCTTTTGGCTTCGGGCGATGATCTCGACTCCGGGAACGGATGGACTTTCGAAGAATACAAGTCCATGGTAAAGACAGTCTGCAACGGAACTGATCCTTTATACGATCACCAGTTATCCTTCTCAAGAACAGAAGTAGCGACCAGACTTTTCTCAAACGAGAGCGAAAAATTCATAACCGGCGGAAAGATCGACGTAAACTGCAGTGATTTCAACGAGATCCTCGACTACTGCAGTGAACTTCCCTCCAAAGGTTTTTACGAAGGCAAAGACGTTGATTCCGAATGGGAAGACCTGATGTTATCACAGGAAAAGATGCGCGTTCAGCCTGCCACAATTTTCGGGTTTTATGAATTCGAAGCGTTCTCGATGAATTTTAATGATCCCGTGATCTGCGGCTACCCTTCCGTTGACGGAAGAACTGCTGCGGTCGGTTCAAATATCGCTGTATCGATCTCTTCACACACAGGAGATGAAAATTCATGTAAACAGTTTTTGAGCATACTTCTCTCGGAGGATATCCAGAAAACCCTGTTCACGAATATCCCGGTAAACAAGAAGTGTGCTAAGGATATCGCTCTTATGGAGATCACCGAATACAACAAAAACGTTGCCGCAAGTGAAGGTGTAATGTTCGCAAAAACGGGAAAGGCTATCGACCCCGCAATCGCCGACAGATATATCGGGCAGCTCTCTACGGCAACAACATCGGGTTTTGTCTATCACAGCATCTCGATCATTATCTATGAAGAGATCCCTGCATATTTCGAAGGTCAGAAATCATTTGAAGATGTAGCAAAGGTGATCAATGACAGAGCGCAGAAAGTCCTGGACGAGAGGAAATAACAGCCGGTCTAATTCAAGATTGACCAATATCATTGTTTTGATTTCCACCAAACTGACTTTTGCTCAATATAGATACATTGATCCACACAATCCTTCAAATACATATCTGAACCAACCGGCAGAAGCACCATACAATCATGAGAAGTTAAGTAGTTTATCATTAGCTTCAGTCTTGCATTTGAAGAATAAAAATTGCTGGAATTATAAGGTGCATAAAACACCTTCTTTCCTGAAGCATATCCGACAGCAGCCGATGCGCTCCATCTCTCGCCGCTCAACTGACTTAACTTACGGTCATACCGCTCCGGAGTCAGGCAAAAGCCTTCAGCCAATTGTTCAAACGATTCTTCCACGAATCGGTTTTTCAAGGCTTTCTCTATAGACTTCCTCACGATAAGGTTCTTGTATGATTCATAGTATGGTTCGAGATTCCAGCTGATACCTTTTAACGTTTCCTGAGTGATCCCGGTGTCATCCAAATAGATCTCCAAGCCGTCTTTAAAACCTATCTGGCCTCCCAAAAGGTAAGACAGATACATGCATCCCTGCTGATATTCGCTGATCAGTGCATATGATCTGCCGGTTTCAAAAGCAACGTCGGAATAATACCAAAAGTCTTCCATCCCATTATTAAAATGGGAGTAACCCTGTAAAATAGATCTGCATTTTGAGGCATCAGTTCTGATAATCATATCTAAATAATAACAGAAATATTGGGGTTTTCTTTCTGTCTGGTCATTTTTAACAGGCCTCATAAACGAGGGTCTACACATTTGACGCAAAGGAATTCTAGAGAAGGTTGCTGACAAACAACACCGTCAGCTCATGGTATGCTGCGCCTGCAGTCAGCATGTTGTCGGTGGAGGTTCCAACCATCTGTGTGCCGTCCCAATAACTGATGGCCTGCCTTCCGCCCATAATGCCGGTCAGCCTGTCCTTATATTCCTCCCACTTGTCGATCTCATATTTCTTTATGATCTCGTAAGCCGGCTCAAGAACACTGACCGGGATGAACCTGAACTCGTGACCGTTTTCAAGAATAAGCCTGGTATCATCGAACTTGTAGACTCTGAGCCAGGCATTTCTGGGAGGTATAGCCGTCGAAAATTCCGATAAAGAAAAGAGCAGGAATTGTTCGATATCGGCACCGCATTTCGAGCACTTGGTGTCGGTCTCAAATTCCGATCCGCACTCGGGACATGTCCATCCGGCAGCGGGTTTTGGTAAAGGTTTAACATTGTTACAGGCCTCAATTTCAGCTTTTGCTTCCTCTTCTTTCGCCTCATTAACCGAAGGAACGGTATATGCTTTTCCGCAGTTGGGACAGAAATTGCTTACAGGACCGTTATATCCGCATTCACACTGAAAGGAACCCGTTTGAGACATATGTGACCTCCGAGAAATTGTTTTTTATATTTTACCCAAAAAAGCAATTGCAGTTTGTCTCAATGCTTATTGCTTGGTAAGATATCTTTGTTTAAGTTATAACGACACTCTGTGTATTTCGAAAGGATAAATGATATGGGGAACGGGAAAATGTATTTTAAAAGATTGCTTGTGCTGATCCTTACTGTTGTAATGACGGCATCTGTCATTCCTATGACCGTAATGGCGGACGGCGGTAATACATATCAGCAGGCAGCCAATGTCACGTTTGATCAGAAGTATTCAGGCAGCATGACAAAATCGAATGACACTGACTGGTATAAGCTCACACTCAGCACATCAGGAACCATGACGCTCAAGTTCCATGCGGATTTCATTTCTACGCAGATCTTTATTTACGGAAGTAATGACCTTAAGTCAGAAGTGCTTATCCTGTCCCCTGCCTGGGATTCCAATCTTAAGGAAAGCAATGTGACATATGTATATGCTCTTAATGCCGGAACATATTATCTGAAGATCAACAATTACAATCCGAATTATTACAGCGGGACTTATAATTTCACTGTCAGTTTCTCGGGTTCAGGAGAGTCATTTACGGATTCATACAATGGTTCAAATAACGAGATCTCAACCGCAAGCGCCGTTAAGACAAATACAAATTACAACGGATTCTTTGCTTATAACGACAAGGCGGATTTTTACAAGTTCACATTGGATGCTGATGCGGAAGTTGCAATATCCGTAAAAACACTGGTTTTCCAGTCATCTTTCGGTGTCTGCACTTCTTCCGGAGTCAAGATAAGGGATGCCGGTAATTTGGATGTTGAATATATTACGTGGAATGACAGCACCAAGGTCGGAAACGGCGTGTTCAAATACAAGCTCTCAAAAGGCACATATTACTTCTTTGCCGAGAGATCCTCGATCGTCGACAAGTATCTGGGCAAGTACAGCTTCAAGATCTCCGTACCCGGATGGCAGAAGGATTCTGCCGGCTGGTGGTATCAGAATCCCGACGGGTCCTACCCTAAGAACCAGTTCAAGTCCATCGGAAACCGCTGGTATTATTTCGACCAGAACGGATATATGGTAACCGGTTGGAGAAGTGTCAGCGGAGTATGGTATTACTTCAATTCCGACGGCTCAATGCATACAGGCTGGCAGCTCGATGCGGGTCACTGGTACTACTTCAACAAGGACGGAGCCATGCTGACCGGATGGCAGTATATCGGCGGCAAATACTACTATCTTAAGTCAAACGGCACCATGGCATCGAAAGAATACTGCGGCGGTTACTGGCTCAATGCCGACGGCACCTGGACATATAAATACAAGGCTTCCTGGAAACGGAATTCCACAGGCTGGTGGTACGGAGATGATTCAGGGTGGTTTGCCAAAAACGAGACAATTAAGATCGACGGTAAGAACTACAACTTCAACGCAAGCGGTTACTGTACGAATCCATGAGCTGAAAAACAGGATAAGATCTGCCGGTTCGTTCATTGACCAAAAGCATTCGTTTTATATGGGGAATGGTTATGAAACAGAAGAAAACCGCACTGATAATTACTGCTGTAAGCCTGATTGCCGTTTTGGCGGCAGTGGTCTTTGTGTTGTTTTTCCTTAACCGGTCAGAGCCTGCAGTTTCTTCAGAAACGATCCTGAAGGATTGTCCGTTTGAACTCTCGGACAATGCAGATTGGAAATTCTATCCTTCGGATAATCTGGCAGGACTCGCGGCGTTAGCCAGGGATCATGATGATACGGACCAGACTTTCGTCCTTGTATTCAGCCATTCCCCGGAACAGAAAGAAGCCGATAATGTCATCATCAACGGTGATCTTATCTTCCAATGCTTTTATGACTCCATTGATTTCAATGATCAGGAGATAGTCGAATGCGGCAACCTGTATTATATGAAGATGAAATGCGATAAACGGATCACCGTCGTGTCGTTCGTATTCAATCTAGAAAACGGTGATATCCGCGAAGTTGTCAGTGTAGAGGTCCTAGGCTATGATTCTGTCCCGAAAATGAATCTGCGCTATTCACGCTTTGATTACAGTCTTCCGCCGAAAACGGATAACATCAGAAAGACACAGATCTTTAACGAAGAGACCGGAAACTGGGAAGAAATCGCTGATATAGCGGAAACGACCGACGACGATGATTACAGCGAATACGTCACCTGGACCGAACTTCAGGTCGATGAAGAGGCAAATGAACTTTACGTCACCCGTGGCGGTATAACCGTCGGAGTGTGCTCATATAATTACACCTATGCCACTTACGACGTATACCAGGAACCAAAAGACCCCCAGGTCACGACCATCCGTTTTCTTATAGCCACTGACAGTGATGCGGGTGTCGAAAGCATAGAAGAATTCGATATCAACAACATCAGCACGGATGAGATCAGGCTTTATGTCAAAGAAGGCAGTGAATATGTGGATATCACGCCCGGTGATTTCTATCTTGAGACGGCTTCATCGAACGAAAAAAGGATCGGAGATTCAGATGTTTGGGTCGAAACGTGCCGTTTCATCAATCTTAACAGTAACGAACTGGGTGAACTCGGCGAGCACGAATACAGACTGGTGATCATGGACTATACCATCGATTTCACACTCAGGGTACAGACTTTCGAGGCATGGTAAGCGGATATTCCTGTTTCAGTTCAGAAGATCTGCCAGAGTATCTTCTGTCTCCACAGGCTGCCAATGACCTTCGACACAGGTGACAGCGCCTGTCGAACGGATCTTTTCAGCCAGGTCACCTGACAGTATCCTGTCTTTGGTTCCGTTTGGAAATTGAGAACAGGCTGCATCGCCGACAAAAAGAGTATTATCTTCGCACACATAAACAAGTGTTGAATCATCTGTGTGAGGAGCCGGTGTCTGCAGGAGCCTGACCGTGCATCCGCCAAGATCGACCGTCATGTCGCCATCGAAAACGATATCGGCAGGGACAACGATCACTTCCCTGCCGCCTTCATATTCTTTCCTGATGCTGTCGTACATGTTCAGGAAAACATCCGGGCCGTTCATCTCTATCTTTTTCATGCATTCCAGAAGATGACCGTTCGTGCGTTTATTTGCCATGGTAAGACCGTTTACGGCGTGCATCGCGAAAGTGTGATCCCAGTGCCAGTGTGTAAGGACCGTGAGGGTCGGGAGAGGCAGGCCTTCCTTTTGGAGAAGCCCGTAAAACTCCCTGACATGCGCTTCCGAGTGTCCGGCATCGATTGCCAAACACAGCTTTTCGCCCCTGACATAGCCCAGGTTCGGACGGTCGCGCTCTTCCTCAAAAGGCATATACCATATATGTTCTGATAGTTTCTTAAGTTCCATTCGTCAGTTCCCCCGTTATGGATAGTTTCTTCTGTCCTTTTCCTGCCCCGTCAAAACTCTATCATATAGATGTCGATCTTAGCTATTTTTTCCGTCTTGGCATAATTATACGGGTATGATTTTCGGACGTAATCGAAGAAATCACCTTTCACGTCCATTTCATGCATTTCAACATGCTTATAATCCTGATTCGTACTGTTGGTTTCATAAAGGACACTTACATAGAGCTTATAAGTTCTCCCGTCTTCTGCCCAGAAAAGCCTTTCCATGCAAAAACAGTAGTACGGACCCATGTCGACATACTCGTCAGCGTAATGATCGTAAGTGCTGTAGTTGAACGTGCCGAATTCAAGCGTATACATGTCTTTGTCTCTGGTATCTTTGCATGATTCATCAACAACATCGATTATCTCAAGCAAAGACATGTCCTCGTTAATGTTATCCCTGAGGAAAACAACCTGTTCATAATTATCAAAGAATTCGGGACTCCTCGGTTCTTCCACTGTTTCCTCAACCGTCTCAACCGTCGTTTCAATTGGCACGGCTGCCCCTATCCCTTCGAAAAACTCCGCGATGATCTTATGATCGTCACAGTTGGTGATGATTATGTATTTGTCAGACGGATCCTTGTACACTGCAAGGGGATAGGATCTGATCGCGGCAAATTCCCAGTAATCCCCATATTCGACGCTTGCATTTCCGTTATAGTATTGGATTCCGCGCGGACAGTTATTATCCAGCCATTCATCGATACAGTCACTTCTGACAATGAGGAAATTATAATCCTGAAATACACCCTTGATACTCTTATCACTTTTTTTGCTTATTGTCTGCAGCTTGGATCCGGCATATGTCTCAAGCTCTGCTTTGCTGACGGTTATGTTCAATTGATTGAATTCATACCCTTCAGGGATCCGGTACGGACTGACATCATATTCAGTATTTAAAGTTTCTCCCATTCTGCCCAATGAATACATTTCATTTTTCTGTAATCTACTGGTTGTGCTTGCATTTGCTGCCAAGACATATATAAGAATCGAGGCAACAACAGTTATACCAATGCCCGGTATAACTGCTCCTGCTATACCAAATGCCTTGCCGCCTTTGCCTTTTCTCCCGGCAGTGACAAGGCCTGCTATCGAAAGAATTAATCCGAGCAATGGCGACAGAATTAAACCGGCGGGCAGCACTTTCTCGACGTAAAAGCCCCTTTGGAAAAAGAAACACAATGATATCAAAGCCAAAGGCAGAACCGTAAAAATGAAACCGGCCAAACACAACTTGCTGAGTTCTTTCTTTCGTTCAGACATATAGCACCCGCGCTAATCCTTTTTGATCCTGTTGTCCGTAAACTTCTTCAGCCTGATAAGACCGGTCATTCTTACAGAGCAATTATATCATGTCATATAAGTATCCATTACGGGTATCCTTAAAGTAGTCTTCGAGCAGATACTCATCCGATCATTTTCATAGTATCGTTATTCATTTTCTTTTCCTCCGTATATGAAAGTTTTCTTGGATGGCTTCATTATCCATGGAGGCAGGAGGCCAAACAATCAGTAATGCTGTAACAAGATGGTGCTTAATCAACACATTCCTGATGGAATGTCGTAAACAAAATTACACCCCTGATTTCTCAGAGGCGTTGGATCAAATAATTCCTTACATCATTTAGCGGTCAGGTGTTTCTTTCAACAAAGGAATCCATCGTCCGGTGCTTGAGTGCATGCTCAAGAAGTTCCGGCAGTTTTTCCGGCGGACAGCCGAAGCATGGGATATCCATAGCTGAGATCCTTTCTGCCAGCTGATGGTCATAGACAGGCTTTCCGCTGTCAGAAATAGCAAGCAGTACCACTATGGTCACGCCGGACTCTTTCAGATCTGCAAGACGCTGCAAAAGGCCTGCACGGTTGCCGTTCTCATAAAGATCCGTCACCAGGAACATTGTCGTCTTTGCCGGAGCCGCGATCAAACCGCTGCAGTAAGCGACAGACTTCTCGATATTGGTTCCGCCACCCAATTGTATGCCGTAAAGCAATTCAACAGGATCCTCACACAATTCCGTGAGATCCGTGACCTCAGTATCAAAGGCTACCACATGGGTCTTTACGGAGCTGATACTCGCAAGAATACATCCCATTACGGAGGCATAGATGGCCGATTCACCCATGGAACCACTCTGATCGATATCCAGAACGATCGTCCTTGAAGCGCTTCTTGCCGTAGATGCATGTTCAAAGAAATAGAACTTCTCAGGATAAAGCGATCCGGTGCTCAGGTCATAATTCTTAAGATTTCTTCTTATAGTCAATTTGTAATCAAGAGCACTGGCCGAAGGGATAGGAGAATGTTCTCTTTTATTTACTGCCGAACTGACACACCTGCGCACATCATCTGCCAGGCGTTTGTTGATCTCTTCAATGATCTTGCGGATATACTCCCTTGCCTGTTCCTTTGCTTTCTTCGGTATCTGGTCCTTCATCATCAGGAGAAGCGAAGCCATGGAAACGTCCGGAGCAAGTTCCGACAGCATCTCAGGTTCGAACAAAAGCTCTTTCATTCCCATACGTTCGATCGCATCGTTCTGGATCACCCGTATCTGCATGGGCGAGAATAGTGTCCTGAGATCTCCGAGCCACTTCGTAAGCACCGGTGAAGCCATCTTTCCGCCCCCGGCGCTGCCATTCTCCTTATCCCATCCGTAGATCTGTGAAAGCGCCTGATCCATCAGCATCTCTTCTGCCGACATCAGACCCATGCTTCCTGCCGGGAAACCGCTCTCGCTCTCACTTCCGAGCAACAGACGCCACTTCTTCAGCTGTTCTGCGGTATCAGTTGTCTGTGTAGTTGTCAGATCAGTATTATTCTCCATTTCGCTTCCCTGTTGTCATTTAATCCCGTATCATGCGTTAAATATCAAAGTCAAAATCGTCCACATCACCAATGGCACTCTGTTCCGCTTCATGCACCGCCTTGCTCTCTTCTTCCGTCAGGGTGCCGTTCATGTAGGCGGCAGCGGAAGTTGCATTTACGCCAAAGATCTCGCAGATATTTTCTGCAATGTCCAGTTTCTCCGCCGGCGAAAAAGTAGAGAACGTCCTTCTGAGACAGATCGCAGCCGATCTGAATTCTTCCTCGTCCAATGAACGGATATAGGCAGCCAGATGCTCCCAGATGCCCAGTCTGGCGATCAGGGCTCTGTGATTCTTCTCTGCCAGTCCTTCAAACCAATATGCACCGTCTGCTGACGGCATGCCTTTTGCAAGATGACGTTCCATCAAGGAATAGAGTTTTTCCGCATCGATATCACCGCGTTCTGCCAAGGCTCCGCATGCAAATCCTGACAAGAGCGGATTAGCCATATCATCTTCCGCAAGCTCCATAAACGCGTGTACGAGCCTTTCTTTATCAAGAAATTCATGGATCTGCACCGCATCCCATACCGTTGCGAGTGCCGGAAGGATCTCTTTTGCTGCCGCTTCATCGCAGACACATTCTTTTCGGAGATTCAGACAGAATTTCAGGAACAGTCTTTCCATCAGCGGTTCGATCCCGGACAGATCCATGCGCCTTATGTTACCGAAGCGTACCGTCATGGAAAGATCTCCGATGGCACAGCCGACATCCTGGATAGCTTCATTTCCTGCCGCGCTGTTTTGTACTGCATAGATGGCTTCCCGTACGCATGCGGTCAGTCCTGCCTCGAGCGCTTTTGCCAGGATCTCCGATGTCTGCTTCACATTCTCCGCAGCGCGCAGCTTCTCCCCGAGTACAGTCACTGCGGCCTCTTCTAATGTATCTCCTTTAAGGGATGCCTCGACGATCCGTATCTCGGTCTCCGGTGTCCACTGAAGGCTCCATTTCTCCGCCCATGTAGCCGTATCCTGCCGGTATCTTTCCTGAGTGCAGAATCCGGTCTGCAGGACTGACATACGGTGCAGGAAAAATGAACGGTTCAGATCAAGGAACGCCGCTTCCTGCGATTTCACGCGCAGATTCTCACGCAGATCCAGATCGAGTTCCTGCCGTTCGCTGCTCCTGAATCTTTCCAGCTTCAGCACCTTCAACTGACGCAGAAAATCTTCCTGTACGGAGGTGCATACCGTTCCTTCCGGCATCTGACCGATCCTGGTTCCGATCTCGGTATTGGCTACAGCAACCGCAATCTCAGCAAAACTTCCCTCTCCGATACATGTAATAGCAGAAGAACGGAGATCCGCCAGTGCAGGATATTTTCCGCCGTTCATCGCAGCCAGCTCATTTGCAAGCCTGAGTGCCTCGATCACCTGGGCTGATGACGCCATTCCGCCGTGCAGTCTCTGATAAGCTGCCACTCTGGTCAGATATTCCGAAGCGGCCATATCACCGCCCGGAGCGCCTCCGGATGCATTACGGCACCTCCACAGGATCTCGAAATAATTTGGTGCCTTCGCACCTGCCCCGTAGCCGGAATGTTCCGACAAACGGTAATATGAATACGGCATAAGAGTCGCATTGCAGTCCTTCAGATTTTGTTTACCGGCAAGAACAGCGTCAGTCTTTTTGCGGTCATCTTCCGAATACGCTTTCTTTACTGCAGCCGTATGAAATGCACCGGTCACCACCACGATGCTGCGGTCCGGATCTTCCAGAACAGCCTCCGCTATCATGCGGCGCATATGGCATTCACGAAGCTCCTCGTGCTCAGCCTTGAAGCTGTCTTTATCCGCCTCCGTAAACTCGCGCAGAGAAGCACCGTACGTATCCATTGCAGCAGCCAGCTCCTCGCCGCTGCCGCAGCCTTCAAAGGTATATTCCCAGAAAGAATCATGCGGTATACCGGTCAGCTGTTCGATCTGTTCGTATACGGATGTTTTTTTATCCTGTCCGGAACTTCCGCTGTCCGGTTCTTCCTTGCCCCCGCCCTTATCAATGCTTTTGGGGGATCTCATCTCTTCTTCCGCGCGTCCTCGAAGTTCTTTGTAGTATCCGAGTTCAACACTGGAAGGAAGATCTATAAAGCGTGCTTTGACGCCCTTTTCCTTCGCCCAGAGAATGGCCTGATATTCCGGCGAAAATTCCGCGAAAGGATAGAGCACCGTCTCTACAGGCGGTTCTTTCGTGTATGCCAGGATCGCTGCAGGCAGTTCTGCTTCTTCCGACACGAGACCGTCCATCAGACCGTTTAAGTCCGACGGTCCTTCGATCAGTACAAGCCCCGGTTCTTCATTCTGCAGCAATTCCCGGAGATAGTATGCACATACCGGCGATAGATGCCGGATTCCGAAATAAGTGATCTTTCCCAATTTAGAGCAGGCTCCTGCACTCCGAATAAAGCGTACTGTATTCCCTACCGCGCTTGCGCATCACGTTCTCAAGATATTCTTCCCATACCTTGGCATCTTTCTTATCGTCTTTCACGATCGCTCCCTGCAGCGCGCTCGCAAGTTCGGCATCCGTTACCTTGCCGTTGCCGAAGCTTCCAGCCAGAGCCATGCTGTTCACGATCAGTGAAATCTCTTCTGCCGTCGAGAGCACACCGCTGGTCTGTGCCAGCTTAACTTTACCGTCGATAGTCTGTCCTGCACGCAGCTCGCGGAAGATGGTCACAACTTTTTCCACGGTATTTGCATCCGGCATTGAGGCACGAAGTTCAAAATCATTAGCCAGTTTGGCTGCTCTTGTCTGAACGATCTCCATCTCCGCTTCGATAGATGCCGGTGCCGGCAGGACCACGATGTTGAAACGGCGCTTCAATGCGGAACTCATCTCATTGACACCTTTATCTCTTGTATTAGCGGTAGCTATGATGGAGAATCCTTTTTTCGCGGCCAATTCCTCAGACAGTTCAGGAATGGCGATGCGCTTTTCAGAAAGGATCGAGATCAAAGCATCCTGTACTTCGCTCGCACAGCGGGAGATCTCCTCAACGCGTGCGATCGCTCCCTCCTCCATTGCCGTATAGATCGGGCTCTTGATGAGACTCTCATGAGACGGGCCCTTGGCAAGCAGCATCGCATAATTCCAGGAGTAGCGGATCTGCTCCTCAGTAGTGCCTGCCGTACCCTGGATAACGCGTGATGAATTGCCGTTGATCGCGGCACTTAAGTTCTCCGAGAGCCATGACTTGGCCGTTCCGGGATCGCCTATCAGAAGCAGTGCACGGTCCGTGACCAGTGTTGCAATACAGATCTCGACCAGACGCTTATCACCGATGTACTTCGGTGTGATCGTCTTATTGCCCGCTTTGCCGCCACAGATATATGTAAGCACCGAACGCGGCGACATCTGCCAGCCGGCCGGTTTGGGATCTTTGTCTGCTGCGATCAGGGCATCGATCTCTTCTTTGTAGGTGTCTTCTGCGGAAAGCCGCAGGATCTCGTTTTGATTCGCCATTTTACTACCCTCCGTATATTCAGATCATTTCATCTATAACCCGCATGATCTTCTGCCGGTCTTCATTTCTGACCTTTGAGAACATCTTGTTCAGCTTGTCTTTTGCATATTGGTATTCTTTAACCATCTGCTCATGATCAGGGATCTCCACACGCATGCTTCCGTACCAGCCGGCTCCCGGTGCGACACTCGGCCTTAAGCTCTGCACTTCCGCATTCTTGCAGACGAATTCATAGTACAGATCGACTCTTCCCTTTTTATCCGTGATAAGTTTGTGAACCGGCGTACCATAATATACCGACGGGTGTGCCTCTATAGCCTTTTCCAGGAATGGTATTGCAGCTTTCATGATCCGCTCATGTTCCCATGGTCCGACACTGTATGCACCATAGACAGTATCTTCGCACAACTCCCTTGTTGCCGGATCACTGCTCAGACAAAGCTTGGAAAGACTCACGCAGCATTCCGCCGCAGCATTGAAGCTCTTAAGCGCTGCCGGATCTGTCAGTACATCCAGTATCGCCTGCGGAAGCTCTGTGCCGATCTTCCTGGTAAGGAAATCATACCCGCGTGTCCACTCGACACGATACTCGCCGGAAGCCGGAATCAAACGGATCTTCCGGAGCATTTCAGATGTAAACTTGTAACGGGCAGGGCATTTATCATCCTCACAGTAATTGCCTGTGATCATGTCCTGAACGCGCATCAGATCAGAAACTTTCAAAGTGCCATTTACCAAACCGCTATATGCGTACGCTCCCGAAAATCTTTCAGGACTTTTTGCATAAAGCCGTTCGATAAGTTCATCCGCACCGGGAATGCCTTCGATCAGATTGCTGATGAGGATCGATGTCCCCACATTCCTTCTGACGCCTTTATTCATCAGCTTCAACATTCTGAGGAACGCTTCTTCTGCAACCGGTCCCGTCTTTCTCTCCAACAGGGTCATTTTCGGCGGCTTTTTATGATCCGCCTCACATAATTGAACATACTTCAAAACACACGCCGCAGCAGTTTCTGACGGAGATACCCTTATCAGCTCCTCATCAGATGCGGAGAAATCGTCTTTCGCAAGCATTTTCTCGAAATAGTTCTCGATCCCGGCTGCCCCCGCACGGGCCAGAGATTCAAGTGCTGCCGCTTTGATCTTACCCTTACCGGTCTTATATAACTCCATTAGGACATCTTCATTAGCGGTGCTGCAGGAGAGTGCATTTATAGCCTCCAGGCGGACCTTCTGTGATATCGATTCGTTCTTAGCAAGTTCCTGATACCAGTCATTCTCTTCGGCACCATATACACTTGCTATCACCTTTATCTGTCTTCCCTTTGCCGCTTCATCATTCAGATCCAGGCTGTCCTTATAGATCTGCTTCAAACCGTCACCGCAGATCTCCAGAACAAGTGCGGCAAATCTTTCTCCATATTCCGAGGCTCTGCCATTCAGTCCGTCGGCTACAGCCCTGCCAAAGCGTATGTCAGTGAGCACTCCGGGATACTTATCAGCGATCTTTATGGTATTCTCGCTTCCCTTACGCAGCAGTTCCAAAGCTTCCTGCATCTCTCTGTAAGTAACATTACCCACCGGAGGATCCTGCTCCCAGATTCCTGCTTTTTCCTTCTGACCTATGACTTCACCGCCTTCAGGCTCTCCGTTCTGTCCGAGCGTTACCGCGATCGCATCAGCCAAAGCTATGCAATCCGCCAGAAGCGATGATGCATCTTCTCCTGCTTCAAGAAGCTTCTCGCATTTTTGTTTGAGCGCAGCAAATACCTTGCCCTTCTCAGCAAGTGAACCAAGGTCCTCCACGGCACGCTTTAAGCGGAAATCCTCAGCAATGATGCTGCTGCCGGCCAGCGCCGCATTATATAACCTGTCACGCACTTCATAAAAAACTGCTATCTCCATATTGTCCTCCGCTTTCCTTTTTTCGAATCCGCCATCGCTGCTTTATATCAAACGCAAAATCGCAGACCGTGTAACCACGGCAAGCGGCACCATGTAAACTTTTTTATCTTCTGCCGAATACCGGATCTCACCCAGGACTGCGCCTTCTTTGCAATAACGTTCCGGGAGATGTCTTAATGTCTTAAGGCAGCCTTCATATTCGGAGGATTCGCGCAGTTCTATGGATTCTTCTCCTTTCCTGAGCGCTATCACGCCTTCCGGCGAGACGGTTATGCAGTCGAATGCGATCAGCATTGCGACTGAATCGTCTGACAATGTATTCTTCAGTTCGTTCTTAGCTTCTTTTACGGCGGCATTGATCCCGTCTCTTGCAAAAGACATCACTTTACCCGGTATTTCCGGACCGCAGGGCTCGCTCACGGCCTCATCCCAACGGATACGTCTGTTGATCCCGCCGGGATAGAAATACAGTTTCTTCACTTTGTACAATTCAAAAGCGCTGTCATCGGCACGCACATATTTCTTTGCTTTCACCGGACGGATATTCTCAGTCTTGGAGATCACGCCGCCCGTCAGATCGATCCAATATGCGGTATCTGTCTCGGTCTGTGCAGCCTCATCCCACAGCACAGTAAAGGAGAGCTGCACAAGTTCGGCATTTTCTTTATAGAGACCGAGTTCCTCAAGCTGGTCTAAGCGCCAGATGCCTCCCAGCTGCTCGTATAGAATGTCGTCCTTCGGTCCGAAATCGCCGCTCTCGAGCTGTTTCTCCAGCCATGCCCTGCATTTCTTAGCCGCCTGGTCGAGCTGAACCAGTTTCTCTACAAGTTCCTTCTCTCCGTACTGACTTCTGTCTGCCTGCACCGCCAGAATGAAACGCTGCAGCAACAGCTGCAGGCCGTTCAGATAGTAATCACCCAACTGCTTCGCGAGATCCTTATATTTGCTGACAGAACCGCTGTTTACTGTACCAAGTCCCGCACTAAGCATCTCATTCGTAAAATCGGAAACCAGGGAAAGACCTTCCATCTGGCGGGCGATCTTTTTCTTCGCTGCCGCATCAGCAGAAGCTTTCTTTTTCTGTGCTTCTTTCTGAAGTTCTTCTTCGGACTTCGGTGCCGCATCAGCAGAAGCTTCCTGCTTAGCCTTCTCTTCGCGCTTCTCGATCTTTTCGCGCTTGCGTGCTATGTCCTCAGGTACATCGCCAGTCTCAAATGTCCTGCCTGATGCAAAGTCCAGCATCAGTGCCAGCGCATGCTTGCACGGGAACTGTCTGCTCGGGCAGCTGCAACGGCTGATCACTGAATCTCCTGACACATCAACCGAAGTATGGTACGGCTCCTTTCCGGACCCTTTGCAGTCACCGTAGATCAGCGTCCTGTCTGCGGTGATCTTTCTTCCGGTAAAATCCCCTTTCGATGATATCTTGCGTGCATTCGCCAGTGCAGAAGCATTCACTGCATTCCGCTGTACATATTCTTCTGTAAGTACTGAAATATCCATAGATCTCCCTTTCTTTCCCCGACATCAAACAGCCCTGTATTTTGAATTATAACATTCCGGCAAAGATTCTCGGCATACGAGACAGTTTGCGGGAAGCGTGATGTGAAAAGTTCAATTCTTTTAACTGCTTGGTTTTATGTTCCATCACATATTATCTATGTACCAATCAATATCCAGATCAGCCCTGACTTTCGAACAAAAGTCTATTACATCACCCCGACAGACTTGAAACTGTTAATCCATTCTCGACAGAACAAAATCAGGTGCTTCTCCTATAATTACTGAATCTGTGACATCAATCACTTCATACCCGTCTTCTTTATACCGATCTATAAATAACTGCTCACTTTCAAAAACAATTTCTTTCCCATACCAGGGCTTTCCGGATTGAGGTGTCAGTTCCAAATATATAACTTTGTTTTCAAGATAAAAGGTCAAAATGGTATGGAACTTTCCGTTTTGTCTGTCATGTAACAGCCAAATCCTGCTTGGAACACTGTATTCATCGAGAATGGATCTCATCAGCACAACCGCATCATGGCAAGTCCCGACTTTAGCTTGCTTTGTATCTTGCGGATCTTGAATGCGGTATTCTTTCAATAAAAGTTCAAAGAATTCATTATCAAAACCCTGTGAAAAATCGGGTTTGTACGTTACCCCATTCAAATAGAAACCGTATTCATAACCATTATCCATCAGTTCTTCTCTTAACAGATCACAAGCTTCCTTAATTGTCATTTTTTAACCCCACAACTCCAGATTTACCATCATCTATAAAACCGATCATAACGTTTTCTATAGTATTTATGAACCCGATAAGGCTTTGAACAAATCCAAAACTGCCATTGTTGAAAATAAAAATACCCCTGATTTCTAAGAGGTATCGGATCTTTTAATCGGAATCTGTTTATGCGTGTGACAGATCCGGGAAGTACAGCTTGTCGCGTTCTATAGATTCAAGCTCAGATCCTCTGTAGAACAGCCGGTAATCGTCTGCTCCGTCGTAGAGCAAACAATCACAGAGTGCCTCGTCTTCGCCAAGAGGGACAAAGCCGAGCCATAATCTGTTTCTGACATCGATGCGTTTTATGACTTCCGCAAGGCATGCCTTTTCCTTACAAAGAACGGAACTTAAAACAGTATCGCCGTCCTGCTCCTTTACGATGAAGCAGTCAAGATCAGAGGAGTAGTAAACGCTGTCCATTCCGGATGTGTAGAACATCTGGAGACCAAACTTGTTTATCTGTTCGAATGCTGAATGCGGACAGCTCCGGCGAACGAGTCCTCTGTACTTCTGTTTTATGTCTTCGCCCATTTCGCTGACGGGTATGAACGGCTCACCGGTTTTTCCGCTGTTGCAGAATTCCTCTTTGACGAAATACCTGTACTGGTTCGCGATGACAAAGCCCATCTTCCTGTAAAAGCCCACTGCGCTGAGGTTTCCGAAAAGATATATGCCGTCGCACTTGTCCTCATACTCTTTGATGACGTGCTGCATCAGCTTTGCGGCAAGGCCCTGTTTTCTGTAGCTTTCGTCAGTCATGACTGTGCCTAACTGAATGTAGTTTTTGATGGCTCCGTTCTGCGTGAACCTCATCTTATTGGCGGAAACATTAGAGATCATCACACCGTTTTCCACCAGGGAATAGGGAATGTAATCCCCTTCAAAATATCCGTTTGTAACCCATCCTTCAAAATCAAATCCAAAAGTCTTCCGGGTCAGAGCATTCAACATGTGACGTGATTTTTCGTCTCTCATGTAGCCGCTTATTAATTCCATGATCAATTCTCCCGCAGGCTGTAGACTATTAATCAGTATGTCTTATTATTTCCGGTTTCTTGCCGTTGTTTTCCGCTTCCGCAGATATGCGGTGAACGGCACCAACCTGTTCCTTGGAAATATCATTTACTTCAAGCGATGAACCGCAGTGATTGCAGAAACGCATATCCTGTTTTGCATCCGAACCGCAGTTCGGGCAGTTGTTGTAATACCACTTTTTGCTCAGCATTGAAGCAATGGATCCCTCTGTAAGCATCCTCTCAAATGCCGCATTGTTATCTTCAACTATTCTCAGTGCGCACTTGTGCAAAAGATTGTCTCTGACGAGTACAAGAACATAACATGAGATCGCGCAGAGCAGTGTAACTCCTGCCGGGAAATAGAAGACCAGTTCGTCAATAAACGCGAACGCCTCATCGGTCATTTCCATATGCTCAAAATATGGAATGACAACCTCATAAAAGAACAGCGTCGAGATTCCGGAAATGATGCCGATGATAAGCCATACAATAGATCTCATCCAGATGATCTTCGGAGTCCTCTTGATTAGCTCTTTTACTTTCCTGATGTTTTCTTCGCCGAAATCCCTGTCATAGAAAGCTATGCGGTATTTGTTGCCGGACTTCGCAGCCCAGGAAACCTTGTCACTTACAGAGCCACCCGGAGCATAGTTTTTATAATCCGCCTTCCATACCTGAACCTTGGCAAATCCCATGGTTCGATAGTTAAGGTTATAAATACCGGTGATCCTGTCGTGCTCTTTCAATGAAAAATAATAGAGAAAAACACTCAGAGCAAATATACCGAGGTTAATAAGGTTCATCCCGGGCACATAGCCCATTGCAACCGAATAACCGAAGTAGCCGAGACCGACAAGTACCAGGACGGCTATTCTGACGATCGTATCTTCAGAATCGCCGTCGAAACCTCCACCATAATAACCTCCGCCGTGGTATCCTCCACTATGAAAGCTTCCGCCTCCAAAGCCACCGCCGTGAAAACCGCCGCCGCTGAAATGATGTCCGCCGCCGTGGAAACCGCCACCGTGATGTCCGCCTCTTGCCATTTTACTATCCCCTTTCAAGAATAGATTATAAAGTATCGGGGAGTTTTGTAAATGACACTTGATTTGAAAAGCATGAGGCACGTTATATCAATCCGATTCTACATGTTATAATCCCACTAATAGATGAAAGCCATTGTTTATTATCTATGGTTCCTGGCATATAAATATGGGAGTAACAGCATGGACAATTCTACCGGAGACAAGATCAGTTTAAGAAAGGCAACAACAGAGGAAATTGAGTATTTAAAAGCAAAAGCCTCAAAACGTGACAAAGAACAGCGCAAAAAACTCATACCGATCTTTGTGTTTGTGCTTTTGGTCTATCTGGGTTTGACTATATACAAACACAATATCCTTAATATCTGCATATTTGCATTTGGAATTGTTGCTTTTTGCATATATCTTTTTGTTCTCAGTAATGCTTTTTCGAGACAGATCACAAAAGGAAAGTTCAGCGTACAACGCGGCACTATAGTTGACAAAAGAAAATCAGAGTTTAGCGATAACGAAATATATCCGAAAGTCGTTTTTGAATCTGATGACGGTATAAGAAGTCTCATTGCCGTCGAAAAACTTGACTATCCCAACTTCTCTGAGGGTCCTTGTATCGCTATCAAATGGGATAATTATGAAGATACGGATGTTTATGAGATCGTTATGCTTGATAATGAAAAATAAGACACAAGGATGAATAAAAATCTACAAACAAAGCCTTGGTCATTGTTTCTCTCCAAACGGGTTACTGATCATATTCAATACCAATTCATCCTGCAGTTTCTTTCGTGAGATTCTTAAGCCAGATGTATTTATTGTATCTCCACTTGATGAAAGGCACCTTTACGATCTCATCCAGACACATGACCACATATATAACCATTACCGGAAGATGCAATACAAAGCAGGCTATAAGCGCCAGCGGGATCGCAAAGCACCATGTCGCGATCAATACACTTATCCCGTCATAAATCGAATCTCCGCCTGCCGGAAAGACTCCGCAGGTAAAAATGGTATTGTATGCGAAAGCAAACATATAAAACGCAAGGAATATAAGCATCTGTACCAGGTATTGCTTTGCCTGGGGTTCCAGCACATAGAATATGTATACAAGCGGACCGACTATGCATACCAGCCCTACATTTATGATTCCCAAAAGCAACGTCACTTTCCAGCTGCGAGCACCGTATCTTTTTGCCTTATCGAGTTCATTCCGTCCAAGGAGCTGTCCTATCATGATTCCTATACCGGTTGCGAAGCCGTGTGTAAGTCCCTGTATCAGCTGCTGGGCAACCGTGGTTACAGATGCCGCAGCTGTGGCATCCGTTCCGAGATGTCCCAGAATGAATGAGTGCATTGTTATACTGAGTCCCCACGACAATGATGATGCCAGCATTCCCGGGATGATCTTCCACATATCCCGCTCATATTCCTTCGAGAAATAGAACAGTGTGTCTTTCTCGATCCTGATCTTCTCATTTCGCTGAGTCCATATAACACACCAGGTCAGGGCAATGATCTCCACAACGATCGTCGAATAAGCAGAACCGTTTGCGCCTAAGGCGGGAATCTTTCCAAAACCATAGATCAGGAAGAAGTCGGCTGCCATGTCCACCGTTACGGTAACGACAGAGATCCATACGCTCAGCTTCGCATGTCCCGAGACCTTCATGATCATCAGGAAGCTGCTCAATACAGCTGTTAAAACAAACGAGAAGCATACTATCCTCAGGTATTCCGAACCGATCCGGATCAGCTCCTGTTCAGGTGATAATATTCCAATGATCTGCTCTGCGAAAAAGAAAGCACCTAATGTGAAGACCACGCCGATGCCTACGGCATACCGTATCGACATTGCCAGAAATCTTCTTACGTTCAGATAATCACCTTTGCCCCAGTATTGTGAGACCAAAACGCTGGCCGCTACAACAGTAGCGCCATAAAACAGGGACATTACAAAAGAAACCTGATTTGCAAGTGATACCGCAGCGATAGCATCCTGCGTCAACCGCCCGAGCATAAGAGCATCCGATGCCCCGACAAGAGACGTAAGAAGATTCTGTACCGCCAAAGGCACCGCAAGACTCATAAGCTGCTTATTGAAATCTTTCTTTTCATCCAAATCCATCAACGCAACTACCTCATTAGTCGATTACGATGCCTGTCTCCTGACCCATTATATAACAGAGCCGGAAGAGATATCTCATCCGGCTCATATCTTTCCTGATAAAATGGTCTGCCAGACTTATTAGATTCAATTAGAAAACAGAGATCTTCCCGTGTCTGTTTTGATCGGTATAGCTTATATGTACCGCATGTTTAAAATTGTATCTGGCAAAAACGTCGCTTTCGTCGTCCGGAACGTTTGAAAGACTGGGCTTCTCATCGGAAATCTTGGGGTCAGACCAACCGATCCGTTTATGATGTTCTTTAAAATCGTCCAGATTGGTTATGTTATCCGAACTGTAAATAGAGACTGTAAAGCCAAAAACTTCATTTTCATTGCATACAGGTTTAAAGTCTTCAAAACTCTTATCACTCAGGTCCTCTTCGGGATCTATCTTTCTTCGACAATGTCATAAACAAACACTTCATGTATTTCTTCGCTATAGCCTTCATAAAACCCTTTAGGCATTCCCGCAACGATCTTTGCTCCCCTGTTATATAAGAGCAGAAGCTGTCTATGGTCCTCATCAAATGTCAGACCTTCGATCTCACCCTGTTTTATCACATCATCAAATGCTTTTTCAGGAATGACTTTCCCGATGTCTTTGTCACCCGAAATATCTATCCTGTACATATGGTCCGGTTCATCATTATCCGCATTTCCGTCATCACACGTCACATACAGGCTTCCGTTAAAACAGGCTATGCCCTGCAGCCATTGCGGGACGGGATCCATTTTCAGTTTGCCCTTGTAATCTCCCGTATCAAGGTCGTACATATAGAGATAGCTGCTGGATTCGTCATCGATCCATGAGGTCATATACACGGTCCGTGAAACGGGGTCCACGGCAATTCCGCTGCACTCAAGCTGACCTGTGTCGGAGCGGAACGGGAATACTCTCTTGAGTTCCAATGTGTCACCGTCATAGACTGCGACCTGTATGTTTTTCCCTTCACCATCCGAAAAGTACTCGACTCCCAGATACAGCTCATTGTTATACACATCGATATCGCCGATATGGTTGACTTCCAGCGTGTAGCCCTCAAACGGCTCCGTATTTTCCGATATGAGATTCCAGCTGCTGTCATATTTTGTCAGCGTAGTGGATCCGCTTACCCAATAGCAGCCTTTCTCAGAACAAACGCCCTGCCGGCCTGCAACAGGATGAACATCCGCGAGTTCGTATTTAAAACCGGCTTTTGTTTTGCCGCATCCGATAAGCATTATCGAGCTGACAAGGCTGAGTATCACTAACAGTTTTTTCTGCATTTTCCCTCCACAGCAGGCTCCAAAGTGCGATTGTCTGATAAGCGTAGATTAGCAATTAACAGCAAATGAATCAAGGAATTCAGCGTACCGGCCTACCGTTCATATATCCAAAAACTACCGCTTGTGTCATTTCTGTTTATCCGCAGATCCCGGCACGGTAAGATCGGCTCAAATACAACAAAAGGAGTCTGGAATATGGGATATGCAATTAAGACAGAAGGACTGACGAAGACCTTCAAGGACAAGGTCGCGGTAGACGGACTCACGCTGAGCGTGAATGAGGGCGAGCTGATAGCGCTCCTCGGTGTTAACGGTGCGGGAAAGACGACGACGGTCAGGATGCTCACGTGTCTCACAAACCCCACCGGCGGCAAGGCCGAGATCCTGGGGCATGATGTGGTCAGCGAGAGAGACCTCGTAAAGAGTCTGGTAGGCGTGTCACCGCAGGAGACGGCAGTTGCAGAGAACCTTACGGTAAGAGAGAATCTGGAATTCATAGCTGCGCTCTATCTGCCCAAGGATAAGATAAAGGCGGCAGTCGACCGTACGATAAATGCTTTCGGGCTTAAGGAATTCGAGAACAAGAAGGCAAAGCTCCTCTCGGGCGGATATAAGCGCAAGATCTCCATAGCGATGGCAACCATCGGCGGGCCTAAGATACTGTTCCTGGATGAACCGACACTGGGTCTCGATGTGCTCGCCAGAAGGCAGCTGTGGCGCGAGATCGAGGTCTTGAAGAAAGACACGACGATCATACTTACGACCCACTACATGGAAGAGGCACAGGCGCTGGCTGACAGGATCGTCATAATGACCGAAGGCAAGGTAAGGGCGGTCGGAACACTTGACGAGCTTGAGGCCATGACAGGTAAAAAAGGACTTGAGGATGTTTTCGTAAGCGTTGCGGAAGCTGAGGTATAAGGAGATATTATGATGAACAAGACATTAGCTTTTTCAAAGAGGAATCTGCTGGAAATGGCAAGGGATCCCTTAAGCTGGATCTTCTGTGTAGCGTTTCCGCTGGTAATGCTGATAATAATGACGGTAGTTAACACGGCGATCCCCAAGGAAGCCGGAATGACGATCTTCAGGATCGATAATCTTGCCGGCGGCATCGCCGTCTTCGGGCAGATGTTCGTTATGCTCTTCACGGCGATCGGTCTTGCAAAGGACCGCGAGAGTTCGTTCCTCGTAAGACTCTATTCTTCACCGATGAAAAACAGGGATTTCCTCATGGGATATCTCCTGCCGATGATCGTAACCGCAGTCATTCAGGTAACGGCATCATTCATCGTTGCACTGGTGATCGCGCTTATCACAGGCTATGAGATCAGTGTTTTGGGACTTCTGCTCTGCATCGTAATGGTCATTCCTTCCGCACTGATGTTCTCATCGCTCGGACTGCTGTTCGGCACTCTCCTGAATGAGAAAGCAGCTCCCGGCATCTGCTCGATCCTTATCTCTGTCGGCTCGATGCTCGGCGGCATCTGGTTCGACGTGGAAGGCGTCGGCGGCATCATGCAGAAGGCAGCAAAGTGCATGCCGTTCTACTATGCAACCAGGATTGCACGCTCTGCCATCGATCTGGACTTCGGCATGGACACTTTCATCTTGCCGCTCATAGTTATGGTCTGCTGTGCCCTTGTCATAACGGTACTTGCAGGTGTGGTTTTCGGTCACAGGATGAGGAGCGATCTGAAGTAATGGTAATGCCCGGATGAAACCGCGTTCGGGAGCCGGATACATGTATTTTCAAGTGTGTAACATTGTTAAATAATGCTATACTCGGGTTATGAAGATCAGCACGGATATCGACAGCAAATATAAGGAGCTCGAGCTCAAAGTCTGCAGCGGAGACATGACCGGTGAAGTCAGGTCCGTTGTAAACGAGCTCCATGAGATATTCGACAGGAACCTGACCGGAACCGATGAGAAGGGCAACAAGAGGATACTCCGCAGGAGCGAGATCTTCTCCGCCTATTCGGAAGGTCAGCGTGTGATGATACTGACTATCGACGGCCGCTTTGTTGTGCCGCAGAAACTCTATGAACTCGAGAACGAACTGCAGGAGGCTGACTTTATCAGGATCTCCAAATCAGAAATAGTAAATATAAGGAAGATCAGATCACTCGACATGAGCATCACGGGAACGATCAGACTCGTCATGAAGAACGGCTACGAGACATACGTCTCACGCCGCAACGTCGCAAAGATCAAAGAACGGTTAAAGAAGGTCAGGGAGGAAAACTCATGAAAAGCATGCTTAAAGAGTACCTGACCAGGATCGCCATAAGCTTCTCAGTCTCGGCATTCATGGGTATACTGATCAACCTCATTATTGACGCTGTCGCGAATGCAACAGGTTCAGAAGGTTTTATCTCGATGTCGCCCCAGTACGTCGCGCTCTTCCCCACCCCGGTCATCGCCGCATACTGCAACGTGCTGATCTACGGGCTCATCGGCGCGGTATTCTCAGGCGCGACAGCCATATATGAAGTTGAACGCATCGGATTTGTAATCCAGAGCCTCATCTACTTCCTGATCACCGCTGCCGCCAGTATGGGCATCACAGTCGTGCTGTGGCAGCTGCACCGCTATCCCGCGGCCTTCATCAGCACAATGGCCGGTTATCTCGCAACACACATCATCATGATCACTATCGAGTACAGGAAAGTCAAAGCCGACATCAAAGCGATAAATGAGCTGACGGAGTAAGAAATATTAACAGATACCGGCACCCTTATTTTTCAGAGTAATACTGTTCTCGTTCCCTGGCTTCCTCTCTGCTCTGCTTACCGAACGCAACCATAAACATGATCACGAATATAGCGATTGCGGCGAATGGAAGCATAAAACCTATCTGGAAATACCAGAATCCCAAATTAAGGAAAGCGCCTATAAGAAAATATGCCAGGAACAATAGCGGGACGATTATGAATTTCGCTATGGATACGGGTCTGTTGCATTTGCCTCTGCCGTTCGTACCGCTTGCCACGACATTGTATATCTTGCCGCCGTATCTGCAGCCGGCCAGATATACGGGAACAAGAACATATCTGAACTTGACGTTATAGTACTCGGTCGAACAGATAAGATTCGAATAGCAGTCCGCGTGTTCATGCTCACGCGTGGATTCCATGATCTCCTTTTTGAGTCCGGTTGTCTTGGCATAATTCCATGCCTCGTCGATGCCTATCGTATAGATCTCTGCTGCCATGCCGGATAATGTTTCGGGCGTGTACGGCAGGCTCTCACGGCTCTTAAATGAAACCACGGAATTTAACATCCTGTCGTTAAAAAACTTCCTGCTTCCGCAGACATTAAATTCACTGATATGCTTTTCGGCTATGCCGGTCTTCTGATACATGTTTGTCCTCTGACTGTCACCGCTTCCCACCGTAAATCCGAACCTGCCGGAGTATGTTGTTACCGCGTCTGCCTCAAAGGTCCAGTAAGGGATATAGAGCGGAACCAAATCCGATAAGAATTTCCCTTTTCTGAATTTTTCCGGTGACCAGAATGCGAATTTGTTCCATCGGTAGAACTTCTCCGCAACCTGCTCCTTCGTAAGCGTGAAAGGAATTATCGCACTCGGAGCGACGCCGCAGTCGGCATCTTCTGCCGACAATACGACTGCCGAACCGCAGTAAGGGCACATGCCTGACATCTGGTCCGAATCATAGAGCATCTGCGCACCGCAGCTCTTACATGTTACAAGTCTTCTGGTTACGCCCCAATTGGTGCCTGAGCCTCTTAAAGCTGTCGCAAAGTCGAATTCTCCTATTACAACGCCTTCTTCGGGCCGGTGGAGACGCTTTACGGTTCCGCATAGATCACATACCAGACCATAGCTGGCAATATCATATCTCAGTGTTCCGCCACAGTTGCTGCATTTCATAGACAGTATCCTCCTTATCCCGCATCTATTAGATTATAGATTATTATTCTTTCTCAAACACCAGTAATTTGCCGCGTTCAAGGCTTTCGAAAGTAACCCCGCCCTTTTGTTGGTAATAAGGGCTGTACACCTTCTCGAAATGTATCCCCTGCAGATCCTTTTCGATGTATCTGAATCCGCATCCGCTTATTTCTCCGATCAGTTTTTTATATGTGTACTTGCACTTCTTTTTATCCTTATCCCGGAAATTCGACAGATGGAAAGGCAGGACCGCAAGAATGCCGCCATTCTTCAGAGTCCTTTTTGCTTCTTCAAGCATCACAAAACGGTGGAGCCCGTTATATGTTTTTTCTTCTCCGTGAAACATGTCCGCATAGATGACAAGATCGAAAAAGCCATCTTCAAAATCATGACGGTAATCTTCTCTTCCCTCGGCCGGAATAATGCAGCCGAACTTCTCATCCTTTGCCTTCCCGCTTACATAGTCAAGGCACTGCTTATTGATATCCACGGCATACACTTTGCATTTCTGACCGAAAGCATATGATGCCGCAAAAGAATAGTTGCCGGCACCGCATCCGTAATCAAGGATCACCGGATCGCTCACATCGAGGATCGCGGAAAAGATATCCGCTCCTTCCTCTTTCTCCCATTTGTTTACATCATCGAAAATACTCATATCTTTTCACCTGCATACGATTATACGACACCGCTTTCCGTAATCCTGAATCTTAAAGAATCTATATCCAGTTCGGCTTCCGCGCCGTATGGCAGGATAAACATCGGCGAAGAATGCCCGAAGTTCAGTCCGCCCATTACCGGAAGATCTGCACAATGGTATTTATCAGTGACAACTTGTCTTATCCTTTCAGCATACGGCTCAAACCCGCTTTGCATCCTCATCTTTCCGATGATCACGCCTTTAAGGATCTGCAGGTAACCTTTCACGCCAAGCCAATCGAAAAAATCCGCCATATAATCCACGGTACAGAATTCCGGTATATCCTCAAAGAACAGTATGCTGCCGTCCATATCTTCCCTGCGGACGATCTCTGAACCGTCGGAATTTCTTATGGTTCTGAGATCTCCATGCCCTCCGAAAAGCCTGCCACTTATTTTTCCCTTGCCTTGAACATAACAGTATCCGCTGTTATCCGTATATGTCTTTCTACAAGACTTATCCGTGAGATTGTCTTTGCTGAAAGACCAGTCCTTTGAAGCAGTTATCTCTCCTATGGGAGCGCTGTCAAAGAAAACCTTCTCAAACCAGTACCGGCTGTATGGATGCCACCCGCCCGTTTCCGCGACAGTCGGCAGAAGATTGTCTCCGTAAAATGTCATCAAGCCTGCCCTGAAACAAAACAGATGCAGTGCCATAACATCAGAATAGCCGCAGAAGATCTTAGGATTACAGGTTATTGTTTCCGCTGATAAATACGGCAAAAGAGTTGCAGCATCGTTTCCTCCGATCGCCGCCATTACCGCCTTTATCTCCTTGTTCCTGAAGGCCCACATGATATCGTCCGCTCTTGACTGCGGATTATTCTTAAGATATTCCGTACCTCTGAGAGCATTGGGTGAAGGTACCACATTCAGGCCCAATTCTTTAAGTCTTTGACAGCCCAGGTGATATTTCCATAAAACGCGTGGAGATCCGGCACAGCCCCATGAAGGACTGATTATCGCTATGGTATCGCCTTTATGAAGTCTTCCCGGTCTGATCATTTCCTATTACTTATCCTGATGGTAAACGGAACTTAAGTCATTCGTCGTTGCTCAGAAATTCGATCTTGCCGTCACGGCCGACTTTAATGGCTGTACCACAGAACTTACAGATACCCACGGTTCCTTTGCGGATCTTGTTGCCGCTGCCGCCGCAGTTAGGACAGGGAATGGCCATGTACTGGGTTTCCAGTTCATCCTCATACTTTTTGCGGTCGAGATCCGCCTGTTTCTGTTCGGCGATGGCCTCTTCCTTGCGTGCTTCCTCTCTTGCCTTAAGAGTCTTGTGGTAAGCAACGTTTTCCTTGCCGCTCCTTCTGATGGAAGCGATGCAGATTACCGCGATGATGACCAATGCTCCGACGACAATGATCGCATATGCATAACTCTGGAATGACTGGTCTATCATCATGGTGTCGGCAGCCTTAACAAATGCATCGCCAACAGTACGGCCGGGATGAGCACTGGCAGGTTCGTACATGTAGCTTAAACAATCCTTAAGAATCTGTTGGGCCTCTTCATCCATTACCTGCTGCTTTGCATTCTCGCCCGGAAGACACTGCCAATAATATATTCCGTTGACTTGAGTACTCTTACTGATTGCAACTATAACATGGCCTCCGTCAGACCCGAAGAGTTCTTCATACTTATTAGTCATGAGCTGCATTGTCGGTTTCTTTGTGGTTGATGCCTCCAGTGTGGCGGACATATAGGTGACAGGATAATATGTGACCCAAAGAAAAGGCTGAACGCCGGTCTTCTCATAGAAATATTCCATCCCGCTGATGATATATTCTTCCTCACCGTTTGGAAAGCAATTACCTGCATCATTCAGGTACCAGATATCGCTCCTCTGGCACTGATCGGCAGGCAGTGCTCTTCTCTGGATCGTCGATTTGGTCAGCCAGCTGTCTTTGCTGGTTACTATATGAAAGACAACCCCGACCGTGATCAATGCCAGGATCGCGGCTGCTATAATTACCTTTTTCTTGTTGAGTTTTGTTTTTACGGTATCTTTGTCCCGTCTTTCATTTCTACATATCTCAATCTTCATACTAAACCGTCCCTTATCCCAACTCGAACGGACATTTCCGTATAAATGGATTATATCAAATATTATTGGAATGTGGCGGATAATCGGTTTCGGGCAACTGACCCTGATCCTTCCCCGTCAGATACTGACAAATCGTTTTTCTCTTGCAACTTTTTCTGAAACCGGACTGTATTTATGGCAGAAACGTTCAAAAAGGAGAAATGAATATGAACAGATTGATCAGAAAGATAGCATGCGCCGTAATGGCATTTACACTTATTGCAGGTGTTTTTACAGGCTGCAAATCAAGTGTTTCTTTTTCAGGTGCTTTAACAGCAGATCTGCCGGAGTACACTTCAGTAAAAGACCCGTCCGGCAGCCTTCCCGAAAAAGGAACTGTCGGAGACATGGAATACCGGATACTCGGGAAGGATCAGTTCGGCTGCTACAACAAGGACAGAGGTTATTATGTTGATATGCTCGATCAGCCAAACTCACCTTACTTCATAGTTATCAGTGCAGGAACAAAGACAGCCTCCGGTGCGGATATCAGGTTCTACGATTTCGGAATGCAGGATTCAACGCTCGTTATAGTGGTCGAAGAATATAAGGATTCCGGAATCGAGTACACAGGTCTTGAGTGTCCCTGCGCCGTATTGGAATTGGACCATATGCCCGCGGATCTTCTTATCGTCAGCACAACAGGTGAACAGTTCAACGAGATCTCACTCTGATACAGTAATGTTCACCTTCGGTTTCATGCCTGTTCTTAATACTGCTGATATGAAAGCATTAATGCGTTCTCTTGTCCGAAGCTAACTCATAAGCCGTATACTCATGATCGAATTCATAACCGAATTTTCCAGACAATCGAACCGAATACATATCGTGTGCATCCCAGCTCGGGTATAGTCCTTCATCAAGACAGGCAAGTATCAATGCCGAACATACGATGCTTGCCAGACCCTTGCGGCGCTCAGCAGGAACGGTATCCACTTCGATCTCGATGCCTTCTTTATATCTGGTATAAGAAGATGCTCCGGACACAAATTTGCCGTCCTTGAGGATCACCAGCCCGCGTCCCAGTTCCAGATACTTTTCTTTGCTCCCGAAAGCAGACACAAAATCAGCCGTTACCGGATCTTTCACACACAGATCGTAGATATCTGAATCTATCTTTTTGAGTTCATAACCTTCGGGTAACAGGGCAACCGTTTTTTCGAGCTTATCCCTGTCGAAAACTGTATCTTTCCTGATGGCATAACGTGTAATTTTTCGCGCGTCAGGGAAACATTCTTCGATAAGCTCAGACCACCTGTCATTCTGAGGAACCATGATCACAAAACCGTCTGGCTTCCCGAGCAGCAGTTCCCTGTCCGGCTCACCTGCCGGAAAAGCAAAGCATCCTACGAATGCCATTGCCGATTTTGGGTTTCCGGTATCAGTAACATATACCTTACCCATTACTTTCTGAATGCAGGAATATATCAGTGTTATTTCCCATCCGGCAAACAGTGATTCAACCTTTGACGTGTCTTCCAATTCGAATACCATTGCACGTAACCCCCTTAATAATATGCCAAACCGCAGACAGCAATAATCACCGCAACCGACAAAATGATCCTTCTGATTATTACTATGCTTTTCTTCATTGTGTTTTTCATTTTTGTCCTTAGTTTTCCAAAGAGCTGTTCGGCATTACATAAAAAACGCCGTTATCGCAAAACAGCAGGCTTCTATTGCCGCAAGCGGTGTCATCACGTATTTCTCTTTTTTACTTGGAGAAATGATATTCATGACTGTGTTTACTGCAAAGAATCCCGCAAAAACAAAACAGATGATCTTTGTCACTTTGACGGCAAACCACATGTTCATCAGCCCTCCGCCCTGAATGATCATTGCGGCTCCGAAGAGCTGGAGTATTACAGATGATGCGGCTAATATCCTGTACACCGGAGGCAGGACTTTATATCTTCCTCCCATGGTAAACTCTCCCAACGGAAGACCTGCTATCAGAAGGATTTCCATTACCGCAACTGCCAGAAGCAGTATTGCTCCGGCTACCGAACATACAGTTGAGATCATATCAGTTCCCCTTCTTTGCTATCTTCTCCGGATCGGCGCCTTCATTAAGAATGAAAGCATCGGCAGCATTGTTGATCATTTCCATCATCTCTTTTTCGGTTCCCTTTAGGACTCCTGTCGCAAGCATCGTCGCAATTCCGTGGGAATAGATGATCGTATTCCTCACAAAACGGATCACCTGATCTTCATTAAGTCCGGTCTGTTCTGCGATCCTGGCGATCATCTCTTTATTCTTTGCAGCGCCGATGTCCTTAAGGTTATAGGGCTTGCCAACCGGATTCTCACCCAGATAAAGGAACTTGAACAGATTCGGTTCCTTTAATGCCATCTTCACATAGGCTCTTCCCAGGAACTCGAAGCTCTCCAGTTTATTCTCATAGCTTGAAGCAGCCTTTTTTGCCGCATAAGCCATTGCATATTCTGAAAGAGCCTGCCTTAATCCGCCCATGTTCTCGAAATGCCAGACGATAGGCTGAGTCGAACATCCGATCTCCGATGCCAGAGTTTTGACATTAACCGATGCATATCCGTCCCTGATGAGCATCTTTAATGCTGCTTCAAGAATGACTTCCTTTGATATCGTGGTTTTTCGTGCCATAAGTTTTCCTTTGTATAAACATGTTTATATAATTACGTTTATATTATACTCCAAGCAATGAGTTGTCAATATCACTTGCACAGAAGCAGATCAACGTCTCAAATGATTCGGCAACTATGCGGCAGTGCCGAATCATTTGCCGTATTTTTCTTCAATTAACCTGGAAAAATCTTGCAAAAATATGGCATAGCCGAATCTCTGCCGATTTTTAGTGACCGTATTGCTCTCTAAACCCCGGTTAAAACCTCGGTTACTGCCGGTTTTTTAGCCGGACTTTTTGATAATGTCTAAGCATTTCACGGATGATGTAATGCGGGTCAGCCTTTCAACCCTTCATCGATAAGTTCCTGGATATCGTACCTGCTGTATAGATCTATGCGGGCGTAGATGTGACCGTGCGCGCTGAGATCGTCAACAAACGTGTGGTAATTATCGCGGTCAGGAACATCCGGCAGCCGCAAAGGATACCAGACATCAGAACCGCCAAACAGCACGATCACATATGACTCCGTCGTCTTAGACCAGGTGACAAGGTCATCATGCAGCGAGCGGTCAAAAGACAGCGTCTCCAGGACTTCAGGATAGATGAACAACTTAAGGCTCAGCATGTCTTCCATATCTTCGGTAACGGCAAGTTCTGCCCCGCTGCCTTCAGCCTCAAGCGCATTTCGCAGGTATGAAAAGTCGACGCGGAAGTAACCGAGTTCTTTCATGCACTGAACATAATACGGATAGTAATCATAAGAAAGCGGCTCTGTTCCCTCGTTAACAACGTAAGGATTGTCACCTGCCGGCCTGTCTCCGGTCAGGAGATAGTAGATCTCATCAATGTAACCTTCTTCCCCTTTCATATCGAGCGCAGCACGGATCGAATCAAAATCCTGGGCATACTGCCAGGTGCGGATCGCAAATCCGTGGACAAGGAAATCATATATGACCTCAGGGGTTGCAACTTCGGTGTAGGTCTCACCGTTCTTCGCGAGGTATTCACAACATCTGTCCTGGAGTTCACCGCGGTTCTTTATGGCTTCAACCTGCAGTTCCAGGACCATCTGACGGTATTCCGCGGCCAGCTCGGGACCGTATCTGTCGTCACCGATCGTCTCGTAGATGTTTTTCATAAAGCAGTCTTCCTGCGGACTCGACATGACCGGTGCTATCTGAGGAACAAAAACGTTCGCGTCTTCAGGGAAATACATTGACTGGACCATCGTGGCGATGCCGCCTTTGCTCGCGCCCGTCATCATCCATTTGGCGGGCATTACCTTTTTAAGTTCGGTTATGATGTGGTGGAAATCACATGCCGCATTATAACTCGTCAGGTATTCCCAGTATTTGGGATCGTGATCGTCCAGATCCTCAGGCTTTGACTTTCCGAAAAACCTATATTCGGCACTGATGAAATTCACGACGTGACTTGCAGCATAAGCGTCCATTAAACTGGCGTAGACCAGCGTGTTGTCGTTCAGGAAATACCCTCCGACATAGAACTCGTTAACGCCGGCTTTGGTGTAAGTAAGCGAGACTCTCTGCTCAAAAGCGCCTTTGGACGGATCGTTCCAGTCGAGAGGCTGCTCGAAATATATGACATAATTCTTCTGGTCACTAAAGGTAATGTTTTGAGAACCCGTATTAACATCCGGCGAGATGGAAATATCTTCGACGCGGGCGACCCCGTCAAGTGATTCAAGAGCTTCGACGGTCAGTTCCGGGATCTGCTCTTCTGTTTCAGCTGTTGTCTCAGTTACGGTTTCAGTTTCTGTTTCAGATGTTTCAGTCTCCTGTTCCGGCTGCGGCCGGGAAGCGCAGCCCGTCAGGTTGTTTACCGCAATAACAGCCACTGCGCCTATAGTGATTATCTTTTTAAGATCATATATTTTTTTCATGGACTTATTTCCTTTTGCACTAACAATCCGCGCCGTATCTCCGGAGCAGCTTGAGGTTATGTTCCCTGCGCCTTGCAAGTTCCTCCGTTGTCTGACGGCGTATTCCTTCATCCTCCATAATGTGGATTATCTCATTGTTGACCAGACGGATATAATAAGGCTGTTTCAGTTTAGCTCTTACAAAACCCAGCGGCATTAAAGCCTGTCCGAAGATCTCATCAAAAGCCGATATAACTGCCGCGTCCGTTTCCATATTCCCACCGCTTGTTATCATTTATTCCACATACATGACAGTCTCTAATTCATCAAATCCGTAGTGCCTGAATGCTATTCTGTAATCAGGATGCATTTCGAGAACGAGGTCAGCCAATGTGACAAAGTCTTCGAACTTATGGTAGACGGATATAGCCATTCTCGGACGGTTTTCCATGATAAGTTTACGGGCGCCGAGAAGAGCTTCATACTCCGCGCCTTCGATATCCATCTTGATGAAAGTGATCCTCTTGCCCTCAAGCACATCATCAAGGGCTACCGTCTCGATCTCCTCAACACCTTCAAAGTTTCTTTTTTCAGCCTCTTCCCTGCTGATGATGCATGAGGTCTCAAAAGCATCGGCAGCAAAATAAACCTTCTTATTTACATCAGAAGTACCATAGGGATAGAGCTCGCATTTTCCGAGCGGCGCCAGGACTTCCCTGCTCGTCTCATAATTCTTCGGATCAGCTTCGAAAGAATATATGTGGTCAAAACCCTTACGGCCGCACCATCCCGCAAAGTTGTAACAGGTGGCGCCGTCATAACAGCCGCAGTCAACAAAGACTTCATTTTCTTTTGCTTCGAAATAATCGAAATACTGTCCCTGGTTATTGCGCCAGTCAAAGATTCCGCTGCGGATATTCTTTTCGTCTATTCCGACATCTTCGACAAGACGCTTCTTTACCTCATCAGCGACAGTCTTTACGGAATAAGAAATGATGAATGTCTTATCGCCATAAAGAGTCTTGTTCTCATTAAGCTCCTTCTCGGTAATTACCTTGATCCCGGTCTTTTCATCAACAGGGCCTTTGCTCTCATCCTGGTCAATGAACGCATCGACCTTCACGCCGAAACGCTTAAATCTTCCGGCAAGATAATGTCCCGCAACGCCTGTGCCATAGATCAGGCAGTGCGAACCTTTTTGGAGCTTCTCAACATACACCTGCATGTCACTGTTCAGATTTCTGTACTTTGGCTCAAGACCCGTTATATAACCCACATCGCCCGTCGAAGCATATAACATCCTGGCATCGAAGATCTTCTTTGATATCTCATCGTTAAGATGTGCATATACGTTTCTTGCCATCTCCAAAAAACGGGTATCCGCATTGCCGGATTCTCTGAGTGCCTTTTGCTTGTCAGCAGTCTCGTCAGAACCGTATCCGACGCGCTTTTCCTTATCAGATGTACTCATTCCTTTATCCTCTCTGTACACATTACGTTTGTATAATTCCATAACATACTATCACTTACATTACTGCTTTCACAAACAGAAAATCAGGTTTATGATAGAGTTCATCTGAAAGAAAACGCTCAGCATTGGAAACAGGCAGAAAATAAGCATGAATAAGGAATGGTCTGAACAGAATAAACGAATGCAGTCACTGATCGGTAAGGCTGACACATTCGAAGACGGCAAGGTGGTTCTTTTCGGGCTTCGGAATGATCTTATGGATACACTTCTCTCGTTTAAGAAAGATCTTAACAGAGAAGCATTTGATGCCATGCCTTTTATGAATGCAGACGGATATCACAGCAAGAATATCACTTACTCCATATGGCATGTTTTCAGGATAGAAGATATCGTTGCGCACACTCTTGTTAAAGGTGATGAAGAGGTATTGTTTTCCGGGAATTACCAAAGCCGCACTGGCTCACCGATAATCACGACAGGTAATGAACTCGTTAATGAACAGATATCTGATTTTACAAAACATCTGGACATTGATGAACTGTATTCGTATGTTGCTGATGTAAAGAAAAGCACGGAAGAGATCATACGCGATCTGAAATACGGCGATCTTAAGACCAAAGTTCCGGCTGAGCGGAAAGAAATCCTGCAATCATCAGGTGTCGTAAGCGATGACGAAAATGCCGTCTGGCTGATCGATTACTGGTGCAAAAAGGATGTTCGCGGACTCATACAGATGCCGTTTTCCAGACACTGGATCATGCACATAGAAGCATGTCTCAGAATAAAGAATAAATTGAAATAAGGGTAAAACAAGAATGATGTTAAAAAAAAGAGCCGGACTCCTGACCATCACCGCCGCACTTATGGTTTCATGTATCGTCATGACAAGCGGCTGTTCGATTTATGACAAGATCACCAACAGATGGAATTTTGACCGCAAAGAAGTGGCTGAGGCAATAGCGGATAAGAATGCAGGAGATCTTTATGAACTCATGTCTCCTTATATGCTGGATGAAAACGATCTGACCGAAGATGACCTTCAGGACTTTCTCGACAGATGTGACATAGAGAATTCTTCGTCCAAAGACATGGAAAGATATACTGCATATGAATTCCTGGGCGAGCCGTTCGATCCTGAGGGAAACCATTACAGGCCGGACGGGAATAAATTTACTTACACTATGTACTACGTTAACGATGACGGTGCCCGTATTTTTGTCAGCGGCATTCTCGCCGATTCAAAAGACAAAGATAAAGTCGGGATCTATTACATAGAATACCTGGAAAAAGATCCTGACACCGGCAAGTATAAGACCGTAGAAGAATTTGGAGAAAGAGAGAATTAGATATGGAATGCACGGGAAGTAAGAAAATAGCTGTTGTTTTTTTTGTTTTGGTTTTAACTTTGCTTTGCAGTTGTTCAGGAACGCTCAAGGCTCAAAAAATGGACAATATAAAGACAGAAATTACAAAAGTCGGTTATAGGCAGGATACCTTTGCCGAACGTCGTGGAGATATTTCCACAATCGGATGCCTTCTGGATAACGGATGGACTTTTTTCTTTTATGATTACGGGAAAAATAAATCCGGCCTCGATAATTACCTGGCACTGATGGATCTTGGCGGCGATACCGCTGTTAAAGATAAAGGTTCCAATTATGTAATCTACGAAGGTTCAAACAATATCAATTATTGGATATATGCGAGGGTTGATAACACTTGGCTTGAGATCTTCGGACCCAAGGGGGATAAAGAAGATATTAAGAAATTTGTTACAGGATTAGGTTATTACAAGGAATAAAATGCAGACTTAGTACGCAATAAAACTGCGCCTTGCGAGTATTTCACAGGGCGTTTTTATTTGCCTTCTTTTCGGGAGTTGCCATCGGATAGTAGTGATTGAGCATCATGCCGAAGCCTTGACAGCCCCTCCTCTGTGTTCAGTGACACAACACGAGACTCAACGCAAAATATAACACGAAAACAAACACTATATCTATAACATACAGCAAAGCATACCATTCTATCTTTACCAGAAAAAACGTAATAATCGAGCATATTAACAGGCCGCACAGTATCGCGGCTATTCCGGGACCTATATTCTTTTTAATGACCTTTTCACGGTCAGCGTTATATCGCTGCTCAGCCTCTTGCCGCAGCTTCTCGAGCTGATCCTGTTCTTCGAACTCCTCGTATGAAGTGCTGAATGACCATTCATCCAAATACCGGAAATGAACTGTATCTGACGAAACGTGTTCAACCTTAACAACCGTCCCCGCCGGCACCGTGACCGTCTCATCGCGGAACGTCTCGGTTATGTCTTTATTCAAGGTAAGCTTATCGGGTCTCTCAATAAATAACCCGTAATGATGCAGCTCATTTTCTATGCGGGTATATACAGACCCGCATATAGCGAGAACATCAACTATCAGTAATAAGACAGCTATCACTGTTTTTATGTTGATCTGTTTAGTGCTCATACATCCCGTTTCGACTTGATAAGACATCACCGGTTCCTTATAGCATTTTCTATCATTTCCCCGGATCGTGCAAATCTTCTGCTTTCGGCATTGCCGTCATAACCAGCGGCATATCCGCCCGAGACATGCAAGGAATCATCGGTTTATTAAGGATATACATGAACTAAGCTTCCATGATCACATCGATCACATAAGCTCTGATATCTGCTGAGTTTTCGAGAACGTAGTTCTTAAGGATCAGCGGATGATAGTCTTCAGAGCCGGTGCCCGTTTCTTTAATCTCTGCCCACTTGGAGGTCGAGCCGAGATGTGCGGAGATGATAACATTGCCTTCCCTGTAGTTCATCCAGACAATAGATGCATCCATTACACCGGGTTCTTTCGAGAGGAACCAGTCTGTTCCTTCTTCCCAAAACCTGCCTTTATCGAATGCTTTGGATTTGTCGTAATAACCCTCATATGCTTTTTCCGCATCTTCTTCGGAATCGTATACCCAGAAGAGAAGATATTCTATATCAGTTTCCCTCTCGTGGAACCCCGAGTTGGAGATCTGAAGAAAGATCATGCCGTTTTCCTGTCTTTTCCAGATGCTCCAGTCATCGAAAAAGTCACTCTTCTGATCCTTAACATCAATGGGATAATCCGTGGCATATCTTCTGCTGCCGTCGTACGTGTTAACCGTTTCCACGACCGTTGTATTTTCGGTTTCCGGATTGGAAACAACGGTCGTATCATCTGTTTCACTGCCTGTTGTGTCTACGGTTTCCGGATCGGAAACATCGGCCGTATCATCTGTGGTCTGCCTGGTGCTGTCAGTTTTGCGGGTTCTGTTTCCGCTTGTTCTTCCGGAGCAGGCTGTGACCGATCCTGCAGCCAGTATCAACGACATTATTACCGCAGCTGCCTTTGCAGCACGTGATGAACGGTTCATCTTCATATGTATATTCCTCCGCATTATGCATCGTATTTCTTAGCCATATACCATTTATACAGTTGGTCTGCCATTATTGTTGCAAAGATGACGTTGCTTGTATAGATATATGGAAATGCATGCGGAGAAACCGCTTAATCAATGCCAACGGTAATTTTCTTCAGAGCTGGTATCCTCGTAGTAACGTCTGGCCGCATCGATGCTCGGAGCACGCTTATGCTTGTTGTCATAGTAGTAAGTCAGCCAATTCGCTTCGTCCATGGATATATCTTTTCCGTATACCTGTAACCGTCATTGTAGAACCAGCCGGGACCTACCACAGTAATGCCTGCTTCAGCATACTTCTCATCAGTATAAGCTGAGAATAATCCGCCTCCGGAGATCATCTCAAGCTCATTAAGATCCAGTTTCATATTTGCATTTTTCATTTATATATCCTCCGTGATTCTTACTTTTGATGTCATTATTTTCACAGGAGGCTTAAAGCCAAACAATCAGTAATGTTTGGCCGCTTCGTTGATTAGGCAACAGAATTCGGGGGCGGTGTTGCAGTTACAATATCTTCAAGGGTTGGTATCAACTCTCCACTTCAGCATTGGGATAAATGCTGTGCAATACTTCAAGTTGTTTTTTCGTCAAAGTGCCGCCGTTCTTGAGAGTTATTTTTCCGACATCTTCAAATGACCGGTAAGACGGAACATCCTCCGGAACCATAGACGCAGTTATTTCGAGTTCTGTAACAGATGTATCAGGCAGGAGGATAGTATATGAGGCCTCATAATTTCTTACTGAACCGACGGAATCGTCTCCGTTATAGCCGATATATATATTCAGCTTGTAATCATCGTAAAAAAAGCTCTCAGGGTGCTCGCTGAGATACCCCTTGATCACCTTTACTATCTCATCACTTGTTTCGATCTTCGGTACTTCCGAAAAAACAAACGTGGCATAGTTATCCGTATGTCCCTTGGTTACATTGACGGTAATCAATTCAGAATCATCAACCTGATGTGATCTGTAGTAAGAGACAAGCTCATGGATCTCGTCTTCATGCTCTAACGGCTCCTGGACCTCCGGTTTATAATGGGTTGCATCGATCACCTTTTTCCCCATAATGTGCACTTCCAAACCGACCCTGTATATTATCGGCGAAGGCCAATAAAGGTATTTAACACCATCAATGAAAGTTTGCCCTCCGTGTATCTCATGGCAAAACCTGATATCGTAATAGTTATAGTTCCAGAAAGATACTAATCCCATTGAACCGCCGTCAGTCATGGAATAGGGTGACGGCAATAATACGATTATGAGTACAGCAGCTGCTAATATTATTACGATTTTTCTAATGTTTTTGGATTTTTTCTTTTCCATGTTTTGATACCTTGAGCAGAACGGACAACCTCAATCCCACACCCTGTTTCAATTTATCGGCGGCAGTTCATGGATATCGTAGTTGTCATAATAAATATCAAAGGCTGTCGTCATATCGCCGGAAAGCTCGATCAAGGCTCCCGCCTGGAACATGGGCGAAAGATACCCTGACGGGGCATCCCACGAAGCATTTGATATGACCTTAAGTTTTTCTTCTCCCGGAACGCCGGAACGCAATACAGCTTCCGCGCTGAATAAAAGCTCACCTGTCGCAATGTGATAATCACTGGACACTATCGCTATATACTTAACCGAAGGATAATCAGACGTCAGAATGTCATATGTATAGATCGCATTCTGAGCCGTGGTAAGCGAATCATCCTCCACGATCACCCTTTTCGCATCAATTCCCTGATCGATAAGCCACGAGGCCATCATCCCGGCTTCAGTTGCAGACGCGTTTCCGGACGCAGTCCCGCCGCCCGTGCAGACAATATACGAATCCGGATATTTGACAGCGCTGTTATAAGCAACATTCAGACGGTTGATCAGCTCATCTTTCATCGATCCGTCGGGATTAAGCTGAAAGCCAAGAACAACTATGCAGAGCTCGTCAGTGTCTGGTAATCCGTCCGGAAGAACATCATAATTAAGTGGCTGGCCAAGGTCCTCCGAACGCCACAGATCCATTATCGTTGTCCAGCGGATCCCTGCATCCGTATCTTCCGAAGAAAGCTTGCTTAAGAGTTCATCAATTTTACCGTCAGCATCTTCTCCGTATGAACCGTAATCAACAACCATCTCCTCAACATATTTTCTAATGGTCTCAGGATCACCGGTAACGGTTTCCGGTATCTCAGAAGTCTCTGTAATCTCCGCAGCGGTCGTTTCTACAGTTGTTGTTGTAGCTTCAGTTGCCGGTGCGGGTTTACTGCTTTCAGACGTTACCGCAGTCCCGGGTTCTGCATTACAGCCGCAAAATGTAACCATCATGCAAGCGGCAACGGCAGATGATATTTTACGCAGAGCAGATCTGCCGGTTCTTTTATTGATCATAAATCTTCTTCCAAAATCTGCTTATATTTTATAGTGCCGGTTCACGTAAAACGCTGATCGTCTTATTCAAGGATGCACCCTGAATAAGGTCATTATATCATTACTGCTCAGCCAAGCCCGTCATACCCATCTTAAGGGTAAGATCACCCAGACTCTTATCATATTGAGCTTTTGAGATGGCTCCGCGCTCCAGAAAAGCTTCCAGAGTCTCCTTCTGTTCCAAATACAGTTGAATCTTCTTTTGTTCGGGAGAAAGATGCTCCCATTCCGCCTGTTCCATATAAACACTTCCCTAAAAAAGCAATTACCGGGAGGGTATTATAACACCTCCCGGCAATCTTTTTACAACAATCCGGTGAAAGAATGATATATGAATACCGGTTATCCGCGCTCGTCCAATACTTTCTGTGCCCTGTCCTGAGCGATAGATACCACTTCAGACAGTTCCTTCTGGCCGGAGAAATACGCCGGCATCTCTTCAATCAGGATGATATTGATCGGAGCATCTGCCGAATAACAGTTGGAGCAGCTCGCGATGATATTCTCCATATCATCAATGGTCTTATCCGAGAACGTGATCTTTCTGTCAGGTCCGAAGTCATAGCCGATATAGTAATCGTAACCTTCGCCGTTGTAGAATTCGACAGCTGCTTTTGCGCCTTCCCTGAAAGCTTCACGGCTTATTACAAGGTTATCCTTCATGGCAAGGTCGAGCTGGACTTCGTCGGACAGGAGCATCTTTACGAACTCGCAGCATGCATCCACGTTATATGCCTGTGCTGAGACTGCCACGGAAAGATAAGGCGTCGCCAGCGGGCCGCGGCCGTCAGAAGAAGGAAGACCCAGGATCGCTGTGCCTCCGCTGTAGATGTAGATGTTCTGAAGATAATTTAAGAAACCGTAGCAAGATATGTAACCTGCAACCAGAGTATCGTTCAGGGGCATGTCTCCCTTCATGATGACCGCGCCTGCCATAGGAGAATCATCAGAATAATCATCCCAGTTTCTTGCACTCTCCGGGACGTTGTCCTTAACGAACTTTGCAAGCTTCTCAAATTCAGGACCCGAGAGATCGATCTTGCCGTTAGCGATAAAATCATCACTCATCGCGTTATAAAGCTTCGCGAAATAGTATGCCTGACCCAGAGTAATAACATCCTTGCCGTTCATCGTGTCTTTAATGAATTTCTCATATTCTTCTGTAGTAAATCCGACTCCTGATTTTCCCGCATTAGCGGCATCTGTCTGAATACCATCCACCTCGAAACAGATCGGCAAGTTATAAAGCTTTCCGTCTTTCTTTGCTGAATCAACGACATTTGTAAAGTACTTATCAGGATCAAGATCCCCTATATAAGATGTAAGATCAACTAGATAGTTACCGTTGTTAAGCTCGCCATATGAAAAGCAGTTCATAAGGATGTCAGGCCCATCGCCGTTAAGGATATCCATGGCAAGCTTGGTACTCGCCGCAGCATCAGCATCCAGTTCCACTTTCTGGAAATCGTCATCGTTGCTGAGATCGGAATAATCGGCATTATCAAACTTCGAATAGCGGTCAGTGACTTCTATGAAGTAATCACTGTTGGTCTCGTTGAACTTGAGGATCGCATCGGAGATCTTTTCATCCGTATATCCGTAAAGCGAATAAAGTTCAAGCACCTGCTTGCCTGCGTTAGGGTTCTTGTCCGCCTTTGAAAAGTCGATTACCGTAAAAGTTGATTCAGTATTAAGAGAATAAGGATTTCTGCCGTAGATATCACCACAGACAAGAATCGAATCTTCCGAGACATCAACGATATCCACATCTTCCAGAAGGCTTCTGTTTACGTTGCTCCAGCTGAAATTAAATACGGTTTCGCATGTTTTGTTTTCGAAATCTATCTTTGAGATACCGGTCGGTTCTCTATAGAATACGGTGCCGTCTTTTCCCGTGAACGGAGAATAGCAATTACCGATATCCAGCCATTCGTAATCCTTTGCATCCTCTTGCGTTATTTTTCCTGTTTCCAGATCCAACCCGAAATAAACAGACCCGGCATCCGCGCTTACCGGCACTAAAGCCGTAGTCCCGTTTTTAGCAATGATCACGGGGATATCATAAAACTCATAGTTGTCGTCCTTAAGTTCAACCGTCCTGGTCTCACCGTCAGGGCTGTTTATGTGAAGGTAGTAAGCCGATCTTCTCCCGCTCCAGTTCAATTCTGTTTCGACTCTGTATTTTCCGAGATTAAAGGAATGCTCAATATCCCCTGCCACTTCACCGTTCCGGTCTTTCACATCAGTGATCTCCCCGGAAAAAGGATCGATGGTTAATTCCTTGTATTGCACTTCAAGTGATTTCGAGCTGTATGAACGGACAGCTGCAATGAGCTTACCGTTTTCATATCTCGTGTTGTCGACATGGCCTTCATCACCCATTTCAGGTGCAAGATCAATATTTCTGACCGTTTCGCCTGTCTTTCTGTCGATTACGGAAATAACCGACACTATATACTTGGAGTAATCAAAAGTCTCCCAGTCGGTCACACCGTCATCAGGCATCTTATAAAAACCGCTCGTGTAGATGAAGATGTTATTCTCATCAGCTCCCACTGCTCTGCTGTTTGTGTAATCGGTCTTTCTGCCCTGATCGACGCCGGCCTTTACTTCAAATATGTTGCTGTTGTACCACGGTGTATCCGCAGTGATCTTCCTGTCGCTCTGACCCTCGCCGTTCCCGGCATTTTTATTATCTTTCTTACATGCAGCCAAAGATGCCGTCACCGAAGCAGCAAGCAATAAAGAAATCACTTTTACTGATAACCTTTTCAATTGTCTGTCTCCTTCTATTCACCATTATGTCTTTACCCGGAATAATTGTAAAAACGCCGGAAAAACAATCAGCATCAAAAATCAGGCAAATTTCAGGTAAAGCCATCGCAGCCTTAATTCACTTCCCTTCATCTGCAATAAGAAAACAGTGTTTTAGCTTAAACACGGGCGTTTCCTGTTATGTCAACACAACAATTTTGATGTTATCATCAATATTCGTATAAACACCTTCTTTTGTATTTGGCAAAATCCCTCTATTTTTAAGGAAAATAGAAATCGTATTGAAATCAAATACAAAACCTCTATCGGGATATGTGAATATGTCAGAAATGTTTTTAATATCTTTATTCGGCTGTACCTCAATATCAACTGTTTTATTATCAAAATCGATATAAAACCTTGAGAATACATTCATTCCATTGAAAATTTCAACAAACATATCCACACCTCTCCGAATAATATATTATCCTGCTGTTTTCCCTGTCTCTTACCCGCATTTAACGGAATCCAAAAGAGTATGAGCCTATCACTTTATACAAACTTTACTTTGCATTTGTCCTCAAGATCTGTTCATCAAAATCCTTCATTCTTTCTTTGTATTTCTCTGTCCCATAGTAATTCATGTTTTCCCCATTCGCTAAGATTCATTTACAAGCTTGCCCGTCATATGCTCGGGAATAAGTTCAAGGCATTGAGCCTTCGGAAGTGAAACATTAACTTCATGCTGTATGTATTCTTCATCATCCGAAAACTTACGGCACAGGTTTGTTCCTATTTTCGTTATCAGATCAGGATCAGTAACAAATCTGATCCTGCCAAACACAACAACAGAGGTTATATTGAGAGCCCACTCGCCTTCCTTGCGGAAACCCTCGTCCATAACACAAAAACTTACCTTGTCGCATTTGGTAATTGAATCGATCTTATGGCCTTCCTTTGCTCCATGAAAATAGAGCCTGCCGTCTTCTTCACAATACCAGTGGTCAAGCGGTATGCCGTAAGGATATCCGTCATCACCGATCATCGAAAGGACACCTCTGGGCTGCTCCTTAAGGATGCGGATGCATTCCTCATCAGATATCTGCTGTTTGAATCTTCTCATCTTTCTGAACATATCTTGTCTTCCTTTTCACGATATCTCCCTGCCGCAGTTCGGACAGAATCTCCTTGCCTGTCCCCTGTACCCGCAGGAACACTGATATTCACCTTCGGCCAGAGGGACCTCCTCATCTTTGACTCTCTTAAGGACTAAATCTTCCTTATGGCCGTCATAAAGATCCATCATCTCCAGGTGGAGTTCTTCGCTGCCATACCAGGCGTCTGAAACTCTGTATAACGTCTTATCTCCCTCATAAACGATACGGTTGTTCAGGGTGATCTTTAACTCTTCACCGTCGTGGATCGTGTATGTCATTGCAGTCATCATTCCGCCGCCCTGATTCAGCATAAGCTGCATGGCTTCAATAACACTGTATGAAGAGGCAAGCTTTCCTGACGCATAACTTATCTCTATGCCGGCACCGCTGTTAAGAACCGCCTCACATAAACCTTTCTCATCATTCCATGTGCCTTCGAGTTTTTTGTAATACTTAAAACCCGGGTTTGCAATCGATGTCATTTTTCCTATCCTTCCATTTTTCCGGCTGACTGCCGGGCCGAAAAACATTATACAATAAAGCCGGAAGAGATATCTCCTGCGAAATAAGCCTGAATCTCTTCTCTCATGATTATCATCACATAAGAATCAGTCATGTTTTTCCTGTCAGCGGAATAAACAATACTACGGTACAGGTCCAATACAGTGTTATTTTTTGTTATCGTTTATTTTCTGGGACTCCCGCACTCCATACAGAATTTGCCCTTATTCTTTGCACCGCATGCAGAGCACATCCACTCGTCAGCGCCAATAATTGCCGGTTGCGAAGAAGCCGGATTGACCTGTGCGGCGGCAGCCTGCTGAAACATGCTCTGAAAACCCATAAAGCCGTTCAATCCGTTGTTAGGCGCGGCAGCAATGCCCTGTGGCAATGGAATATCCTTTTTTTCTTTGAAAACACTTTTCGCAGCGATTTCTTTGAGAAGCGCCAACGTATTATCCGGATCAGTAAATATCCTCTCGGAGTCGTCTCCGAAATATATGAAAGATTCCCAGTTACCGACCTCAACATAGGCTTCGGCCGGCTCTCTGCAGAGCTCTCTTACCCTGTTTTTTATCTCCGGCAAAAGCTCTGACGGAACATCATACGTGGTCTTGGTCTGGCCTTCGCGCACTTCAACGGTAATGCTGCCATTTAAATCAATAAACGAACTAGTTTTCCGGTCACGCTCAGGCATAATAACCGAAGGCGGGGTGTTATCCGGCGCATAGATCTGATGGTAAATGCTCTTCAGTTCAAAATCCCCTTCCGGCAAGGAAGGATTGGGATAGCAGTAATTGATAAGTGCTCTTTTGTCCGTAAGTTTCTCCGATTCAGCCTTCAGGCTGTCGAGCATCTTAAGAAGGAGCTCTTCATCGAAATCATAATAGACACGCTCACCGTCCCCGGAGACCTCAACAACAGCTGCGGTCTTCTTGCCGTTATGTTCACGTATCACGGGAAAGGAGCCGGGATGCTTTTCGGTGGAACCGGAAATGACTTCATCAACAAATCTCTCCGCCCTTTGCTTTGCAACGGCATAATTGCCGTCAGAAGATGTCAGAAGGTAAACATCATCCTTGACCGTAGTAAGTCTGTAATCGTTATTTACGGGTACGCCGCCGCATTTCGAATGCTCAAAAAGGTATTCTTCCAGATTTCTGTAAGCTATATAAATATGCATATGCTCCTCCTGTGCTTATTTGGCAACAAAAGTAACAGATGTATCATCCGTGATGTATACCGTCAATGAATTACCTTCAATGATTACGGTAAGCGGCTGACCTTTGCCGTTGTTGGAAAGCGTATATGTTCCGTCTTCATTTGCCTCTATGGTTCCCGAATAAGTCTTTCCGGACACAATGCAGAATGAAAATGTATTTCCGTCAGTAGAAAACTGCGGAAGATTCTCATCTTTGTCAAACATGAGACGCGGAACGTCATTCCCCTTATTAACGGCATGGTCAAATGTCCATTCGGAAGTGATCGGCGCCGTATCTGCATTCACATCGACTTTGCTCTTCATGGCACATGAGGCACAGCAGATCAGAACAGTCAGACTGATAACCAGCACGATTACTTTCTTCATTCCCTTAATCATATAAGCTCCCTCAAAATGTTTTTCGAAAGATCAGGATTGTGACGAAGCCACATCCTTTTCTTTTTTGTTTGTAATGATGGCCAATACCAGATATACGATCGCCATTATCAGGGCAACGGCATAGAGGGCATAAAGCAACATGACATTATCATCTTGATATAAGGAATTGATACCGATAATGGGGAGTACGGTTATCAATGCATCAATAAGGACCATGATCGATGCTGCTGTCCTGAATGATCTGCACTTCGATGCAGGTCTTTTTGCGGTTATCTTAGTACTTATGGCATTAAACACGATCGACACTACTGCTACATCTATGAGCAGAAAAGCGCCACAACATGCCAGAAGGCCGATAATAATGATGTCCTCGGAATTGTTTGCATTGAACATCATGGCGAGCGGACCTACAACAAGCATCAATCCGCCCATTACCAAAGCCGGTCCATTCGCAATCATGAGCAGGATACACGAAATAAGTCCGGTAACAAAACATGCGCGTCTCGGGCCGGCCTTTACATTGGCGGGCGCAGGAGCAACAGGCTGAGTTACCAGCCGGGGTGCTGCCTGAACAGGCTGCTGATAGACAGGAGGCACGGCCTGATATGCAGCAGGCTGCGTTGCCGGCGCAGGTTGATATGCTGCAGGTTGGTACGGCACAGGCTGCGGCGCGGGCGCCGGCTGATACGCTGCGGGCTGCTGAACAACAGGAGCCTGCTGCGGTACGGGTGACTGGGCAGCGGGGGCTGCCTGAACACTTACAGGCGTTCCGCACACACTGCAAAACTTTTCCTGATCTCCTACCGGTGCACCGCAATTAGAACAAAACATAAGCAAACCTCGCTTGTCAGCATTCTTTTATATCGGACATTTTACCACGAATATCAGACATCCATATCTTTGACGATGTAATGGTCTTCCGTGCTGTTGTCATGGTAGTCGACGTATATGTTGGTAATGTGGTTTTTCTCATACATGACGAGCTGAAATCTTACGGAATAGTATTTGTAGATGTCATCGGCAGCCACATCGGCATATCCGGCATCCACATAGAACAGATCCAGATCGTATATTTGGTTTTCGTCATCGATCAGATCGAGAAACAGCTCCTTCATCTCCTCGTCACCGGGGATCTGTGATTCATCATCGTAGAACAGGATAACTCTGCAGCGGTAATTCATATAGTTCTTAATGAATTTCTTTGCGCCGATATCTTCAACGGGATAACCCTTGTATGAATCCTGGCTGCTTTGATCTATGACAATATCCGAACAGGGGAACCGGCCGTCTAAAACGCGGTACAGCTCGTCATAGATATCTTCCTCATATGCGTAAGCCAGATAATCAGTGTAAAGCTCGCCGTTTTCCTTCCATATCTCGATGTAACAGTCAGGATACAGCTCGGATGCAACCTTCACTGTGCTGTAGTCTGTTCCGGTGAGCTGATGTTCGGGATGGCCGTCATATGTGAATGTATCTTCAGGGAATTCTTCGCCAAGTTTTTTTATCCATCCGTTTTGCTGCATCTTCCCGATCGGCGTGCACGAGGAAAGCAGTAAGAGTGCTGCCAACGCTGAAGCGATTACTGATGCTGCATTAAATTTTTTCATAAGACTCACCGTATACCTCTCACTTGAATAAACGTCAGATCATTGTTTTTTCCAGAACGAAAAATGGAATCCTTTTCCGTATCCTATTTTCTCATAAAACGGATCTCCGCCACCAGACATGTGCGTTGCACCGAGAGATTTCATCCTGCGGTAATGCTTTGTGAGCGCGGCAGCAGCAAGACCCTTCCTGCGATGTTCAGGAGAAGTGCACAGCGGTTCCATATAAGCAAGCTTATTCTGCGGTATCCACCACATTCCGGAAAAGCATACATACTCGCCGTTTTCATCCGCGATAACAACGTCATATTCATGCGTTGAATGAGGTGACGGCGCCATAAATTCCGCTACGCAGTCTTTATGTGATTTCGCAGGAGTCCAGTCATTACTGTCATCATACTTATCCCAGTCTGCAAATTCCCTGTCCCCGCCATGGTCGAATCCGTACCAGCAGAGCCTGGAAAGTTTAAGAACATCGATATCCTCAGGTTCAACAAAATGATATCCTTCCGGTAATTCGTAATTCAGTTCGTTCTCAAAATCAAACACTCGGCTCTCGTATTCAAATACCTGGCTGTATCCGAGCTTTTTGGCAGCCTCCATTAAGAATTCCTGTCCGTTGAAAAGCACGAACTGCTGTTCGCCGCCAAAATCAGGCATGGTCGAGACTGCATAATCCGTCAATTCACCGGCAAGATACTCGTAACCTTTTCGGACTGCGAAATATATATCCGTTACAGGTGCCTCATAATAGACAAAAGCCACGACCTTATCCCCGTCAAACCAGAGTCTGTCCAGGTGCGAATAAGACGCATCCATCCAGGATGCACGGATCGCATGCTCGAAAAACGGAGCCGGCATACCGCTTCCGTTCTCCCGGTCATAGATATCGACCAGAAAATCCCACACAAGGTTTATGTCAGTCAATAACTGAAATTGTTTTGTTGTTATCGCCATTTTTAATTCCCCTCGAAAAAATCCCTGACTTCATCAGAGGTGATATTGTTCTTTCCCATGGAACGGTGTCCGGTGATATCATCACAGATATTTATCCTGTGCACATAGCCGAGTTCGTTCAGCTTATCGATAAATCCGCAAAGCTCTTCCAGTTCATCATCTGAAGCCACACGGAATTCACCGTAAACATAAAGATTCTTTCTGAGTTCAGATTCCTCACTTACGATATCTTCACTGGGAAGATAATGGATATCGATATCTGAAAGCGGATATTCAGAAACCATGTCTTCCAAAGACTGTTTCACTTCTTCCCCGTACAATACCGCGTAAAAAGTATCCTTAAAAGCGCCGAAGCTCTTAATTCTAGATTCCATATAAACCTCGGTATCGAACTCAACGTCATAACCGTCCAGAACACATCTGGCTTTTGCGGGATACGTTCCCCTGTTAAACCACGCCTGATTCTGACCTTTGCTGAGGTCATATACCTCAAAGAGTTCATCAGAAGATGATCCTCCCAAAACGTCAGCATACTTATCGTTCAGACAGGTCTCCATGTATTCCGTAACAACGGCTTTTTTCTCTTCAAGCTCTGCTTTGTTTTTCGCCTCAAGTTTATCAGGATCATAGAAACATCCCGAAAGCATGACAGCCAGTATAAGCACGGGGCAGAGCATAGATCTCTTCGCTATTTCCATCACAAAAAACTTCCTTTTCCCTTATCCGCTTTTATCACACTAAAACAGCGGTTACAAGTCCTTTATCACATATTCCACATCTACGGTACCGCCTTCCCCGTAAATTGTGTCGAAGAAATAATGGTAGTCAAATGTGATCGTTGCTTCAGATCTGGAATGATGTTGCGGTTGTTTCCGTCTGGGTTTCCGTTTGTGATTCCTCAGGTGCCTTATCACATGATGTCACAGCCAGCAACATACCGGCTGCCAGAAGAGCTGCAATTTCCTTTTTCATTAATCTTTACCCTTTTATTATTCTCCGGGATAACTTATCTCATTATCCCATCCCTTGATTATATCGAAGAAACCGTCAACCTGCATCAGTCCGTATGACCACAGGAAGGCCCTGTCCTTTTCGCTGATCTCATCAAGTCTCATCCACAGTACTTCCTTAAGAGGATCATCCCCGCCCTCAAATTCAGGATCAGAACCCGTTACCGCAACTGCATCCGCAGGTATTTCCACCTCAAAAGAATAATCGGTACCCCCACCGCCTTTATGCTGCACGGTCAGAAGCCTGATTATCTTACCTTCAAGTCCGGTTTCTTCTTTTAATTCCCTGAGGACCGCCTGTTCGGGAGTCTCGCCTTCTTCTATGCCGCCCCCCGGGAGAGTGCAAAAATCACGTTCGAAGAAATGCACCTTTTCCATCAGGATCTTATCACCCCTGACGATCACAGCCACGCTCCGGCTCCGTTTTCTGCCATAAAATTCTTCCGTTGTCTCTGTCATCTTCCCGGTCACCTTCTATATCTTCCAAATCCGGAATTAATGTACTGTTCTTATTGTATCAATCCTTAACGCCGGAAAACGACAGTCCGGTAACGAAGTATTTCTGAAGGAACGGATACAGGATCAGCATGGGAAGCATCGTCAAAAGGGATGCTGCCGCTTTTACCGGTTGTGGTGTGGGACTTCTTGTTGACGTGCCCATAGACGTAGTCAACTCAGAAAAAAATTTCCATAGTTCAAACTGCAAGGTGGTGTATTCAGGTTTAAACCTGTTATATATGAGAACATCGAAAACAGAATTCCAATGAAAGGTGGCGATGAAAAGTGCCGTTGCGGCATAAACAGGTTTGCAGACCGGTGAAATGACACTCCAAAAGATCCTCAAATAACCCGCCCCTTCAAGCTGCGCCGCTTCCTCCAACGAATCCGGAATATTTTTCATGTAAGTTCTCATGGCCAATACATACATTACGCCTACCAGGTTGGGAATAATGTATACCCAGAAGCTTTCATGTAAGCAGAGAAATTTGTAAAGAAGATATGTCGGTACAAAACCGCCCTGTGCATACATCGTGAACACCCAAAAAAGTGATAGTCCCGATCTGAAAAGAAACTTCTTACGGCTGAGAATAAATGAAAGCAGAGCGTTGGATGCCAAAGCACAAACTGTTCCTATCAGTGTTCTGGCCAGAGTGGTCAGCACACCGCGCCTGAAACCGACGTATTCCTTGAACAGATCAGCATAGTTTTCCAATGACCAATGACGCGGGATCAGGCTGATTCCATAATAGCCGGCTTCCAAAGGTTCATTTAACGAATATAACAGCGTGCTGATGATCGGAAATAAGATTATTACCGCGAATAATGCCAGCAGAAAATAAATAACCGCATTAATGATCAGGTCTTCTTTCGAGATCTTCTTCCTGCGTTTGACCGTTCTTAACGGAATCTCCCCAATGCTTTCCATATTATCCTCCAGCCAATAAAAACGCGCTTTCAGAATCCCCATATGAACGATTACAGATTAGCACGGTAATCCGGCCGGCAACACTGGACAAACTCTGACAGTTTTACCGCCACTTTATTGTTCTTAAACGTCAGCCCGTCTTGGCATTAATCTGTATTGGCAGATATGTTCCACTTCGTAGTCTTCGTTATTCCAGTTATCAGTCATCTCACGGTCTCTGTAATAAGACCCGTCGACGTTGACAATAAAATCAACACCCTTTATTCCCCAGAAGCGGAGTTCCATTATATCTTCAGAAAGTATGTCATTTATGAATTTGAAAGCGATATCCGGATCCTTACAGCTTGTTGTTACCGCGAAACCTGCTTTATAAGTTAATTCACTTCCTTCTATGCGCGCATCGGAACAGACAAATCCGTCAGGGATATTGACTGAATATATGTGACCGTCTGCCTGCCTTAACATGTCCCATTCTTCTTCGGTGTAAAGATTCCTGATATTGGGATATTGCTCGATATATCCGTCCCAGGCTACGAGCAGACCGCGTTCATAGAACTCATCGAGTCTTTCGTTTACATAGATATAATCCGTCAGTTTCTCAGATTCCAATAATCCGTCAATGACATTGCGGAAATACTGCCCTGTCATCCATATCTCCGATACTTTCACACCGGTCTTAGAGGCGATCAGCTCACGGATCTCGTTATCATCTTTCTTTTCTTTATCGGATTCCATGGCGAACATGGTCAGTTTCACGGGCTGTTCAGTGATCTTCTTAGTCGTCACAGATACACTTTCCGAAACACTGACTGACCCATCCCCGGCAGCAGTAACAACGCCCTGGTCCGAAGAACATGAGCACATCAATAACAGCATCGAAAAAACAACCGGCAGCACCGCCAGTTTTAAACGATTGCAGATAAATGGATTTCCGTGCCGTTCTGTTCTCATTTGATTCATTTATCCCCACTTGTATCAATATTAAACTATCACACTATACAGGCGGGAAACAGCGGACAAACTCTTACATAACAGCCGTCAAAATGCTGACATTCCATATAATAATGTATAATACTAATTGTGGTGTAGGAATGCCGGTGGATTCCGGGGGATTTAGGATTGACGGGTTGATCGGAAATGGCGTTATTAAAAAGTTATTCCTGTGTTAAGTGCGGCGGTGTCCTGAACTTTGATGAGGATCAGGAGGTTTTCGGCTGTCCTTTTTGCGGCGGTGAATATGCGTTCACCGATTTTCACAGAGGTGACCTGATCAAACAGGGCAAGATGAGCCTTCTGAGAGGTAATTATTCCACTGCAAAAGACAAGTTTCAGGCGATCCTCAAAAGGAATCCCAGAGACTTCGAAGCTCTGCAGGGGCTGATACTGGCTGAAGGTCAGATCCCGGCAGTAAACCGTCTTTGCCGTATAGATTATCTCGAAAACGCAAAACTGCAGGAAGCTGTTCAGGCTGCAAAGAATGCACAGGAAGCCTTGAAAGAAGAAGCTGAGTATTTCGGCCTGCTTACCAGGATGCTTGAGCTGGCTTATGATTATCACAAGAACAGCGATGAGGCAGATGAAGTAACAAAAGCACAAAATAAGCGTTTCAGAGACATGAGTTATGAACTCATGGGCATCGAAGAGGAAGAGGAAGTTGCCGTTGACAATTATTTAAAACTGATCAGATATATAGCTTTAAGAGGTCTGATAATCGTATTGGCTGCATCTGCCGTTATGGAAATCTGGTGGGTAACTGCCATCTATGTCGGCTTCTTTGCTCTTATAGGAGCCATCATAAAACTCTATTATTACACAAAGAAAAAGAAGGTCGACAGGCGTCTGAGCAGCGAGATGAAACAGCAATATGTTAAAGATGACGGTGTTGCTGTCAATCTGCAGGATATCAGGCATGACTACATGAACACTTATATCAAGCTCAAGAGGATCGTTCCCGATCCCAAAGCTTATGAAAAGCCTTTACCGACCGCGAAAAGCGATGCTCCCGCAGCAGACGATCCTTTCATAAGCATCGAAAAGAACGTCATCTGTAACAAATGCGGCGGCCAGCTGACCCTGGACAAAGAGAAAAAACTGTATGAGTGCAGATCATGCGGTGTCGCATACGGCGCCTCCCTGTTCTTCGGAGACCCCTTTGAAAAGGCTTCGGAGGCACTGAAGGCCAACGATTTTACTGAAGCCGATCAGAGGTTTTCCCATATCCTTATGATGGATCCTCATGCTTTTGACGCGCTGCTCGGAAGGATCCTTTGTGCCGGCAGATGGAGAAGCATCAATGACATAGCCTTGACTGATCACGTCATCCCGGCTGCGCGCATGAGTGAGCTTTCGGAGAGGACGGCTGAAGCCGTTGCTCACGTAAGTGAAGAGAACATCTCTTTAATGGAAGATATCAAAAAGCTTATCGAACTCTATTGTGAATACATGAGGCAGCTGCAGGTTTCAAACACCTACAACGATCGGCTTGAATATATCTCGAAGAACAGGCAGACACTTCTTGCCCATAAGAATGATAAGTATTCTCCGCTTAAAGATGAACCCGAATACGTTCAAAAGAGAAGAGAAGCGAATGCCGCAAAGCATAACGCGAAAGTGGAATTTGAGGAGCTGAAACCAAAGATCCTGCGCGCCAACGCTAACCGGTTATCCAAGGGATGATCAGATCCGGCATCGGCTACTTCAAGATCATTTTCACAATCACTCTGATAAAACTGACCTTAATGAGGCATCTCTATTATCAGCAGAACAAATCAAAATAATCGAGTATAAGATCATTCGTATTGAACCCGGCTATCTCTTCTTTCGGCCACTCATGCACGCCGTCTTCTATCTTGACTGACCAGACCTGCGTCTTGGAGGAGCGCGCTGTGATTTTTGTCAGCTCTGATTTGTCCGACAGAGCCTCCACGCTTGAAGAATCCAGGCCGTTTGCGGATGCCCAGTAATCCATTACTTCTTCTATCGCCGGATGCGGTGATTTTGCCGCGGTGCCGTTCCCGTTCTGCGGAACGGCGTCGTCTTTCGTGCCGTAGATCTCAAGGACACCGATATTCAGCTTGTCCTGCCTCTCGTTCCATACCAGCGCAGTCATCGTGCCGGCGACAGATGCCCCAGCAAGAAAAGTATCAGACCCTTCCATGGCGACCCTGTGTATCATGTACCCGCCGTTACTAAAGCCTGCCGCGAAAGCTTTCGTTTTGGACAGGCCGTATTCATCCTGAAGGTAGATAACGAGATTTATCAGGTACTCGAGGCTGTCGACCTCCCCCGGTTCTAAAAGGCCGCAGTCCCAGCCCCATCCGCCATTGCCCTTCGCCGGCTGGACATAACAGACGGCATATCCTCTCGGGCAAGCATCCTCATCCATGTGTGTCTGGAGTCTGAATCCGGAACTGTTGTTACCCTTACCCGTAAGCATGAGTATGAGCGGAGTATTTTTGTCAGTCTTCTCGGGAAGGAAGAGCATGAACTTGAATGTCTGTTCTTTGAACTTACACTCGTATGCGTTCTCATTTGTCTCCACGACATCCGTGATGAGACTCTGCGGGCGCGGTTTAGACTGCGTGCAGGAACATAAACCCAGCATAAGCGACAAAATGAGGGTAAGAGTAACCACGCGTACGGCATAGTATCCGGTCATATTGCGCGATGCCAGCCCTTTGATGACTTTCTGTGCAAAAAAACCGTTACGCTTGAAGCTGTTGTCGTTCATGCTGCTGTCCTCCATTACAGGTATCTGTATTCAAATTCTACCATAGTAATAAGTTTGCTGGTAAATAGCCACCCTGAATAAGGTCACATCCAAACGTTCTGACGCTTTAGTAACAACTCGGACCCAATGTGTTGCCAAACACTATAATTATTCCGGTTTCTTGCTTCCGCACTCCGGACAGAAGATGCCGGAATTTTTGCTCCCGCACGGGCATATCCAGAAACCATCCGGATCAACAGGCGCAGTACTTGCAGTCTTCTCCAACACTTTCTCGTATTTCATGATCTCGATTACAATGGGAATGCTTGCAGCCAAGGTCGTTTTTATCAGCATCGGAGTCGGTCCGACTTCATCGTAAATAAGCTTTATAACGGCATTTTTCTTATCCGCATCATCGCCGGCTTCGGTCAGTTCGTTTTTGTACTGCTCTCCCAGCGCTTCCGCTTTCTCTCTCCATGCGGTTGCCGCTCTGATGTCATCATCAGTAAAAGGAACCTGTCCTGCTTGAGGAATATTCATAGCTAAACCCTTTCCATTATGTATCTCAACAAAGTGACTCACATTCTTGAGACAATATATTTAACCTGTTACCCGCTTATTTCCGGAAGCGTATAGACAAAGCGCATGACTTCACCCAGTTCGGTAATCCTGCATAGCCTCCAGTCATTCTCCCCGTCAACGTTCTCGAAAACTACAAAAGCGTCAACAGAAGTTTTATCCTGACAGTTCTTAAGATCTTCCAGGACTTCGTCAAAGCTGTCATGGGGCTGCTGATAGACCTGCTGCCAATCCACCATCTCATATTTCACGTCCAGAGTTGCGCGGTTGCTTTCGAGCCGCACCGCCGTGACGTCAAACTTGATGTTGATCGTGGAAGCAATATATTCAGCACAGGACACGAACCCTTCTCCGGCGGTATCGCCATAGTATGATGTGTCGAAAACCTCCTCTATGGCCGTGTAGTCGTTATCTGCCTCTGTCCAGTCCGTCTGATCTCTGGCGGTTTCATAATCCAGTTCATTAAGTGCTTTGTTGAATTCTGTAAGCCTGCCATGCATTACGCCCATGCTCTTGCGGACTCCAAACGCATCACAGCCAGCAAAGCCTGCGACCATTACGACACTCAGCACCACTGCCGCAGCTCTTTTAAAAACGTCTTCAAAAATCTTTTTCATTGACTTATCTCCATATCAGGCAGATATATTCCAAAACTAATACAACTCGAAAGGAATACCGTGTTCCTCTTTCTCCTCTTTTTCATCGTCTTTCCTGTTCGTCTCGCGGCGGACAAGAAAATCATCGACCTTCAGCTTCGTTCCGCGTGACGTATCAAGATAGGAATCCATTCCCGGCGCCTTGTCGAAATCATTCACCGTATCAACGGACTTATGGATCCTGGAAGATGCACGGTACCCGATCTTGCGCAGCACAGCCAGCACAACCGCAAAAGCAATGAGCAGCACCTCTATAAAGCAAAGAGCCAGGAGCAAAACAACAAAGAACAAACTGGTATTACCCGAGACAGTTATCAGGAACATACAGACAGGCAATATGACTGACACAGCCAACGGGATCCATCTCCAGTTGCTTCTTGAGAAGCTTACGACTCTGTCCATAACATCAATAGCTTCGTTCGTGGGTGCCTGACCGCTCGCTTCACCCGTCTGACCGTTAACCGCAAACTGATAGATCCTGTCACCAAACTCAACTGTCATGAACCATACGGGGAGCAGACAGTACTTGATGCTGAGCTCGCTCATCCAGGTAAAGTTCTTTTCGGGACTGGGCTCATATTCATCATATTTTGCAGCTATGGTGTCCGTCGCATCCAGTGAGATCCTGTCCATTCTCTTAATGAATCTGTCCATCATCTCAGTCGGACGCTGGTCGTATTTGTCAGCATAGAAACCCTGCAGGTATCTGTTATCGAACTTTACCATCTCGCTGTAATCGAATGGTTCGATAGCTTCCATCAGTTTGTTTGCTATCTTGAGAGAAGCATCAAACGGTACACCTTTTACGTAGTATTTGGCATCTGTCTTGACTGAGAATACTGCAACTCTTTCTGTGTCGATGTATTTCTTACCTGTACCGTACATATCAGTGTTAACGGCACAGTCCAGGATCCAGAACGGCACATAGACAGGCACCATCTTGGTAAGACGGCTCTTCGTCTTGAAGCCTCTCGGCGTCATCTTTCTTGTCTTTAGCCACTGCCTCATGTTATTCTCGGCAGTCTGCTTGTCGATCTTGAACGGTACGATATAATCCGGCTTGAATTCTCTTGTCATTCTTCTCGTGATCAGCGCCGGAGAACCGCAGAAAGCGCACATCGTCGACATCATGTTCTCGTCAGCGATCATTGTGGCGCCGCAGCTGTTGCACACTATTTCATGACGCTTTTTGTCGTCCTCGGAGATCTCATTGTCACCGGTATAATCGTGTTCTATGCTGTACCCCAGCGAACCCATTTTCTCAAGTGTCGTCGGCTTGTAGATGTTACCGCAGTTACGGCACACCATTCCCTGCACTTCAGGCTGATAAAAAATGTTCGATGCGCAGGACGGGCACTTTGCAGATTCAGCTAACAGTTGCTCCTCGCTGCTCTTGGCGGTATTCCGTCCAAACGGATCCGGATTGTCAGAATTAAACGGTCTCGCCTTCCACATGTATTTCACCCCTTATTCCCATAGAGATGCACATATTATAACACGGTTGCACGGGCACCATATTCAGGTCTGTCCCGTCTGTCCGTACGCGCTGCATAGATGTCGATATAGGTGTTTCCTCCGGTCAGATCAGTTATCAGGAAATGCTAAGCAGCGATTCGGCGAGCAGGACAGTCTCTTCCTGACTTCTGTTCTCGTCCCTATAGATTACTTTAAAGCCGGAATTTTCAAGTTCGTCGTAGCTTTCCTTCGACATGATCCTCGTGAGTATCTCGCGGTAATTATCAAGTGCCGCCTGAGGGTCAGGTTCTTCCAGCATAAGCTGATATAAAAACTGTTTTTCGGGATCGGGCCGGTCAAAGAAACGGTGGACGCCTATTTCCGGATCAGCCAGCATCACCAGTACATGTTCCATATCTGAGATCTTATGAAGGGTATCAATGCAGATGTTCGTGTCAACGAATATCTTCTTATCCTGCACTTCAGGCTTTTGAAGCAGTTCCTCCAGGATCTGAAGTTCCACGGTCTCACATTCCTTCTTGACATTGTTTACCCAGGTCACATACTCATCAGGTGTTCTGCGGATAAACTCGTGCCAGTCCTCAAGGTCACGGGTATAAGTTAGACTCGGAAACTCTTTGCTGTCGAGCTCAGGGAGCTTTTCGTCATGATAGTTTTCCTCGAGCGCTATCCCATTATGTTTTTTAGCCAGATTCTTTACGATAGTCGATTTACCCGCATAGGATGTTCCTATGACAAAATAAACGTTACTAAGATCCATTATTATCTCCCAATAATTCTTTCAGCGTTTTCATGATAGCCGGAATATCATATGGTTTTGCCAGATGTCCGTTCATGCCGGCTTCCATGGCAAACTGACGGTCCTCATCAAAAGCATTCGCTGTGACTGCAACGATCGGAATACCGGCTTTCTCTTTGTCATCCAGCGCACGGATACGGCGTGCAGCCTCATAACCGTCCATTTCGGGCATTTGGATATCCATAAGGATAATATCATAGTAACCCGCGGGTTCTGATATCATCTTCTCCACTGCCTCTGTTCCGTCATTGGCGATGTCGACTGTAAGTCCGACATTCTTCAGGATGTTTTCCGCGAGGATCTGGTTCAGCTGGTTGTCTTCAGCCAGCATGACACGCTTCCCTGAGAAATCGGGCAAAGGCTCCGTTTCTTTCTTTTCTTCCGGCTTATTGTCGTGAACTGCCATAAACGGCTGCTCCATAACCTTTCTCAATTCAGACATGAACAGCGGTTTTGAACAGAATGCCGTTACACCGGCTTCCCTTGCCTCGGTTTCTATGTCTGCCCAGTCGTATGCTGTCAGGATGATGATCGGCACGCTGTCGCCTATCACCTTCCTGATCCTTCGAACCGTTTCTATGCCGTTCAGATCAGGCATCTGCCAGTCGATGATATAGACCTTGAATTCGTCCGCATTATCCATCGCATCCTTCGCACGTATAACGGCCTCTTTACCATAGTTCGTCCAGTCAGGCCTCATTCCGATCTCGCGCAGCATGGAGCAGACGGAAAGGCAGGTATCGGTATCGTCATCAGCTACGAGAGCGCGAAGTCCCTGCAGTTCCTCAAGGGGCTCAAACTTTGCGGATACGCTGCTGATCTTACACGGCAGTTCGACTACAAACTCGCTTCCCTTACCCTCAACGGAATTCACCGTGATCACGCCGCCCATCATATCCACGATATTCTTCGCGATCGCCATACCCAGTCCCGTACCCTGTATGCCGCTGACAGTACTGGTCTTTTCACGTGAAAACGCTTCGAAGATCGTCTTTTGGAATTCTTCGCTCATGCCGATACCGTTATCTTTTATGCGGAATTCAAAATCGGCAATGTTATCGGCAGGCGACGGTTTCTCTATAACACGGAAACTTATCGTACCTCCCGCAGGCGTAAACTTAATGGCATTGGACAGGATATTCAGCAGCACCTGATTCAGTCTGAGTTTATCCGCAATGATATCCTCGTGCTTCACGTCCTGCGTATCAATAAACAATTCCAGCTGCTTTGATGCGATATTCGACTGGATAATGGTCCGCAGATCGTGGATGACGTCCGGCAGATGAACCTCTGTTTCTTCGATGGTAACCTTGCCGCTTTCAATGCGGCTCATGTCCAGTACATCGTTGATAAGCGACAAAAGGTGCTGGCTGGACACCGAGATCTTACCCAGATAATCCTGCACCTGCTCCTTATTATCGATGTGTGATGCCGCCAGTGCCGTGAAGCCGACGATGGCATTCATCGGAGTGCGGATATCATGGGACATGTTATTCAGGAATGCGGTTTTCGCGCGGTTGGCATGTTCCGCTGATATCAGCGCGTCAGACAAAGCCTTCTGGCTTTCGGCAAGTTCATTGTTCTTAGCCTCGAGATCCTTACGGGCTCTTTCCTTTTCCTCAACTTCGCTTTTCTTGCGCCTTACGTCACGCACCAGCAGGAATACGATCACGGCGGCGATTATGAGAATGGCCGTACCGACCAGAGCCATATGATCACGCAGTGCATCGATAAAACTGTAGGAATATAGTCCGCCCGTATACCGGTAGGATATGCTCGGCGCATAATCCTCTCCGAGAACATTTACTCCGCGGTTGAGGAGCTTTAACAATCCTTCATTACCGATCTTAACGCCAAAGCATCTGGCATCGTTGAAACTTGTCTGGTAGAGAGAAAGGCCATCGTATTTTTTGTTGCGGAGAATATCGTTCGCCCTCAGTCCGTTCAGCGTGACACAGTCTGCTTTGCCTGCAAGTACCGCAGCAAGGCAGTCCTCGCTCGACTGATAGAATGTGATCTCGGCATCGGGATAATTCGTCATCACAAAGTAATACTGCATCCGGTTATTCTGATTGACGGCAAAATGCTCCGTCGTCTTTTCACTGAATTCACCTTTATAGACCAGTTCCGCAGGAGATGAGGATACGGGATTTGACAGATAGATACCGTTTTCTTCCGAATAGTACAATCCGCCTCCGACGGGGAAAGCCACATCGACCTCTTCCGAACATACTGCGGCGATCATGTCATCGTAGCTCTTGTATCCTCTGTACGTAACCGTATATTCCTGCATTCCCAGTGCGTTCATGATGTTGGGAACGATATCTTTGACGATACCCGTCACCTCACCGTTTTTATCCGTATCACTGTAGGGCAGATAGTTTTCGAGATAACCTACACGGAGCGAGGTGTGTTCATTCATCCATTCCCGCTCAGCCTGGGAAAAAGCCCTTGCCGTAACACTGACGGAATAGTATTTCGCACGCAGTGAATTAAGATAATTGGGTTCTTCCGCGGCCAGCAGTGTCTGCGCGGTATTCAATTCAGCCAAAAGATCCGGGCGGTTGATATTTACGCACAAGTAATAATCCGAAGTTCCGAAAACGGTCAGCACCTCAGAATGCTCCCTGCCGTGGGCACCGTCGCTTTCTGCAGCAAGTACATCGACTTCACGCGAATCGAAAGCGTCGAACAGCTGGGTATAATCAGAATAAGTCACCACCTCGGCAGTAACATGATTGTCTTCGAGATACTTTTCCAGAACCCCGACCATCGCGCTGTCCAAAACGCCGATCCGGCGTCCGTTCAAAGTGGCGGGATCAGCCGTGATGTCCGCACCTTCATCGTACTTGACGAGGTAGTAGGATTCGTTGCCCATTACGGCATTCGGATAGCCAATTATCGAAGCCCTGTCTTCTCTCCAGGCAAGACCCGCAAGCAGATCGATCTCGCCGTCGAGGAGCATCTGATAGAGCTCACCGAACTCGCCGTATACGTATTCATATTCCCAACCGGTATATTCCGAGAGCTTACGGTAGTATTCATAGGCGTAGCCGTTCTTGACCTCACCGTCCTGCGCGCCCTCCTGGAAGACTTCATTCTCGTAATAACCTACCCGGACAACTTCCGATCCGTCATCAGCAAAGGCGGCAAAGGGAAGGCTGACGGTCACTAAAATGACCGCAAAGGCAAGAACGAAAAACCTGCACAAAGGTGTCCTGCAATGCTTGTCCGAAATAAACCCCATTGAATATCTCCGTGTCTTCTGAAAGTGCTGAGGGCCGATACAGTCAATTATCTTTCTATTATATCAAATATATTTATCGGGCGGAGCCTTGGGGATAGTGCAGTTCTTTATTCATCAGGTGTCCGGAACTGCCGTGATCAGAACATTTCGGCTCTGATAATCTCCAGCACGCGCTTTTCCCTGCCGATCATCACTTCATTGAAAAAGACTTCGCTCGTATATCTGCCATTGACTTCTATCGCCTCGTCAATATCGGCATATACGAGCATAAAGCCATCTTCTTTCTCATATTCATCGAGGTTCTGGCTGCCCGGGACGTCTTCCGTTTCACACAGATAGTAATAGTTCTCCTGCTCGAAAACGGTATCCTCATCCCTGTCGCTCTTCTGTCTTCTGAGAACGCTCCCGTATTCGGTTATGCTTCCGGGAATGACATTAAGGCCGACCTCTTCCTTTACTTCACGGATCAGAGCCTGTCTTTTATCTTCGTCATCATGGATCCCGCCGCCCGGGAATTTATAGTATTTTTCATTGGCTGCATAGACCAGGGCGAGCTTACCGCCTTTAATGATTATTGCCCTTGCTGACGGCCTTCTGAAGACTTTGGAACAGCCTTCGTAATCTTTCAGATCAACTTCAAATAAACGTCTCATACTCCCCTGCTCTCATTAAACGGCACCGAAGTCCGTCAAACCACGTGAAGTATTATAACATGGCAAAAAAGCCAACACTTAAATCAATTCATTCGTAAAAGCAGAATCTGTTTTCCGCATCCGCTTTCGCTCTGTACATGGCGATATCGGCTTTTTTGAAGATCTCGGAATAGTTCTTCTCAATGCCGTTATAGATCGCAATGCCGATACTGACACTGACTTTCCGGTCCTTATCCGGAAATGAAATCTTCTCATATGCTTCCCTGACAATGGACTCCGCAGCTTTGGCCGCAGCTTCAGGATCATCGGAATCCTTGATGAAAACGATGAACTCATCGCCGCCAAAGCGTCCGGCAATCTCACCTTTGGAGAACATTGCACCAAGCAATTTGCCCAGTTCTTCGATAACCTTATCTCCGACATCGTGTCCCAAAGTATCGTTTATTGACTTGAAATGATCGACATCCATGAGGAACATGATGCCCTTGTTCTTCGTTCCGTCCTCAAGAAAAGCATTGATCTCTCTTGTCAGGGCTCCCTTGTTCATCAGACCTGTCAGCTCGTCGGTGTCCTTCTGGATATTGATCTTTCTTGTCAGGACAAACTCCTTGATGCGGATCGAATTTGCAATGATGTTCAGGATTATTCCGACAACGGTGAATATGACGACATTAATCATATCCATCTCCCATATCTCATAGGGCTTTACTTTATACATCCAGATGAGGAATACCGCCGATGCGGCAGAAAGTTCGAAAGTCATGAAAAACGGCTTGTCTATCATGAACATCGGCGCGATCAGGAGTAGCACGATAAATGTAGTGGCAGGGATCTCGGGCTTATTCTGAGTGATAAGGCAGGCGAAAACAAACATCAGGGAGATCGACAGATAGATTATCAGCTGAGCCAAAAGAGAGTCTTTCTTCAGGATAAGGAAAAGACAGCAGGCAAATACGGAATAAGCAAGACCAAACAGATAGAATGTTTTGTTTGACTCCAGAAGAGCATTTACGAGAGAACTCAGGTAAAGGAAAGCAAAGGCTGCAACCATGACAAAATGGAGTATGCGCCATACAAAATAGTTTGAGATATATGCATCCTTTTTTACGGCTTCGTACTCTTCTTTTTCGATGCCGCTGTAAAAGAAATAATTGCGCAAGATCCTTAATGCTCTCATCCGTGTACCTCTATGCTAAAACCCTGTCGGGGCGGTATTTTCGGGATAGCATTATACACTACCGTCTACGGCTCATGTGACAATTTTATTTGCTGTTTACAGTGAAAATGCGCCTGATCAAGGAAATTCCAGAGTGATCACAAAAGTGCCGCCGTCCACGGAAGCGGACACGTCTATTCCGAGGATGTCCGCAAACTGCTTTACGATCGCAAGCCCCAGTCCTGTGCTGCCTGAGGTTCTGGAAGTATCCGTGGTCCAGAACTCGTCAAAGACTTTGGAAGTGTCGATCAGTTCGCCTTCCGGAATATCATTGCGGAAGATGAGTCTGGAGCCCTCACGGACTATGTGAAGGTCTCCGGTCCCGTGCTTGAGGGCATTTGATATCAGATTATCTATTATGCGGGAGAGCATCATGCGGTTGCTCATAACTTCATAGCGTGGTCCGCCGAGCTCCGGCTCTATATGGCGGCCCCTTGATTCGTAGGCATCGTAAAGGCCTGACACGGATTCCTCAACGACTGCGACAAGGTTCAACGGTTCCATGACCGGAGTCTTGTCCTCTGATACGATGCGGGAAAACTCAAAGAACGAATCTATGAGTTCCTGGAGCCTTGCGAGGCGCTCGGCTATGATCTTAAGCTCTCTCTCCTCCTCTTCCGGTGACAGACCGCCTGAGCGGATGATCTCGAGGTAACCGACCGCTGATGTCAGCGGGGTGCGGAGATCGTGAGAGATATTGGTCATCATGTTATCAAGTTCGTGCCTCTTGCGGCGGTATTTCCTGCTCTCTTCACGGAGGCCGGTAAGAAGAAGATTGATCTCGCTTATGAGTTTATCAGCTTCTTTCGAGCCGCCCGACGAATGAACGGTCCGATCTCCGGGATTCTCGCGGAGTTCCTTAAGCGTTCTTGTGATATTGTTAAGTTCGCGCTTCTGAAGTATCAGCAGCACGGAAAGCACAACACATATTACCGCCAGGATGACCACGACATATATCATTTGATCTCTCTTTTTCTGAAGAACAGATAACCTCCCGTCAAGGATACTGCTGTTAAGATAACACATATCAGGATGCTGGTGATGAGATACTTAACATATTCCTCATCATTCGTACAGGTCACACCGCTGTACATGGAACTAAGGAAGTACGTGATAAGGCGTACGAACTTCGTATCGCCTCCTCCCAGCATGAAAGACAGACTGACAAAAAGATTGCTCGCAAAAAGTGCCGTGCATATCGTTGCAAGACAGAACGGGAGACTCTTCCTGATCAGGAAAGCCACACAGTGGACCAGAGAAACAAATGCCGTAAGAGGGATAAGCGTCAGAAAGGTATATAGTATCAGCGTCCCGAACGGGATTGCTCTTACCGCACCGTTTATGATGATATTGCTGATCCATACGGAAAGATTTACCGCTATGAGCATTACAAATGACAGCATCATGATGGCCGCATATTTGGCGAAGAAATAAGTCTTTCTGTTTACCGGTGATGACAATGTGTTCTTGATCGAATGGATCGAGAAATCGCGTGTGACAAGAAGCACCTCGAGAATAATTATCATCTCGAAAAGCGGAATATAGGCTCCGCCTATTATGTTGATGTCGGTCTTATAACCGTCGAGGGAGAATACGATCTCACGGTACTGCGCAGTGGTCAGTTCATACGCATACTCCACGCCGTAATCGGGAAGGCGCGATTCAACATATTCATCGAGATAGACACCCTGGTCGTACATCGAAAGACCGCCCATGCCGGACAGTGTATAAGTACTCGGGATCGTGAAGACGATAAGTACGACGATAATAACGGCGATCCAGAGTTTATCTTTTGAGATCCTGAAAAGATCGGCTTTTATCAGATTCAGCATTACGATTTACCTCCCGCTCTCCGGACGGTCGCCGACGATCATCCTGAAATAATCCTCGAGCGAAACGCCCTTGCTCTCGACACTTAAGATCTGCATGCCTTCTTTTTCCAGGGCAGCGCGCAGTTCTTCCTCCTGTGCGGGATCGTATATCTTTATGGTCCTGCTATCCGTTATCTTATATTCTTTTATTCCGAGATATCTCTCGAGAATGGTCGATGCCTTTGACGTGTCATCACAGGTAATGTTCAGGCTGACACGGCATTCATCGTCGAGTTCCTCCTTGGACAAAGACTTAACGATGCGACCGCTGTCGATGAAGATAAATCTCGTGGCCAGACTGTCGAGTTCAGGAAGGATATGGCTTGAGATCACTATAGTGATGCCTGCCTCCTTATTCAGTTTTCTGAACAACTCGCGCATGTCGGCAATTCCGATCGGGTCAAGGCCGTTTATCGGTTCGTCGAGGATCAGAAGTTCCGGCTCGTCCAGAATGGCCAATGCTATCCCGAGCCTCTGCTTCATGCCAAGGGAGAAATTGCGGTATTTCTTTTTGCCGGTATCGGTGAGGCCAACGCACTCAAGGGCTTTTCCTATCTTGGTAAGATCGGTTATGCCCTTTAAGATGCAGTAATATTTCAGATTGTCATATGCGGAAAGATTGCCGAAAAAAGCCGGCGAATCGATGATGCATCCAATCCTCGTCCGTTCCTCTTTTACATCGGCTTTTCCGAAAAGTTCGAACGTTCCGTTATCCACACAGGTAAGTCCCGTAATGACCTTCATCAGGGTGGTCTTGCCTGCTCCGTTCTTTCCTATCAGGCCGCAGATCTCGCCGCGGTTCACCGTAAGATCGATCCCGTCAAGTGCCTTCTGCTTGCCGTAGCACTTGGTCAGACCGCTTGTCTTAAGTATCGTCTCTTTCATAGATCCTCCGCTTTTGCCGGTTTTATGATCTTATCCTAACCGATAAGTCTTACACGGAAATTAACGGCAACCTTACATTTACCTTAACGGCCGGACTTCATCCTGTAGCCGACTCCTCTTACGGTCTCGATATATTCAGTCTCCGGATCGATATCCTTAAGTTTCTTCCTGATCCTGCTCATGTGCACGTTAAGGGTGTTCTCGTCCGCTTCCGCCGCATAATCCCACACTCTTTCAAAAAGCGTGCTCTTCGTAACGATCCTCCCGCAGTTTTCAGCAAGGATGAGAACGATATCGTATTCGTATTTCGAGAAAGGGATCACCACGCCGTTCAGGCTGACGGTATGCTCGTCCGTCTTTATGACAAGCCCTCCGACGCTTATCTCGGATACCACCGGTCTGTGTTCCTTGAACCTGGCGTTGATCCTGGCAAGCAACTCCTCATTATGGAAGGGTTTGGTGATATAGTCATCCGCGCCTTTGCCGAACATGTCGACTTTGGAACTGATGTCACTTACCGCACTCATGACTATCACGGGAACGTCATTCTTCTTCCTGAGATCTTCGATGATATCCCTGCCGCTTTTCCCCGGGAGCATCAGATCGAGAAGGATCAGGTCAACATTTTTGCCGTGCACCAGAAGGCCCTCGGTTCCCGAATAGGCACTCAAAACACTGAATCCGTTCCTGGTAAGGAATATCTTCAGCATGTCCTGTATCACGGAATCATCCTCGATGATAAGAATAGTCTTCATGAATGCTCCTTTTCGACTTCGACGGTATCGCCGACGGAGTTGGTAACAGTGACGGTCTCGAGTATGTCCTCCCAGTCATCGGGGAGCTTGTTGGTCTTGTTTACAAGAACAAAATAATCGAGGCCGGGTTTCGGTGCCTCATACTGCACCGTGGCCTCGGTATAAGCTTCCGGATGGCTCATTACCGGCTCCGTGGTCTCAGAGGTGGTGCAAGCCGTGAAAGCAAAAAGCATCAATCCCGTTAATGCCAGACAGACAGTCTTCTTTATATCTTTCTTCATATTCTTTCTCCGGTAACGCATCTGTATGATCATTCTTTCAGATTACCCTTCCGTATGTTCTCACGGATGATCTGATCCGTAATCTCGTATATCTTTTCGGAACCGAGCCTGGTCTTGGACTGGCGGCCGTAGACCTGTGCCGACGACACGCCGTGCTCCTTCCAGTCTCCCCCGTTATTGCTGTTGTTCAGGATTAGAGGCTGGAAATTGTCCATGGCATGGGCATATTTTGATTCAGGTGTGCTGTATTCCTCGAATTCATCAAACAGACTGATAAGTTCTGCCTTCTGATCTTCGGGAAGCAGAGAGAATATCCTCTCCTTGGCAAGATCCTCACGCTCCTTCTGCGTCGCAAGACCTTCACTGTCGTAGGCATACGTGTCCCCTGCATCTATCTCAACGATATCGTGGATGAGGCACATCAGCATGACCTTTGTGATGTCGACTTCCTCGTTGGCATACTCGCGGAGCAGGTATGCCATTATGGCCATATGCCATGCATGCTCGGCGTCTGTCTCGTTCCTGCCGTGTCCGGACAGATGTGTCTGGCGGGTTATGTTTTTTTCTTTGTCTATCTCAAGCGAAAAAGCTATCTGCTTCGAAAGTCTCTCGTCCATTTTCATTGCTCCCTGGTTCCGCGCATATGACAACATGTCTTACTGCCTGAAATCTTATTCGATTATATAACAAAGCTTTTCAGGGTGACTTCTCCGCCTCATTAACAGAAAGAATAAAAATCTGTTTAAATAGCCCCCCATTTCCGCTATCATATATGAGAGACAGCGGACAGGAGATTCTAAAAATGGATATGAAAGTACTTGCCGAGAACTTAAAGAAACTGAGGGAAAAGCATTCGCTCACTCAGGAAGCATTGGCAGAAGCTCTCAGTGTCACGGCAATCATGGTTTATATGTGGGAGGCGGGCCGCCTTCCGATCGATTATAAGATGCTGGTCAGGATCGCGGATTTTTACGACGTTACCGTTGAATCATTAGTGGGAGAGGAGCCGGCTGAAAGTCCCAAGACTTCCACAAATGATAAGATAACCTTTAACTGTAAAGTGTGCGGCGGAAAGCTGATCTACAGTTTTGCAGATATAACCTGCAAGTGTGCAAATTGCGGAAACAAGTGGGCCATTGCAGAGCTCTATCCCAAATATTCCCGTATAAGCACTATTATCAGCAAAGCCAACCTGATCCTGGACACCAGGACGGATATGGCTGCGGCAGATGAAGCCGATCTGCTGTTCAGGCAGGCCATGACCGAGTGCGGCAAGTTTAACGATACGATCGCGTCCGAACTTATCAGTATCTGTAAGCAGGGACAGGCAGAAGCGCGCAAGCTGGAGATCTACTGCAGGGGCAAGCATTTCTTTGACAACAAGTCCTACAAAAGCGCCTTGATCGAACTCGAAAAAGTCCGCGGTTTCAGGGACGCTGATGAGATGATCAGGCGCTGCAAAAGACAGCCCTGAATTAACCTGCGTTCCAGGGAAACAGCAGCCTGTTAAAGGAAAAATCTCGGATCACATGAAGATATATTTCGCCCCGCTCGAAGGCATTACAGGTTACATATTCCGCAATGCATACAGCGGGATCTACGGTCACGTCGACAAATTCTTCACGCCGTTCATCTCCCCTTCCGAAAAGGCTCCGATGACATCAAGGGAGCGCAGGGATGTCTCTCCCGGGAACAACACCGGGATAAACCTGGTACCCCAGATCCTTTCGAACAGTGCAGACTGCTTTATCAAAGCGGCAAAGGAGCTTCAGGAGATGGGTTACAAAGAAGTGAACCTGAATCTCGGATGCCCCTCCGGAACCGTCTGTGCAAAGGGCAAGGGCGCGGGATTCCTTCCGGAAACATTGGCTCTTCAGAGATTTCTGGATGACATCTACGTCTGGTCTGAAATTGAAAACATGAAGATATCGGTCAAAACGAGACTCGGATATTTCAATCCCGATGAATTCTATGACCTTATGGATATCTTTAACGGCTTTCCGTTAAGCGAACTGATCGTACACCCGAGGATCAGATCCGACTTTTATAAAGGTGAACCCCGTAAGGAATATTACGTCTACGCACTGGAGCATTCAAAATGTCCTCTTGTGTATAACGGGAACATCTTCACCCGTAAGGACTACGATAAATTATCAGGTGCGTTCGGCGGCAGTCCCGATACCATAATGCTGGGCAGAGGCCTGATCGCAGATCCTTCTCTGGCTGACAAGCTTAAAGGTTTCACATCAGAAACCGATCCCGGACAATTCAGTAAACTGCATGACGCCGTTTATCACGGCTATCAGGAAGTCATGTCACCCGATATCAATGTCCTTTACAAGATGAGGGAACTCTGGTCTTACTGGCAGACTCTTTCTCTTTTCGACGGCAAGGAACGAGACATCAAAAAACTGATGAAGGCAAAGAAATACGCAGAGTATGAGGATATCACATACCGCATCCTGCAGGACTGATTTTTCTTTGGAAGGCTTTCAGATGCTTACTTTCTCGCAACGTATATGTACCTTGCCATATTACGGGCAAACTCTTCGAACGGATCCTTAACGCATTCCGTCTGGAGCATCAGCAGATCAAACCATTCTTCATTGCCTTCTTGCTCAAAATCCTTTTGATGAAGGAGTGCCGCCTCTCTCTTCCTTTTGAGCAATTCGTAGGTTTCAAAGGTTATATCTTCGACTTCGTATTGAATATTGCATTTTTCGAAGACCTGTACGAGGACTGTGGTTTTCGGGCTTTCAGTCTTCGGCATGACATCGCCTTCCTGGTAACCTGCAAACAGCACTCCGTCTTTCTTCAGCCATCTCATTATCTGCAGGACGAACTTCTCCATATCGGGTGCAAAATACATCGAATCCATGGAGACAACCAGATCGAATCGTTCAGAAGGATAATCTATTTCCCCGATAGCTCCCTGTCTGAAATCCGCTTTGGTCCGGAACATTTTCCTGGCTGAATCAATCGCATTTCCTGAATAATCAAATCCGTGGATATATGCACCGGTCTTTTCCTGCAGATACCCGAGCATCTTCCCGTTGCCGCATCCGGCATCAAGGATATGAACATCTTCTCCTGCGGGAATATGGCTGATGATACGGTTTACCTGTCTTATATCGCTGAACCCGTCCTGAGAAAGATCCTGCCCGAAAGCATCCCTGCAAAAAGCTTCAAATGCCTTTGAACTGCCGGTCATCTTATAAAACTGTTCATACTCATCGAAAAACAACAGCTTCGAATTATCCATATAACCCCATTGACCGGCTTAGCCCTGCCCTATTCCATATGCGAATATCTCAAACCACATAAACATAAGGAAGACAATTACTATAATCAATGAGATCCCCAGTTTCTTCCTGCCCTTTTCCGCATCGGAAGAAACCGTTCCCATGACCGCAAAGACCAGACCTGCCAGCAATAAAGCTGCCTGGATGTAAGTATCTGCTTCGCCAAACAAATATTGAAAAGTCATATTTCGCCATACCCCCGGATACGGACATTATACCATTCAGGAACAGACAAGCCGGAAATCCGCTTTTGCAGCCCGTATCACGGCATCCCGGCTTATTTTTTCACTATATACGCGACACACAGTGACGTATGTGTTGCCAATGCAACGGATCGCCCCTTGATTACTGATTGTTTGACTTATAGCCGCCAGTGATAATGAAACCATAAACAAAACACCACCAACCAAGGAGGACAGAAAAATGAAAAACTTCGAAAAGATGGAACTCGATATGGTTCAGCTCGACACAATAAACGGCGGCGGGATCGGCCAGGTAGCAAATGACAGCAAACTTCTTCATGATCTTGGTCTAAACGACGAGATACTCGGAGACATGTATGTAACGACCCACTGGGATTACTGTTCTGCAAAGATAGACGAAGCCTGGGCAAAGATCGGTATCACCTGCGTCAGTCACTGCATCTATGATAATGAATACTTCTATCAGGGCCGTTCCATTACATGGGAAGATGCAATGAAGATAGCTAAAGACCTCATGATCAAGGGCCCCAGGATCGCGTAATATAACACCTTTATCATTGAGAATCCGTAAAAGATATGAAGGTAATACAAAAAAACACTAAGGAGCTGTCTCAAAACGGGATCAGCTCCGTTTTAATTCTATGATATTGGCAGTTACAGTGGATTGCAGTATTCTGACCCTCTGAGAGGACAAAAAGGGTTGAAAAGATGCAAATTCAAAAGGATTGCAGAATTCTAACCCTTTTAGGGGGTGTAAAAGGGTTGAAAAAATGCAAAAGGTAGTCAGCATATCGGCAGATCACAATTGGTCTGCCAATTAACCGGGATCGGTAACCGTCTTACAAACTCAATTTACCGGCATGGGCGGACTCTCGTGTAAGAACAGGACACAAAACACAATAACTGCAACCCACATAATCAATTGACAGATTACGATTCCGATCACACTTAATGCTATGCCTCTCCTTTTCTTTACGGCACAATGGATGATCCCAATTTCTGAAACAGTATGCGCAGCCTGGGAAAACCAAAAGCCTATAACCGACCATAAGAGCAAAACCGGAAAACCGTCATCGGGATTATTCGTGACATACATACTCACAAAGAGCAGGGACAAAGGCGTAATAAAAGAGAGCAGAAATCCGATCAGAGACACTTTGCAAATCTTTTTACGCTCTTTAATCATATAAGGCCTTTTATAATTCTTTAACCATAAGATACGAATCGACCGTGCGCCCGTCCCTGTATCTCATACTGTTCGGAAGCTGGCCGTACTTAACAAACCCGAGAGAGTCGTACAGGTGAACGGCGCCGGTATTTTCCGTGACCACCTCAAGTTCCGCCTGAGTGTATCCGGTCTTTTTCGCGACATCCAATACCTCCCCTAGCATTATCCTTCCGATGCCTCTCCCGCAGTATTCTTTGTACAGAGCTATCGCGATGCTGCATCTGTGCTTATATCTTACTGAGATGCCGACGCTCATGAGCGAGACGTTCCCGATATGCCGTCCGTTCTCAAAAGCCAACAGAAGAAGCTCTCTTTCCGCAGCTTCTTTCCTTTTTATGATCTCGATTTCCTGCTCAAGGCTCAAAGTAATCTCTTCAGGCTCGCAGATAAGATACGGCGACTCGGCATTAGTCACCTTCAAATATTCGATAAGTGCCCCGGCGTCCTGAACGTCGGCATTCCGGAGTTCGATCTCTTCGCCTGTCTTATCCTTAACTGTTATGCTCTCAAATCTCATCCGGTATCCTTTCTGACCGTTCGGCTTTCCCTTTTAACGCACCGTTGCTGAATAACCAATTGTGATCTGCCCTGCCGTCAGCCGGTCGAGCCTATCAGGAGCATCGGGACGAGCGTAAACAGCAGTATCACACCTATGCAGATGGTTACGATGATGAGGACAAGGTTCTTTCTGATCTTCGACTTAAGCTTGCGCTGCAGGGTCTGAAGGCGGGACGAAGTGTAGATGAGGCTCGAAGCCAGTGCCGCGTAGACCAGGATAAGGGCAACCGACGCGATGAGCCTGCAGATCATGCTGTCAGAAGAGCCAAATGCCCTGATCAAGCCGAAGATGAACATGCCGCAGATCCCGGCTATGGCGTAGATCCTGGCCTTTACGGCCATCTTCTCCTTCTCTTTGTCGGCATATTCGGCCACTTCTTTGAGGTTTGAGCCGTCATCCGGGGCCACAGCGGCATTTCTCTCACCGTTCAGGATCTCTCTTACGTCAAGCTGATAGTAGTCAGCGATTTCCACGAGGATACCGATGTCCGGCATGTTGCTGCCGGTCTCCCATCTTGAGACCGTCCTTGCCGACACGTTAAAAACGTCGGCTAACTGCTCCTGAGTGAGGTTTTTCTCCTTGCGGAGTTCCCTTAAAAAGGCTCCGATCTTGACCGTGTCCATACTTTTCTCCCATATTTTCCGTTTCACCGGATATTCTACCACAAAGTGTAAGAATGCCCAATTTATAAGGCTTCCGGGCCACCCGACAACCTTGTCTGGCAGAGTTTTTTACCCTTCAGTCGCTTCATGTCGTGTATCTTGGCAGTCCGTTTTGCTATGGTCAGGGCATCACACAACAACCAAGGAGAAACGGACATGAACACAAGCGAAAAGATCAAGAAAGTTTTAGCAATAGCATTCTCACTCTTTATGGGTAACGGACTGCTCATTACATTAAAGGCAATCTTCCCCACTCAGTTGAAAGCCATCTTACCAACAAACGGGAACTACAGATCTTTTGTGATCGAAGCTATCGGTGCACTGATTACCGTAGGACTTATTTTCCTCTTTAAAAAGATAAACGTACTTAAGATCACGGGAAAAGGTCTGGCGACGGGTCTTGTCTGCGGACTGCCGATGCTCATCACATACACGCTCCTGATGTTGGCAGGCTTTCTGGATCTGCCCGGCAAGACACTCATCCCTGCATTAGAGATTGTACTGGTCATAATCAGGTGGTTCCTTATAGGCGTAGCTGAGGAAGGCCTTTTCAGAGGCGTCATTCAGGAGCTCTTTATGGACTTCTTCGGTTCAAACACCAGAAAAGGCGTGATCTTATCGATCGTATGCACGGCAACGGTATTCGGACTCAATCATTTTCAGAACCTCCTCGCAGGCGTATCACTTACCTTCGTACTCATTCAGGCAGCAAACGCAATCGCTTTGGGTCTTGTATTCGGCGCGATCACATACAGATCCGGCAGAAGCATCCTGCCCACGGTACTGATCCATGCGCTTATCGACGGAGCGAGCTTCGTTTACAACGGAATGCTCTGGGGTGCATCTGACGTAGATACTATCAACCGCCTTGATTTGAGAAGCCTCGTCCTGGTCCCCATCTTTACCGGAATCTTCATTTTCCTCATGAGAAAGAGCAAAACACCGGAACTCGTCAGCGCGAACAAGGCTGCAAAGGCTATTGCATAAGAAAAAACAATCTACTAAAACCACAACCCTTGGTTTCTGAGGACATGGCCATCCGTTGTGTGAAACCCATTTTTCAGGTCATGTTCCCGAAAAATCAGGCTCCGGAAAACGACCCCGGAGCCTGTTTATGTGTCAATTTTTTAGTTTTCCTACCGGAAACGGGACAACCCCGAAAGCCCTACGGCTGAGCGGATGTAACAGTGTTACTTGCGGTCAGGGCTCCCCTAAACTGCCATGCCGGGCAGTCAGGATCAGCCGGCAACGTAGCAGGCAAGTTCAAGAGCTATTTCGAAATGTCCGGGATCATGCTGTGAGTGTTTCTTTTGCCCCTTCTCCATCCGCAGATCCCACTTCGGGGCATCCAAAAGGTCGCCGGAAGTAAAAAAGCAATAGGCATCCCATCCCCTGAGATCACACACGGCCTGAACCGCCGCGCATTCCATCTCGACTGAGATACAGCCTTCGCTCTTCCTTTTCTCAAAATTGCCTCTGGTCTCGCGGTATAATGCGTCGGTAGTCCAGGTCCTGCCCTTAACATATGGAAGACCAGCCTGTTCCATAAACTCAGCGACTTTTTCGCTGTTTTTCACTCTTATGTAATCGGAAGCCGGCGCGTAGTGATATGAGGTTCCCTCATCACGATAGGCTTCCGTGGGAACCATAACCTTTCCTCTGGCTATTTCTTTGTTCAGGCACCCGCAGCCGCCGAACTCTATAAATTTATTCGTGCTTATGACGGATACTGAATCTTCCATGTCGCCAACGCAGCCCGGAGCGCCAATAAAGGACATATATACCGCGAATTCTTTTCCCTTGTATGTGAACCCGTAAACAGGCTTTGCTCCGTTCGCGGAATAAAGATCGCCGATTTTGGTGCAGTCATAAGCTTCAAGGACATATTGCAGGATCTCATTGGAGAAAGTCAGAATGCAGGCATCGACCTTTTTTGCCTCTTCATTCTTATACGGCTTGCATATTGCCTCAGTCGCGTTATCAAATGATCCGGTAATCATCACGATGTTCCTCCTATATCCTGTTTTCCCGAGTAAAACGATTATACCATTGATGCCTGTCCGGTTAATGCAAAACGGGATGTAACCTGCTGCGCATTCACAAATGGTATAATTATTCAGTCTTCCGTTTAAACCACGGAATATTAAGGGATAAAGGTGAATAAAGAATGATACTGGTAATCGAAGACGATCAGACGATAAACTCCTTGCTATGCGGCATCCTGAAAAAGAGCGGCTATGAGGTCGACAGCTGCACCGACGGTCTTACTGGCCTTAACATGGCTCTCGAAAAGGACTATAAGATGATCCTTATGGATCTCATGCTCCCCGTGAAGAGCGGAGAAGAAGTTTTAAGATCTCTCAGGGAAGTCAAGAAAACACCGGTAATAGTATTGTCTGCAAAAAGCGACGTCCATAACAGGATCGAACTGTTAAGGCTGGGCGCTGACGATTTTATCTGCAAACCGTTTGACATAGACGAAGTCATCCTCCGTCTCGAAGCGGTCCTCAGAAGAGTTGAAGACAAGAATGAGAATCTGTCTTATAAGCAGATGAGGATAGAAAAAGATTCAAGAAGGATCTACATAGGAGATCAGGAACTTGTCTGTACCGCAATGGAATATTCCATCCTGGAGCTGATGCTGGGCAATCCGGGCAAGATCTTTTCGAAGCGTAATCTTTTTGAGAGCGTGACCGGAAGCAGTTACATAAGCGAAGACAATACCATGAACGTCCACATGAGCAACCTCAGGAAAAAGATCGCAAAGCTCACGGACGAACCTTATATCGATACCGTATACGGCATGGGTTACCGGATGGCTGACTGATCATCAGGCTTTGGAAAAAGCAAGCCTTATCTCAAATGTTTTGCCGTCCTGCACGGCCGAGATGGTTCCGTCCATCATCTCCACAAAACTCTTGCAGATATAAAGACCCAGGCCCGCACCGCCTTTGTTCCTGGAAGGATCGCTCTGATAGAATCTGTCAAAGATCCTGTCCGTATCTATTTCTCCGGATGAATCGGTGATTATGCTCAGCGTTACTTTCTGAGGATCATCTTCAACTATCCTGAATTCCAGCCTTTCTTCCGAATACTTCACGGCATTGGAAATAAGATTCTGTATAACTCTTGCAAGCTTCTTTTTGTCAGCTATTACATAAATATCCCGGTCAGACTGTTCAAACAACGGAACTATGCCTTTTCTGTCGATCTCCGGACTCTCGGCAAGTATCTCTTCACAGATCGTCTCTGAGAGATTCACCTTCTCAAAACTTATCTCAACCTGTTCGGATTCTATGAGGGAAATGTCGAAGAAATCATTAACGAGATCATTCAGATAGCGGGCTCTCTCCAGAGCTATCTCAATGTTGGCATTCTTTTCATCCGCGTTATCCGCTCTCTCTGCGACCTGAAGATATCCGATGACGGAAGTCAGAGGTGTTCTCATGTCATGAGAGATCATGGAGATGGATTCCCTTATCCTTCTTTCCTCATCCTTACCCTCTGCCTTTATATGCATGATCTCATCGTACAGAGCGTTAACTTCAGTGATCATGTTCTGAAGATCCCCGTCGATAAAATCCATGTTCATATGGGCTTTTGCGGGATTATTCTTCATCTCTTTTGTAATGCGCTTAAGTTCCTTTTTAAGCAGCAGTAATCTGACAAATAAAAAGAGGACCAGTATTATAAGGATGATGATCACATATAACATTTCCGGTCCTCCGATTATTCAGAATGACTTAATTGGCTACATCTTTTTTATTGAAGATAAATGATGCGGCAAATACAAGTGCGATAACCGCTATTATTGCACACAGGGCACAGGGTATCAAATCAGCTGCCGATGAGCTTTTCGCCAGACAGAAGAACGAGTGCTCATATATGTAGTTGCCTCCGAGGTAATTCCTCAATACGTTTCCGGCCAATGTGGATACGGTAACGCAGGCGAAAAGAGCCGTGTAAACATTTCCGCAGACGACGGTGATCAGCAGGTAGAAAGCGGTCATCGCGGCGATCTGAAGCGTGACGACACCCAGCCATAACAGATCACGTACGGAGAATCCCTCGAAAGAATAACCGAACTGCCTTCCGAATACTGCAGTCTGCCCGACAATTTCCAGGAAGTGGATGATAAATACCATCAGTCCTGTCGAAATAAGCTTGGCAACGATTATCTTCCACCGCTTATTGCCCGAAACGATTGCTCTGTGCAATGTCCTGTTGGTAAAATCTATTCCCGCGAACCAGGCAATGATCATTCCGTACAGGAAAGAGAACGAGCAGTCCTGAACGCCTTCGGCAAAACCGTCGTGCATGGTCGCGAAATTGCTTAAATCTATTGCCTCCTGCTTCAATCCCTGGAAAAACCAGTCAATTCCCATCAGGATTACTATTCCCAGACAGATGTATAAAGGTATAAACTTTCTCGCCTTGTATCCTTCGATCTTCAGTAGATTGATCATTCCTTTGTTCCCCCTGTGATACTGATAAAATACTCTTCGAGTGACATTTCCTTTTCGGCAAGCTCTGATATGACTATCCCGGCCTTCATCAGATATCCTGACAGCTCAGGCATGATCGCGGAACTGCCGAAAACCTTGACGGTATCATCCGTCTCCACTTTGTATGCGGTACCGGGAAAATGCTTTTCAAGGATAGTCACCGTCTCGGGGATGTTGCTGTTCCTGATCAGGATAAACTGACTGCATTTCTCTTCCAGCTGTTCATGTGTCAGCGTCTCGATTATCTTTCCCTTATGGATGAATATAAAATCCGTCGCCAGAAGATAGAGTTCACTTAAGATATGGCTCGATACGAAGATGGTGCAGTCGTTATCCTCGTTTATCTTTTTAAGCATGCCCCTTAAAGTTACGATATTCTTGGGATCGAGACCGTTTATGGGTTCATCAAGAATCAGGAATCTCGGATTGCCTACCATCGCCATTGCGATGCCGAGCCTCTGCTTCATGCCCATCGAAAGCTTTTTGGCCTTTTTCTTTTTGCTGTCTTCCAGTCCGACCAGTTCGATCACTCTGTCCGTTGCGGACTCATCGGGATTGCCTACAAGAATCCTTTGGAGCTCGACATTCTGTCTGACAGAATAGCCAGGATACAGATAAGGTCCTTCGATCATCGTTCCGGTGCTCTTGCGCTTCTGTTCGATTGCCGCAGGATCCGTCTCCCCCATGAATGTCATCTCGCCTGACGTGGGGAATATGAGACCTGCCATGATCTTCATCAGCGTGCTCTTGCCGGCACCGTTCTCACCGATAAAACCGTATATGCGGTTTTTCTTTAAGGAAATGCTTACATCATTAAGAGCATACTGTTCTTTGTATTTCTTCGTAAGATTCCTTGCTTCAAAAATTACATCATTCATCGCGCTTATTCCTTTCGCTTTGATGATGTAAGTATAAAAAACGATCTTAAGAGAATCATTCACCAAATCTAAAGAAAAACTAAAGATTAGGACCGCCCTTGTTTGCCGGGAGAAGCTGCTGCCGTATTATCCCTGTCTCTCTGTGTTTTTATCCTGTATCTCTTTGATCAGTCTGTTCTGCTTTTTGGCTTCGGAAAACACCCTGAAGTAATAAAACCCAGCCAGGAATATATAAGGTATGGTAAACGAACGGTAAAACTCAAACCATCCGCGCGGGGTGATGGGACTTACAAATCTGCTTACCAACAGGAGCATCAGTCCTACCAGAGCGCACGCGACAAGATACTGTATGATGATCATCGCAAGCGGGCTTACGCCGTCAAACAGCTTGTGAAGGAAAAGAACGAAAGTAGCGATCGCACATGTTGCAAACATGATTAGCACATTAATATTGTTCGTCTCCGTTCCCGCGATGATATTGACGACCGCGCCTGTAACCGACATGAAAGCATAAACACAGCAGAGCTCTAAGAGATACTCTTTTATTTTTTCCGTCATCAGCTCATCCTCCTCATTCTCCGGAGATATTCGTTGAAGCTTTTCTTGTAGCTTCTGTTGATACAGATCCGCTCCCCGTTATCAAACAGTGCATAGACCTTCATGTTTAGATCGGGTTTTAACTGGCTGATCTTGTAAATGTTGATAAGATTCGATTTTGACACCCGGACAAAGCCGTAGTTCCATAACATCTCTTCGCATGCCGCGAGGGTATTCATAATGCGGAACACTCCGTTCCTGGTATAGGCAAACAGCTTGCGGTCAATGTGGTCCAGATAATAGACTTCTTTGGGATCAAGCAGGATCTCTTCCCCGTCATCCAGATCCTCATCAGCCGGCCGGCCCCGCAGCGACGGACGTTCCGAGTTGACCGTATCAACAAGCTGCCTGATCAACGGGCGCATGTTGGCATAATATATGTCCACATGTTCATCGGTATTGTTCTTATCTTCGTACAGATTGAGTTTCATTCTTCAGATTCCGGTTCCGATCAAAAAGCTTTCCACACTGTTCATATAACCTTCGGGATCATCGATAATGCCTTCGATATGAGCACTGTCAACATGGAGGATCATCTTATTTCCGCACGCTATATTATCATAAACCTGCATAACCTGGTCAGGGAGACAGACCTCATCCTTATCGGAGACAATAATCATTGTGGGAATGTAATCATTTTTAACCACATTGATGGTATCGCCGTCATCATAATCGATTCCGTCCACAACCTTCATGAAGACCTTGCTGGTACCCGTAAGATAGCAGGCAACAAATGAATCCGTATCTCCGTCACCGAACATTTCCTTAAGGACCAGTTCCATTCCGGGAACGGGGCTGTCGCAGATCACCGCGTCTGCTGCCTCAACGGTACCCGGTGTTACATTTGAAGCGTAGATCGCCGTTGTCTGTGCACCCATCGACTGACCGTGGACGATCACCTTTTCCGCACCCAATTCTTCTCTTGCGTACCTGACCATTGCCTTAACATCAAGTTCTTCCTTTATGCCGAATGTGACCCTGTCGTCAGGATTTGTGCCGCAGCCTCTCTGATCGATGGCGATGACATCAAAACCGTCTTCGATGTACTGTTCTGCAAGAGGATATGTGCATACCCTGTCTCCTCCCGCACCGTGAACGAGGATGACAACCTTATCGCTGCCATTATCGAAATATGTTCCCGGAACTTCATTTCCGTCTTCAGCTACAGCCCTGATCTCTGAACCTGTGTATGTGTTAATGAACTTTTCCGTATCGTATCCCCATACTTCAAGCTGTTTAATGCTGTTATCCTGCGTATCCTTATCGCTGTTCTGATGAAGGATCCTGTCTGCTATATATCCGCCCATCGCAACGGATCCCGCTGCTCCGATAAATGCGATAACGCCCAATGTGATTCCCAAACCCCTGATGATCCTGTTCTTTTTCATTTTCCTGAAACTCCTTTTGCTTTGCTTGATGAGCTGACTATAGCAAAAGCGTATCCGCCGTGAGGGCAGATCCGCACAAGTTGCATTTCAGGTTGTTCAGGTTGCAATTATGTCACGACATACCCTGGAAATAGGATCTTATGTCAGCATTGCATGCCGGACAGTATTCAAGAGGTTTCTGCAAAGGCAGCGGCGTCCCGCAGAACGGGCAGGTCTCAGGACCCGTGACGCTTTGTCCTCCGAAGGCGGAGACTCCGTTTTGAATGTTGCCGGCCACGGTACCTGCCATGCCCAAACCCGCAAAACCTGTCATGGCTCCCGCGGGATTTGATGCGGCGGAATTCATGGCTTTCGTGAGGCCTAAAGCTACAAGTGCCTGAAGAGCGGCAGGATCGTCGGCAAAGATCTTTGCCGAGTCGAACTGTTCCACACGCTTTCTGGATGCTTCATCGAGAGTCAATCCGGTCATGGCTATCGACTCGACGACCATTCCGCGCTGCTCGTACCATACTTCAGATATCGTTTCATTAACGGCATCTTTCAACTTGCTCTTATTTGATAGAAGCTGCGGAAAAGGCACTTTATCGCGGGAACCGCAAAGATTGAGCGCCTCCTCCATGTGATCCTGCACTTCCGTAAACGGCTGTTTCGGTAATGCGGGAGAACCCATGTAATCGTATACGGTGGTGGCCTTACCTGTCTTTTTGAAGAATCTTACGGGGTCGACGATGCGGAATGAAAACATTATCTTGAACTTGAAATACAGAGTCCCGTAGACCGGATCCGGATAAGGCAGATGAAGAGATTCATTGCTGGTCTGATTCATTATCTCGAGTCCGTTGACGAAGTATATCCTCTGGCTTTTCGTGACTTCGCCTGCGAATCTGAACCTGTCGAAAACATCCCCCATTACACTCTTTACTCCTCCGGACAGAATAGATCCGGAAGATGAATTCTCCCATGTATATATGCCGGGTTCCGTAACGCTGTCGACGATCTTACCGTTGTCGATCATAAGAGCGTAGGTGCCCGCAGGGATAATGACCTTTGATCCTGCCGAGATGATCTCGCTGCTGCCCTGGTTGCGGCCGAAGGAATTCTGCCTGACTGCGCGTTTAACGAGTATATCCTGACCTAAGGAATCTGTTCTGAAAGTCTCTAAGTGCTGGTCTTTGAGTTCCGAACTTATCGAATCTGACAAAGTACCGGTGACGTTGCTGATGAATCCCATATTTCCCCTCTGATATATGATCTTTCTTAAATTATAGCATTAACAGATTTGATAACAGGATCCGCACCGAACGAAACGAAGCATTGCTCCAATATAAGATATGGGAAATAATTAATCTGTATCACTGAATTTGTGATAGATTAACTTTGTCAGATGTTGTATGCTTGTATGGAAGATAAAATATCGAGGTTTTGCGTATGGACTTTATCATCTCTTCGATCGGAATAAAAAACAAAAACATCGAGATCGTATGCGGCCGTGACACATTAAGCGGTGTCAGAAAGATAGCCGGAAAAGTAGCAGGCGATATCAAGGCGGTATTCGGATACGAACCGAAGGTCGTGGAGTCTTCCGTGTGCAAGTCTCCCGTCTGTGTCGGTGTCACAGGCGATAAGCTGATCAGGGATATCGGCGTTGACACAAGCGGCATAGACGGAAAGCGCGAAGTATATAAGATCGAAGTTATCGGTTCTGCCCTTGTAATAACGGGCAGTGACAAGCGCGGTGCGATATACGGGCTGTTCAAGCTCTCGGAGATGCTCGGTGTCTCCCCTTTCATCGACTGGCTCGATATCAAGCCTCCGAAAATGACGACCTTCAAGATCCCCTCAGATTACTGCATGGTATCCAAAGAGCCTTCCGTAAGATACAGAGGCTTCTTCATTAACGACGAGTGGCCGGCATTCGGCAATTTCTGCATGCACAACTTCGGCGGTTTTAACGCAAAGATGTACGAGCATGTTTTCGAGCTCCTGTTAAGACTTAAGGGCAATTATCTCTGGCCGGCCATGTGGGCGGAGATCTTCCCCGACGACGGTCCCGGACTCGCAAATGCCGAGCTCGCGGATGAACTCGGTGTCGTTATGGGCATGAGCCACCACGAGCCGTGTTTGAGACAGGGTGAGGAATATAAATACTTAAGAGGTCCCGGATCCATATACGGAGATGCCTGGAACTTCTTAAAGAACGAGAAAGGCATCACGCGTTTCTGGGAGGACGGCCTTAAGAGAAGCGGAAAGTTCGAGAACGTCATCACCGTCGGAATGCGCGGAGAAGCTGATACAGCGATCATGGGCAAAGATGCGACGCTCAAAGACAATATCGATCTGCTCAGAAAAGTACTGAAGACGCAGAACAAACTCATCCGCAAATACGTAAACAAGGATCTCGACTCCGTACCGCGAATGCTCGCTCTTTATAAGGAAGTCGAACCGTATTTCTATGGCGATGACAAGACACCCGGACTTATGGGCGATCCCGAACTTGACGGAGTAACACTGATGCTCTGCGATGACAATTTCGGAAATCTCCGTACAGTTCCGACGCCTGAAATGCGGAAGCACAAGGGCGGCTACGGCATGTACTATCATTTCGACTACCACGGACTTCCGATATCTTTCGAGTGGTTCAATACATCGGCTCTTGCCAAGACATGGGAACAGATGACCACCGCATATGACTTCGGCATAAGAGATCTCTGGATAGTCAATGTCGGCGATATCTTCAGCAATGAATATCCGCTGTCGTTCTTCCTTGATCTCGCATACGATTTCGACCGTTGGGGAACATCAAATCCCGATGCGGCCGTCGAATATACCAAGCACATAGTTGACCGCATCTTCGGTTCGAACCTGTCCAAATCTGACAAGAGCGCGATCTGCGGGATGCTCAGAGGCTATACCCGCATCACGACGGCACGCCGGACCGAAGCCATGAACGACCGTGTCTATAACGCTTTTAACTATAATGAGACTTTCGATCTTCTTGATGAGATCGAAGAACTCTTGAATAAGTGCAGCAAAATGAGAGAAAAACTCAAAGGAAACACGGAGTTCGGTTTCTACGAGTTCTTGTGGCTCCCTCTTACAGCCGGCCTTAACATTCAGCGCATGTGGCTCCTGACCACTTTGAATCACGCATTTGCGGACTTGGGAAGCACTTACGCCATGACACTTGCTGACGAGATTAATAAATGCATCGTATATGACCGCATGATCGTTGATGAACTTCACACGACACATGGCGGCAAGTGGTACGGCATGGGCTTGTCAGAGCACATCGGCTTCAACAACTGGTGTGAGGAAGGCTGCAGGAATCCCGTTATCTGCACATTTGAGCCTGCCAACAAAGAAAGACTCATCACCACCGTTAAAGGCTCATGCCAGAGCACCGAAGGCAAGTTCTGGACAGGCCGTGTTCTCCTTATGGATCAGTTCCTCGATCCTTCCTGTGACGAAGCTTCTTTGTTCTTAAGCACTGCATGCGGTAAGAAAGTTAAATACACGGTCGAGAATCCTTGCAAGGGACTGAGTTTCTCTTCAACGGAAGGTACGGTAAAGCCTTATTCGCTTTACGAACTGAAGGTTAAGATCGACCGTTCCGCCATAAAGTGCGGTGATGCTGCAGAATTCTGCATTCACAGCGCCGACGGCTATACCGTCGTCAAGGTCCCCTTCAACAGAACATCCTCCTTCAAGGGAGAAAGCGTTTATCACTGGACCGGACGGAAAGATTACGGAGAAGATCAGATCAAAGCCAACATCTTTGACAGATCCCTCGAAAAGAACGCTTTCGGGATGAATTACATCTCGATCCCGGCCACAGGATACAGCAGATGTTTCTCTTCTCCTTCATCCGCATCTTTCCGCATCATTCCCGACTACAGCCGGGGCATGGATGCAGTCAAGGCATACCCTCAGGATAAGGTTTTCGGCACAAAGAATGCTCCTTATCTTGAATACAGGATAAAGGTCCCTGCAGCCGGCAGATATGAAGTGACCTTATATACCAACCCGAGCAATCCTTTCGGCCGCGAGCCCAGGATACTTGTCGGCGTCAGCGTAAACGAGGGCAGCATAAAGAAGATCAACATGATCCCTGAAGGCTTTGCTGTCGGAGACGGCAATCCGTACTGGTCACAGGGAGTTCTTGACAATGTCCGCAAGACAACTTTCACGGTTGAGCTTAAAGAGGGAATGAACACTCTGAACATCCATGCGGTCAACCCGAATCTCGTCCTGCAGAAGATCGTGATCTGCGAAGAAGGCGCAAAGATACCGGAATCGTATCTGGGACCCAAGCCGACTTACAGAACATAAGCCATATGAAGTAGACAATGAATCGGCAAGAACACTTGTTACGAAGGTCAACGACTGGAGAACGAGCGGAGATGCCTGGTTCCTGGACGACAACGGCAATAAGACCCAGGCCGGGAAAATGAAGGCTCTTACATACGACTACGATCTCGAGCAGATCGCATTGCAAAGAGCTGCGGGACCGCGTTTTTACGTATCAGATCTGCAGTGAAATTTTTATTTATATGAATTTCGAAAACGCGACACAGGTCTCCGATTCCACAAAACCGTTTCTCTTATAGAACTCATATGCGGGTACATTTGTGTCGGTCAAAAGGAATATCTGCTTAAGCCCGAGTTCCTTTACAGCCTTCCCGATCTCATTTATGAAAAACGTCCCTGCTCCCGTCCCCTGCCTCTCGGTCTTTATACACAGTTCATTAATGATGTATTCCGTGCCGGTATACCAGTGCTTGATATATCCCAGGGACAGGCCAATCAGTTCATCCGCGCCATCGTACAGTCCGTACGTCAGGGAGTAACCCTGTCCGACCAGATCGCAGATATACATGTCCAGCTGCTCTTTGTCAGACCAGTCATCACACCAGGGTTCCTTAGTAAAAACACCTGTAAACACAGCCTTTATTTCTTCTTTATCTTCAATTCCGAGCCTTTTAAGTTTATACATGATCCTGATCTTCTCACTCCTCAAATCTCTTCAGATATTCCTGCTTTTCCCCGGCTATCTCAATAAGTCTTTGGCAGGCCTTGTCCGTAACAGCTTCGGAATATGCCTCCTGATATTTTTTATCTTTGTGTTCTCTGTAAACCGGCAAAAACACAGGAACACATAAAGCTATGACAAAGAAACCATAAAAGGTTACAAACAAAACGACACTCCACGTACTGTGCGTAGTCTTAAAAAACTCTATTACCGGATGGGCAAGGATTATAGCGGAAGCTAAACCGGCAACGGCCAAAATAACAATAACGCTTTTTTTAACTTCAGGCTCTTTTTCGTATTTTTTCAGTCCGGGAACCGCGTCATTCCTCTCGGTTATGATCTTCGTTTCTTCCTCGACGAGTTCAAACCACTCAGGATGCTGTTCCTTCATAACCTTGGACATGCTCTTACCCACCCCGCAATCAGGACACTTGGCCAGTTTCCTCCCGGGATCGACTCTGAATGCTTTTCCGCACTTTTTACAAGTAACAGGTAATGTAGCCATAATTTGTCCCCTCTTATCCGCCTTTTTAAACTGTTTCCTGCCACACATCCGTTTGCGCCAGTTTCTTCGAAAGACATGCCAGGTATGTCTGATCGAAGCTGTTTTCAAACTCCAGTTTCTGTGCCGAGACCCTGAGCATCCCGGTTACCGTGACATGTCCGGATCTATCGATCTCCAAAGCCATGAAACAGTGATCGCCGTACGGTTCCATGATCCCGGCTTTGCCTTTCAGATCTTTATTCATATTCAACACATCACGGATGAACCCGTCAAGTTCACCGGAACCGACTTCCATTTCCATCGTTCCCGCAAAGCCATTGCTATCAACCTTCACATACAGCAAAACGTTATTAATGACAGGATCGCCTTTATAGATCTTTGCTCTCAGTTCCAGATGGAAATCACCTGCATCAAATATCATGCAATTCTGTTCTTCTGACATTTTCAAGTTCTCCCGTAATCCTTTTCTCCCCGATATTACCAATCATAACAGAAAGAGCCTGTCTCCGGATTGGAAAAACCGCCTCAAATATCTTAAAATATTATATTATCCTTAAGCATCCGGACGAGGCACAGGACAATGAAAAAGACCGGTTCATTCTTTTCTTCGATAAGCACAAAGCTGATGATGCTGATCATCAGCGTTATCTTCGTGCTTTCCGCATGCCTTATGATCATATGCATCCTGTTCATGGGAAATGTGCTCACCCAGGGTGCCGTAACACAGATGAATCTGTTCTGCGATGAGAGAGGCTCTGATCTTGATACGGAACTTCTCAGGATAGAAGATGCCGTCAACTCACTGTCGAAATGGACCGAGAGCAGGATCCCCGATCTGGATTCGATCAGAGAAGACGAATCCCTGCGTGCCAGGATAATCGACGAATCGGATGACCTTATCATGTTCATGACCGAGAGCAATGACTTTATCCAGAGTGCATACATTCACTACACCATTGACATAACAGGCCCGGTCGACCGTGATGAAGGCACATATTACAGCCGCGACACGGACGGTACTTTTAAGACGATACCTTTCACACAACAGGAGATAGCGGAAGATCCCGTCTCGGAATTCTGGTATTACGCCCCGATCAAAGCCGGGAAAGCAATTTGGACAAATCCTTATTATGACGGAAGCATCGACGATTATCTGATCTCATATGTACAGCCTGTCATTATCGACGGTACTCCCGTGGCTGTCATCGGCATCGATGTCAGCTTTTCGAGACTGCTTACATGGGTCGACACCTTAAGTTACGGCGAGACAGGCTACATGTATCTCAAGGAAGCGGACGGCAGTGCCCATTACCATATCGATGATCTCGGCAAAGAGCATCTGCACGGCGATGCTGAGGACGAACTGGTCGAGCACGGCGAACTCATGACACAGGACAGGACCACTGATACATTGATCCGCTACAATTATCTCGGAAGAGACCGTGTCATGGCCTTTGTCACATTGCGCAACGGCATGAAGTTTGTTCTCTGCGACGGACATGACAGCATCTACAGGGAAAGAGACCGCGTAGTAATCCTCATGGTTGTGGTATCTGTCATCATGGCAGGCGTCTCCATGGGTGTCGCCGCGTTCATATCACTCAGGATCACAGATCCTTTAAGAAAGATCGCTTCTGCAGCCAACGAAATCGGAGAAGGCAACTACGATGTCGTACTGCCGCCCGAAAAGAATGATGAGGTCGGCGAAGTCTCGAGAAGCTTCAGACTTGCCATAGATAAGATCCGCTCCAGATCCGAAAATATAAGAGCGCATGTGGCTGCACAGAATGAGAGGATCGAGAAGGACGCGCAGACACTCAAGAAACAGGAAGATGACCTTGTTTCCATGAGAAACCTGGCATACATCGACTCTCTGACGAATGTAAAGAACAAGCATGCATTTGAGGATACGGCCAGCTATATAGATGAGCAGATCAAAGCGGGAACTGCGGAATTCGCGGTCATCATGTGCGACCTCAATTATCTGAAGCTGATCAATGACACGCACGGACATCAGGAAGGCGACCGTGCGCTTAAGAAAGCCACAAAGATCCTGTGCAAAGCCTTCCCCATGAGTACGGTCTTCAGGATCGGAGGCGATGAGTTTGTCATCATCCCGTCCATGCTCGAATACGCAAGGATCGCAGAACATCTCAGCACTCTCAAGATGATGCTCGAACAGCAGAGGAAATCTTCAGACGACATCACCAAGCGCATCTCTATATCTTACGGAAGCGCCATATTTGACCGCGATTACGATCATTCATTCCAGGAAGTCTTTGAGAGAGCGGACAAACAGATGTATGAGCAAAAGCAGAAGATCCATGCCCAGGATGGTTTTAAGGGAGACAACAGAACGGCCCGGGACACGTAAACCGGCCGTTTACCTGATCATTTACCGATCTTCCCTGCAATATCAGTTTTCCTGTTCCTGCTGAAAAACAATCTGCCGACCAGGCTTATGGCAGGCCCTAAGAATACGGCCATTAATATGATTCCCACAACAGGTGTCCCTCCAGCAAGGATTCCGACCAGGATGGCAGCAAAATCCCAGGCCATGCGGATCAGCATCTTGGGGATCTTCGGGAACCTGTCAGTCACCTTTTGCGTGATGATCTTCGGAAGCGCGTCATAAGGAGCGACTCCCATGTCGGAATTGATGTAAACAGCCGCGCTGATGATAAAGCATAAAAGTGCCCCGAGAAAGACCGGCCAGCGGGTAACATTATCGGTAAAGATGTGAGCGGGTATGGTCTTGCTCCAGACCCAGTCAAAGAAGTCGACATAGTAACCGACGAGCACCATGTTGAAGACAGTTCCGAAGCCCAGGCTCGATCTGTCCCAGAAAATGACGATAAGCAGCATGACTGCGTTGATTATCAGCTGCCATGTGCCGAACATCATGCCTATCCTAAGAGAGATCGATTTGTTCATGAAAGAACACGGATCCGTGCCGAGTCCGCACAGCATCAGAAACGAGAGAAAAAATCCCATTCCGAATACTGCAAGAAAACAAACTATTATCCGCTTAATGTCAAGCTTGAACTTCATCCCGCGCCTCTGTCAGTGCAAACTGCACCACCCTTTTTTGACCGCATCATTCTAACTATTCCTCATAAGGATTTCCACCCGTATGTTCTGATCTATCTTTCCGTCAGGATCAGAATCTGCCGTAAATCCCGTCACTTCGTTACCGTGATGATACACAAACGTCAAAAAACAGTGATATTATTCTTATAATTGTTTATCTATGGGGGAAATGGGATGAAAAGGATAATAGCGACAGTATTATTGTGCTCGCTGGCGGCCGGACTGGCGGCAGGCTGCACAGAGGAGATTCCGGTTATTCCGTCTGAAACTTCGGAAACGACAACAGCGGGACCGGTCCGTCCCCAGGATGATTATTACAGATATATCAACGGTGAGAAGCTCGCCAATGCCAGGTTCGAATACGGGGACAGCATCGCTGCCGACGCATTTAATGACAAGATGATCACAGAACAGGTCGAAGGCATCATCTCGGATATCGCATCAGGTTCCGGCTACTCAAAAGGAAGCGAGGAAGATGTCATCAAGACTGCCTACGATGCTTTCCTTGATTATGATTTCGCGAATGAGCCGATACCTGAAGACCTGGTAAAGATGATAAATGACATCCAAAACTGCAATACAGTGGATGAACTTATGAAGATCGATGCGGTACTCTTAAGAGACTATGGCCTTTCAGGACTTCTGCATCTGTCGGTATCTTATGATTTTTTCAACGCGGGAGAAAAGATACTTTTATTCAGTCAACTGACGTCCGTAATGGATGTCTCTTTCGAAGAGATGCGCGAGGACAATTTCGCTGCAGACAATGTGGCTGAAAACGCATCCATCATTATGCAGACATTAGATCATGACAAGGACTCTTCCGACGAATGCGGCGTAAAGATCGCCAATCTTGCGATAGAACTCTATGGTTCCACAAACATGGACATCATCGACACGGACTGGGATTACATATACATGGAGATCCTTTCCAAAGATGAGATCGACAATATTCTGACCAATGTCGATCTGTCTGAATATGTTAAAACGGTGGGATTTGACGGAGAGCACTGTGACCGGTTCTGCGTGATCGACAAAGGGCAGCTCATACGTCTTAACGAGGTCCTGTCAGATAAAAATATCGAAGCTCTCAAAGTGTGGGAGATCAATGATCTCTACGGCAGATATATGAGATTCATCGCTCCCCATCACAAGCTCCTCGCGTATTATGTAACTGACAGCTATGACACGCCTGAAAAGCAGGCCGTAAATGAGATCAGTCATACCTTCTATCTTGAGACTGATCCGGTCTATGTGGAGCGTTACTACACCAAAGAGACTGATGATGCGCTCATTTCCATGTGTGATGACATCAGGAGCGGTTACAGGGAGCTTATCGCAAATGCTTCATGGCTTACTGAAAACACCAGAAAAGGCCTTCTCGCAAAGCTCGAAAACATCGTCTATATCACAGGCATGGACCGTAAAAGACACGATGACACCAAGTTTAAGGACTTGAGCGGTAACTACTTTGAGATATTAATGCAATACCAGAAGATATTAATGAAGGACAGCATTGACAGCCTCGCTACGCCCGTAAACCGCAAAGAGATCGCAATGCCGATGCAGATGTTCAACGCGTGCTATGACCCCACAGCCAACACCATAACGATAACGGTAGCCATTACCAATGCACCGTTCTTCGACGCTGATGCGGATTACTACACGAACCTGGGAGGCCTCGGATCGGTAATAGCTCACGAGATGGGTCACGCTTTCGACAGCAACTGCATCGTTTTCAACGAGAACGGTGTATACGATCCTGACTGGATCACTCCCGAAGACATGGAAAGCCTCACCGAGAGAAATAAGAAAGCCGTCACTTATTTCGAAGACAATTTCACTGTTTTCGGTGTTTACCATGTTGACGGTGAACAGACTTTAGGCGAGAACTATGCCGACTTGGGAGGCATGGAGTGTGTTACTTCCCTTGCAAAAACAAATGAGGATCTTGAGAAGATCTTTGCAAATTACGCGGCCGTCTGGTGCCGCAAGAGAGTCGACTCTACGATCATCAATCTGCTCGCATATGACGAACACAGTCCGGAGATCATAAGGACTAATGCGATCCTCTCCACGCTGGATTGTTTCTATGACGTCTATGATGTCAAAGAGGGCGACGGCATGTATATCGCACCTGAGAACAGGATCTCAAGATGGTATTGATGAGGGGCCGGGATAATGAACATAGTACTTAAGAATTCACTCAAAAACATATTCGGCAAACCGTTCCGCACCCTGATGGTCGTGTTTGCGATCTTCGTCTGTTCAGTTTGTGCGATGCTCTGCTTTGACCTGGTATCGTCCATAGAAAAATACGTTACCATGGTATTCGGCAATATAACATCAGGAGACATCTTCGCCCTTGTCGATGACTACTCCGTAAAAGGTCTGCCTGACGGATTTCCGGAAGCGAAGATCGTGGAGATCAATTCCAACAGTGACATGCTCTACAATGACATTGAGGGCGAATATGCCTTCGTATCGACCCAAAAACTCAGCATCCTCGGCGTAAATGTCGACGATGCAGTCGACATGGGCTTCATGGATCCGATCGAGCTAGGCGAACTGGAAGCCTACTGCACTTATAAGTTGTCCGTTGATTACGGTTACAAAGAAGGCGATACGATCACGGTTCATGACAGGAGCGGAGAAGAAGTCGAGATAAAGATCACAGGTGTATTTCCGAGGGACAGCAAGAATACTCTTCTTACCGGATACAAGCTCCTGGTAAATCTCGACACGGCAAGGATCATCTCCTGCGGCAGACGCGATGTCGGCGTCCTCATGATCGACATAACCGATGACACAAGTGTCAGGGAAGCATGCGATATGCTTGAAGAGTACTATCCTCAGGGAACCGTAATATGCCTCGCTCTTACAGAGGAAGAATCGGCAAACATCCAGGATACGACGGCAGTCTTCTATCTGCTCTTTACTATAGCATTCCTTCTGGTGATCTTCGTAACTGCTTCCATCTGCAACAGGATCGTAAGCGAGAGAATGCCGATGGTTGGAACTTTAAGAAGCCTTGGAATGAGCGCTGCCGGGACCGGACTCGTACTCCTGCTCGAAAACGTTCTCTATGCGTTATTGGGAAGCGTTCCGGCGGTGTTATTCTATACGCTCATCAAAACACCGGTCTTCAACATGATATTCTATATGACCGACAATGACGGAAATCCGGTTCCGATGGACGTGGATCCGGTATCTTGGGTGCTTATAGCAGGCGTTATCGCCGGCTCCATACTGGTCGAATGTCTCATTCCTTTGAAAGCGATACTGAAAGCGATAAAGACACCGATCCGTGACATCATCTTCGATAACAGGGATACAGAATACAAATACAGCAAGGCAGGTCTTGTTGCAGGCATCGTATTGCTTGCGGGTGCGGCCGCTGCTTTCTTCTTCAGAAAGCAGTTTGCGGGAGCTACCGTATGTCTTCTGTGTACAGTTGTCGCCATCGCGTTCCTGTTCCCGTGGATATATAAGCTGATAGTCACGTGCTTTGAAAAACTTGCGGAAAGATCAGGCAGTACCACGTGGTCTCTTTCACTGATCGAGGCCAAAACGAGAAAGAGCACTGTCTCGAGCGGTGTGCTCTGCGTAACCGCGGCAGCAATGAGCGTAGTCATTTTCGGAATCGCCATGTCCCTGTTCGACATGCTGAGCGGATACGACTTTTCGAGCGATGTCATCGTTACATGCTCAGGCAAGCTTAAGGATTTCGAATTCATCGATAAGCTCGACAGCGTTACGGATACCGAAGTGATCTACCGTGAAACCATGGACATAAGGGTAAACGGCAATGAGAAGAGCATATACGGTTACTTCATTGCAATGCCTGACAACGGATTTAAGTACTATAACATCTTTTCGGAACTTCCGGATTCATTGGAAGAAGGTTCGGTCTTCGTTGACGAAAACTATGCCGTGAAGCAGGGAATAAAAGCCGGCGATACGATAACGGTTATATATGACCCTGAAGGTGTCGTCCCGATCATGCGTGAATACATTGTCCAGGACCTTGTAAAGTTCAGTTCTCTTTCCGGCCCGAACGGAACATTTCTGATGACCAAAAACGAATTCAGAGAGATATTCAGAGACTCCGTCAGCTATTACCTCGTAAAATGTGACGATCCCGACAAAGTAGCGTATACGATCAATAAATATACCCTCGACGGTTACGCTGATGTTCAGACCTTTGACGAATACAAGTATGAAGTCGACAGTGAAGTAACGCGCCTTACGGCGATACTTATGACAGTCATAACCGTCGGACTCGCAATGACATTCGTCGGCATGGTCAGCAACCAGCTGATAGGCTTTGACGGCAGAAAAAAGGAATGCGCCGTAATGCTGTCGACTTCAATGAACAGGGGCAAACTCTCGGGGATCCTGTTTAAAGAGATGCTGGTAACTTCCGTCACTGCTTCAGTGACAGGTACCCTGACGGGTCTGTTCCTGTGCAGCGTGATCGGCGAAGCCACAAAGAATTCGCTGGATCTCGAACTGGTGATCGATCCTGACCCTGTCAAGTGTCTGATATTCTGCATCGTGCTCATCCTGGTCTTTACCGGAACGGTACTGTTCCCGCTGAAGCACTTAAAGAAGATGAATCTCTCAGAGACGCTCAAGTATGAATAATCTGGCGGAGGATAATAAGATGAATAAAGTGATCGAAGTAAATAATGTCAGCAAGACATTCGGTAAGAACACAAACCTGAACCGCGTTCTGGACGGGGCGAGCATGTATGTCGAAGAAGGAGAATTCGTCTCGCTCATGGGTGCGTCAGGATCAGGCAAATCGACACTCCTGTACCTGATCGGCGGTCTTGACCGTGATTTCGAAGGCAATATCTCGTTGTGCGGGAAAGACATCGGTTCGCTTAAGGATAAACAGTTATCCGATCTCCGTCTGAAGAACGTCGGATTCGTATTCCAGTTCTATAACCTCGTAATGAATCTCAAAGTCGAAGACAACATCCTTCTGCCCCAGACCATAAACGGCAGATCCAAAGCATCTTTGAAAGAAGAATTTGAAGAGATACTGGAGATCACAGGCCTTACCGAAAAGCGGAATGCAATGCCCGCGACATTGTCAGGCGGCCAGCAGCAGAGAGTTGCCATCGCAAGAGCTGTAATGGGAAGTCCTTCCGTTCTCCTCGCAGACGAGCCGACCGGAAATCTCGATGCTAAATCTTCACTTGAGATAATGGAACTCTTCTCGAAGCTCAACAAAGAAAAGGGGCTTACCATCCTCCAGGTAACGCACTCCGAGAAATGCGCATCCTACGGAACGAGGATAGTCAGGCTCGAGAACGGGAAAACGACCTGATAGAGCCTTTGGCTCAGAATCCCCACATGTTCCACTGGGTACGGCCGCAATATTTGCACTTCATCTCATAATTCGGCCACAAAGAACGGAAGATCGCGCCCGGCTTTGTCTTGCCCGTAAATTCCAAATCACAGTGTCCGTACTCTCTTCCGGGACATGATTCGCCATTATCATAATTTCCGCCTGAAAGGGCTTTCAGCTGCTCGGGAGTAAGTACTATAAGCTCGTCCGTAACAGCCTTCTTTTCGTTGTTTAATGTGTAAGTCTTCATTTTTGATCCCTCCTGCGATATGTTTTACATCCACATTATCCGCAGAGATGAAAACGCAAACAATCAGTAATTCAGGACCTTTCCGTTGAAAAAGCAACACTTACCGGCCCGCATGTTTCCAAACGATGCGGGATAAAAACTGAACACGTAAACTGTAAATAAAAAAGCCTCTTTCTCAGCCTTTCTGCTTTCCGCCCATTCCCCAATTCTCGAGCGGAGGTTCATCTATCAAAATGAAAACATCCGACGGGTCTATCGCAAGACTGCTGCTGAGATTGCCTGTTATTTTTTCTATCAGGCCGGCCTTCTGTTCCCCGGTCCTTCCAGGGAATAACTTCATCTCTATTATCATGAAAGCATCCGACTTAAATGACGGGAATTCGAAGTCGTCTCTGTCATACTCGCTTATGCGCTGGAATCTGTCCCAGTCCTCTATCCCGATCGAATCGACCAGTCCCTGATGGATACAATCAAGAACAGTTTTCTTATAATCCTGAGACTTTCCTCTCAACATAATGACATTGACTAATGGCATTTGCTTTTCGCTCCTGTAAAACTTTTTTCTATTATATCCTGTCAATGTATTCCCTGATGGTTTCTTTTACATGCACAGGATCATCCTTCATGCCGCGGTGCACCCACAGTGAGATGACATTCCATACCGCTCCCACATTAAGGGCGATCAGATAATCGGAGTCGAGTCCTTCAAACAGCGGCGTGAAAGGATTGTTTTCTGAAAGCTCACTGTCACGGAATGAAGGAAGATACTCGTTCATGCATTGAAGCGCAACATGAAGCATATTATGCCTGTCAAGCAGCATCAGAAGTTTCCTGTTCTTATCGGCAAATAGGAATATGTTGGTCAGCACGTCGCCTTTTCCGGAATTGATCACGCTGCAGTAATCCGCCAGCGCTTTTCTGGTTATATAAACGAGCACGTCATCTTTGGAACTGAAATTCCTGTAAAAGGTCTTTCTCACCAGATCAGTCTCCAGGATGATCTGCTTTACCGTGATCTCGTTATAGGGATACTTCTCCATAAGTCCGAGAAGTGCCCCGGCTATCTCATTTCTTGAACGGACCGCAGACGGATGGTCAGCACTGTTCATTGTATTCTCCTTCCGGGAAAGTACACAAAATCGCGTGTTTGTGTATCTTTTGCCATATCTGTTTACTTAACTCCGTAACCATAGTAGCATCTTCCATGAAATACACAAGTGTGTCACTTATATCAGGAGGAAACCCTTGAAGATCATCGTGATAAACGGGAGTCCCAGAAAAAACGGACTGACAGCTTCCATACTTCATGCTGTGGAAAAAGAGCTGATATCTCCGGGAATCACCGTAGAATATTATGACCTCATAGACCTTGAAATCGGACATTGCCTGGGATGCTGTTCCTGCTATAAGACAGGACATTGTCATATCAATGACGATGCGGAAATGTTAAGCGAAAAGATAAGGCAGGCAGACGGGTTGGTACTCGGCTCTCCAACATATGCAAGTAATGTATCTGGGCTGATGAAAGACCTCATCGACAGAGGTCATTTCGTGATCGAACAGCTGCTGACCGGCAAACGCTGCATCACTGTGGCCACCGGAGAAAACTACGGCTTTAGGAATACTGAAAAGATATTGAATGATCTCATCCTGTTTTCGGGCGGTATCCTATGTGCGCACATCGCGCTGAAAGCCCCTTTTAACGGCAAGGACAGCCGTAAGGAAAAGATCTGCTCATTAAGCAGAAGAGCAGCAAAAAGGCTGGTGCGTAAAAGGGCGTGTATCTTTCAGAAGCTGTATCACCATATTATCTTCAGTTTCGGGATCAGGCCATTCGTTAAGCGAAAAGGTGAACTGTATAAAGGCGTCACGTTGCGCTGGTCGGATATGGGAATCGGATGAAGGAGATGTATTTATGAGAGACTATATACTTTTGCTGCCGTTGATATTCATATTTCATGATATGGAAGAACTTGCGGGATTCGGCTGGTTCTTCAGGAAAAATCCCTGGTTGTTTGAGAGATATCCCAAAGTAATGAACACATACCGCGGATTTACCAACGAAGGCTTCACTTTGGCAGTATATGAGGAATTCATACCCTTTTTCGGAGTAAGTCTTCTCGCGTACTATTTTCCGTGCAGTTTTCTCTATGGGCTCTGGTACGGAATATTCCTCTCACTGTTAGGACACTTCTTCATCCACATCGGTCACACGGTATATATACGGAAATATATCCCGTGCGTGGCAACGAGCATAATATGTCTGCCGATCAGCGCCTTCATCCTGGTAAGATGCGCGGCATTCATGAATGCAGATGCCGTTACCGTCCTTGCAGCAGCCGGAGGCATCGTCCTCATGCTGGCGAATTTCCGTGTGGCACACGGAGTGATGCACTATGTGAACAGGAAGATCAACCTGTCCGGAAACTGATCCAATGTCCTGTCACATCTGTCCTATCTCTATATTTCCGGTAGCTACATTTATCTTTATCGAATTCGGGATGGAGTTCGTATTTTTACCCTTAGAGCTGTACTCTCTGCCCGAAATATCCTGACCGGCTTTAACGGATCCCGTTTTAACTTTGCACTCGATGTCGTATTGTTCGAAATCCTCTTCGATATCAAACTTTACGCTTCCGGCTTTTACATCTGTCTCAGCCTTGTTGAAGTTCGTGTTTCTGAAATTCACGTTTCCGGCCTTTATACGGAACTCGGCCTTAAGGAAATTGCCGTCGCTGACTGACAGATTTCCCGCATTGATAACTCCCGAAAACCAGTCAGCGGTAATGCCACTGACGCTTACGTCGCCGGCGTTTATCTTAATGTCAAGATCATTCAGGACCGTCTCCTTCCCTACCGTTACGGTAAGGCACGGTTTGTTGATCGCCATGGCGCCATGGAATATGCCTCCGACAGAGTTCTGCGTAACCGTAAGCTCGCCATTCTCAAATGATATCTCAGGCATGAGTTTCTTATCGCCCGTGTAGCCTGTGCTTTTAAGTCCGCAGCCGTCTTCCGCAACAACACTGACCGAACAAGCCTTAAGGTCCATCTTTATTGACTTAACATCACCGCTGAAACTTTCCATCCTTATTCTCCTTATAATTCAAAAATATAAAACGACTCCGGATATCCCACGTTCATCACAACAAAATCCTGTTCATGTTCTGAGAGTTTCCCGCCCCATGACTCATATACTTTTCTGGCTTTGAAGTTATTCTTCAAAACACCTACGACAAACCTGTCCGCATTTTTGCTCTTTGCCCATTCGACGAATATGTCTTTTAAGGCAGTGCCGATGCCCGTTCCCTGGTAATCGGGATATACATAGAGAGCTACCAGATCAGCATAGTCGTTTTTGAAGTAATCGTAATCCGAATCCAGCGTTCCAAACATCAGACCCACTATCTTCCCGTCATGTTCTGCCACATAAGCGACCTTTCTGTCACCGAGAAATTTCTCTTCCGTAAACTCACGTGCTTTGCCTTCTATGGCTTTATCACGCTCATCAAATACTTCTTCAGGGAAAATGTCACAGTACGCGGTGCGCCACACTCTGCTCAGGAGTGTATACCATTCATATCCGTCTTCTTTGCGAACTTGCCTGTAACTTATGTCCATAAGTGCTGTTCCCATTCCCCTGCCGTCAGTAATAATGCAATTATATCACGGCTGAATCTCAACGCATTTCCGCCCCGTTGTCGTAAAACTGTAAAAAAATCATGAAACCGCAAAAATCTGCAAAGAAAGCCTTGTTTTAAAGGCATTTGATTTATATAATCGCTCATATCGGTTATTCGATAACATAATTATTTTTCGGAGGTTCTATTCATGAATAGACAGGAATTAGTTGACGCAATGGCAGCTAAGGCTGGCATTTCCAAGGCAGCAGCAGATGCAGCAGTTAAGGCTTTCATCGAGGTAGTCGGTGATGAGCTCCAGAACGGCGGTAAGGTTTCTCTCGTAGGTTTCGGTTCTTTCGAGACAACAAAGAGAGCTGCAAGAACAGGCCGTAACCCTCAGACAGGCGCTGCTACAAAGATCGCAGCTTGCACAGCTCCTAAGTTCAAGGCAGGCAAGGCTCTTAAGGATCAGGTTAACACAAAGCCTTCCAAGAAGTGCAAGAAGTAATCCTTATTCACTGAACATAGGTTAAATCGGGGCTGTCTCAGAACAATGAGACAGCCTTTTTAATTTATTTTCAAAATAGTGACAGCTGCTTTTGAATGAAAATGCAAATGGTAAATATCAGTAAATCGGAAGATTACAATCGGCACTCCAAAAAGACTGCGTCTGTTAGACAGAGTTCTGGCGCTGTCGGGTTTGCAGGATGAATCAGGTATAAGAAAAATCGGCAAAGATTCGGCTATGCCGTACTTTTGCAGGATTTTTCTAAGCAAATGCTCGAAAAATACGGCAAATGATTCGGCAGCGCCGCATAGTTGCCGATTTTTTGAAGTGGTGACTTTTCAAATGCAAGCTTTCTGCTTCCCTTTCCTCCGGATCTGCCGGTATTCCCAAAGAGAATTATTCATATTCCGAGAAAGTATGCGCGGATCATGCTGTTGTCGGTATAATGCTTTTATTAAGGAGAAGCGTCAATGAGCAAACTTAAACCGTTAGTAGGAGTCATGCCGCTTTGGGATGACGGCAAAGAAAGCATATGGATGCTTCCGGGATATCTGGAAGGTATACGCAATGCAGGAGGTATCCCTGTCATCCTGCCTTTTACCACAGATACAGACGAGCTCGGCCAGCTGGCTGAAATGTGTGACGGTTTCCTGTTTACAGGCGGACACGATGTATCCCCGTATATCTATAACGAGGAACCTCTCGATGATTCTGTTGTCTGCTGTAAAGAACGCGATGATATGGAATCCTTTTACTTAAGGTTTGCCATGACTTCGGATAAGCCCGTTCTCGGCATATGCCGGGGAATCCAGTTCATTAATGCCGCTTTAGGCGGCACGCTGTATCAGGATCTTCCCACTCAGCACCCTTCTGATATCGAGCATCATCAGAAACCGCCCTACGATATACCTGTCCACAGCGTTATCATCGCGGAAGATTCTCCACTTGGAAAGCTTCTCGGTACTGATCAGTTGCAAGTCAACAGTTACCATCATCAGGCTGTAAGAAAACTCTCACCCAAACTATTGACTATGGCAACATCACCGGACGGATTGGTGGAAGCGGTCTATATGCCCGGGCACCGTTTCTTATGGGCAGTGCAATGGCATCCTGAATTCTCTTATCTTTCAGACGTCAGCAGTCAGAAGATCTTCTCTGCCTTTGTGGAAGCCATGAAATAGTTTTTGAAGTGCTGCCCGACACACTCATTCCGATCTGTTGCTTATGCATCACTTCTTACCTGCATTACTGATTGTTTGGCACGGAGACCCCGGTGATAATGAAGACACAAACAAAATTCATCTATCACAAGGAGATACGGACATGACAAACGTTAATGAGATCAGAACAGCAGAACTCGATCAGGTTGCAGGCGGCGGATTTTACGATGATGAACCGGCTGAAGTGATCTTCGAAGAGGCTTACAAGACTGCGGCTGAGTGGAAGAAGAGCGGCAGACCTTTGGACACGGCATTGGGAATGCTTACAAGATATTTCTGTGTTCCGGGACGTGTCGAAAGACAGCAGCTTTTCCCGGTAGTATATTCAGCTTATGAAGAAAACTGATTGAGACTGTGATATAAAACAACACGATATGTGCTGAGTCGGGTATGTTTCCCGGATCAGCACTTTTTGTTTGAGTTCGTGTGCGCCGGATCAGTCTATTTTCTGCACCTGAAAAAGATAAAGTCCGGCTGATGAACGACACCGCCGAATCTGTCGGGATACTTTGCAAGAATGTCATCAGGCACTTTCGACTCCCGGCATTCCTCGATCACAAAACCCGCACCGGCAATGCAGTTTATCAGCGTCGATATCATTCTGTGATAAACTTCGTAATCCTCAACAACCCACTTAAAGTGACGCTCCCCTTCAATACCGTAGTTATGGAGATTTGCGTAAAGCCTTACGCCGTCTTCTGTCCTCGTGTATCTGTCATAAACGCCGTCGTATGCAGTCGATATGGGGTGAGACGTCGAGAATACAAGATAACCGCCGTCATCAAGAAGCGCGTATATTTCCTTCATGAGTTTTCCGAAGTCCTCTGAATAATCGAATGCCAGTGAACTCGTTATAAGGTCAAAACGCTCGTCTATCTTTTCAAGATCCTCAAATGCGAGACGGCGGTATGCGATGTTATCCGCACTGTTATTCTCTTTTGCAAAAGCAAGCATCTTCTCGGAAATGTCGATACCTAAAACAGATGCCGCACCGGCCTTTGAATACTGCATCGCATGCTGACCCATTCCGCACCCGATATCCAGTATCTTCCTGCCTTTAAGATCAGGCAGCATGGCCGTTATTATCGGCGATTCGATGACCTCATTGAAATTGATCTCATCACTTCGAAGACCCCTGAAATTTTCGAAAAAAGTATCGTTGTCGTATATGTTCTGCTGCATTTTTATCCCCTTACGTTTCTGCTGACCGATAAACTCACAATCATTATACATATCATTCCGATCAAGTGCCGTCCGGAGAACTGAAAACCTTTCACAGTTCTTTTTCCAATTCCAGAGCCCTGTCATATAACCTTTGGGCTTCATCGGGAGACAATTCTCCAAAACAGGCATCATAGTCACTCTTCATGTCATGGAAACCGCGGTTGTTCGTCATGTCATCTGCGGAAAAACCGTTCTTGAATCTGAATGTGTAGTAATCAGTGCCGTATTCCTCTTCGCCGTCTTTGTCCGTGAATAAGACCGGTCTGGAAAAGATGACTGTCGCCCTGTTCCTGCCCGTGCGTGTGATAGTAACCTCAGTCGTATAACCGGCCTCATGCGCCTTTTCCTTAGTCGTGGGAACATTTACTACGATCTTATCCAGTTCAGGTTTTAAGAGACCTGTCTTGAAATAATATTCAGCGCCGTCTTCGGTGATAAGGATACTGTCATCACTTACCCATTCCACTTCATATCCTTCATCAGCCAGTTCATTTACGGTCTTGCTGCTGATCCTTCCGCATCCGCTCATTCCTGACAATATGCAGGCACATAAAATGACCGACAATAATTTCTTTATCTTATGCATGATGTATTTCTCTCTCCTGCCTTTACGGATCTGCCAGCATATGGAGATAGCCGGCTGCAAGGTAAATGGCTGCCGCTATGAGCGCAATCCCCATAATAACCGCTATGGTCCCTATAGCTTTACCGCTGCCTTTGCTTAAGACCTTTCCGCCTGTTATAACGGATGCTATGCCTTGTAACGGGAAAAGCAGGATCATGAGAGGATAGGAGAACAGAGAAGAATTCTCGAGATCACAAAAATCGTCTCCGAGCTTGATGTCATTTACGATGTGGGTTGCCGGATTAACAGTGGAAAGGATCCGGAAGAAACTGTATAAAAACAGGCCGAAACCCGCCAGCGCGGCTAACACTCCCGGTATCGAGAAACCCAGAAGGACATTCCCGCATATCTTGCGCGTCCTGTCCTCTGACCGTCTCATGACAAGGGCAATTGCAAAAAACAGCGGACAGATGATCCACATCCACCAGCAGTTTTCGAATACAATATCCCATTCCATCACGGAACTTAACGTTTCCATATCTTTGATCCTTATCCCTATCCTTTTCCTTATGCAAGGAAATCTTACCATTGTTTCAAAAGATAATTTAGGAATGTTTGCTGTAATTTATCTCATACTTGTATTCAAAGGCTTCTTCCGGTGACGATCTGTTTATGCGTCCGCCGGATTCTTTAACCCTTTTCATACCGAGCTTTTCCATCAGTCTGAAAGATGCAGTATTCCTCGTGTCACAATATGCGCAGAAGTATGTGATCCCCATTTCTTCCGCGAAATAATCCATTACCGCTTTTGCGCTTTCATAAGCAAATCCCCTGCCCCAGTATTCCCTGTTTATAATCCAGCCGAGAACGGGTTTGCCGTTTTCCATATGAACGCTGATCCCGCCTATATGCTCACCGTCATGGATTATTGCAAACTCATAAAACTCCGGGTCTGGTTTTGACCATTCGGCTTCCGCCTTCTTAAGGAATTCCAGTGACTCCTTCTCATCTTCGCTTGGAAGAAAACACATATATCTCGCATTTTCGACATTCATGGCATACGCATTATAGGTTTCCAGATATTCCGGTCCCAATGGTCTTATCAAAAGTCTTTCCGATGTTATCTCCATAAGTTCCTGTCCTTAATGTCACTCACAAGCAGTTTTCTTTCAGCCAATGAGCCACTCCGTCCTCATCGTTTGAAAGCGTCATCCCGTCAGCTGCAGCCACAGCTTCCGGAACCGCATTAGCGACCGCTATCCCTTTGCCGCACAGCTTAAGCATCTCGACATCATTGCTGTCATCTCCGAATGCAACGATGTCATCGATAGCATTCCCGCTGATCTTTGTCAGTTCGGCAATCGCGGCCGTTTTCCCCGAACCCTGAGGCAGAAAAGAATACCATCGCTCACCGCGGTAACACTGGAGTCTGCATCCCACATCTTCTGATATCTTCCGCGCGACAGCCTCATCAGGCAATTCGGCTACGATCTTGTTAGCTCTGATGCCGAGCGGCTTTGAGTAATCGTTATATATTGCTTTATGGAGTTTCTCGGATTCGGCGATATGAAGGCTGTTCCAGTAGACATCCTTTCCGTGTGCCACGGTGATCTCTGTTCCCGGGACCATTTCAAGAATGCTTCTTACTATCAGTTCCGTATCATCCTCCGAAAACTCACAGGAGTACAGGCAGCCTCCGGCTGAATGGATCAGTGTACCGTCTGTGGTTATCTCATAGTCAGGCTTCAAAAGGTCGATATATCTCTCGGCGCCGATCCAATATCTTGCTGTCGCGATCGCGAAAAGGATACCTTTGCTCCTGCACTCCTTCAACACATCAAGAGTATTAACGGATATGGTCCCGTCCTGTCTCAATAACGTATGATCAAGATCTGTTAAGATCATTCTTATCATTATCTGTTCACTCTCCGGTCACATTACGTTTCTTACCAAGTCCTTACTCCTGAACATTCAGGATATTATTCCACATGATACATAATTCTCAGCCTCTGAGCCTCATTAGCAGAGAACCCGAACTTTTCATAGAATGGAATCTTATCCGGCATGGCACACAACTCGACAAAAATGTGTGTATCAGGAACTCCGTGCTCATTAATATATTTAAGCAATTCTTCGATCAGCATTCGGCCAATACCTTTTCCCTGATATTCAGGCAGAACTATAACGTCTTTAATATAGTAACAAAGCCCCATATCTCCAATAACTCTTGCCATTGCCACGATCTTATCCCCATCAAATATCGAGACTCTGAACAAGGTATTATCCATAGCAAGCTTTGTCTGTTCCAAAGACGGTCCTTTGCCCCATACAGATTCCCACATCTGAACGAATTCTTCTGCTGTTAATTCATCATGTTTAATTATCAGATCACTCATATTGCTTTATCCTATTTTTTTCTGTTCATTTTCCCGGCTAATTCAATCTCCGCAAGGGAAACCGCCATTTAGTTAAGAATCCTGATGTTTATCTTCATCAGATAAGGAAATTATACCATCCGGGAAAAAGTAAACTTCATCGGGTACAAATATAATTATTCCCGGCGTATGGCAAACGTCTTTCGAGTTCATGCCGACGCAGTTGGAATACTTGAAGACAATATATTTGGAATTATGAATGATCGTAAGTCTGTTGTTGTGCATGCCGTTGACGACTGCATGAAATGCAATATATTCCCTGCGTTTTACGACCCTCAGTCTGTAAATGAAGTTCGTCAGTGAATATGAAAAAATCGGCAATCCGAATATCAGTATAAAAAAGAACACGAATCCGGCGCGTCCCTCTGTTCTGGAAAACCTGGAGTGTAAGGCAACATATCCGTTGAATACCAGAAGCACGATGGGAGCTACGATCATGACAATAGTATTCAGGAGCTGTTCCTTAAAAACCGCACGGGAGAGAGCTTTGTGCAGAACGGACGGATCTTCCACCACATAAAACTCATCGTTTTGCGGGAGCCTGGGCTTGGTGAAGATCCTTCTCCACCCCTTAAGGTCCTTTAATGCATATTTCACCGCATTAACTGATATGATGAGGCTTCCTGAAGGAAACAGGCCGATCCCGGCAAACATCATGGGCATATCATCGTTGTCCGCGCCATCTATCCAGAGAAAAAATGCAGCAATGTACCACACTATCATCAGCACGATCAGAACGGTATTCAGAACCCGCTTTTCTTTTTCGTGCGTCTTTTTCTTAGTGTGCTTATAAAACCGTTTTGCTTTCATTTGTGACATGCGTCATATTATTTGCTTATCCGATATCAGGCTGAATTCATCCTTGAATCTTGCCAGGATGACCTTGTCTCCTATGTCGGGTTCGTCATCCGGTTTCAGTTTTTTGATGTAACCGAATACGTGAAAATCCAACCCTTTTATAACGTAACCATTCTCGCTGCGATGAACGAGTATACCGGAATAAAACTCTGTATCATCTTTACGGATCGAACCCAAGACCGAGAATAAATTATAAACTGCATAGAAGGGAAATAACAGACATGCCAACAGGAAAAAACCGACTCCGACACGATGCAAAAAAAATATGCATAAATACAGGATAACGGCCGCGATCAAAGCAACAAGAAGTGATTCGGGAATAAGGACAAGTGCTTTATTTCGATGAAAACCGGTAAACCTCTTCTTAAGATCTTCGTCAATGTTTACCGGTGTCAGGTGCTGCTCTTTCACAGCTTTTTCCACGGCATAAACCACACCATTCCCGGATACTATCTCCTTCGGTGAATCATCAGGTGCCATTGGACTCTTTTTCATCTTAATGTATTCCACTTTGGGGTTATGCATCAGGCAATGGTTATGGATTATCTTCGCGGAATTTTCCGCATCCTGCATGCTCTCGGACAATACGATATATTTGAACTTTTTCGTTCCGACTACGATATTATAAGTGTAATAGTCCTCATAGTGGCCGCTGTATTTCGACCCTTTGCGCCTGGTATGCCAGTGCTGTATAACCTGCAATGAAGATATGTCTTCATATGCAACGGCGGCTACACCGGCAGACACACCGATCAGCATATCCGGTGCAAGAAAAACACCTACGTCACGCAGATATTTAGCGTTTTTTGCGTTTGCCTGTTCGTCCACCTGGGCTCTGGTAAATCTCTTATCACCGCAAAAGGGAAAGAAACTTTTGATTACCTCCAGATCCTGGTCGGTCTGAATACCGATCCAGGAGAAAATGAGACCTGTGATACCAAATGCCAGATGCGGAACATAGTAAACATCATCCGTGCATCTTATCCTGTTGATGAGACCGATCACGGTGAATACTAACGACACGGCAAAAATCCCGAGAGTAAAAGCCATTAACACGCCGTTCTCGTTAACGAAACTGCTGAGCACTGCATTGGTATACCAGTTGCGGCGGGGCGGGATCTTAACTCCGTTAAAATAAGCTTCGATCACCTTATTGAGTTTTTTCTCGGAACCCACAAACAAAAGCCCGTGAGCCTTGCAGATATCGCTTAGTTCATCTCTGCACCAGCGGTATTTTTTGAATTCCTCGTAAGTCTTAATGCTGTCAAAATCAGGTCTTTTCATGGTAGATAATATACGGCGTGCCCGAACATTATACCAATACGTTTCATATGGGCGCTTCGCGCACATAGCCGAACAATCCCTTCTTATGTCATCCTTCTTTGCGGAACTGCGAGATAAACTTCCAGGCATTCTCGATGCTGTGCTGTCTGCATTCGTGAACCTGGTTGCTTACACTTGAGAAAGCGGTCCTGCATACGCCGTCCTCGCTGTCGTAATAATGGATCGTCAGCGTTGCGTCTCTCTCGGGATCGTAAACCTTCTCGATGCGGTCGCCCGGAATGCCCCAGATCGGATCTTCCCAGTTGTCCTTGTCGTCGAAAGAAACGTCTGCAAAAGACTTCTTAAGCTTATTGACCTCAGCAACGTATTTTACACGCTCAAGCGAAGTATCGGCATGGAAAGGAAGTTCGGGCAGATGTGATTTCTCTCCGCCTGAATAGAATACGGGAACGGAAACCGTCTTATTGAGCCTGTCGGTAACGGGTTTGCCGAAGAAGGTCGTATATACGGGGAAAAGCGCACTCGCCGGCATGATGCCCGCAAAGATCTCCGGATACTCCTGATAAAGATCCCATGTCTTGCCGCTTCCCATCGAGAATCCTGTTGCATAGATCCGTGACGTGTCAACAGGATAACGTGTTTTCAGCACCTCGATAACGTCCTTTGCTTCCGTCGCGGTGACAAACTGGTGATTCTCGATCGCGACATAAAGGAAGTTATTCTTTCTCGCGACGTCCCACCAGCCGGCAACATATGTCAGATACATTGACGAGTCACCGCCGCCGTGGAATCCGATAACGAGAGAAACGGGACCGTTATCCAAAAGACCGTTATTGTAATATGCAAAATAACCGACCTTATGATCGGGAGTCTTTTCCGGAAGAAAGTCGTTGTCAGGCGACGTCTTGACGGTGACAAAGCCGACATCCTCGGTCATGCCGAGTTCCTTGAAATCGGGCTCCAGTTCGATATGGCCGCACCACATCTTGAACTTCTTTACAAAGGCATCGAAATCATTTACATAATCAGCTTCATCCTTTATGAGAAGATTCTCACAACCGCTGAAAGCAAGGTTTATCTCATCGCTGTTTCCGACACTTAATACCGCAATATCTTTCCTCTCAACTTGAGGAACAACGCTCAGTCTTTCCATGGAGCACATTGCAGGCGTGATCTCACCCGGACCCCAAAGGTATTCGCCATCAATCTTCTTAAGGAGATTTGCCGCAACGAAGTCCGCTGACTTGCCGTAGCTGTATATGTCCGTGCGGAATTTCGCGCCGCGCGCATAAAAACCTTCAAATGTATGAGTGAAGAAATTGAAATCCTCAACGATACCGTCTTTGTAGACAGTGATCATCTTGATCTCCGCGATAACATCAGCATAAAGAGAACTGTCTGCACCATCCCAGCCGCCTTCCGCAACGGGATAGATAAAAAGAACGCTTGAATCATAGCTTGCAGCGATCTTTGAAAGACCCGTCCTTTGCGCAAACTCCACCGCGCTTGCCATATCCTGTTTTTCCTCTTCGAAAACCAGCAGGAGCGGCGCCCTGAATCCGTAGTTGTTCGTCTGTCCGTCAAGATCGTTATCAGGCACAAAGACCTTCATGACGAATGATCCGAATTCATGTTCCCAACATTTTCCGCCGTTGCAGTCTTTTATGGCAGGTCTCTCCATCATAGGCATATTCCGTTTATCTCCTTAAATAATTATTTGATGCGCTTTCCGTGGATCTCGCAATCCTGTATTCTCGTTCCGTCTTTTCTGATAATAACATTTTCCCAGCGGAAACCGTCTGCTGTGATATCGGAAAATATCCAGTAGACGTCCTCCTGGTCCAGCACCTTACCTACGAGCTTATCATCTTCTTTGGTGAAGCAGAGCCTCTTACGGCCGCCAAACTCATCGTAATAATCACAGTCCCAGTCACCGATAAGCGGCGCAAACCAGTCATATCCGTCAGGGATCTTATCGGTCTTTTCACTCAACAACGCGTCAATAAAACTGTCCATTTAAAATTTCCCTTTCCGTGTTTACGGTATCCCCTTACGGCCCCGTCAGTCCCCATTATCGTTTTATCCCTGACCGGACTTTTACTGGAGATATTATAATCCAAGAAACTTTAAATCTTTTAGTTTTTGCTTTCTGAAACGCAATCAGTTCAGATACTTCTCCTGATAGGTGGTTCCTTCAGACGCGCATTCTCTCAGGAGATCCGAAAACTGTTTTGTATAATCGTCTTCACACAACGCATAGAGCTTTGCGAAATAACTGTTGAAACCGGCTCCGCCTCTCAGTTCGTACCCTCCGATCATGATCTCATTTCCGTCCGCGTCATAAAGGATGATGTATCTTGAGGTTCCGTCAGTCATGTTTTCATCCTCTTTACCCACATTCATGTTGTAGACTTTCGAGGGCGAAAAGAGTTTTCTGATCTCATTTATTCTTTCTTCGGATAACTGCTCCCGTCCGATTTCATTACCACGGTAAAGGACTATCAAAGTCCCGTCACTTTTTAATGTGTATCCCAGAGATTCATATATCCACGGCTCGCTTACCTTCAGCGTGAACATCGTTTCCCCGCTGAACTGCGGAGTATCTTTTGCCTTGCATCCCGTCATACCGAACGATGCGATCAATGAAATAACCAGCACAGATATCAGCATCCTGATCCATCTGAAGTTTTGCCCCTGTTCTTTTTTTACGTAAGTCATAGTTTCCCCCGTCTTTTATTAATCTGTCATAAATACAGATAGGAGAAAACAATTGTTGCAGGTCGCCGTCCTTACGGATCAGTCAAGCAATGTATCATCAAGTCTGTGACTGGGAAGTTCCAGTTCACGTCTGAGAAAGGCTCCCATGTTTTCTATCTTTCCGTTTCTGTATATTCTCATCTCTGATCCGGTTAATATGACTTCATCATTTATCCCGTAATCCCCATAACAGATGTGAATACTGTAACTGTGGAATACAAAACCTTCATCATCCTCGGTAATGAATTCGCCGAAACATGTTTGAACATCATCCTCTGCCTGAGTCGACCGGTACGCAAAGAAGTGCCTGATGTTTTCTTCATTCAGTTCGAAATAAGCTGTCCCCGTTTCTTCGTCGTAATAACTCTTCTTGTAAACCATCAAAGTTGCTCTGAACGAGAATGCATCGTCATAATAATAATCGCTTGCAAAAAGCCAGTATTCGTCATTCTCGCCTGCAAGACGGATATTGTGGTACGAACTCTTTAAATGATCTTTCCAGGTCTCCCGGCAGATGCCCAATGCCTCATCGTAATCAGAAGCAGAGCGCTCTGCGCGCCTCCACAGCTGTTCATATCCGTCCTCTTTACTCAGCCCGAAATCTTCACCCTTGTGGTCAGGAGTCCTTACATCCACGATCTTCCGGTCAAGCTGGAGCATTCCGTACTCCTCGAGTTTCTCATCCGACATGTTCAGGATCTCTTCTTCAGTCGACGGAGGATAGACCTTCTGTTGTGACTGTGTCTGTTCTGCCCCAGTCAGCTCTTCATCCGTTGTCGTAATCTCCGAAGTCTCCTGCCCGGATGAATCCGTCATGACGCACCCGGCCAGACAGGACAGGCCCAGCAGGACCGTCAGGCCTGTCACAGATATGCACTTTTTCACGTTTATTAATAACATAACCGGCTCCTCCCCATATGCTTTTTCATCAAGCGCCTTTTTATCCGGTCTGCAAAACGATCCTTAATCCTGTTTTTTCACATCCCTGATGCTTCCGTCGGGATACTTTATCTTCATGCTGTCAAGCTGGGCGGACAGGTTGCCGACCACCAGGGCGCGGTATTCGTTGCGGAGCCTGGTCTGTTCCGCCTTTTCCGCTTCACTTAGTCCTTCCGTCTTAGATTTCCTGCTCAATTCATTTATCCGCTTGATAAGCTGATCGAATTCCATGACAATTCCCCGTTTTTCCGTATTTCGATTTTTCAATCATACTATACACGAATAAACGGGGAAAATGGTGTCACTGAATCTTTTTCGCGGCGTCAGGCTGCGGCAGCCTTAGCGGAAGGTTTTGCCGCGAATGCGATGAGCAATGCTGCGGCTGCATATCCGAGAAGCGCTATAACCGATGATTCGGCTCCGAAAGCTCCGCCTGTAAGAACTGAAGATCCGGAATCGATCACATATGTCACGAAAGATTCCTGCGACGGAACAGGTGCTATCGTAAGCAGACCGCCTGCCATGAAGAGATTCCAGACTGCGTGGACAACGGCTCCGTTCCATACCGAGCCTGTCTTTATGGCGATCAGGGAGAACATGATGCCGACAGCGGTTCCGGTGATCAGAAGACGTACGCAGTCTCCCGCGTCAAACTGTTCCATCTCCGTGATATGGACGGCTGCGAACAGGACCGAAGGTACTACGGCAGCCACGACCTTGTTCCATCTCTTTTTGAGAAGGCCGAACATTACACCCCTGAAAAGGACCTCCTCGACCACGGGTGCGGCGATGCAGTTGTAAACAAGCGAAGCGAGCACGGTGAGCTTTGCCTCGGTATCAAGTCCGCCCGGCACGAATCTGCCATGTGTAAACAGGATGAAGCTTCCGCATACGGCTACAGGCAGTAAGACTGCCAGAATAATATATCCCGGTCTGACGGCGCCCTTTGCCATTCCGATCTCCTCTGCTTGGCATTTAAACCCTTTTCCGTAGATCAGCTTTACGGCCAGAAGGGCTATGACAAGATGGAGTACGCCCCAAAGGATTATGCATACCCACATCGGCACATTAAGGAGCACCGGAAGGCCCGAAATTATCGAAGAAAGAATGCTTGATACGATCATGATGACAACGGCAAGGATAGTGCCGGAAACGGTTTTTACGGTATTCATTGATAAGTCCTCCTTTCAGACAGGCAATCCGTTGATCAGGAAAAAGATGATCATCGAGATAAGATCGACCGTGAGCAGCGCGCCAAAACCTATCAGCACCCACTTAAGGACACTCTTTGTACGCCTTTTATTGTTATCGGTAAGTATCTTCTGATCGATCACGTCAGCCATTGTCTTGTGATCTTCTTTATTAACCGGTTCTATGCCCTTGAGCAGATAATCCGTGGTGACACCGAACAGATCACTCATGATTATGACTTTATCTATATCGGGTGTTGCCTGTTCGCTCTCCCACTTTGACACTGCCTGGCGGGATACTCCGACCGCATCCGCAAATTCTTCCTGTGACATGCCTTTTGATTTTCTAAGGCTCTGTATCCTGTCTGAGATCTTCATTTGTTCACCTCCAAGGTTTGATGGCCTGAGATTAGCAGGACAGGCATTTACAAAGCCACCAACTGCACTTTGAAGTTTGTCAACCTGCGGTTGCATCCCTGTATTTTCGGGCAAAACAGGGCTTTTTGAGCACCTTTCTCAAATTATTCATACTTTTTCAACAGGATAGTCACAAGGCCTTGCAATAATCGTATTAACCACAAAACTGAAGGAGGATAATTCGATGAGTGATATAGATAAGCTCTTTAATAAGGAACTTTCGATAGAAGATCTTGAAGGTGTAAACGGCGGTACCAAGGCTGAATGGCATGTCCTCGATGTAGTCTTTAACGGGGCAGACATGTGGGATGCCAAGGACCTCGATCTCCATGGCAGAAGCAAATTGGAAGAAAAGATCACCAAGATCACGGGGTTTAAGGTCAACTACGGTATGCTCAACCTGAAAAAAGACATTGTTCTTCAGGCACCGGACGGCACTCTGATGGATCTTTATGAATTTCTCGATTATCTGCAGGAGCATTACACGATGGATGAAGTCCTTACCTGGTCGCAGATGTGATAACCGCCGGCCAATGCCGGCCTGGCAAGTAGTATAATTATTTAGGGGGCAGTCTCTGAATGTCGGGACGCCCCTTACTTTTACCGGATCGGCGGGGTACTAATCCATGGTTGCCAGGAACGCGAAACACAAGACCAGACGGATCGTCATACCTGTAATGATCGCTGCCGTCTTCATCTGCCTGGCCGTCATCCCTTTCGCGCGCGCAGGAAAAAATCCCAATGTCACCATAGTCTCCCCGGTAATCCCACTTTATGAGGTAAAGGACACACATATCCCGCTGCCCTATTCCGACGGAGCGGCGGTGGTAACTGTCTATTATGATTTTCACCTTCTGAAACGCGACATATATATCCTCGGTCTGAACGTCTCGACAGAAGCATATACCGTGAAAAACGTGAAAAACGGCGAAAAGACGAAAGTCACCGATATCGAACGGTACCGTTCCATCCTGGACAAATTCTGATCCGGTCTCCGCGACTGCAAAATAATGCCTGTAACATTGTTACTTCGCACTGTTTATATAGGATTGGGCTGTATTCCGCTCGCCGTTCTTTTAGGTATCTCTCAGAAGCCCAGAGCATCATTTACAAGGATTACGTGGATCCTGTCTGCATGTCTTGAAAATCTGGTGATAAGGAACTGACAGCAGATCGTGTCCGGAGACTTACAGTTCATGCAGGCACCCGTCTTTGTGCAGGGCGTATCAAGGCCGAATCTCTGCGCATTGATGGGGGCAGCAACATTTCGGGCCCTCTTCATCGCGCCGTCCTCATCACTGCAGACTTTATTCATTCCGACAATGAAAAGAACTTTTTTGGGTCCCTGGGCGATCGCAGATACCCTGTTGGCGTTTCCGTCGATGTTTATGAGGACTCCGTCTTCAGTTATGGCATTGCAGCTCGAAAGGAAGAAATCGGCATCGTATGCCGCGAGCATCGCAGCACGCTTGTCTTCGACTGCATCCCTGTCTATGAAATCATAATTGCCGGCTTTAAGAGCTTCAACAAGACCCGTCTCATGCACGCTCATGCTGCCGCCCATAGTAACCGTGGCTCCTTCGGGGATCAGCTCTAATGCGATCTTCTTCGCCTCTTCTGCAGAGGATGCATAGTAGCCGCTCATATTTCGCGACTGAAGTCCCTTGATGACCTTCTGAGCCAGTTTCTCATTGCGCTTGGTGATGTTTTCGTTCATTGCTCTTCCTCCCCGGTCTCTAAACCTGATCAAATGTCATCACCATTATACCCGATAAAAAAAGCCTGAGGCTCTTACTGACATATCCGCATTCAGACCGGGTGTTCATAGGCTTCACCATTTTTCAGACCGGTGTAAAATTGACTTCTTTTTTCGCATATACGAAAATGTGACAGACTTGTTAGTTTTGCGTAAGCAGATGCTAAGGAATGGATCGGCCTGTAATCCTATACTGAAGCCACAGAACATGGAAAGGACAATCGAATTATGAGTCTGCTTGAAGCAAAGAATATCAAAAAAGTATACAAGACAAGATTCGGAGGTGCCTCTGTCGAGGCACTGAAGAATGTAAGTTTTACGGTTGAGAAGGGTGAGTATGTCGCCATCATGGGCGAGTCCGGATCAGGCAAGACGACACTTCTCAACATACTCGCCGCGCTCGATAAGGCGACTGAAGGAACGGTCATCCTTGACGGCATGGATCTCTCGAAAGTAAAAGACAAGGACGTCGCCGCATTCAGAAGGGATAACCTGGGTTTTGTTTTCCAGGAGTTTAATCTCCTGGATACATTCTCGCTGGAAGACAACATATATCTCCCTTTGGTCCTGGCAGGCAAAAAGCATGCCGAGATGAAGCAAAAGCTCGATATTATTGCCGGCACCCTGGGAATATCGGATCTGCTAAAGAAATATCCTTATGAAGTATCCGGCGGACAAAAACAGAGAGCCGCGGTTGCCAGAGCACTTATCTCCAACCCCAGGATAATCCTTGCGGATGAGCCTACGGGAGCTCTCGATTCAAAATCATCCGACGAACTTCTCTCGCTCTTTAAGAAAGTAAATCAGATGGGACAGACGATCCTCATGGTCACCCACTCGACCAAGGCCGCTTCGAATGCGTCACGTGTCCTGTTTATCAAGGACGGCGTGATCTTCCACCAGATATACAAAGGCGAAAACACCGATCAGCAGATGTATCAGAAGATCAGCGATACGCTGAACCTCCTCGCCCAGGGAGGTGACAGGTAATGAAGACCGGCTTCTATCCTAAGATGGCCGTCAGCGGAATGCGCAAGAACGGCCGGCTTTATCTGCCGTATATAGCGGCATGCATCCTGATGGTTGCGGTGTTCTACATCATGCATCTGCTGGGCTATTCTGAGATGCTCGAAGGCTTCGAGGGTGCCGGAACGGCAAGAGACATGCTAAGGCTCGGCACGATCGTAATGGCTGTTTTCGGGACCATATTCCTGTTCTACACGCAGGCAACGCTCATCAAGGGAAGACTTAAGGAATTCGGCCTTTACAGCGTTCTCGGAATGAGCAGGAAAAACCTGGGGAAAATAATCTTTTACGAGACGGTCATCACATGGTTCGTATCTGTTACGGGCGGAACCGCGATCGGCATCGGTCTTTCCAAACTTGCCGAACTTGCATTTCGAAAGATGATCGGCATCGGATCGAGCTACAGGTTTATCATCAGCGGCGAGTCCATACTGGTTACGGTTATCGTGTACAGCCTTATCTTCTTCCTGATCTTCCTTAATGCGGCAAGACAGGTAAGATTCTCGAGAACGATCAATCTCATCAATTCCGACAAGGCAGGCGAAAAGCCTCCGAAGGCAAACTGGTTCATCGGTATCCTCGGACTTGTCATCCTCCTGTCAGGATATTTCCTCGCACTGAAGATCGAACAGCCCTTATCGGCTCTCCAAGTCTTCTTTATCGCCGTCATCCTCACTATCATCGGAACTTATCTTGTGCTGATCGCAGGTTCCGTCGTGCTTTGCAGGATCCTTCAGAAGAATAAGAAATACTATTACAAGACCAATCATTTCGTATCCGTATCCTCAATGGCATACAGGATGAAGAGAAACGGCGCGGGACTTGCCTCGATCTGCATCCTGCTTACCATGATCCTCGTAATGATGTCTTCGACTTCCGCGCTTTATGTGAACAGAGAAGAAACACTGAACAATCACTATCCGAGACAGATCAACTGCACCGCGAGCAATGACGGTTTCTCCGGCAGTTACGGTGAGAGAATCGAAAAGATAAAGGCGGATGTAGATTCAAAAACAAAAGAATATGGTGCCGAGATCAGGGACTGTTATTACTACACCACATGCTATGTCAGCGGGTATTTCGAGAACGGCAGACTTATTCTTGATGTCGATGCACTGGATAATATACTGAGGATAGATTACGACAATGTCATACAGGTATATTTCTTCGGCATTGACGATTACAACCGACTGACCGGTAACAACGAGGTCCTGTCTTCTGGCGAAGTCCTGGTCGGTGTTGAAGGCAACGTTGCTTTGGGCGATGAGATCACGATCGGTGACGAGTCTTTCAGGGTCGCGAAAAAGATAAACTACAGACAGGGCGACTTTAAACACACGCTCGTCAGCACGATCGTATCAACTCTCTTCATCATCGTAGACGATCTCGGAGACGTGGCATCACGCTATAACGGTTTATACGACTATAAAGGCAATGAGATGCTCACATGGGAATGGCATTATTCTTTCGATACGGATCTTGATGAGGATAAACAGATGGAACTCTCCGGTCTGCTCAGGGATCATATCCGTGATGAACTGTATCAGGAAGAGTACTGGGGCGTCCGCTGCGAGAGCAGGGCTGAACAGCGTAATGATTTCGTCAGGACATTCGGAGGACTCTTCTTCCTCGGCATCCTCCTCAGCGTGATCTTCCTCGTATCCTGCGTACTCATCATCTACTATAAGCAGATATCCGAAGGATTCGAAGACCAGTCAAGGTTCGGCATCATGCAGAAGGTCGGCATGACAAAAGAAAACATCAGAAACAGCATCAACTCGCAGATGCTGACTGTATTCCTGATCCCGATCGTTGTTGCGTGCATACACCTTGCAGTGGTGCTGCCGATCATCCACAAGCTCTTAAAACTCTTCGGCCACAACAACATGCCGCTGCTCCTCGCATGCGCCGGTATCTGCGTACTGATCTGCGGAATATTCTATGCCACGATCTACAAGATCACATCCAACGCGTACTACAAGATAGTATCGTAAGATACTTTTTCCCAAGAATAAAAAAAATATATAAGCCGCCTGTTCATGGTCACAAAGACCGGACGGGCGGCTTTTTACTGACGCACTTGTGCCGAGTTTTTCTCTCAATATTGATGGCGTTTTGATGTTGAAATGAAGACTATTTGAAAACCCGGGGTCTTAACCTTTAAACGTAAGCAGATGCCGGATCCCTTGTTGCGGCCGGCAGGAAAGTTTAAAGAGGAATGGAAAATGAACTCAAATCTTTGGTATCTGACTGACGATAATAACACAGACAGCAGTTATACTGACTTTACATATACTGACTTCACTGCGGCAGGCACTGTCACACCTGTTCAGTACAGTGGTGTCAGAAAGGCAGCCTGCACCGGCGCACCTGCCGGACACAAGGGCGTACGAAAAGCGTCCGTCCGCAAGGCAAAGGTTAAAACCGGCAAAAAAAGATCCGCAGGAAAGATCATTCTCTGCATAATCGGAGTAGTAGCCATAGCTATAACATCCGTTCTGGTAAATGACGATGTAGTCGCAGCATGCTCCAAGCTCATGAACGAGGAAATGTTCACTGATACCGTCGAAAACGACAAAGCCGGCCACATACACCAAAAGCATTCCGAACCCGCTTTTCAGATAACCGCGGAACGCACTTCCTACGACCAGACATCTCCCGCTTATGAGATCGCGGAAGATCTGTTGGCAACACTCCGCTGCGACAATGACGTGGATACCGCTTGGGAGATCTTCAACTGGGTACATTCGAACATCTATTATCAGATCATGACCTCTTCCATGACCTTCGAAGAAGCGGCTTTCAGAGGCTTCACAAGAAAGACGGGCGACTGCTATGTTTATTTCGCATGTGCAAAGATGCTCCTCGACTGTGCAGGGATCCCCAATCTTATGATAGAAAGATATCCCGTGATCAACAACAGCCACTACTGGAACCTCGTGCAGCTCAACGGTGAATGGTATCACTGCGACGCCACGGTATTCAGAGATCATACAGACATGTTCTTCATGTGCACAGATGAGGAGATCGACGACGGTCATCACTCATTCGATGAGTCACTCTATCCTGAGCGTGCAAGCTGGAATACAGACTTTCAGGGTGTTTGGGGACCCGGAGCAGGATCAGGTTTCTGGATCGATCCTTATACAGGGTACGATAATTACTATGATGACTATGATGAATATTACGACGGGTATGAAGATTACGACGACTATGATATCTACGATGATTATGACGACGGGATCTACGACGGATACTATGGATAAGATGTATTGAATTCAGGCGGGCACTATCCTTAAAAGATCACCTGGCAATAAACATCCCGTATTCCTTCGGCACGGTCAGCACTCCGTCCTTCATGTGAGAAGAAAGCGTTGCTCTTATACTGTCTCTGGGAATGGAACTTAATGCGGTCATGCTCTGAAGAGAATAGATGTAGTCGACAAGATCATCGACGTCAGTTACGGCGAGAGAATCTTCGTAGTCTTCCCGTCTTACATCGGCAAAGACTTCACCCAATACCCAAGCACCGTTCTGGAGAGTGAATGATCTGTCCGTGTTGTCCTCTACCCCGTAAACGGACAATATTCCCGAGAGATACTCCATTATCCCGTGGATCCCGAACGTGGCACAGTAAAAAGAGCCTGACGGCTTCAGCACCCTTCTTACCTCTTTTAGCCCCCTCATAATGTCGGGAACATGGTAGAGCATCATGTTGGCGATCACCGCATCGAAGGACTCATCCTCAAAGGGAATATCCATTATGTCGATCTGCTCGTATGAGACGTTCGGATACTCCCCTACCGTCTCTTTCGCCTTAATGATCATAGCCTCCGAAAAGTCTGACATGACAAGTCCGGAACATAAACGGATAACATCTTCGTGACCGGTCCACATGCTTCCGGTGCCGCACCCGAGTTCCAGGACTCTCATGCCGCTGCGTATGTCGTAATTTGAGAATATCCAGTTGCCGAACCCCTGTTTATTGGTCGAATATTTGTCATGGATAGAGATCCTTGTGGTAAGGCCCGCAGAAGAAGAATACTGCTTCTTAACCGTCTTCTCATCGTTAATGCTGTTTGTCTCAGAACCTGTATTCATATCACACCCCGCTTCCGGAACTTCATGCCGTCAAGCTTTCCCGTATTTCGCAAATTCGTCTTCATTTCCGCTGAACACGTTCATGTCGATAAATCTTTCCTTGCCGTCATAACCTTTGAGCCTGTGCCTGTTCGAATACTGCCAGAAAACCCAGTCAACGTCATCAGGCAGATCCGAATAAACGCTTCTGTACCACAGGCCGCAATCGGTAAAGGCATCCTTGACGATCGTATTATATGTTTCTTCACTGACGTATATCACGGGCTTTATGCCGTACTCTTCAGTAAGGATGTCGACCATCACTCTGAGTTCTTTCCTGACCGCTTCAACATCGATCGTTTCTACAGAACCGAAACTGCCGTAATACTCGACATCTATTACGGGCGGCAGCATATTGTCCACAGGTGTGACCGCATTTATGAAGTTCTGTGCCTGCGTATCGCCTCCAGATTCAAAACTGAAAAAATGATAAGCGCCTGTCCTGATACCGGTCTCTGAAGCTTCCTGCCAGTTCTGACGGAATTTCGGGTCCTCAAAAGAAGAACCTTCCGTTGCCTTTATGAACGCGAAATCCAGATCCTGCGATGCCAGCAAAGACCAGTCTATGTCACCCTGATAGCATGAGACGTCAACACCCTTTACGGTAAGACCTTTCATCTCCGGGTGATTGATATGGATCACTCCGTTATAGAGCAGATATGCCGTGATGATCAGGAGCGCCGTCAAAGCCCCTGCCACGATTATGGCTGTCTTAAGTTTCCTGTTCATACAGCAAGCATTATACCATTCGGGATATACCGGAATATCTCCGGCCTGATCAATGCGTATGCTCTGGGTCCGGGTTCTTCTTTTTCAACATCAGGAACAGGCACAATACCGCTATCAATATCAACGGAATATATGAAAGAGCAGGTATCCACAATGGAATCTCGACATCCTGTTTCATGAATAATAACAATACACTGGGCATAGAATTATTCACAGCATGCATAAAAGCTGCCGGCCATATCGAATTGGTCTTTATGGTGACATAAGTTAGTGCGGTTCCCAATGCAGTACACATAATACACATCAGGATTATTCCCACATAAGGAAAACCCGGATAATCCATTCCGAAATTGTGTCCCACACAGGTAAGAGGCGCATGCCACAAGCCCCAGATAATTCCTCCAACAATAATTGCTTGGGGAATTCCCATCAGTTCAATAAGCTTGGGCATCATATAGCCTCTCCAGCCGAACTCCTCACCGAAGGCAGCAAACGATAAGACAACACCTTGCACGACCGCAATCAGCGGATATATGATCACAACAAATAAACTGACTTCAGCTTCACCAAAAGCGTCCGGACAAAACAGCCATATAACGCCGTCTCCAAGCGTTGAGTATACGACCGGAAGGAACATCGCAAGCAGGATAAATACCCATTTCTTTCCCTTCAGGTCGATTCCGAGCATCATGGATTTTTCGCCGGTCAGTCTGAAACCTTCTTTGGTGATCTTACGGGTAATTACATGCGCAATGGCCGGAGTGAGCATTCCGAGACTTACAAGCGATAACATCTCCGGCGTACTGCCTGTCCATGTGTGTCCCGTGAAGATAAAAATGAAGAATATGAGCCATGCCATCCCGAACGACAGTCCGAGATAGATCAATAATCTTTTCTTTGTGATATTCATGTCACGCCTCCTGACGTGCTTTAAAGAAAACCGTGATCCCGTAAGAGAGATAGAAGATAAACAGATCTAAGACCGGCGACAGATAAGATGCCAGTGTGATCTCCGTCTGATACTTCATGTACCAGTTAATGAATTTAACAAGGAACTCCTGCCTTTCCGATAACCAGCTCACATCTGCGAACAGCATAAACCCGATAAGAACAAAGACAAGCAAGAGTGCAATTGCGACCTTTGCAAGATTTCCCTTCTCCCTTCCAAGAAGGATATATAAAGGCAATTCTACCGATGCTACTAATATAAGCAGCGATGTAACAGGAATAACCATTACTTCAAACATTCTGAGAATATCCAGCACATATCCTTCTTCCGCAAATGCCGCCAAAACGATACCCGTAATGCTCAGCAAAGAGATCAAAACATATGTGGCTATGGTAACGAAAACATATTTGGAAGCAACATAACTATTTGCTGAGACAGGCAGCGAAGATACATAATTCTTTATTCTGGAACTTGACTCATCCGCTTCAGATAATCGTGCGCACCACATATCGATAAAGCACACAATTGTGAAAATGATACAGATATAGAGCGTTACGAACATCAGATCCAGCATATTAATTCTTATGCCCTGATCATTCATGAATACCATTTCCAATCTTTCAGCCATACTGCCCGGAAAGATCACACGCAGGATACAGAGAAGCGCAATGGCTGACAGCAGGATGATACAGATCCTTTTGCCTTTTATTGCAACGAAGTCTTTATACATCAATCCGCCCATCAGATCTCACCCCTCTTTCTCTCCGCAATACCGGCCGATACAAAGTATGAGACAAGAAGGCAGACTGCTGCCGAAGCTGCTAATATGAACCATCTGTTTTCCAAAAAGAGCAGACCGTCCGTGATAAGTTCCGTAGGCTTCATGGCACGTACCGCACCGATTATCCTTCCTAATGAACAAAGAATAAAAACTGCCGACATTATAAGGAGTGAGATTATCCTGACATAATCGGTATTTTTCATCTTCAGTAAAAAGATAAGCATCATCTCCAAAGCCGAGAAGATCAGAATCAGTGATGCCGCTGACAGCACAAGCCCTGCAAAATCACCGAGAGTCATGATGTCGGTGAACAGAGATAATATAAACGACAGCGCAAGACTTATAACAGTGCCTGTTCCGCATGTCAGGAACAGCGTTATAAATCTGGCGGTGACGCGTTTCTTTACTGATAACGGAAGCGCACCTGCAACGTTCGCAAAACCTGAATTCTTATCGGCTTCAAAAGCCAGTGTCAGTGAATCTCCGATCGAAGCCAGCGGTAAGAGTACCATAACAGCTACCGCATACCAGAGCACATGAACAGGCGACATCGGCATATCGGTTCCGCCGGCAAGATACTCCTGCTCGGCAAGTGCAATGTTGCCGCAACGCGCAGATATCAATGCCATGACGGTAATAACAAATGATGACACTGTCACGAAAACAAATGTGGCACGCATCTTCCTAAGACACATGAGATCTTTTATGATCAAACCCTTCATAGCAAGTTACCTCCTCGCAGAAGCAACATAGAAGAGCATTATCTCCTCAAGACTTGTTCTGTCGATCACAAGTTCCGGATAAAGCTTTGCGGCGGCCTTCATGTCGTTGATCAACACATCAACGCCGAAAGCTCCCTCCTGCACTCCGACGATCAGAGACTTGCTTATACTGTCTATCTCATCTTTTCTGCATTTGAGGATGCCGTGTCTTTCCAGTATCTCGTCCTTATTTCCTTGCAGGAATAATTTGCCGCCGTCGATGAAGACCACTTCATCCGCGATCTTTTCGAGATCTCCGGTAATGTGAGAGGAAATAAAGATCGAGTGATCCTCTTCAAGAACAAACTCGCGGAAGATATCGAGGATCTCATTTCTTACTATCGGGTCGAGTCCCGCTGTCGGTTCATCCATAACCAGAAGTTTGGCATTGTGTGACAGCGCAACAGCTATCTGAAGCTTCATTCTCATGCCTCTGGAGAAATCGCCGCACTTCTTTTTCGACGGGAGCGAAAACTTTTTCAGATAATCAAAAAAGACTTCCTCATCCCAGTTCTTATAAATGTGCTTCATCATGATGTTGATGTCTTTTCCGGTCATGAATTCATGAAAGCCCATCTCGTCATAAACAACGCCGATATCTTCTCTGAGCCTCGGTGCATTGTATTTTATGTCTTCACCGAAAAGCTTTATATCACCGCTGTCCGCCTTTATGACATCCAGCATGAGCCTGATCGTAGTAGTCTTACCCGCTCCGTTCTGTCCTATAAAGCCGCAGACAGATCCTTTGGGAACAGAAAAACTTATATTGTCGAGCTTAAAATCACCATAATCTTTTACGACGTTATCAAGCTCAATAACATTCGTATAACTATCCATATAAACCTCTAATTAATCCGCTTGCTTCTCATCGTACAGCAGGTCGATCATTTCCTTGAGCTCGTCACGTGTGACTTTGCCGATGACAGCTTTATCGCATGCCTTATCCAGGAGCTCCTGGATCTCAAACATCATGTTCTCTTTGACGATGTCGCTGTTAACGGCTTTAACAAAGCTGCCTTTGCCTGTAACAGATTCGATAAAACCGTCACGTTCGAGATCCTCATAGGCTCTCTTTGTCGTGATGATGCTGATCTTCAGTTCCTTCGCAAGGACCCTCATTGACGGCAAAGCCTCGCCTGCCGTCAATGCTCCTGTCATGATCTGACTCTTGATCTGCTCCTCGATCTGCTCATAGATGGGCACACCGGAAGTATTGCTGATGATGATATCCATTTCTGCCTCTTTGCAACTGCGCTCGTTGCGGCGGATCGGGCTTCTCCCGCGCGCCGAGAGTCTTCACCGCATAAACTAATTAGTGTATATACACATTATATACACTTCAACGGTGATGTCAATTATGAATTTTGAGATCAAAAAAGCGCTTAGACAAAGGCAGGATCCGCCCCGATCTCTTCGAGGAACATCCGGAGATAATCTATCTGAGTCGGCATGATGTTATCGGGCAGCGCATCTAAGGCAAACCACTTGAGATCAACGCTTTCAGAGTCGTGGCGCAGCTCTCCGCCGTACTTCGTGACCACATATACAATATCTGTATAGTACATCTCATCCTGGTTCGGATAGACTAGGTGGATATTGGCTTTTACGGTAAGGAATCTCGGTTCATATATATCGAGATTGGTCTCTTCCTTAACTTCCCTGGCGAGTCCCGCTTCGGCATCTTCGCCGAGCTCAAGAGCACCTCCCGGAACACACCACTGCCCGTTGTCCGTCCTCTTTTCGAAAAGAAGGCCCTTTTCCTTATCGTATATGATGCACACTGCGGCAGTCGCCATAAGAGGCTGATGGCCTACAAGTTTTCTTAAGTCAGATATATAACTCATTTGAATCTTTATTCCTCATTTCCCGTCAGGATCCTCTTCCTGAAGAGTTGATCCGTGCTTCCGTATATCGTATCAATATCACCGATCTTTTCAAAACCGTATTTTTCATACAATCCCTCTTCGCCGCTCAGGATATAGACATACTCATAACCGTTGCCTGCTGCATATCCGGAAGCAGCTTCGATCATCTTCTCAGACAATCTTTTTCCCCTCGCCTTTTCATCCACGAAAACAAATCCGATAAAGGGTGTGTAGTCATATATGTCAGGCAGTTCGTCTTTTTCCGACAGCGTGCAGAAACCCAAAATATCATCACCTTCGCATGCCGCGATGACGCGTTCGATGCCGCAGATCTTTCCCGAGCGCATCATATCGGCAAGGAATGGACCCGCTTTCCAGGAACATGCCTGTGCGAAGTCTGCCGTCTTTTCCCATAAGGGATGTTCTTTATCCATTACATAAATATCCATCAGCTGTTTACCTTATCCTGATATTGAAATATTTTTGCGCACCATCATCAGTTGAATCCCAACGGACAGAAAATGACCATGGAATAAAAAAGTGCAGCCACCACCGGAATGATGACTGCACATATGATAATCGAAATCTCTGTATAATGCTCTTCGTTTCAGCAGATATATCAGACCTTAGCCTCATAAGTATTCAGGAAATACTTGCCGGACTGGCCGAGGCTTACATTTGCTATGCCCGTTCCGCGCTTGGTAAGAGACTTGTCGCTCTCTGCCTGAGCGGGAGACAGTGAATAATACTTCTTAAGTCCTGCATCATCAAGGCTTTCAAAGACGTCGAAATCGATATTGTAGATAGTGAAATACAGTGTTGCCGTACCGTCAGCGTTATACTCGATGCAGTCAACGATGCCGATATTCCTGAATGTGTCACCGTCGCCCGTAACGAACCAGATCTTGCCGTCCTCATAGAAGGGACCGAAAGAGAAATTATCCAATTTGTCCGGAGGAGCAGGCAGAGCCTTGCAGTCTTCCTCTTTGAGCATATAGCTCATGTATTTTCCAACAACACTTGCTGCCTTCTCATAAGAGACGGTCACATAAGAGCATTCACCCTTCTTATCGTTTTCGAATTCCTTATATGCATTGATCTTGATGTGGTAATATACAAAGCTCAGTACATCCTCGATCTTGGCATTATAAGCTTCAAATCTGCCTGCCTCAGAAAACATGAAAAAATTCTGTTCCGCGAAGTTGGTAATGAACGTATTTGCGTATGTCTGGTCATCACCGCTCAGAGCTTCCATCTTAGATGGCTCAGTCGTTCTTTCCGTTTCCTCAGAGTTTTCCGTTGCCTCGTTCGATGCTTCAGTAACCTCACTTGCAACTGTCTCACCACTGCTTGCCGCAGTCTCGGCGTTACTTGCTTCGGTCGCGTCAGTGTTTACTGTTGCCTCAGCGGAAGTCGCCTGTGTTGCCTGTGTATCCTGTGATCCTGAAGTGCCGTTTCCTCCGGCACAAGCCGTTAATGCTGACAGCGCCATTACCGATAACAATACCGATGCGCAGATCTTGATCTTCTTCATATATGTTCCTCCATTATTTTTTCGGATTATTATTTCCGTATTATATCCCAAAAGCACTTATACGCTTTTTGAAACTATTAACCAAATTCTCAGCGGTTTTCACCTGATCATGGGTTATTTCGTCTCCGGCACAGCGCCTTTGTTTTACATGCACATTATGAAACTGAATAAGAGCACGGACAATCAGCAATGCACGGCGGAACTGATGAAAAAGCAACACTTTCGGACCCGGATGTTGAATACCGTTCAATAATTCTTTCATTACGAACGGCCGGCAATGGGAAACACTTTTTTCATGCAATGGCCTTGTGCTCTCAGGCCCGGTCACAGTCCCGGCTTGACATTGGACGAACTGAATATATAATTGAGAACAATTCTCAATTTCGACATCAGGGAGCATGATCATGTACCCGGGATCAACGGACACAGTCAAACATACAGGTTCGGTCAAAGGCATACCGGCGGTCAGGAAGGCCGTTGCCGGGTTCCTGAGCCTTGTTGTGCTCTTCGTGATCTCGTTTTCCATATGCTATGTTGCCCTGGAAGCAGATCACGACTGCTGCGGCGAAGACTGCCACATCTGCGCATGCCTGGACGAATGCGGAAATACCCTTCAGCTTTTACGCTGCGGCTACACATCTGCCCTGCCGGCATTATCTGCCATCAGTTATCTGCTCATTGCAGGCGCAGCATTGCTGCTCATACATGTTTTTCAGAAAGAAACACCCGTTACTGACAAGATCCGGCTGAACAATTGATATTCCTCAAGTAATGAAACCATTTCGCTTATCAGGCCGAAGGGGCTGTGCCTCATGGCTTGATCTTCATTACGGAGGATTATTGATTTGAAAAGAATAACAGCTTTGGTAACTGCTGCTGCCCTCATGACAGGATGCATTTCGGCATGCAGCGTAAATAAAGAACAGGTCTTGCCCGCCGAAGGCAAGATGCATATCGTAACCACGATCTTTCCCGAATACGACTGGGTAATGAATATATTAGGAGACAATCCGGCCGGTTTCGAAGTAACCCTGCTGCTCGACAACGGCGCGGATCTTCACAGCTTTCAGCCCACGGCGGCAGATATCCTGAAGATAACGACGTGCGACCTTTTCATCTATGTCGGCGGAGAATCCGACGAATGGGTCGATGACGTTATGAAGGAGGCAACAAACAAGGACCTCATATCCGTCAATCTGCTTGAGACCCTTGGTGATTCCGTTAAGGAGGAAGAGCTCGTGGAGGGAATGGAAGGCCATGATCACGATCATGAAGATCATGAGGAAGAAGATCATGACCATGACGAGCACGACCACGACCACGATCACGATCACGAAGACGGAGAAATTGAGTACGACGAACACGTCTGGCTCTCGCTGAAAAGGTCTTCCATCCTTGTCTCGGAGATATCAGGAGCCATACAGAAGATAGATCCGTCAAATGCCGGAACATACCGTTCAAACACTTCCGCATACCTGGAAAAGCTGAATGCGCTCGACAGGGAATACCAGGCGGCTGTGGAAAACGCGTCGCGCAATACGGTCTTATTCGGAGACCGCTTCCCTTTCAGGTATCTGACAGACGATTACGGGCTGCAGTATTTCGCCGCCTTTGCAGGCTGCTCTGCGGAATCGGAAGCAAGTTTTGAGACCATAACATTCCTCGCCAAAAAGGTTGACGAGTATTCGCTCACGGCAGTCTTAACGCTCGAAGGAACGGACCACAAGATAGCAGAGACCATCATCGGTAATACGGCTTCGAAAGACCAGAAGATACTATCAATGGATTCGATGCAGTCCACGACCATCGCAGATGTAAAGAATGGAAAGACATATTATTCCGTCATGGAGAAAAATCTTGAGATACTCAAGCAGGCTTTGAATTAAATAAACGTGCTCCCCGGCGCCTGCATATTTACAGAGGTGCCGGGGATCCGGATCAACAGACAAGGAGGAGTAAAAATGAAGAACAAAGGATTGGCATTATGCCTTGCGGTTTTGCTCATGCTCAGCGGCTGCAGCAACGGTGAAGCTTCAGTCAGGACGGCAGGTCAGACTGCGGGAGTAAAAGACGTTCTGGAATCCGGCATAGCTGAGGAAGACGGCAAAACTTCGGGATCAGGTTCCGCAGCGGATGACAGCGGCAACGGGCTTCAGAACGGTGCAAACGACGGCACTACCGCATCTGATACAGGTTCCGCCGCTCCAGCTGATCCAGCCAACGGAATTGATGTCGATCTGACTGTTCTTTCATCCAACATGGTATACGCAGAAGTATTCAACATGGTGTATTCGCCGGAAGAATACATCGGAAAGACCATTAAGATGAAAGGTCAGTTCTCGCTCTTACAGGATGAAGCGACCGGCAATCTCTACTATGCCTGCATAATCGCCGATGCCACCGCGTGCTGTTCTCAGGGAATCGAATTCATCCCGGCAAACGGAGCGGTCTACCCTGACGATTTCCCCGAGATCGGAACTGAGATCTGCGTAGCCGGCGAGTTCACCACTTATCAGGAAGGCGGCACCACATACTGCACTCTGGCAAATGCAAGATTCATGCAGATATGAGTTTTTTATGTTATCCGCCGTCATATAAAAAGGCTGTCTCCAAATGTTTTCCGCATTTTGAGACAGCCTGCTTAGTTATTTATCTGTTTAGTTTTATTTATTTGTTCTGCACTTGCATCATTATCAGGACGGATAGAAGAGCTGTTCGTATTTACATTTAAGCTCGAAATCCTGAACCTTTACTTTTCTCGGATACCACTTTGCCACGAAGTCAACCAGAAGCTGATGATCGCCGAATCTGTAGAATTCCCTGCAGATGATCTTTGTTGTCTCTGTGATGTCATTTGTGAGTCTTACTACATACATTCTGTAGTAGATGTACTTGCTCTCTTCGAGGCTGAGGCTCAGCATGTCCTTATCTCTGATCTTCTCTACATTGCATCCGGGACCGCCACCGGAAACCATATCCAACTCTTCCTTACCGATCTCTCTTTTGTCTAATCTAATATCTGTCATTGCCGTATCCTCCGTTTTTCTGTGTTTTTGTTTGATGGCTTCATTATCAACGGAAAACGCAGCCCTAACAATCGTTAATGCATCGGCGGTTTGTGGCTTAAGCAACACATCAGAGACGGAGTGTTGCTTAAAGGAAAATTTTTTCGGTTTTTTTCAGGACACGGTCAAAAAAAGCCGGATTTAAGATCCCGTCGGCTCAACGGTCTCCCATTTATAACTCATGTCAGCCATTACGTTGAACTCGGCATAGTAGTTGTTGGCACCGTCACCTATCCCGCAGCATGCGATACGGTAATGTCCGGGATACAGTTTTCCGCCATAGGGATAGAGACTGTATGTCAGAGCATAGCTCTGTCCCGGCTGCAGTTCATGACCAAGATCGTGCACCACGTTCTCATTTACCATCGGCACGTAATACCAGACCCCATCGATAAACACCTGGATCGAATAATACTCACCGTAACAGAAGACATCATCCGTGAGGTTCTTTATCTTGACGGTAATGTCTTTACCTTCGTTATGGTCGACCGCGAAAACAAGGATACTATCCCTGCCTGCATCCTCATTTACCGGTACAAGATCTTTTTTCTTATAACCATTGACTTTGCCGCATGAACAGAGCATGAAGCAAACGATCAGACAAATAGCCGCGACAGAAAACAAACGTCTCATAACATCAGCTCCTTTCACAAACTCATACGCAAACAGGCCTGATCCTGCCAGCTACTATATATACAGATAAAGACTGACAGATGTTGCGTTTGTTCATCCTGCTGATCATGTCACTCCCGGTTCCAGTATCTCTATTCCGGGAGCATCACAGTCTATTTCCATCAGCGCACCTACGGGGAGAACCGTCATCGGAGTTCTGTGGATGTAATCGACATTTTCCATTATGACCATGTCCGGTCTGTGAATTTCCTTATGCATAACCTTCAGAATTGTTTCCCTGCTTTCATCATCCATGGGACCGGTGATCACAGCCTTTGCCTTATCAAATATACCTGCCGCAGCAAATGCACGCAGCTCATGCAATCCGGCCAACTTACTGCCATAGATACTGCAGTGTTCCATCGCAATGATGGAATCTTCCCAGACATCGGGATCCGGAAAAAACTTCGTCCCCATTATCTGCCAGAGAGGGCCTCCGCAGACCGGGATAACATGGCCTCTGACTTTTCCGGAGCCCTGCAATACCTTGTAGCCGGTTCCGTCTTCCCATGGGATCGGATCCTTCAGGTCCTCGATCTCATCATTATCCGGGAAACGTTCATACTGCACCCCTTCGATCGTGTATGTGGTCGTCCAATCGATGGGTGTGTTCTTTTCCGACGGTTTGATCACGCCTATTACCTCATTCGAGAACAAAGTCCGTCTGATCGCCTCTTCCGTATATTCATCAAGTTTTCCGGGCTGTGCTATCGGAGTCAGAACGGTGGGACCGTAATAAGCACGGACACCTGCATATGTGAAAACCGCCATCCAAGTGGCAATATCGGAGAAACCCATGAACACCTTCGGATTATCATGAATGACCTGCGGATCGATATACGGAAGAACGCGGTAGGAATCATCTCCGCCCTGATTACAGATGATACCTTTGATGGAATCATCCTTCAGTGCCCACATCAGATCTTCGCCTCTTTTCTCGGGATGCTCATAAAGGTATTCACTTCCCTTAAGCGCATTGGGAGTTTCGACGACTTCCACATTAAAGATCTTTTCGAATCTTCTTTTGCCAAGCTTGTATCTTGGAAGCATGTCCTCATCTCCGGCGCGTCCGCCTGAGATCGAGATAAATGCGACTTTATCGCCCTCGTTCAATTTTGATGGAATTATCAGTTCTTTCATTTCGCTTCCTCCATATATCCCGTTTTGTCTCAGTCATTCATCGTGCAGGAATAATTAATTACAGATCCTTCTCCTCGTATGGTTTGTCCCAGGATCCGATCTCTATCAGATTTCCTTCGGGATCGGCAATGTAACATGTCCTCTGTCCCCACGGTTCCGTGACCGGCGCAAGCACAGGTGTTGCTCCCTGTCCGGTAACACGTTCGTACACGGCATCCACTTCGTCAAAGGTATCAACATAAAGCGCAAGTTCGAAATGACCGTTCAGGCCTCTTACATACTCATATTTCCGGCTGGTCATGTTCTCGAAATCCTTGCGGCCGTAAAACATGAAAAGCGTACCGTCCTTCACCAGATATACATTCGATGTATCTTCGGTTTCCTTGATCTCAAACCCGAGAACATCTCTGTAAAAACGAATCATTGAAGCCATGTCTTCAACAAAAATACCGAAACCGTCTAATCTCATAAAATCATCCTTTCCGTCAAAACATCATGTCGATATTCTTAGGTATAACCGAGCGGTAATCACCTTTCAGATTGGCCATAAGGATAATATAGATCCTCTTGCCGTCCCGTTCGATAATATAATTGCTTGTCGAGAACCTGGGAACATCTCCGCAATGGTAAACGAAGCCGTCTCTGATCTGCCAGCCGCATGCATATCCGTCAACAGGTGTGAGGAGTTCATCCATTGACTTCTCATTAAGGATATAACCGCCAAACAGCGTCCTGTCGAACTTCAGCATGTCGGCCACATTCGAGCGGATGCCGCCCGCGCCCATCTGAAACTCCGGATCAGACAGATAATCCAGCTCCTCCGAGTATTCGTAGGATGCCGTAACCTCAACGCTGCTGTCCGCTGATGTGTTTTTCATGTTGCAAGGCCCGAAAACTACCTCATTTAAGTAATCCTCAAATGCCTTCCCGCTGACCCGCTCCACTATCAGGGCAAGGAGATGATAATTCGTATTGTTGTATACAAATTCCACACCGGGTTCACTCAGCGGTTCAAGAGTGAAAAGACGTTCCAGAAACAATTCATCATCAAACGCGGCTTCGATCATCCTGTAGGCTTCCGCATAAACAAGATTATTTGCAGGATCGGGGCCGCAGATCTCATAGAGTATTTCCTCCCCTATGAAATCAACAGGGTCATTCACATAGTCAGCAAGCCCTGAACGCATATGCAAAAGATCGGAGACGGTAATTCCGGATATCTTCTCATAACTTGGATATGAACTGTACTCAGGAAATAATTCCCCTATGGTCTTATCCATCGTAAGTTTCTTTTTTTCGATGAGGCTCATGATACAGACCGCGGTAAAAGATTTTGTGTTGGAACCGATCTCATACGTCGTATACGGAGTTGCTTCATTGCCGTCAACATCAAGAAGTCCTGTACCCGCCGCAAATATGATCTCATCATCAGTGGCGGCGATCATGGAACCCTTGAAATCAGATTCGGTCGCGATGTATTGGAGATAATTTGCTATTGCCTCATAATCCTCATTTCCGGAAACATAGATATTCCGTTCAACATTATTGAGTTTGGAGATCTCGTCCTCAACACGGATATGAGAATTCAGATTAGTCTTGCACGAAGCAAGTCCTAATAACATAGACGCAATAACGGCAATGCTGATAAAGTTTTTGATCCTGTGCGTTTTTCTTCTCATCATTAATAATCCCAATTCCCCGGTGTTTACTGCTCAAAAACAGTTTCGACCTGTTCTATTAATTCAACGCAGATTCCGTGGTATTTTTCATCCAACGGATATTTATCATGATACTGTTCGATAAGACTTGTAATGCCGTTCTTATAGTCACTTTCCTTAACACGAGAACTGTCACCCAGAAATGCGGCGATCTCATTAGCCACACTGACTCCGGCCTCTTTTTTGCCTGCAAGATATTTGATCAGGCTGCGGTGAAAGAGACGTGCCGTCTGATAAGGCGGATCGTTTCTCATACAGAATTCCCTGCAGATACTGCCGTTACGGACAAATCCATGCGCCTTGATGTCTTCCAAGTGGAAGAACCTGTTATCCGTGACTTCCACAGATCCTATCACTTCAAGATCGACAGCCACGCCGTCCTCATAAATGACAATGATGATCCCTTCGGGATTAGTCGTATAAGAGATATATACCGGCTCCCCGTATCCGCAGATGAACTCTCTTAAGGTGTCTTTTTCCATCAGCACACTTATGTCCACATCCGAAAAAGGCGTCGGGTTGCCGTGAAGGAAAGATCCGCCCAGCCAGATATGATGCCTGTTTGCTTCGGCATATTTCTCAACATAATCGATGTATTTTCTTTGATCGTGCTTCATGCTTACAATCCTGCTTATGTCTCTGGCCTCCGGTCAGGAGATCCCGAGTATATGCTTTTCCATGCTGTTCAGAAGATCGTGTGAATCGTCATCGATATGGGACAGATAAGTAACGATAATGCCCCGGGAAGGCAGGACATAGCACTTCTGCTTGCATTTGCCGTTGATGCTGTAACCGTCGCGGTATTTCCAGACATAAAAACCGTAGCCGCCCTCTCTGTTCATCTGCTGAACCGAAGTCGCCATCTTAACATATTCTGCTGAGACGATGCGTCTGCCTTCATATACGCCTTCATTCATGAGAAGAAGTCCGAACTTGCTCAGATCATGAACAGTCATTTTCATGCCCGATGCACCGTAGAAATACCCCTCGGGGCTGCGCGAATATTCATAATCCATAATGTCCAAAGGAACAAGGATCTCATCTTCTATAAACCTGCCCAGATCCGAACCGAGCACATTCGTGAGCGCTACACCCGTCAGATAAGTGCAGATGTTGCTGTAATTAAATCCGCGTTCGTCAGGATCGACATCACAGTTAAGTGAGAACTCAATCCAGTTATCGCCTTCAGCTCTGAACGGAAGGCCTGATACTGACATGGTAAGGAGCCGCCTTAACGTGATCTTCTCCCAGCCGGGTTTTGCAGGCACTGATATGTATTTCAGGATGGGATCATCAAGACCGATAAGTCCTCTGTCATACACGATGCCGAAAGCAACGGACAAGACCGTCTTCGTCGCGGAATAAAGCTCGTGAAGGCCATCCCGCGTGTCTCCCCATGTATGTATCAGAGTGCCGTCTTGGTACACCTCTGTTCCGAAGACATTCCACCCGTTCTTTTCGATGTCATTAACAAATAAACCGAAGTCCATTATTTCCCCATATGCCCCGAACTCTTATTATAACTTCCCGTTATTCGAACAGTTTCTGAAGAGCTTCTTTCTGTTTGAATATCTCCTCAAGATAAGGTGAATAATCGATCTGTTCCCTGTGACGGAGCAGCTCGGTTATCTCGAGCATGGGCTTCAGGATAGGGGTAAGTTCCAGATTGCCGAGTACGCCTTTCAGGCTGTGCGCAGCTTCAAAAGCCTTGTCCAGATCACCCTCGGCGATGCCTGAAGCCAGTTTCTCAAAATTGCCGTCTTCAAACACTCTGGGGACAAGAGCCAGATAGAATGATTCATTTCCCATCAGTCTCGAGAGCGCTTCGTCCGTATTTGCACCGTAGTTTTTAAGATCTTCTATAGTAGGCATTTATCTTCTCCTTTATTGCAGAAACTTTTCGAATTCATCAGCCGGGACAGGCTTTGAAAAATAATAACCCTGTATTACCGCGCATCCCGATTCCTTAAGCTTAAGGAACTGTTCCTCCGTCTCAACGCCTTCGGCTATGGCAGGGACTCCAAGACAATCGGCTATATCGATAACTATGTCGAGCATCTTCATCTTATTACTCTTGAAGGCGCTCCTGATGAAGAGCATATCCAGTTTGAGAGCATCGATCGGAAGTTCACCGATCATGTTGAGGGAGGAATATCCGGAGCCGAAATCGTCCATCTCGATGAAGAAACCCTTCTGTCTTAGATCCTCAACGCGGTCGATTATCATGCTCGAATCACTGACATATGCTGATTCGGTTATCTCAAGATGAAGATCTGATACCTCGATGCCGTTTTCCTCAACGATGTTGAGAAGCCTGTTGGCAAGATTTGGATCGTACATCTCAGCTCTGGAGATATTAACGGAGACCGGGATCTTCTTATCGAACTTTCCTCTCCACGCCTTTATCATCGCCGCGGTCTTATGCCAGACATAATCATCGAGCTCGTAGATAAGACCGTTGTTCTCGAACAGAGGGATAAACAGACCGGGTGAGATAAGATCAAGTGTCGGATGACGCCATCTTACAAGAGCCTCGGCTCCGGCGATGACAGGCTCTTCACCTGTGATATCAAACTTGGGCTGGAAGAAGACCATGAACTGCTCTTCACTGACGGCCGTCTTGAAATCAGCGCAGAGTTGCTCTTCGAACAATGTCTTTTTAAGGATCTCGTCGTCGAAAACTGCGATCACGTCGTGATAGTTACCCTGCAGCTTATCGTATGCCATGCGGGCTCTGACAAACCTGTTCCTCAGTTCGAGGTTCTTGTCTGTTTTCTCGTATATGCCCATCTTCAGTTTTACCCCGCTGAAGATGCAGTCAACGGAATGGCTTATCTCCTGGAGTCTTTCCTCATGACCTTCTTTATGGTGGCAGTATATGAAGAAAACATCCATCTCCTTGTGGCAGAGAATGGACTCACCGTTCGGATAAAGCTTTCTTAATTCCTCCGCTATCATCGAAAGGAGCTCGATACATCTGTCTTTGCCGTATCGCTCGAGCAGTACATGATAGTTGTTGATCCCAAGAACTATGGCATCCATGTCCGTATCCGGATGATACTTGTCAAACGTCTCGGCATACTCGTAAAAATATTCGCCGTTATAAAGGCCGGTAATAATGTCATTTTGGGTGTCGCTTATTATCTGGCGGTTCTCTGAAAGTTCTATCGCCCTGCGGATCCTGGCCTTTACAACGCTCTGTCTGGGGTACGGCTTCGGAATGAAATCGGATGCGCCCGTGTTAAGACTGACGACCTCTGATTCCTGATCCGTAGTCAGAACGATAACAGGTATGCTTGAAAACTCACTCTGATTCTTGATGGATGACAGGAGTTCCAGGCCGCCCATCTTAGGCATGATCAGATCAAGAAGGACCAGCGATATCGTCTTGCTGTGTGTCTTGATGATCTCATAAGCCTGTTCACCGTCTTCGGCTGTGATGATGTCATAATCATCCTTGAGCATCTCGGAAAGAATCTCTCTGTTTATGAACTCATCATCAGCAACGAGTATCGTCCGTTTTCCGTCTTCAAATAGTGATACAACAGGGTTTGTCATAAGTCACCGCCTTTCAAAGATACGATTCCAAAGTCTCGAAAAGTAATTCCGGCTTTATCGGTTTTGTAAGATGTGCATTAAGACCGGACTGCAGGCTCCTCTGAACATCTTCGTCAAAAGCGTTTGCAGTCAGAGCGATTATAGGGATGTTCTTTGCATCTTCACGGTCAAGACCGCGGATGATCCTGGTCGCCGTAAGTCCGTCCATCTCTGGCATTCTCATATCCATCAGGATGGCAAAATAATGGTCTGGTTCACTGGCGGAGAAAGTATCAACCGCGATCTTTCCGTTAGGAGCAAGATCGGTCTCTATCCCGCGTGTCTGAAGTAGCATCCTGATGATGTCGGCATTTACTTCAACATCTTCCGCGAGAAGTATCTTCCTGCCGGACAGGTCTTTGTCTTTAACTCTATTTTCTGTTCCCGGATTCTTGCGTCTGAACGCATTCTCGAATTCTTCAAGGATATTGGCGGCAAAGATCGGTTTGGCAATGAAACTGTCGACACCGGCATTAACAGCTTCATCAAGGATGTCATCCCACTTGTATGCAGTCAGGATGATGATAGCCGACTCCTTTCCTACAAGCGAACGGATCCGTCTCGTAGTCTCAACGCCGTCAATCCCGGGCATCTTCCAGTCGATCAAAATGAGATTATAAGGTTCACGTCTGCCGTGCCTTAATGTAACCTTCTCGAGGCCCTCCTCACCCGAAAGCGCTATATCGGCAGTTATGCCAATCTTCCCGAAAACAAGTCTTCCGTGCTCGCATGCGACAGGATCGTCATCGATTATGAGAACGGACATATTGTCCGGTACGACTTTCGTTTCGTGTTCGGACATCTCCTGCTTGTCCGAATCTTTCAGGGTTACGCTTACAAGGAAAGTGGTTCCTTCGCCCTTTACGCTCTCAACTTCAATGCTGCCGTTCATCATCTCAACGATGTTCTTGGTGATGGCAAGTCCCAGGCCGGATGAACCGTATTTATTTGTATATGTGGCATCCTCCTGGGCGAACGTGTCGTAAATGTGAGGAAGGAACTCTTTGCTCATTCCTATGCCGGTGTCGCTTATCTCGAACTGCAGCGTGGTCCTTCCGTCAAACTGCGCTTTCTTTTCTATGATAAGTCCTATCTTACCGCCTGACGGCGTGAACTTGACGGCATTGCCGAGTATGTTTATCAGGACCTGTCTGAGCTTCATGTTATCGCCGATGTAGTAATCGTCGATATCGCCTTTTATGTGGCAGCCGTAATCGAGGCCCTTTTCCAGACACTGTCCGCTAAACATCGTGTTAATGGATTCGAGGAGCTTGGAAAGTGAGAATTCCTCCTGCTTAAGGGCCATCCTTCCGGACTCGATCCTGGACATGTCAAGGATATCGTTTATAAGCGCGAGAAGATGCTCGGCGGAAGTTCCGATCTTTGTAAGATAATCCCTGGTCTTTTCGGGAGTATCAGGATCGTTCAGAGCTATGTTGTCCAGACCGATTATCGCATTCATCGGAGTCCTTATCTCATGGCTCATGTTTGAAAGGAATGCTGTCTTTGCCTTGTTTGCCTGCTCGGCAGATTCCAGAGCGTCCTTCAGAGCAATCTGCTGAGCCATGTTCTGTCTCATCTCAGCATCGATTATGGTAAAGCCCAGACCGATGGCTCTTACCCTGTCTCCGCCACGCTCATCGATGTGTCTGACGCCGGCAACGCGGATCATCTCGTAGTATTCCCTGCCGGCGCGTCTTGCAAGATAACGGTATGCAAGTATGGGTTCGGTATCAAGCCCCTTGCGGATGTTATCAGGATCTATGAAGCTCTTAAATCCTTCACGGTATTCTTCGGCAACGAAATTTTCCGCATACCAGTTGAAACGTTCGCTGAACGGGAACGGTACGCCTTCTTTTGTCTGATCCTTATCTTCGGCATCGCCTCTGTAACAGATGCCCTCGTCCTTTTCGAGATTGACATAATAAACGCTTCTGTAATCAGCCGACATGGCCGTGATCATATTGTCCTGCTGCGTTCTCTTCTTTTCTTCCTCGAGCAGTTTCTCCTGAAGCTTTATGCGGTGTTCCATCTCCTCCTGCTTAACGCGGTTCTCGGTCTCGGAAGTCTCTTTCGCGATCGCAAGCGAAGCATTCTTCCTTACCTGGATGATGATGAAAACAAACATCGCGATCAGGACAAGCGCTGCAAGAACTGACTGAATAACGCTTTTTACGACAATGCCGCTCGAAATGGAGCTGATCTGATCTGTGATGACCTTTTCTCTAATGAGATAGGTAAGCATCCAGTCCGTACCCTCGACCGGAACATAAGCCAGTGTCTCTTCGGTCCCGCTATATGTGAAAGATACAGAACCCCGCCTCTTTTCCCTAAAATCATCAAGAACCTTCTGATATGAACTTCCTTCTTCAAACTCGGCATGTCCCAAAGCGTCAAGGAGATTATCCTCAACGGCAAGACCGCCTAAGACTGTATTGCTCAAGGCTATTCCGTTATCGCTGTAGATATTGCAGAATGTGGCATCATTTTCGCCCGATGACATCGATACGCCCTGAAGCATTACATCCATATCGATCTCCATGAAGCAAACAAGGAATTGCTTGCCGCAGAATTCGATATTGTCTACGGGGATCGCGATGATGACCTTCTTGTCCAGGCTCTCGAGATTTAAGATCGATATCTCAGGCGAAGAGATCGTCTTGTAATCGAACCCGTAATCGGCGATGTTGTCCTGATTGCCGAGTGATGTGTATATGATCCCGTCCGTATCGACAAATGCGAATTTCTCAAGTCTGTAGAGTTTTTTCATTCTGGCCTGGAAAGCCTGAAGATGTTCCGTATCTGAAAGATCCGTCTCCGTAAGAAGTCCGACGGCAACCTGAAGGTCTTCGATCTCCCTTTGGAGATTGGATGCAACGACCCGTTCACGTCTTCCGGTCAACTCGTCCAGATAAAGATTACTTACGGAACGGACTGCCTTTCCGGTATCCCTGTGGGCAGTTCCGCCCATGATGATGGTTCCGACTATGAAGATCGTGATTACGATGATCCCGCCGATGATCCCGACAACTATGGCCGGGGTGCGGTTTCTGCCCTTATTTGAAGATCTGTCTTTCATAACTGTGTACAGTTCCTCTCAGAAGTAATCACTTCGGTTTATCCGGATGACTGAAGAGCAGACGGCAACGATGACACCGGTCAGCAAAAGTCCGCCGAATATTCTTATTATAACACGCGTATAAATTATAATTGATAATTACGCGGTAATCTGCTTTTGCTCCACAGATAAGTCTCTTAAGTTCCGGTCCAGGTATTTGTCTGCGACAAGATCAGCCGATCCAGGTCACCTGAGGATAAGTCTGCATGCAGAGCACTCCCGCCCCGACACCGAATCTGGTGGCAGTCTTGATGTCATACGGAGTCTCAAAGCAGGCAGCATTATAGAACCCGCCGATGACGGTCGAACGCGTAAACTCCTCCCACGAAGAGAAATTTTTCTTGCATTCGTCCGAGAAAAAGATGAACGTCTCTCCGAATTCAGTGTTGCTCAAAATATCGCAGGCATAGGCCAGACGGGCGAGAGCCAGTACCGTGCTGTAATCCCAGGCGGCAACACCTGCTTCAGGAAGAAAATCCTTCATATAACTGATGATGAGATTCGTCGCGTCATAACGGACCCTTCCCGGGATCGTCAGACCTTTTGTCGGAAGCTTTTTATTCTCCTTCATGGCAGCCGTCATCCTGGCGAACTGATAAGCATTGCGGTTGTTTGCATACCACTGGCGAAGGCTTTCGATATCCTTGACACCGTACACCTGTTCCAGGAAAGCTTTTACCCTCGGCTTGTCAGCCTCATCGCACTTAAAGAACATCTTATCCAGGGGAAGCTTGATGCCGAGCCTCGACGGGATGAACGACGCTTCGACCAGCGAGATATAAGGCAATGCATCCTCAACGTCCAGTTTGAGAGGGTTTTCCGCTTTTTCAATGGCATCTGAAACATCAGGAAAAAGTTTTGCAAAAGCATTCCGTGCAGTTTCCAGATCCTTATTAACATACTTCAAGCTGTTGTCTATAAGTTCCTGAACACCCTCAAATTCAGGATCGAGTGACCTGGTATTGCGGTAGCATTCGACGGCCTTCATCTCACAGCCGGTGTTATCGTATATATATCCCAGCAGATAGTAGAGTCTGGCTACTTCATGCGGTTCCGTGCACTTGTAGGATAAAAGTTTGAGCTCTTTCTTGGCCTCATCAAAGCGCGTCAGATTATTGAGGGCGCTTATCTTGCGGAACAGGAGTTTGTTGCTCCGATCTTCTTCGGGGATCTCCTCGATCTTATCCAGGATCTTCTGGTATTCATCCTCGTTGTGCCACTGCTCGAGCTGTTCGAAAATAGGGTCATTGTCACTTATCTGTGCCATTTATTATTTCCTCCCGGATATTTCATTATGTTTTCTTCAGGCGATCCGGATTCACTCTTCAAATGCCTGCGATATCAATTCGTTTATGTGTATCTCTACGCTGTCAAGACAAGGGACCGGGCAATTGCCTGAGTTCAAAAGAAGCGGAAGCTCAGTACAGCCGAGGATCACGGCTTCGATCCCTTCTTCATGCTTCATCTTCGTGATGATCTCCTGAAATTCTTTGAGTGTGGACTCTTTAACGATGCCGAGTTCGAGTTCTTCATATATCCTCTTTGCTACAAGATCCCTGTCTTCTTTACAGGGAACGGCAACATTGATCCCGGCTTCCCTGAAATCCTTTTTCATATAATCCTTTTCCATCGTAAAGATGGTCCCCAAAAGACCTACCGTCTTATATCCTTTGCTTTGAGCCTCTTTGCAGACCGCCTTCGGTATGCTGACCAGATCAGCTCCGGTCTTTGCGGTAATGTCATCCGATACGACATGCATCGTAACGGCGGTCAGCGATATGACTTCTGCCCCGCACTTTCTGAGGTTCTCAGTCTTCTCCGACAGATAGTCCGTGAGAAGGTCGTATCTTTCATCAACGACATATCTCCAGGCTCTGCGGAAATCGACACTGTCGATCACGATGTCGGGCATGGCCTTACCGCCGGTCAGCCTGTCGATCCTTGAATTAAGTTCCTTGTAATACATCTGTGTTGACTCAGGTCCGGTCCCGCCAACCAATCCGATCTTTTTCATATGTTATCCTCCGTTACTCCCTGATATAGACCGGCATCTCAAGATAACCGCGCTTCTCCTTAAAGAACCTTCCGGTCTCAACGATGCGCCTGTCGCTGCCGTCTGATGACACCCATGTGCCTTCAGGCAGATAGAATTCCACCATGCCGTCTTTGTCGAAAACAGGCGCAACCAGGATCTTGTCTCCCAGCATATACTGCCTGTCAAGGAATGCGCATACCGGATCATCCTGGAATTCGAGTATCATGGGTCGCATGACCGGCAATCCGTATCTTTCAGCCTCATCACGTGCAGCATTGATGTACGGCATGAGGGATTTTTTCAGTTCCACATAATGTCTCAAAACGTCTACCGACTCCTCGTCATAGTTCCACGGCACCCTGTAAGAAGTGCTTCCGTGCAGCCTGCTGTGGGAGCTCAGAAGACCGAATGCCGACCAGCGCTTATAGACGTCGGGCGTTGATTTGTCCTCGAAGCCTCCGATATCGTGACTCCAGTACGAGAAGCCCGACAGCATGAGCGAGAGACCGCCCCTGATGGTCTGTTCCATCGACGGATAATCCGAATGGCAGTCGCCGCCCCAGTGTACGGGGAACTTCTGGCAGCCGGCCGTGGCGCTCCTTGCGAACAGCACGGCTTCACCCTTGCCCTTCTCCCTTTCGAGCAGTTCGAAAACAGCCTTGTTATAAAGATACGTGTAGAAATTATGCATCCTCAAAGGGTCTGACCCGTCGGCAAAGACCACATCATCTACCGGTATCCTCTCTCCGAAGTCAGTCTTGAAACAGTCGACACCCATATCCAGGAGCGTCTTGAGCTTGCCCTGATACCATCTGACAGCCTCAGGATCCGTAAAGTCCACGATACCCATGCCGGCCTGCCAAAGATCGGTCTGCCAAACGCTCCCGTCCGTCTTCTTTATCAGATATCCGTTCGATGCAGCCTCATCGAATATCTCGGACTGCTGTGCGATATAAGGATTTATCCATACACATACATGAAGTCCCCTGTCGTGCAGCTTGGCAATGAGTCCCTCGGGATCCGGGAACATGTCGCTGTCCCAGAGGAAGTTGCACCAGTGACTGTCCTTCATCCAGAAGCAGTCGAAATGGAATACCGACAGATCGATCCCCCTGTCACGCATTCCGTCGACAAACGACAGCACCGTCTTCTCGTCGTAATCGGTCGAAAATGACGTGGAGAGCCAGAGCCCAAACGACCAGTCCGGAAGTTTGGGAACGCGTCCGGTAAGCCCCGTGTAGAGCGTTATGACATCCTTCATAGATCCGCCTGCGATGAGGAAATAATCAAGGCACTCGCCTGCCACGCTGAACTGTACTTTCGATACATTCTCGGACGCGACCTCAAAATTAATCTCTTCCGTGTGGTTTACGAAAACACCCAGATTATTGTCGGTGATGTAGAACGGAATGTTCTTGTAGGACTGCTCGGAGAATGTGCCGCCGTCTTTATTGACGATGTCGATGCTCTGACCGTTCCTTATGAAGTTTCCGAAACGTTCACCCAGGCCGTAGACATGTTCGCCGACGCGCAGATCCAGCTGTTCTCTCATAAAACAGCCGTGGCTGCCGTCGATATAAGCGAGCGCGCCTTCGCGCGATCCGGTTACCGTGCGGCCGTCCCTGATAAGCTCGTAGCCGTAGTTTTCCTTGTTTATGACAAGAGTGCTCGCGCCGCTCTTGACCGTGACAGTCTTTTCGTCCTCTTCGGCACTAAGGTCTGACGTGTCTTCTGAAATGCTGAAGAATGAAGGCTCAAGTGACTTGTCGCCTTTGAAATGATATGTCCTGATGCGGAAAATGTTCTCGGCAGGAGACGTGATCTCCATGGTTATATAAGGTCCGCTCAGTGTCATGCCCCTGACGTATATATGGAATGTCGGCATCGTGAGCGTGATCTTTCCGGTTTCTTTCCTGACAAACCTCACTTCCGAAGCCTTATGAATATCAAAACCTTCTGCCGTTCTCCATGCGCCGTCAGTAAATCTCATGTATGGTTCCTCCTGATATAAATCCGATGACCGGTAAGTTTCCGTTTAATCCGGAATGTAGGCAGTGTGTGTACCGGTATAAACAAATTTATCCGGATCACCTGTCATGAAGACATGCTTGTAGCCGGTGCCATACTGCACTTCACTCTCGTTAACCGTATAGAAGAGCAGCATTGCCTTGCCCGGCTCGGGATCGGTGCCGTCCTGGAACAGAACACCGTTGAACGTCTTATCGGTAAAGTCATATGACTTGCCGTCAGCGGTATATTTTACTTCGTCGATAACACCTTCCTCGTAGTACCAAGCTGAAGAGATGCCTGCTCTTTTCGCATAGTCCGAATCCATCATCTCATCAGTGATCTCAGTCCTGTTATCCGATGTTCCGCCGTTGATCTTTTCGACGATGGGATTCCATTCGGTCTCGACAGTCATGCCGGCTGCAGCTCCGGTAGAGACATATATACCCATTCCGACCGCCACGCCCAGACACAACACAGCCATGAATATCTGGAAGCCGATAGCCCCCGGATGTGTCGTTGCCGGTGACTTGATGTTCTCGGGATGCCTCGGGTCGATCCTGATCGTAACAGACTGTCCCAACGATATATCGGAATCTGCCTTAACCGTGAATTCATCCCAGACGGCTTCATAGGGAATCCCTCTGAAGGTATAACTGAACAGCGGAGAAGTGTGGATAAACGTGAACATGTGACCCTGGTGTTCTCCGGACTCCCTGCTGACATAGCGCACGTAGCCCGTGCATGTCGCTTCGGCTTCCTGGGTATAGAGTATCTTTCCCGACAGTGCCTTAAGTATGGAGATGACAATCAGAGCAAGCCCCGAGAAACCAAACGCAACGACTCCGAGCATAATGAAGAACTCCGCCTGTCCCATATGGTTTCTGAAGATAATGAGCAACAGTATCGATAAAGCTCCGAGCGCTATACAGATGCCCATGACCCTGTTTATCAGCGCCCTGCTGGTTGCTTCGACCACCTCGCCCTTGCCTGTCACAGCTATGGATATGCCGGCGAAAAGAAAAACGGCGCATGCCACATATCCGAAGATGACCAGCTGCTTAAGTATGAGAGATAAAACGAGCGACGAGAATATGAGCATGGCAGCGATGATGCCGAAGAGGGCCTTTTTCCGCTTTTTCTCCTGCTCTTCTGGTGTGCCCGTCTCCTTGACGCCGTAGAACTTCGCGTTCATGTCGCGGACATCTGTCCTGAGCATGCTCCTGCAGAGTTCGTTGTATTCATCGACGATCCTGTCGCGTTCTTCACTGCTGAGATACTGTTCCTGATTCAGCTGCCACTGCGGATTATCTTTGTTGTAAAGCATTATGTCTCCCCTTGATTCCCTTTACCGTTCTCCCTTTGTGACAGGGAGCGGCGGGTTTGCGAATACACTCCGGAATATCAGTCGTCTTTCTTGCCGCCTTTGCGGAACGGCTTTAACGCCTCTTTAAATTCCTTGGGGTTGTATTCGTGTTCCTCGGCATACTGATAGAGGTCGCTCTTGCTGGAATTGCGCAGAGCATCGAGTTCGCCTTCAGCCATTATGTGCCTGTCGGACATGCTGATCCGGAGACCTGTGATCTCATAAGGGATCTCTTCCTCCTTCGGCCTGGAATTCGGGAAAACGGTAAGTATGTCGCCTTCTATCCCGGCAATTACGTAATCCACAAAAAAGGTATTCTTCTTGCGCAGTGATTTGCGGATGAGCTTACGTATGCTGTCTCCGAAATAGATGGTAATGATGTCGCCTGTCTTAAAATTCTTTCCCATATCCTTATTCCTTTTTCCGTTCCCGGCAGTATCCGTCAAATAAAGTATCAGTCGGACTCTTCCGCCGGACGGTTTATCGAATCGATGTATTGGTGATATTTTTCCTTCTCGGCATACATGTACTTGTCGGCACGGTCGATGTAATCGTCGATCGATGCTTCATCGCCGGGTTCTGTCACGGCATAACCGATGCTCGCATGAAGGATGAATCCGAGATGCAGATTCTCAAATTCCTTGCTCATGGACTCGGAAATCTGCTTGATCAGCTGCTCGATGGCATCCTCTTCCGGACACGGTCCGACGGCGATGAACTCGTCTCCGCCGTATCTTCCGAAGATCCATTCCTTAGGAGAAGCTGTCCTGAACGCTTCCGCAGTGGCCTTTATCGCAAAGTCGCCCTTCAGGTGTCCGTATACATCGTTTATAGTCTTCATCCTGTCGATGTCGGCAAAGACGAGGAGTGATTTCTGATCGTTCACTTTCCGCGAAGCTATAAAGTCGTACAGGACCTTTTCACAACCCATGCGGTTGTACATACCCGTAAGAGCATCTGTCATATAGATCTTCTTGAGCTCCGTATTTGCGCGCTGCGAGAATATATGACGGCGCATGCTGAAAAGCTGGCTGTTCATGGTCTTGATAAACTTGCTGAGTCCGAGATTAAACAGGAGCGTCGGAGTATTCTTTATGGCGATATATCCGATGATGAAGCCGAGATAGTTCAGAGGTGCGAATATGTATATGTTCGACTTGCCTTCCTCATAGGCATAATCCGGATAAAGAATCTCGGAATCGAAATGGCTTAATGGTCTCCTCTTTCCTTCACGGAGCTCGTAAAGGATATCCATGTGCGAACCGTATCCGCGTATTCTCTCCGGATACTCGTCGTCACTCAGTTCGAAAAACTCGGGCTCGGTACACAGGCAGTAGTCAGGTCCGAGCTGAGGTATGTCGTTGGTGCTCTTTATACCCTTTTCGTAGAAATCCTCTTTCTTTTCCGCAAACGAGAGCGGCACCTGCATTCCCATGAAAAAGATGTCCATGATCTCCCTCTGGAGGTTGTCGAAATACGCATTCCTGATAGCGTTAAAACGGTTCTTCAGCGCCTCTTCAGTCGCCTGGCATCCGCAGCTCTCTGACGGAACGAAGAAAGACTTGTACTCTTCGTTAAACCGCTCATCCGGATGCTCCATCTGATACTTCAGCTTATCGTAAGCGATCTCACCGAATTTATCCCAGCCTCTTGAGACAGTCGAAAGGATCGGGAAAGTGTGCTGGCCGTCCTTTATCATATCGAAGCCGGTCAGGAGAACGTCTTCGGGCACGCTGTAACCTTTCTCGGTCAGTGCCGAGTTGACGCCGAGCGCCATGTTGTCATTTGCACATACGACGGCATCGGGCAGTTCCTTGCCGTCTTCCAGAAACCTTTTCATCTGGAGATATGCCGTATAGAAACCGAAATCACAGATAAACTCGTTGTAGAGCTCAAGTCCGTGCTCTTCAAGGACGTCTATGAGAGCCTGCCGCCTTATCCTGTTCTCGACGTTGTTCTCGACACCGTTTACATAGATGATCTTCTTCGCGTTATGGTGCTCGACCAGATGCATGGCCAGATCTCTTACGCCCTGGTAATTCTCGGTCTTGATGCATGACATGTTGGGAACATCGACTTCAAGAGAGAGCATGGGCACGCCCGCTCTCTGGAACCGTGCGCATACACGCTCCTGCTCATCGGGAAAATTGTATGTGTTGGTGAGCATGATGGCTCCGTCGAAATCTTCAGGATCGGGAAGATGGAAGATGTTGAGCTGGCACTTATTCTGCAGCTCATGGTCACCGGGACTGCAGTACGTGACGAAAACAAAAAGATCGACGGAGTCTTCTTTTGCTTTCCTCTGCAGGCCTGAGACAATATGCTCCACGAATTCATTGCTGAATCCGTTGGTGAATATGGCTATGCGGTTGTTCTTTTTCTTTTCTTCCACTTAAGAACGGCTGCCTTTTCTTATTCCATAAATTATATTTTATTATTATAACATCTCATACGCCCGGACGGCATACTTTATTTATTCTCCTGCTATCTGCTTTCCTGCTCTGTCCGCCGTCCAACGCACCGTTGGATTTTCCCCAAAAACGAATTGTTAGTATTCGCCCCACCGCTCTGATATATTGAGACCATCAAGGATGCATCGGAGAAATAATTTCGAGAGGTGAGAAATATGTCACTTGGAAACAACATAAAGAAATACCGTCACGATCTCGGCATGACCCAGGAGGAACTTGCAGGGATACTCTGCATCACTAGCCAGGCGGTCAGCAGATGGGAGAGCGGTGCCGGCCTGCCGGACATCACACAGATCGTTCCGCTCGCCAAGGCACTGAACGTGTCGACGGACGCATTGTTCGGATTCGGACAGGAAAGATATGACCGCGAATTCGCAGCAAAGGTCATCTTCGAGGCAAATACATTAAGGGATTCCGGAGATCCGGCTGAGGGAGCCCTCGCCGCAGCAGAATTCCTGGATCAGAAGTGCGATGAAAACATCTTCAACTACCGCATCTTGACAGGATACGTTCAGGCGGTCGCACACATGAGCCGCTTTGTAAACAGCGGAAACGTTTACTTCAAGGGACTTCTTGAAGACGATAAGAAGAAATGGCTGCACATGGTGAAGTCAGCCGAAAACAGGGCGATGCAGGTCATCCGCTATTCGGACGAAAAGGATCTTTCCGACTGCTGCCACTATGCGCTCGGATGGCTTTACTGGCACACTGCCGACTACGAAAAGGGGCGCGCCCACATCGATGCCCTGCCTTCGATCAGGAGCAACATGTTCCAGGAGACGCTTCTCCCCTACTATTTCGCTTCAACATCAGACAGCGGAATGGATGGCTGGCTCGCCCAGGTCAGGGACAACTATCAGAACTTCATCCGTGCGCTCAACAAGCAGATAGTCTATTCGGCAGAGAGCATGATGTGGACCCGTCCCTTGGATGAGGTCGAAGCCAACTGCCGCTGGGGACTCTCGATAATGGATACGTTCATGGAGAACGGAAAGATGAGGGCATACTGCCAGGGTTTCTACCGCGATACCTCAAAGTTCCTGATCGCCGCTTATCTGAGAAACGGAGAACCCGGAAAGGCGGCTGCCGAATGGGAACGTCTCTGCGGAAAGATTGAAGAATATACTGTCTTCTGCAAAGAGGTCTGCTCCGCCGGCAAGGAAAACGTCGTAAAAGACTACGGCGAACATGCCTGGGACAATATGGTCAAGTACACGGAAGAATGGATCGAAGGCAAGAAGCAGTTCATGCTCGGCCAGCTCAAGAGCTGGAGCGGCGGGGATGTGTTCGCGGAATTTGAGACGATGATCTGAGGATTCCGACCTGCACATAAAAACTCTGATACAATACGGAAGATAACCGGCCGTACAAGGAGTTCAAATGGAAAATCTGTTTTTGGTGATTCTGGTATTCATGCTGATGCTGCTGCCTATCCTGGCTGCCTTGGGCGTGATCGTGCTGGGCATAATAACCGGAGCGGGCAAAACGGAATCCGTGAGAATGCTCGGAATGAGTTTTATCTTCGCATCCATAGGCACGCTCACGACCGGTCTGCTGCAGTTTTTCGCCCACCTTCTTCCAATGGAACAGTATGTTTCATTATCTCAGGCAAACATCATAGTGACTGAGGCCGGCTCTTTCATCAGTCTGATCTTCGTCTGCATCTTCCTGCATAAGAATTACGGAAAGAAAATCATATACGTTCCTTTGCTCCTCATCCAACTGGCAGGATCAGTCATTCCGAGGATCACAGCCTACTTCATAAACAAGTTGCCCGAACTCAAGGGGATCGATCTTACCGTTGCGCTGATGATGAACAATCTGACGGGTTATCTGGTAACGGAAATTGCAGTTTCCCTGATAATCATCATTACTCTCTTCAAGAACAGAAAAGCCGAGAAAGTGGTCCCTAAACTCTGGGTATTGAAGATAATAACATTGGCATTTGCATTTATAAGCTTCGGCACAAATTCATTTCTGTACCTGAATCTTTTGAATGACCCGTACTTCCTGACGTCTTACGACTGGATGAGCTCTGTGATCACTCTGGCAGGCTCTTTGCTGATACTCCTCATACCGGTATATGTGACGGTCAAGGCCGTAAAGACCGCAAAGACAAAGGATCTTCCCGAAGCGGTATAATTCCGGAAAAGATCAATACTCGGTGCGCACCGTATCAATGCCATATGCCGCTTTGAATCTTTTCTCGTCTTCTGCTGATCTTATCACCATGACTTCGGTGAAATGACCGTCTTTTTTATTCTTAAATCCGGCGACTTTCTCGCCCGTGCAGATCGAACTTCTGATAACCGCATACTGGGTCGCGGGATCAAAACTGATCCCGTTATCCGGTTCCTTTTCATCATGAGATTTCCTGAATAGCGGCAGATGCAAGTCAAAGTCCCTTTTTCGCTGCCTTGTCCTTATACATCGCCTCGTCAGCACGCTTGATGACATCCGCGACTGTCTTGTCCGTGGTGCTGTCAAACTCAGAGATGCCGCATGCCACGGAGACATAATCATCAGGCAGCGGCATGGTGTCTGAATAGGGACTCATACGCTCATTGAAAAGCTTCATCTTGTCACCGCAGTTATCGTAGTCCTCACCGGTCAGCACTGCCAGGAATTCATCTCCGCCCATCCTGTAGACGGGGCTGTGCTTAAAGACATCACAGATGAGATGGCAGGCTCTGAGCAGATAAACGTCGCCGGCCTCGTGACCAAGTGAGTCGTTTACCATCTTCAGATTGTTCACGTCGAATACGACTAATGCAAACTTCACATTCGGATCGGAATTTATCTGGGACTGCAGATACTTTTCCTTATCCTCGTATGCCATACGGTTATTGACGTTTGTAAGCGGATCGCGTCCCATCAGGTCCAAAAGCCTCTTGTTGATGTGATCCAAAGTAAGTGCATGACGGAACTTGTCGAAAGCCAGACCCATGCGGTTGTAGTAATTAAACAGGAAGTGGTTCTCGAGCTTTTCGATGCAGTCCCTGAACACCAGGTATCCGTATGTGGAATCGGACTCATGAAGAGGCAGGAATACATAAAGATGGTTTTCACCTTCAGGGGCGTATCCTGGCACAAGTCCGCGTGAATCGAAATTCTCTCCCTTATATGGAACGCCGTCCTCGGTGGAATAGATGACTTCCATGTTCCTGCTATAGCCGCCGGAGTCCAGTTTTATATTGGAATCATAGATGGAAAGTCCGAAATTCGGTTCCAGGAGAACATGGAATGAATCTCCCTCATAATCGTGGTTTCCGGCCAGCAGATTGTGAAGGTTTTCCTTTAGTTCCAGGTATGTCAGGCACGGCAGGATTGTCGCGTCGATAAGATTGAGCTTTCTCTCAAAATACGTGGTCCTGGCGCGCTTGGCATATGTCTCGCGCCCCATGCGTCTCCTGAGCTTGTCGCTGTTCCTGAACTCGTAGCAGTTGCAGCTCTCACCGGGAATGAACCGGCAGGGTACCATCCTGCCCGAACCGCTCTTTTCCCCTTCAGACAATGCCTTCCAGAGTTTTACGGTGGCAGCGCCCATCTGATCGAAGCACTGGTCAACGGTCGCGATCGAAGGATCGAACACTTTGCCTCCGTCTATGTAATCAAATCCTGTCACCAGGACATCCTGCGGAACTTCATATCCGTTATTGGAAAGTGAGATACACGTCTCCATCGCAAGACCGTCGTTGGCGCAAATGAATACGTCGGGAAGATCTCCTGCCTTGCATATCTCATTGACACGCCTCGTGGCTGCGGCATTTTCCCAATTCGTATAGTAGACTTCCGTCAGATATTCTTCGCAGCCGTTCTCTTTCAGATAATCACGGACAGCATTAAGTCTCAGTTCCGAATCGTGGGAATCCTTTGTACCCGCAAAGAAGGTTATCTTCTTTACGCTGTGCTCCGTGACCAGATGCGCGCACAGGTCTTTAACGGCCTGATAGTTATCTGATCCTACAAAGCTGACGCCTTCTCTTCTGGAACCCTGGATAATGACAGGAATGCCCGCTTCGTTGCTCCTGTCGATTATATTATCGATCTGCTCCCTGTTGTCCAGACCGCTGCCGAAGATGACCGTACAGTCGAAATCATGAAGGTCGGGAAGGTTATAGATATTCATCTCGCCTTTACTCATCGCGGGACTATCCGTATAGGTGGCATAACAGAGGAACATGAAGATATCGGCCTCATCGCGATGAAGCTCGCCGGTCATGCCGGACAGGAACTGGCTCAGTATCTCGGAGCACCATCCGGTTGTAAATACTGCTATCTTTTTCTTCATTCAGAGATCCTCTAAATGCAACGATAATTACCCAACTATATAAACAATAACACATCCTGTCCTTCATTGTGTTGTGGAAGTGTAAACCATAAGAAAAGAAACAACATAAAAAGGACAGCATTACTCCGGGAGTGACTTTATCATCTCCTCGAGTTCGCTCCATGAGAAGATCTTTACGACATCGTCATGGTCATCCTGCTCGTAATCGAGCGCTCCCTTGTACCAGACGGGAAACATGCCGGCGTTTTTGGCTCCCGTTACATCACAGGCATAGTTGTCACCCGCGAACCAGACGTCTTCCGGCTCAAGTCCCGCCTTGAAGAGCGCCAGTTCGAATATCCTGGCATGGGGCTTGCGGAACATGTATTCACTCGTGGCGATGATAAACTCGAAATGATTATCCGGCAGCAGCCTGTTTATCCTCTCCTCCACAGCGTTTCCGCAGTATGATATGTTGCTCAGCACGGCTGTCCTGATACCGTTCTGCCAGAGGAATTCAAGAAGCTCCGGCATGCCGTCGGTGGGTCTGCCCGGTGAGGCATTATCCCAGAAAACGCGGTCGGTCTCTTCAGGCGTGAGATCGAGCTTAATGCCCAATGATTCGTACAGATAACGCGTAAACATGTGGTTGGGTATCTCAACTGTATTCAGTGCGGAGTACGTCGGATCGTACCTGTTGAGTTCCCTGTTTATGCGGTTTGCCTCCTCCTGCACCTGTTCAGGCGTGAGGTTTCTCCGGTTCTCAACCGCGTGACTCAGCACAGCTTCAGTACCCTTGATCCCGTCAAATTTCGCTTGCGAAATGATGGTCTGACCGTAATCAAAAATAATCATCTCAGGCTTTTTCATGATGTTTATCCCCTTATCTTTGTCCCTGTCTTTGAATTATAACATCACGTAAGGCCGTTAAGTTCCGCTATAATGTTTGACGGGGGATTAAGACCATGTACGATTTTGACAGCATAACAGACAGAAATACACCTGATGACATCAAGTACGAAAAGATAAACGGCATAGATGACCTTATCCCGATGTGGGTAGCGGATATGGATTTTAAGAGTCCGCCGGAAGTCATCAGTGAACTCGTGAGAGTCGCTTCGAACGGGATCTACGGCTATTCGGAAGCTGACGAGTCCTACGATGAGGCAGTGACCGGATGGTTAAAAAAACGGTTCGGCTGGGACGTTACGGCTGACCAGATCTTAAAGCTCCCCGGAGTCGTACTTGCGATCTCATATGCGGTCCGTGTGCTTACGGAACCCGGTGACCACATTATGATCTTTGAACCCGTATACGGTCCCTTCAGGCGCTGCGTTGAAGGCAACGGAAGAAAGCTCACCATAGAACAGCTTAAGACCGCCGGCGGACATTTCGCTGTCAACACTGCCGAAATGGAAAAGAAGATCATCGAAGACAACGTAAAACTCCTCGTCTGGTGTTCACCTCATAATCCGGGAGGCAGAGTCTGGTCTGAAGATGAACTCCGTTCCGTATCCGGCATATGTGAAAAGCACGGAGTCTTCATAGTAAGCGACGAGATACACTCAGACCTGACACTATACGGCAATAAGCATATCCCGATGGCAAAGATAGCGGGTGACAACTGCGTCGTCCTCACTGCTCCTACAAAGACTTTCAACATCGCGGGAATCCAGGCCGCCAACATAATTTCAACGAACAGGGATGTGCTGCGCAGTATCGACCGTGAAGCCGTAACTACGGGCGCTTTCGGCCTTAACAAGATGGGCATTGCGGCAACAAAGGCAGCCTATACTTACGGAGAACCGTGGCTTACTGAACTGACTGCATATATCGAGGGAAACATCGATATTCTGCGGAAAGAGCTTGAGGATACAAAGCTCGTCATGATGGAACCTGAGGGAACTTATCTCGTGTGGATCGACTGCTCCGCTTACGGTGATATCTCCAAAAAGCTCCTAAGGGAAGCTCATGTGCGTGTCTCCGAAGGAAGCTTTTTCGGCATGGGCGGAGAGAACTTCATAAGGCTCAATGTCGCATGTCCAAGGAGCGTTTTGAAAGAAGCACTTCGAAGGATAAAAGCAGTCCTGTAATACCGGGGCTTTCCGGGCAGATGACTATGTCAGCGAACTTCCCTGATAGCTGTAAACCTTTGTGTAGTCAGCATTGAAGCAGACGTCGACGCTGAACTTTTCGAGATCATAGACAGCTGACCAGCAGGCGCCCTGATTCACGAATTTAAGAACGCCCATGGCATCTTCTGAGGTCAGTGCGGAAACCCCGTCTATCTTCTTGTGGATCTTTGTATAACGCATGTCGTTATCGCTCTTGCCGGAGCAGAGAAGGAAATTCGTGACCGCATCATCCTCTACGATAACGAGCCCTCCTTCATCCCATTCGGCAATGACCGATCTGCCGCTGCTGTCGGTAATGAAGACGTGAAATGAATACGGCTTTCCCGAGTACATATCGTAGTTTCCGAGGAGATCTATGGCCTCCCCTGTGTTTGCGCATTTGTCGAGCAGCACACGGACGGCAACATAAAGCAGCAGATCGCCGTTAGACGTATCTTCTGCAACATGCTCATTGCTCAATTGGAGCAGCGAGACACCGAGTCCCTTCTCGTTTATCCCGTCACAGATGCACCAGGGTGCCGCCAGAAGGAGCGGGCGGCTGCTCTCATCGGTGATATCGTAATTGCCGCCGTTGCCAAGATTCATATGGGACATGTCGGCAATGCCGATCGAAGCATATCCGTCCTCAGGATCCGTCCTTACCACCAGCGCATCGCATTCATACATATCGTAATTGCGTCCGAAAAGATGATCGCCGCCGTCAGATACCGAAGCAAATGAGCTGCATCCCATTTCCGGAATGTCGCCTGTGGGAACCCCGTGCGTAAGATTAGTTGTCATCCAGGCGTCGAAATCCTCGACAGTCTTTATGTTCGCCGCCAGATATTCGTCCATCTTGTAGTCAGCGTAGTAATCGATGACATAGATCCCTTCCGCGTCGCAGGAAAAAGAATCCAGCGTCTTTTTCTCGTTTTTATCCGTACCGCCGGCCGAAGCGCAGCCGGCAAGCAATGAAGCGGTAAGTATCAGCGCTCCCGCAGTGATGATGTGTCTTTTCATAAGCCGTCCGATCAATTTAGTTCCAGTCCAATTATAGTTGACCCGGCGGCAGCATAAACGGGATAAACTCAAACGGATATGGGGTCAAAAAGCAGTTGTTTGGCATATCAGGCAGAAACCCTTTATTTTATTGGGATGTAACAATGTTACCCGTTATTTTCTGACCCTTGTTCCGCCGAAAGCGTGGATCGAACGCGTCCCCGCTTTCACTCTTCCGCCCTGAAGGCTCCCCTTCGGAATGAACAGCTCGTCACCTGCATGAAGGATATGCTCCTCGCCGTTTATCGTGACGGTATATTCCCCTTCGACGCAGAGCATGTATTCATCGTAGTCATGAACATGTTCCTTTGATTCCCTGTCAGCCTTATAGATCCAGAAAGCCATCTGGCTTCCGTCATTGGCGGTGTAATAGTAACCTTCTATGTCAGGCGTATTCTGCTGTGAAGCAGGGATACGGTTCTCTTCTTTAAACATAAACTCAGGGAAGTTCATCCTGCCCCTCCTGTCTCATGACAACGGCATGCATAATAGTCGGGATCACAGTCTTCAATGCCGCCATATGCACCATGCTGAAATATAAGACGAACAAAATAAAAAACAGGCTGCTCATCTGAAGCAGCCTGCATATTTCTTAATAGGTGATAACGTTGTCCTTAAGCTTCTCGAAAGCTCTCTTGGCAACTTCCCTGGCGTTGGGATCAGGATCCGCAAATGCCAGTTTTCTGATGTACTCTTCGCAGTTCTTTGCATGGATCTCCGAAGCGGAATTGATCGCCGTAGCTCTTACGATCGGAGACGGATCTCGCAGTAATTCGATCAGTCCCATACCTGAATCATAAGTCGGGATCATACCCAAAGCCATGGCAACGGCCATTCTTACGTCGTCGCTGGGATTGTCCAGATATTTGAGTATGGGAGCGAGTTTTTTCTTTGAACCTAACTTCAGTATCTTATCTCTTAAAGCGTCTTCACGTGCCATATAAAAGATCCCCCCGAAATTGATTACACAAGTATTATAGGGCAATCCCCGAAGACGTGGTTGAACAATTATTGCTTTGTTTTTTCGGGGTAAAATCCGCAAATCACCCGTCATTTATTGCTTTTTTATTCGAAGAAATCGCACGATTGGTTAAACGCAAGTTTTTTTAACATTTCGTTTTTGCGAATATCAAAAAATCGGGGTGCGAAATCATTCAGCTCCGGATGCAGGACCTCAGACCTGCCTGTTTATATACCTGGCGGTAACGGTTCCGTCAGGAGCGATCTCAAATCGCGAAACGGATCCGGAGGAGCCGTTGAACCTGTGCTTAATTCTCTCTTCCAAAGTTTGGCCCATCAGCATGGACTGCAGAAAACTCAGAGCCGTTCCGTGTGATACGATAAGTATCTTTTCGCGGTCAGAGGATGAGAGTTTCTGATAAAAAGGATACAGACGATCCCATAGATCCCTGTCTGATTCGGCATCGTCAAAGGGCCTGTAATCAGGATCGTAATGGTTTGGCTTAGGGATCTTGTTTGCATCAAACCAATCCCAGGGCTTGCCGTTGCCGCTGCCTGCATTTACCTCTCTGATGACCGGATCAAACTCAGGCTCAAGCAGGATAACCTTCCCGATCTCTTCAGCTGTCTGAGCAGCGCGCTTAAGATCCGAGGATATCATCAGCCATCCTTCACCGCACCCTTCGGCTTTCAGGAACAGACCTATCTTTCCGGCCTGTTCACAACCGGCCGCGGTCAGGTCCCAGTCTCCCCATGCGCCGGCGTGTCCGTTCGTATGATGGACCGACTGGGTATGCTGCACCGTGATTATTATTCTATTTCCCATTACAAAAATCCCGGGGAACGGTTAATTGCCGTTAAGCGTGGGATCGTCAAACGGATCTAAAAATGCATCTGCATAAGGATTGGCATTTTTATCTTCCGTATCCTTATTCTCCGTCTCAAAGGTGGGATAGAACTTTGTAAGGGCTCCGCAATAAAGACATCTTCCCATAAGAGGGGTCTTTCCTGATTCCTTGACCGGCTTGCCGCACTTTTCACAGGGTCTGGAATCCAAGACATAAGGCGGCTTGGAAAAATACTTTTCCGTACTTTCCACTATCTTCGCATTGATGAGAGAAGTATCTATTCCCTTCTCGACCATGAGTTCATACATCGCCTGGATTATGATCTCATGCTTTGCGACAGTGCTTATGAGGCTGTCGATCCTGATGTTCGCATCAACGATGTCTTCCTTATGACGGTCAAGACCGACAGGAATAAATACCTGGTTACTTCCGTGATTCATATGATCTATCCTCCATCCAAAAGCCAAAAGGCTGCCCTTAAACAACTATAATAAATTTTACCATTTAAAAGCGTCCGTGCATATTGCCACGGGGAATTCAAAAAGTCTCCTCAGATCTTCTTCATCAGCTCCCAGAAACTTATGGCGCTTGCTGCAGCGACATTCAGCGAATCCACTCCGTGATACATCGGGATCATGACACGGTAATCGCACGCGGCTATGACTTCTTTCGGCAGTCCCGTCCCTTCCGTGCCGAGCAGTACCGCGACCTTTTCATTCGCACGGATTTCATCGTTGTCGACGCTCGTCGAATCTTCCGTCAGTGCCATGGCCACTGTCTTAAACCCGTAAGAGTTGAGGAGCTGCAGTATGGTAAGACCTTCCGATTCTTCAAGCGGTGCCTGTGCCCACGGAATCTGGAAGACTGTACCCATGCTCACTCTCGCCGTGCGCCTGGTAAGTGGATCGACTGAAGCGTGCGTAAGAAGAACACCGTCCATACCGAGGGCTGCTGCCGAGCGGAAGATCGCACCGACATTTACGGGATTGACGACATCGATCATGACGGCGATACGTCTTTTATCCTTGCAGAAATCTTCAACGGAAACGGCAGGCTTACGGCGGAGCGTCATCCAAAGACCGCGGACCAGGTGATGCCCGGTCATGCTGTTTACAGTCTCCTGCTCAGCCACATATACGGGAATGGAATCGAGTTTGTCCCTGCCGCAGTATTTCGCGACCGCATCGAAAACGGGACCTGCCTCAACTTCCAGCCGCCCGGTCTCCACGAGCATCGACAGAGGTTCATATCCGTTCTCTATGGCGCGTAGGATGACATTGGCGCTTTCCGCGAGAAAGATCCCCTCTTCGTATTCGTCAGAGGTCCTGAGCTGCCGTTCAGTGGCTCTTGCGAAAACATCCATCTCAGGTGCGTTTATGTCATCGATCTTTATCAGGTTCAAGGGCATAGGACTCCCGTTTTCAAATATGTCTTATAAGACAAATAAAAAAGCACTGTTTTGAATAATACTCCAAAACAAGTACATTATTCAACTTTTTTTGAGAGAGGATTCTGATTCTTAGGAAAAAGCGTGTTATCGATCAGCCGTATAAGACGGCAGCCCGTCACTGCAGATTGATCTCGTTTACCGAATCAACAGGCTTGACCGTCATCTCGGCCCAGGCAGGGATCAGTCCGCTCTTGATAGCATTCCGGACAGACCTGATGTTGGACCACGCGGTACAGTAGAAAGGCACCTTGCCGCGTTCCGTGATCTCAAGAGCCAGTTTTGATGTTATGGCGGCAGCCACGCCTTTTCTGCGGAATTCGGGCAGGACATCAACACCGATCTGCCACATCTCGGCAGCATCCGCTGAACATCCGGCCAGACCTACGAGCTGATCTCCGTCGTATGCCCCGACCGCGAGCATGTCCAGGTGCTTTCTGTCGTAGCACAGAGCATTGGACCATTCCTTCAGATAAAGATCTTCGAACTCCCCTTTTTCCAATACCTTAAGTTCATAAGCGCACGGCAGGCTGATCAGCCTGTTCATGTCGGGAAGATAGTATTCGGCCATAAAGCAGACAGCCTGACCTAACGGTGCAAGTCTCTCGCTAAGCCAGTGCATGTTGGGAGTCTCAAAGCAATGGTAGAATTCAAACCTGGACAGGTATTCGGTCACTATGCCGGCGACCTCGTCAGTGACAGCGGCGACGGTATTGTTTCCGTAAGAAATGAAGTTGCACGTTATGGGCGGCTTATAGTATTTTTTCGCATCCGGAGCGGGATCGAAAGGAACGATCACGTTCTTATCCGCACGGAAATCCTCAGCCCTGCATCCGATATCCGCTGCAGACTGCTCCATGGCGATCCCGAGAATGTCGATATTTGTCATCATGCGCATCTTACCGCCGTGCTTTTCGCGTATTTCACCCTGTAGATACGATTATATCACTAGGGAAAGCTCCGCCAATTTACCATTCTCTTACAAGACCTTCACAGTTCCGTAAATCATTCACGGATTCCGGATGCTACAATTAAGTCAGTTTTCAATCCTCCTCAAAATGATGTATTTAGTAATTGACTAAGCTCCCGGTATTTCTCTCCTTTCTTACGGGAGCTTTTTCATGTCCGGACATAAACGGATAATTGCGCAAAGGTCCTTTCAACCGTTCATATACTTGCCGTGATTCTTGAAAACGATAGCGAAAAATGGTATTAGATATTGTTATTCCAAGGTGTTTCAGATGAGTAAATATAAGACACAGTTTGACATGATGACGCAGCAGCCTGTTCCGAGCCTGATACTCAAGCTCGGAATACCGACGATGATCAGCATGTTCATCACCACGCTGTACAACATGGCAGACTCATATTTCGTCGGCCAGATAAACACATCAGCCAGCGGTGCCACCAGTGTCGTAATGGGTCTTATGGCGATACTTCAGGCGATGGGCTTCATGTTCGGTCACGGAAGCGGAAGCATCATCAGCAGGAAGCTCGGCCAGAAAGACATCGAGAGCGCCAGAAATTATTCGGCCACCGGGTTTTATTCGGCATTGTTTTCCGGCTTTGCCATCCTGATACTTGGAGGCATCTTTCTCACACCGCTCATGGTACTCCTGGGCAGCACACCGACGATACTCCCCTACTCACGCACTTATGCCATCTGCATCCTCTGCGCCGCGCCCGCGCTTGTCTCGAGCTGCGTCATGAACAATATCCTCAGATATGAGGGCCGCGCATTCTTTGCCATGATCGGCCTTACTTCAGGCGGCATCGTCAACATCTTCTTAGATGCCCTCTTCATGCAGAAGATGAACATGGGCATCCTCGGAGCAGGTCTTGCGACCGCCATATCACAGTATCTGTCCTGGTTCATCCTGCTCACGATGTTCATACTGAAAAAGACACAGACTTCGCTCTCTTTCAAATACACAAAATTCAACATAACGATACTCGGCGATATAGTAACGACAGGTCTGCCGAGCCTCGCCCGCCAGGGACTTGCGAGCATCTCGACGATGCTCCTCAACAACGCCGCCGGCGCATACGGCGATGCCGCAATAGCCGCGATGGGAATCGCCAACAGGGTCAGCATGTTCATCTTCAGTGCGGCTCTTGGTATCGGACAGGGCTTCCAGCCCGTTGCGGGATTTAACTTCGGTGCAAAGAAATACGACCGCGTCCGTCAGGGTTTCTTCTTCACGCTCTCCTTCGGATCGCTCCTGCTCGGCATTGCATCCATTGCCGTATTCCTGAACGCGGGCGAATGCATAAGAGTGTTCAGAAACGATCCCGAAGTAATTACGATCGGAATACCCGCGCTGCACGCACAGTGCATCGGTCTGTTTTTCGTGCCGTTCCAGGTCTGCAACAACATGATGTTCCAGAGCATCGGCTACAAGTTCAACGCGACTTTCCTGTCGGCCTTAAGAAACGGTCTGTTTTTTATACCTGTGCTTCTGGCATTCAGCTGGATCTTCGGACTTGCCGGAATCCAGGTGGCTCAGGCGGCAGCTGACGTACTGACGTGCCTTGCATGCATTCCGTTTACGGTCAGTTTCTTCAGGAAGATCTCAAATAATTCATTAAAGTAACAACAGAAAGGGCTGCCTCACCATCTGAGACAGCCCTGTAACAATCGTCTTTTTCACCCTTGGATCAGTCCGGTTCTATCGCATTGGCCGGACAGATATAATCACACGCTCCGCATGAATCGCAGAGATCGGGATCTATCTCGTATCTTCTCCATCCGCGGCTGATCGCATCTTCGGAACAGGCGGATTCACACTTTCCGCAGCCTGTGCAGGCTCCTGTTATCCTGTATGCCATATGCCTTCCGCCTTAAGCTACGCTGTCCCTGAGAGAATCGAATGCCTTTCTGGCGACCTGCTTAACGTTCGGATCTGTTTCCGTAAAAGCCAGCTTCTTTACATACTCTTCGCAGTGCTTTGCATGAATGGCTGCAGCGGACTCGCAAGCGGCTGCTTTTACCTTAGGAGAACTGTCACGAAGCAGGGGGATCAGAGCCATGCCGGAATCATAAGTGTTTATCATGCCCAATGCTATGGCAACCGTAACTCTTATGTCTTCATTGGGATTTGTTACATACTTGACGATAGCTCCAAGTTTCTGCTTTGCTCCCAATTTCAGGATCTTATCTTTTAATGTATCTGTAAGTGCCATGATCTTGCCCTCGCTTTCCGTTAGATTCGTTTGTTTACATTTATTATATGAACGCAATTTATATGAGATAATCAATGCCGCATTAACTGTCTGTAAACTTTCTTGGTCAAAAAAATGAAAAGGCGCCGTCTGTAAGCTTTCGCCTAAGGCAGCGCCTGTTTTTTTCTGATTTTTTTTCTCGGTTTCTCAGCAGAGAAGATATGCGTCATCCGGAGTGATCCTGCACTCCTTCGTGAAGATGATCCAGTCCGTAATGTCAGAGAACGGATATGTTCCGGTATCGCCCTCCTTGATACCCGAAACGTAGTAAGGCTCCTGCGTTAACTGCGCCACAACGGAACCGTCCTTCACGTCCTTTAACTCGAACCAGATGTGCTCGTGCTGGGGCTTGCCGTCTTCCCAGTGTTCCTCGTCCGCAAGGAGTCCGATCTTTATTAGGATCGTGTTTTCTTTGTTTTCGAAAGCCTTGATCATATATGGAATCCTCTCTATGGCAAGGTCGCTCATACGCTTGGTCTCTTCGTTCGAGAACATATACATGGGATTCTTATCTAGGAACTGATCGAAATCCTGGACCGGTGTATAGATACGGTTTTCCTCGTCATGTGAATTCCTGTAGATCATAAGGACATACGTGTCTTCGTTATGAACGTCATCATTACGGTCTTCCTCCGTTCCGAGAGAAATATCAGGATAGTATTCAAGTGCCTCCTTCCAGTCGACGGCCGTAAGGGTCAGGATCTTTCCCGCAGCCTGTCCGATAAAGACACCGTCGCCCGGCTCGATCGATTCATCGTTCTCGAGCATCCTGACCGCAAATGATTCGATCATTTTGTAATGGTCATTGAAGGTTTCCTTCCTGGAATTCAATATCTCAAGTTCATACATACCGCAGCGCTTAAGGCCGTGCGTATGGAGCCACACTTCTTCACCGCCGTCCGATATCGCCTGGACCGTAAACAGATATCTGGGCGCGGGCAGAACTGATGAACCTGCTGCCAGAGCCACCCACTTGCCCGACAGGAGTTTTTCGGAAGGACAGTCCAGCACTGCCAAAAGCTCAGGGAACATTGCGTTTATAATTCGGAGCTGGTCATGAAAGCACTTGTTGTTGTCGCCTTCATAATCCATACAGACGCCCAGGCCCACGCGCGCCTCATCGAGTTTTCTGAACTCCTCCTCGGAGAAAGCATGCGCCGGACGGATAAAGTTCGGTATCTCCACATCCACGGGACCGATCTCGACCTCATACTCGTTATCGTCGACTTTGAAGAGGATCACCAGTCCGCGGTCATCATCAAAATGCATGTCCTTTATGCTGATATGTTCATTGTCCTGCAGGTTATCCGTAAAATTCTTCGGATCCTCAAGATCATTTTCATTCATAGGGATAACGATCATATAAGAAGGTTCTTTCATCGGGCTGCTCCTTTGCTTTTCTGCTTAGCGCTTGTTTGTCAGTTGAAGACATTATAACAATAATTGTAAAGTTCCTTTTTGAATGCGGGCACCGCCGCTCACCGCACACATCCTGAATTAACAGTCCGCAGCTCACACCCCAAAGCTTACTGCTCTTTGTAATATTCTTCCGGGATTTTCTTATCGCTTATGCAAAGATCGTGATCCGTCTTCTGCCAGAGCTTTCTGACAGTATCGGTCATGCCCCTGGCATCGCAGACATAAACTGTGGCATTTCCCAAAGCCGCATAACTGACCGCACCGGTGTATTCAAATGCCTCTTTGTAGTTGGGAAAATACTCCGAAACACAACGGTCGGCCGCAACTGTATAGTGGGTGCGGAACGGCGGCGACTCGATGAGATTGCCGTCGTAGTCTTTTATCGTGATAACGAACGGATCCGGGTTCAGACGGTCAGGTATGCCGAGCCTCTCGTCGACGGAATGAAGATAAGTATTCCGCTCGTGACCGACACCGATCAGAAGGACCTTTCCGTTCTCCTCATAGAGCCTGCTCAGGCAGGAGTTTACCGGCGCGGGTGATCCGCATTTCTCCTCACCTTTTACAAAATCCGCCGCATCCCTGCCGAATGCAACGGCCGAGTGGGTCGGATGAAGTGACCTTACACCGTCCTTGCGCGAAAATGCCACCATGGACAGAGTCCCGATACAGGGCGCAGTCGTCCTGACATCGTAATAGGGAGACTCCCTGACGACATCGTCCCAGGTGTGCGTCGGGATGAGCAGAAGTCCCTCGTTCAGATAAGAACACATGGCATCGATCAGTCCGTCGGCTCCGTTTTCGATGGGACCCACGGAACGGAGCGAAGCATGCACAACGACTTTGTCATCGTGCTTTATGCCGTTTTTTTCCATGAACTTTACGATATCCTGTTTAGACAGCATTTACTCACCTTTATGTCATCTTCAGCCGCGCGGGCAGAACCAACGTCATTCCTCAAAATCCCAGGGGGCTTCCCTTGCCGTGCCGTATACGAATACATCACCGTCGCCTAGAGTGTTTATGACGGTTGCCCTTAAGGGGCATCCGGTGATACCCCTTCTTGTAGTATCCAGAGGAATATCCTTTACGTGCAGCTCATCATCCTTTGTGTCCGCAGAGATCCAAAAGGTTTCCATTGCATCATAGTGATCCGTTCCGGCATCATACCAATAAAGCAAAACGGAATATTTGAAGTCGGTCGTCTTCTTATGGAATCCCTTTTCCTTCACACAGATGTCGCGGATAGCCCTGAGCATCGCATCGACTTCTTCGACCTGTTCATCGGTGCAGTCCTTATCAATATAGATGCTTATGTTATCACCTGAAAAGAAAAGGGATTCTTCACCTTTACTGTCCGTACAGTCACCGAAATGCACAAAGTCAAAACCGCGTCCTTCAGCCGTTTTTTCAAACTCCTCCTGCCAATAGTAGTGCACGGCCTCATCGTAGTAATCGCTGTAATAGAATTTGCCGGTGCCGTGCGCAAAACTTCCGTCGAGAGAAGTCGTACCTTCGAAGATATTGACGCCGAACTCGAGATCACGGTCAAGACATTTATAGGTGTATTGCGCGCCGGATGAGGAATCGACAGATTTGACCTTCTCACCGCCCGTAAGATCGTCCACGTATTTATCAAGGTTGTCGACCCGCTCCTGATAGTTCCTGCCTTTGCCTCCGATTAAAGAACATCCGTACATGCAGAACGGTATCACCAACGTCAGACCTGACGCGATAATCCTCTTAGCTGTTTCATTCTTTTCTTTTTTGTTTATGAGATCACGCATAGATAAACACAACCTTTAATTCGACATCTGAACGCCTGTACCGAGCCATATCAAACATATTATAAACAGTATGACACCTATCATTTCCAGCAACGAGATAACTATACCTGCAATGCCAAGTCCCCTGCCGCCTTTTCCGGACCTTTTCGCTGAAACGGTACCCGCAATGGAAAGTACAAGTCCTGCAAAGACCGAGAGACCTGATAAGCCTAAAAACGTCATATAGTACTTGTACCACTGTACGTTGTTGACTGCAAGGAAAAATGCCGTGACCGGAGCAAGCACCGAGACCGCGAATCCCAGAACGCATGTAATGCTCAGTTTCTTCTTTTCCATCTTTATCCCTGACTTCCTGCTTCCTTGGCAGGAGCAACCGGATCTTTGACACAAACCGTGTGCTTTGAGTTGTCATCGGGATCAGAAAGCGACCATCTCGGAGCTTCATAGACCTTCTTCTCTCTGAAGAGCTTGCCCTGTACCCACCCGGTGAGTTTCTGTTCCTTCATGCCGAAATAAGCTGACAACAGGATGACGCCGACCGCATAGAGCAGGAGATTGTTCTTTACGTCGCCTACGTTTACGAGAACCTCCGGAAGTTCGATGAACCTCAAAGAAGTGATGACCGCCAGGTTAACGAGATATGTGTGGAGCGAGTACTTGCCGAAGAACCTTGATACCGGGTTGCTCACGTGATACTTCATCATGAGGACAAATACCGTTAACGGGAGAGTCAGGAACAAAGGCAGTTGGCAGAAATACGTACAGACCTTGTCCGCGATCGCGGGACCGTTTCCATTCCACTCGGTCCAGTAGCCCCAATGTGCCTGACCGAAATCTGAAAGCTTGTAGAGAATTACTGTGATAATCAGCAGGATGTGGAACTTGAGTGCATACTTCTTTTTGAAGAAAGCCACGATCTGCTTCTCGTAATTAGCAAAAACAAGACCCGTAAGGAATGCCGGCGCCGCATTGACCCACCATTCGCCGCTGAACCAGAAGATCTGCTCACCCTGCCACCACTGCATCTGCGTCTCCCAGTAGTTGTCGTCCATCCACCAGTTCTCGGGACCGTACCACCATGCATAGTGTCCGGCAAAGCAGAAGACCATTGCCATGCCGATCATGAAAACGAAGATCACGGCAAAGCAGACCGGACGGTTCTTGATGAAACGGAAGCAGATATAGAAGACCAGGTAAAGGATCGAGAGAACTATCGGGAACCATGCATATCTGTTCATCATGGTGATGCCGAGGAAATTCGTTACCCATTGTGTTTTCTCGAGCGGCATCTTCGCGATGAACATAAGAACGCCGTAAACGATCACGTTTACATAGAAAGGAACGACGATTGCCTTAACGATCCTCTTTTTTATGAATCCCTTAAGATAGTCTTTCTTGGTATCGAAACTCTTTAACAGTCCGTATCCGGAACAGAAAAAGAATATCGCGACGAAATACGCGCCCGCATTGACGAATGCCGAGAGCACGCCTTCCTCCTGGAACATGAATTCCTGTGATGTGTGGTGGAGTATGACGCCGAGAGCGGCAAAACCCCTGACGGACTTCATCGCGTCAAGGCCGGTGAAGTCATCATTGAACTCACCTTTTCTGCCGAACTTGTTCGTGCCGCCCCATACAAAAAGGACGATAAAGAAAAAGCATAAGATCTTATCGAGGACAGTCCATATAGTTATGTTTCCGAAAAACTCTGCCATGATCCACCTCAGAACGCTCAGTTCGCCTTTCCGGCCTTGAGCCTTCTTTCCATCCTCTTTTCCTTCCTGATCTCCCTTGCGAGCTTTGCTTCATATCTGTCCCTGATAAGGAAGAAATAGATCAGTCCGGAGATAACGGCGGACATAGCCAGCAGGATAAGGCAGAAAGCGGAACCCCTGTCATAGGCGGATCCGAAACCGACCAATTTATCAAGATACTCACGCATGGTAACCGTTCTTCGGGCTGTATCATACTGATTGCCCAGCATTGACGCGGCATAATCGTCGGTCAGGCCGTCAACAACCGAGATAACTACGATGAAGAACAGGATCGGACGCATGCACGGGAGCGTGACGTGAAAGAATGTGTGGAGTCTCGATGAACCGTCTATCTCCGCTGCTTCAAATATCTCCACGGGGATACTTGTCATGCCGACAACGGCATAGATGAATGTGATGCCGTAGTGAAGGAAAGCTCCCACAACTATTATCATGAAACGGGAAGACATGAAGAATTCGAAGTCTTTCTCCGTTACTCCGAAACCGTTGATGGCGGCAGCCGTAAGGGAAAAAGCGGTCGAGCTTGCCGCAAATCCCAGAAATAACCAAATGATATTACTGCCTACCGTCGTTCCGATCATGACCTGGGGAAAGAAAAATGCGGTCTTGAAAAATGACCTTCCTCTAATCTTAAGTCTTCTGTCAGTCATCATAGCCGCAAGCCAGAATGCAAGGATCCATTCTGGTATGGTCTGCCAGATCCAGAAGAAGAACGTGTTCTTCACCGAGATCACAAACGTGTTTGTATCAAAAAGATCCGCGAAATTCTTATACCACGGCAGTCCCAAAGACATCAGGGTCTTCGGGGTTTCTGAATAATCACAGTGCTTCATATCGCAGAAGGCAAAGTAAAAGGTATTTATCATCGGCCAAAGCTGGAAAAGAATAAAAGCTATTAAGAACGGGATTATGAAGATATAACCCCATTTGTTATAGTGTCTCTCGATAGATTCCCTTTTTTCCATATATCCCCGGCCGCCGCGCCTTAACGCGGCAATTTTATATAACGAAAGTATTATACAAAAAAGGAAAATAAATATAAAGAGCGTTTGACACATTCAACGGATTCCAATAAAATTACGCTTGGGGATACACTTACAACAGTCTGCAGACAGATAAAAAGGAAACCGGTTTGAAGTTTAGAGGAATACACAGTTTGGCGGTCAGGAAGAATGAGATCAAGCTCAAGGCCATCGTCTATATCATCTCTCTGCTCCTGGTATTCCTGTCTGTCTACCCGATCCTGATCATGCTCATTGACTTCTCGGGATTCGAATTCAACAATCCCGCAAGAGTCCTGAAGATCATACCTAAGAGAGTGAAAGAACTCGGAGTCTTCTTAAATAAAAGGACAGTACGCGGTTTTTTTAATTCAGTATTTGTCGCTGCCGGCAGTACCATTCTGAACGTGTATTGCTCTGCTCTTACGGCGCATGCAATCTTCGCATATAAATGGAGATTCAGAAAAGTATTCAGCAATCTGGTCCTCGCTCTCATGATGATACCAAACACAGTTACATCGGTTGCTTTCATAAGACTGGCTTACAGTTACCACATGAACAATAACCTCGCAACACTCATCCTTCCCGCCATAGCGACTCCCGTTTCGGTAGTCTTTATGAGACTCTATCTGGAATCCTGTTTCTCAAAGGAGATCATTGAATCCGCAAGGATCGACGGAGCAGGAGAGATCAGGATATTCCATCAGATCGTTCTGCCGATCTTAAAACCCGCGATCGCCACACAGGCGATATTTGCACTTGCCGGCAGCTGGACTGACATGTTTTTGCCAATGGTCCTCATAACGGAGGACTCCCAGAGGACACTGCCTCTCGTTCTGATTCTGAATTACGCATTGGGTGATTACATGATACCGGAATTTGTCTCTGTCATTCCGCTGATAATCGTATACCTGCTTTTGGCAAGGCACATAGTTGAAGGCATCCAGTTGGGCAGCGTCAAATTATAAATGCTGAAAAATGTGCCTCAGGTCAGTCCTCAGGCTTGAGCGGGCGCCCGTATATGATCTTCTTGCTGCCGGTCTCCATCTTATCAATATTCTCACGTGCAAACAGGGCGACTTCGGGTATGAACCCCTCAGGATCTGCGACACCGGACGTGTCGGGATCGGGATAAGAATCGATAGAAAAATCCTTATAAAACCCCGTTTGGTATATGTCCGGTCCGTACTCCGCACGGTACTGCATAAGCTCAGCCTCCGCACCGTTAACATATCCGTGTGCCTGGAGAGTTATGTCATCGTAACCTGGATCATACATGTAATCATAAACAAGTATGTTTTCGAACTGCAGATCACCTTTTGACCGCAGGAAAATATGTCGTCCTGACGCTTAAAGAAAAGTTTGCCCTGTCCTCAGCGGTACCGTTCTTTACGAGCCCGATGAGATCAGCATACTCACTGTTTTCCGTATCTGCGTATGCTTCATCAAGATCCAAAATGATGCGGCCGCAATTATCTTTTTCATTTCACTTTCCTGCAGATAATGGTATCCATGCAGTGGAAGTGCGGGATGCCGCAGCTGTTATCTTCAAAGATAACCTCATCGATGCGCTCCATCTTCCAGTCTGCAAAATAAGTGAAGAGCTCGCCTGACTTCCACATCTTCTCTTCCTTATCCCAGTCTGGCGGAAGCTCAAGGAATGACTTCTCCACAAACACATTGATGAACACGATGCCGCCGGGCTTCGTGATCTTTTCGAGCTTTTCAAAAAAGCCTTTCTTATTCTCATCGAAAAGGTATTGGACAGTGCCTGTCGAATAGATGATGTCGTACTGCCCATCAACCTCAAACGTGTTGATGTCATCTATATATGCGTTTATCTTCACGCCTCTCTTCTCAGCCAGCAAACAGGTCTTCCTGATGCCGTTTTCGGTCAGATCGAAAGCGGTTACATCGTAACCCTGCTGAGCCATGTAGACGGCGTCCTTGCCTTCGCCGCACCCGATATCGAGTACTTTGCAGCCTTCAGCCGGCGGGCATAGCCTTATAAGTTCATCAAGAAAATCTCCGGGCTCCAGACCCCAGTAATAGTCTTCGCCCTCATACCATTTTTCGTAGTTCGTCCTGATGCTCATGCGTTATCCCCTCCGTATACAAAATTTCTGAAGACGGCTGTTCCGCCGGAACTGACAGTGGAAAAGCACGAAAGTGCGAATCTGCATCCGGTGAAATGATCGAGCCTGAAGCGCAGGTCATGAGGCGTGCCGATCTGCTTAAGACCTTCATCGTTCACGACAAAACATGTTGCCTGGTCCTTGGTAAAATCACATACGACCCTGACAGTCAGCCTGCTCCCGGAGACCGGTTCCTTTGCTTCCAAAAGCCCCTTCTCTTCACTCAGATCCCAGGGACCGCCCTTGCTCTTGTTGCTGAGCATTACCGCATGGAAACCTTCAGCATCCTTTGTTATGCCGATGAAAGCGTAATCTCCCTGGAATGCGGAAAGGCCGGCAAAGTCTCCTTCATTCAGATCACATGCATCTATCGTAACCTCTGCCTGACAGACAGGTCCCAATATCTTTTGAGTCAGTGTGTTCTTAGCGTGGAAAATGTTCCTTACGACCTTATCGGTCGTGATGTGATATCCGTTTTCGAACCTGATCAGGTTAAAGTCGGGTTCATGGTTGAACTGCCAGAAATCTTTGTGTCCGTCTGCAAAGTCATCACTGCCGTAAAGCCCTGTGAACTCACACTCTTCCACGGTGTTCTCCTCGTCGAAGACAGGTCTTCCCTCCTGCCAGTTAAACGGCACGATGACCGGAAGCCTTCCGACCGCGCCGCTGTCCTGGAACATTACGAAGTGATCGCCGCAGGGACCATTTACGATCCCTCCCTGAGCTATGCCGGAATCCCTTATCCCGAGATCGTTGTCGAAGATATCTCCTCCCGTGAACTCTCCTTCAAGGCTGTCAGCCACATACATGGCCTCGACTCTTCTCCATTTGTCACGCAGGGAATGGATCATAAAAAGATAATACCTTCCGCCGACCTTATAGATATGCGAACCTTCAAGTCCGAGCACCGGGTTGCCGCTGTCATCAACTATGACGCGGTCGAGCCCTCCCTCCCTGGGACCCGTCAGTTCACCGTTGAGTTCCGTAAGGTGAATGTCGGTATTGCCGTATACCAGATAGACTTTTCCACCGTCGAACAGCATGGAAAGATCATGGTAGAAACCACTGATCTCGCTGCGTTTCCACGGACCTCCGATATCTTCCGACCTGAACAGATATGTCTTTCCCATATCGTTTGAAGAAAAGGCAACGTAGAACATCCCGTCATGATATCTTATCACCGGAGCCCACATTCCTTTGCCATAAATATATCCGCTGCCCTCGAGCCTCTGATCCGGCGTACTTTCGAGCTTATCGAAAACATAAGAAAAATGCTCCCACTTCTTCAGATCCTCAGATCTCAATATCTCCCCGCCCGGGAAGAAATGCATGGTCGTCGTTATCAGGTAATAGTATCCGTCGTGATAGATCACGTCGGGGTCGGGAATATCCATGTAAAAATGAAAGCATCTGCCCATTTGATTCTCCTCCAAATAAGCCTTTACCGTTTTTTGAATTATACCAAACGCCAGGACTGCGTTTCCGCGAGGAAAGAGCTTTGTTATCTTCCCGAAAGCTCGAAATAATATGCGTTGCCGTACTCCTCATTGAGACAGATCGAAAGTGTCAGCCGGTCAAGATCGTATAGGCTGGACCAGTCGGTATAGCCTTCCTGTGAGACCGCGTTAAGAAGATTCCTCGCCTGCGCGGCAGAAAGTATCCCGCTTGCTTCCTCAAGAGTCTGCTGCAGTGTTGGGAGCCTCTCGTCAACGGATCCTTCACCTAAGTGCTCCGGCGCCAGAGCGGAATTAGTACATGCGTCCGCCTCGACCACGCTCATCTCATTTCCGAACCATTCGACGACGACCGCTTTGCCTGTTCTGTCACATATGAAAAAGTGGAACGAAACACCTTTATGGCTGTGCACATCGTAGTGTGATATCAGTTCCACCGCCTCTTCGACCGTCGCACAATGGTCAAGTATCGCCCTTTTCAAAAGGCAGCTGCCCGTAACATCCGGTTTTCCGTTATCCTGGTGTGTCTCCCCGATCTTAAGCTGAAGACTCGTTATCCCGAGACCCGCCTCATTTATACCGTCGTTTATGATGTACGGAGCCGACAGCATCAACAACCTGGCATCCGGAAGATCGGGATCGTAACCCTCCGTTCCGAAGACCTGGCCGAGCGGCACCGTTGCCATAGATGCATATCCGTCCGACGGGTGCGTATATACAATAAGCGTGCTGACACCGGTCTCGGGAGCATCGAAGTTAAATCCGAAAAGAATGCCGCCCTTGTCAGACAAAGAGGTAAAAGCCGAGCATCCGTTTTGCGGATCCTCATATCTGTACGGGAAATTATAGAATTCCTTTCTGCGTATCCAGTCAGAGAAATCCTCCGGTGTCATAAGGCCCGCATCAAGCGCCTGGTCGGTCATGGCATCCCCGTAATAAGTCATCGAATATATCCCGCGTCCTTCTTTCCTGATGGAAAACAGTGATCTGATCTTATCGCGCGCACTGAACGAAAAGAGCACAAAAAAGACGGTTATGCCCAATACCGGGATAACCGCTATGTGAGATGCTTTTTTGTGAGTAACGTACGCAATGAGCCTGACGAGAGATACAATTATCAGCACCCCGCCCGCGGTCCATACCAGTATCCTGACAACCGGTGTCAGAGGCAGCGCAATAATGCTGCCCGTTACCACTGCGCATATTCCGGCAAACAGCAGGACTGCTGCGGATGCTGTACTCTTTTTATCCATATGATACGGTATCCTTTATCCCCGAGGTCTTCTCAGGATAAATGATAACTGCCGGATATATCGTTCATGTATCGTTTAAGGATCAGTTGTCGAAAGGAGCTTCCAGATCCCAGCCTTCAGCAGTAAGAACATCATACAGGGAGGAAAGGTAATCCTTATATCTGTTGATGATCTTGGCAAGTTTTACAGGGTCCCTTTCTCCCTTTTTTTCGAAACCGTCACCGTAATCGGACAATTCATCTATTATTGCCTTCAGTTCATCGAATCCGCACGTATAAAATGTGCCTTCCCTTTTTTGGGAGATCACGTAAGCGTCATTGGACAGTGTAAATAATGGAACGATAATACCCACTACCATAAGACCCATTCTATCCGGTTTTTCGGCCGCCACATCAGAAAGAAAATCAATGAACTGGCCATAAACTTCTGTCATTTCGCCAAATATGCCTTCAACAAATTCGGCACTGTTCGGGTCCATATCCATAAACGGGGATTGATCCAATAAGTTCTCATCATCTTCCATGCTGTCTTCTCCTTGACGATCGTATAGTTCCGGCAGACCATTCTGCTTTCTGTTATTTTGGCATTGTTCCGCGATCACGAAAGTATGCCTTGCGGGATGACTTCTCATCTGCTAAATATCGCTGTGCAAAATACAGCCGCGTTATCAGGGATCTGAAAGTATGCCCATCTTCCCGACTTCCGCTGCGGCAAATCCGACATAATCATTGCATTTTCCGCTTAGGAAGCCGCGGAGTTCTGAACACTTCAGGTGCTTATACTTCTCCGTAAAACGCTTTTCAAATTCAGCCACGTCTTCTTCCGTGCCGCCCGCTTCCCTGATCACCTGCTCTGCCGCCAGGACAGCCCCGCATTTGCCTTCAATGGCTCTCGGGCGCGGTGCTTCGGTCTTGTTCGGATTATTGATGCCAAGCGCATCGTAAACAGCCGCCGCGCAGTTCATGCCGCTGCTGTGATTGTTTCTCGCGATTGTTTCGTAGTCGATCATAGGTCTCACCGTTCTTAAGATTATTCTCTATGAATATACCATTTCGGGAGCCCCTTTTGCGAACGGAAAATCTACCGGGAACTCCCTTTCCCTTCAAGTTCAAGGGTGTCCTTTTTGTCAACGACCGACTTTCCGAACCATTTCTTCTTATACCAGTAGTACATGACTATAAGGCCGCGGATACATTCATCCGTTGCGGTTCCCGCATAGATGCCAGCAACTCCGACGCCGAGCGCGACGCCTACTGTGTATCCGGTCGCAAGGCCGAGTCCCCAGTTGCAGAGGATGCCCATGATGAGCGGGAATATGTAGGCGCCCGCCGCCTTGAGACTGCTGACGAAGGTCATGTTGAGGCAGCGTCCCATTTCGACGAATATGTCGACGATCATGATCATCTGTCCCAGAGCTATTATGTTCTGGTTGTCAGTAAAGAGCTGCAGCGTGTACCTGCAAAGGAGCGCGTTGACCGAAGCCAGCGCTATCGTTATGGGCATCGATGTCCTTAAAGTCTTGAAAACTCTCTTATATGCCGCATCCTGTTTGCCGGCACCTACGAGATGTCCCGTGATTATCTGCGTCGACATCGCGGATGCGTTCGAGAAGATCATCGCGAAAGAAATAAGCGTGTTGCAGTAAGCCCTTGCATTTACCGCATCGTTGCCCATGGCGTTAACGAATGACAGGAGCGTCGTCTGATAAAGGTTGTAAGTAAGGTTCTCGCCTGCCGTCGGAAGGCCTATCTTGATCATCTTTGCAAGGAGCTTTCCCGGAAACGGTCTTAAGTAACGGAGTGATATCTTTCCGATCTTTGCAACGTAGAAGAATATTATGACTGCGATCACGGCGATAAGCCTTGCCGCAACGGTCGATATCGCAACGCCTGCGACGCCGATATTCAGGTATGCCAAAGGGCCGTACAGGAAAAGGTAATTGCCTCCGATGTTGATGACATTGATGGCAAGCGTTACCCACATTCCGATCTTCGGGTAGCCGTTGCACCTTAATATCTGGAGCATGACATTGAACACCGCCGTAATGAATCCTCCGCCTCCGACGATGTAGATATAGATCATCGAGTACGGTCTCATCTCCGGAGATACATGGAGGAAATCCATGATCAGAGGGTTGGCTGCGCAGAAAGCTCCGCTGAGGATAAAGCCTATTACGAGATTAACAGCAAAAGCGAGCGTGTAGATCATGTTCATCTTGCTGAACTGCTTTGCACCGAGATACTGTGCAACGACAACGCTCGTCGCAGTCGCGATGACATTAAAGAGGATGTTCATCATGAACATGATGGTGTTGGCATTGCCGACCGCGCCTACCGCATACTCGTCATAGTGGCTCAGCATCAAGGTGTCCACGTTGTTGAGCATCGTGTTGAGGAAGAGTTCAAGGAACATCGGCCCCGCCAGAATGAGCAGCGGAGTCTTCTCGTCTATGACAACTGTGCTTTTCTTATTCATTGTCCGTCCCTGTTATCTTAAAACCTTTGTGATCAATGCATTTCAACGGGCTAAATAATACTACACGACCGGATATGTATATATTAAAATGCAGTACATTTTTAGCTGATCCATTTCGCGAAGTGAGCAAAACGGGCGGGATCATGATCGTATAATTTCACCGTCAAAAAGAGGGCCGGAATTGCACAAAATCCGTTTTTCGTGCAATTTCGACCCATGAAAAAACCTGAAGATTATACAACCGGGGTTCAAACCGGTCTATTGTCCGCCGGTCAGTCCTCCTTAAGTATCCTGACAGGCTCGAGCTTTGTGATGCTTCTGCCGCTCAGGAATGCGGTGATCACTGCGCAGATAAGGATGATCGCTGCCGTTATTGCATACCACTTGGGGTCAGTCGAGAAGTCGTTCTGTCTGATGCCGAAGGATGACAGGCCAAAAAGGATTGAGCGGTTTGCAAATGCGATATGAAGCAGCAATCCGAGGATTACGCCGAGCGCGATGGTCGGCATGTTTGTCATCAGTGTCCTTCTGATAAGCTCGCCTGATGTGTAGCCCAATGCTTTGGATACGCCGAGATCGGTCCTCTCGCGGATGACCTGTGCTCTGGTGAGGAGGAGCTGCGTAAGGATAACCACAAAGCAGGTAGCGATGATGAATATAACGCAGATACCTTCCATAGCAGCTTTTATGGTGCTGATCGTTGAGCCGATGAGGTCATCTACCAGCGTGAACTGGAAGTCGGTATATTCTTTTTCCCACTGCTTTTTGAGTTCCTTTGCCCTGGAGCTGTCCTTAAGATAAACGAGTACTTCACTGAACTGGTAATCAGGATTCAGGCGCTTTGCGCCTTCTTCATTCATGACCGCCTTTTTGCCCATGTTGTTTATCTTCTGGTCGATGCCGCAGACGGTATAAGGGACCGTGCCGTCATCTGTAAGTGACTTAACGTTTACGATGTCTCCCAATGATGCGCCGATGTTTTCAGCCTCCACTGTTGTAAGTACTATCTCATTTCCGTTATTAGGCAGATGTCCTTCGAGGACGTACTCGTTTTCGATAAGACCGATATCAGAATAAACATCTATCCCGAGTGATGTTGACTTATCCAGGTAAGAAACTTCCATCGAAGAAATGGTTGACCATTTATTTACCTTTTCGACGTTCTCATCAGCCATCATGTCCCGGACGAATTCCTCGTTGCCGGGTGCATCCACCTGGATATCCGCGGCTTCGAATCCGACGAGTTTTAAAAGGGCTGACTGGTCAAGTGCCCAGTTCTGGAAGAGCGTGAATCCGAGACAGGTTGAAAATGCCAGGCCTGCGACGATTAGAGTAATGAATACGCTCTTCTTGCCTGAACCGAATATGTTCTTACCGGCCATAACGAGGCTCAAGGGAAGGCGGCTTGATTCAAGAGGAAAGTGGTTCTTCTTGAAGTTGTGTGATGTAATGCCGCTCCTTAATGCTTCCAGAACGGTGAGTTTCTTATATGAGGATGTTGCGATCAGGGAGCCGAGGAGTACCATGACCGGAATACCGGCAAGTGTCGAGATGAGCGCCGGGATGCAGATTCCGGAGAAACCCGACAAGCCCATCAGCGTTCCCGAAAGTACGGTTAACGGTCTGCTGCAGAAGATGCCGGCGATTACTGCTGCTGCAGTTGCGAAGAGTCCAATTATCATCTGCTCCAGAATGCATGCCAGACGGAGTTCCTTTGCCGTATAACCTGTTGCCTGAAGGAGACCGATGTTCTGCACGTTGAGTTCGATGAAGTTCTTTATCGAGAAATGCATGATGATTACTGACATGACTACAAGCATGACCGTGAAGATGAGGATAATGGAGCACGCAACATTCGACATTCCTGTTGTTGCGACATTCATGGTGGGACGGTCAGTCGTGGTGAATTTTATGTCACCGGGGAATGCATTTTGGACTGTTCTGTCAAATTCATTGATATCCACACCGTCTTTAACTTTAAAATTCACAGCCGTTCTGTTGCATGCGGGGTCTACATTTTCAGAGATCTCTTCGAAAACATCATGGCTTACCAGCACGTTGAATCCGGATATGTTCATTGATGTCGCGAAATACAGATTCTCGGTAAATCCTTTTACCTTAAATTCGTAGTCTTTATTCGTGATCTTGATCGTAAATCTGTCGCCGGCATTTACCGTATAAGACATGTAGTAAGGAAGTGTGATCTCATCGTCCTTAAGATCGTTAAACTCTTCCGGATATCCGTTGAGATATGTGGGTTTAGCCGAATCAAAAATATAGAACCCATATGAGATCGCATCTTCCGGCTCCATGTCGCTGTAGCAGTAATCGGCTCCTGTAATGATGAGCGGAACAGACTCTTTCATTTCATATCCTTCAATGGGATCCAAGATCTCATCAAGTCTGTCCTCATCCGTTATTCTCGCCACGACCAGGAGGTCTGCAACGTGGTATTTCTCATCGCACTCTTTTATCATGTTAGATCCTGAGAGTATGAGCGAGAGGCTTGTGAAAAGAAGTACTGCCGCGATGAAGATCAGCGCGAAGATAATTGCCACTTCACCTTTGTGCTTTTTAATGTTGTTTTTCGCAATGAAGAATAATGAATTCATGTTTACCACCCCATGTCTGTGAGGAATGCGCGAAGCTGCTTATGACGTTCCCTGTCCTGGCCCTCGTAAGGCGAGAGCGTGATCTCGTCGCAGATGACACCGTCTCTTAAGTAAAGGATGCGGTTGCCTCTTTCTGCTGCAGCGACGGTATGTGTAACCATTACGATGCTCTGTCCCCTTCTGTTCATTTCGGTGAGAATATCCAATACTGCTGCGGTATTCTGTGAGTTAAGAGCTCCTGTAGGCTCGTCCGCAAAGAGGATCTCAGGTTCATTAATGACAGATCTTACGAGTGCCACTCTCTGCTTCTCACCGCCTGATAACTGGTTCGGGAACTTGTTGTAGCAGTTCCCGTCAAGTCCTACCTGCATTAAGAGCTCCCTGGCACGTGCCGCGATCGCCTTTCTGTCTTTACTCTTAAGAAGACCTGAAACTATGATGTTGTCCAGAACGCTCATCGTGTCGTTTAAGTAGTTCTGCTGGAAAACGAATCCGCAGTGCTTTCTCCTGAACAGAGCGAGCTTGTCGTTACTGTAATGTGAGATGTCCTCGTTCCCGAACAGGATCGCGCCAAGGCTCGGACGGTCCATGCCGGAGAGTGCGTAAAGGAGCGTGCTCTTCCCTGCACCGGAATCTCCCATGATGACCGTGAAGTCGCCTTTTCTGATCTCGAGATTAAGGTTCTTTAAAACGTGCTGCTGAACACTCTCGTTGGAGAATGTCTTGCAGAGGTCCGTTGCTTTAAGTACTGTTGTTGCCATATTCATCTTTCCCTTTCGATTTGGTTTGTCAGAATTCTTACACTGCGATTCTATTCCTTTGCCGTGAAGAATACTTTACACAGACCTTGTTCAATCCTTAACTGTTTCTTACATGGTTTTTTAATATCTTTCGGCCATGGTCTGTTGTGCTATACTTCGAAATATGAATTATAACTGTTTAATAATCGATGATGAACAAGATCTTTCCCGCATGACGCAGGAGTATTTTGAGATGTTCGGCGTAACCTGCGCCGTTGCATCATCTTCAGAAGAATGCCTTTCTTTTCTGAAGGATAATACCGCTGACATATTCCTTTTGGACATCAATCTCGGAAACGAGAGCGGTTTTGCCCTCTGCAGGACACTGCGCGAAAAGTATGACACACCGATACTGTTTATCTCCGCCCGCCAGAGCGATGACGACGTGCTCGTGGCGCTCAACATCGGCGGCGACGACTATATAAAGAAACCATATACATTGAGTGTTCTTCTCGCCAAGGTTAAGGTTCAGCTCAAAAGGCTGGAAGCCGTAAAGCAGCTCAGCGGCCCGGCCGTTCAGGATGCCGGTGAGATATTCACGATCGATCCCGCTACGATGAGCTGCACGGTCGAGGGAAAGACAGTACAGCTGAAATCAAAGGAATTCGCTCTTCTGTCATGTCTTTATGCCCATAAGAACACCATTGTCACCAAGGAAGTGCTCTTTGACGAGGTTTGGGGAGATTCATTCTACTCTGACAGCACACTTAACGTGCACATCCGCCGTCTGCGCGAGAAGATCGAAGCAGATCCCAATGAACCGCGCTTCATAAAGACCGTCTGGGGCACAGGATACATCCTGGAGACGGATCAATGAAGATCCGGATAATAGCGATCCTCTATACAATAGTCATCCTCATATGCGGTATTGTCCTGTGGAACAAGATCGGTGAAAGCTCGTCTTATTCCATCGACATGCTCGACCTCAACACAAAGCGTGACGAGATCGAGGATAAGCTCTTATCCGGTGCTGATATACCTTCTCTCGAGAATGAATACAACTGTAAGATCGCGCTCGTTGCCGATGACGGATACGAGTCAATGAACAATTACTTCATAAAAGAAGGCATGTCGGTCTTCGATTACCGGGAAGACGGCGCTATCGCCGGCAAGATCGCATTCAATGCAAGAGAGGAAGAATTTGCGGCAAGGACGAGGAATTCGCAGATCCAGATGCTGTGGGTGCTCGGCTCGGTATATGCTGCCGGGGTCCTTCTGATGTTCATCATATGGTATTTCTATATCAGACCGTTCAATAAACTCTCGTCTTTTGCAGCCAGTGTATCAAAGGGCAATCTCGATGTTCCGCTCAACATGGACAGGCATAATTATTTCGGCGCATTTACCGAATCCTTCGACCGCATGAGAGAGGAACTTAAAGCATCTTCCGAGCGCGAGGCGGCCGCCAACAGGAGCAAGCAGGAACTCGTTGCGGAGATATCCCACGACATCAAGACACCTGTCGCGACCATCAAGGCAACATGCGAAGTAATGGAAGTTAAGTATAAGGATGAGGATATTCAGGAGAAAGTATCTGTCATCAAGTCAAAAGCAACATCTGTCGAGCAGCTCATCGACAATATGTTCCGCGCGACACTGGATGACCTGGATGAACTCAAGGTCACGCCCCGTGAGGAAAGTTCTCTCATTATCGAGGACATGCTTGGCGACCTCCGTTTTTACGGCACGGTCGAGCAGAAGGGTTCCGTTCCCGAATGTCTTATCCTGGTCGACAGATTAAGACTCGAACAGGTCATAGACAACATCGCGGGAAACTCGTTCAAGTATGCGGGGACGGCCCTTGAGGTCGAATATAGATCCGAAGAGGACAATATCCGGGTTATCCTGTCAGACAGGGGTCCCGGCGTTCCCGAAGATGAGCTCGCGATGCTCACGACCAAGTTCTACAGGGGCTCCGAAGCCTCAGATTCGGGCAAGGACGGAAGCGGCCTGGGACTTTACCTGGCATCACGCTTTATGGAAAAAATGGGCGGCGGTCTGGAATTAAGAAACCGCGAAGGCGGCGGTTTTACCGCCGAGATCGTCATACGCAAGGTCTGAAAGCATAAACGGCCGGCATTCGCGAACCCTAAAATTTCTTTTATTTGGAAAAGATCCGTTACCCGGCAAACAGAAACTTTGGTCAAGTGACCAAAACATCCCCAAATACACCCGTTTTGCCTTGTTTTCGGATCCGGCGATCCTTATAATACTGCCTTGTCGGTGCCCCAAAAGGGCTTATCCGGCAAAGTAATTAATCAACTTTATGGAGGATCTATCATGAATAGACAGGAATTAGTTGACGCTATGGCTGCAAAGGCAGGCATCTCCAAGGCAGCTGCAGAGGCAGCAGTTAAGGCTTTCATCGAAACAGTCGGTGATGAGCTCCAGAACGGCGGCAAGGTTCAGCTCGTAGGCTTCGGTACTTTCGAGACATCCGAGAGAGCTGCAAGAACAGGCCGCAACCCTCAGACAGGCGCTGCTACAAAGATCGCAGCTTGCACTGCTCCTAAGTTCAAGGCAGGCAAGGCACTCAAGGATCAGGTTAATACACCTGCAAAGAAGAGCAAGAAGTAATTCTTATCTACTGAATATGGGTTAAAGCACAGGGGTTATCTCAAAACTAAGAGATAGCCCCTGTTGTTTTGATAAAAATACTACCCGGTTGTATTGGCGGAAGAAAAACTCAGCTGTCCTTGTTGGCCTTTTTCTTCTCGCACTCGGGACAATATGCCATTGGCGTGATCGACAGGACAGATTCCTTCTTGTATCCGCACTTGGAGCAGATATAGACATACTTTGAAAAGACACTGCCCATCGTGGTGCTGACGAGCCATGTTCCCTTGGAATCGTCTTCCTTTTCTTCTTTCTTTTCTTCTTCCTTGGGTTTGTCTTCGGGAAGATGGATAAAGGACTCTCTGACAACGGGCTCACGTATAGGGGGCTTGGGGAGTTCTATGGTCTCCTCATCGAACCACGTGCCGGGTTTGGGTTCTCCGAAAACGCACTTGGTAACATAGAACGGACAGGCGCTGCATTCATCCTTATTGACACAAAGCCTGTAGATGCCTCTTAATAACTGATCTACCTTTTGATCTTTATTATCCGTACCCATCAGTTTTTACCCCTTGACGAGAGATTTGTATTTGCAAAAACAGCATAAGGACTGTTTTGAAATATATCCAAGCAGTAGCGTTTTAAAGCGTTTCAGTCAATTTTCATAACGAGATTATATCACGCTGAGGCGATATGTTCCATTGAGGCATGACAGATGGGGAACGGGTATTTCAGCTTTGGGATGCTAAGTGCTTCAGCACCGCGTCATAGTCGCCCAAAAACCGGAAAGTATTCATTCCGGCTTCTTTGGCGCCTCCCACGTTGTCTTCCCTGTCGTCGACAAAAAGGCACTCTTCGCCCTTCAGACCGTATTTATCAAGGAATGTCCTGTATATCTTCACATCGGGCTTGAGCATGAGATAATCGGAAGACACGAAAACACCGTTGAAGAAATCCAGCGGCAGGAATTTGGGGAAATATACATAAAACAGGTCGCTCGCATTAGAAAGGATATAGATGCCGTAACCGCTGTTCTTTACGCTCTCGCAAAACTCTCTTGCACCATCCAGCGGCGTCATGCAGACATCCCATCTGTCTGCGCAGTTCCTTAAGGCCTCATGGTACTTTTCAGGGACCCTCTCCTTCACCAGATCGAATCTGTCCTTGTCCTTTATGTCTCCCCTGTCTCCCATCTTCCATTCAGGACCGTTAAAGAGTTCCTGCATGATGATCTCCTTCTCCTCAGCAGAAGAGCAGAACTGGTCCAGCACAAAACCGGGATTGAAATCAAGGAGCACATTTCCCATGTCGAGAACGATATTTTTTATCATAAGATGTATATACCTTTCAGTTTTGTTCCTGCCCCTTCTGCACTGTACTCAGGAATGAATCCCTGTTTTCCATCTTGATCTTAACGCGGTAATCGACGTATTCGGCAGCGTCAGGCGCGCTTCCGATCGTTATGAGATCATCAAGCCGCATCGAACTGAACGCCCTTACCTCCGCCGGAATGAGAAATGGAACCGCCGGGATACCTGAAAGGAACAGGACCAGTAAAAATACTATCACGAAATAGCCGAATCCGAGACCCTGAAAAATACCGGAAGACAGCAAAGCTATGATCACGGCCAGAATGGTGGTGAACGCTCCGTAAACGAGAGCGGGCAATAAGGCCTTGAACTTTGCTTTGGCCTCTATGCTCTTTCTGCTCACCGGAAGCACTCCGGAAGCTTTTCCCGTCTGTCCGTTTACGGCGATGCTGTAGCTGGAACCTTCATATTCCACATTACTGTCGGTCAGAAGCCTGTTTCCCTTATCTCCTTTACGAGATTGGCCGCATAGGTTTCAGTTCCCAGGAGATTAGGATGGAGATTATCCAGATAATATTCTTCAAGATGCGGCACGAGTGTAAGACCGTCTATCACTATTACATTCGGATATCTTCCGGCAATTTCCTTCACCTTCTCACAGAATCCGTAAAAGACGGGCAGAGCTTCAATATTGTCTCCCCTCCAGATAGGCGATATGCAGAGTATGGGGATCTCGGTACCGTATATACCCGTAAGCACCTCATAGTATTCTTCGATATCAGTCATGGTCTCAGTGCCGTACTGATTGGTCCCGAGCGCCACAACTATCTTGTCGGGAGTGTACCCGGGCATCTTCATGAGAGACTTCTTGTCGTAGATATATCCGCCGATGCCCTGGTTTATGATGTCCCACTCAAGGCTTCTGTTTGCGATACTGACATATGTCTCGGAAGAACGCAGCGGTCCGTATCCCTGAGTTATGGAATCTCCGAGCCAGAGGACCTTCGTGTTCTTTACGGGGATCTGATATGTGGAATCGATGGCGAAATTCTTTATAAGGAGCGTCGCGTCCGCCGCAAGATAGATCACGATCCTGTGAGTTCCTTCGGGAAGAGTGAACTTAAGGCTGCCCTCCTCCTTCATGTCTTTAACATAGAATATCTGATGAGCCAGACCGTCGACATAAGCTTCCACAGAATCTTCCGAGCATTTCCATATCATCTTGTAGTCGAAAGAGACCTCGGATGCATCCGTCGTAAACTCGATCGTCTTTGCGGTGGAGGCATCGCACCTTTCAGCCCACATCTCCAGTGCGGAATCAAAATACTCCATCTGGGCTTTGGAATACTGGTTTGCCTTCAGGTAACCGTCCTCGGTCTCTTCAAATTCATAAGCGCCGAAATATATCTTTTTAAGATCTTCGTTAGTCAATATCATAAAGTGCCTGCCAATATTTTTTCGTCCGGTGGAAAACAGGGAAAAGAAAGATCCCGTCAGTCGTTCTTATGCGCTTCCCTCTTCATCTCGTACATAGCCTCGTCAGCCATGCGGAAGTATTCCTCGTTCTCCAGCGTGTTGTCGGTATCAATGATAACATAACCTGCGCTGACGCCAAGTCTGAACGGCATGTTCAGCTCTTCGGATACCTGTCTGGACTTCTTGATTATCTCGTCCCTGAGCGAATCAATATTACCGGCTTCATCGTAACTGCCGATTATTACGTATTCGTCTCCGCCATAGCGCACCGCTTTCCAGTTTACGGGAACGGTGTTCTTTATTACGTTAGCCACTGTCTTGATCGCCATGTCTCCGAAAAGATGACCGTGGAGATCATTTATCTCCTTCATCTTGTTGATATCAACAACCATGATCACGGACTTTATTTTCGAGCGGCGGAGATCGTCGAGATAAGGAATAACGATCTTCTCATATCCCATGCGGTTATAAAGACCTGTCAGTTCATCCCTGACGGAGATGTCCGCGAGGACCTTGTTCAGATTCTCGAGTCTGATGTTCTGGCGAGCCCTGGAAAGGCCTGCCGCGATATGTCTGTTCAGGGAATTGAGGTAGAAATCCTTGATCATCTTATGGTGATTTCTGCTTACGAAATATCCGAAGGTCTCGGCGCCGATGTGAAGCGGAACGAACAGGTATGTTGAAGTCTCCTCTGAATCCCCGTCGTAACCCGGAGCCAGATCAGACACCGGTACCATACCCCTGTCCAGGACTTTCCCGTCCTTCATGCCGAAGATGACATCCATCTCCTCGCTGTAGCCTTCAGTCCTGCAGTCCATGTCATTATGCATGGAATCGATAAAACTCTGATCAAGACAGACGTAGAACTCGTCGCCCTCATAGGAGTGGTCCTTCTCCCACAGCCCCTTAAAAGCCTCGTGTATATCGTCTACTGTCTTTACGTGGGCAACGGAATCATCCAGCACTATCAGATGCCAGTCGAATATCGTTCTTTCGACAGGTATGAGGAATGCCCTTTTTCTCGCCTCCTGCTGGATAAGAACGCCTTCATGTCCCAAGGTGCATCCGCAGCTCTCGCCAAGGTCGAACTTGGAATCATACACTTTGTCGCCGAAGTCGGGATCACCGTTCATGAGACCGATCAGACTGTCCATGGACTGATAGCTTCTCTCATCCCATCCGCGGTCAACGGATGTAATGGCCGGCGAGAAATGATTGCCGCTCATGAGATTGTCATAACCGGTGACCTTTACGTCCCCGGGCACGTTTATGCCGGCCTTTCCGAGGACAATACATGTGGCAAGAGCCATGTTATCATTCGCGCAGATAAACACATCCGGGAGTTTATCCATTTTGGCGATAACTTCCGGCAGCTTATCTTCAACGATCGCATAGCTCCAGTATCCGTTAAAGCTATTTGCGGGATTGAATGTAAGTCCGTGCTTTTCCATGACTTCGATCATGGTCTGATATCTCAATACACTGTCTTCGTTATCCTCGGGACCGCTGATCCAGAACACGTCCCTGACGCCATGGACCGTTATGAGATGTTCAACGAGTTCCTTCATGCCGTTGGTGTTCTCGGTCCTTATGCAGTTTATCCCGTCCAGAACATACTCAAGGCAAATTGCGGGAACCTTGGCCTTAAGGATCTTCTCACGGAGTATCATGTTCTCTCCGGCATTATTAAGTGTGTTCCCCAAGAGCAGCACACCGTCAAAATCCGCCAGATCGGGAAGATTCAATATATTAAGATCACCGGTTATGTCGTCTTTGGCTTTGTCGTAAGAAGTATAATCGAGGAATATGAAAACATCGATATTGTCTTCCGCCGCGCGCCGTCTTATTCCTTCAAGCGCGAAATCCAGATAATCGTCATTCCAGCCGTTCGTGAACACGGCAACCTTTTTCTTCATGGCAACCTCCCTTATCAGGGTCACAGATCACTCTTTCCGTTCCCGCCTGCACTGTAGACAATACTATCTTCTCACGGCAGACTTATTTTTTCTTTGTTTAAATGTAAATCATCCGAAAACAGTTTGAACGGGGACATCGTCACGCCGTTTATTTTTCGCTTTTGACGATCATCTCCATGCAGATCTTCTGCGGAACAAGACCAAGAGATTCATAGAACTTCATAGCACCGGGATTGCATGTCCAGACATTTAAGGTTATGTTGTAGAACCCTTCCTCTTCAGCATATTTCCTGACATGTTCGAAAAGCATCTCTCCTATATGCCTGCGGCGCATCTTCTCATCGACGCAGATATCGTCAACATATAAAGTTCTGATATCGGTCAGCACATTATCGCCCTTTACCTGCTTATGGATGCAGAACGCGTGTCCTGCCACGATGCCGTCATCATCAACGCAGACAAATACCGGCGTGAAATCATCAGCCACTATCTTTTTCAGTTCCTCTGCGTTGTATTTTGTGGCGGGGCCCTTAAACAGGTCAGGTCTTCCGATGTGGTGCACCATGTCGACCTGGACCAGGAGATCCAGGATCCCCGGGATATCACTCTCACATGCTCTTCTTACGATCATTCTTATCTCCCCTTTGAACTGAATACAGAAATTTTAACACACGTATGCAGGCCATCAGCCGCATCTACCCGTTACTCCTTAAAACCGGGGAACTCCTTAAGCTTCCTTTATTACGGAAGCCTTATCTGTCCATTCTGCTGAACAGGATACTGAGGCTGTGCCTGATACCCGGGCTGTGCCGCGGGCTGGGCCGACGGGGCGGGACATCCGCAGTTTCCGCAGAAATAAAATGCCGAAAGCGTTCCGCATCTCTGGCAGTACCAAGTGTTGAAAACGGGTCTCGCCCTTCCGCATTTCGGGCAGAAATTCAAAGTATTGACTGTTCCGCAGGCACATGTCCAGTTTCCCAGCATCGTCGTTTTGTATACTGTCTGAACATCTCCCGGAAGCGAAACGATGCAGAAATCGTGTCTTGATGACCTGACCACGAAGATGCAGGATACGACAAAGAGAGCCGTTACAAAAACGATCCAGAACAGGAAGCTGATGCCGGAAAGGACGACCTCTCCCGTAGCGCTGCCGCCCATGAGGATGGCATCGTAGATACCGTGTATGATGGTCGGGACGATTATCGCGAGGAACTTGAACAAAGCTGTGCTGCCCTTTTTATTTGTAAGTGACGCATACTTGGCTTTGCTGTAGAAATATCCCATGAAGACCGCATAACATGCGTGTCCCGGAACTGCCGTGACCATACGTACCAAAGCCGTGAGAACTCCGGTCGTGAAGACATAAGCTATGTTCTCGAGTGCGGCAAATCCCAATGAGACAAAGACGGCATAAACGATGGCGTCGTAACTGTAATTGAAATTTTTGTTCTTCCAGGTAATGATCCTCATGACCAGATACTTGCCGATCTCCTCGGCAGGACCGACGATGACGGTCGCAAGGATTACCGCTTTGGCTACCGATTCATACGGCATTGCCAGATCAAGTAACAGACCGCCGACGTTTTCCGCGATCAGGGCAGTCACGACCGTACCCATCCCGGCAAAGAAAAGTCCGATAAGAAGCCCGAACGGCTCCTTCTCCTTCTTGTCATTGAAGTAGATGAACAGTAAAAGTCCGATTACGGGTATCAGTGCCAGATATATATACACGGTTTTCTCCTATCCTTAATGGGTCGTATTTCTGATCGCGTTTAAGACCATTCCCTTTGCCTCGCTGAAACGCTGATGGTCGCTTCCTTCCTCATTGCCGGCATTATATCCTCCCGAACGGTGGACGGCATCCGAAGTATCGACCATTATGTAGTAACTCCCGGCATCACAGGTGCCTTCCGGATACGGCAGTTCCTCAACGAGTCCCATGAAATTTACTCTGGTAAGCACATTTACTATGCTCGTCCAGTCGTTTTCCGACATCTCATATTCGCTTTCCGTATAATAATCCTCAGGCGGAAGTTCGCCGGAAAGATAATCGTAATTCATATTGCCATCGGGATCGACGCTGTACAGTTTGATCTTATGGTCATATGTCAGCACCCATACATTCACATGCGGAGTGTCTCCCGAATATTCGACGTAGGTGACCCGCTTAACATCCAGAGGCCCCCTTTGATGTTGTTGTCCCATCAGTCCGCAGCCTGCCAGCATTACCAGACAAAGAGCGGCGGCAAGCCAGGCAGCGCCTGTTCTTATGATCTTTTCCATATTACCCTTTATATTCCTTCATGTTTATCTGGCCTGAAACCATCTTCCGGCCGATCCCCTAAATTATATCAACATGACAGGTATATACAAATTTTCAGTAAACAGGTACCGTGCCATGACAAAAATCAGGGGTTGTATCAAAATGCCGGTACAGCCACTTACTTTTGCTTTTTGGCTGGCATTTGCCCAATGCCTGCTTTTCTGCCGTGTAAAAACGGCGAAAAACTGACCCCTTGAAGTGGATGTGCTAATGACCAGCCATGTCTGCCGGAAGGCCAAAGTATCGAAATGTTTAAAAAACTTCCGTTTCCGATACCTGTCGAGAGTTCAACGTATCGAAATCCGGGGAAATCCTTTGTTTTCGATACCTCGGCTGAACCGCAGATATCGTTATTGAGATTTTTCTTCCGAAAACGATACCTTTGATCTTCCACTGATATCGTTTTAGAAGTTTTTTTCCCTGAAAACGATATCGTAGCTTTCCTTGCAGGCGATTTTATCCCAAACCGTGAATTATTGCCTCCGTGGGATAATTTTCAGAGGTGAATTTATCCCAAAAGCTTAAAAATGTTTCACTTGGGATAATTTTCAGAGGTGAATTTATCCCAAAAGTTTAAATATGCTTCACTTGGGATAATTTGCGGTCCGAATTTTATCCCAAATCGCAAGAAACCCTCATCTTGGGATAATTTCGATCTCACCTTTCAAAAGTCGAGGTATCGAAACGCAGATAATCACTTCGATTTCGATACCTGTCGAAAAGACAGGTCAGAATTCTGCAATCAACTGCAACTGCCACACTTGCTGAAACAATAAGGGGCTATCTCATTTTGTTTTGAGACACCCTCTCCGTTCTTTTCATGTCGCGTTTGGGGTGCAGACAGGTACCGTTTACAGGATGGTTACCTTGTTCCTGCCGTTCTGCTTGGACTCATAGAGAGCCTTGTCGATCCTGTTGAATGCTCCGTTGAAGTCATCGTCGGAATTCAGTTCGGTAACGCCGATAGAGCACGTGATGTGTCCGATCTCAGGGAATTCCTGCGCTTCGACGGTCTTTCTGAGGTTTTCGGCCAGTGCCAGGACTTCATCCGCATTCTTCTCATAGCAGACGATGACGAATTCCTCGCCGCCCCAGCGGCCTACGGCTGCCTTCTCCTCGACTGCAAAGTCTTTGAGGATCTTTGCAAATGACTTAAGCGTCGTGTCTCCGACGGAGTGTCCGTACGTATCGTTGATGTTCTTGAATCTGTCGAGATCGAGGATCATGATCGAAACCGGATCGTCGAACTTCTGGCGGAGCGTAAGCGCATTGTGGAGCTGCGTCTCGATCTCGCCGTGGTTATAAACGCCCGTGAGAGGATCCGTAATGGCCATCTCCTCGTATTTCTTCAGCGTGGAGAGGATCTCGATGGAATTCTCGTGGATATCCTGTACCAGGAAGACGAATCTGTAGTCTTCATCGTTATTTGTCTGTGCACGGCTGAAGATGAGCTTGACCCAAATGTACTTGCCCTCAAGGTTGCACATCATGCAGTCATAGGAGGATGTACGGCCGGGAGTAAAGTTCTTCTTAAGGTACTCCGGATCTGTTCTTCTGAGGAACTGCTCCTGGTCTTCTGGCAGGAACATGTTGACGATCATCATCCTCCACTCGGAGTACTTGAGGTTATAATTAACCACATCATCGGAGATCTCGGTTACGTTTATGCTGCTCGTGGTATCCTGCACCAGATCGATATACATCGAGAACAGGTAGGAACTCTGGATGGTGTTGATCTTCTTTGTGGTAAGGGATTCCTGGAGCGACTCGTTGTCGATAAACTCATCCAGAATGAACAGATACTTGCTGTTATCATCAAAAGGATAGACGGTCAGCTGAACCAGATGTGACTGCTCCTCGCCGTCGAGAGCGATCTTCAGCCTGCGGCTGTACTTGCAGTTAAAGTCGCCGGTATTGTCGGCAAAGATCTGATAATCTTCGGAAACCTTCTCGCTCGAATCGTTAAAATGGAACCAGAGGTCCAGGATAAGATCGTGATAGCTTCCTGTTTCTTTAAGGAACTTCTCGAAAAAGCCTTTGCGGGTAATGGTCTTATAACTGTCTATTGCCGGATCGACGATAATGATCGCATCAACATTGTCCAATAAAAGTTCGGGGACATCATTAATACCAAAATCAGACAGACTCTTATCCATTCAACCTTCCTCCTTGCAATCCGGGACATTCTCAAAGGCATAATAGCACAATAAAAAAGGCATTTGGCTCATTTCACATTTGTTTAACAGAATATTTCCACCATTGTTCAAGCCATGACTAATTTGCGTGACAACTGACCCGGGACTGACAGTGTTCCCCGCCTGCCGTCCCGTAAAATACAGGTTCAGATGTTACGATTCCACGCCTTTCGAAAATGAGATGTCGTATGTGTAGTTAATGCCGTCAGCCATATAATATGAGCTGTTAAAGTATTTTTCGTCACCGTAAACGAAGTCAAATCCGTTCTCCCCCCTGTCGAAACCCAAACTGTAGTCACCATTACCGGCAAATACCGTCACGGCATCATCTCCGATGCTCCCGATCTTAAAGAAATAGTATTCATCGTCATATTTCTCATCCGCGATATGAAACTCTCCGCCGAACCCCTCCAGGATGACATCACCCTCCTTAAGATCTGTCACCTCGTATTCGATAACCCCGCTTCCCAGGAAGTTGCCCGCCACGCCCCATCCGCTGTAATGGGCGCGGACATTCATGGTGACGGTCTTTTCGTCCTTGGTCCTGCCGGTTCCGCCGCAGGCACATAAAGACATTACCGTTGCAAATATCAGAAGTAACGAAGCCAGTTTTTTCATCTCAGCCACCTTTATTTCGCGCCCTTGTCAGTATATTCGAGAACGGTTTCCTTATCGCCCGGACCTACAGACGAATACCTGATGCCGAAAGTGCGGTCCGATCCTAGATCATATTCCGCCGATGCAGAATAATCGTCGTTATCCTCCAGCGGGTTCTGCGGTTCCGTCTTCCCGAAGCAGGTGTCGAGCTCAGCAGTAACGTCTCTATAGAACTGACACAGTTCTTCCTTGAATCCGTCCGTATTCTCATAACTCGAGGCCATATACTGATAGTTGCTGTTCGTGAATTCAACGTGAAAGACGGTCTCGTACTCATTGCACGAAAAGACGAACCGGTTGAACCTTATCCCGTCTTTTTCGGCCTTCATGAAGCAGAAGAAATGGATGATGCGCTCACCGTCCGGATCATCAATGTAATTCGTTTCCATACCCGTATATGAATCGGCGAATTCCGTGCCGAAGAACTCCTCCACCATATCCATCGCTTCGTAGATATCTTTGCCCGTGACGCTGTACATCAGTTCAAAGATCTGTCCCATCGAACTGTCCGTGAATTCAGGCACTTCCGGACTGACTTCAGCAACCGTGTCATCTCCATAACCGTACTCCCAATCTTCATTACTGTTAAGGACCGTGCTGAAGACGGTATTCAGAAAAACATCTCTTATGAAATCGTATTTCTCTTTGAGTTCTTCGGACATCGCCATGAGTTCGTCATAGGTCATATCCTTCTTGAATTCGATCTGGAAATCGCTGGTGATCTCCATATAACCTACTATCTCGGCACCGATCTTCTTACAGATCTTCTCCACATCTTTACGGGGAGTTCCGATATCGCAGCTGATGAGCAGCTGGTTTTTGGCATACTGCATTCCCGACTCCTTGTCGAAAACAACGTCATCAACCCCAACCTCTTTGTAATAGTTCTCGCCTATGTCTTCAAGCGGCTCAAGTTCCCGGTCCGTATCCGAAACATCCGTTGCGGTACTTGAATGAGTACTGTCTTCCTGACCTGCTGCATCACTCTTTCCGCAGGCAGCAAATGACAATGCCACCGTAACAGCTACTGCGACTGCAAATATCCTCTTCATACCGTTATCCCCCGCTGGCTGTATGTATTGTTGTTATGTACACCCGGGAACAGTTTGCCGTCCCTTATACCATATATACAGACGGGTCCGGAATAAAGTTGCAGTAAAACACTTTTTAGGGGTAAAGATCTTCTGTGCCGGCCTGCTGTCCGCTTACTCCCTGCCGTTTATGAATCCCAGATCATTATATGCGGGATGACCGTATGCGCTGTCAGCACTTTCAACGGCTCTGATGATAGCTTCGCTGATGACCTCTGCCGCCAGGGATCCGACCACTTCCTGATCCGCTTCAACATTACCCGCCGATACCGCAAAGATGCTGTCTCCGTCAAAGGATGTGTGGACGGGACGTATGGACCTCGCGTATCCGTCGTGACCCATTCCCGCGATCTTGCAGAGTGCTGCCTTGTCAAAAGCCGCATTTGTGATTATCACGCCGAGCGCCGTGTTGTCAGTAAACCTGTTCTTTATCTTGCGGATGCTCTCTTTTATGAACCCCGGCGAACTCCGGAACGACTTATGGTCTTCGGAAAGGAGGCCTGCGATCTGCTTTCCGTCCTTCCAGTCAAAAATATCACCGAGAGAATTGACTGCAACGACTGCCCCGATCTTCAATTCTTCGATCTGAACCGCATAACTTCCTATGCCGGTCTTCATGCAGTTTTCCATGCCTGCCACTTTGCCGGCGGTGCAGCCGCATCCGGCCCCGTAGTTGCCGTCTCTGTAGTTCGGTCTTTCCAATGCGTTCAGCGCGGCTTCATAACCCATTTTACTATCCGGCCTGACTTTGGAATCTCCCACCATAAGGTCAAAAAGGTCAGCCTGTGCAACGAGAGGCACTTTTGTAACGCCGACATCAAATCCTATATTTCTTTCCTCAAGACATTTCATAACTCCGCCTGCCGCATCAAGCCCGAAAGCGCTGCCTCCGGCAAGCACGATACCGTGGATGATCTGCGCCGACGTCAAAGGATTTAAGAGCTGGCTCTCTCTTGAGGCCGGACCGCCGCCTCTGACATCAAGTCCGGCACACATGCCCTCCTCGCAGATAAAGACCGTGCAGCCTGTACCCGCTTTGCTGTCTTCCGCCTGTCCGATCTTCACGGGACCTATGTCATTTATGGATATCTCTTTCATATGCCGGCCACCTGTTTTCCGTTTTTTTTATTATACCAAGTGTCCGGCGGGTGTCGGGAGTTAGAGCCGTGATATCATCCGGTGATTTTATCCCAATCTTTAGATTATAAAATGAACCCCCGAAGTTGGACAAACTTAAGGGGTTCATTTCAAGATCTGAGACAGCCTGAATTTACACTCAGGAAACCTACGTGCTTACCTGCACACAACGCCTTCCTTCTTGCAGATCCTCCATGCGGCATACTTGCCCTGTGCCGTTGCCGGGGGAAGTCCGCCGGAACCCATGAGCCACTGGCCGGCAAGGAATACGTTCTTAAGACCTTTGACAACACCGGGTGTGGTAACGGTCTTGGTGTCCTTATCGGCAACGAATGCCATATATGCGCCTCTGTATGCATTGAAACGTTTTGCGTAAGTAACGGGCGACCATGTGTCGAGGAGAGTTATCTTACCTGCCGTCCCGGGGCACTTCTTTTCTATAAGTGCCATCATCGCATTGGCGATCTCAGCCTTCTTTGCCTCATACTTTTCGCGGTCGGAAGAGAGTTCAAACCACTTGTCGACATCGTCGGCATACTGGAATATCTTCATCTGGAGAATGGTCTTGCCTTCGGGTGCAAATGCGGGATCGTAGTCGTAGCAGATAACGCCGACATCCTTTATCTCCTTGCCCCAAACCGTAAGGCCTTCACTCTCCCAATATGTCGTGTCGGGGATAAAGCTCGTCTTGCCGTCTACAAGGAAAGCAGCGTGAAACTTGCTGAATACCGAGAAATGATCCTTGTCGTCGAAGGACTTCTTAAGCTTCTTGGGCATGTATGATGCGGGAAGAAGTTTTGTGAATGTGTGGTTTGCGTCAGTTGCGCAGATGACATAATCAGCGGTGACTTCGGTACCGTCTTCAAGAACGACGCCGCTTGCAGTCTTGCCGTTGATCTTTACGTTCTTTACGGGTGCGTTCAGATGGATCTTTCCGCCGACATCCTTATATCTTGCTGCGATCCTTAATGCGGCTGCAAGTGATCCGCCTTCCGGGATATCGCCGCTTCCTGATGTGACCATCGCATAGGACATGATGAAGGAATAAGCCTGTGTCGTTTCGGGGTGAGTCATCATGACGGCACTCTTCAGTACGGGGCTCTTGAAGCTGTCGGACAGATCCTTGACGCTTACGCCCTTGTATGCCTTCTGAGCTGCGGGAACGTTTTTTACGAAGTCACCGAGCTTCATGAAATCCCTCGGGCCCATCTTATCCATCGGCTTGTCGATGGGCATGATCATGCTCTCCGCTCTTGTTACGTTCTCGAAAAACTTTTCGATCGCTTCACTGTCATCGGGTGAGAGTGCGAGCATCTCGCGCTTCGTTCTTTCCTTATCTCTCCAGAAAGTGATCTCGCCGCCATGGCCCTCATACTTGAAAAAATACTTCTTGCTGTACATCTTGACGTCGTCGGACAGCATTCCGATCTCATGCCAGAGCTCGTTCATGGCACTGCCCTTTTTGCTGCACATGAGGTAATCGATGCAGTTATCGATATAGACTCCGTCACGCTTCCAACCTGTGAGCTCGCCGCCCGGAACAGGATTCTTCTCGTAGATCTCGGTCTCAAAGCCCGAGTTTTGCAGGATGATGCCTGCAGCCATTCCGGAGATTCCCGCTCCGACAATGATCACTTTTTTCATCTGTTCAATTCTCCCTGAAAATGTTTGCGCCGTATTGGCACGCATGTAAGTATAACACTTTTGCCGTTCCGCAAAACACTTAAAGCAGAACGGTCAGGAAAGAATGAAATTACCGGAAGGGTCTTACTGCGGGATGTCGTAGATCCCTTTCGCGAGCCTTGCCTCGAATTCCTCAACGGGCAGCGGCCTGTCGAAATAATATCCCTGGGCTATCTCGCAGTTGTTAGCTTTAAGAACATTGAGATGATGTACCGTCTCGACGCCTTCAGCGATGCATTCGAGTCCCAGCTGTCTTGTCATGGATACAACGTGCCTGAACATTATGCTCCTCACATCGCTGCCGCCGTCAGACTCTTCAGGAAGAAAACTCTTATCAACCTTAAGCGTGGTCCAGGGGATGTCCTTTATGAGATTCAGCGATGAATAACCTATGCCGAAGTCATCTATGGATATGTCGAATCCGGTGTTGCGGAGACATGTCGCTATTCTCTTGAGGTCCTCGAATTCCACTTCGGAAGTCGACTCGGTAAATTCGATGTCGATCAGTTCATGCGGTATTTGATAGCGGTCGACTATCTCGGCGATAGTCTCCGTGAGGTAAATATTTAAAATATGTTTTCTGGAGAAGTTGATCGATACCGTTATCAGCTCCTTGCCTTCGTCTGCCCAGCGTCTCATGTCACGGCACACACATTCGAGCATATGAAAATCGAGCCTGCAGATCTCGCTTGTCTGTTCAAGAACAGGGATAAACTCAAATGGCGGGATCACCTTTCCTCCGCGGAACCATCTGCACAGAGCTTCCGCACCCACCAGTTTTCCGTTCTCAACGTTGACTTTCGGCTGATAGAACGGCCTGAACTCTCCCTTCTCAAGCGCCTCGGAAAAGTACTGCTGGATCTTCATGCTCTTTAGCTTATTATCCTGGAAAGAGTCGTCATAGAAGATGATATTATCCATACCACCGTTCTGAGCCACGCGGTACGCGTTGATGATGCTGCCCATGATCTCGTCGGTCTGCGCATCATGATCATCAGGTATACGGAAGAATCCGGCACTCGTTGATACGTTCACCGCAACGCCTTTGGGAGTCCTGATCTCCGTCTCGGTAAGAAAATCCACCACCGCTCTGGTCTTGGAGGAAGAACATATTCCGATGAAATTATCACCGCCCAGACGCGCAAGATATCCGTCTTCACCGATGATCTCCTTCAGCGTGTCGAAATGATTCTTCATTATCATGTCGCCCAAAGGTCTTCCAAACCTCTGATTGATCAGGGAGAAATGCCTGAGGTTATAACGGAAAGCGAGCTTGTTTGCCGTCCTCTTCTCTTTGACTTCCCCATCAAGGTATTCTCTCCAGTTTCTGAGATTGGGATAACCGAGCTCATCGAAATACGCAAGTTCAAAGACGACTTTCTTCAGCCTGTTGCGGCTGACAAAGCTCAGGACAGTCCTCATTACGAGATCGACCTTCCGCTCCTCATCTTCTGTCAGCGGTTCTTCATCAGGAACCATGTAGACCATGATCGTGGCACTGGTCATTACGCTCGTGACGACACGGATAGACTTGATCTCGCGTCCTTCTTTGCCTGTATCGAAACAGCAGAGTGTCTCGCCGGCGCCCTGCTGCTCTTCCTGACTGTTCTTAAATACTCTTGTTTCGGCCTTGGAAAGCCTAAACATTAGACAGATCTCTATGAGAAGATTTTCGATGAGTTCTACATCAATGCCGTTAGTATCGGTCATGGCGGAAACAAGCCGTGCATAGAGAGTATAGAACAGATAATCTTTATCTGCCTCATCATGCGGGATCGCACTGCCGGTAAGTTCTGTCTTAAAGACATCAGTACCGACCGATCTCGGAGTAATTTTGTTTTCCGGCATCCCGCTCTTCATGTTCCACCCGTATCAACGGTTAACCGGCCGTTGATATTAATAAACAACTCTTGTCTGCACTTTACCCTATCCGCTCAAATTTTTTTTAGCGGAATAGCATGATTATAACATGCGGTGCGGACAATTTGCATTAATGCGCGGATGGTTTGCAAAGAATTAACAATGCGGAAGGTCCTTACGGGACCGGTTTTCCGGTACGGGACCGGAGGTATCCTTACTTTCCTATCACACAGACTTCGATGAAATCGGGCTTGTCGACCACACCCTCAGGACCGCTGAAAGCCACCTGTACCGATCCTGTGTGATAGTCGACCAGGATCAGCTGCGCGCTTCCGTTGCCGTGAACATTATCGACCTTATACTGATCCACGGTCTCCTGTGTGATAAGGTCCTTGACATCCTTGGGAGAGAACTTATCCACAGCCTTCACCCACTCGTTGTACTTGGCAAATCTGACCGTGTTGTGCGCAACGCCCGTAAACTTGTCCTGGTTGCCTTTAGAAGTAAATGAATTGACGATGCAAAGAGAGTCCGGGCTGTCCCAGGAAAGTTCATCAAATATCGGTGTATCACAGTCGCGGAGTATCGATCTGCCCGCGCCCTGATCAGCGATCTGGCTTACAACGTCTTCCGCACAGAATGCATCATCCGCATCCGTGGTAAAGATGTTGTGGCACCATGTGAAATCACCGCTCTCTGAGACCATGAATCCGCCGAGCTCTCGCGCGGATGAATACTCTTCCAGAGCATACCGGAGTTCCATCGTATAACATTTCTTGCCTTCGTACACAAAAGCTTCCTTCTGGACGGAGCCGACATCGAGGATGGCTGCAAAAACGCCGTCGTCATTAATGCCGGATATGATGTCTAAAAGTCCGAGAACTGAGATGGCCGTAAGCGAACGTGAACCGTTCTTCATGTGGGTTACGGCGTTGATCATTCCCATCTGATTGCCGGAGCCGAGATTCCACTCCAGATTCCTTAATGAGATCCTGTCACCCGTAACGGTCTTGCTTCCCCACAAAGAGAGTGCGCTGCAGCATGTCGGGCGGAGAGCGTCGGGGATCATGTGCATGAGGACCGCCTCCTCATAGCTCAGCACGCTGTCTTCTTTGATGCCGTGAACACCGCCGGATATGGCCTCCGCGAAAGCGGAGATCTCTTCCTGATATTCAGGTCTCATGGAAGCGAAAAGTGTCTGCTGTCTGTTTTCGACTGCGTCCGCGGAGAAAGAACCGCCGTATGCCATTCTTATGTTTTCGAAAAGGTATGGCTCCATCGTTGCGATGAACTCAGGAAGCTTCTCTCTTATCAGCGAGCCGTATGCGGCGCCGGCTTCTGCCCTGCTGCCCTTCTCGTAATCCAGTGTGACATCGTAATAACTCGGCATCACCTTTATCTCGCAGAGTCCGTCATCAGATGTGAACACGGTCAGCGGTTCTTCGACGGTTCCCGCGTCAGTATATTCGCGCACCTGCTTTGTGTTGAATGAATCGACGGGAACCATAGGCTTATCCCCGTCCACCGCTATGGCAGTTGACGTACCGCATCCCGTAAGGAGCACGGATGATAAGAGCAATGCAGCTGATGTCTTTATAATGCTTTTCATTATTCGTTTCTCACTTTCCAGATCTGGATCCTGTCCGTGATCTTTGTTATCAGGCATGTTACTAGAGCAAGCCCGGTCATTACGCAGACGGGTATGATGATAAAGTTGCTTACGGGCAGAACCTTGAGATCAAATCCTCCACACTTCATGACGCTCTTAAAGAGGCTGCCAATGAGGAAATTTCCACCGGTCTGCATAAAGACGTAAGTGAGCGCCAGCGAGAATCCCGCAAGGATCATGAGCCTTAAGAAATGCCATGCGCGTATGACGCCCCTTCCGAATCCCATGCTCTTCAGCAGGGCTATATCCGCCGTCTCCTCGTCAATGAAGATGTTCTCGTAAAGCGCAGTCAGAAGTGCCAGAACAACTGCGCAGATAAGCGATACGATGAGGATTATCAGATTGAACATCTGCTGGTATCCGACAAGGAAGTAAGCCATGATCTCGTTGTTATACAGGAATGTTATCTCGCCGTCGGGATAGAGCGACTGCATCCTTTCGATAATCTCATCGTGCTGATCTTCAGGAGCATCTATCTTGCAGCTGAAGAAATCACCGTCCACTATGAGCGAACCTTCAAAATCGTCGCCCATATAAAGCCTGGGGTTGTTGTTTCCAAACCTGTCTACGAGCGCCGTTACTATAAACTCCTCGCTGACCTTATTAAACGTCGTGTGATCAGGTGCATACTTATCGTACTCAACGGTTATGGTGTCACCTATACTGATGTTTTTCTCAACGGCGTTGTAGTAACCTATCGCAACTTCATTTCTGAGCTTAGGGGCATTGCCCTGAAAAATCTGCATCTCCGATGTGGGAGCATCACTCCACGAGAGTTCGCATACCACCTCGCCGCCTTCGTATCTCATGATCGCAGTTCCTACATTCTTGACAGTTATCACCGCAGGAATGTCATTCGCTTTGAGATTCTCGTTGATGATGTCTATTGCACCCTGAAAGCTTCCCGAGCCGCTGTAAAGCTTTTCATAGTATGCATCATCGATCTCGAGCAGAAAATCAAGTCTCCCATGCTGGAAATATCTGTATGCATAATCCGTGGTCATGATCGTATCGTTGAGTCTTACCACGAACATAACGATGCAGATCCCCAGGATATACGCAAGGATCAGAAGGATATATCTCTTGAACCCTCTCAGGATGTCGCTGACCGCCATGAACAGCGGTACGGGAAGATGCTTCTTTTTGTTGAGCGACAATCCGGGAAGAGCAGAGAATCTCTCGCCCCTGTTCTCGCCGTGTATCGCATCGATGACACTGATCTTATTCATTCTTCTGAGAGCGAAGAAACTGAACAGTATGATGAGAACGATAGTTGCAAGACTTGCAGCCAATCCGATCACGATCATCATCTTCACGTCCGGATACATGATATGCATGACGAACCTGTTGAAGAGAAGTTTGCTCAAAAAGAATCCCAGTGGAAGTCCGATCACACCGCCTGCCGCGGCAAAGAAAAGATACTTCACTATGAAGAGCGTCTTATATGAAAGAGACCATACGCCGATCGCCTTCATCATGCCGATCTCGCGTTCCTCCCTCTTTATGGCGGACTTGAGACTGAAGTCTATCGTTATCATCGTCATTGCCATAACGGCAACTGCCACGACCAGCATGCATGTCGTAACTATGATCGCGAAAAGACCGTCATTATTGATGAAGATTACTCGCGATGCGTAACCTTCCGCATGATAATCCTCATATTTGAGTATCAGATCGGTACATGAATCTCTTAATGTGGTGACATAGTCCTCAAGTCCCGGAATGACAGAAGCCGTAAACACCTCGGTCTTGACGGGACATTCCGAATAGAACTTTTCCTTGTCACGGTCTGACAGATACATCCTGTCCACCTGAGTGGATGCAGGGTTCTTATAGATCACCGATATCACAAACTCATACGTGTTTCCCAACTGGGATGTGATCCTGATCTTTTCTCCAACTTTGAGATTAAACCTGTTTGCGAGGACCTGCGATACGGCGACGCATCCGTTCTGAACTTCGAAATAGTTATTGTCAAAATCTATCGGAATGTCATATTTATCAGGCATGCCGGTTATTATCATCTTTGAGGAATAATGAACATTATCCGCTATGTCATTGCCGATGAGTTCGATGTTCGCAAAGTTCAGCACAACTGCCTCGCTATATATGCAGTCTGTTATTATCGGTTTGCTCAGGATGTCATTCCTGACCCTCTCGATGTGTCCTTCACGGTCGGAAACACTTCTGTCGACCAGGAGCCAGACGTCGGATGATTTGCACTTCGCATAAGTATTTTTTTCGCCGCCGAAAAGCGCATAGATCAATGTCGATCCGACGACCATGAAAGTGACGGCCGCTATCATGAATATAAAGGTTACGATATTAAGACCCGGCTTGTCCTTAATATCTCTTTTCAACATCCGGAAATACATATTACCAGCCCATCTCTCCCAACCAGTTTCTTACCTTGCGTTCCCTCTCATGGAGATCATCGTCGCCTTTCTTTCCAAGGATCAGTTCTCCCTGGATATTGCCGTCCACCAGATATATGATCCTGTCCGATACCGACGCGACTCTCTCGCTGTGAGTAACCATGAGCACCGTCGTTCCCATTCTGTTCGCATCGAGAAGCCTCTCCATGACTTCGTTTGAAGCCTTGGAATTGAGAGCTCCCGTAGGCTCGTCAGCAAATATGACCTTCGGGTGATTTATCAGCGCCCTGCAAAGACATGCTCTCTGCAGCTGTCCGCCGGACACTTCCGTTATCTCACGGTCAGCCTCATCTATGATGCCGAGTTTTCTCATCAGTTCTTCGGCATCCTTCCTTACCTCTTCCCTGGGCTTTATCTTCGCCTGAAAACCGGGAAGGATGATGTTGTCGATGATGCTCAGTTTCTTCATCATGTACATCTGCTGGAAAACAAAACCCATCTTGAGGAGCCTTAAGCTGATGAGCTCCTTGTCCTTCATGGCAGTCAGCTCCTGACCGTCGAAGAACACGCTTCCCGCGGTGACATTATCCATTCCGCTGACCGTGTAAAGGAGCGTCGACTTGCCCGAACCCGAAGGTCCCATGACAGCGACGAACTCGCCTTCCTCAACCTTGAAATTCACGTTTTGAAGTACGTTATTGCTTTGTTTATTTACTATATAAGTCTTACAAAGATCCCTTGTTTCAATAACAGCGCTCATGCTGATACCTCCATTTATCATCTTCGAGCTCTATTCTGAAACTGAACTATTAAAAAATCCTTAAAGCGTCGAAAAAAATCATGTCCGGAAAAGCAGCTTCACTTACAGCGGAAGGAAAACTTCGAATTCCGTTTCTTCCGTCTCTTCGAGATAGCGCACTTCGATGTCGCCGCCGAGCTTGCGCGCAATAAAGGATGCCTCATATAAGCCGAGGCCGTTGCCCTCCACATCCGCGGCATTGGAACCGCGCCAGAAACTGTTGAACACATACGGCATCTCGCTGTCGGGGATGCGGCTTCCGGTGTCGCGCACCGAGAAGATGTAACCGTCTTCCGTCTTGTCAACGGTAATGGTGATGCCGCGGCCGTCACCATACTTGATAGCATTTTCCATGAGCTGCGTAAGGATCCTTGTAATGCCGCTTTTATCGGAATTTATCATGACCCGGCTCTTCGTCTCGATCTTATAGGGAATGCGGAGGACACTTAAGCGGTTATCGTATTCGCGCTTTATGAAATCCTCTATCTCCGTAAGATAGAATGCCTCGACCGAGGGCTCGAAAACGACGACGCCCTTTGATGCGCTGTCGAGAAGGTCTTTGACAAGACCCGTTATGTCGTCGGCATTTTTCGTTATCTTCTCGGCAACTTCGGCATCCTTTGCATCGGGAATGCCGTCTTCACGGTAAAGACCGCTCTTGATCGCTTCCGAATAGAGCTTGATGTTCGCGACCGGTGTCTTGATGCCGTGTGCGATCGTGGATACCAGTGTGAGCTGCTCTTTCTCGAGCTGACGGAGTTTTCTTGTGTCTCCGGACAGACGGTCACGCAGCATGTTCATGCCCCATATGTATCTGCCGAAATATCTGTTTTTCGACTCGGGAAGGGCATCCGCATTTTCGTTCCTGGCAATGCGCTCCGGATAGTCGGAAAGCCTGTTGAACGGCATTATCACTTTACAGTCGATATAAACAAAGAAAAGAACGGATACGATAAAACATGCCGCGATCAGGATCTCGCAGATGACTATGGTCATTGCGGCATGGTCATCTTTAAAAGAAAAAACCAGAAAACCTTTTATTTCTCCGTCTTCCGAAAGACTCCATACGGAATTACCGTTCAGAAGATTCGAATACGGACCGCTGACGTTTTCAGCCTTTATGAATCTGATGTCTGACGGCACGTTGTTCCTGCCATATTCGGCTTCCCAGTCATTTGAAGAGACGAGAGCATCAAGTTCCGCATCAACATCGGATAGTCCCTTGGATGAGAGATCACCTGCAACACGGTTCATCAGCGTATGCCTCTGCCCTTCAGTCCTGTTCTGCGACGAAGTGACAAACATAAAAGCCGCAATACCCAAAGCAAGGAATATTACCAGCAGCAGGATATACTTTCCGATATATTTGCGCATCAGTCCGAAGCCTCGCCGAACTTATAGCCGACACGCCATACCGTGTGTATGTATTTCGGCGCCTTCGGATCGTCCTCGATCTTTTCCCTCAGCCACCGTATGTAAACGGTAAGTGTTGAGATCTCTGAGATGCAGTCGGCACCCCATACGGCATTGAACAGCACTTCCTTGTGTATAACTTTGTCGGGATTCTTCAGGAAATATATGAGGATGTCGAGCTCCTTGCCGTTGACCTGTATGAGCTTATCGCCTTTGCGGACCGTCATGTCATCAAGATCTACCCTGATGTCTTTGTAGGAGAGTTCCTTGTGTTCTTCTTCAGCACCGTAGTTGCGGCGCAGGATGGCTTTTATCTTGGACGAAAGGACAGGGAAAGAAAACGGCTTTTCGATATAGTCGTCGGCGCCGACGTCGAGGCCCAGTATCTTGCTCTGGTCATCATTCCGGGCGCTCATCATGATGACGGGAAGTCCCAGGTCCTTCCTTAAGATCCTGAGGGTCTCATAACCGTCGAAGCCCGGCAGCATGACATCGAGGAGCATCAGACGGAACTTCCCGTTCTTCAGGGCATTGAGCCCTTCCTCTCCCGTGGTCTTCCAGATGACAGTAAATCCGTCACGCACCAGGAAGTCCCTTATAAGGGCTCCCAATTCCTCATTATCTTCAACGATCAGGATGTCTGTCATGTCTGTATCTCCGGCCGAAAACTGATTTTTCTGCATTATACCAAACAAAGAAACTCATATCCCGAAAAGAGATGTGCAGATTGACACGAGACTGTCATTGACAATAACACACGCCTCATGTTAAATTCAAAACGTGATTCCCATGGGGGAGTAGCAAGCGCCTTAAAAGCGTAGCAAGTCAACATACTGACCTTTCCGGTCTGGCTTGTTTTAAATTGCGAGACTCATGTATAGCCTAACTATACATGACGTTATATATCTTTCGATAACCCAGGTATAGTTTTGTTATACTTGGGTCTTTTGTTATTTCAGAGACTTTAGGGAATTTAAAAATCTATAAAGTCTAGGAGTAACAGTTATGGCAGACAATTTTCTGGTCATCAGGGATCTGATGAAGAGTTTCGGCACGGGAGGTGCCAGGCAGGAAGTCCTTCGCGGAATGACATTTACCGTGGCTAAAGGAGAATTTTGCGTACTGCTCGGACCTTCAGGATCAGGCAAGTCAACACTTCTCAACATCATCGGCGGTATAGACACGCCGGACTCGGGCTTCGTCAGCATCAACGGCGACAAATTAGAAGACATGAGCGAAAAGCAGCTCACGGATTACAGAAGAAAGCATTTGGGGTATGTCTTTCAGATGTATAACCTCATCCCCAACCTCAACGTGAAAGAGAATATCGAAGTCGGCGCATTTCTTTCGGACAGCCCGCTCGACGTGGAAGAGGTCATTACCATCCTCGGACTTCAGGAACACAAGTACAAGTATCCGAACCAGCTTTCAGGCGGACAGCAGCAGAGAGTTTCGATAGGACGCGCGGTAGTCAAGAATCCGGACATCCTTATGTGCGACGAACCAACCGGTGCGCTTGACTACAAGACGAGCAAAGAGATCCTCGCTCTCATCGAGGAATGCAACAGAGTTTACGGCAGTACGATCATAATGGTCACACACAATGAGGCCATCAGATACATGGCTGATCACGTGATCAAGCTGAGAGACGGAGTTGTCCGTCACAACGACATAAATACGGATAAGATCCCGGCTTCCGAGCTCGAATGGTAAGGAGGCGGCATCATGAGAAATCCATTGATAAAGCGGATCCCGAAGGAGCTCGCTTCCGACTGGCATAAATATCTGGTCATCATCCTGTTCATGGTCCTCATGATCGGCGTGATCTCGGGTATGTACGTCGGACGCGAGAGCATGATCGCCGCAATAGAAGCCGGCAAGACCGAACTCAATCTGGAAGACGGACGTTTCGAGCTGTCGCACAGAGCATCAGACGAATTGCTGGACAGCATAAGCACCGGCGAAAAGGCTGACGTCAGGCAGTATTTCATAGACAAGGGGATCGAAGAAGCCGACCAGAAAGTGGCTGACGCGGTCGAAGAGGAACTCCGGTCACAGGTTACAGACGCCATCAGCGAAGGGGTGCGCGCGCAATGCGAGGCGTTCGGCATAACTGATGAGGACATGATCCTGGCTCAGATCGACACTGCCATGGAGGAGAATTTCGAAGAGGCGCTTAACGAAGCGCGCAATTCCGATGAATTCAAAGATGCTGTTGCCGATGCGTATGAGGAAGCCCACAAGGAAGTTATCAAGGCAGTCGATGAGGAATGGAGCGAAATAGAGGAAGAATACAAACTCAACGATCCGTCCTTTTCTCCCGTCCGGGTAAAGATATACGAGCACTTCTACCACAATGAAACGGAAGACAACAACAATGACGGCGAGGAAGACTCGACCGTAAGGATCTTCAGGAGCGATTCGGTCATCGACATGGCTTCGGTCATCGAAGGACGCACTCCTTCTGCCGAGAATGAGATCGCCATCGACAGGAATCACGCCGAGACCGTGGGAGTCGGTGTCGGAGACAAGATCACCGTCAGCGGCAAAAGTTACGAAGTGGTAGGACTCCTTTCATTCGTCAACTATCTCACAATGCATGAGTCGAATACGGATCTGATGTTCGATGCATTCGGATTTGACGTTGCAATGGTCACGCCTGAGGCTTTCGAAAAGCTTACTTCCAGGATCCACTACAACTATGCATATCTTTATGAAGTCAAGCCCGACGGCAAGATCGAAGAGGCAGACTGGTCTGATTCCTTTTTGAAGTCACTCATCACACAGTCTCTCGTATACGATAATGAGATCAAGGATTACCTCCCGACATATTTAAGCCAGGCAAGGAATTTCGCACCCTCCGACATCGAGGGTGACTCGACCGGCACCGGCATCTTCTGCTATATCCTGATAGCGGTCATAGCATTTATCTTCGCCATCACGATAAGCAACACGATAGATAAAGAAGCATCGGTCATCGGTACGCTCCGCGCTTCAGGCTACAGCAAGGGAGAACTGATCGTCCACTATATGTCGATGCCCGTCATCGTTACGCTCGCCGGCGCGGTAATCGGCAACATCCTGGGTTACACGGCATTCCGCGGCATGGCGGTAAAGATCTACTACAACACCTACAGTCTTCCCGTACCGCGTCTCGTATGGAGTTCGTCGGCACTCGTAAAGACAACCGTGATACCGCTGCTCCTGATGTTCCTGATCAACCTTGCCGTCATCGTAAAGAAACTTCAGTTAAGTCCCCTGCAGTTCCTGAGGCACGACCTTGTAAAGACCAGACGCGCCAAGGCAAGAAGGATCCCTTCATGGTCCTTCCTCGGACGTTTCAGGTTAAGAGTGCTGTTCCAGAACATGCCTAATTACGCGGTGCTCATCTTCGGCGTCATACTCAGTGAACTCATGCTGTGTTTTGCATTCGGACTTACGGACTCCCTTGCTAATTACGGGGACAGGGCACCTGACATGATGTTCGCTGACTATCAGTATATGCTCATGGACTACAGGGACGATGACGGAAACATCATCTCGACAGATGAAGAGAGCGCCGAAAAGTTCAGCGCCGTTTCCCTTCTGTACCCGAAAGAAAAGAGCAGCTTCTCGAGATTCGACGGCATGGGCAGCGGCGGCGACGAGGGCGTTACCGTATACGGCATCAGCCAAAACAGCTCATACATCGATATCCCCGAAGGAATGCCCCGCGGCAGTGTATCGGTCTCGAGCGCATTCAGGGATAAGTTCTATCTGAAGACAGGCGACACCATCACGCTTCACGAAGAATACGAGAACAGGTCTTATGAGTTCACGGTAGACAACGTCGTCGACTACGAAGGCGGCATCGCGGTATTCATGAGCAATGAGAACTTCAACAGTATTTTCGACAGAAAGGATGATGAATTCTCCGGTTATTTCTCCAGAAGCGAGATCACCGACATCGATGAGCAGGACATCGCCACCATAATTACCGTCGATGACATCTCGAAAGTCACGACTCAGCTCATGCATTCAGTCGGCGGTTTTATCGAGATCTTCAAATACGCGATGATAGTCCTCGCGGCAGCGCTCATTTATCTGCTTGCCAAGATAATCATCGAGCGCAACGAGCACTCGATATCCATGGTCAAGATACTCGGTTTCAGGAACAGCGAGATCGGCTCCCTGTATATCATCCCCACCGCCGTCGTGGTCGTTCTTTTCACGGTCGTAAGTCTCGCGGTCGGATATCTGCTCATGATATGGATCTTCCATGTGTTCATGCTCCAGATGGACGGGTATTTCGCATTCTACATGAGCCCCGCATCCATGATCCTTTCCGTCCTTTATCTGCTCATCGGATACGCATTCGTATCGATGATAGACTTCTTAAGGATCAGGAAGATACCGATGGACATCGCGCTGAAAAACGTGGAGTAATAAGGGCGGCGTGAACAGTCTGCACAGTATTGGACCGGGGTATCGGAAATGAGTTATTTTTCGATACCTCGGCTTTTCACAGGTATCGAAAAAATGATTTTTACCGTTATTTCGAATACCTTGCAAATTATCCCGAAGGCCTTATTTTTCGCGACTTGGGATAAAATTTAAACGGCAAATTATCCCAAACTTTCAAAAACACTTCACTTGGGATAAATCCATGACTGATATTTATCCCAAACCGTCCAAAAACCTTTTCGCGGGATAATTCCATGCCCGTTTTTTATCCCAAAGTCTCGAAAAATGAATAAACGGGATAAATTCAGCATATTGCATCCTGACCATGCTTTTGCTTTTTCGAAAAGTATCGAGAATGAATAACTTTTCCCGGATTCCGATACTTTGCTTTTCCCAAGGTATCGAAACAAAGCACTTTTTCCCAAATTTCGATACCCTGCTGAACCGCAGGTATCGTTATTGAGATTTTTCTTCCGAAAACGATACTTTTGATCTCCCACTGATATCGTTTTTGAAGACTTTTTCCTGAAAACGATATCTTGCACAGTCAACAGATATCGTTATTGAGGACTTTTTCCGAAAAACGATATCTTTGCTCTCCCGTAAGTATCGTTTTTAAAGACTTTTTTCCGAAAACGATATCTTGCACAGTCAACAGATATCGTTATTGAGGATTTTTTCCGAAAAACGATATCTTCCCGAAAACAGTCAGATCATTCGCACTTCTTTTCTATCTTGACGGCAGGACAATTTCTCTCGTCGGAAACGAAATGCTTCACGGCATTTTCGGGATGAGACAGTTCGCCCTTCAGGAATACGGGATAAACGGTCACATCCTCTTCAGGTGAAACCCATCTGAGTTTCTCGTCGCAGAGATCGCCTTCGACAGGCTCAAAATCATCCGGCACTTTCATGTAGAAGAAAAAAGTTATCTCATAGACGAGCTTTCCTTTATTGGAGGGCGCGTCGCCGTAGAAATAGTTCTCGTTTACAAACCCGAGCCTGTCTATTTCCATCCTTACGCCTGTCTCTTCGAAGACCTCGCGGACAACGGCTTCTTCCGCCGTCTCGCCGAATCTGATCCTCCCGCCGACGGAGTAGAGATAGTCGAACCTGCTGCTCCCGACCATCAGGAACCTGCCGTCTTTCATTATGACGGCGCCTGCCCTGATGTTAATGAATCCATCATCACAACGGACAGTCATGTCCGCGCGCTTATCCTGCTCCATATGCCCGTATAACCCCGCTTACTCCTGTTCCAAATCCCATTCAGCCCTGCCGGCTCCTGTCCAAATCCCCGTATGGCCCCATTTATTCCGGAAGTTTCCAGAGACTCTTGTATATCTCGCACTGTTCGCCCTGGTATTCGCCAATGCCTTCGAAGACCGTATCAAAACAGCATTTGCGGAGAACGCATTTCGAGGCAATGTTACTGCTCATGCAGATGCCGTATACCTCAGAAGTTCCGACAACCCCGGCCATTACGGGCAGGAAAGCTTTGACGGCCTCGGTGGCAAATCCGTTTCCCGTGTACTTTTTCGCGACGTGGTATCCGATCTCCCAGAGGCCTTCGCCGACGGGAACGATCTGAACGTATCCGATATTGACGCCGCCATCTTTCATAAGCACCGGATGAACGAGCGGGCCATCAGTCTTGCCGTACTGTGACATAAGAAATCCGATCGTCTCGAGCGCGTCTTCAACGGTCTCGAAAACCTCGTCCGGCACAAATCTTCTGGTGTCTTCATCCAAAGAATTCTCGTGAACAGCCTGAGCCATGTCAGGCGTAAAATCCGTTATTATCAACCGTTCTGTTTCAAGTCTCATATTTGATCCCCCTGTTTTATGCGCGAACGCATTCTCCGCAAATTATAACAGAACAAAACAACACAAATAAAAACACCCCCGTTATATGGGATAAGTCCGTCGAAGTATGTGCTATAGTTAGGGCATATCTGACAGGAGGACGAACACGAAATGAGATCCATCACGCTCGGAAAAACAGGGATAACAGTCCCGCAGAACGCATTCGGCGCCCTCCCGATACAGAGGGTCAGCACAGAGGAAGCGGTAAGCCTTTTGAGAAACGCCTACGACGGCGGGATGAGGTTTTTCGATACCGCAAGAGCTTATTCGGACAGCGAGGAAAAGGTTGGAAAGGCATTCGAGGGAATGCGCGATAAGGTCTTCATCTCGTCAAAGACACAGGCCACGACCAGAGAGAAGTTCGAAGAAGACCTCTATACCACTCTCAAAAATCTCAAGACCGATTATATTGACATATACCAGCTGCACTGCGTTGCCAGATGTTATAACGAGGAAGACGACATCTACAAATGTCTCGTCGAAGCGAAAAAACAGGGCAGGATCAGGCATATCGGCATAACCGCGCACAAGATCGGAGTTGCCGAAGACATAGTAAAGAGCGGTCTTTACGAGACCCTGCAGTTCCCCTTCTCATATCTTGCGAGTGACCGCGACATCGAACTCGTGAAGAGCTGCAAGGAACATGACATGGGCTTCATCGCCATGAAGGGACTCTCGGGCGGACTCCTTACCGATTCGAAAGCGTGCATGGCTTTCATGAGCCAGTTCGACGCACTTCCCATCTGGGGAATACAGAGACAGTCGGAGCTCGACGAGTGGCTCGGTTTCTTTAAAGATGAGATCACCATGACGGATGAGATCCGCGCCTTCATCGAAAATGACCGAAAAGAACTCCTCGGTGAATTCTGCAGAGGATGCGGATACTGCATGCCCTGCACCGTTGACATCACGATCAACCAGTGCGCGAGGATGAGCCAGATGATAAGGCGCGCCCCGTCTCAGAACTGGCTTACGGAATTCTGGCAGCAGGAGATGATGAAGATCGAAAACTGCGTTGAGTGCGGACTCTGCATGACCAGATGCCCTTATGAGCTCAACATCCCCGAACTGCTCAAAAAGAACCTGAAAGACTATAAGGAGATCCTGGACGGCAAACCCGTCTGACAGTCTCCCCTGTTGTGCAAACAGCCCTATTCCGCCTGCGCCGGGCGGCGATAATTACTGCAGTATCGAAATGCGCAATGCTGTATAATCTCAATTGGTAAGGAACTTCTTTCCGGAAGGATGCCTCAATACCGCAGATATCTTCATGAATCTGACGGAGGGTCCTGAAAAGAACGTACTTGCCGCTGTAACTATATCCTCGTCACGAGGAATAATAACAAAGGAGGATTTTGTATGGCTAAGCAAAATCGCAAACAAACAATCAAGACAATAGCTGTCTTGGGCATCCTGATCGCATTGACGATCCTTATGGCGTTCACCCCTGTCGGTTACCTCAAGGTCGGCGCGATCTCCATCTCATTTCTCATGATCCCCGTAGCAATAGGCGCACTCGCAAAGGGTCCGTGGGCCGGCGCACTTCTCGGTACCGTTTTCGGCATCACGAGCTTCGTGCAGTGCTTCGGATCAGATCCTTTCGGAACATTCCTTGCGAGCAAGAACATCGTATTCACATTCATAATGTGCGTATTGTGCAGAGCACTCGCCGGATTCCTTGCAGGACTCGTCTTTAAGCTCGTCTCCAAATTCGTGAAGAACGCACCCGTAAGATCTTCCGTAACAGGTCTCAGTGCGGCATTGTTCAATACCATCCTTTTTGTCGGAGCCCTCATCGGACTCTTCGGCAAAGCAACCATCTCTGAAGCAACCGGCCTTGACCCCACGATGGGCATAATCGCACTCTTTGCCGCCATCGTCGGCATCAACGCGATCTTCGAGGCCATCGCGGCATTCATAATCACGGGAGCAGTCGGAACGGCTCTCTTCAAGGCAAAGCTGATAGAAGCATAAGCGGAGGAAACCACTATGGTACTTGCCATCGACATCGGAAACACCCATATCCTGCTCGGATGTTTTGAGGAACGCTCCATACTTTTCAAGGAGCTCCTTACAACCGACAAGACGGCCACGGATCTCGAGTACGCCGCACTGATCAAGTCGGCGCTCGAGTTCAACGGAGCAAGTCTCGATGCGGTGGACGGCGCGATAATCTCATCCGTCGTCCCCCAGGTGACAGCCAATGTAAAAAGGGCGGTCGAGAGATTTACGGACGTAACACCGCTGGTCGTGGGTCCCGGCGTCAAGACAGGTCTCAAGATAAAGATAGATAACCCGGCGCAGCTCGGAAGCGACCTTGTCGTTTCCGCAGTTGCCGGCATCAAGGAATACGGCGTTCCGCAGATCAACATCTACATGGGAACGGCCACCACATTCTCGCTCATCGACAAAGACAAGAACTTCATCGGCACATCGATCGGCGCCGGTATGGGGATCGAAGCGGAAGCATTGAGCAGCAAGACTTCACAGCTCCCCAACATCGCTTTCGAGACACCGAAAAAAGTCATCGGCACCAATACCATAGACAGCATGAAGAGCGGCCTCATCTACCAGAACGCGGCGCTCATCGACGGCATGATCGACCGCATCGAAGAAGAATACGGCGGAGCATGCGTACTTACCGCAACCGGCAGGTACGCATCGCTCGTTGTGCCGCTGTGCAGGCATAAGATAATACTCGACACGGATATGCTCCTTAAAGGCCTCATCGAGGTGTACTACAAGAACCTGTGAGAAGACTGTAAGTCACGCCGTTGACTGATTGTAAATTGCGTAAGACAGCTTTTACTCCTGTCTGTCCCCTGCCGACAGCGAAGCCTGGAATGCCTTGAGGTCGTCAGTCATCTTTTTCGCGCTCCTGATGTCGAGGAAGAAGCGGATAACATAAACGAGCACATAAACTACGGCAACAGAAACGGCGACCGTTATCATCAGAGGGATCTTCTCCACGGAAAACCCGGAGAAACCGAAGGTGAAGAACAGGATTATGAGCTCGATCGACAGGAGCTGGATGATCTCTCTTACTATCATCTGCTTCACCGTGAGTTCGCGCTTGGAATACATTACAAGTCCCGGGATGATGCCCAGGAGGCCGTCGATGATGGGAACCAGGAATGCCGTGTAGGTCAGGTTCTGTTCGGGCGCCATCAGCGAACCGCTGATGAAGATCACGATGTTTACCAGGGTTACGATGATGAAGAAGTTCATCAGATTGTCTTTAATGTGTTCTTTCATGACCTTATACCTTCCCGGAGATATATTCCTTGAACGTACTGACGTACTTGCGGGAGATTATGACCTCCTCGCCGTTAAGGAGTCTGCAGCTGAACCTGCCGTTGAGCGCCGGCTTTATTGATTCGACTTTCATGATGTTGAGGAGCACCGATTTCGATATCCTGAGGAAATTGCGCGTCTTTAGGACCTCTTCGAACTCATAGAGTTTGCGCGACGTCTCGTAGCAGTCTTTGGATGAATAGATAAACGTCCTGTTGTCGACCGACTCGATGTAGAAGATCTCCGTCACGGGGACCGCGTAACGCTTATCACCCTTCATGCCTCCGATATTGCCGTCCAGGCTCTCGACGAACCTGACGATGTCATCGACCCTTCCGTCGCGCACATGGCAGCCTATCTCGATGTATTCCTCTTCGCTGCCGCCGATCTTCTTAACGTTGATATTCATCATCCGACTCCCTGATAAGATGCTTCCACGGAGAACTGTCCCTCCCCCTTAAGATAACAATCGAAGAAACTGACCGCAAGCGAGTTGACCGTGTTCATCACGTATGCGTTGTCCACATCGCCCGAGCCAAGCATCTTCCCCAGGAAAGGCGAGAACATCGGAAGATCCGTGTAATCCATGTGGAGCGCGCCTTCGAAATATGTGCCGTAGTACACGTCGGCATTCTTCCTTATCATGTTGTTCGGATAAGGATACCCGGTCTGCTCCGCTTTTATGGCTTCCTTATGAGCATTCATGTTCTCGATCTCGAAAACGGGAACTTTGTATTCCATATCCTCCACAATGAACTTTCCGTCTTCCGCACCGGTGATCGAACCGAGCATCGTGCCGTCGATGTCAATGACCGCATCGATGTCGTCTCTTTCCTTTCCGACTTCGACAGATGTCGCGCCGCCCATCGAGTGACCCATGAGTCCTATCCTTTCCGTATCGGTCATGCCAAGCACCTTGAGCGTGTCTGCCTTAGCAATATCATCAGCAAACCAATAGTCTCCGGTATCGTTTTCATCCGCGCCTTTTATCAGTTCGTCGAGCGCGAAATTCATGTCTCCCGTTCGGATCTTCATCCATTCCTGAGCAACCTCAAATATCTCTTCTTCCGTACCCTCCTGGCCGGTCGTCATGACGCTGTTCATGAAGCCGCTGTCAACGATTATGATCTTTCCGTCCGTGTCCTTTGTGAAGAATGAATGATAAGGATGCTCGATGCTCACTACCACATAACCGTGACTCGCGAGCTCCATGTATGTCGAGACGTTGCTCTGATAGTATCCGAACGCGCCATGCGAGAATACTACCAACGGAAATCTCTCTCCTTCTCCAGCATCCGAAGGATAGAAGAAATACACGGGCACTTCCCTGAAAGAACCGTCATTCTCGAATGTCTCGGTCCTGTTCTCATCAACGAGGATCGCGTTGCATGTATCAACTTTGTAAGGTCCGTTCAGAGGCAGGCCGTCGTAGTCTGCGAAGATGAATGCCGGCATCATGGCGCCCGAGATGAGGATAATGCTCAGGATCAGACTGACTATCCTGCCTGACGTCTTTTTCGCGATGTCCTTCTTTCTGTTGATGAAAGCAAAAAGCGCCGCGAAAACGATCCTGACCGCGAGGAGTATCATGAGTCCTTTGAACCTGAAGCTTGTGTCGATCCCGGGAAAAGCCAGCATCAGCGCAAACAGTACCGCCTGTCCCGCATTTACGATCAATCTTCTTTTCGACCACCCGGCTTTGGATGACTTCCTTATCTGATCGAAAATGATGAATCCAACCTCTGCCGAAAATAATACCGCCAACAGTATGTATGCCATAACCATACCCGCCTTCCGCTTGTTTTAGGGTGAGTATAGTCAACGGAAAATGACCTCACAACAGAAGCAGAGGTAAGATACAAAAAAGCGGGGTGAAATGCACGGAAGCGTTAATCCTGCGGCAGCAGATCGTTGAATTCACTCCTGATGAACAGGGCGGCATACGGAAATCTCTGTGCGGAAGTATTCTCGTAATCGCGCCAGTCGTATGGCTGTAATTTAAGGTCGCTGTCATATTGCATGTCAACATTTTGGCCGAAGTCGCCGCCGAATAGCAGAACATCGTATTTCGCTGCAGGTTCATTGTCTGTGCCGTAGTATGAAAAACTCCCGTTGACCCTTGCTTCCCAGGCAGGATAAAACTGATCGTAGACATCCTGCGGAAGACCAAGTTCATCAGCCGTTTTATCCCTCATCTCCTCGTAAGTGATAAGCCTTCTGGTCTCTTCCGTAACGGGCTCATCCGACTCGATGCAGATTATGTTGTGCCGGTAAATAAAACCGACGGAGGCTTTCTCTATCGAATCGTAATTCATGCCTTCCGCGGTATCGCCGGGATGGTCGGCATTAAAGAATATAAAACCTTCATCCGTCTTCCTGTTCAGGAGACAGTCCTTGATGTATTCATCGGTCAGGTCCTTATTACAGAAGACGTTGAACTCCATCTCGACAGGGTCGTCATTTTCGAATTCCAGCGGGAATTTTATCTCGCGCATCTCATCGTAATGGCGTTTCCCGCATGTCTCACTGTAAAGATCGTAACCGCCCTCCTCGTTCTCGAATGCCATGTAATCGAGACCGTCAACCCTCGGAGCTATCGGAAAATTCACGGACCACCCGCCCACAGGCCTCAAGCAGCCATTCTCGAAAAGCGTATCGCAATCAATTTTCGTGCAGCTGTATACAGCAAGAAAATAAGCTTTCATTATTCCCGCAAACCCGCCTGTCACATACTGTACATCGTATTTTATCTTATACATCCCGCCGGGCTCGACATCACAAAGACCATCAGGATCGCACGCTAATGCTTTCTCTGCACTAACGGGGTAAAGCAGGACCCGGCCGTCTTTGCATCTGTACGCGATGAAATTATCGGTCTGTTTTTCTTCAGTCCTGTAATTGAATCCGTCAACGACGAAGTCGTCCGACCTGTTGATATAAGGCTTGCCGCTCCTTTTCACCGTGCTGCACGAACACATTGGCAGAACGACCGCCGCCGTCAATATTACCGCTATGATCTTTCTGAACATAAAACTTATCCCCTGACGCAAAAGCAAACGCGTTTCCTTTTCCTTTTAAAGGTTAACACGTTGGCCTTACACGCGACAGGGGACAAATTATTGCTTAAACACCGCCAAATAATGAAATTTGGATCCTTAAGAAAAGATGTCGCTTTACTTCGGGTTATAGCAGATGACGCTGTTCTCCGAACTGTATGTCTTCCCTTCTTCAAGAGCAAAAGGGTGCTGTCTTGCTTCGCCGCCGAACCAGGTGTAAGGCTTGTCGTCAGCAGTCTTTCCTTCACATATCTCATTTATGCCGTAGCGCATGCATCTCATGAGCGAGATGTCATCGAATCCCTGCGCATGACCGTGAAGGATAAAGTCCGCTCTTTCTTCAAGGAACATGATCCTGTCCAGAGCCTTTACCATATCCTCAAGAGGCGTGCACGAATCAAGCTGCATCCAGAGGTGGTGGTTTATGGAATCACCGGTAAAGAGGATCCTTTCCTCCCTGAGCAGTATTACTATCCCTCCCGGAGTGTGGCCGGGGAGCTCAAAAATCTCAAGGGTCTTTCCGCCGAGATCGATCACATCACCTTCATTTACGGGCTTGAACGGCGGCATCTTAAAACCGTATTTCGCGCACGCTTCCTTGAACTCGGGAAGATCTATGAAAGACTGTGCTGTCTCATTGTCTTTGGGATCGAGATATGCCTCATCGAAATACACGTTTCCGAAAATATGGTCCGGATGTCCGTGCGTGTTTATGACGATCACGGGCTTATCCGTAAATGTCCTTATAAAGCTTTTGATGTCACTGAAGCCGTTCATGGTGTCGATAACGCAAACCTTTTCGTCGCCGACGACAACATAGCCCGTCGCAAGGTGCCCCTCGTCGAGCAGATAGAGCCACGGTTTTAATTGCTTGGTAAATAATTCAAGTTTTTCTTCCATATTCTGATGTTCCCCCACGTTATTGTTTCACTTTTTTCGTATTATCCTGCACGATGTCTTACTTCCCGAACAACTTCGCGAAAAATCCCTTCACTGCCTTTTTGCGCTTTTTCTTATTGCGCCTCTTGGCATCCGCGAACTTTATCTTGCGCGCTGACTGCTGAAAAGCCTCTTCCTTTGAGACGCGCTTATATATGTCATTACCGACGGATATCACGGGTATCAGCTCGCTCTTCATAAACTTTTCGGACGCGCTGCCGATCTCCCTGCCGGGCGCAAAGAGCGTCTTGTGTCCGGGGAGCTGCCCGCATCCTAATACCGATACCGCGCCGGTCTGTCCGTTGACCATGAAGCGGATCTTCGGACCCGTCTCCTCCCTCTCGAGGAAATAGACGGGCATCATGATCATCTTCCTGTTGCGCACTTCGATCCTCGTCCACGGTATCGAACGGTCCTCAGACGGATACATCTTCTTCACGTCTTCGATGAGCTCCGGTCTCAGGACATAAGACATGTAAGCTCTCTCATGAGGTATGCCCACGCCCAGGTGAGTGTCACAGATGAAATCGCCTTCGGTAAGCTTTGGCGAGAACGGAATGATCTTTGAGAGGTCCCACGGACCTATGTCGTTGAAGAGATAATAGCTGTGTTCGTTAGACATCGACACAGGCCAGTTGACCCTGTCCTGAAAGAGCGTGACACGCCCGTTCTCGGTGATCGCATCGAAAAGAAGACTGATATCGCACAGATCCGTCGGGATATAGACTGTCCAGAGATTCTTTACTCTCTCCGCGAGATCTATCCCCGCAAATGCCTTCGGTCTGAGGGAAGCAAACTCCAATATCTTCCGCTGGGCATCCTCCCTCGTTATCTCGAACGGCATCGCGAAATGCGGAGTCCTGTCATCACCCGCATCAACGACTTCCATGACCTCATAGTTTCCTGCGGCGAGGATCTCCTCTTTTACGAACCTGTTGCCGCAGTATGTGCAGGCCCAGACATTCTGCGTCTCATAAGCCTGGACGTCGCCTCCGCACATCGGACATATGTGCCAGAACATCTTGCGCTTCGAGAAGTTTACCCTTTCGCGCCTCTCGAGATATGTCTGGTTCGAATACCATTTGTCGTTCGCCGACTGCTTCAGGAGAATGGGATCATCCAGCGTCATGAGCTTCTCAAGTCCCGTGAGATCGAAGACATCGCCGTTCTGCTTCAGCGGAATGTGCATCAGCGAAAAGCCCGTTTCCTCAACTCCGTCATTTCCCGTATAGGGATAGATGTTTCCGCAAAACGAACAGACAAAGCCGTCCGATCCCGTGTCGTAGTGCAGCGGTGAAGCGCACGTCGGGCACTGGATAACCTTATACTCTTTCCTGACATTCATCTTTGCCATATATATCCCCTGCCGGACCTTATGCACGGAACGGTTCCCGCAAAAAGGTCCTGATAATGTCCCATAAAGCCACTTGCAATTGCCGTTCTTTTTGCTACAATGCTCAGACCGACTGAATAATAATAACATTTGGAACGCGGAAATAAGAAATGACGGCAAAGAACAGCGACAGATCGTATATCAAAAAGCTCCTGATGATCGCCATCCCCATGATGGTCCAGAACGGCATCTCAAACTTCGTAAACCTTCTCGACAATCTCATGATCGGGCAGGTCGGTACGAACGCGCTTTCAGGCGTCGCCATCGCGAACCAGCTCATCTTCGTGTTCTATCTGGTCATCTTCGGCGCCACCGCGGGCGTAGGCATCTTCACCGCACAGTACAAGGGCAAGGATGACACCGACGGCATACGCTACACCTTCAGGTTTAAGATCGTATTCAATGCATTGATAGCCATTATCTGCACCCTGGTATTAGCGTTCCTCTCACCGGTCCTCATCAACCTCTTCCTTTTGGGAGAAGGCGATCCCGCGGATGCGGCAGAGACACTGGTCATCGGCGTCGACTATATGCACATCATTCTCATAAGCCTCGTTCCGATCGGCATCACGCAGGCATATTCGGGAACCCTGAGAGATCTCGGCAGCACCAAGGTGCCCATGTTCTCTTCGATATGCGCCATCTTTGTAAACCTTGTCGGAAACTTCCTTTTGATCTACGGACATTTCGGACTCCCCGCACTCGGAGCTGTTGGAGCAGCGATCGCCACCGTCATCTCACGTTTCGTCGAGCTCGGCATCCTGGTCATCTACACCGGCAAGCATCCGGATCTCTTCCCATTCATAAAGGGCGCATTTTCAAGATTCAGCATCCCGGGCAAACTGGTCCTCAGGTTTATCCTTAAGGCCCTGCCTCTCATGGCTAACGAGACTCTCTGGTCACTCGGAATGACATTCATCAACCAGTGCTATTCATACAGGAGCCTCGACTCCGTTGCGGCGCTCAACATCGAATCGACGCTCTGGAATCTCATGGGCGTTGCCTTCATCGCTATGGGCGAGGCAGTCGGCATCATGATGGGACACATCCTCGGAGCAGGCAAACTCGACGAAGCCAGGGAGAAGGCAAACAAGATGCGTTGGGTCACAGTATTGTGCGGCATCGCCTTCGCCCTTATCATGGCGGCCATAGCCCCGTTCTTCCCGCTCCTGTATAACACGTCAGAATACATAAGATCTCTTGCGACCGGCTTTATCCTGATCTCGGCTGCAACGATGCCTTTCTGCGCTTATTCGCACGCATCCTACTTCATCATCAGGTCCGGCGGAAATGCTCTCCTCACCATGATCTTCGACAGCGTCTACACCTGGGTGGTAACGGTCACGCTGGCCTTCTACCTCAGCAGATACACTGCGATAAACATCACTCTCATGATCGCGATCGTCCGCGGCCTGGAAGTCTTCAAGGCTCTTATCGCGTTCTTCTTCGTCAGGTCCGGCATCTGGATCAGGAACATCGTTAAGTAAAACGGTTGTGTTTTTTCGCCGGCCGCCCCGGTTCATATTTTCGAAAACATATCCCGGCGCAGCGTCTCGGCAGACAATATCCCGCCATTCCCTGCTCATGATATAATTGACATTTGGAAGGCGTTCTCCGGTGCCCGAAAATCGGACTGCGCTCTGATAAGGGAAAATATCTAAGAACAGATGGGGGTGATCTTATGAAGTGCAGCAACTGCGGCGGAACAATGAGATATGACGTGGCAAGCTTCGGCCTGGTATGCGATTTTTGCGGCCACACAAAACCTTTGCACAGACCTGAAGAGCAATATGTCTCCGAAGAGCGCGATTTTGAATCTGCTTTAAGAGAAAACACGGCCAGTTGAGGTACTGCAAGAAGACTAATCACCTGTAAGCAGTGCGGCGCTGCCATGCTCTACGATTCAGATCAGATGTCAGGCATGTGTCCTTACTGCGGTTCAACGATCGTGCTCACAGCGGGCGAGATGGACAACAGCATCGCCCCAAGTGGCATAATCCCATTCACGACCACAAAGGAACAGGTCGCGCAGAATTACTACAAATGGAATAAGTTCGCTCTCTGGTCACCCGAGAGATTCAGGAAAGGAAAGGTGCTCGGCAATCTCGTCGGAGTCTATGTTCCTTTCTGGACTTTCGATGCTGACACCGTATCGACCTACACCGGAGACTACGGTGATAATGTTACCGCCGGAGATTCAACGACCACAAAATGGCACACCGGAAGAGGCGTGATCGATAAGTTTGTAAACGACATGTGCATCTGCGGAAGCAGGCGCTTCTGCAGCAACAAGATGCTCAATTCGGTAGTCATGTTCAGACCTGACGAAATACTTCCGTACACACCTGAAGCACTGGCCGGATTTGCAGCCGAGAAATACACGATCAATATCGACGAAGCCTGGGAGATGGCGAAAAACTCGATACGCGGAAATCTCGAGAGCGCCTCATGTCAAAACGAACATGCCGACTACTACAGGAACGTAAAGCTCTCCACACAGTACAGCAACATCAAATTCAGGTATATCCTCTTCCCCGTGTGGCTCGCAGCATGTCCCTACAACGGGAAGATCTACTACGTCGTTGCAAGCGGTCACGACAACAGAGGCAACTGCGGCAGACCGGTATCCGTACTGAAGATAATACTTCTGGTGCTGATAGTACTGGGCATCTTTGCGACCCCGTACATCCTCTACATGATAATGGTTTTAGTGCGTCTTTTGGGCTAAATAAGGCAGGCAGAGTGATGCGAGTCTTTGCGCATTTGTGATGTCCCGGCTGTTAGTTTTTTCGCCGGAAATCATAATCTGATTCGGGCATCTGATGCGGCTCCAATTACCCCGCATAGACTTCGTGATATAATGTTTAATTAGAACGTTGCCATGCGTTCCATGGAATAATGGAGGAATTAATATGGAAAACAATAACTTTAATGGTCAGCAGCCATATCAGCAGCCGCAGTACCAGCAGCCGTATCAGCAGACACAGTATCAACAGCCTTATCAGCAGGCTCAGCCCCAGTATCAGTATCAGCAGCCATATCAGCAGTATCAGCGAAATGATCCCGCATATATGGCAAAGGCATCTGAATTCCTTAAGACGGCGATCATTGCCTGCGCTATAGGCTCCCTGCCCGTCGGAAGCATCATCGCGATCAACATGGGCACGAAGAACTGGAAAGCGGTCCTTGATTACATCGCCACAGGTGGTCTTCACACTCCCAGGATCAAGCTCTGCTCCTGCCTGAGCCGCGTTGCGCGTTATACGGGTATCGGATTCACGATCTTCTGGGGCATATATCTGTTGTATTTCGCCATCTCCATGATCGGGATTTTCGGTACAATATTGGCGAGCATCAATTGATATTAAACGTGCACAGTAGGGCACACCATTAACGGGGCTGCTGTTACAACGGCAGCCCTGCACCTTCTTTGCCCCGATTTTCCCACCGGGCTAATGGTATAATCACTCCATTATGTTTAACGGTGGTACTTATATGAAGAACAAGATAGCCGCATCCCTGCTTGCCTGCTGCATGCTCGTCCCACTTTCCGCGTGCGGCAAAGAAGATGTGCCCGCAACTGAATCGGAGACACAGGCAGAGACCAAAGCGACTGCGGAGCAGACGGAGACCAGACTTGATCCGGAGACAGCCTGGCTTGGCAGATGGGATGCTGACGATACCGATGAGTATTTCGAGATCTATGAGGTTAACGATACGGGACTTAAGGTCAGGTATAACCACTATACCGAAGGGAGCATAGAGCTCTTCGATTACGACATGGAATTCGAGAACGACGATCACACGGAAGTTTCCGAGATCGGCGATGCCGCTGACAAAGGCGGATGGGAATACGCATTCATTCTGGGTGACGGGATAATAACGGTCAAGTCACAGTTCCCTGATCAGATATTCAGAAAAACCGGGTAAGAGACATCTCTTACCTGTTCTTTTTCTTGGCCTTTTTCTCGAGATACATGGCTTTGTCGGCCTTGTGAAGGCAGTTCATTACCTCTTTCCACTCGGTAACTTCGCTTGTTCCGATGCTGGCGCTGAGTTCATAGGGGTTCTCGCCCTTTTTGTTGATGTCGCCTATGTTGCTCCTGACGTTCCTTATGAACTTGCCCACTCTTCCGACTTCGGAATCTATCAGGATGACCGCAAATTCATCACCGCCCATCCTTGCAACGAACTCGCCGGGATTAAGTGCGTTGTCGATGCATCTGGAGATCTCCTTGATGGCTTCGTCTCCGAAGTTATGGCCGAACGTATCGTTGATGTATTTGAGTCCGTCCATGTCTATCGAGACGATGGTAAGGTCTTTAAGCTTCCTGCCCTCTTTGTCGAACAGATCGGATATCTTTTTCTCGAAGCCTCTTCTGTTCAGTATCCCCGTGAGAGGATCCCTGATGTATAGGCTCATGACGTCGGAGATACCGAAGAGCTTCTCATAAAGCTCGAGTTTGTTTATGTTGAGGCCGACCTGGGTAAGAAGATACTCGATCTTATAATTGATGAATTTCGGCAGGTCAGTGTCAACGATCAGAGCAGCATAACCGTAGATCTCATTCTTGTAGGCAAGTGAGAAGAAAAAACGCATCCCCTGCTCATCGTTTTCGAGACCTTCGGGCATCAGTATCTCATTAGGGAAAGACACCGACACCAGTTTGCTCTCACCCTTGTCTTTAAAATACGCAGTGAGCTCCCTGTCGTTCTCGCGGAATCTGAATAAGTAACAGGACTTGACGCTGTCGACTTTCCTGAACTCGTCAAGGGCGACCTGTATGGAAGCCTCTTCTGTGAGGGCACCCTCGAAAAGGGCGTTTATTATAACGTAGTCTCTCGTGTCATCCATCGAAACGGAGGCGGCTATCTTCATGTCGCACAGAGCTTTGTAGAAATCTCTCTCGTCAACGGCATCGCCGGTGCTCTCACGGAAAATCATCTTGCCGGGAACATAAACGTTACGCGCGGGCTCTTCGCCTGAACAGGCTTTCACGAGAATGTCCATCGCAGCATCCACAAGATCGTTATTTGAGATCTCGATCGTCGTTATGGAAGGAAGGTGATCCTCGCCTTCGGAGGCGTTATCAACACCGCTGATAAGGATGTCCTGAGGTACCGAATACCCTCTTTGGATCAGAGCGTCGCTCAAGGCGATCGCCTCATAGTCGTTCGAGCATATTACCGCTTCAGGCAGTGAGCCGTCTTCGCCGGTAAAGAAATCAGCCATCTCATGGCCCTGGGTGATCCAGTAATTGCCGTGGAAGATCTTATCCTCCGATATCTCTTTCCCGGCTTCCTTCATGGCCTTTTCGAAGCCTTCACGCCTCTCATACGAATCGGCCAGGTCATCTCTGCCTGTTACAAAACCGATATTGTCCGTCTTGCACTTGGAGATGACATGCTTTGCTATCTCATACATCAAAGCCTTGTTATCGGGAATGACATTATAGAATCCGGATATCTCCGCTCTTATGCATACGACCGGCGGAGCTTCCATATCCGTAAGGAGCTCTTCAACAAGATCCTTTCCCATACCGTTGTGGATCAGGGTGTCGTAGCAGAGAATGATGCCGTCGTAATCGTGTATCGGCGGAAGCGAGAGGATGCTCTTGAATCCGGTAATGTGCAGAGGGCTGGTCGAAGTGATCGAACACAGGCCGAAAATATCTATCCTGTGCCCCTTTTCGCGGGCATAGTAATCCAGATGCTTGATTATGGAGAGAGCAAAGTCTCTGTACATGTCACCGATAAATACACAGATCTTCATAAAAATATAATACTACCTACAAAGACAGTATGCAAAAAGCCGTCCTTTACCCGGCAGCCTTTCTGGCAGCCTTATCTTTATAGAGGGCCTCATCTGCTTCGGCCAGGGCAGTCTGGAAGGACTTGATATCGCCTTTGTAACTTGAATAACCGATGCTGGCGGTCAGTTCATATTCGGCGCCGGCCTCATCGTTCAGCCTTACCAGAGTGGCCTTGATCGTCTCGCAGAGTTCCTTTACGAGAGCCTCGTCATCAGTCTTTGTGATGATAATGAACTCGTCACCGCCGTAACGGGCTATGAAAGTTTTGAGCGAGTTATCGGCGCATGCGGTCTTGAGCGCGTCGGCAGTCCTCTTGAGAGCGTAGTCGCCTTCAACATGACCGAACTGGTCATTGATGTACTTGAACTTATTGAGGTCGATCATGAGGACAAAACGCGTTACCTTCTCGGCACTCTGCTTTGCAGCCTCACCTGCAACGTACTTCTTGAGCTGCGTTCTGTTGTTCAGGCGCGTGAGCTCATCGAGTGATACCTGGTCATTGAGCGAGATGATATAGACGTAGGTCATCATGATGGCACATCCGAAACAGAACAGAGGCGCCAGAAACCAGACGGTTTGGATGATACCCGCAATCGTTATGATGACCGGATATATGGCGCAAACAAGATACTGGGTTCTGACTGCATAATTCTCTTTTTTGAATGCCCTCACGATCGATCTTATCGCGCTTAGCAAAACATAAAATGCCGGAACGGACAGGAAGACAAGCTTATAGAGCGCTGTAAGGTTTACGTTTTCATCGACAACTTTAGTGGGGAAGAATATGAACAGTACTATCATGACCACCGTCTCGAGCATTGCCGGTATCAGTACATAGAGGCGCATCCTCGATTTTGTTATATATATTTCTCCCTGCGACAGCTCGACATAAACAAACCAGGAACCGGTAATGGCACTGAGAAAAATGGCATTCGCCACATTGACCACGGAAACAGCCAGCCGGGTGGGAGGAATGATGCCGCCGATTATCAGCACCCATACTATATCGCTTACGAAATACAGCATGTGGCTTACCGTGATGTTGACGAAGATCATCTGCTTGGCCTGCCTGCCAACACTCCCGAGATCTCTCGTGAGCAGCAGCGCGAAGATTATGATGCAGACGACATTTGCCTCCACATAAAAGAATGTATAATCGAGTACCATAAGCCGATTATACAACGCTAAAAAATCTTTATTGTTAACTAAGTGTTAGAATATTTCATACAAAATATTTATTAAAAGGAATGCCCGAAATGCACTTCGTCGACGCCAAAGGGATCTTGAACAATAACGGCATGAACATCTACCGCGGGTGTACCCACGGGTGCATCTACTGCGACAGCAGGAGTCTCTGTTATCAGTTCACCCATCCTTTCGAGGACATCGAAGTAAAGCAGAACGCACCGGAGCTTCTCGAGAAAGCCCTGAGTTCCAAGCGCAAAAAGTGCATGATCGGCACCGGTTCGATGTCAGACCCTTACATGCACTGCGAGAAGGACCTGCGCCTGACCAGAAGATGCCTGGAGATCATATACGCTCACGGTTTCGGAGCCGCCGTTCAGACCAAGTCCGACCGCATCCTCGATGACATCGACCTGCTCGAAAAGATCAACCGCGACACCAAATGCGTCGTTCAGATGACGCTTACCACATATGACGACGGACTCTGCAAACTTATCGAACCCAACGTCTGCAACACCAAAAGGCGCATCGAGGTGCTCGAGGAGATGCAGAAACGCGGCATTCCAACCGTCGTCTGGCTCACGCCTATCCTGCCCTTCATAAATGACACTGAGGAAAACATCCTGGCCATCCTCAACGAATGCGCACGTGTTGGCGTCAAAGGGATAATATGCTTCGGCATGGGTCTGACCTTAAGGGACGGAGACCGCGAATACTACTATGCCGCCCTCGACAGGCATTTCCCCGGCCTTAAGGAAAGATACATCGCAGCATTCGGCAACTCCTACGAAGTTCCCAGTCCGGACTCAAAGCGTCTTTGGAAGCTCTTCAAGGACTTCTGTAATGAGCACGGCATCATATCCGACGCGGACAAATGCTTCGAATACATGCGCGAGTTTCCCGAGAATAAGAATCAGATAAGCATATTCGATCTTGACGGGTGAAGCTGAATTCAGGTTCCGTACCCGGCAAATACCTGAGCTGCCGTGTCCTCGACACTCCTGAGAGCTTTTTCGCGGTCCATGGAAGGCTCGATCAGGGGCGTAACACTGTTAAAACCCGCGTCGATACAGGCTTCCCAGCCTTCGCCCAGGATTCCCGTGATCCCCGCTACAACCTTGCCGTAACGCTTCCCGAGCTCCATTATCCGGTAGGGAGCCTTGCCGTTTAATGTCTGGCTGTCCATCCTTCCCTCGCCCGTTACGACGACGTCGCAATCCCTGATGAGAGATTCTGCTCCCGTCGCTTCGATCACGATCTCCGCGCCGGACCTGATGCGGGCATTCAGGAAATTCTTAAGCGCGAAACTCATCCCGCCGGCCGCGCCGGTGCCTTCCTCAAATGGATCTTTTCCCGTAAGTGCGGCAAATGACCTGAGCCAGCCGTCCATCTCTTCGGCCATCTCATATGTGGCGCCCTTCTGCGGTCCGTATACATGGCTCGCACCGTCAGGTCCGCATAAGGGATTGGTAACATCACTTGCAACGGTTATCTCCGGAACTCTGCCGTCACACCTGCTCAGGTCCACCCTGTCCAGATCCTTGAGTCCGATCGCTCCTGCCCGGATATCATTACCGTCTTTATCAGTCAGCCTAGCTCCGAGAGCCTGAAGCATTCCCGCCCCGCCGTCATTCGTGGCGCTGCCTCCGATGCAGATCACGAGTCTTTCAGCGCCATGATCTATGGCATCCTTCATCAGTTCACCCGTGCCGTATGAAGTCGCCCTGTAAACATCTCTTCTTTCCGCAGGGACGAGCGTGAGGCCTGAGGCCTTTGCCATCTCTATATATGCGGTTTTCGATGCCGGTTCATAAATATAGTAAGCGGTTACAGGATCTCCGAGAGGGCCTGTAACAACGAGTTCCCTTCTGCAGGATTTGATATAAGGAGCAATGGCATCTATCGTACCTTCACCACCGTCGGCCAAAGGGATCACGGTGACTTCAGCATCGGGAACTGCCCTCAGGATGCCGCGCTTTACGGCCTCACCCGCTTCAGTCGAAGTAAGGCTCCCCTTAAATGAATCCATGGCGACTGTTATCTTCATGATGCCTCCGGTACCGTTATTGTCTTTCCCGTATTATACAAAAACGTTCAAGGCGGTTATATTATTACCTGTATGGATGATCAGAAAGACAGAAATAAAGCCTACCTTGAGACGGAAACGCTCCCGACGGAAAAAGTTAAGTGAGTTCTATCTCTGCATAAACAATATCCGTGACATCCCGCAGGATGTCTTCGGGAACTTTCTCAACGAATCTGCATTTTTTTGCCGTCAGATTCAAAGTCCTTAAATGTTCGCACAAAACGACTCCCGTGGTCGTAGTGCGCCCGTCAAGCGGTATATGCAAAGGAAAACTGTTATTTGTATTCGTGATCGGACATACGATCGCCAGTTTGGTCCTCTTAATAAACTCGTCGTTGCTTATGACCAAAGCAGGTCTGAAGCCTGCCTGCTCGTGCCCCTGCTGAGGATCAAAGTTTACTTTGATGATGTCTCCCTGCTTTACCATACTTCTCTCCCCTCGGATCCGCCCCAATCAAATTCAGAAGGCTCGTATTTTCCCTTGAAACCTTCGAAAAGCTCCCTGATATTCTTCCTCCCTGACGGACGGGTCCGTTCGATCACTATCTTTCCGTCGGCAATAGAAATATCGACAGTCTCGTTCTCTGACCAGGAGAGATCATCCAGCATGTGCTTGGGTATCCTTATCCCCTGACTGTTTCCCCATTTTTGTATATTTACCGTCATGATCATCACCTCCACTTCGTTTATACCAAGTATATACACCAATTATACGTATTTCAAGACAATGGAAATCCGGTTATAGGACAATTCCGTTCAATTACATCACTGTTCCTCCCCATTATCAGCTGCGAAAACAGAAAGAGGAAAAACGGATATAATGAAAACTGTATCCGAAGACCTCATCCATCTGTAAGGAGTATATCCATGGCTAAAAAAGACAGCAGAAACACCGGGAAAACAAATAAGAGCAAAACTGAAAAGACATCAACTAAAGCCGTTCCGTCAAAAGGCGGAAAAACTGTTGTCCGGGATGATTCGGCCGGTGAAACGGAAACCGCAGATTCAGAAAAAGAAAACACACAATACATGACGCTCGAAGAGGAGCTGACTCTGTACAGAAACTTCATGGATGAGAAAGACTCCGATAAGCGCGAAGCAGCATGGAAAGAACTATCAGAGAAATTCGAAAGATTTATTCGCTGGATAGTCAAAAGATGCCTTTCCGAAAGATCCCAATACACAAGAACTGATCTGACTCAAGATGCCGTATTGAAGGAGGAATTATGGCAGTACGGAGAGGCTGCGCTTTACAAGGCAGTACTCAAATACGATCCGGATTCCCGTACAAAACTGACAACTTTTTCCCGTTTATGGATCTTTTATGATGTCCGCGATGAACTTGATTTCAGACTCGATCCGTCTGGTATTAAATTTCCGCAGGGGTACCATGGCAGGATGACACAGGTGGAACTGCCTGATGACCTCGTTTTTGAACAAGATACGGAAGTTCATATGCCTAAGACGGCTAAACCCCTTGGCGAATACAGTGCAGAACGTCTCACACTTCAGCTGCTCGAGACCCTGAGGCTTTGCAGCGATAAGGAAAACCCCGTTTCGACAAAAAAGCTCAAAGAAGATCTTCAGAATTATCTCCTCCACAAGCACAATAACAACACGGAACAAATGGAAGATGACAGGACTCTGAACAAAAGACTCGCCGAAATGATCTTGGAACTCGGCGGTAACAAGCTAATCGTTAATGATGAGAATTATTTCGGCAAGATCGGAGCTGATAAGGAAAAGCCGGTCAAACCAGTAAAGAAAGCTCCCAAGATCAAGTCTATGTATTACAACCATCTTTTTGACAGAGAGACGATGGACTCGCTTATACAGGCAGTCTGTGCTTCGGACGCTTTTTCAGCCGAAGATAAAAACAGGATCGTCGGTAAACTCATTTCGACAATGAGCAGTCACTATTACAATCCTCTCTGGAAAAACGGAGAGGTCAGGTTCGATCCCAAAGGTATCAGCGGACGCTACGGCAACCGCAGACACCTTACGGAAAACATCAAGATAATCCAGAAAGCGATCAACCACAATGCACAGATAAGATTCAGGTTCAACCGTTATAACGAAAAAGGCGAACTCGTTCCCACACGCGGCAAATATATTCACGAAACAAGCCCATACCACATCGTATGCTACGGAGATAATTTCTTCCTCGTTGGAATGGAGAGGAATTCCGATGAGGTCAAGCATTTCAGGATCGATCTCATGACAGATGTTGCCATCCGCACCTATGAGGAAACAGGAAGGTACATACCGATAGAATATACGGGAATATCAGACAAAGAACTGCTGAGGGACTATTGGGATCCTGAAAAATATCTTTCAGAGCATGCCTATATGGGCTATGGGAAACCGGAAAAAACCGTTTTCAAAGTCTCGCGGAAAGAGCCTACGATCTACACGCTCTTCCGCGAGTGGTTCGGGGATCATTTCGAAGTCGCAGAAGATCCGAACGACCCGGATTCGCTCCTGATCGCAGTAAATATAACCTCATACGGAGCCTGCCAGTTTGCTCTGCAAAACTATGACAAGGTTAAAGTCCTGAACAAAGACGTCAGGAAAGAGATCGCAAAAGCGGTCAATGAATTAAATAAGAAATACGGTAAGACTCAGAGCTGAACTTCAAAAACTGCAAAATCTTGCAGTTCTCATTTCCATAACAAAGGTGAACAACAAGTTCACACGGTTATGTAGGTGAAAACATGGAAGCCTTGCATCACCATTAAAAACTTAATACGCCGCTTAAGGATACAGGGTTCAGAAACTTTCTGAGCTCTGTCTAAGCGCGGCATCGGTAAAAACTGCAAAATCTTGCAGTTTTGTTTTCCATAACAATAGTGACAAACAAAAACTCAGTTCAAAAGGAGGACATAACAATGTTTGATCAGGTTAAAAAAGGCAGGGCAATCCCACTTAATGATTTCATTGAGATCGAAGGGATTGAATTAAGCTTCATCTTTGACGTCGGTGAGAGCACGGAAAAGAGCAGATCGATAGGTCTCGGCAGGAATCGCAAGTACAGGACATGCTACAGCGAAGTTTATCTGGTGCTCGAACCGGGAAAACCGGACCCGGAAAGGCCATTCACGGTAATCAGGATCGATGAGGGTGACATCAACCTCAGGGAGTTTCTCAGGAATAAGGGATACAGATCTACCGGGATCTATGGCCGCTCTTCTTCATTCAAATACTGCACCGCATTGATCTCGGATTACGGTTATGCGTTTCAGGAACATCTCTGGCTCGACTGTTGGATCTACAACTTCCGGGCAGTGATCAGAAGCGGCAGCGAAGATGAAGTCAGGGATTTTTGGGGAATCTGCACGGACGTGATGGAGACCATTCGTCCCCTGCTCTGCGAGGCACTGGCAGGTCCCGAAAAAGCCGGGAACACAATACAGAAGATCGACCGCGAACTCAGTCAGGCCGGGCTTATTTAATACCCGGCAAATCAAAAAGCTTTCAGTAATTTTTATAAAGAAGGAAGGTACAGAATATGTACAACAATTACGAAAAGACCAGAGAGGTCATTATCACCATGCACGCCGAGGCAAGAAATAAAGTTATCGATGAGCTCCTCACCAGAGAAACCGAAGGATTGACGATCTATACAAAAGGCGGACAGGGAATCAGGACCAGGGACAACGACCGCAGAGAATACTGCTGGATCAGGTGCTTCTACAGGGGCAGAGAGTATTGGCTTACGTTCTTCCATTCGGAGATAGACAAATGGTCAGGCAACGTGCACACACAGTACAGGCTGATGTTCGTGTACGATCTTGTTAAAAACTTGTCAAATACAACGTCACCGAACGAGATAACCGGCAGGGATATCACTGATGCTGACAAAGACTGCACGGATCTCGCCTTCAACAGCTACAAGTGGTACAACCCCGCAGAAGAGATCGAAGGCTGGAACAAGGGTTCGGTCACACCCGGAGACATCCTGGAATCAGAAGATGCCGAACTCACATCTAAAGTGGTCGACTGCTTTATCCGTTTCATCAGGAGAAAGCATATGCTTTCCGAGCTGAAGAACAACATCGCGGCTTACCTCCTCTCCGAGCCTCTGGCAATGGGCAATGTCTGCATCGGCTGTGTCTCGCTCACACTGATAACAAGAAGCGGAGAGCAGCTCATCGCAGACATCAATCCCGGAGAAGGCTGGGAAGAATTTAGGAAGGAATTCCCCGGTGTCAGAGACTGCGTATTCAACGGTCCCTGCAAAGACACAGAATTCGGGACCGCAGGTGTAGCTTTAGGCGCATCTGAAGATTACCCGTCAACGAAGATCAGATCAGGCTGGAAAGAGATCTGCTTTGAATACGGAAACCACTTTGTATGCCGTGAGGAATATGCAGATCTTTTCGAGGGGATCTTCGGGGCGATGGGACCGGATGACATCATCTTTGATGTGCTGGAGAGGATCAAAGAGATCGATATCGCCGCAAAGATAAGCGAAGCTGATGCCGCAGCCGAAGGCGAAGCCGTATAGAGTTTTCAAAATCTTTAAAAACAAACACCCGGAACGTCACATAGATATCAGTAGCAGAAAGCACTGATATCTTTGGCGTTTCCTTCAAGGAATAAGGATAGTTTTAAACGAGGTGATCACATGACGGAAAGGATTACAAACAAACCTGCAGGATTATACTGCGAAGCACTTTGGGAGTTATACGTCCTGCTGGAAGACCTTGAGAGACCATATCTTAAGATAACTGAGAAAGAAACGTTTCTCTGGTTCATCAGCGATGTGGAACTTACGATCGGAGAAAAGCAGTACGATTTCGATTCGATCGCAAACATCGATATCCCTTACCACATTGAGACGGTCACGATATGTCTCAGGCGTCTCGAGTGCGATGAGGAGATAACATGCGATCTGGAGATCAGCATGAACACTCTTTACCGGCGGGAAACAACAGCAGGACTGCTTCTGGAAAGACACCATGCATCTCTCCCGTCGGAAGAAGAGATTGATTCAACATTGATGAAGAACGGCATACCATTGACTTACATCGAGAAAGATCCGGTGCATGTCAAAAAGAGAAAGTCCTACAAACCGGTATCAGCAAGATATTCTGATAAGATTCAGTATCTCATGGACTCTTTTGACATAAACAGGATATCTTACAGGTTTGACAAAGAAGGAGACATCCCCCGCTTCACCATGATCTACGACATTTCCGGAATACCGGACGGACTGCTAACGGGAAGCATAAAGTTTCTGAAAGACCATGCCGAATTCAAGCTCTGCATAGCAGTCGAAGATATGGAAGCGGACCGCATTCCGGAACTGCTTAAACTCATAAATCACATCAATTCGGAAGCGGTCGTAATGCAGAACTGGAGCATATCGCGTAACGAAGATCAGATCTTCTACACACCGAGATTCTTTTTATCTGAAGACGATGATGGGACTGCCGTCACCGCATCTACTTTTATTAATTACTGTGTATGGGAAAAAGTGTGGACGACAAACGACTATATAACCAAGGACTGCCCCTCACTTCTGGCTTCTCTTGCACATCCGGTCCTTGGTTTTGCAAACGGTGAACTCACATTGGAGGAGGCAATGAAAGAAGTCGATGCTCTGACTCAGCAAACTGTCCCATTCTGATCTTTCACGAAATAAAAACACAGCGTGTTTGTTGTAGAATATTATTCGAAAAGCTAACTTAATTACCTGAAAGGAAAACTGATGATACAAAAGATCTATTTCGATATGGACGGGGTACTGGCCGATTTTGAACGCGGAGTTGCCGAACTCTGCAAGATAGAACCCCAAGACATAAACGGTGTCGAGGATCCCGCAAGGGACGACGCGATGTGGGCTAAGATCAAGGAGGTAGGCCACTTCTACGATAAGCTCGAGCTGCTCCCCGGAGCGAAAGAGATGTTCGATCTGATATATGGTGTATACGGTGACCGCTGCGAGATCCTTACTGGAATCCCTAAGGCAAGACGCGGGATCGTAACCGCTGGCGATGACAAGATAAGCTGGGTAAGGCGTCTCCTTTCAAAGGACATCAAGGTCAACATCGTATACCGCGAAAACAAACCCGATTACTGCTTTGGCAAAGACTGCATCCTCATCGACGACTTCGGCAGAAACGTCAGGGAATGGTGTGAGATCGGCGGCACTGCCATTCAGCATATAAGCCCTGAAGAAACGATCAGGAAGCTTAAGGAACTCGGTATCCTCTGACAAGACACAAGCAAATAGTAAGCCCCCGTGTGCCACATGCACCCGGGGGCTTTTTAATACTCAAACCTTTACCATTTTGAAGGATCTGATGCTGATGGGCAGTTATAATATTTCTGGCCATCACCACCTATTGCAATGCAATCCCATCTCCATGGTCTCTCATGATCACATTCAGGATTTCTTGCATGAGCTATCTCATGAAGTGCGACCAGGCGCACTTTTTCCCAATCACCTGTCTTTGCAACCACAGTACTTACTGCAACCACAAAATCTGTGTACTTTCCCAGGGGCACACTGTACCTGAAAGAACAATAGCCCATCCTTCTTGTACCTTTGAACCACTTGAAAGTTGTGCCTTCAGGGGCATACATCTTGATCAGTTCCTTTATCTTTGCTTCCATTTCTGCTTTTTCCATAGTGCTTATTCCTTTCATTATGGTGAGATCTTCGGCATTTGGCCCAGCCAAGGATGGAGATTATATAACAGCCGTTTTCCCGCAGTAAACAAGTTTTTGCAGCTGCGCGAAAAATGTAACATTTCGGGTTATTCCGCACACCGTAAAGCTTTGAAAAACTTTGGGAAGGCCGTCTGAAATTATGTATGTGACGTTTGCCGTTTTTGTAAACAGCCGGCATAAAAACGCACGCCCCGGCAGACCAACAGCCTGCCGGGGCGGAACGCAGAAAGGAGAATTAAACCATGGAGGTAAAATGGTTGTTTTATCGGGATGCGGGATCAGACTGCAAATCCGATCCTTGTGCCTCCCTTATTGCCGAGCGGTACCGGATTAAAGTCTCCGGCCTCAAGCCTGCACATTGTTTCTTTGGAAAGGTCAGTGACTTTTCCGGATGCGGAAGCCGAAGTAACGAGCCTGTTCGACTGACGCATTATTGCCTGCTCGAGGACATTTCTTACATATCTGCCGTTACCGAAATTTTCGACACGAATAGCCTGCTCGAATATCCCGCGGCACTTTTCAAGTGCTTCATCAGTAACCGTATACTGACGCTTCTCGCACATCAGCTTCATTATGTCCACGAGTTCCTCGGAAGAATAATCCGGGAAGTTGAGGTGGAAAGCTATACGGCTTCTTAAGCCCTCATTCTGCTCAAGGAAATCCTGCATCTTGTCAGGGTATCCCGCAAAGATGACGATGACCTGATCACGGTAATTCTCCATGAGCTGTGTGATCGTGTTGATGGCCTCGGCTCCGAAAGTATTCCCATCATCGACAAGGGAATATGCCTCATCGATGAAGAGGACGCCGCCCTGTGCCGCCTTGAACTTCTCGGCAACAGTCTTTGCAGTCCAGCCCACATATCTTGCAACGAGATCCTGACGTCCGCACTCGATGAACTTTCCGGACTTGACGATGTCCTCATCCTTAAGGATCTGGGCCAGAAGTCTTGCGACCGTTGTCTTGGCCGTTCCCGGAGTACCGGTAAAGATCATGTGCATTGAAGAGTTATCGGTGTTAAGTCCCATACGCTCACGCGCACACCTGACCTTTCCTGCTGCAATGACATCATTGACAACAGTCTTGATCTGCTCCAGGCCTATTAGCTTTTTGAGTTCATCATAAGGCTTGCTCTCGACCGGAGTGATCTCGACCTGATAAGACTTCTTATCCTTATAAGCCTTATAGATGTGGTTCTTGAGGCCGCTGCCGTACCATGCGTTGAATGCGCAGTAGATATCTGTAACTGAATACGTATCCTGCTTCGGAAGGAAACTTACGGCCTCTTCCTTGTCATCCACAGTAAACTCGACCTTGCCGACCAGATCGATCAGATAGTCTCTGGCCTGCTCAAAAGTGCCGCTGCCTTCTTTTATCTGAATGATGTCTGCTTTTGAAGTTATATTTATCAGAGCGTCTTCATTTCTCATGGACTCACCCATGATCTCGACGAATATGAAGAGCGTATCCTTCTTCTGATTGCTGAGTATGTTTCCTGTCACCTTCGTGAACTCATGAAAGTCAGTAGCGAAGATCCCCATGTCATCCTGGCTGTTTATCTCGATGATGACAACACCGCCTTCGGCAGCCTGAAGGATCTGCTTATAGTTCTCATCCCTGTATGTACCCTTGCGGACATTGCGGATGATGGTCTGTCTTCCGGAAAGGAGTCTGCCGTTGCTGATGAGAGCCCCAATAAGGAGGTCGGTCATGTCCATTGCAGCTCCCCATTCTCCGGCGCTGATAAGATAGTGAACAGGATGACCATAGTACTGTCTGCTGTTCTTTCTGGAATAGATCCTGGCAAGCTCATCCTTCATGGACTTTGAAGCAAGGATCTTTTCCGCCTTCTTCCTGCACTGCTCCTTTGTCATCTTTGAGCCTTCATACATCTGCTCTTCCTTGTCAAAGGGATATGCATCAAAAAACGAAGGATTTCTGTAATCGATATTGAGTGCGGAAAGTGTCTTGTTTGCGCCGTAGAACCTGCTGTTGCTCACTTCTCTTCTGAAGTCCGCAATGGTGATCTCCTTGCGCTTCGTGATAATGCATTCAGGGAATGCGCTCAGGATCCTTGCTTCGCACTCGGGATCATCGAAATACCTGATGTCGACCGCAACACAGAGTTCCATTGAACGGTCTGTCGTCCTGGATACATAGATGAGGAATTTGTTGTCCTTCTGATACTCGCCGCGGAATTCATCATTGATGTCGTTTACCTTGTCCTCGCGGTACTTTTCCTCGAACTCGGTACGCGGTTCGTATGCGTACACACGTCCTCTGCCGGAATTGCGGCCCGGCTTCTCATAGTCTTTCCAATCCAAAAAATACTGATAGTAGATCATATTATGAATCTCCCTTATTCGTCGCTCTTGATGTTCTTGTTAGTTACTACGCGGTCGATCAGTCCGTACTCACAGGCTTCCTGTGCGGTCTTCCAGTTGTCTCTCTCGACATCCGCACCGATCTGTCCGATATCCTTGCCGCAGTTTGCAGCCAGGATCTCATTAAGCCTCTGCTTCGTTCTTAAGATATGCTCCGCGGCGATGCTTATATCGGTAGCCTGACCGCCAGTGCTTCCTATCGGCTGGTGTATCATGACTTCCGCATTAGGAAGAGCGCATCTCTTTCCCTTTGCTCCGCCTGCCAGGAGGAATGCACCCATGCTCGCAGCCATTCCGACGCATATCGTCGACACGTCGCATGTGATGTACTGCATGGTGTCGTAGATCGCCATACCCGCCGTCACGGATCCTCCGGGGCTGTTGATGTAAAGATAAATGTCCTTATCGGGTGCCTCCGACTCAAGATACAGGAGCTGTGCTATCACCGAGCTTGCAACCTGATCGTTGATCTCGCCGCCTATGAAGACTATCCTCTCCTTCAGCAGTCTGGAGTAGATATCATACGCTCTCTCGCCTTTTCCGGTCTGTTCAATAACTGTTGGTATCAGCATAATTACCAACCTCCCTTTTTCCGTTTATCAAGTTGAATCTGAAATATTGAAAAGCTCTTCTGATTATCTGTATGTTACGCTGCACGCGGGTTGTCAACGGCGTCCCTCAACTTTTTGAGGGCACGGCCGATGATCTGGTTTGCATGCTGCCTGCTGTTAAGACCCATGATGTCAGCAACTTCCTGGTTGGTGTGCTCCTTACCGTCAAAGAAACCGAACATGATCTTGACGGCAAGCCTCTCTGTGCTTGTCAGGGCTTCTTCGATAGCATTTGCAACTATCTCCCTTGTATAGGCCCTCTCGATGGCCTCAAAACCGGTGATCTCGCTCTGGAACGAGTCAAGGTACTCTCCGTCAGATTCGTCTCCGGTGTTGTTCAGTGACAACATGTTTGTTGACACGTCATAGGCATAAAGTGCCTCTCTGACCTGCTTGACACTGAAGCCGCAGATCTCTGCAAGCTGCTCGACAGTGGGGTCGACACCATGCTTGCTGCGGAACCCGCGTTCCATTTTCTTGACCTTCATCTTGCGGATGTTGACACGCGGGTTAACAACGACCTTCGCGTTAGCGCCGTCAACAAATTTGGGGATCTCGTGCTCAAGGGTACGGTCAAGAAAAGTCTTGAATGAAGCACCTTTGGATGCATCGTATGTGACAATGCACTCAAGAAGGATAAGCCATCCCTGCTGGACCAGGTCCTCATGATCGAAAGTTGTGCTCTTAAAGGAAACATACTTCCTGATCGCAGACCTTATCTGCACGTCAGTCTGTTCAAACCAGGCCTTGAAATCACCACCCAAGTGGTTAGTGAGGCGCATCAACCTCTCCTGCTCCTGCAGGTCAAAATCCTTGTAAGTCACTGATGATCCCTCCCTTATTCCGGAATCTTAAAATAACGACATCTATTGCTGTATACCTTTATGTGACGAAACGGTAATCTGTAAACGCTTTATCTATCCCTTATTCCGCATTTATATTTACCGTTGCTGAATGATAGCACCGCATGCACTCCCTTTCAAACGATTTTCTGCAATTATCTTGCAAAAAATATTAAGAGCACATTTAATGGTACTATACCCGTCCTCCGCAGGGGCTGACGGTACGATCTGCGCTATTTTGCTGCAGATGCCTTACTGTTGCTTGATGTTGTCTTGTTTTGGTCGGTCAAAGTTAAAAACTTGTAATCCTTTGTGTGATGTCTCACACGGCTTAAACACTTACCTGATCGGAGTTACCGGCTCCGAAAACAATATAGATTTTATAATGACCCGTGGCACAAATTAATGCCACCGTGTAACATTAAAATATACTCTGATGGAAATGCTTTGTCAAGAATTTTCTAAAATTTTTTCGATCAATAGCCTGAAGGCGGCAGCAGGTAATATTCGAGTTTTCCGTCGACCAGATCGGCGTCACGCTCGTACCTGTCTTCTCCGTCGTAGCTGCGGAACTCTCCCAAAAGACATTTGGGGTGCTTGCCGTTTTTATTCCCGAGTGTGTATTCCGAAACGATCTTCCTTCCCTGGATGAGTATTACCGATATGTAATTATCAACCGTTACATCCTGAAGTGATTCGACCGCCCAGTTATACCAGATGCGGTTCTGGCAGACGAAGCTTATGTTGATACCCTTCATGGATGCAGGATCAAGAAGAACCCTCAAAAGGATCTTGCTGTTCTTCTCGATGACGTCATCCGCCATCCCGAATTCCGGTTCATCCATATCACGGTAGTAACCCTCATAATACAATTCCTCGTATATGAGTTCTCCGCTTCCCATGTCTTCCGGCTCATTTCCGTCGAAAACAAAACCCCAGATGAACCTCTTTCCCTTCTTGTCCTCTACCGAGGCAACATAGTCCAGATCCATATCGAGATCATATCTGTTCGGGGTATTGTCTTTTATCTTACCGTCCTCAACAGTGAACGAGTCTGATCCGGCATTCGGGAAACTCAGGAATCTGAATCCTTTGGAAGCAAGTTCCGTCTCGATGTCTTCGATCGCGCGTTCTTCATCCACCTGGTTATACCTGTCCGAGAAGGGCTTTATTTCACGGTCCTGTGTCATAACAGGTTCCATATAATTGTTGAAAGACAAATCATCTTCATTCGGAAGCTTTTTCTCGATAAGTCCGTTAGCCCTCATGAGGTTAGCCGGAGTAACAAGAGTCTTGTCATCGGCATTGTTGAGCATAGCCTGGATGAGTCCCGCCTTGAGCGGCCTCTTGATGTCATTTTCCTGCATTATCCTCGACAATACGGGCGGATTGATCTGAGTCTTGTTTTCCCTGCACTTGTTCTTGTCGCTGCAGTCTTTTGCAAACTGCGCCATCGTCCGCTTGTTGCCTCTTGCAAAGACCAGCAGCTCTTTTAGCTTGGTCTTGTCGGGTGTATATGCTTCCACGAATATGGTCTGCACCTTATCCTTGCCGTTACTTACCGTCAGGATATACTCGTGGGTATTAAGATCTTTCTTTACCGTATATATGGAACTGTCGTTGTTCATCTTCACTTCCCCTTACGCAAACTCTCAATACCCGAAGAGCGGAACATCCATTCGCTCTATATGGCCGTAGTTCATTATCTTTATTGCCTCTTCCGGGCCTTCGCCTTCGAAATGTTCACATGCCTCTCCGAGCAGACAGATCTGCTTCTTTCCGTCTCTTCTTCCGAGCGTGAACTCGGCCGCGATCTCGCCTTTTTGAATGAGCACCACCGAGATGTAGTTGCTTACTTTGATATCGGATAATTCGCTGACTGCGGCATTATACAGATTCCTGTTCTGATAGACGAAACTTATCTTAAGATCGTTCATCTCCTCCGGATGGATTATGTCCTCCAACAGGATCTCACGAAACTTCTTTACGGCTCCGGCCTTGTCAGCTCTTACGGAGGGAGCAGTTGAATCTATACAAAAGCCCCAGTAAACCGGGAGATTCGTTCCTGTATCCACGAAAACGGTATTCAGGTCATAAGGTTCTATGACGCCGAACCTGTCGCTGAAAAAGAATCTGTCATTATGCGGACGGTCCGGATCCTTCGCAGAACTGAAATCCGGAACTGATATCCATGTAGTGTTCCCGATAGCCGACAATCTTCTCCTGATGTCGGCATCCGCACGTGATTTCAGGGCAATGAACTCCCTGGTGCTCTCGAGCGACATCGAGGCATTCTTCTCACGCTCGGCAACAGATCTCAATTCATATCCGTTTGCACGCAGAAGATCATCCGGATTGACGATCTTCCTGTCGGCCGCGTTATTAAGAAGCGCCTGAATGATCTCTTCCTTGAGCGGCCTGACAACATCGTTTCCGGCAAGGACTCTGGCAAAAGCGGGAGTATTTATCTTCTTCGTATTTTGGGAACATTTCGAAATATCGCTGCAGTCCTTTGCGAACTGAGTCAGCGTTCTGGCCGGTCCCTTGGCAGCCTCGACCATCCTCTTTAACACATTCTTGTTCGGGGCTCGCATCTCGACATAGACCGTCTCGTATCTGACACCGTTTTTTTCTACGGTCAGTACGTATCCTGCCCGCTCATCGTTTTTCTCGAATGTATAGATCTTTGTATTAACGGCCATCAAGGTATCCTTTATCTGTCAGACTCGAATGGTCCTGAATGTAACTGAATGATATCAGATTGCAGAACCGATTTAAACTCTTATGAAATCTGATTGCAAAAAGTATTAATGCCGGTCCGGAGGGGGACCGGCACGGCTCATGCGGCTTCGTATCCTCCGAGACCGAGCCTCAGCTTCTTAAGTGCCTGCAGCTCGAGCTGGCGGACTCTCTCCCTGGTTACGTGAACCATGTTGCCTACTTCGTCGAGAGTGTATTTTCTGTCGCAGTTGATGCCGAATCTCCTCTCGATGATGAACTTCTCACGCTCCGTGAGGCATGTCTCCATAGCCTTGTGGAGAAGGAAGTCACGTTCCTCTTCTTCCAGGACCTCCTGGGGAGTGGGCTCATCGCTGGCGATGAAATCCATCATCTCGGCGTCATCATCGCCGATCTTTTCCTGGAGAGAACTCGTCCTCTCACTTGCCGTGAGGTAGAACTCAACCTCCTTGGCCTTCATGCCAAGTCTCTCGCCAAGTTCTTCATAGGTAGGCTCCATGCCGTATTCATCAATGAAGTCAGCCTGACATCTGAGGATCTTGCCCAGCTTCTCCTGAGCATGGACCGGCACTCTTATGGTGCGGCTGTTATTCTTGATGTATCTGCTTATGTTCTGGTTGATCCACCAGATGGCATAAGTGGAGAACTTGTAGCCCTTGGTGTAATCAAACTTCTCGATCGCTCTGAGAAGACCGAGGTTGCCCTCGCTTACCATGTCATCAAATTCGACACCGTCTCTTTTGTACTCACGTACTCTAGAAATTACGAGGTTAATGTTGCACCTTACGATCTCGTCGCGGGCTTCAAGGTCTCCCTCTTCGCGGTATCTCCTGAAAAGGTCGTACTCTTCCTCGCGTGTTAAAACTCTCTCTTTAGCCATGGTATTTACCTCCCTTATTCCAATTCGTAAATCCGACTAATAATGTTTATGAGACAATTTTTGATTATGTAAACAACTTTCCGCAAAATATTTTTATGCTGCGCTTCCTCCCTCGTCAGGATCGAACCCGTTTATAACAGGAAGATATATATATCTGTATCTGAGGCAGGAGATATTCATCTCTTCGGCAGCCGCAGGAAGCGCGATAAACTCCGTGATCATTTCCGGATCCGTCATGCCTTCCGGTACAGACAACACGTCTATGACCTCACCGGTCGCAAGATCGGAAAGGCATACGCGGGTATTGTCATCGGTAAGCGTAAAACGGACTATTCTGTTGTTCTTCAGCATGGTATCACCCTCCATTGCCAATTATGCGCCGTACATTTTATTTGTAAGGGAATGATAACAAATCCGCTTCCCGTTTGTAAAGAGTTTTTTGCAATTAAATTGCATTTTCTTTTAAGAGTACGTTTATAGGGACTGATTTTACTACGAATATCCAATCGTTATTTATTCTTGTTGCAGTTTCATGCAATTTCATTAAGGAGGAGGGCGGCCCTTAAGGGGGGCAAAGGGCCGCCCAGACACTACGCAAAACCAGCGGCTTATAATTCCTGCCGCTGTTATCCTTTATGAAACGTTTCCGGGATATGTAAACGGGATTTTTCGAAAAAATTTTCAAGCACTTTGGTATGATTTAGAAAAATAAACAAACGGAGGACAGACACCATGAGCAGAATCGATTTCGGAGCACATCCCATTATGTTTCCCCAGCCGGTCCTGATCGTCGGCACGTACGACGAGAACGGCGTTCCCAATGCCATGAATGCGGCATGGGGCATTACCACCGATTTCAAAGAGATCACCATCAGCATGTCCGAGCATAAAACGACAAAGAACTTCGCTGTAACCGGAGCCTTCACCGTCAGCATGGGCACCGAAGACCAGGTCACCGCCTGTGATTACGTCGGCATGGTATCGGCGGATAACACTCCTGACAAGTTCGCAAGAGCGGGATTCCATGCCACAAAGAGCGCTTTTGTAAACGCTCCCCTGATCGACGAACTTCCCATGGCTCTCGAGTGCAGGGTCAAGAGCTTCGAGAACGGCATCCTCATCGGAGAGATCGTAAACGTATCAGCAGACGAGAGCGTTGTCACGGACGGAAAGATCGACCCCAAAAAGTTGAAGCCAATAACATTCGATCCGTGCAACAACGCATATATCGGATTGGGTGAGAAAGTCGGCAACGCATTCAGTGACGGCGCCGCCCTGAAATGACCGGCGCTTTTCACGCTAATACCAGTTACATACAATTAAGAAATGAAATACATATAAAAGCAAATGAGAAGGATCACAACTCCTTCTCATTTGCATGTGCATACAAAATTCTTTTCGGATCACGTTTGAGGATATTGTCCCAATCACCTTTAAGCGTCGGATTATCCTCATAAGCATCCAGGTATTCATTTGGTTCAAGATCACCCACTATGCATGTCCCGTCGTCCAGGATCACGGATACACTGTCAGCGCTGTGGCTCGGTGTGGGTATTATCTCCCCGTCGATACCGAGTTCCCTTAAAAAGCCGCGCGAATCACCGAAATGAAGTATCTCAGCTTTGCTCTCGTCTATCTTCTTATATTCAAGACGCGGTTCTCTGTCGAAGATCGCATCAGAAAAGTGGACAGACTGCACCTGCGTATCCAAAATAACCAGCTTTACTCCCTGCTCTTTCAGATCACCTATGATCCCGCAGTGATCGGGATGGTAATGCGTTGCAATGACATATGTAATGTCTTTTACTTTCAGGCCTTCGCTCTTTAATGCTTTGTAAAAAGCCTGCAGGGTCCCCGCGTAATCAGTATCTACCAGCAGATTTCCAAATGTGCCTCTGATAAGAAAAGTGTTTGTATTACCGTACCTGAGTCTTGTGACCATGAGTTCTATTACCCGCCAAGACTCTCTCTTAAAGCATTAACTACCTTGATGTCAGCAGGCAGCCAGTCAACGCTGTCCAATTCATCAAAGGAGAGCCATTTGGAAGCTTCGTGCTCCAGAAGTTTCAGATGTGCCCCTTCATTAAGTGTTGCCCAGAAGCACTGCATATGGAGGTGGAAAGCCGGATAATCGTGTTCAACGGTGACCAGGTGATCACCCACGGTGATGCCGGCTTCCAGTTCTTCCATTATCTCTCTGGCAAGAGCATCTTTTGGAGTCTCCCCTTCTTCGATCTTGCCGCCCGGGAATTCCCATCCGTCCTTCTGATCGCCGTAACCGCGCTGTGTCGCGAAGATCTTATCTCCGTCTTTTATAATGGCTGCCACTACATTTACGGTCTTCATGACGGATCAGATGGAACTCCTTTTTCGGTTATTTATCAGAAGACATTATATATCATTCTCCAAGATCGACAGTGAAAGTGCTTCCGCCGTTGCCCTTTGTTACGATGATCTTTTGCTTTATGTTCTCGAAAAGTTCCTCCCTGTGGCTGATGACACCTACCAGTTTGTTGTTTCCGGAAAGCGTATTAAGGATGTCTATCGCATCAGAAAGAGATCTTCTACCAAGGGTTCCAAAGCCTTCATCGATGAACAGCGCGTCAAGCTGAACGCCGCCGATATTTGTTGATACTGTATCGGAAAGACCCAGGGCAAGACTCAATGAAGCCTTGAAGCTTTCGCCGCCCGACAGATCGCCGACGGGTCTCCAGCGCTGTGTATTGGTATCGAAAGCCTGAAGATCCAGGAAACTCTTTCCCGTTTTATCCTTTGCTTTTTCCAGACGGCTGAGCTTAAACTGTCCGTCTGTCATAGGCAGCAACCGTCTGTTGGCAGCTTCGATTATGCCGTCAAAACCGGAAGCCTGGATAAACTGTTCCAATGTGATCTTGGCCGTCCCGGCGCTTGTGCCCTTGACCAGTCTGTATAGTCTGGACACTACTTTGTATTCTTCATTTGTCTTATCAAATCCGCTTCTCTGCTCAGTGATGTTCTTCAGTTTTTCCCTGTTATTTGAGAGTCTGTTAGCAATGGCATTCTCTCCGGCTCTGACCGTCTTGACCTTCTCATCCTGCTCATCGCATTTTAATTTCAGTTCATCGATATCTACAGCAGTCTTTCCTTCAGCGTCTTTTCTCGCCTGTTCGAGTCTTGTCTTATTTGTGGACACCTTCTGCTTATATTCGTTGATTAGATTCTCCGTTTGGGTAATGACATCTTCCGTTACGACCAGCTCGAGCATCTCTTCGGCAGACTCAAACTTGCTGTCTGACAGTTTCTTATCCAAAGCAGCCTTTAAGCCGACCTCTTCTTCCTGTTGCTTCTTTAATCCGTCTTCCAGTGTTGCTATCTCGGCTTCGATCGCAGCACAAGACGTATCGGCATCAGCCTTAGCCTTTGAAGCCTTCTCGATGGCAGTGCTGATCTCGTTCATCTTTTTGGATGCCTTGTCCCTCTCGCCGGAGGCTGTTTCCCAATCATCAAAACTGAGCTTTTCCAACTCTTTGAGTTCAGTATTAAATTTGGCGAGATCTATCTCATTCTGCTGTTTCTTTGAAGATATATCTTCCCTGCCGGCATTTAGCTTCACGGTATCTTTTCCGGTTGCAACTTCAAGTTCTTTTTCCTTTTTCTGAAGCAGATCACAGTCTTCTTTCAGCTTGTTCTGGAGAAGGCTGTTCTCATTGATCTTGCCCTTTAATACCTCATTTGATTCCATTAAAGTTTTAAGGATCTCATCAAGAGGCTCACCTTCCGCATTTTCTCCAATGTGGCGGTTCCTGAGACACTCAAGGGCATCTGATCTCATCTGCTCTTCAGCAGACGAGAGAACAGTCTTGGCTTTCTCGGCTTCAGTGTTGGCTCCTTCCTTTTTCTGCCTTGCCTCTTCCTCACGAACCTTGAACGCTTCGAATTCATCCTCAGTTATGGAATCGCCGGTATTCTTTGCAGGTTCAGGATGGTGCGTCGATCCGCATACAGGACACTTCTCGCCTTCTTTCAGGTTCTTGGCAAGGATACCGGCCCTGCATCCGTCGAGGATACGTTCTGCATCCAGCCTCTCTTCACAGGCTGTCTTGTAAGCGTCAAACAAGGAACTGTACAGTTCCTGCTTTGCTTTAAGATCTGCCTGGAGTCTGGCGCGCTCCTGCACCTTTTCATCAAGGATCGCACTCACGTCATCTTCAAGAGAACTCAGATCCTTTCCTTCCGATTTGGCCCTTTCATACTCGGCAGGCTTTTCCTTCAGCGACTCTATTAATTTCTTCAGCGAAGCGATTCGATTATCAAGTTCATCAGCTGCTTCTTTTATCGAGATCTCTTCCTTCTCCAAGTTGCTCTTCTGTTTATTCAGATCTTCAACGATTTTTCTGAGTTCATCACGTCTCTGATATTTCTTTTCCTCTTCACTGATCTTGTCGATTATTTTCTTTAACTCATCAAGTTCAGGTTTATGAGTCTCAGCTTCAGCCAGTTTTACCGAAGCCTCTCCGGCAAGTCTGACAGCATCTTCATGCCTCTTTTTGCTGTCCTCGATCTTCTTAGCGGTATCTTCGGCTTCCCTGCACTTTGAACTCCATGCCGCATAAGACGGATTCACATCGTGCGTTGCCGCCTTTTGTCGCAGCAGCACGATACCTTTTTCTTCAATATCCTTGACCTGTTCTCCGAGTTCCTTATTCTCTTTTTCCAGTTCGGCAAGTCTTGAAATACACTGATTTATGTTTTCGGATCTGGCAAGATCGTCGTTTAACTTCTTCAGTTCGATTTCGGCTTTTTTACGCTCTGCCTTTATGGCCGCTATCTTTTCCTCATCGGATTTGATAACGGAATCTATCGCTTCAAGGATCTTCTCCAGATTCGCGATCTTTCCGCTTTCAGCCGTATTCTTTTGGAGTTCAAGAATATCCGCCGCTGACTCATCAGCAGGATCTGTCTTAACATCGTCAAAATACTGGATGATGCTGTTTTCCAAAGCGTTCGACTTTTCTTCGGCGGCCTTCTGGCGCTCCTGAAGTATTCGCTCCATCCTGTGATACTTCTCGGTATCGAAAATGGTGCGCAGTATCTCAGTTCTGTCATTTGTGCTCGCATTAAGGAGCTTACGGAATTCTCCCTGTGCGATCATGGCGATCTGCTTGAACTGTTCATAGCTGACGTTAAGGATCCGCGCTATGGCAGGTTCCACTTCTTTCGCTCCCTCGATAGGAGGATCTTTTTCAATATACAGCGCAACCTTCTCGCTCACATGGACCGGATCGCCGCCGCGCCTGTTCGTTCTGTCATACTGAGGTGATCTCCGGATGTGATAATCCTTTCCCTGATGAGAAAAATAAAAGTCCACATAACTCTCATCGGTTTCCTTGATATGTTCACTCCTGAGATTCTTGTTATCTCTGTATTCACCGCTCGTCTTGCCGAAAAGCGCAAAGCATATCGCATCAAAGATAAAGGTCTTGCCTGCGCCGGTGTCTCCGCAGATAAGGAAAGGGCCATTGCCGGCAAAATCTTCAAAAACAATCGGCGGCATATTGCCCGCATACGGACCAAAACCACAGATTATAAGTTTAATCGGCTTCATGAATAACACCTGCCTCTCTAGCTACCATTCTCATGACTTCCATCTCTTCCGGAGTGATCTCGCTTCCGTAGATCTGCTTGTAGAACTCACCTATCAGTTCTTCAAATGACTTCTTCTGAGCTATCTTCGAGATATCTATCTGCTCCTCTGCCCTCGTATGAGAGTTGTCGTAATCAATGGCTATCGTATTCGGATAAGTCTGCTGAAAGATGCTCATGACGTCATTGATCGGATCCTCATCCGTAAGCGTGGCATAGATATAGTTATCCTTACCGTACTCATCTGCCTTATCCAGAAGTTCCCTCATGGTTCCTCTGATGTGGATAACGTCACGTCTCGGCTTGAGCGGCACCAGATCGATCCTGATGTCATCCTTTCCGTTCACCGTGATTATTGGTACGGACTTCTTATTGGAAACCTCGCTCTTCGAATACTTAAGAGGCGAGCCGGCATATCTCACTTCCTGTCTTCCGACCTGCTGAGGCGAATGGATGTGACCCAAAGCGACATAATCGAACTTGTCGAAAACGTCGGCGCTTATCTTCTCGATCGTTCCGACATTCTGCGTAGCGACGCTCTCGGAACCACCCAGTGAAGGATCCTCACCCCTGCCCGATACAAACTGATGGGCGATCAGGATATTTACCTTGCTCTCATCGATATCAGCGTGATCAATGACAGTCCTTACCGCATCCTCATATGTCTTGATGTTTTCATCTTCATCATAGAAATGTCTGACCTGGGAAGCTTTTACAAATGGAAGCATGTACACTTCCGCCGCAACATCCCCGATCTTTATCCCGCGGTGCGCGAGACTGCCGTTAAAAACAGAAGATATATAGATCTTCTGCTTCTCGAAGACCCAGCTGCCGTAATTCAGCCTGTCGTCAGAATCGTGGTTGCCCGAGATCAGGAACACCTGAACATCCATGGACGAGAGTTCGTTAAGGAACCAGTCCAAAAGACTGATGGCATTCTCATTCGGATTCGCCCTGTCGTAAACGTCTCCCGCGATCAGCACCGCGTCAACGGATTCCTTCTCGATCAGTTCGAGGATCTGATCAAGGATATATCGCTGGTCATCGAGCAGATCGAAATCTGCAAGATACTTGCCCAAATGCAGGTCTCCCAAGTGTAAGAACTTCATAAAAACAGATCACTTCCTTCCGGGATAAAACTTGTCTGACTACTCTTGATTTCGATTATAGCCCATCAAAATGAGAATAACAGGGCAGCGGAAATGTTGTCCTAAAAACTGAATTGCATGAAGTCCAAAGTGCCTGTATCTTATACTGATATAGATATATTTTTATGGAGCCGTACTCATGTCACGCTTATTCATTACGGGTGATACGCATTGTGATATTGATTGGAACAAACTCAATACCCGGCGTTTCCCCGTACAGAAAGAACTTACCAAGAACGATCACGTTCTGATCGCCGGTGATTTCGGCGGCATCTTTGACCTGAACAGAACTGATGACTACATAATCAAAGAATATACGAGAAGAAGGTTCACGACTCTTTTCATCGACGGGAATCACGAGAATCATGACGCTCTCGACTCATATCCCGTCACCATATGGAACGGCGGGAAAGTCCACATGATATCTGATTCCGTAATCCACCTGATGAGAGGCCAGGTCTACGAGATAGACGGCAAGAAGATATTCACGATGGGCGGAGCCCAGTCGACTGACACCGAATACCGAGAGGAAGGCAAAAGCTGGTGGCGCCGCGAACTTCCGTCCGCAGACGAATATGAGGAGGCGTTAAAAAATCTCGCAGCTCATGATTTTGAAGTCGATTATGTCGTTACGCACTGCGCACCGGAAGAATATGTCTATAAAATGGCAGGACAGTTTAACCGCAGCTCTAATGCTCTGACCGTGTTCCTGTCAGACCTGATCGAAAAACACGGACTCAGATACAAAGAGTGGTTCTGGGGGCATTACCATACCGATGCCGACTTGGGAAACATGCACTGCTTATACCGCAGGGTTTTGGAACTGACATTGACAGAAAACGGATCAGTCATTACGGAACCGCCAAACGGGTTCACGAAAGGAAATTGAATTCATGTCACGGATATTCATTAAAGGCGATACACACAGGCTGATAGACGTCGAAAAGATCGATGAATTTGACCGCGTGGTCGGTAATGAACTGACCCGTGACGATTACCTTATCGTGCTCGGGGATTTCGGCGGCGTATGGACAGGCAAAGACATAATGGGCGACAAATTCGCTTACGATTTCTATGAATGGAAGTGCATGCTGGCCTTTGACGACGAGCCGCGCGAATACTGGGAGAAAAAGCCCTACACCGTTCTCTTCATAGACGGCAATCACGAGAATCACGATGCGCTGGACATGTACCCTGTCGAGGAATGGAACGGCGGCAAGGTGCACAGGATCTACAGCAACACCATCCACCTCATGAGGGGACAGATCTTTACCATCGCGGGAAAGACATTCTTCACGATGGGAGGTGCCGAATCCTCCGACAGGGCATGGCGCACTGAGGGATTTTCCTGGTGGCCCCGCGAAATGCCTTCCGATGAGGAGTATGATGAAGCAATAAGGAACCTCGACAGGTGCGGCAATAAAGTCGATTACATCCTGACTCACTGCGGACCCGAGACCATGCTCTGTTCCATGAACATGAAAGGCATGTATTACCGGTCGTCCAACAGGTTTACCAAGTTCCTGGATTCACTGGCACAGACCGTGAAGTTCAAAGACTGGTATTTCGCGCACTATCACGAGGATTCGGATCTCGGGAAGTTTCACCTGAGATACAACCGGATTGACGAATTGACGGGAGAAGACTGATAAATGAATTACTATATAGCGGATGCTCATTTCTGCCATGTGAACATTCTCAAGTATGATTCCAGGCCGTGGGATGACGTGGATTCAATGGAGTCGGACATGATCGCCCTTTGGAACGGAAAGGTCACCGACAGTGATGACATATACATCCTGGGCGACTTCTGCTGGGGATCGTCCGAAAACTGGAGGCGCATCCTTCCGCAGCTCAAAGGGAGAAAGCACCTTATAAAGGGCAACCACGATCTCAGGAAATTCCCTGAAGACATTCTCGGATTCTTTGAAGAGGAGCCTGTTCCCTGCATGGAGATCAAAGACGGCGAGCATAACGTCATTATGTGCCACTACCCCATGATCTCTTACCGCCACGACTCAAAGCCGGACACGGTGATGCTCTACGGGCATGTCCATACGACTCCCGAGTTTTACGCTGTCGCGGAATCCGTTAAGAAGATGCGGGAATGCTGTGTGGCATCGGGATTCGATTATCAGGGACAACTCTATAACTGCTGGTGCGGGTTCTTCGGCTGGGCACCGGCTTCTCTGGATGAGATATTAAATAACAGGTATGCAAAAGGAGAAACGGATTAAAGATCCGTTTTTCTTTTTTCAGAGCAATAAAAAAACCTTCCCTTATTCTGATAACCGGTTCTGCTCCGTTTGCTTCATCTCTTTTTGAGTCTTTGCAAAATCAATAAGCAATTCTAATTCGTCGGTATTCAGTTTGGGAAGGTTCAGCAGCATCGTGTATAGTGTCTCTCTGCTGGTTTGTGAAGATAGCGGTACACCGTGATCCTCAGTCTCGATCATAATATTGTCGGAAAAGGGATCGACGGCAAGCACATAATCTACAGCCGGCTCGCCTACGCCCTCAATGAGCCAGGTCTTGTTTATCTTCAGTTTTTTTGCAATGCGCTCGAAAGAACGTTGATTGACGTTCACGGCTTTGCCGTTCTCTATCAGGCTGTAATATGGTGAAGAATAACCTATCATTGAAGCCATCTTTTGCTGTGTCAGACGATTCTCTTTACGGAACTCCTTAAGACGGCGCCCTACCTCGACGCGCTCTTTGTCATCGATAACATGATCCATTTTAAGCATTCCCCTTGCTTAAGAAAATTGAGATATATTACAGATTATATTGTAGCGCGGTCCCGAAAGTCAACGCATTTTCTTAAATTTGTTCGAATTATGGGACAGCATTTTTAAAATTCTTAAATTTAATCTTAAATTTCACTTGAAATAATCATTATCCGTGGTACAATCCTGCTTAACAATTTAAGAATATGGCATAAAACATGCCGGGTAAATTAAGAATCTTACAAAAACGGAGGTGACAAAGCGATAAAGATTCTTTTTTTATCTTCAGTCAAGCGGGAGCCTGCACCAATTCAGGAGGTATTATTTTATGAAGGATTTCATTTCTCTCAGTACGTTGAGTTACAAGGTCTACGAGAACGGCCTTACTCTCAAGAAGGGTTCACTTTTCAACAAGTTTCCCAATGGCGGACTTTTCGCCTACACGACCAAGGGAGACAATATCATCATCTACTGCAGGATCGTCATCACGGATTTCTCCGCCGAAGGACTGATCAAGGACATCGCAAAGATCAAGATCACAAATGCGGAGAAGGGCTACTTCTTCATGTTCGTCGGCGACAGCTATAATTCTTTGGAGCACTACGAATGTATCACAAAGGTACTCCATGAGTATGCTCCTGCCTACACGAGATTCGATACGTTCAGAAAGGTGCTCATGAAGGAAACCGCCAAGGAACTTATCATGTTCATCGCATCTTCCAAGGAGGACGAGCTCGTCATCGAAGTCGACTACAACGTCATGCACATGAAGGCTCTCAGATCCCGCCGCACAGCGCCGGAAGCAAAGTCCGAAAGCCGTGACGTAAACGATATTCCCAAGCCGTATTTCTCTTTCGAGTCCTTGAAGATCCTGTCGGATTCCACTGAAGAACAGATCAAGAACTGGCTCTCGACCACTTCCTTCGCGGAATTCAAGAGAGCCATCAGCGAGAGAGTCATCGGCCAGAAGAATCTGCGTCTCGTACTGGTCAACATTTACCAGTATCTGCAGAATGCCGCTAACGGCAACTTCACCTGCAGGAACAACACGATCCTCTGCGCTCCCTCAGGCTGCGGAAAGACTGAGACATACAGGGCTCTGAAGGCTTACTTCAAGCAGAAGATTCCGAAGCTCATCATCAGCATCGTCGACACGAACCAGATCACGTCGGAAGGATTCCGCGGTTCTGATACGGGAGCCATCGTAACCGACCTCAAGAAGGGCGGTTCTAACGGCATCGGCATCGTCTTCCTCGACGAATTCGATAAGAGGCTCGTTCCCGAGTACACTTCCTACGGCGACGACGTAGACGCACGCGTTCAGGCTCAGATCCTCGAGACGATCGAGGGCTACACGCTCAACGGCATCGACACTTCAAAGACCCTCTTCATCGGCATGGGATCCTTCAACGTCGTAAGAACGGGAAGAGAATCCGAGAAGAAGATCGGTTTCGGTGTCGACAGAAAGGAACACATCGAGGATCACTACTCGGACATCAGCCGCAAGGAGATGATCGAGATGGGCGCATCCTACGAGCTGATTGGCCGTTTCACCTCCATCATCAACTACTACAGTCTCTCCCCCGAAGCGATCGACCAGATCATCGACCTGAGACTCAGGGAGATCTCCTCCGAGGTCGGATATATCGTTACCGTAAGCAGTGCCATGAGGGAATTCCTGCACGAGAATGCGAACACCGAATTCGGCAACCGTCTCATCTATTCCCTCATCAGGGAACCCGTGAATTCGGCATTGGCCGAGATCATGGAGTTCGAGATCGAAGCGGCCGGCATCAGGGTGGAATCTGACGGTGAGTACGTCATCGAGGCACCTGCCGAATCCGCATAACACAGCAACTCCTCCGATACATATTAACCCCCTCTTTTGTGCGGGGCTGCCTCAGCCGCAAAGGCCGGGGCAGCCCTTAACTTTACCTTAATTTCGAGCCTTAAGGTTCCGTTTTTCCTTGCAAAGGAGGTCTCCAAATGGCAAACTGTTATCGCTTTACGGATATATGGGGAGGTTAATTATATGCTGGAAGTAAAGAACGTAACCAAGCGTTACGGCAAGAATCTCGCGTGCAACGACGTATCTTTCACTCTGGAGCCGGGCTCTCTGACAGTCCTTCTGGGACCTAACGGCGCCGGCAAGAGTACGATCATAAAGTCCATCATCGGTTTCCTTAAATACGAAGGAACCATTACCGTCAACGGTATGCTGAACAAGTCCGTTGAGGCACGCAAAGTGCTGGGATACATCCCGGAGATGCCTTCGCTCTACCCTACACTCACGGTAGCGGAGCACATGGAGTTCATCGCAAGAGCCTATAAGCTCACAAATTACAAGGAACGCATCAACGAGCTCCTCGAGAGGTTCGAGCTCGACGACAAGCGCAAAAAGTTCGGCGACGAGCTTTCGAAAGGTATGCAGCAGAAGCTCAATCTCTGCCTCGGGCTCCTTCCCGATCCCGACATCATCCTTCTCGACGAACCCATGCTCGGCCTTGATCCCCATGCGATCAAGGAACTCAAGAACTACATCGAAGAGATGCGCAAAGCCGGAAAGACCCTGTTCATCAGTACTCACATCATCGACAGCGTCGATATGCTCTGGGACAGGACCATCATCATGCAGAACGGTCAGATCAAGGCTAACGTAACGAGAAGCGAGATCGAAGGCAGCGGCAAATCGCTCGAAGACCTCTTCTTCGAGGTTACGGAAGGCATCGAGAAAGATGCCGTAAGCGGCGGCAGCAAAGGCGATGAAGGAGAATCATAATGAGACTTTTTCTTTATTACGCCGCACACTCGCTCCTTAACACGCTCAAAAAGCTGTTAAAGACGTGGGTTGCCGTGATCCTTGTTATCACGCTCGCAGGCAGTATCGTCGGCGGCATCATCGGAATGGTCGCCGGAAAACTCATCGATAAGGCGGAAGAAACACATATCGAGGAGGAGGAGGAAGAGCATGAAGGGCTGGCCGAATTCATGGAGAAATACGGCCTCCAGCCCGAAAACGTGGTCGACATCGCGATCTCCGCGGTTTTCCTGTTTATTTTCGCAACCAACGTGATCAACTCAAAGAACTCGGGAAAGATCTTCCAGCCGGGAGATGTTACCATGTTGTTTGCCTCACCACTGAAACCGCAGTCGGTCATGTTATTCCGGCTTACGTGTTCTTTGGGGTCGTCGCTATTCGTGTCGCTCTTTGCACTGTTCCAGATCCCGAATCTTGTCTATAACGCGGGCTTCAGCGTATGGGGCGCTTTCTCCATAATCGTCGTTTACACGCTGATCCTCGTAATTAGCACGCTCATCCAGGTCGTCTTCTACACGATCACATCCAGGATGAAGAACGGCATCGCAAATATAAATAAATTCGTTATCGGATTATATGGCGCGATCGCACTCGGTTTTGTGGCTTATCTCACAATAAACAAGGTCGGTATCGTCCAGGGAATGTTCGGTTATTTCGCTAATCCCGCAACACACTGGATACCCGTCTGGGGATGGCTCAGAGGCATCTCCTACTACGCGGTAACAGGCGACACGGCCATGTCCCTCATCTATCTCGGACTTTTCGTCGTAGCCTGCATCTTTACGATCTTCTTTATCTGGAAGGTAAAGGCCGATTTCTACGAGGATGCCATGTTCGCGGCAGAGCGTAAGGCCGAGGCCATCGAAAACGCACAGCGCGCATCAAAGGGTGCCACGGTTACACGTGAGAAGGAGCGCAAGGGTTCTCTCGAACGCGAGGGTTTCCACTACGGAAGCGGCGCAAACGTATTCTTCTACAAGGCTGTATACAACCGCTTCAGGTTTGCCAAGTTCAAGATATTCTCCACCACCATGATCGTCTACACGATCGCCGCAGCCATTGCCGCTTTCCTGACCACCAAATACTATGAAGGTCCCGAGCCGTACTTTATCCCTGCGGTTGTCCTGGGCGTCATGGCCTTCTACAGAACTATCGGAGATCCTATCCGTGAAGACACTTCACGCGAATTCTTCATCCTGATCCCGGAAAAAGGCTATGCGAAGATCGTATATTCCCTCCTCGGGTGCATGGCAGTCAACGCGATCGACCTCATCGTCCCGATGATAATCGCAGCCGTAATACTGGGCAGCAATCCTCTTGCAGTCCTGCTCTGGCTCCTGTTCATCCTGTCGATAAGCTTCTTCGCTACGACAGTCGGAACGTTCATATCGCTCTCGATCCCCGTTCAGTCCGCCGAACAGCTCAAGACCATCCTGCAGATGATGTTCCTGTATTTCGGTCTTACACCGTCAGCGATAGTCGTTCTCGCAGGCGCATTCCTTCACCAGATGCTGATCGCCATAGCGATCGGAACGGTGATCAACTTCGCAACGGGGTTCCTCTTCTCACTGCTCCTGCCGCCGTTCCTTGGAAGGAAGTAAGCATTCAGGACTTATTAACGAATTGTTTTACGGCAGAGTTTCGGCTCTGCCGTATCTTTTGCAGAAACTTTTCTGTAAATGAATTCGGCAAAGATACGGCTATGTCTTATTTTTGCAGGATTTTTTCATGCTGATGCTCAAAAAATACGGCAAACGATTCGGCACTGCCGCATAAATGCCGAATAAAGAAGGTGCGGATCTGCCTCAACTGAATGTCTGGTCTTACCAGATTAAAACACGGCTAAAAACCCGGCATACGCCGTGCTTTTGACCGGGGTTTCTTCAAAATCTGAACAAAAGCAGGTTAAAACCTCGGCTGTAGCCGATGTTTTAGCCGGGGTTTTCAAAAAGCACTCGCGAAACATCCGGGGTTCAAAAGCAATCCTGACCGCCCGAGTTTTTAAGATTCTTAAACTTTTTCTTAAATTCCCCTTGAATTAACATAATACCTGAGGTACAATAACTCCACGCCCGAGAAATGGGCAAATTGAAAAGTCGTTATTTTGACACAGATCTGATGGCAGGGACAAGTCTGCTTTCAGACAGGTGTCAGAACAACGGCTTTTTTCGTTGTGCTGTCACCCCGTAACTTGACAACCAGATCCTCGTTTTTTAGAGGCGGACGGGCCACCGGTTAAGCCCTGCGATGATGTGTCGCCTGCATCGGCAAGGAGTTCAGATGCCGGCAGCAGATGACACGGAGCGGGCCAGGGAAAAAGTCCGGACTCGCGGGGATCGTTTTATTTCATTCAGTCCTAACAAATGGTTTTTCAATATCGAAAGGAAGGTGACAGCATATGTCAAAATCAATCAGAGTAAGTTACAGCAGGAAGATGGACATCCTCCCTGCAGGCAGGTATATGTATGATCTGGCCGACTATAGGCCGGCAAGTGAGAAGTTCATTAAGTATTCGGAGATACTGGACGGGGACGCGCCGCTGGGGATCCAGCTGGTACCTGAAGCCGGCGGTCACATCGACTGCTTTCTGATCGCCGGCAAGGAAACCATTCTGCCGGACGATGATCTGACCTGGATCTTCAAGGATGTGGCGGAAGTTGCTCCCGAAGCTCCGGCACCCGAGGACTTCTACGCCGAGGGACGCAGTATCTATACTTTTGTTCCGGATAAGAAACCGTCGGACAAATCAGCTCTTCAGATCAGTGAATATTATATAAGTGACCTTTTCAATGAGATGGCCGAAAAAGACATCATGTTCCTCATTGTCACAGGCAAGAAAGAGAGTTCTACGGAACTCCTATTGAGCGTCCGGGAAGAAATAACAGCCAAGCAGCGCATGCTTCTGTCGCTCATCTTCCCTTGTGGCTCGTTCAAACCCGCAGACTATGCGCCGGACGGATATAAGCCCGGGCGGGAACTCATCCTGTCCGTCCTCACATCCTCATTCCGCCAGCTGGCTTACAGGGTAAAAAGCGAGGAGTACAAAGCTGCCGTCAACGCCGCGGATGCGCTCGACGATTTCGACCTCATCGAGGATGACGACTTGGAATCCGACACATCATCTGACACATCGGAGGATAACGGAGAATGCGCCGCCGCGTCACCCAGCCCCGACTCGATCATCGAGGATATGGATTTCTGTGTCAGGACTTATAACTGCCTCAAGCGCGCAGGGATCAATACCGTTGCCGAGCTTCACGGTATGACCGAGGACGAGATAGCAGGAATCCGCAATATCGGCAAGAAAGGCATCGAAGAGGTCCGGGAGAAGCTGAAGCTGATCTACGGTGACTCTGAGGAGCAGCCCAAAGACGGCAACTCCTGTCTTGACCAGCTCGATGAACTGATCGGACTTGAAGACGTTAAGGAACAGGTCAGGCGCATCGCAGCTTTCGCCAGGATGAAAAAAGCCTTCGGCAAGGAGCAGGGTGACAAGCTCTCAATGTCGCTGAACATGGAATTCATCGGCAACCCTGGTACGGCAAAAACAACCGTCGCCAGGATCCTTGCAGGTATATTCCACGAGCTGGGACTCACCGAGAGCAATAAAGTTCTCGAAGCCGGACGTGCCGATCTCGTCGCCGAGTACACCGGACAGACCGCGGTAAAGGTAAAGAAGCTCTTCAAAGAGGCTCGCGGAAAAGTCCTCTTCATCGATGAAGCTTACTCCCTCACGGACGACCGCAAGAACAGCTTCGGTGATGAGGCCATAAACACCATCGTTCAAGAGATGGAGAATCACCGCGACGACACGATAGTCATCTTTGCAGGATATCCCGACAAGATGAGAGCATTCTTCGAGTGCAACCCCGGACTCCGCTCCCGTGTCCCCTTCTGCATCGAGTTCAAGGATTACGGAACTGATACTATGGTCAGCATCGCCGAGCTCGAAGCCTCAAGAAGAGGATTTACGGTTACTCCCGAGGCAAAAGAAAAGATGGTTTCTCTCTGCAAAGAGGCTCTGAAGTTCACTGATTCGGGCAACGGACGCTTCTGCCGCAACCTGATAGAGAACGCTATCCTCAACTTCGCTTCCAGGAACTACGGCCCCGATCTCAAAGAATCCGATGAGGTCCTCCCCATCCTTACTGCCGAAGACATCACGATGCCGCTCGGCATGAAGGAAACATCACCCGTAAGAAAATTCGGTTTTGTATAACAGGTAATCTTAAGGGCTGTTCCGTGACGGAGATCCGTTGCGGGACAGTCCTTTTTCGTTTGTGAGATAATGTTTATAAATAAAAATACATACCAGATGGGCCAGGTTTTGAATCCGCCCGGAAAGGATCTCCAACCCCCGGTCCACCTTCCGAAATAATACAAAACCGTTACATTATCCCGATAACATTACAAAACACCGTGAACAACGTGACATCTTTCATATAAGTGTGGTTTTTTGAAAATACCTTTTAATAATATAGGTTTAGATTATCCTCGCTCGGGGGAGGCTTTTGCATATCCCGAAGAAATGGAGTTTGTTATGAAGACAAAAAAGATCTGCAGTGCTTTGCTGTCGCTTGCGCTCTCTGCTGCCGTCATGCTGCCGGTGTGCGGGGTGAACGTCAGTGCGGATGTTATTGCTGACGGTACATGTGGCGACAACTTAACATGGACCCTTGATTACAATGATGTACTGACAATTAGCGGTCAGGGTGCTATGACAAATTTTTCTAGCAGTTCAATGCCTTGGAAAATTTACAAAAACAGCATAAAAAGTGTTGTTATACAAAATGGGGTAACATCTATCGGGGAAAATGCGTTTAATTCACATTCCGAATTGGAAAGTGTTTCATTGTCAGAAAGCATAACCAATATTGGAAGCAATTCCTTCTATGCCTGCGGATCACTTACTTCGTTAATGATTCCTGAAGGTGTAACTCGAATAGAATCATATGCATTTGCAAATTGTGAAAACATTACCAATGTAGTACTTCCAAGCACCATTGCTTATATTGGTGCAGAAGCGTTTTGGTGTTGCACAAGTGTAGATGAGGTCATTTGCTACGCTAATCCGGATAATTTGGAATGGGATGAAGAATCTTGTGATGATTTCAAAGCAAAGTCTGCCGGCAAGCCGGTAACAACATGTAAAGTCCAAGCTGAATATTGTGACGATTATAACAAAAAATTTGCTGGAAAAGTTAATGTTAATTTCGTTGGTTTTAATATTTCAAAAGCCAACGGAACCTGTGGCGATGACCTGACATGGGAATTAGACAACAGTAATGTGTTGACCATAACAGGAACAGGCAAAATGTATGACTATACTGCCTCATCTGCTCCTACTTGGGCTCAGTACAAAACAGATATAGTTAAAGTGAGAATTAATTCAGGTGCAACTTCCATAGGTAATAATGCATTTAACGGATGCACTTCTTTAGTAAGCATCGATATTCCTGAAGGTGTTGAAAGCATTGGTTATAATGCATTCCAGGATTGTACCTGTCTTACATCAATTGAACTTCCCACCAGTGTCTCGTCAATTGGAAATAGTGCTTTCAGCGGCTGTTCACAGTTGGAAGAAATTACTATTCCTGAAGGTGTAGTAAACATAGATTCAAATGCTTTTCTGGATTGCGGATCACTTACCACCTTCTCTATCCCGAGCACAGTAACAGACATCGGTGCTGACGCTTTTAAGGGATGTACAAGCGTAACGGAATTCGTTTGTAAAGCCGCACCTACACTTAACTGGACTGACAGCGGTTGTGATGATTTCCAGGCCGGAAAAGCAACAAAATGCAAAGTTGTAGACACAGCTGCTTTCAACGCCAAATTCGCCAAAGGTGACTCAACTGATATTAACGTTACATTTGAGGAGTACATTCTCGCCAGCGGTCAGTGTGGTGATAACGCAACCTGGTTGCTTAAAGGCAATGGCGTTCTGACCATAAGCGGAACCGGAGCTATGACGGACTATGAGAGTCAGTCAGCTTGGTATGATTACAGAGACCAGATTACCGGCATCGTTATCGAAAACGGAATTACATCCATTGGTAATAATGCATTCAGCAACTGCTACAAACCCAAAACAATAACCATCCCGGGAAGCGTTCAGAGAATTGGAGCCGGAGCATTCAGAAACTGTGGCTTTACATCCATATCCATTCCTGATGGAGTTAAGACTGTTGAGAATCAGGCATTTTACTATTGTGAATATCTGACAACATTAACTATGTCTGATAGTGTAACCACAATTGGAGAGGAAGCATTTTATAGTTGTTATCGTCTTGAAACAGTATATCTTTCCAATAAATTGACAAGTATCGGTCTCAAAGCATTTTATGGCGCTAATAACGTCGCAGATATTTACTTAAATGCTGATCCTACAAAACTTACTTGGATATGGGATAATGACTATTCTTATGATCATTTCAAAGATAACCGCGAGACCGTATGCCACGTTCCAGAAAATGCTCTTCCGTTCTATAACAGCAAGTTCAGTGATGTAAATGTAACTTTCCAAGGCGATCTTGATGACATAACTTATCTCGCCGGCAACTCAATAACTCTCGCTGACCAGATTGGTGTCAACTTCTTTGTAGGACTTAAAGATAAGATAGATCCTGCTGACGTTACCGTTTCTTTCACATGGGGATCAGGCATTGACGCAACAACTCAGGAATCATATGTACACAATGTAACAGGAACTCTCACAGCTGTTCAGGATCCTTCTACACACGGCGGTGCAGAATATGTTGCCACTTGTAGCGTTGCAGCACGTGCCATGACCGATACCGTCACAATGGAGATCAGGAACGGCAATAATGTGATCATTACCGGGGAGTGCCGCGTAGTCGATTATGCTGATGCACTCGCAAAACAAACAGGAAACCTGAACAACATGACCGAGATCAAGATCCACAGATTGCTCAAGGCAATGCTCAACTACGGAGCTGAATCTCAGAACTATTTCGGTTACAGGACAGATGACCTTGCCAATGCACCTAAATACCTTTCCAGCATACAGGAACCCGGCGGCTTCACAGATCTGCCGACAGTATCTGAATATATTGCTGCACAGAAAGCAGCGGCTCAGGGTTATGTCGACCAGTATGCAGCTCTTCCAATCAAGACTATCGGCACAGATCGTCCTGAACTCGGGATCAAATACAACAGTATGTCTGTTATCTGCACATCGCAGACAAAGGTAAGACTCTACTTCCAGGTTTCCGATGCGTCTAAGCTTAATGATCTGGTCATCAAAGATAACAATAATACGCTCGATATTTCGTTAAGAAAGAATGCGACAAGTCTGTACTATGTTGAGATTTCCGGAATAACTCCAGCCAGACTGTACGGTGGCATGCTTATCACCATCAACGGTACCGAATACAAATTCTACTATGAAGACTATATGGGCAAGTGCGTCGTATTGGGTAACAAGTTTGCAGACACTGCTGTTGCACTCGGTGCTTATTCTTACTTCGCAGACAAATACGTATACGGGGGGTGATACTTATGAATAATAAAGAAGAGTACAAAGATTTGGAATTTGAGATCATTACATTCGATGCCGGGGATCTTATCGTAACAAGCGGTGATCCCGTTGAGGATGAAGGACCCAATGTCGGATAAGCTGACCGTTCTTTCGGGACCGGGAATCATTCTAGAACATCGGGGGTTGTCTTCGGACAACCCCTTTCTCTTCCCTTCCAAATCTCAAATTTTCCCGCATTGAATTCCCCCCTTTTAACTTGGTATGATTTATATCGTTGTGGGGACAATTGCCTGATAAGAATCCGGGCAAGGATAATATAGGAGGATCCGCTGAATGCAACACCTGAAAAAGCTCTTCAGTCTGCTTTTGTGTCTGCCTGTAATGCTGGGCATCGCCGCATGCGGCAGAGGACAGGAATCATCCTCCGAAGAGATCGAAAAGGCAACTCCCGTTGAACAGACGAGCGACTCTGAGGAACTGCTCCTTGAGGAATCGTCGGAGATAGTCTCGACATTCATACCTGAGACAACCGTCGAAAGAGATTCCACTCTTGTTGTCGTATTTTCCGCCACAGGAACCACTAAAGGCATTGCCGAAAAGATCGCCGCCCAGACCGGCGCGGACCTTTATGAGATCACTGCTTTCGAGCCTTATACGGATGAGGACCGCGATTACAAGAACTCGGACAGCAGGTGCGCCATCGAACAGAATGACCCCACGATCCGTCCGCAGATAGGAAGCGAACCTCTTTCGCTGGACAGATATAAGACCATATACATCGGTTATCCGATCTGGTTCGGCGAAGAACCCAGGATAATGGATACTTTCGTTGAGAGCTATGACTTTACCGGGATCACCGTCATCCCCTTCTGCACTTCCGGCAGCAGCGGCATCGGTGAGAGCGGCCATAATCTCGCAGCGCTTGCAGGGAGCGGCAACTGGCTCGAAGGCGAGCGTTTCGGCGCCGATGCGACCGATGAAGAGATCTCGGCCTGGGTCGGAGCCTCCTGATACTTCTTTTTGGATTTCCTGCAAAAGTATAATTTATTATTGAGATGTTCGGTTTTTTCGAACATAATATACTCGTGTTGTTTGGAATATCCCAAACGCGGGAATTTAGGTATTTTTTTAACAAGGAGATTTTTCATGATTGGAAAAAAGATCTGGAGCGCCCCGCTCGCGCTCTCTGCCGCTTTGGTGACGGCAATGTTCTTCGGCGGCATCACCGTCTCGGCTGATGTCATTGACAGTGGAACGTGCGGAGAAAACCTGACCTGGACACTTGACAGCAATGGTAAGCTAACGATCAGCGGAACAGGTGACATGGTCCAGATGGATTATCACAAGACACCCTGGTATTCGCATAACTCGGAGATCGTTGACGTCGTGATCGGGAACGGAGTAACAAACATCAGTCAATATGCATTTGAGTTTTGTTCTCTGAGATCCGTAAGCATTCCAAACACGGTAACCAGCATTGGTTTCTATTCATTCCGTGAATGCGACAACCTTACTTCCGTGGATATTCCCGCAAGCGTCACGTTCATTGACGGAAGAGCTTTCGGCGACTGCGACAAGCTGGCATCGGTAACTATGCATGACGGAATAACGGAAATACCCGGTATGTGTTTCTATGACTGCGAATCACTTGTTTCGGTCAATATCCCGAATACTGTAACATATATCGGTGAAGAGGCTTTCAGGTCCTGTTATTCACTGACCTCCATCACCATTCCCGGGAAAGTAGAATCTATCGACCGGTTTGCATTTGACAGCTGCTACTATCTCTCATCTGTAACTCTTAATGAGGGAGTGAAGGAATTGGAATACGGCGTTTTCAAAGACTGCGCGAGCCTCCAATCTATAACATTGCCTGAGTCTCTGAAAGGCATTGGCGGCGAGGCATTCAATAGCACAGGACTTACTTCAGTCTTTATACCCACCGGAATTGAATGGCTCGGTGACGATGCTTTCGGGAACAATAAACAAATGACATCAGCTACCATTTGCTTCGGACCCGATGCTTCGATGGCCCGCGGCATGTTCGGCTCCTGCACCAAACTTGAGAAAGTGTTGATAGCCGGAAGTATAGATCATATCGGCTACGGCATGTTTTCGGGATGCAGCAGTCTTACGACGGTCAACATTCCCAAAAGCGTAACTTCTATCTACGACTATGCTTTCTCCGGATGCAGCTCACTCGAGTCAGTAATCCTTCCTGAAGGCTTAACGGAAATACGAAGATATGCGTTCGATTCCTGCACAAGCCTCAAGTCCATAGAGATACCGTCTAGTGTTACCAGTATCGGAAGCGGTGCTTTTTCGAAAACAGGCCTTACATCTGTCGTCCTTCCGGGAAAGATATCATACATGGACAGCTATGTTTTCGGTGAATGCGCAGATCTTGAATCCGTAACTATCACAAACGGCGTTACCATGATCGGAGATTATGCCTTCTACGTTTGCGGAAAGCTTACTTCGGTCAGCATTCCTTCCAGCGTAAAGAGCATAGGATGCTGTGCTTTTGAAGAAAGCGGCCTTGTTTCGGTCACTATACCCGGAAGTGTCGATACCATCTATGAAAGAACTTTTGCTTATTGCGATGATCTTAAAACAGTAATTATAAAGCCAGGTGTAAAAACCATTGAAACCGCTGCATTTGGCGATGACGAAAGCCTTGAGACGGTAACTCTTCCCTCAACGGTCACCACTATCGCAAATGACGCTTTCTATTACAATATCTCTCTTAAGGCAGTTTACTATCAAGGAAAAGAAGAACAGTTCAACAGCATCACGGTAGTCCCCGGCGAAAGCTATGCCATATACGGAGTTTTCGGCGATGCCGAGATCAAGTTTGATGCCCCGCCTGAAACCGGCTGGGTCAAAGACGGCGAATACTGGCAGTATTACGACGAAGAAGGTATTCCGGTCAAAGAACAATGGATCAGCGAGAACAATAAATGGTATTACATCAACGAGTCCGGTTATATGACTACCGGATTAGCCGAGATCGGAAATGACACATACTATTTCAAGTCCAACGGCGTAATGCTGACAGGCTGGCTCCAACTTGACCAGGACTGGTATTACTTCAACACAAACGGAAAGATAGTCACAGGCTGGAAGCAGGTCAGCGGCAAGTGGTACTATTTCGATCCCGAAAACTGCAGCATGCTCACAGGCTGGCAGCAGCTCGACGGCAAGTGGTATTACTTCAATAACGGCGGCGACATGGTCACAGGCTGGAAAGAGATCGGCGGCAAGTGGTATTTCTTCAATAACGGCGGCGACATGGTCACGGGCTGGAAAGAAGTCGGCGGCAAGTGGTATTTCTTTAACACCAACGGAAGCATGGCGACCGGATGGAAACAGTCAGGCGGAAAGTGGTATTATCTCGACCCCAAGAACGGCGACATGGTCACGGGCTGGCTTAAGCTCGGCAACAACTGGTACTATCTGAAGTCTTCCGGCGAGATGGCCACAGGCAAGCTCGAGATAGACGGCAGGATGAGCGAATTCAACAGCTCAGGCGTCTGGCTCGGATATGTAAAGTAATAATCCGAAAAGTCAACACTTAAAAAGCGGCAGCCCGGTAAAGGACTGCCGCTTTAATATTGTCTTATCAGCTCAAATCAGATGAGTGTAGCAAGGTCCGTGTACTCACAGTCCAAAGCCAGAGCAACATTCTTGTTGACGATCTTGCCGTCGTAGCAGTTGACACCTGCAGCGATGGCATTGTTTGCCTTTGCAGCTTCCTCAAGTCCTGAACCTGCGATCTGGAGACCGTAACGGAGCGTGGCATTCGTGAGAGCGATCGTGGATGTTCTCGGAACGGAACCGGGCATGTTGCCTACGCAGTAGTGAACGACACCGTCTTCAACGAAGATAGGATCGTCGTGTGTCGTGACACGGGAAGATTCACCGCATCCGCCCTGGTCGATCGCTACGTCTACGAATACCGCACCGTTCTTCATTTCGGGCAGATACTTGCGCTTGAAGAGCTTGGGCGTGGAACCGCCGGGGATGAGTACGGAACCGATTACGAGGTCGGCATCCCTTACTGCTCTCTCAACATTTGAATCGTTGGAAACAAGAGTCTGGATGTGTGAACCGAATCTGTTATCGAGTTCTTCGAGTCTCTTGAGATTTACATCGAGGATCGTTACGTTAGCGCCCATACCGACTGCGATCTTGCATGCGTTCATGCCGACCGTACCGCCGCCGAGGATAACGACATTGGCTTTAGGTGTACCGGGAACGCCTGCCAGTAGGATGCCCTCGCCGCCGAACTTCTTCTCTAAGTACTTTGCGCCTTCCTGAATGGAGAGACGGCCTGCAATCTGTGACATGGGAGCAAGGCACGGTAAAGATCCGTCCTTCTCCTGGATGGTCTCATAAGCAACTGCCTTTACCTTGCCGGCGAGAAGAGCCTCTGTCTGCTCTTTGTCTGCCGCGAGGTGGAGATAAGTGTAAAGGATAAGACCTTCCTTGAAGAGCGGGTACTCTTCCGGAAGCGGCTCTTTTACCTTGACCATCATGTCAACGAGAGCCCATACTTCGGCCGCATTGTCGATGAGCGACGCACCGGCATCGATGTATTCGTTGTCAGTAAAGCCCGATCCGACGCCTGCGCCCTTTTCCATATAGACATGGTGGCCGGCAGCGACATAGGCTTTGACATTGTCGGGTGTGAGTCCCACACGGAACTCATTGTTCTTGATCTCTTTTACGCATCCGATCTTCATTTTTTATATTCCTCCCAATTTAATAGTCCGCTGTCACAGCGGACATCTCACATTATAAAGCATCTTTGCAGATTTTCGGAACTTCAGAAGGGGTCAGTTCTCATAGATATCGCGTGGATGACCTATGCAAATGACGAGTACCCGCACTTTATCATCCTCTATCTGGGCAAGTATCCGGTAATCACCTACCCTATATCTCCATTGACCCTTAAGGTCAGCTGAAAGAGCTTTTCCGTGAATGCGCGGATTATCGCAGTTCTCAATATTCTTTCTCAGCCAGCCGATTATAAGCGCGGCAACCGGAGGATCCATTTTTTTCAGATCCTTCAGCGCCGCCTTTGCAAACTCAACATGATATCTCATTTAAGTCCCAGCTCCTTTTCAACTTCTTCAAGAGAAAAAGCAGCCGGGTCTTTCTCATATTTCTTCATTGCTTCTTCATAGCATTTGAGATCGTATTCATCTTCTATCTTCTCGATGACAGCCTGACGGAACAGGTCAGACACACTTATGTTATGAAGCGTGCAATATATTTTTATTAACTTTGCTTCCTCATCGTTCAATCTGATCGAAACTGACATAATAGTCACCGCCTTTTCTGTAATACATTGTAGTACGTTGTATTACATTGTATTACAGGATTTGTCAGTTATCAATGCAGAAAAAGGCCCAAACCAATGATTAACACTGTTACAGCCCTTATGTTATATGGCTTTGAATGAAATCAGAAAAACAGGATCAGTTCTTACGACAGCACCACATTCGACATGTATGTCATGAGGACGACTGCGATGTTGATGATCATGAGCACGGCGAAAACAAGCAGATGCGTCTTGCGTTCATAAAACAGGGTGGCGATGAATTCCCTGATAAGCGCATTCACCCAGAAATAACTCTTGGTGCGGCTTCCGATGCCTTCGGTCTCAATCCCCTGAAGTCAATGCCACATACACGCGTCCGTTGTTATTTTCAGGATCTTCTTCGCCTTTTCCAAGGCAATTATACAAAAATATTACAAACACTCAACTAACACATTATTTTTCCCATGTATTATAATAAAATGGTTTTGAGATTTATCTCAGCATGAGGATTTAGGCAATTTTTCAAAAAAAGAAACTCGGGGGATTCAATATGAGCAGAAAGAAACTGTGGGGCACGATGCTGTCCCTGGCGGTTGCCGTTGTGACCATTGTCGCATTCGGAAGTATGACCGTATTCGCAGACACCACCATTGTTGCAAGCGGCGATTGCGGCGCACAAGGCAGCAGTGTAACGTGGTCTTTAGAAAGCAACGGAAAGCTTACCATTGCAGGAGAGGGTTCTATAGCAGATTACAAACAAGCATCTGATACACCCTGGTATGGAAACAAAGATAATATTAAATCCATCAACATTGGGGATGGCGTTACAAGCATAGGAAACTATGCTTTTGCAAACTGTGAAAATCTTACAAGCATTAACTTAAATGGTGTAACCAGCATCGGGGCCTTTGCCTTCACCGGATGTACAACGCTTCCCACTGTAAATCTAAACTCCGTAACTGTTGGAGAATCAGCTTTTTCCAGCTGTGGACTACAGTATGTCAGCATATCAGGAAGTATGAAACGTATTGAAGCTGGCACTTTTGCCAAATGTCAGTCACTTAATCATGTGGATTTTCCCTCAGATCTGGAATATATCGGCAACGGCGCATTTTATAATTGTGGTTTCCGGTCATTTACTCAATATGATTTTCCTAATTCATTAAAAACTATAGGTGACCGTGCATTTGCTGATTGCTCTTCCCTCTCATCTGTAGTGCTACCGGCATCCGTTATCAGCATCGGATCATCGGCATTTGCCGGATGCGATCTCTCATCTATAACAATTCCGGAAAATGTTACTACCATTGGATCTAGCGCATTCGAAGGAAACACAAAAATCACCTCGATAACTTTCCCGAAAAACATAACATTTATCGGAAATAAAGCATTACAAAACACCGGCATATATATTTTAAATTGTCTGCCCGATCCTGAAAATCTGACTATTGAATACGGAGACATCGGACTGCCAAACACCACTGTAATCAGAGTCCCCAGCAGATTCAAATCCGCTTATATCTCAAAGTTCGGAAGCTCAAACTTTATTTTTGATGACTACATAATCGACAATGGCACTTGCGGAACCAATCTGACCTGGAAGCTCGACGGTGACGGCATGCTTATCATAAGCGGAACAGGTGATATGAGTGACTTTGAAAACACAAATCCCTGGGTATCCCAAGCTAAATCCATCAAAGAAGTTATCATAGAAGAAGGGGTAACAGGCATCGGTGATTTTGCCTTCTTCATGTGCGAGAACATGACTTCGATCTCCATTCCTTCCGGCGTTACGAGGATTGGAAAATTTGCATTTCTGATGTGCACTGAATTGGAATGCATAGATATCCCGAGCAGCGTCACAAGCATAGGAGAAAAGGCATTTTACGATTGTTTCAGCGTTGAATCGATCATAATACCGGACAATGCTGTAATCAACGGAGAGGGTACCTTCATTTATTGCAAAGCGCTGAAATCAGTTGTTTTACCAAGCGGCTTGACTGCTATCAGTGATTCAATGTTCCAGGGCTGCAAATCGCTTGCTTCTGTTTCGATCCCTCAGGGTGTGACAAGCATAGGCTCAAAGGCATTTGACGAATGCACCAGCCTGGAATCGATCGTTCTTCCCAAAAACATTACCAGTATCGGCAGCTATGCTTTCAGCAACAGCGGGTTAACTTCTATTTCTGTTCCGGCCGGAGTTACGGTCATTAACGAAGGTGCATTTATAAATTGTAAGGATCTTGTTAATGTTACTTTGTCAAATAAGGTAACCACGATCGATTACGCTGCTTTCGAAAACTGCACATCTCTTACCACAGTCAATTTACCTAACTCTTTAACCACCCTTGGATCTCAGGCATTCAATAATTGCGAGTCGCTTGAATCAGCCGTAATTCCCAACGGTATAACAGTAATCGGTCACAATACATTCTACGGGTGCAAGAATCTTTCTGAACTTAAGCTCCCTGATGGTTTGACTTCTATTGGAAATGATGCTTTCGGATACTGCAAAAGCCTGACAACCGTAACCATTCCCGGAAGCATATCAGACAAACTTGGTCAACGTGCATTTGCGGACTGTACCGGTCTGCAGAATGTTACCATTCTCGATGGTGTTACACACATCTCGTATGCGGCATTTTCCAATTGCAGCAGCATCACTTCACTGACAATACCGGCTACTGTAACTTTCATTAATAAAGAAGCTCTTGAGTACTGCGGAGACATCAAAGATGTATACTGCTATGCAGATCCTGATAATCTGGATTGGGATCCGAGCCGCACCGGATTTACGGATAAAACTACGATCCATGTTCTTAGCGGCTATAAGGATGCCTACGAGGCACTTTTCGCTAAATACAACATGACCGTTACAGTCTTAGGTGATGCAGAAGGCGGCATTGATATCGGCAGCGGCGTCCATCTCTACGGCTACTCTTTGAGCCTCGACGGCAATATCGGCGTCAACTTCTACATGACACTGGATGAAACTGTAACAGATAGTGATACAGCATTTATGCTGTTCACCGTAAACGGAAAGACGCAGAAGAAGCTGGTAAGTGAGACCGGAAAGTCCGGCGAATATTACATCTTCCGCTGCGATACTTCGGCTAAGGAAATGTGCGATAAGATCACTGCACAGGTCTACCTGGATGACAGTACTGCTATCGGACGTGAGTATTCTTACATGGTAAGAGACTATGCAAAGTACATCCTGAGCCATTCAGATGATTATTCGGCTAAGACGATCGATCTGGTCAAGGCGATGATGAACTACGGTGCATATTCCCAGATCTACTTCAATTACAATACCGGCAATCTCGCCAACGCGATCCTTGACGCTGCTGACAGAGATGTTTCAAGTATTTCTGCAACATCACTGAATCCTCGTTCATATACAGAAGATGACTTCAGAGTCAATACCGGCAACGGATTTACATCGCTTACGAGCGTCAGCCTGTCACTTGAATCAGAGACAACTCTGAATCTCTATTTCAAGGCCGGCGGTGGCAATCTGACCTTCATATGTAACGGAGTGGAATTGGATTCCGTCGAGACATCAAAAGGATTAAAGGTTAAGATCAGAAACATCAGTGCTCAGAATCTCGGTAATACTTTCACTGTTGAAGTATATTGCAACGGCGTACATTCAGGATCGATCACTTACAGCCCTATGAATTATTGCTACAATGTACTGAAGGATACTTCAACGGCTGAAAAAACAGTTAATCTGCAGAATGCGGTCAGAGCACTTTGCCTTTACAATCAGGCAGCAATAGCATATAAACAGAATTGAGACAGGGGGAAATAATAAATGTTAAGCAAAGAAACATACGAAGAAATCGAGATGAGCATCATCAAATTTGAGAGCAGCGACATTATCACCGACAGTACTGAAACTGAAGACTATCCGCCTAATGGAAAAAATTAAGGCCGCTGCATCAGAATAATCAAAAAAAAGAGCCCTCTGTTTCTCAAAAACGGAGGGTTTCTTCTTGCCTTATCGCCTCTCCTTCTCTTCAATGCTCACGGGCAATAATACATGTTGATTACAATTAATCCACTAACATATTGAAATAGTACGTATTATAATAATATAGTCTGAGAAGTCTCTCAGAATGAGGATTTAGGCTCTTTCGAAGAAGAAACTTGGGGTAATCACTATGAAGCAAAAGAAGTTACGGAGTGCACTGCTGTCGATATTTGCAGCAGCATTCACAATAGCAGCGCTTGGCGGGATCACGGTCCTGGCAGAGGGAGAAAGCGGGGAAGAAACTAATGCCCGTTACAAACTGACTCCTGCCGATTACGAGATTGTTAATACCGGATACATCGATATCAGCTGCAAGTTTGAATATTTGGAACTGGGAAAGATAGCCGGTACTGATAAAGTAGCCACCGGTATCTCATTCAGTACAAGTGCCGGAACGCTCAGCGACGGCAAAGGACATGAGATCCCTTATCTTTTAGGTGATTCCGGTCACAACGGAACTTTCGAGAATCTGGTCGATCTGGCCGTATACGATTCAGTTGATGACACATTCAAAACCACCATCTACATTGATACCAATACTTTTTGGGCTTCATACCCCGGCACCTATGAAGGCAAGTTAAATCTTGCAGCCAGATGGACAACAGGGTCAGGATCTGTTGAAACTGAAACCCATTCGATCGCACTGACAATGAATGTTCCGACTAAAGTTGTTGCCAGCGGCACCTGCGGTACTGATGCTTCATGGAAGCTTTACAACGACGAAAGATTGGTAATCAGCGGAACAGGGGCCATGAAGGATTACGGAAGTTCAACTGACACTTCCCCTTGGAGTGGTGTTGCTTACCGTTCATTAATTAAAAAAGTGGTCATAGAGAGTGGAATAACTCATATCGGCAACTACTCGTTCTACTTCTGCCAGGATATTGAATCTGCAAGTATCCCTGATACTGTTACGACGATAGGCATCGACGCCTTTGGTCATTGTGAAAACCTCAGTTCGGTAAACATCCCAAACAGTGTTCAGATCATTGGAAACTACGCCTTCTGGAGATGCAGACATCTTTCATCGATATCGATTCCCAATAGCGTAACCACGATTGGAGAATATGCTTTTTCTGAATGCGCTTTTCTCACCATAACGCTTCCCGACAGCGTAACAAACATTGGTGAATCAGCATTCTCATCATGCGGAAATCTGTATAAAGCAGTGCTCCCCAGTACGATTACAACCATCCCCGAAAACATGTTTTCGGGATGCAGGAATCTTTCACAATTTACTTTCCCGGCTTCTGTTACCGACATTGGAGAAGATGCTTTTTCAGCCTGCGGATTTACGACATTATCCCTTCCGTCCACAGTTACCAGCATCGGTGAGAGTGCTTTCAGCAATAACGATAATTTAAAGACTCTTATAATCCCTAGCAGCATAACGGTCATAAGCAGTCACGCATTCACCGGCTGTGAAGTTCTCGAATCCGTAACCATCCCTTCTTCGGTAACCAAGATCGATAATAACGCTTTCAGCTGGTGCGAGAAACTGACATCCATAGAGATTCCGTCAAGTGTAACCTCTATAGGTAATTTTGCGTTCAACCGCAGCGGTCTTACAAACATCGATATTCCCTTGGGTGTTACTACACTTGGTGAAGGAGCCTTTACAGACTGCTATGATCTGGAAACGGTCACTTTGCCTGACAGCATTACTACGATCGGTGAAAGATGCTTCTCCAACTGCCGGAAACTCGGAAGTGTAGTAATCCCTTCCGGTGTAACGAGCATTGAGAAACAAACTTTTTCCGGTAGTGCTATAACATCCGTTACGATCCCGGATACGGTAACCACCATCGGAAAATCTGCATTCTATTATTGCTTTAATCTTACTGATATCGTTCTTCCAAAGAATTTAACAACGATCGGCGAGGATGCCTTCAATAGCTGCCGATTTACTTCGATCGATATTCCAAGCAAAGTAACAAGAATCGAAAACAATGCATTTAGCGGATGCGAAAAGGTTACTGAATTACATTGCTATGCTGATCCGGAAAGATTAGTCTGGATAGACTATGACAGTAATGCCTTTGCCAGACCTTCCGGTTCGCATAAGACCATTTGTTATGTACCGCAAAATACACTGCGGGGTTATATGTCCGACAAATTCGCCAGCGTAAATGTAACCTTTACCGAAGAGATCAACATGGATATCGGCGAACACCTCTATGGCTACACATTAAGCCTTGAAGGCGACATCGGCGTTAACTTCTATATGAAGTTCAACGATATCGACGCGCTGAGCAGCAATGCGGAAATGGTATTCACCATTAGAGATCTCGACGGAACAAAGACCAGAACACAGAGCGTTAAAGTCAATTCCGTCACACCTAAGGACGGTTACTACATATTCAAGTGCAAGGTCAATGCCAAGGAAATGACTTCCCTGATCACAGCACAGATAGTAGACGGTAACATAATGAGCGCTCCGTATACTTATACTGTTCAGCAATATGCAGACTATATCCTAAAGAATCCCGCAAAATACGCTGATGAACAGGATCTGGTCAAGGCCATGCTGAACTACGGCGCTTACTCCCAGATCTACTTCAACTACAACACCCGCAAACTTGCAAATTCGATCCTTTCTGATTCTGATAAGGATGTATCCGGAGTTACGGAAGCAACACTTGCTGACTATGAGGATAAGCTTACAGAAGCAGATACCAGATTTGAGAATCCTGTTTCTCATATGAGTGCTTATTATGCAAATCTTTCTCTTGAATCTGAAACCACTCTGAACATCAAGTTCAAGGGCGTGCCGGCAGGAACGGTATTCAAGCTCGGCGATAAGGTGCTTGACGTTGACATCAAGAGCAATGATCTTACGACAGTATCGATAACGGGTATCAGTGCCAAGGAACTTAATTCTTATTTCACGATAACCATTATTTTCAGCAATTCACAGGAGTACTCATTCACGTACAGCCCCATGAACTATTGCTACAACGTTCTGCACAGGAACAGATCTGACGAATTGAGCAACACAGTCCGCGCTTTGTATCTGTACAACCTGGCAGCAGATTCTTATAAGGCAAACTGAGATAAGAGGTAAGGAAAATGGAAAACAAGACAAAATACGAAGCAGTTGAACTGGATGTCCTGTTCTTTGAATCTGATGACATAATCACCAATAGCACTGACACCGGCGACGAACCCATCGGCGGCAACAACGGCTGATAACATCGGATAACACTGATCTGTTACAGGGCTGTCTCTTTGGAGGCAGCCCGAATTATTGCCTTTTCTTCCCAAGTAAAAAGGTCCGGCTACTGATCACGGACCTTTTCATGGGGGGCTGTATGAAGGATTTTTGAAAAAGCTTTTTGCTTTTGATGGCTTCATTATCACCCCTCAACCTTAAACGTACTTAAAACTCTGCAAATAATTTGGTATCTTTGTAATTGATTATTTTTTGCGTTAATCGGAGACCTCTATGACACTCGAACGTTTGCCCTATCAGTTTACGGTCTGCAAGCTGAGATCCGCCAATGATATGGATCTTTCAAAAGAATTCTGCTTTACCGGCAGGACGGATGAGGAGATTTCACTCGTCTGCAAGACCTGCGATGTACCTTCGGAGACCGAAGTCAGGGATGACGGATGGAAAGGGTTCAGGATAACCGGCATTTTGGATTTCTCGCTGATCGGAATTCTTTCAAAGATAGCTTCTATACTGGCAGAGAATAAAATCGGTATATTTGCGGTATCAACGTACAACACGGATTATATCTTCGTGAAGGAAGAAAATTTCGGCAGGGCCATGGAGGCGCTTAATAACGCCGGATATGAGGTGATATAAATGCTTCTGAAGGAACTGGACAGATATAAATTCTCATTGTGTACAATAATACTCCTGACGTATTTCCTGAGCTTCTTCGGCAAGCCAGAGAGGGGTTCTTCCAGAGTTGCCTATCTGATAATCGGGGCATTCGCGCTGGCATCGTTCATAATCAACCAGATCGCAATTTACAAGGGCGGCGAGGCTCCCGTCACCGACAAATACAAGAAGAGAGTCCTGATGCTGTTCGGTTCTCTTTTCGGACTAATCACCGTATATGCTAACTACGAGATGTATATCGAGAAGACTATGGGCTCCAGGATCTTTACGATCGTCCTGCTGTTCCTTTCTTCCGTCGCGGTATTCATCACGATCTTCAGGTTCTGCTGCAGGGTCTTCTCCTGCTTCGACATACGGAACGAAAAGACGGCAGGGAGCGCGGTCAAATGGTTCTTCGGATGCTTTATCGTACTGTCTGCTTTCTACCTCACCATATTCTATCTGTGCTCATATCCGGGACAGATCTGCTCTGACAGTCTGAACCAGATAAAGCAGGTCATCTACGGCAACTACTCAAATCACCATCCCGTGTATCAGACATGGATCATAGGATTCTTCTTCAAGATCGGCATGGCACTGTTCAATGACGTCAACGATGCGGTAGCGATGTACACGGTCTTTCAGATTCTCTTCCTGTCCGCAGCGTTCGCCTACTCTATCGCCACCATGATACAGGCCGGCAGCAAAAGACTCTTCGCGGTCTTATGGCTCGTTTGGTTCATGCTGACACCAGGACACCTCATCTTCAGCTTCACCCTGTGGAAGGACAGCCTCTACGGCGCGGTCGTTCTCATCTTCACGGTTTCCCTGTTCAGGATCCTTAAGCATATAGGCAGACATAAGATATTGAATTACGTGATCCTTTCTTTGTCGGCAGTCGGATTCAATCTTTTAAGGAGCAACGGCATGCCCGCATTTCTCCTGCTGCTCGCGGTCTTCGCCTTATTCTGTTTCTTCTTCTCGGACCATTCCGAAAAGAAGACCATCCTGATCTCCTGCGCTGCCGCACTTCTTTTGGCGGTCATAATGAAGTATCCCGTACTAAAGGCAATGAACATACCCCAGGCGGACACCGTCGAGATGCTGTCCATCCCCGTTCAGCAGGTAACGAGGATCGCCCGCGAAACGGACGATTTCACCGACAGGGAACTTGAAGTCATTGCCCAGATCGCACCCATCGAAAGACTCAGGGAACAATACAACCCGAAGATCTACGATTATGCGAGGGACGTCATCCGTTACGAAGGCAACCAGCAGTACATATCAGACCATCCCTTAAAGTGCCTGGGCACATGGTTCTCCATAGTCACGAGGCATCCGTTCATAGCCACGAAAGCCTGGGTTGACCAGACATCGGGCTACTGGAATCCGAGTTCTTATTACTGGATGAAATGGTGGGACGGCGTCTGCGAGGAAGAAGGTCTGCACCTTATCGTAAACAATCCGCGCGCAAACGACGCTTTCCATACTTATGTGAGACAGTTCACGGATGAGAACGCGGTCCTCGGGCTGTCCTACAGCGTCGGTCTTCATGTATGGATAATCCTGTTCTTCGTGGCATACAGCGTCTATCAGCGCCGCAGGGACTACATTTTCGCACTACCTGTACTCTGCCTTGTGTTCACGCTCCTCATCGCCACGCTCATGCACGATGAGTTCAGATTCGGATACCCGATCTACACCTGCTTCCCGATGATCATATTCGCATGTCTGGGATATAAAAGCGTGAAGAGCGCCAAAGCACGTAAGGCTGCAAAGGTCTTAAAGAGCGGCTCTGCGGATAACACTCCCGAGGCTTAGCCGCGGAACTTCTCCATCCTGATAAGATGCTCCTCGTCGGGCTCTTTTATGCCGTTCTTGAAGCCGTAACCCATCTTCAGATAGAAAGGAACACCCGTAATCGAAGCGGGTATCTCGATGCGCTTTGCCCTTAAGAAGTACTCGTCCTTTTCGAGAGTGTCGATAATAAGACGGCCTACTCCCTTTCCCTGGTATTCAGGCAGAACAAATATGGTGAAAAGGCTGCTCTCTTCTTCACTGCCCCAGTACGGTCCTATGGCACCGCAGCCGATGATCGTGCTCCCGGTCTCTGCCACATAGAAGTGCGTCCAGGAGGCCATCCCAAGGACGTTCTCAGGCGTCTCTGAGGCTATCAGCTGGTCCATCAGTTCAGCCGGATAATCTTTCTTATTCGAGATGCCTATCGTCGTTCTGATGAGCCTCGAGACGGCTTCGGCATCGCTTTCTTTAAATCTTCTCATCACGATGCCAGGTTCTGAATAAGTCACTTCATTCGTCATTATTGGAATCCTCCTGCGGTTCAGCTGAAGGTGCAGACTGTGCGGTCTGCTCCTCTGCGCTTTGAGCCTGTGTCTCCGTATTCTGTTCCTGTATGGTCTCTGCCGTTTCAGTCTTCTTTTCATGCTCGGGCGCCGGTTTGCCGATCCTCTGCTCATACTCTTCCTTCGGCATCGGCTTCGCGTAGTAGTAACCCTGGATCATGCTGCATCCCTCAGCGGCGAGGAAGTCGACCTGCGCCTGCTCTTCAACGCCTTCGGCGACAGTCGTCATTTTGAGTTTCTTAGCGAGCTGCAGGGCTTCCGAAACAACGATCTCCGTCCTGCCGTTATCATTGTCTCCCCTGAAGAAACCGGCATCGAGCTTAAGGATGTCGAGCGGCATGTCCTTTAAGGAATTGAGTGAGGAATAACCTGATCCGAAGTCATCCATGGAGACGAGGAATCCGTATTCCTTGAGCTTTCTGATCGTCGTGAGCATGACCTTCTTGTCATCGAAGAATGCGCTTTCCGTAAGCTCGATCTCGATGAGGTCATGAGGTGTGCCGGCTTTATTTACCATGTCCCTTATCTCTTCGGCAAGGTCAGTCTCGGCGAAATGCGCTCTCGAGATGTTGACTGATACCGGCACGCACTTCTTGCCTTCATCGAGCCATCTTCTCTGATCGGCTGCGACATGTTTGAGCATGTAGTGATCGATCTCCGTGATAAAGCCCGATGTTTCGAAGATAGGTATGAACTTGCCTGGCGGGACCAGACCCATGTCGTCCGTCTGCCATCTGATAAGGGCTTCGGCACCCATGAGCTCATTTGTCCTCGGGTCGTATTTCGGCTGGTAGTAGACCTTGAATTCCTCATTATCAATAGCCTTCTGCTGTCTTGCCTGAACCTTGTCGATCCACTTCTCATCCTCGACGAGCTTGTTATCGAAGAAAGCGATGCCCGTATCTTCGGTATCCTTGAGCGTGCTGCGCGCAGAAGAAGCGTTGTTGTAGATCAGCTCTATGTCCGCGTTCTTCCTGATACCGGGATCGATCATGTAGATGCCAGCCTGGAAACTGAAATCATGCTTGTCTCCACCGATCTTTTCGAGGCATTTGATGATCCTGTCTATCTTCTTTCTCGCCGTCTCCTCGCTCTCTGCCTTTATGAGGATCGGGAAAGTGGAGATGCCGCTGTGCGCGCAGATCTCGCCTGAGTCGAGATAGCCTGCTATAACCTCATAAAACTGACGGAGCAGATGTTCGCCGTCATCTACTGTATGACAGAGGACATAGTTCCTATATCTTACGAAAACAAGGCTCACCATCGCATAGCGGGTGCTGATGCTTTTCTTCTTAAGGAGCTTCCTGCTGTTGATGACGAACCAGAACCAGTTGTGGTCCGTGGTTATATTGTCCTGGAAGAGTATCTTTCTCATCTTCCTGTTTTTCCTGTGCGTTCTTATCAGGTTTACGACAAGGATGATGAAGAAGATATCCGCGATGGAATTGAGCAGGACATAGTAAGCCAAAAAGAAAAACAGGTCGGTAAAATCAAGAACGAGATTGGTCTTAAAAAAGATCCACTCTGTATTGTTCCTGACCTTGAAGGCTATCCAGTAAGGTGTGGTAAAACTCTTTTCTTCTTCGCTGACGGATTCCCAATACGTCGAAGAAGTGATCATTTCCCACATTTCAGGGGAAATGCTGGATTCGTCAACATCCATGAACTGCGTTTTCCCGTCAGGATAAAGACAGACATTCTCTCCAAATACGAGAGGATTACCGTCGATAAAGAAATCATAGCCTCCGAATCCGAAGAGTTTTAACGTAATAAAGCCTATTCCGCCAGCCGATCCGGTATTCCCATCCGGATCCTTAATAACAGCCGTCACTTCATCATTCTGATAGATGATGTTTTTGTTGCTGTCAGCAACAAAGAACTCAAACTTGCTGTCCTCGCTAAGGCTTTCGAGGATGCGGTCCCTTTCTGCGGTAGATGCCTGATCGTACAGCTTTGCAAAACGGTAGGTGGTCTCTATATCCCCCCTGGCCTTGAGATTAGTCGTGTAGCCGGAGAACAGGCCGAATGATACAGATATCAGCGCAACAACGATCAAAAAGATGAGCGTATAAATAATGAGCGGGATGACGATCCAGTTCCTCGGCAGTTTGTATCTCTGGTCTCTTTTCTTTGCCATGTGTATCCCCTTATCCGTAAATTACAGAAAATATACTACAACAATGGTTTTACGTCACTATTTATTCTTTACGATGACCAGTTCTTCGAGTTCGTCCACGGGGAGCGGCTTTGAGAAGTAGTAGCCCTGGAAGAGTTTGCATCCCATCTCTGCAAGACCGTCATACTGATCCTGTGTCTCAACGCCTTCTGTAAGTGCCGTCATGCCGAGATCGAGCGAGAGATTGATTATGTTCTTAACGATCGTATCCGCCCTCTGCTCATCGTCTGACTTGCCAAGGAAATTCATGTCGATCTTAAGAACATCAACAGGCAACGTCTTGAGCATGTTAAGTGATGAATATCCGCTTCCGAAATCATCCATCTCAACAATAAAACCTGCATCGCGGAATTCATCCATAATGGCAATTATCTTGTCGGCATCGTTAACCATGACGGATTCCGTGATCTCGACGCGGAGCTGTCTGGGCTCAAGTCCGTATTCCCTGACCAGTCCCTTGATGTATTTCGGGACATCCATATAGTAAAAATCCTTGGGAGAGATATTGACCGATAAGAACATGTCCCATCCGCGCTTCTTCCAGGCAGAAAGGATCTCGCATGAGCAGCGCCACATGTATCTGTCGATCTCGGCGATAAGGCCGTTCTTTTCGAGTGACGGGATAAACCTGATTGGCGCAAGGAATCCGTAATCCTTGTGTATCCATCGTGCAAGCGCCTCGCAGCCTACGATGTTGCCGTCGCTGTCCGCGATGGGCTGCAGATATGGTCTTATGTCACGGTTTTTAATTGCATCTGCAAGCTGTGCCGTAAGCTCCTGATCCCAAAGGATCTCATTGCGCAGATCCTCATCGTAATATGCGATATGCTTTGCATCGTCTGACTCTATCGTGGACAATGCCAGACGCGCATTGGAAAACATTATGGAAACATCAGTCACTTCGCGGTCGACCTCATATACGCCGATCTGGATCTGCAGCGGATACTTAGCCTTGTCCTTCTTAATGTTAATGTGTGCAAATTCCTGTTCGATCATGTGCTCGTCATATTCATCCTTCGGTATGAGGACACCGAAAGTGGCACCTGCGAGTCTTCCGTAAATACATCCCTTGGAGAAGAACTCCCTGAACTTATCGGCAAAACTGCTTATCGCGTAATCACCGAAATCGTTTCCGAAAATGTCGTTTACGACCTTGAAACTCTTTATGTTCACGAAAAGGATCATGTAATCGGTGTTCTTATTGACATCGATTTCCGACTTGATCGCCTGGAACAGGTGTTCTTTGGTATAAAGTCCCGTGAGCCTGTCATGTGTCGCTTCATAAAGATCACGCCTTATCTTAAGCTGTTCTTCGGTAATGTCCTTGACCTTCAGATAGTATCCGGACTGAATGCCCTTCTCGTTGACGACGTCACGGTTCTCGAGAAGATAATATCTCATGCATTCTCCTGCGCCGGTGGAATGCTGCTCGGACCAGTTACCCTTGCGCAGCTTTGTGTTAAACAGGTATTCCACGAGTTCCGGAGCATTGCCGCAGTCATCTTCCTTGACTCCTACAAGAACGCTTGCAGCCTTGTTGACCCAGACACATCTGCCTCTCGGGGTGAATATAAAACATGCATCGTTGCCGTTTGAGACAATGCCCGAAAGCATGCGGTCAAGAAGTTTCAGCGGTCTGTAATGGATGGAGAAATAGTAAACGAGGATGCCGAATGCGCCGAATCCGATCATGGAACGGTCTATCGGGATCTTCGCGAAGATATCGATAGTTTCCCATACACCGACCGCGATCAGGGTGACCAGAATGATCGAATATCTTTCCCTGTAGATACGTGAGGCCTTGAAAGTGTTTATGGCAAATGTGATGATGATCGCCAGAAAGAAACCGTAATCCACGACACGGTGAAAAGCCTGTCCGATAAGAGGCTTCATGATATAGAATACTTCGTTGTTATATACGGTCCAGTCAACCTTGAAAGCGTGTGCCGTGAAGATATTTGCCAGAAGCTGCAGTGCGTCGGCAGCAAGGACGAATGCCGGCCAGCGCGGAGCTTTTTTGTGTTTACCTGCCCCTTTGCAGTAAGCTTCGGTAAATCTCAGCAGCTCGAATATGACCAGATCCATTCCGATGTAATAGGTGTAGCATCCTATCAGCGCGACATATCTGCGCTGTGCCATGATGATAAGGGCATTTCCGAGGATGGGCGGGATGAACGCGAGATCAAGGCGCGCAACAGCCTTGCTCAACGCCTTGTGATGGCGTATCGAGCTGACCGTGCATGCTATCAGTGCGAGTATCAGGACAGAGAATAACCCTGCATAAAACGATCTCGAAAACACTTGATTACCTCACCCTTAAAAAGACTTAACCACCTACAATTATAGGCGTGGCTTTATTAACACACATCACGATTCTATTAATAATTTGAAACAAAATAACTATATGCAGGCTGTTTGCACGGCATGGAAACACTCTACATCCCGCTTTACGGGAAATCAAAAGTGAGCCGGCAGGACATCAGGTGCAACATTTATCTTCCGGCGGTTGTATATAGGGCATAACAGAAATGATCCGGAACAACCGGAAACGGAGGATAAACTTATGAAGTCCATAAGATCTCACATATTGAAAGCCGTCACGGCAGTTATCGCGCTTGTGCTGGTCACGGGCTCTCTCGCGGCATGCAGGCAGGAAAAGAAAGATTACGCGACCGGTTATCCGATCGAAGTAAAAAAGCACGACCGCAATGTCCTCGATAAATGGGATATCTGGAAGAGACAGGAAAAAGGCGTTACATTCCTTCAGATCTCCTGCCGCGGCGAAAAGGAAGAACCAATGGATGACCTGCTCTTCTGGGTATATGACACTCCGGAAGAAGCAAAATATGCTTACGACAATTACTACGAATCCACAAAGAAATATACTTCCGGTAAGTATTGGCAGGAAGATAAGAACTGGTTCATAGGTGAGGAACCCGGAGTATGCGATGCAACGGTCATATGGATGGTCTGCCTTGAGGAAAACGTCATCATCACGGGAGACATCGATGTATGGAGCGCCTGGTCCGAAAACGTTTCGGACGGTGTACAGACCGATCCGCCGGCTGATGATCCCGGTGATTCCGAACTCAAGGAATATGTGATCAAAAACTCTTCCAAGATAAAAGATTATGTGATCAACAAGATACTTGAGGGGTAAGCGCAGCGTTTCCTAATGATATAATTAACGCCATGGAAAAAGCGTTTAAACCTGAAAAGATATTTGAATCGGAAAGAATAGTATTCGTTAAGCCCTCGCTGGACCTGGTGCCGGATTATCTTGTGATGATCAACGACATCGAGAATGTGGCGCGTTTCATCAGTGACAGGCGCGAGAAATACACCGAAGAGGAAGAGCGGGAATACATTCAGGAGAGACTGGACAGGAATGCAGCCATGTTCTCCATGCTCGAGAAAGCCACCGGGAAGTTCATAGGAAACATCGAGTTCTTCAACAGGAACGGCGCAGAGTCCGAATGGGGCATCGTCATAACCGCTTCAATGCAGGATAAGGGCTACGGCAAAGAAGCCCTACTCCGATCGACCGAATACGGCTTTGGCAAGCTCGGATTAGACCGCATATACCTCACGGTCTTCGCCGACAATCCGCGCGCGGTGCATGTCTATGAAGCGTGCGGCTACAAAGAATACGACAGGAACGACGTCGACATCTTCATGGAAATACTTAAATAGCGGGAGGGATCACATGAAGGCACTTGTTATCAACTGCAGTCCCGTAAGAACGGGAGCCACGGCCGAGATAGTCAGAACGGTATGCTCGGAACTCGAAAAGAGGTACGACACAAAGAGCATCTGCATAGACGATTACACTTTCGCCTTCTGCAAAGGCTGCCGCTCCTGCCACAAGACGGCCGCGTGCGTGATGCCCGACGCTCCGGTGATCCGGGAGATAATGGACGAATTTGACAGTGCCGACATTATCGTGTCCGTTGCACCCTCATACTGGGCAGACATCCCGGGACAGTATAAATCCTTTATCGACAGATGCACCCCGTGGTGCAATACGCATGAGCCTCACGCCACGATAAAGAGCGGAAAGAAAGGCTATGCCATTGCACTCCGCACGGGTCCCAACATGCCCGAGTGCGAGCGCCTAATAGGCAGCATCGAACACTTCTACGGGCATCTTGAGATCGAACGTGCAGGCCATCTTGGACTGACTTCCGTGGAATATAAGGAAGACGTCGAACCCAGAAAACCTGAGATACTGGAATTCTGCCGGAACATCTGAGACGCCCGGACTCACAAGCATACTCACATGCGCACTTCCAGGTCCGCAACGGCCTCCGAGAATGTGCGGTCATGCTCGACGAAGAGCATCGTCACGTTGTTGTCTTTTACGAGGCGCTCTATCTCCTGACGCATGTAGACATCTATGTAATTCAGCGGCTCGTCCCACAGATAAAGGTCGGCATGTTCGCACAGACTTAAGGCTATCATGACGAATTTCTTCTGCCCGAGTGACAATGCAGATACGTCGCGGTATAGCATCTCCTTCGTAAATCCCATCTTGATAAGGATGGTCGAAAAGATCGTCTTGTCAGCTCCCCTTTCAGCAGCGATGTCATAAAGAGAACCCGCAAGCGACGAGGTGTCCTGACCGACATATGATATCTTCAGACCGGGAGCGATGTAGATGTCGCCTTCAGCGGTTATACCCTCGTCTTCGCCCATACCCGCAAGATACTTGATGAGCGTGCTCTTTCCGCATCCGTTCCTGCCCTGCAGGGAGATCTTCATTCCGCGTTCGACGGTAAGGCTGAACCCTTCGACGACAGGCTCCCCGTATCTTCTCAGAGTTATGTCCTTTAATATCACGGGTGTCCTGTTGTGATGCTCAGTACCCGTGATCTTGAGTTTTTCGGAGCGTTCCAGGTCTTTGAGGAGCCCCTGCTTTTCTTCCATCTTGCGCTCATTGCGTCTCTCGAGATTCTTGGATGCGGCCATGAGCTTGCGCGCCTTCTCCGCTTCGTATGCCCTTCTGAAATGATCTTCAGCGACCTTCGACGGAGCTTTGGAACGGTTCTTATGTCCTTCGGCTTTTGAAGACCACTGCGCGTTTTTCTTCATGGCGGCGTCGATCGAACTCATCTCTTTTTTCAGCTGCTCGTTGCGCGAACGCTCACTCTCCATCCTCTGCTCGTTGTTCTCCCACCAGACCGAGTATGTCGTTCCCACGAGTTCCAGTCCGGTCTTCGTTATGACGAGCGTGTGGTCGGTGCAGCGGTCCAAAAAGGCACGGTCGTGCGAGATCAGGATGAAGCCTTCCTTTGACCTGAGATAGTCGGCGACGGCTTCTCTTCCCTGCCTGTCCAGATGGTTCGTGGGTTCGTCGATAAGAGGATAGATCCCGTCAGATGCAAAGAGATTCGCGAGCATCAGCTTGGTGCGCTCTCCGCCCGACAGCGTCTCCACCGGACGCCACATGATGTCGGGATCGACGCCCATGAGATTAAGTTCCTTACGGACTCTCCAGTCCTCGTTTTCGGGCAGTTCGGACATGGGGAACAGGATCGTCTCAGGCACTCCCGTGACTGTCCCGCCGTAAGGGAGCTCGCCTCTCAATATCTTGAAGAACGTGGTCTTTCCCCTGCCGTTCCGGCCCGCCAGCGCGAGCTTCCAGGTGGTGTCAAGTGTTATGGTGACGTTCTCGAAGAGCATCTTCTCCGAGCCGTCATATCCGAATGTTAAGTTGTTGATGTTAATTATTGGCATATAGATCCTTTCATGGTGAATCCTCTGCCGGATAAATCAAAAGCCGCGACACATGGTAGCGGCCGCGGCTAATAAAAATGCAATATAAATGAACACACAAAAACAGACTTATCCGCGAGGCAGTTATTAAACTATCAGCAGATCGTCTTTCTCATTGGTGTTCCTCCGTTCGTTGTATTTCAGCCGTGATAATACAGTATGTAACAGACTCCGTCAAGCGGTATGTAATCTGTTCGTCACTTAAATCACACACCTTTCACTCACCCTTCCCTCACACTTCACGCACATCGCCTCAGGGCGGATGTTATACTTCGGGTGGCTTAAGGGAAGCGCTGAAGATTTCAGGATGTGCGCTGAATAAGAACAGCGCTCCCCGGATCGGCCGGTAATGGGAATAATAGCTGGAAGAAGGAAACACCTGATGAAAAATGTTAACGGTTGCAGGCTTTTGTCTGCATTTTTGCTTGTCGCGGTAACGGTGTCGGGATGCAGTACGCTGATGGCTGCGGGAGCAACGAAAAATGTATCTGACAACTCTCCATCATTAACGGAAGATATCGTTATCAGTGAGACAACCGCCGCAACAACCGAAGAGACTGCAAAAGAGCCTGAGCCTCTTACCTTCAATACACACGTCTATTCATGTTTCCTCGATGCCTGCTACAGCGACGACTACAGGGAATCTTTCTTCAACCTCTGCGATGCCCTGCAGAAAGGCGAAGACACGTTCAAGTGCACGAACGAGGACATATACAAATTCTGCCTGGACCCTGTTACGCTGAACCAGCTCTACCCTGTCGGATGCATGCAGATAATGGAAAAAGCTCCTGACGGAGAGCCTTCTTTCGAGAACGGCACAGGACACATCTACTACACGAATTCAAAAGAAGATTTCCTCGAGAAACAGGCGCATTTCCAGACCGATATCATGGCGATACTTGATGCATACATCACATCCGATATGACGGATTTTGAGAAGTGCCTCTCGCTTTACGAATACATGGTCTGCACATACGAATACGATTACGACGACGAACTCGACAGGTCCGAACTCGGCTCGGGCTGCGCGACTCTTAAATACAGGAAGGGCGTCTGCGGCGACTTCTCCGCACTTTATTCCTACCTTCTCCTGCAGAGCGGGGTCGATGCGATCTCGGTATCAAACTGGGGCGAGACTGACGGGACCGGCTATCACGCATGGACTTTCGTCGAGGTCGACGGCAAGGGATATCACATCGATCCTACGTGGGGACTCAAAGCAGACAAATCCGTGGAGACTTTCACTCTTGATTTCTTCATGATGACCGATGAAGACCGCGCGGAATGGGGCTATCCTCCGGAACTTCTTGATATCTACCTCCTCCCCACATTCTATGCAAAAGACTGCAAGGAGTACGATTTCACGGCAAACGACAGATCCTACCGCCTGCCTGACGGTTCACAGTGCTGCGGCTACGACACTGACAGGAACATCATCTTCTATTACGATTACTCCTACAACTACGACAAGCATACATTCCAGTATGAGTAACAGGTCCTAAACCCGAAAAATAACCCGCTCCCGCCATTTTCTGATACAATTACCGTGGTGACCTGAAAGAACGGTCAAATGGAATAAGGTAAAGTGAAAAGGGTTAAGGAGTAAGGGATATGGCAAACGAGAATTTCACGGACAACAAGTGTCCTTCATGCGGCGCAACACTTGCGTACGATCCTTCCACCGGCGGACTGGTCTGCAGCTTCTGCGGAAGCAATGTCAAGATAAACACCATCCCCGCAGCTCCGGGTCTCGGTTATTGGCTTCAGGATCTCCAGAACGGCACAGGGAGCCATCTGCTTAAGACAACAAATAAACAGATCGTCTGCGGAACCTGCGGCGGTCAGTTCTCTGCTGATCAGAGTGCGATCTCAGGTCTTTGTCCTTTCTGCGGTTCCAATTCCATAACCGTGTCCAACTGCGAGAGCGGGATACTCGAGCCGACAGGAGTCATCCCCTTCAAGATCGGCAAGGACGAGGCCCAGGAGATATTTAAGAACTGGCTTTCAGCCAGAAGACTCGCCCCGATGGACTTAACAAAGAACACGGAGATCACAAACCTCGTCGGCGTGTACATCCCGTACTGGGTCTTCGACTGTGATACATACACTCCTTATAAGGGTAAGTTCGGCAAATACTACGGCAGCGGAGATGACAGGTACATCAAGTGGCACAAAGCGGACAGCGTCTGCAAGATGCCCGTCAAGGATCTGACTCTTCTCGCGAGCAGCCGTCTCGAGAAGGATTCCTTCTGGAAAGGTGTCTCAAAATTCGACATCAATTTCACAAAGAGATACGACCCGAATCTTCTTGCGGGATTCTGGTCCGAGAGCTACACGATCGATGCCCCGACGGCATGGCAGACGGCCATGGGCACTATCTATGAGAGGATAAAAAACCAGATACTCAAACAGGAAGATGCCAACACGTCAGACAGACTGGACATGAAACCCGAAGCGACGAACATCCGCGCGAAATACATTCTAGCCCCCATCTGGATAACGTCATTCAATTACCACGATCAGATCTATCAGGTCCTCATCAACGGACAGACAGGTTATATCGACGGCATATGGCCGAAATCCTACAAGAAGTTCTTCATGACATTCGGACTCATAGCCGGCGGTATCGTCGCCACGCGCATACTGTACATGCTGTTCGTGCAACTCATTCAGTTCCTGCAGAACCTCGGTCACTGATCCTTTTCGGCATCGCACTATTGAACCTCTTTTCGTGACGTTTCCGTGAAAGCCGATGGTTAACATGTCCGGCGGTTATCTGCAGCGGCTCTTTCCGTAAACGGAGCTGTGATCGCGGCTTTTTCCTTGTATCCGCAAATGATCTCAAGAACCCCTTCTTTGCCACACATTTTTTAAAGTTGATTTTAAGTAACGGTCGAATAATGTTGGCAGATCCTCAAAGGGAAAGGAAGGAATAACATGGAAAATAATAATCTTACGGGTATAAACCCGGTTAATACTTTTGACCAGTCACAGAATAATGTCACTGTACCTCAGCAGATAACACAGGTAAACCCTCCCCAAAAGAAAAAAGGCGGTGCGGCCAAAGTGGTCGCACTCGCACTCTGCTGCTCCCTGGTAGGCGGCGCGGCAGGCGCTGGAGCCATGGCCTTTGCCGGCACATTCAGAAATGAGGAGATCGAAAAGACAAGCAGCCTCAATGATGAATCCACGATACTCGTCGGACAGCGCGACAGCACCGTTCTCAACATGTCCTATGTCAACACAGATGCCGAGCTCACGCCCGCCCAGATCTATGCTGCGAACGTCAATTCGACTGTCGGAATAAGGACTTCTATATCAACGAATTATTTCGGATATACCACAACAGCCGCGGCAGCCGGTTCGGGCTTCATACTTACGGCTGACGGCTACATCGTAACGAACTATCACGTTGTCGAAGACGCCAATGACATCAAAGTCACAACCTACGACAACAAGACATACGACGCAAAGCTCATAGGTTACGATGAGAGCAACGACATTGCGGTACTGAAGATCGATGCGGAAGATCTCACTCCTGCAGTCTTAGGTGATTCGGATGAGCTGAATGTCGGTGATTCCGTAGTCGCGATCGGCAACCCTCTCGGTGAACTGACATTCTCCCTGACAACAGGTTCCGTAAGCGCTCTCAACCGCAACATCACCATCGAAAACAAATCAATGAATCTCATCCAGACCGACTGCGCGATCAACTCAGGCAACTCCGGCGGCGCGCTCTTCAATTCCCACGGTGAAGTAATAGGCATCACCAACGCGAAATATTCAGGCGATTCCACGAGCGCCTCGATCGACAACATCGGCTTTGCGATCCCCGTCAACAGCGTCCGCAACATCATCACTTCGATCATCGAGAAGGGCTATATCGAAAAGACATATGTAGGCATAACCCTCTACAACATGTCAAGCGATTACCAGACTGACGGTGAGACCGGACTGACTGTCCACAGCGTCGAAGAGGACAGCCCCGCCGAAAGAGCCGGACTCAAGGCAGGCGATATCATCACAGCCGTCAACGGCAAAGAGATGACAAGTTACAATGACCTCTATTCCCTGATCTCACAGGGCAAGGAAGGCGACAAGATGATCTTCACCGTCATCCGTGACGGCGAGACCCTAGAACTCAAGGTAAAGCTCGGCGTTAAGACGCAGTCCGCGCTTCCCGAAAATGATACCGAAACCGAAACCAAGCGTGGCCAGGAATATAACTACGAATGGCCTGACTGGTCCCAGGATAAGCCCGACGGAGAGTCGGATTATCCCCAATGGCCTTCCGACGGGCAGTCTGGCAGAACACACGGCTGATTGTCTCCTTACAATCGAATAGATTCCCTAATGCAGGGCTGTCCCAAAAAGTGGATCCTCACTTTGCGGGGCAGCCCTTCTGATGTTTTTACAGACAGTATCCTCCCCTTCCGCCTGAAAACAGGGACGTGTCCGATTAATGGAATGGATATTTGGATTGCCGCGGCTATAATAAAAATATTATTCACGTGTTGCGGAGGTATCCTTATGCGCAAATTACGTCCCCTTCTTATTGTTCTTTTAGTCCTCGTCCTGTTCTCAGGCAATGTATCGGCGGCAACCTACCGCACATTCAACCTGACGTACGAAGTCGACACCACCGGAGCCAGATCGATGCTCCAGATGATCAACGACTGGCGTACCAGCGGTGAAGCCTGGCAGTACGACTCCAGCAATCAGAAAGTCAACCTCGGCGTCCTGCCGGCATATACTTACGACTACAATCTCGAGCAGATCGCACTTCAGCGCGCTTACGAGGTAGCCATCTATTTCGCTCACGAGCGTCCCGACAAGACATCCTGCTACACATGCACCTATAACGGAACATCCAGCAAGGGCGAGTGCTGCGCGGGAGGATATCCCACCGCAGAAGGCACCTTCGTCCAGTGGCAGGAAAACAACGACGACTACAGCGGCCAGGGCCACAGAAGGGCCATGCTCAGCAAGTCTTACACCGCGATCGGAATCGCGCATGTTTACTACGAAGGTCAGCATTACTGGGTTCAGGAATACGGTTACAAGAATACCAATTCCACGGCTACCGCAGCCTTTGACGGCACAAAGACGGGAAGCGTCAAGATCGATACCGACTCCGCCAAGGTAAAGGTCGTCGCATCGACCACTACTTATTCCGGATACTACAGCACGCAGAGAGACCTGCCTGAAATATCGGCTTACTATATTTTCGAGAAAGACCCTAACGTCGCTACTTCCCTCGGTACATTCGGAAAAGGAATACCTCTTTCCTCAAGCGAGTACACGGTATCCTGGAAGTCAAATAACACTTCCATAGCGACCATCCAGAACAATTCAAAGTTTACGTTCACTGGTACCGGCCAGACAACGCTGACGGCTACCGTTACTTTCGGCGGCAAGACCTACACCACCGATGTCAAGGTAACCGGGAACGCCATGCCTCTGACCAACAGCACCTATGTACAGTGCTCGGTCGCAAACTGTGATTTCGCATGGACTGCCGCCACTCCGAAGCCTGTTATCACATGCAACGGCAAGACACTGGTCGAGAACACCGACTATACGATAACCGGCTATTCCAACAACACGGCGGCGGGCACGAACGCGCGCGTGACCGTACAGGGCACCGGTAATTTCTCCGGAACAAGGTCGATCACCTTTACGATCAACAAAGCAAATCTCAGCTCATGCACTCTGGCAACGATCCCTTCACAGAATTACGCCGGAGGCAGTTCGGTCACACCGGATGTTACCCTGACTTATAAGGGCCAGACACTCACCAAGGGAACGCACTATAAGCTTGCTTATTCCGGCAATACCGCGATAGGCACAGCAAGCGTCACCATAACCGGACTCGGCAGCTTTGAGGGCGAGAGGAGCACTACGTTCAAGATAGTCGCGCAGTCGGTCAGCAATCTCACGATAAGCGACATCGCGGACCAACAGTACACAGGCAGCGAGATCACTCCTTCTTTCACGATAAAGAACGGCTCAAAGTATCTCACAAAAGGAACGGATTATACCGTCGAATATTCAAATAACATCGAACCCGGCACGGCTTCGGCCAAGATCACCGGCACAGGCAACTATACCGGAACAAGGACCGTAACCTTTAAAGTCGTAAAAAAGCAGATGTCCGGTATCTACTGTTATGTCTACGGAAAGACTTATACCGGTTCTCCCATAACACAGACGCTTACCGTTAAGAACGGTTCTGTAGTTCTCGAGGAAGGCACTGACTATACGGTTGCTTATTCCAACAACACAAATGTCGGCACGGCGACCATTACCCTGACCGGCATCGGAACACACTACACCGGAACAAAGGAACTGACCTTTGAGATCACTGCCGTACAGGCTTACCAGACATCATGTACCGTCACGGGAACATATACTTACACGGGTTCCGCGATCGTACCGGAATTCACACTCAAATACGGTGACATCGAATTCAAGAAAGGAACCGACTATACCGTCACTTATTCCGACAACATCGAACCCGGATATGGCAAGATCAACATCACAGGCATCAGCTCGATCCTCACAGGCACTTCCTCAAAGAGCTTCTACATCAACCGTATCAACATTGCAAATGCCGCAACTGTCGCGGATATTCCGGACCAGATCTATACAGGCTCTGCGATAGAACCTTCCGTTACCGTTAAGCACGGCTCCAAGACTCTGGTAAAGGATACCGATTACACTGTCTCCTACTACTACAACACTAACTTAACGAGCTCTGCAAGGGTTACCATTACGGGTACGGGACATTATTCCGGAACGGTCTACAAATATTTCAGGATCACCGGAAAGCCGATGTCCGACGCGACTGTAAGCTCGATCTCAGCCCAGACCTATACGGGCTCCGCCATTAAGCCTTCCGTAACTGTTAAGTACAACGGCACTGCGCTTACGGAGAACACAGACTACTATCTTTCTTACTCCAACAATACCAATGCCGGCACGGCTACGGTCAACGTGATCGGAATGGGCACTTACGCAGGTACGAAGTCCGTTACCTTCACGATCTCGCCCAAGTCCGCAAGCGGTGTTACCGTATCTACGCCCGGTCCCTTCACTTACGACGGATCTGCAAAGACACCGACACCGACAGTAAAGGACGGAACAAAGTATCTGTATTCGGGCACTGATTACACGATCGCTTACACCGGCAACAAGAATGCCGGCACGGCAACAGCAACCCTGACGTTCAAGGGCAATTACACGGGAACAAAATCAGTACAGTTCACGATCTCGCCCAGGAGCATCGCAGGCACAAACACGACCATGAACACCATCTCCGACAAGACCTACACGGGTTCGGCAATAACACCGGCCGTAACCTTCAAGGACGGCGATAAGGTTCTGACCGAGGGTACCGATTACACTGTCACGTATACAAACAATACGGACATCGGAGCGGCATCTTTCACTATCACGGGTACAGGCAACTATACAGGCACAAAGAACGGCGGATTCTTTATCGTTGCCAAGTCCATAAGCAGTGCGACGGTATCTTCCATCGCCAATCAGACATACACGGGCTCTGCGATCAAGCCCGGAGTCACCGTAAAGGACGGTTCCAGGACGCTCACCGCCAACACTGACTATACGCTCTCATATTCAAATAACGTAAATGTCGGAACGGCGACCGTCACCATCACCGGCAAACACAACTACACGGGAACTATCAGCAAGACATTTAAGATCATCGCCGACACCACAGGCTTCACGATCTCTTCCGTCGGCGACCAGACATACACGGGTTCCGCCATAACTCCTGCATTTACGGTCAAGTCGGGAAGCAAGACGCTGACGTCAGGAACCGATTACACGGTTGCTTACTCCAACAATATAAATGTCGGTACTGCGACCATAACCGTTACGGGCAAGGGCAACTACTCAGGCACAAAGACAGTGAACTTCAAGATCGTTGCAAAGTCCATAAGCGGCACAACCGTTTCCTCCATTGCAAACCAGACCTACACAGGTGCTGCGGTCACTCCTTCTGTTACCGTTAAAGACGGAAGCAAGACGCTGACGTCAGGAACCGATTACACGGTTGCTTACTCCAACAATATAAATGTCGGAACTGCGACCATAACCGTTACGGGCAAGGGCAACTACTCAGGCACAAAGACAGTGAACTTCAAGATCGTTGCAAAGTCCATAAGCGGCACAACCGTTTCCTCCATTGCAAACCAAACCTACACAGGTGCTGCGGTCACTCCTTCTGTTATCGTTAAAGACGGCAGCAAGACGCTCGCTTCCGGAACGGATTACTCTGTTGCTTATTCAAACAATGTAAACGCAGGTACTGCAACCGTAACCGTTACGGGCAAAGGCAACTATTCTGGAACGAAGACTGCGAACTTCACGATCGTTGCAAAGTCCATCAGCGGTGCAACCGTATCCGATATCGCTGACCAGAAATACACCGGCTCTGCTATCACACCTGCTGTTACCGTAAAGGACGGCAGCAAAACTCTCGTTGCAGGAACAGATTACACTGTTGCATATGCCGATAACATCAATGCAGGCACTGCAACCGTAACCGTTACAGGCAAGGGCAACTATAAAGGTACAAAGACCATCTCCTTCAATATAACCGAAGAAGCTGTGGAAAGACCTGATTTTGAGTGGGTAAACGAAGACGGCAAGTGGTACCTGATAAACAAGGAAGGTAATGCCGTAACCGGATTTGCGACAGTCGACGGCCTGACATATTACATGGACGAAAACGGCGTAATGCAGACCGGCTGGAAGCTGCTTGACGGCTACTGGTATTACTTCACCAAGTCAGGTGACATGCGCAAGGAATGGCAGAAGATCAACAACGTCTGGTACTACCTCGGAACTGACGGCAGGATGCTTACCGGCTGGCAGGAGATCGGTGGCAAATGGTATTACTTCGCAGAATCAGGCGCAATGCTCACAGGATGGCAGGAACTGGACGGAAAGTGGTACTACCTGAAGTCATCAGGCGAGATGCTCACAGGTTGGCAGCAGATAGGCAACTACTGGTTTTACTTCTCGTCATCAGGCGTAATGCAGACCGGCTGGCAGAAGATCCGCGGCAGCTGGTACTACTTCAAGAGTAACGGATACATGGCCACCAAGTGGCTCCAGATCTCGGGCAAGTGGTACTGGTTCGGAACGAACGGAGACATGGCATATTCAACCAGCATCGAGATAGACGGAAAGGTCTATGATTTCGATGCGAACGGAGTATGCACGAATCCGTAAGCCGGGAAACCAAAGCACGCTGAATGAACTCTTCGTTTTAAGATTCAGCGCGCTAAAAAAACAAAATGTAATAAGGAGTTGTCTCAAGGGCGGCTCCTTATTTTATGTTTTAAGTTTTTTCAGCGGTCAACAAAACAGATGAAAAATGAAGGAACGAACCCTGAGCAATAGCGGTCTCTTTTCGCGAAATGCCTAAGGGACCTATATGCCCATCTCCTCTGCCATATGCCAGATAATGTACGGGATATAATCCTGCTGTCCGATATCCGGATCGTCTTTTTTCAGGCTGCGCAGCATTTCGTTATAACGGATAGTTTCCGGAGTGGAATCATCGCTTACGAATTCCAGAAAGGTAAACAGGTATTCCTTCTCCTCTTTCCTTTTCTTTCTGTAAACGGAAAACCCATCAGGGTAATTACAGAGGGAGCCGGAACAATAAGGCACCAGGTGATAACTTGCTCCGTCGATCCAAAAACGGATACTGTAACAATTATCGTGCAGCGTAAATCCGGAGACCCTGTGCTCAGTTTTAAATCTCTCTATCTTATCAGCATTGTTGTCCATGTTAATCCTCACTAAAACCTTTTTCTGTTTTCCTCAAGATCAGTCCGCCAATAGGTCACAGGCGGATATAATGCCGTCATTCTTCTATGTTCACTATCCTCACATACCTGCTTAGCGCGTACTCGCCGTCATGACATTCGCCCGGGAAGTAGGCACTCATGTCAGCGCCCTTTGTGACGCGTATCAGACCGCATCTCGTAAACAGGTCCGCCAGTTCCGCACGCTCTTCATCCGGGCAGATGAGTCCTGCCGTCTGAAGATGATATCTTGAATCGTAGAGCATCCTGCCGAGGTTTTCGCGCGGCAGGGGCTTTACCAAAACATTGCACATCATGGGGGACAGTTCGAGACGGTCGTCATCGGATAAGATAACGCTGCATCCTCTGCCGCGGATCACGTTGCCCTGCTTCTCTTCTTTGCCGAGATAGCTCTTGAGCCTCTGAGTATATGAGACCAGCGTGTCTCGTGCGCGGATGCCGATCTCCTCTGTCTGATTTCCGCTGACGGCGGTTTCAAGGACCGGCAGGAAACGCGCAGCGAAAGCCTTAACCACGTTCATGTCGGAAGTGTCCACATAAATTACCTGGCAGCTGCTGCAAAGGAGTTGCTTGGTGGTTGCGATGTGCTTTGCGAGGCCCTCAAGTTCGCTGTCTGCGCCGCTGACCTTTTCGAGCCCGGAGATATAGCAGAAACCGAGCTTCTGGCCCCACTCGATTATCTTAGCGCCTGTCGGTGCAAGTCCGCGCACTGCTTCGATCGCCATGTCGCTGCCCCAGACACTGATGGCATTTGAAAGCTCCGCCATCTTACGCATGCCCTGGATGTCAGTCGATGCTGTGTCGAAAACATAAATATAGTCCTTCAGTTCGGGACGGTATTCGATGAGCTGCATTATGAGCTTCAGCGACAGCCCGTTGTCCGCGGAAGGAAGCTTAACGATGTTGATGTTGCCTGTCATAAGGCCTTCAGCCAGCGAATATGCCGGGAGGAAATCCATGTTGCCTGCGGAGATGTGGAAGAGGACTCCGAGCGGCAGTTTCTTCACGCGTATCTGAGCAAAGCCGTCGATCGGATCCGTGACATACTCCTCAGTGTCGCCCAGTTCCGTAGTGAGTTTTTTATGCAGGTGTTCTTTGGAAAGCAGCGCCGTCGCCTGCTTCTTGTATGTGTCCACGACGTCTGCCGGGAAAGACTCCAGAAGGCTGTCGAATTTGCCTTTCAAAAGGTCTTCGCGCAGACAGTCAACAGCTTCTATTACCACCTCAGGCGAGAGCTGCTTTTTCGAAAGGATAACAGGTATCTTCTGTTCAAGCTCCGTGAGAAGGCGGTCCTGTTCAGAACTCTCATATGTCTTGCCGTCAAAGAGGATCATACCTTCACCCCCTTAAGGATGTCCGCGGCGCCGGCGGCACATGTCTTGATGTCTTCGGGAGCGACGCGTCCGACTATCTCAAGATACGGCGACTTCACGCCGCAGGGGCATTCGCTGCCGTCATGAAGGATCCCTAAGTCATCCGTCATTACCGACAGGATCGGCGTGGCCGTACACAGCGGCGAGATGAGATTTACGAGCCCCGTCTGACCGTTTTCGAGCGGCTCCAGAGTATCGGGATCGCGTATTACTATGTTGCTGTATACAGGCACGTGGAAATGGTGGTACGCGCAGTCCGTATAGAGTATCGGGTGCTCCACCGCGCCGAAAAATTCCACGATATTCTCTTCATCGATATCGAGCGTCTTCTTTGCGAGTTTATAGAAAGTGTCCTTGTCCGCAGCCTCCTGATAGAACTGCTTCCAGCCGCCTCCGAGCATTACTTTCGAGCCCTTCGGAAGCTTAAAGGAAAGCCCTCTTTCCTCCAGCAGTCTGAACAGGAAGAACGTGTATGAGGGGAATCCCATGAAGCGCACGGGCGCCCTGCCCTTCTCGTATTTTTTCAGCGCTTCAACTATGCTCTCGAAATCAGGTTTGTACCCGTCTGACGTGTGCTTTAAGATGAACTTGCGGCTGATGGCAGGAGCGAGGAATGTCGTAAGATATGCGGTCTTCGCGACGGCGGTCTTGTTGGAACGGTGCGGCTTGTAACCCATGACGATGTAACGGCAGGGCTTTGCCGTCATAATGCCGTGGTATCTCGTAACCTTTATGGACATCTTCAGTGCCGCCATGAGCGCGCCGAACTCAAAACGCACGTGACTCATCTTCCCGCTCGTGCCGGATGACGTCGCCATCACCATATAGCGCCCTGAACGGAAATCATGCTGCTTCATCAGCATCGTCGGAATGACAGGAATATCGGAAGGCCTGTTGATGTCTTTGGATGAACGGATACCCAGTCCTTCGCTGATCTTTTTGTAGTCATCGCAGTGCGTGATCAGGTGGTCGTAATTCTCCCTGCACGCGTCAAGAAAGATCTCCGCCTTCGAAAAGTCGTAAGGATCCTTACTCGAAAAGAGTTTTCTGCGAAGCTTCATAACGTGTTCCCCATATCAAAACAGCCGTCCGTACGGGAATATTATAACATGAGGTGATTCAGCAGTTCTCAGGTGTATATGTCCAGACCGAATATCTCTGCGGGATCTTATGAATGTAGTATCCCCTTGCGCGGTATATCTCCCTGCGTTCGATAAGGCTCCATCCCGGTCTCTCGTTTAAGTAATAACCGCTCTGACCGTCAGCGTAATAGTAGAGCTTAACGGGGTGTTCCAGAGACATTTCGAGCAGGCTTATAAAGCAGATGAAAGCATCGACTTCCATCGGCCTGTACATGAACAGCACGTTGTAATCGTTGTAGTCCAGTCCGAAAGCGTCGCCTTCGATTATCTCCACATTCGGATAACGCCTTGTCCAACGGCTAGCCACCGAAGCTACCTCAGGATTGATCTCTATGCCCGTGATCCTGCAAGGACACCCGTTGCCTACCAGATATGCTATGGCGCGGCCCTTTCCGCATCCGATATCGATAAATGAATCTTCAGGTTTCAGATCCAGGTCCCTGAGCACGATATCAAGTCCGTTGTAAGGTGCGGACTGGCATCCCGTCGCACCGATATCCTCTCCGAAAGGAGACGGAACAAACACGCCCAGCTTCTCGCCGCATATCTTCAGGTCCCTCTTATTGTCGAGGGCACATGAGATCCTGTTGGACAGGGATATGAACGGGTTGATCATGGGTCTGTTCCTTTTTTGCGGGATTTGTCTGATTATACCCCCGAAAAAGGTTCCCGGAAAAAACTGATCTTAAAACCGCGGCATCAATGTCCACTATTAAAAAATCGACCATTTCCCGGCAGAAGCAATACGATATGGATAAATACCCGATTTTTCCAGATTTATCCATATAATTCACCTGAAAATATGGATAAATACCCTCAAAAATGCATTTTATCCATATCGCGGCAATTAGCACCTGCAGCCTTCGCCGTCACAGACTATTCCCGTCTTCGTATGATTATTCCGTTCTTTAAGCTGCGAGTTCCGCAGACGCCTTTGGCGTCGAGGACCTGTCCGAAGCAGCAAAGAACGGAATGATCATAACCATTTTTTCTTCTTAAAGAACAGCAGGCTTGCGATAACGATCACGACGCTGGCGATGATGACGACGGGATAGCTCCATTCCCACTTGAGCTCAGGCATGTAGACGAAGTTCATTCCGTACCAGCCTACAATAAGAGTCAGTGGCATGAAGATGGTCGTGACTACCGTGAGCACGGTCATAATGCGGTTCTGCTTGATGTCCAGATGCGCCTTGTAAAGGTCTCGAAGCTGCATCGTATAGTCGCGCAGTGACAGCGATTCCTCATGAAGCCTTTCAGCACGGTTGATAAACAATCTGAAGTATCTTAAGTTCTCGAGCTTGAAGAATCCGTTCTCATTCTCTTCGAGTTCCTGGGCCAGATCTATGAGTTGCTCGTAATGGATGCGCAGATAGCGGATGTCGTTCCTGATGTCATTGAGACGGCCTGAAGGAAGGTTCTCGTCGCCTTCTATTATCTGCTTCTCCATCGAGTCGAGTTCGTCCTCATACTTCTCCATAAGTCTCAGGTCATCCCTGACTATCTGGTCAAGGAAGTCGTAAAGGAATCTCTCAAGGCTCGGCATCTTCCATTTTTTCGTGCGCTGGACGCCGTTAATGATATCCATGGCAGTACCGTGATCGTCTATGAACACAATGCCCTTCTCATCCAGCACGAAAGCAAACTTCATGTCATCGCCTGACGGGTTCTTCCTGTCGGGGATGGCAAATGTTCCTGTGAGGGAATCGTAGTTGACTTCTGCCTTGGTCGTATAGATATCAGTGATGTCGGGATCGATATCGATGCCCATCTCAAAACTGTCTTTTTTGGTTTTCCATTCCTCGGAAGTAAGGACCGCAACATACTGTTTGCGGGACCCTTTTATATCTTCACGGGCCACTTTTTTCAACGTCTCTTCGATCAGAAAATACACTTCAGGTCACCCTCCCAAATCCAGATCAGCATACATTTTACCATCTGTTCCTGTTCTTAGATATCAAGTTCTTTCATGATCTTCTGACCTAATGCCAGGATCCCGTCATCGAGCACGGCGAAAATGATCTCTATCTCATAGTCCGGATTATCTCTGATAAAGTCCCTGCAGGAAAGAAGCGCTCTCTCCCATGCCTGATCCTTAGGATAACCGTAGATGCCGGCAGAGATGAGCGGGAAGCCGATGGAGTGGCAGCCGTTCTCTTTCGCGACCTCAAGCGACCTTTGGTATGCGCTGTAAAGGAGCTCGGGTTCATTCCTGTTTCCGCTGTGCCATACAGGACCGACCGCGTGGATTATGTTCTTTGCCGGAAGCTTGAAGCCGGGAGTGATTACCGCATCGCCTGTTTTGCAGTGACCGATCTTCGCGCATGCCGCCTGGAGCTTTATCGCGCCTGCCGCCCTGAAGATCGCGCCGCATACGCCGCCTCCCATCATGAGGGCATCGTTTGCCGCGTTGACTATCGCATCGGTCTCTAAAGCAGTGATGCTTATCTTCTGAATGCTTATGCTGCTCATAAACACCTCCGGAGATTTTTTATTTATTATAGACTGTTGGTGTAAGGAGACAATCAGATCTTCTCACATCTGACGGTGAGCCTTGCGCTTCCGCCGTATGTGCAGGTGTAAAGAGACAAAGCCCATCCGCCCGAGAGCATGCCGTCGATATCGGTGCCGTCGAGGACTTCGATCTGCTTAACCATGTAGCGGGTGATCTCACCATCCATGTCAGTGAAAAACACCTCGTCGCCGGGCTTCAGGGTCTTGAGCTTTCCGAAGCCGCTCCTGTAATTGTGGCCCGCAATGACAAAGTCGTCTGTGTAGGGCGAGCCGTAATAACGGCAGACGGACTTGTGAAGATAGTCTTCGTTCCATGTGTCGTAGACAGGCATTTCGAGATCGGCGGAAGGGATCGCGAGGATGCCGTCAAATACGCCGTCACCTATCTGCTTGGTCTTCATCTCCGTCGACTGATCCCTGACCATCTCCAGCGGTTCGGAACCGGAGGACTCCGGACCGGCTTCGGCGTCCATCTCAGACCTCACCTTCTCCGAGAGGCTGCGGGAGGATTCGTCGAAGGAGTTGTTTTCGAGCATGTTAAAGAAAAAGAGCCCTCCTGCTCCGAGGAGCAGGATGAGGCCCGTGATTATCAGTATGTTTCCTAAAAGTCTGCGCTTATTCTTCATCTTTCCTCTTTCCGGGGAGCTTGATGAGGATGCCCGCGCATATAAGGAACGCGCCCGCAAAGACCATGACCGGCACAGGCCAGCTGACCTGTCCCGTCTGGACCAGCTGCGAGGTATTGGTTACCGTAAAATCAAAACCTGACGAAGCATATGTGGCCTTATAGTCGGCGGGAACATCGATCTCTTTGACGCTCCACTTCTTATCGGCCCGCATGTTCGTCCATTCGTACTGCCAGTTGTTGGCTGAATTCAGTTTGACCGTCTCGTATACTCCGTCTTCGTTCGACAGCTCGATCTTAACGGACTCAGGACGCGACTTCCCGTCATCGTTCCAGACCTTTTTGACAGTGACCTTAACAGGCGGATAGTAGGATATCTTCGGTTCGGCAACGCCGTCGTAGACCCATTCGGATGTGTCCTCATCGAAATAAGGAAGGAAATACATAAAAGGAACAAAAGAAGTAAATCCTTCCGGAAGGGATGTTGCTGAAACGAGATATACCCCGTTTTCGAGTCCGTCGAAGATTATCTTTCCGCCGTTATCTGTCTTTTTGGTAATACCGCTGATATCGTGTTCATCAGTATATTTGACCAGGTCGTCGATCATGGACTGGGTAATCTTGCCCTCAAGACTGATCTTCGAAGAAGCGTAATCACCGGTCAGCGTGTAACGCACAGCGCCTCCCGAGATCTCGCAAGAAGCGACCTTATAGAGTGTTATCTCCGCGCCGGAAGCATAACGCACTTCGTCGCCCTGGGACTTTAAGGTCATGGTAAGACTTACCGGTCTGTCGGGATCCGGCATGTCGAAGCCGAGAACGGACATGACGGGCACGATACTTACTGCAAGCGCAATAAGCAGTGACACGCATAACTTTTTAAGTTTTCTCATCATGTCTCTTCCTTCTCCTCTCGATAACTGCCGCCGCTATGGTGACCGCTATGAACATCGGCACGGCAATGACCGTCGCAACGATAGTCTTGTCGATCTTAAACGCCTCATTCGATACGAAGATCGGCGTCCTGCCTTTCTCACCTTCGACCCTGACGCCGCGCACCAGAAGCCTGTGAGTATTGATCCCGTAAGGAGTACATGTCACCAAGGTGCAGTAATCCTTGCCTTCCCTGATGGTCAGTTCCGAAGTCTCCTCCGGAAGCACCACCTTGATCTGGTCGACCTCGTACGTAAGTACACGGTCCAGGACGGTGATGGTGAACCTGTCACCTATCTCCATCTCGTCAAGATCGGTAAAGAGCTTTGCCGAGGGAAGTCCCCTGTGTCCCGAAAGGACACAATGGGTATTCTCGCCTCCGACCGGAAGGCTCGTGCCCTCCAGGTGACCTGCCCCGATCTGGAGTACTCCCTCATCCACACCATGGTAGATGGGGATCTCCACACCGATCTTATCAATGTCAATGTACCCCATAATGCCGGTTCCCGTAATGTCTAAGATGTCATTATATCCCGTGACTTCGGACGGCTTATAGAGCGGAGCATTGGCGGAGTATAACCTGCTGTTGTAATCTTCAGCCTGGGAGATCAACTCCTGCCGGCGCTCCTCTTCGGTGTTCTGATACACCGTGTTGTAATCTGTTATCACCCTGGCCGAGTGCTTCGAATGAATGTAATTGCTGACTGTCGGATAGAGCAGCAGCGCCGCGCCTGCCACCAGCAAGACAACTATAAGTACACTCAGCCAACGTCCTTTCATCAGCCTTTGTTAACGCTCTTCTTTTTATAGATAAGGAGCGAAACGCCTGCGAGCATCAGTACTGTACCTGCAACATAGAAGAGTGTGGTACCCATACCGCCCGTGATGGGGAGGTCGGATGTCTTCATGTTGTCTACGATCATGATGGAGATCGGAGTAGCGGTAATGTCTGTATTGTCAAATGTGTATGTCCAAACAGGAGTTGATCCTGAAAGGTTGCATGCGATTACCAGAGTATGCTCAACATCGCTCTTAACGTAACCCTTAGGAGCCTTTGTCTCCTTGATCTTGTATGTGCCTGCACCGAGACGGGAGAGGTCGATCAGACCGTTTTCGCCGACTTCGAAATCAACGACAGTCTCAGTACCCTCGAGTTCTTCCTTCTCCGTTACCATATCGAGCTTATACTTGCCTGTGTCATAAAGATCATCATTTGTACCGTCAGGTGCTTCTGTCGTATATGTACCGTCCTTAAGGCGATAGTATGTTCCGTTAGTGTTATCGAGAACATAACGCTGTGCAGTTGTTACCACGACATTGCTGGACAGACCCGTGATCTGGAATTCCGCACCGGCAAGAGTCTTGGTGGTATCGTTTGCATCAACCTTCTTGAGCTCTACCTGTGTTGTATAAGTGATCGTCTTTGAATCGGGTGTCTGGCCGTGAGGCTCGTTGTTTGTGGGAACGTTTCCGGAATAGTCCTGATAAGGGCTGTTGGAATATACGAGATTTGCGGTATTGGGGTTTCCTGCATCAGTAACTACGGCTTTGTCGTTCAGCGTAGCCGTGTATGTTATCGTCATGGCCTTGCCTGCGAAATCATCGCTGATACCCTTCGCGAGCATCTTTGCGGCATCAAATACGATCTGAAGGGAAGTTGTTCCGTCTCCATTTACGGTCTTTGAGAATGTGAAATCGCCGGTAGCTCCTTCCGTAAGTGTCGTTACGGGAGATGTTGCGATCGTGATCGTGGGAGCAGAATCGCCCTTGTATGTGAGACCTGCGCTCAGTTCATCGTTTACTACAAAGCAATACTTGTCCGTATATCCCTTGCCTCTGAGGTCGGGGATAGCCGTGGAGATCTTGTAGTTGATGTCGTCACCTACGCTTGCCGTGTTCTTCTTTCCGTCAGCCGTGATATTTGCATTAACTGTTGCGGATTCGATGATCTTATCAAGTGTCGGGATCTCTTCCTTTGTGTTGATGGTAATGGATTCATTTCCGACAACCCTGAGCATGAACTTGGAGATCGCACTCGGTTTGCCGTCAACAGTGATCGTATCAACGACCATGTAGTAACCGGAATCATCAACGCTTACTGTAGTCTGGGCGGCATTTGCATTGAGCGTTGCCTCCTCGGGCGAGCCTGTAAGATAACCGGAAATGACTTTTGCAAAACCGTCAAGCGGAGCAGAGTCATTTTCAAGGTCCTTCAAGGCATCGAGCACTTCATCGACATCCGCACATGCGGGAGTCTTGTTGAGTGCCGTTGCACCGGAAACTGCATTGAGAAGCGCGTTCATATCGGATGTGTCCACATTGTCACCCCAGGTTACGTTGTAGAGCTTTCCGTCTGTTGTTACGTCACCTTTGAATATCTGATAAACCTCATAAGTATGCTTTGAGTTATCAGTAGTATCCTTCTTTTTAATGGTGATCGTGTACGGGCCGGCAGCAAATGCCGAAAGGCCCATCGCCATTATCATAACGAATGCTATGAAAACGGATGTGATCTTTTTCATCGTCTTTGTCATTTTCTTTGTTCCTTTCTCATAGTTATTTATTTTTTGTTTTTTATTACTATCTCGAAAATCTAATGTCACAGATCCACCTCCTTACGCCGTCTGAGCATCAACAGTGTGATCGCGCTTCCGATCAGTACCGTGCCGACGGCAAGATATGGTACGATGCCTCCACCTCCGGTATCGGGCATCTTGAACTTAACGTTGTTGATAAACTTAAACGAGTAATCGTCGCCTTCGACTACAATGTTGGCTTCGAGCATTCCTCCGGAGTTCGGCTTCTCGGATATCGTTACATGAACGACGTACTCCTTTTCGCTGAAGATCACATTAGGCATCTTTGCCTGCTCTTCGGCGTCGCGTTTCTCCTTCAGTGTGTATGTGTGCACGCCTGGTTCATCGAAGGTGATCGGATCGAAAGTAACCTTACCGTTAATGTCGTTGACTTTGGACACGACCTTTCCGTTCTCATCGACCAACAGGAAGGTAAAGTCGCCGTCTTGGAGCTTGCCGTTGGTAAGTTCCTTCGTGGCACCGAACGTTACAGTCGCGAGGTTCGCGTGGACCGTGAAATCAAGACCTGAATGGTTAGGACATTTGTTGTAAGCATCGATGATATATCTCTCGCCGAGATCAAAGATCGCTCTGTCGACCGTCTTCATGATCGAATCAGTATCGGTCTCGGGATCCGTCAGCGGATAATGCGTCGGATCCGCAACTCCGTCTATTACCTTGGTATAGTAGTCCTGATCGTACTGCGGATGGTATTCTTCCGTGTGATAAGGAATCCAGTCCTTGAGATCAGGATCCCACTTTTCCTTGGTTATCAGCGTCGGTACTATATGCATTCCGACATCGAAAACGACACTCTTTACATCCTGATACAGGAAGCGTTTATCACTCATGTCAGGTTCGTGTTCATCCCAGCTGTATCCGGCAGGGAGGGTGTATTTCGAGGTCAGCTCATACTGCGAGTCACCAGGATAGAAATCAGGATCGTGCCAGTAGTCGGAGGTCTCAAAACCCGTGCAGCCTTCGATCCTTGTGAATACGTGGTTTTCGTCTTCCTGCGACATCAGTACGGGATTGCCGTCAGCGCCCTTTATCGTGCACGAATTGACCTTGCTTACGAAAGACTGGTACTCGGTCGTGATCTTTAAGATCTCGCCGTTCTCACCGATCTCAAAACTGGTATTCGAATAGACACCGCCGTCAGCGATCTCAATATCGGCATGGTCCAAGTACTTATAGTAATCCCACCACAAAGCATCGTACGGATAGTGTTCAACGATCCTGACACCCTTGGCTCCATACGCGGTAATGAAATATACAGTGTTCTCATTCTGACCGTTCCGATCGTATCTGTCAGCCGTGAATCTGAAACCTCTCCTTCCGTTCTCTTCGAAACGGTCCCAGGTATCTGAAGTCGAAAGAACCCAGCCCTGGGGATTTACTCCGTTATCCAGATACGGATAGTTATCTCCGTCAGGTGTTCCGATAACGGTTACTTTATCAAGGTAATTGACATCAAAGGTAACCGTAGTCCACTGAGGGAAGCTCGGATCATCAAGATCGATCACCACTTCCTTATCTTCCATAGGCAATACCCTGATCGAGAAACACGATTCATCAAGATCGCCTATGCCGTTTCCATATGCGTCGACCAGCTGTACGGCTACTTCGCAAGCCCTTAATGCGGTAACGGTGGCTGTTACCCTTCCGCCCACATTAGTCTGCGTGATCGAGAGATTTCCGCCGTTTCTATCCGGGTATTCGACAAATTCATAAGCATCGCCGTTGGAGGATGTTCCGATCAGTTCGACTGTTTCTCCGGGAAGCAGGATATATGGGAACTTAATGTCGTTGAGTATGTATTCATTATCCGGCGTCAGATGTCCGGCAGCTTGATCGTCCATGCCCGCTCTTTTGGCAATGAACGCGTGAACATTGTTCTGATCCTTCTCACCCGTTCCCGTAACAACATATATCGAGAACCCTTCAGCCGTAAACTGTGCCTCAGACTGTGATACAACGGCACCCTCGACTTCCTCGGCGCCTTCGTCTCCGATGTGGAACAGCTGATACTCGCCTGCATCGAGCTGCATTTCTTCAGGGATCATGATGTTAACTTCAACGGCAAAGCCTTCAAAAGGCTCCGTCTCATTGCCTTCGCTGTCCGTGAAAGTGATGTCGACGGCGATGGAACCCTTTACCACCTTATCCTCAGCAACGGCACTTTCGGCACTGGAGATGACATCTTCATCATCGACATCTCTTGCGCTCATCGTAACGCCTTCGGGGAAAGCACCCTCGGGTGCGGTTGCTTTTACTTCGATGCCGGACTCTGTAGTTGCAGAGAATTCAAGCATGGGCTGAGCATCAGTGTTTTCGGACTGCGCATCGGCACCTTCCGTAACATCAACGGATCCGTCTGTATTTATATTTAAAGAATTAACAGAAACATATCCGAATAAAGCAGCATCTTCAGCACTGTATGAGCAGGCACCGACCTTTCCGTCAACGTCGCCTTCGATCGTGCTTATCATGCCCTCAGCAACATCGGCGATAATGCCTGCGCGGTCGTACTTGCCGTCGCCGTCATTGTCGGTGAGCAGTATGTCGCCCGGCATCGGCAGAACACTCATATCTGAGATGAGACCGGCCTCCTCGAGCTTTACCTGCCATGCCCAGCATCCTGAGCCTGAAGGGATCTGATCGTTTGAGATACCCGCATAATGCATGCAGAAGGATACGAACATGACGTTCCAGTCACCCGTGGGGTTGCCGTACCAGTCGCCGTATCTCGTGTAACCGTCGGCATTCTCCTCATATCCTGTCTGTGATACGGCACAGGCCATGAGATCAGAAGAATATGTACCTGTCAACTGAGGGAGAGTCTTCTCCCAGTCCGCCTGGTTTTCGCGCTCAGGGACGGCGCTGATATAGCAGGCATCAGTGTGTGTATGCTCTTCCATACCGCAGATGAGCCTTGTCTCATAGCATTCATCGGTATGCTCGTGGTCCTCTTCGCAGATAAGGACCTTCTCATAACATTCTTCAGTATGGGAGTGCTCCGTAAGACCGCATGAGGGCTCGTCCTCCAACGCAGTACCGACACCCTTCATCAGCCAGAAGACATTGCCGGAAACGACAAGCGACAAAGCCAGGACAAGAGCCGTTGTACGTCTCCTTGCCGCCCTCAGCCTGTTGAGCCATAAGATGTAATTCTCTACACGCTTATTCAATGTCACTTACTCCCGAACGGCCATGCCTTGAACCATACACGGCCGACTATCTGGTCTTCCCCGACGGCTCCTACCGCCGAGCTCCTGCTGTCGATAGATGTCGATCTCTGGTCACCCATCACGAAAACCCTTCCTTCGGGCACCGTGTAGGGAAACTCGATATCACACTCTCCGAGGCTCTTATCGGTAACGTAAGGCTCTTCTATCGCCACACCGTTGACCGACACATTGCCTTCCCTGTCTATGTCCACGCTGTCGCCTCCGACAGCGATAACACGCTTTATAAGCAGCTTGTTCTGCCATGCGACGCAGCACAGCTGGCCGCTTGAATATTCATGTGCATTGAGCAGAACGAGCACGTCCCCGTCCGATAAAGTCGGTTCCATGCTGTCACCCGATACCTGTATTGCGGTGAAGAGAAAAGTGGACAATAAAACAGCAACTGCAGCAACTACAGTCAGTGTTCCCAACGTCGTAATGATCGTCCTGGTTACTCTCGCCCTTTTCCTGAGCCTGCGTCTCTCTTCAGCAACCTGTTTCGGGACGGGGATCTTCTTGATGCCCCGTTCGTTCTCGTTCATCAGGTTGTATAAAGTGTCGACAAGCTCCTTGCGGCTTAAGTCGCTCAGATCCTCTTTCCGCACCTTTTTTCCGCTCCATTCGTGCACAATAACAGCTGGTATACTTATTGCGGATTATAGGAATCTCAAATTACATTGACCTGAAAGCACTGTTACAGATACATTACAGCGGGTTTTAACAGACACAAACGCCGAAAATTGTACGAATAAAACGGCCTTTTCATTATGTGATAAGATTATCTCTGTTCTATGTAACCGGGGGAACTTATAGAAAATGAGCGAAAACAATGACGGCAACGTCGGCATCGACAAAAGAAAACTGACGCCGGCCGAAAAGAGACGCAAAGAGAATTTCGACAGGATCGAGCAAGACATGATCTCCAAAGGCTATAAGCGCGTCGACCTGACGATAAGCATAGCCAAAGCCAATACTGTCGGCCTTCTTGTCACGCTGCCGGTCATATTGGTCATATATGTGATCTATCAGCTTGTTAATCACGATTTCGACTTTGAAAGCATAGATAACCTGCCGTGGCCGGATTATGTAAACCTGATAATTTTCCTCGGCTCGATGGTATTGTTCATATTGATACACGAGGGCATCCACGGCCTTTGCTGGTCTTTTGGGACTCCGAACCACTTAAAGGACATAGAATTCGGCTTCATAGTCCAGATGGTGACTCCCTATGCCACATGCAAAGTGCCGCTCTCAAAGCCCATGTACATATTCGGCTCCCTCATGCCCATGACGATATTGGGCGTGATCCCGTCCATCGCCATGATATTTGTCGGGAACGGCCTGTTCCTCAGCATATTCCTGATCCAGATCCTTTGCGGCGCGGGAGACTTCCTGATCTCACTGAAACTACTTAAGTACAGTTCCAAAGGCAAGGACGTCGTATTGCTCGACCATCCGTACGAATGCGGTCTGGTCGCTTTCGAAAAGCCTGCGGAATGATCATCCGGGCTTGAAATATTTCCGGAAGTCATTTCGCGGATAAAGTTAAAACACCGGCAGAAAATCCCGTCAGATCATCGCATGATAGATCTTCGTGCAGTCGTCCTCATTGAGCGTGACAAAGCCCGAGATCGTGCCGTCGCGGCCGTCGCCGTAACACAGGTTCTTAACGAGAGTGGGAATGTCTTCTTCCTTACCGCCAAGTTCGCCCAAAGTCGAAGGCATGCCGATCGAGATGAGGAAATCCTTAAATGCATCGATGCCCTCTTCGGCGGTTTCAACGCCCCAAACGCGGTTTGCGACCTGAGTAAAGCGGGCAACATCGTGGTTCATTACATACTTAAAGACTGCAGGCATCGTGACGGCAAGTCCTGCGCCGTGGGCGCAGTCGTAGAGAGCGGAGAGCTCATGCTCGATGTTGTGGCTGTTCCAGTCCTGGGATCTGCCGACGCCGCAGGAATTCGTGTGAGCCATCGTGCCTGCCCACATTATGTTGGCGCGTGCCTGATAGTCGTTGGGATCTGCGATGACCTTGGGTCCTTCATTCTTCATGGTGATAAGGAGCGCTTCAATAAGGCGGTCCGTGACCTCAACGTCTTTGGAGTTGGTGAGATATCTCTCATAAAGATGCGCCATTATGTCCGTAATACCGCAAGCTGTCTGATAAGGAGGCAGAGTCTGTGTGAGCTCGGGATTGAGGATGCTGAACTTCGGCCTGATCCCTTCGCCGCTCGCGCCTCTTTTAAACATTCCCTCTTCCTTTGTGATGACCGAATCGCCGGAACCTTCGCTTCCGGCAGCGGCGATCGTGAGGACAGTACCGACAGGAAGTGCCTTCTCGATGGGCTTTCCGCAGTAGAAATCCCAGAAGTCACCGTCGTAAACAGTGCCTGCCGCTATAGCCTTTGAGGAGTCGATGGCACTTCCGCCGCCTACTGCGAGGACAAAATCGATCCCCTCTCTGCGGCAGAGCTCAATACCTTCATAAACAAGACCGCTCCTGGGATTCGGCTTGACTCCGCCCAATTCCACATAGGGAATGCCGGCTTCATCGAGCGAGGCCTTAACGCGGTCCAAAAGACCTGATCTTACAACGCTTCCGCCGCCGTAATGGATGAGGACCTTAGTACCTCCAAAAGCCCTGACGAGCTTTCCAGCCTCACTCTCGGTGCCCTTGCCGAATACGAACTTTGTGGGTGAATAGAAAGTGAAATTCTCCATTGTGATCCTCCTTAAACGGTCTTTATGTTATTGAATGCTGTATCTTCAGATATTATTTGCCTTGGCAACCGCTTCTTCGAGCGTCATGCCTGAAAAATCCTGAGCGTGGAATATCTGTCCGTTGACAGTGTCATCCACAAAAGCACCGACGATAACGCCGGGAATGGCGCTCTCGGGCGCGTTGGGTGCATTGGGGCCGCCCAGGTCTGTCCTGCACCATCCGGGATCTGTCAGGTTCATGGCAACACCCGTACCGCCGAGTCTCGATGCCATGTCCTTTGTGATCTTGTCGAGCGCTGCCTTTGCAGCGGAATATCCTGCCTGCTCGGGCTCCTTGTCTATGCCGCTCGTGGTATTCACGATGCGTCCGAAGCCGCGTTCCGTCATCTTCGGAAGGAAATGGTAGCAGATCATGGCAGGGGCTACCGTATTGACGTTGAAGCTTACAGCAAAATCATCTGCCGGAGTCTTATAGTAATCTGTCCTGTATGCGATCTGAAGTCCTGCGTTGTTCAGTACTACATCGACATCCACGCCCAAAGCGTCAATGTTTTCGAGCATCTTCAGAACTGAAGGGATGTCGTTTAAGTCAGCTGCAAAAGAATGGCATTTGACGCCTGATGCTATGAGCTCTTCTTCGAGCTGAGCCGTATGTTCCGTGTTCCTTGACTGGAGGATCAGGTTGCAGCCTCTGTCTGCCATGGCTTTGGAAGCAAGCCTTCCGATGCCTCTTGAAGCACCGGTTACCAATACCCATTTACCCTTAAGATCGAGCATAAGAACACCTCACCATAAGTATTTGATGCAATAATTGTAACAACAACGCCATGGCAAAATATTCAATTTATCTTTGGTTTTTATTCAGGTTTTGATGTGATTACCTGCTCACTGCCTTCAGCGCCGTCTTCCGCTCATACATGCTCTTGTCGGCTCTTATGAAGACCTCGGTATAACTATCGTCCTGTTCGGGATCGAAAACAGCCATTCCGCTCGAAATGACTACCGAACCTGTGCGGAGATTCTCATCTATCAGTTCATCAAACTTCTGTTTTAGAAGTTCCCGGTTCTCGAAATCGCTTCCCTTGAGGATCGCGACGAATTCGTCACCTCCGATACGGTAAACGGGACTGTGCTTATAGTGCTCGCAAATGATCCTGCAGGCGCTCTTCAGATACTCATCACCGGCATCATGTCCCAATGTGTCATTGATGACCTTAAGACCGTTCAGGTCAAAAACGACGACCCCGTATCCTTCCAGCGAAGATTCTTTTGTCTGAAGCTCAAGCTCTTTTAATGACTCAAGGTAAGCAAGTTTGTTCTTAACGCCCGTAAGTCCGTCCCTGTATGCTTTCTGGTTGGCATTCTCCATCTCGAGACCGTATTTTATATCTTTTTCCCGGTATATGAATGAATGGATCGCACATGTGGCAAAAAGACAACCCAGAGCATAGAACGGCATAAACGGGAACAGCATCTGCAGAGCGATAAATACCGCCATGATGATGCCGGAAAGACCGACGGTGACGTAGTGAAACTTTTTTATTCCTTCTGATCTGCCCGCTGTCACAAATGAATATATCGCAGTAACAAAGAACATTATCATCTGCAGGAATAGAGCAATATACCTTGCCGGGAGCGCCAAGTACTCCTTGTCTGCCGTAAAAGAGAATACTATCGGAACAAACAGGTTGACGGTAAGGATAAGGAGCTCAAAAAGGAATATAAACCATCCGCCGAACAATAGTATCTTCGAAAGCCTGCTCTTGCTCTCGGTAAATAAGACAACGCTCTTTACCCAGAATACGACCGACAGGACCATTGTGGAAAAATCCAGCATCGTATCAATATATGCGACAACGATCCACCGCTGTTCATAGAACAGACCCCACAATGCATCAACTAGAAAATACGCTATCAACGACAGTAAAAAACGGCGGTATTGAGTACGGAGTTCACTCGCCCTTGAACCCTTTACCTTCCTCAGCGCCTCAAAATTGACGATCACGAGGATGATTATCGATATTATTCCTATACTGGCATAATACACGGATACTTCCCTCATTTGTCTGTAATATTCAAATTATAATAGGAAGCATCGGGGTAGGAAATAAAGATTTTTGATTATTTACCGAATGTTTATAGGTTGTTTCTAAGATGCTGTCTTTATCCGGGCAGCATCTTCTCACGGTAAGGATTTTCACTCGAAGCATCAAAACCCGGAAGCAGGTACCTGTCAGGCATGTAATCATGCACATCCACATCCAGGAAGTAATTGCAGAACACGATGGCACAGTATGTGATCTTCGTGTTGCCCGTCTGTCCCTCAGGGATCATTGCATATACGAATCCGTTATATTCGTCGGAATCCATTGCGACCAGATCGTAACCGTCCGGCTCACCGGTGACTGTGTAGATGCCCTTATAATCATCAATGCCGATCGCCTGAAGCCTTTCGAGCTCCGCATCATAGGAATCGCCGTAATCCAGCGTCATGTAAACGATGTACTGGGGATCCCACGGATTGTAATACATGAGCTGGAACTCATCCGCACGGGCATTTACAGTCTCAGGGAAGATATCAAAGATAGGCTGTTTGCCCATGCTGTATTCACTGTCCAGTTTGCCGTCATGAATATATGTGTTGTACTCCGAAATATCATTCGTCACTTTTACCTTTGCACCGTAAAACAGCGCGGCAAACATGCCGATGACCAGGAAACCTATTACTATATAGTGCGTCACCACCGCAAGGAGCACTATGGTTATTACCCTAATTGCCGTGACAAGTTTTCTGTGTTTGGATATCTTCTTAAGAAGACCCGTAACATACAGAGTGATAATAGACATTGCCACAAAAGCCAGGAATGTCAGGAGTATCGCTGACGACCTCCTTAAGTCGGGATTGTTTATATCGTACGCTATTATCTGGAGCACCAGAGCTATCAGTGTTACGGACACGCCGGCGATCCCCGCTATCTGGACGCCCCTTAACATGTTGCCTTTCTCGTTGCCCGCATAGACCGCCATCTTTTCGGCGACCTCTTTAGTTTCTTTATCCATCATCTCGCTTTTCCTTTCCCCGTCTATGATCTCCCTGACGTCGACATCATAGAAATCGGCTATCTCAACAAGTAATGAGATGTCCGGAAGATTGGTGCCGGTCTCCCATCTTGAGACAGTCCTGTTGCTGACATTGAACTGTTTAGCCAGCTGCTCCTGGGTGATCCCCTTTTCATTACGTAAGGTCTTCAGAAACTTTCCTGTCTTATTCTGATCCAAGATCCGGTACCTCCTTTCGAACAGGGTCAGGATAAGTCATTCCTGCCGGAAAGAACACGACACAAAGCGAGAATTGCCGTGTTTTAGCGCAATTGGACACGGTATGTCCAATCAAATGAGGATATTATACTCCCCAATGTATCATCGTTCATAACGAAAATGAAAACACAATGACACATTAGAAATCACACGTAATAGTAAAATGAAATCAGTTACAAAAAGGTGGGTGGCGCTTATGGATGAAACATATGATTCAGATAAAAAGAAGAATATGGAAAAGGCTACCGTCACCCCGCTGATCCCTCTGAACGATCCCCGAAATGAGGATTCGCTCGACCTGATAGATTTCATGACCCTCCTCTACGAAAGGGAACATATCTGAGAGGATCGGAAAATGCAACATTATTACAGCCGCGAATGAGATATTCATACGCGGCTGTTTTAATGATGTTTAAATGATCACAGAAGTTTGAACTTGTTCGCGGTCGGCTTGCCGTGGCCGTAGTAGAGCGTTCTCTCACCGAGCGACTTTATCTTATCTGCCGTACGCTTTATCTCTTCAAGGTCGCTGTAGAGGTGTCCCGTCGCTGGACTTATCCAGTTATCCAACGCATCGCCGACGATAAGGTACTTTCCTTCCACATCAACGCCGATAGAGCCCTTTGTGTGGCCGGGAAGTTCAATGATCTTAGCGTTTATTCCGTAGGATGACAGGTCATCGCCTTCCTCTACGGTGATGATGTTTCCGGGCTTTTCAACTTTAGTCTCTCGCAACACTTTCAGTGACGCGTCGAGCACTACTTTTCCGACCAGTCCATAAGACTTCAGCGGCTGCTTGTCGTAGCTGTCGAAGAGTTCCATATCGGCCGCATGACACGCTACCGGGATCCCGAAATGCTCAGCGAGCTTGGCGGCATTTTCGGCATGATCGAAATGCACGTGCGTGAGCACGATAAGCCGCATGTTAAACTTGCTGCATTCCCCGAGGACTCTCTCGTAACCTTCGGCGCTCGCGGTGTCGACAAGTATTGCATCTTTCCCTTCGGAGACAATGTAGCAGTTATCCGTCTTGTTCTTTATCCAATGTATCTGACTCATAATGATATGTATTGTACACCAAGTGCACCGAGTTTCTTTCTTATCTTCCGAACCCTGTCATCAGGAAATCTCCTTCCGATGCAGTTTTCGAGCATTACCACTTTAACCCCCGTCTTTGCCGCTCCCTTCGCTGTCGCACCTACGCATCCGCACTCATCGAGACCGCACAGAACCACTTCGCCGTAGCCTTCCCTGCTCATGTGATCGCGGAACTCTTTCGATGAATAAGTATCAGACAGATTCTTGTCGAAGAAGAGGTCGGACACGATGTCCAGATCCTTGTATAGTTTTGCTCCTTCAGTCCCCTTTATCGAGAAACCGATGAACCACCTGTTCGTAATGATGTCAGGGAACACCTGTGAGATGTAAATGATGTCGTAACCCTTATCTTTATAGAATGCGGCAGCCCTGTTGACGTTCTTTACAAGCTGATCGGTATCGTAGGAAAACATGGGCTTTCTTTTTGCCCAAAGATAGTCGTTCTGCATGTCTATTACGATGAGAGCTCTTTTGTCTTCCATGAGTGTTTATTTCCTTCATTCCATATTATTGAACGTGTTCAATAATATCACAGGAATATGGCGGTTGCAATATGCGTGGATCGGATTAACAGCGAAGCCGTGCTCTTGCATACGCCTTTCGCTCTCATAGAAACAACCCCGCAGGATCACTCCCGCGGGGCTGTGTAATGCATGAATTTTCAGAGATATCAATCGTCGATCGAATTGTCTGTTGCTCTTGCGTAGATGGCTTCGACTTCCTTGCCCGGAGCCTTTGTAGCGAGTGTTACAACGACTGCGATGATGAGACCGCAGATGAAGCCCGGAACGATCTCATAGATGCCTGTGTTGGAAACAGCTGCAGGAATGATCGTGTTCGTAAAGAGCAGGAGCCATGCGATATCGGCAACTGCACCGCCGATGATGCCGGCAACTGCGCCTGCGTAGTTGAAGCGCTTCCAGAACAGAGAGAGGATAACGACGGGACCGAAGGCTGAGCCGAAGAGACCCCATGCGTTCTCTACCATGTTCATAATGTCTGCAGCCCAGGACTGAGGGCTGTCCAGACCCTGGCGCGCGATGAAGAAAGCAACTATCGCAACTACCAGAACGACGACACGGCCGACCCAGAGCATCTCATTGTCGGTTGCCTTGTTCTTGCGTACGAGGGGCTTGTAGATGTCGCTCGTGAATGCCGATGACGCAACGAGGAGCTGGGAGTCAGCAGTGGACATTGCGGCAGCGATGATGGCCGAGAGCAGAATGCCTGCGATGAAGCCGGGGAAGATCCTGCTTACGATCTCGATGAAGATGTTCTTGCGTCCGTCGGGAAGGAGCATCTCAGCAAGGGAAGTTCCGTCAGCGAAGACATAAGTTCTTCCGAGATAAGCGATTACTGCGGCTGCGCCAAGTGTGAGGATAACCCAAACGATGGCGACAGTTGCGGATTTCTTGATCTGGGAAGGCTTCTCGATGGACATGAAACGTACGAGGATGTGAGGCATACCGAAATAGCCCAGGCCCCAGCCCAGACCGGTGACGATCTCCTGCCAGGGAGCAACGAAAGGATTTGTGCCGAAAGCATCGACGCCGTCCTTGAAAGCTCCATAGTAAGAAGGATCGTACTTGCCTACTGCCTGCATGACGATCGGCACTGCAAGGAGCGCAACGAGCATCATGAGACCCTGGAAGAAGTCTGTCCAGCAAACGGCCTTGTAGCCGCCCAGGAATGTATAGATGAGGATCAGCACTGCGAAGCAGATCATCGCAAGGTGCGCATTATCCGAAAACCACGGGATGACTGATGTGAATACCGCTGTTCCCGCAACGAATCCGGATGCAACATATACCGTGAAACTGATGAGGAAGATGATAGCGCAAACGACCTTGAGCACGGGGCTCTGGCTTGCGAATCTGTTTGTAAGGTACTGAGGCAGAGTGATGGAGTCACCTGCAGCCTTTGAGAAACGGCGGAGCCTTGTGGCCACGAAGATCCAGTTACCGGCTGTTCCCAAAGCCAAACCGATACCGATCCAAACCTGTCCCATACCGAACGCAAAGAGCGAACCCGGGAAACCCATGAGGAGCCAGCCGCTCATGTCCGATGCCTGCGCACTCATCGCGGTGACAAACGGACCCATGTGCCTGCCTCCCAAGAAATACTCTTTCTCGTCACCGCCCTTGCTCTTTACGAAGAAATAGATTCCGATACCAAGGACGACCACGAAATAGAGTATGAAAGCAATGATCTTGTCCATAACATACTCCTTTGGGGATTGATAACTTCCGTATTATATCAGAAAAATACTGTATTGCACTAAAGCGCGGAGGTTCTCACATCTTCTCCAGATACTTTACCGGAACGCTCTTCGTCAGCCAGACTCCGTTTAAGGATTATTTAAGGAATAGATAACGGATATTTCAAGATTAATCCGGTACCGCGTATTAGAGTATAGTCAAGACAAGCGAAAAGGCGGTCATTCAGATGGAAAAGACAAAGAACAATTACGGCAGATTCCTCATGCTGTGGGCGGGTGAATTCATCTCGTCCATCGGCGGCGGACTTACGAGCTTCGGGTTGGGACTCTATATCTTCCAGAAGACGGGAAGCGCTGCGGACATGGCTCTTCTGACTTTCCTAGGCTTCGTTCCCTGTCTGCTGCTCACGGCTCCCGCGGGCGTTCTTGCCGACAAATATGACCGCCGTCTTCTCATGATGATAGGTGACGGACTCTCCGGCCTCGGCGTTCTTTTCATCCTGATCTGCATGCTTCAGGGCGAAGCACAGCTCTGGCAGATATATCTCGGAACAACCGTAAGCTCAGTATTTTCGGCACTTTTGGGACCCGCTTATACCGCCACCATCACTGACCTTCTGACAAAAGAACAGTTCTCAAAGGCTAACGGCCTGGTATCGATGGCGGGCTCCGCGAGATACCTCTTCTCGCCTGTCATCGCGGGATTCCTTCTTGCGGTAAGCGACATCAAGCTGATACTCATCATCGACATCTGCACATTCTTCCTGACGGTCATAGTCGCCGCAGTAGTAAGACACGGCATAAAGAACAACAATGAAGCCCGCGATAAGGAACCCTTCTTCAAGAGCATGAAAGAAGGCTGGGCAGCCGTAAGGAGCAAGAAGGGCATGCTCACCCTGATCGTCGTAACATCACTGATCTGCCTCTTCATGGGTTTCTTCCAGGTTCTTGGCGAACCCTTCGTTCTGTCATTTGCCGATTCGAAGACTCTGGGCGTCGTTGAGACTGTCGCAGCTTCGGGCATGCTGGTAACGAGCATCCTCTTGGGAATCAAGGGAATTAAGAAGCACTTCGTAAGGGCGCTCTGGATGGGACTTGCCGTATCAGGCATAGGCATGTCGCTCTTCGGGGTTTTCGAGAACAAGATCCTCGTGTGCATCTTCGGATTCGTATTCTTCGCCGCACTCCCTTTCGCAAACAACAGCCTGGATTTCCTCGTCAGGGCGAACATCCCGGACGAACTTCAGGGAAGGGCCTGGGGCCTTATAGGACTCATCTCGAATCTCGGTTATGTTGCAGCTTACGGCTTGAGCGGCATCACGGCTGACCTGGTCGGAAACATCACCGGGAAAGGCGTCGGAACAGGTTCGTCGATAACGATAATCTTCGCAGGCATATGCCTCGTGATCGTCGCTGTCTTCATGTCAGGTATCAAGAAGATACGTGTACTCGAAAAGTCCGCGCTGGAGAACCCTGCGGCAGGAGTTAAAAATGACGCTGCATAATCATCCGATCAAGAAATAAGATTTTCGCATATTGTGGAACATGAAATGAGAGCTGGAATCTGCTGACCATCTCAACTTTCACGGAAACGTCACGGAAACGGCGCCATCCGTGACAAAAAAATGCAAATTGCAAATTATCGTCAACGTCTTTTCAATATTTCGATACCTCGACTTTGGGAAGGTGAGCTTGAAATTATCCCAAGATGAGGTTTTCTTGCATTTGGGGATAAAAACTGAGTTCAAAATTATCCCTAAATGAAGTTTTCTTGAGGTTTGGGATAAAATGCGGGACGAAAATTATCCCAAGTGAAGTATTTTTAAGCTTTTGGGATAAAATCACCTCTGAAAATTATCCCTAGTGAAACATTTTTGAACTTTTGGGATAAAATCGCCCCTCTGAAAATGACTGATGAAACCGGGCATTTTCGTGACGTTTTGGTGAAATCCACCTTGAGAGAATAGTCTTTGGACTGCATTCTTCGCCGTGATGTCCACCCGGCCGATATTCACCTTACACCTTAAGTCTTACGAACCTGTACAGGAACTTCTTATAACCGGAGAAATCGCCGGATATCGTATTGAGGTAGTTCCTGCAGGTATCCTTGAGGAGCTTTAAGTCATCAGGGGTTATCTCGCCGTTGCCGAATGCGGCTCTGAGCGCGATGTCCGTTGCCTTCTTGGGTACGGCGACGTTAAACAGTTTTCCGATCAGCGAATAGTAATGGTAATACGAAGCAGCCTTCTCGTTGATGTTTGTTTTCGAGAACTCGCGGCGCCAGTAGAAGATGAAGCAGAGCCTCAGGATGCCCGCAAGGACGCAGAGTGCCAGGATCACGACAACGATCGTAAAGATGACTCTGATTATCTGCTTCTCGTTCTCGTTGAGAGTCTCGTTTATCGTTATTATCCCGGGCAGAGGATTCCCGGTCGTTCCGCCCGGAATCTGGCCCGGCACGATCGGCGTAGGCGTTATCACGGTAGGTTTGGACGTATCTTCTATGTCGACCGAAGGTGCGGTCGGATCAGAAGTCTCGTCTGACTCATCAGTCTCGTCCGGCGGAGGAGTATTTTCGTAGTTGTCTATGGAGAATCCGGCCGACTCGATGTCGGGATCGAAAAATGCAAGGCCGTCGATGTTGAAATTGCATGCGTCGCTTGCATAACCCGGTGTCGCGTCACCCATTACCCACCCGTACTCAGGCAGGAATACTTCGAACCAGGCGTGCGCCTGCGAAGCATAGACGAGACTCTCGGTACCGGAATATGACCTGTTGTCGACATATCCCCTGACGTATCTTGCGGGGACGCCGATCATGCGGAGAAGGATCATGGACGTTGCGGCATAGTGGATGCAGATGCCGCTCTCCGCGTCAGGTGAAAGGAACCACGGTACAAAGTCGGCATCCTCCGGCGGATAATCGGTATTCGCATCGTAAGGATGGAGATCTCTTACAAAATCCGTTACCCTTCTTACCTTCTCGGCATCGGAGAGCTCCAGGTTTCCATAATAGACTTCCTTGAACCAGGAAGGAATATTCGCGCTGACGAGCACCGCCCTCTCCGTGGCTTTCGGGACTTTGAGGCATGTATCGTAAACATAGTTCTTCAGGTACGACTCGGTATAGATGTTGCCCGTCTTTACAGGAAGCGCGGAAGCCGCATATGCACTGACATACTCATGTGTGGAATTGTAGGGATTGACCCTCAGATCGTCGTTCTCGTCGAGCGGATAGAAGTCCGTATAGTACGGCGAGATGTCGAGAGCGGATTCCTTAAGCTTATTGATGGTTATGAAATACTGGGGCTCTCCCTGCTTTGGCTCGTATTTTTCTTCATAGATCCTTTCCCAGATCCTGGAAGAAGAAAGAGTGTTGTCGCTGTAAGTGTCGAGCGACTCGAGCTTGAGATACAGTGTATGTCCGTTGAAAACACCCTGCGGGCCGTCGTATTCCATATTGTTATACCGTATGACTTCAAGTATTGTATCCTGCGGCGGGTTAAAAGGGCCGACCTTCGAGAGATTCGTGTTCATGTTGAACAGCGGTGAGAAGTAGTCGGTATTCGAATCCGAGTTGGGGTTCTTGTAGCCGTTAAGAGCGTTGTTGATCATCTCTATAAGAGGGTTGTCACTGTTTCTCGTCGCCCTCTCGGCAAAGTCTTTGGCCGAAGTGAGGATATCCACCGCCAGCTTGTTCTTGTCGTACTTCTCTTCCGGGAATACCGATCCGAAAAGGAACGTAAGCGCCACTACCGGAAGGAGGAATATGAGGAGTTCCTTCTCGGCATTTCCCCTGTTCTTTCTGCGGAAGACGTAAGTCAGAAGCAACATGAAGACGCCGATGGCAGCAACGAGGCTGGGCACCTGGGAAGGCGTCATGACGATATTTGCGACAGAGCATAAAAAGAAAGGCAGATACGGCAGGAGCGCGACGGGGATGAGCTTGCGCTTTATCAGCAGATAAGAAGTCACGCAGACCGCAATGACCATGTAGGCTAGAGCAAAGACAAACAGCGACAGATCGCCTTCATCGGGTGTCGGATAAACACCGGGGAGCTTATAGAAAGCGTATGTCTGGATGTAGTAGAGGAAAGCTTTGAATCCGTCCTTCATATTAAAGGCATTGAACACGGTCAGGATAAGGAACACCACGGGGAGTCCCGCCATGATGCCAAGAGAGACCTTCGGCTTAACAAGACAGTGGATGACGGTGAAAATGAGAGAAGCGGATAACACCGTAAGAATCGTAACGATGACATTGAACTTGAGATCGAAAGCGGTACTGTACATCAGGATGAAGCCTGCATTCAGGCATACCGAGATAAGGACCGTCAGAACGGCGGAAAGGATCTTCGGAGTGTTATCCTGTTTGACCGTGACCATTTTCTCAGTCAGCATGGATGCCCTCCCCTGCCGGCTTCTCTTTCACGGAAGCACCCGCAGACCGGTCTTCAGCAGCGTCCCTGCCCGATGTTATCCCTTCAAGGATAAAGTCATCAGGGAAGCCTTCTGACTGAGTCTCTTCATTAGGTATCCTCATTCGAAGGATCTGGGTTATGGCTCTCTCGAGATCGAATTCGGATTCTACTTCAAAAGCCACCTCGCTCCTGTCGGGCGGGATGACGCGTATCTTATGCGAAGTCTCGTGCTCGATATAGAATCTCGACGTGAAGAGGACCTGTCCCAGATGCCGGTCGAGCAGCTCCCTGTCTTCCGTCAGTCTCAGGATAACGCGGGAATGCCCGCCGTATTCCTCCAGTGATTCCTTAACGAGGAGCTTGTCCTTCTTTGCCGACATCTTCCAGTGTATCGACTTGACGGAGTCTCCCTGCTGATAATCCCTGATGTCGTAGATCTCGGTGTTGGGCTGCTTGGATTTACGGAGACTCTTGGCCTTGAATCCGTACATGTCGGGCATGATGTCCGGCATAACGGGAACCGGTCTTACAAGGATCTCGTTCTCCTTTTCGATCAGTCTTCTCGTACGGAAAAAACCGAAAAGGTCATATATCTCCAAATAGGACATCTGGTAGGAATATGCTCCGCAGTGCGAAGTGTCTATGGGTATCTTCGTGACGCCCTCATCGTGGATCCCTATTATGACCTTGCGCGATGTGCCTGCCATACGGTCGATGTAAGTCGTCCTGATATGGCAGAAAGAAAAATATGAGGCATATCCCTTCACGGTTACCCTTATGTAAGCCGGTGTGCCGACAAGAGAAGCGTTCGGGGCTTCCGTGCTGACCGAGAGCGTCTGCGCGGCGAAGATGCTCATGGCAAGCGCTATGAGCGGCACCAGCAGTATCACGATCAGGCAGAACCACGATACCCACATCTTGTAACAAAGGAAGAAGATGAAGGCTGATATGAGTGAGACTGTGTAGATACACCAAGTCTTCAGCATAAGACTGTCAGACCTTGGGTGCGAAAGTATCCTTGAGGATATCTTTTGCCACGTCAGTGGTTCTCCTGCTGTTGACTTCGGCTTCAGGCGTAAGGATGAGCCTGTGCGTGATGACGGGCAGGAATACTTTCTGGACATCGGAAGGGATGACATAGTTCCTTCCGCTCATGTAAGCATAAGCCTTTGACATGGAGGTGAGCGCCAGTGTGGCACGGGGGCTTCCGCCTCTTAACAGGTCGGGATTGCCTCTCGTCTTATTAATAAGTGCGATTATGTAGTCGACGATCTTCTCGTGAATGAATATGTTGTTGACCTCCTGCTGCATCTGCGACAGAATGACGTCATTGCATACGGTATGTACGTTATCCATGGGGTTGATGCCGTTCTTGCGCTGTTCGAGCATCGCCTTCTCATCCTTTGAGGACGGATATCCCATCGATATCCTTATCATGAAACGGTCGATCTGTGAATCCGGAAGGAGTGACGTGCCCGATGCGCCCGTAGGGTTCTGGGTCGCGAAAACGACGAACGGCTTTGGCAGTATGTATGTGTTGCCGTCGACCGTGACGCTGCTCTCCTCCATTGCCTCGAGAAGCGCTGACTGCGTACGCGAAGAAGCACGGTTCAATTCGTCTGCCAGAAACAGGTTGTGGAAGATCGCACCCGGCTGGTACTTCATCTGGTCAGTCGCCTTGTCGTACATCGAAAAGCCCGTGATATCCGACGGCAGTACGTCAGGCGTGAACTGGACACGGCCGAAGTTCAGTCCCATCGTTTTCGAAAAAGCGACTGCCATGGTGGTCTTTCCGACTCCCGGGACGTCCTCCATGAGGATGTGTCCTCCCGCAAGGATGGCCGTCAGCGTCTGGGCAATGATGTAGTCCTTGCCGCAGATAACCTTCTTCACTTCATGAATGATGCTCTCAACAGTATTGCTCATCTGATTATCCCCCGATAGAAATGCACCCGTAAAGTATACAACAAACATTATTCCGTTTCTTTAGGAAAGTATGTGATATTTGAGTGACGCGGGACATTGGGGGCATTGGAGGAAATCGAACTGCGATAACGAATCGTAATCTAAACATAAAGTCATTAATATAATCGCAATAATCAATATGTTATATTTCTTACATCTCTCATCGGGGATATGTATTTCAAGACTAACCAGGAAGACTGATCACAGATTTTGCGTCTTATCGGTCACTCCAAAAGATAGTCACCAATGAGTACGGTTTTTCGCAATAATCCGTACTGAAAATTGCACTTTTACTTCTATTTGCACTTTTGAGTACGGTTTTTGGCCAAATAACGTACTGTAACGTGCACTCCACATATATGAACACTCTCCGGGAACTGCAGATTCTTACTCTCCGATAGTTGCATGCTCTTCCGTGCTCCACTAACCTCTCACGCCTGAAAGCTCATCCCTTTTTCATCAGATAGAAAGCCGCCTGGCCCGAATAGATCGTTTCCGCCTTATACCCTTCGTCTTCCATCACGGAGAAGAAAGCGGGATTGCCTTTGGAGTTGGATGTTATGAAGTAGAACTCATCTGTCGAAAGATAGCCCATTGAATCGAGTTTTTCCTTCATAAGGTCGTAGTCGGCCGTCCTTATCCATTCGTCTGCAGCTTCGACATTGTCCGAACAGGATGACGAGTATCTTACGTCATGGATGAGATAGAAATTAAACAAGGCATCTTCACGCTGATAAAGAAGCGTCTTTTTGTTGTAAGCTTCGATGTCATACCATTCCGACACGATCTCACGGACATCGTCATCGTCCTTCTTCCATCCTTTTATTCCTGTCCTGTATATCTCCACTGCTCCGTATAGAGCAAAGCAGATAAGGACCGCAACGGTTACTGCCTTTCCTGCAGCTAAACTTTTCGCCTTTATGCGGTCGGACAGAACACCCAGTCCTGCTGAGCAGAGCACGATGACCGCAGGAATGAAAAAGAAAGAGTACTTACCGCCGAGATTTGCGGTGCCGAAGGAATCGGGATTCCAGGTGACGTTGTATCCGTAGAATGAACAGCTCACGGCTATGTAGTAGACCAGCCATGCAAAAGCGACTGACAGAACAGGATAGATAACGGCTTTCGCTTTGGTGAAAAGGCCGAAGCAACAGATGAGCAGGAGGACCAGAACGCCGAGATAAGTATAGTAACCGAACATAGATCTGAGCATCACTCCGCTGCCGGTAATGAGATCCGTCACAGGGCCTCTGACAAAGACGGGTGTATGTGATACCGAACTGCTTCCCTGCTTGCCCATCTGAGGGATCAGGAAGATAACGATCAGAGGGAAGACGGCGGCTGCAAAAGAGACAATGCCCGCAAGCAAAAACCTCTTTACAGCAGCGACTTTCTTTGCCACCGCAAAGCGGACCAATACGGCCGCGCACATACCGGCTATCATGAAAGCTGCACCATACTGGCTGTACAGCGCGAGACACGAGAAAGCGAAAAATCCTATGACCGACCTTAAGTCTTCCCTGTTCATCACCCTTATAAAGTACCAGACCGCCCATGCCATGAAGCACAGCATCAGGTTATACTCGGCACACTCAAGAGCGTAATAGACTATTCCGCGCGAGAACAGATAGAAAAAGACTGCAACATTGCTCCATATCCTGTCAGGGAGCACTTCCTCGACAGCGAGGAATATGCCGCCGGCGCCTGCCAGAGTGACAAGGATCCCTGTGAGCCTGAACAGAAATTCAGAGTCGAACACCTGAAGCCACAGGAACATCAGGACGTTATAAAGAGGCGGCTGGAAAGTAATCCTTATCCTCTCAAACATATTGGTCGTTCCGAGTCCGCCGGGCACGGTGCCGGTCATGTATTTCGAGTAGAAGTATTCAACCGCCTCGTCATACCAGAGGCCCGACTTCGTGGCGTTCAGGATGTAAAAGACGAGGGCTGCGAGCAATAGGCATGAAAAGCAGATCCATTTGGTCCGGGCATATCTGCCGGTCCCGTCCGCCGGGACCGTTAATGCTCCTTCTTTAATGATGTCTGGCTGTTTCCGCATAGGATAATAATATCATTGGCGGCTGCGCCCGTTAACACAAGGTGGCCCTCCGCCTTGAAAAACCCGCCCCAAAGTATGAAAATTATATCCGTATGGCACCTTATGTGCGCGAGAGGGCGTTTTACTGATGAAAGAGCGGATAGAAAGACTGATCGAAATGACACTTAACACCTGTCTTCCGTGGATCACGGAAAAGGACGGGAAAGTGATATTCACCGATCCGTTGGACAACGAAGAGATTTCCGCCCACTACGGCGCCACCCACATGGCGGCGGCACTTCTTATCTACGGCAGGCTCAAAGACCGGGATGACCTCGTGCAAAAAGGCGAAGCCCTCTTAAACAGCATTCTTGACCGCTGGGACGGGAGCAGACAGCTGCCCGGTTTTCACAACGATTTCAATAACTTTGCGCTCTGCCTTATAGAAAACAGCATCGACGTAGATATGGCCGCAAACACGGCCGGCAGCGCCGGAAACACCCTCCGCGAAAGGATCCGCAAAGCCGTTCTGGAAACGGCAGACACCCGTTTCGACACCGTAAACTGGCTGCCGATGAGATGGTTCGTGAATAAGTGCCGTTATGAATGGACAAACGATGAGACTTATAAAGAGAACTGCAGGCTCTGCAAGGAAAAGATAGATTCGGCGACTTTCACCGACGGCTTTATCGACGACATGCTACCTAAGGGCAGGAGCTTCAGCCTGCAGTATAACGTTGCGACAGTCGCTTTCATGCAGTTTCTCAGGATAAGCGGCGAGAATATTGATCTGGACATTCAGACGGGAGCTCTTCTTAATGCCGTCTGCCCTGACGGGGACATCAACTATATGGGGCGCGGGACCAATCAGATCTTCGCATGGGGATTATGGGTATATCTTCTCGCGAGCAGCGGTCAGGATGAGTGTGACCGTGCGCTCTCATATCTTGAGGAACGACTTCCCGCAATGCTCGAAAACAAAAACATCTTCCTTAACACTCAGCCGGGAGATGAGAAATATCTGTGGTGGGATTACCACTACTGCTCGGTCTACACCGCCCACCTGCTCTTGTGGCTCATCCTTGCATTGAGAGATCAGGGCGCCAAGAGCATAACCCCTAAGACCGTGACTGACGGAAGCAGCGGATTTCACATAATAAGGACAGAAGATGCATTCGTTGCTGTTTTCGACGGCAGGACGGAATATCTTGCAGAGCGCGGGCCTTCTGTCGAAGCTATATGGACACGTAAGTACGGAACTGTATTCAAAGGCTCCTTCGGCCCCTGGTACGGCGAATTCGGAAACCTCCACATCTGCCCTGACGCGGTAATAAGGAAGCATTTCGGGCTCATGAACATAAAGACGGATGCAGACAAAAACACAAAGAACAAAGTTATGAAGAAGCTCCGCCTCGCATCACAGGAAGATGCCGCAGAGGAAGTAAAGCCGGTTTTCGCCGCACCCCGTGTGGAGATAGCAGATAAGATCAGGATAACTTATCAGGCAGAAGATATTCCGGTGATAGTCAATATCCCCGACATGAACGGAATCGTAACCGCATTTAGCGGCGGACAGGAGCTTAAACTTACGGACGCATTGAAGATAAGAGACCAGTATGGATGGATCACGGTCAGGCAGCAGATCTTAAGATCGGGAAAGACAGTAGAGATCGAAGTGCCATGGGAATAAACAGAGTCAGTGTACTGGTTACGTTCTATAACCAGGAAGGATATGTCGACAAGGCCATGGAGAGCATCCTGTCGCAGAAGACCTCTTTCGGCGTGAAGATAATCGCGGGTGACGACGGTTCCTCCGACGGCACGGCGGATGCGGTAAGAAAATGGATGCAAAAGTATCCGGATAAGATCGAACTTTATGTCATGGAACGCGGCGAAGGCAAACAGATACCGGGGTTCAGGGCATCAAGGAACAGGATCAACATCTTAAAGCACGTCGATACCGAATACTTCATCTTCCTTGACGGCGACGACTATTTCAGCAATGACTCAAAACTCCAGAAGCAGGTAGACATCCTTGATTCGGCGGACAATCAGGACTGCACCGCATGCGGCCATAACACGGACATGCTCTATAAGGACAACACGAGAAAGCCTGCCACGGATCCCTCGCTTAAGGAGGGAAAGATCTCTGCCGCAGATTACTGGATAAGGCACTACATACACACCGACTCCCTGCTGTTCAGAAGCTCTGTCATACCCGGGCTGGATCTTAAGCTCCTCGAGAACAGCTTCAACGACAACCTTATAACATTCCCAGCCGTAAAGTCCGGGAAGATATATTACATACCTGAATCCTGGGCGGTATATGTCCAGACCAGCGACGGGATTTGGACCAAGGGAAATGAGGCGGTAAACCTCATCAGGAACATGATCTTCTACGATCTGGCAGTAAAGATCGCGCCGGAACTCAAAAAGCAGTCCCTGTGCAGGTTCAGTTATCTCTGGACAGACCTCTGGAAGATAAGAAAAGAGATAGATGCGTCAACTCTTGAAGCATATGAGGAGGAGGCAAGGAGCAAAGGCTTCGGCAACACTCTCCGCTGGATAAGATACCGTGACCTTAATGCATTTCAAAAGGCAGGACTCTGGATCAAGTCAGTCTCCGTCAGATGTTACGCCGGGATCTTAAGGCGCGTGCTCTGATACGCATCTGTCAATTAGGGAACGGCAAAAGATGGACGGCAAGCGCAACCTCAAGAACATAGTCTTTACACTGATAGGCCAGATCGTGGCCTTAGGACTTGCACTGGCCGTGCCGCGCTTCATGCTGACAGGTTACGGCTCGGACACCAACGGCCTTGTGAGCACCGTGACGCAGATAATGGCTTACATGGCAATGCTCGAAGCCGGCATCGGCCGTGCGACCAGAAATGAACTCTATAAATATATCCACGATAACGTATACGACGCAAAGAATGTATCGCGCATAGTATCGATATCGCAGAATACATACCGCAGGACAACAAGGCTTTATGCATTCATAGTAATCATTCTGGCTGCTGTCCTGCCGTTTGTCTTAAAGACTGATGCAGACCACCTGACAGTATTGCTGATAATACTGATAGAGGGCGCTTCAGGGATCGTATCATTTTATTTCGTACAGTGCTGGACAGATCTCCTGGCCGCGGAAGGCAAGCAGTATATCAGCTCCAACATAGACCTCATGTACAGGGTCCTTATCTATGCCGTAAAGATAATAATGGCGGCAGCAGGCATAAATATAATATTCATGGAGCTGGGATTTTTCGCTGCCACGATCGTAAAGCTCATCTTCTTCCGCATCTATGTAAGAAAGAACTATGCGTGGTTAAACATCACAAAGGGCACGAAGCGTGCGCAGCTCCCTGATAAGAATTCATTCATGGTCGCAGAGATCGCATGGACAGTCTTCTCATCCACTGACATGATCGTCCTGTCGGTATTCTGTTCGACAAAGATCTCGAGCGTATATTCTATCTACTACATGGTGTTCATCACGATCAACAAACTGATCGATGCTGTCTTCACGAGCCTTAAGTTCAATCTCGGGCAGAAATACCACGCCGACTCCGAAGAATACAAGAAGATGCACGATATGTTCAATTCGGTATTCCTGGGAACGGTAACATCACTGACCGCCGTTGCTTACTATCTCTGCATACCTTTCGTAAGACTTTATACTGCAGGAATCAGCGATGCTGATTACATCGACACCGCACTGCCCATGGGTTTCTCTCTGGTGCTCCTGCTCTCATGGTGCCGCATGGTCGCCGAACACCTGAACGGCATTGCGGGATTTGCAAGGCAGCTCGGCAGGATATCGGTAATAGAAGCAGCGGTAAACCTCACCCTGTCCGTGGTGCTGGTGAATTTTCTCGGGATACACGGAGTCTTATATGCGACCGTTATCGCGCTTCCTTTGAAGATCTTTTACTGCAACATACTTGCTGACAAAAAGATACTTAAAAGGAGCGGGGGCATCACCTGCAGGATACTCCTCACAAATCTCCTGCTCTTCTTTGCACTCGCAGTGCTGAAGGGATTCATCAGTCTTAACGTGGATTCATACGGCCAGTTCCTGGTCAAAGGATTCGGTCTTACCTTGTGTTCTTTGATGCTGTTCTTCACGGCAAATCTGTTTGCAAACAAGGATTTCGTCGTGCAGATCAGGCAATTTGCTTCATTCAGGAACAGACAGAATAAACAGTAAATTCCTTATTAGGAGACATCCTTTGCGCGTGATGAACCGGTCCTTACTTTCAGGGCAAGGAGCATCAGCCGGCATTTATCGATCAGGCGGTCTGATATATCCCAGAGCTGCTTCCTGTCGATCTTACCGCCGTAGCCGTATCCGGTGAAATCGTATTCGAAAATCATGTGAATGTATCTGTGGGCAAGAGCAGCCTTCACCTTTTTCCTGAGGGAGATATCCCCTATCCGTTCATCGCAGAATCCGAACAGTTCCGGATAAAGGCGCAACATCGATTCTATGTTTTTCCTCCAGTCGATGACTTCGGGATTCGTAATAGAACCCTTGTGGATCCTGTATCTGTATATCTTTTGGGGAACATATCTGACAGTCTTTGCACTAAGCAATGTCTTTACTGCCCAAAGCTCATCTTCGTGGAGCAGCCCCTTCTCGAAAAGCAATCCGTTATCTTTCAGGTATCCGGTGCGGTGTATCCCGAGCCAGACCGTTGCGGGAAAATCACCGCAGTCATCGAGCATCTTTTCCATGACACCGCATCCGGAGATGACCCCGTCACTTTCCTTGAGGCCGCGGTGTATAAAATAATCCCTTCGCTTTTGCGGAAATACGCTGCCCTCATCGTCAAAGGGCTCGGCATCCCATAAGATGATGTCCTCTGAAGAGCTTTCCGCCATGCTTATTATATTCGAAAACAGTTCCGGGACGACTTCATCGTCGGCATCGCAGAAGAATATGTATCTTCCCAGAGCTTTCCCCATGCCGGCATTCCTTGCTTCGGACGGACCTTCATTGGCCTTATGGATAACGCTGATGTTTCTGTGCTTTGCAGCATATCCGTCGGCAGCATCACCCGAGCCGTCATCTGAACCGTCGTCCACGAGTATTATCTGAACTCCGTTGATCCCGTCTGCCTTAAGAAGACTTCCGATGCATTTGTCCAGATATTTCCCGGCATTATAGACAGGTATTATCACGGACAGGCTGATACCGTCTTTATTCATATCCGTAAGATCTCCGTTCCCTGCCATGCCTTATCTTCCTTTATCAGTGTGCAAACACGTAAACAGCCAATACCATCAGCTTGTGCCTTAACTTTTTTGAGGTGCGCCATAACAGCTTCTTATCTATCTCCTTGCCGTAGCCGTAACGCCAGAAGCGGTACTTCAAGATCATGTGAAGATATCTTTTGGTAAGGTTCTCCTCCATGAGGCTCCTCAGAGGATCTCCGGAAAGAGCTTCTCCATAGTATTTGTAGAGTGCGGGATATACGTGCATCATGGCATCGACATTCTTCTTCATGTCCTTTGTCTCGGGATTGGTGACAGAGCCCTGACGTATCCTGTAAAGATATATCTTCTCCGGGATGTAATGCACGCTCTTCGCGCCCAGGAAAACGCGTGGTATCCACAGCTCGTCTTCGTAGAGCGTCCCCTTCTCGAAATAAAGATCATTCTCTAAAAGATAGCTTCTTCTATATGCTCCCAGACAGACGCTGGCAATAAGTCCTTTCCCGTCTCTTACGAGCGACTCTACGACCTGCCTGCCGGTATAGTCCTTCTCCGTTCTTTCGAGACCGCAGTGCGAGAAATACGAATCGTCCTTATGCGACAGCAGGCCTTTCTTTTCATACATTATCCCGCAGTCCCACAGGAACACGTCGCACGATGATGCCGAAGTGAGCCTGATGACCTTCTTAAAAAGTTCAGGCACGATCTCATCGTCTGAATCGCAGAAGAAGATATATTTGCCTCTGGCTTTTTCTATGCCCAGATTGCGCACGGCGGCGGCGCCTTCATTTTCCTTGTGTATCACGCTGATATTAGAGTGCTCTTCCGCATACCTGTCTGCCACGGCACCCGAACCGTCCGTCGAGCCGTCGTCGATAAGTATTATCTCAGTCTCATCTATTCCTTCGGTCGCAAGGAGCGAATCAAGACACATGGGGAGATATCTCTCTGCATTATAGACAGGTACGACAATGGACAGGTTCGTCTTATCAGGCATGCCGGTCACCGCCTCATTCAAACAACCGGTCTACTATCTTGGATAACTCCCCGCAGAATTCGGCATTATGCGATAACTTCGAATCGAGCTTTATGTCCTTTATAAGCTCATCATAATGGTCGATGCTGTATCCCAGCTCATTTATGTCTTCAATAAGGATGATGTTCTTGTAGCGTCTTTTGAACTCGCGGCATATCTCGATCTGGTGATCGTCTATGTGCTCGCCGAGCTTGTGGCTCCTAGGGACAACGATCGGCACCTTTCCGATCTGGATGACCTCGTTATAGCAGCAGGGACCGCCGTGGGTGATGACTATGCGGGCATCTGCGATGAACTGATCCATCTCGCTCTGCTTATAGAATTTCTGCCATTTGCAGTGCTTGGGTTCGACCGTGGAATATCCCGTCTGGACGATGACTTCCTCATCGTGATCCGCAGCCCACTTGTCCACACAGGCCACCAGCCTGTCGAATTGCTGCTCATGTGTTCCTACGGTAACGACTATCATGCTCAGAAAATGCTCCCCAGATATACTGCCTTGGGATAGATCTTCTTCATATCCTCCCACTGGACTATAAACACGTCTGCCATCTTATAGCACATCTTTCCCGTGAGCGACGCCTCGTTAATCCGGTCGAAAGTCTCGATGAAGATCAGCTTCGACTTCAGCATCTTCCCGACAAAAAAGAACGGGACTGCAGGCGCGGCGCCGGCAGATATTATGAGGTCGGGCCTCTCCTTGCGAAGGATCTTTATGGCTCTGTGGGTATTGATAATGAGCGCCTTAATGCTCCTGTTCGACGGATAGTAAACCGGATACATCTTCTCGCCCACCAAAAGGCTCCTGGCATCCTCCTTGTCGAAAGTTGCCCAGAAATGTTCCTTGTCTTCCCAGAACGGCTTTAAAAGATATAAATGATCCAGATGCCCGCCGGACGAGCCCACTAAGCACACCTTGATCTTCTTTTCGCTCATCTACTTCAAAACCGGAACCGTCAACACCATCACCTGTGTTATCCGGTCCGCCCTCCCGAATTCCGTTTTGCCTCTATAAAAAATCTTTTACCTCAAACAATAGAGAACACCCTTGAAAATATTATACTCCATGAAACTGATATGTGCGATTACCCGCCCGAAAACCAAACTTACGGCAATTCATAAGTCACATACCCTGTTTGTAGGTTAAAGTGCTTAATAATCGGGCTCTGTGTTACAATAAAGAACACGAGCGGAGGGTATCTGATGGAATTATTCAAGGTTTTTATCTGTGAAGACGAGAGTATCGTGCGCGAAGGCCTTCGCGATATGATCCCGTGGGAGAAATACGGTTTCGAGTTCGTCGGCGATGCACCCGACGGCGAGATGGCCCTGCCCATGATAAGAAAGCTCAAGCCCGACGTCCTCATCACAGACATCACCATGCCCTTCATGGACGGTCTTTCCCTGAGCAAGACCGTCACAAAGGAACTTCCGAACATCAAGATAATCGTAATCTCAGGCTACAGTGATTTTGAGTACGCGCGAAAAGCGATCGAGATCGGCGTCGAGCAGTATCTCTTAAAGCCCGTCACCAAGACAGACATGATCAATGCGCTCGAAGGAGTCAGGAAAAAGATCACCGAAGAGAATGAACAGAAAGATTACGTCAAGCTCTACGAGCAGGAATTCAAAAAGTTCGAGCGACTGACTCACAGGGTGTTCTTTGAGAAGCTCGTCGAGGGCTCGCTTTCCGTCCAGGAGATCTACGAGGAGGCCGACAAGCTCCACCTGAACCTCGCAGCAGACGGATATAACATTGTTATTTTCTCTATTAGGGACCTTGACCAGTCCACATATTCAGGCAATGCATCAGGCGTCACGGAGAACCTTTTGAACCAGTTCCTCCAGTACCCTGACTACATAATCTTCAGATGCAATATCTTCTCTTATGCCGTCCTCATCAAGGGCGACGAGGAGAACTTAAAGCGGATGGAGGACAAGTGCGTCAAGATGATAATGCAGCAGTGCGAGCCGTCGTCCACCCTCGACTGGCATGTCGCGGTCGGCGTCGCCACCAACAGACTGAGCGGCCTTTCATCCTGCTACCAGGATGCGAACAGGGCTTTTGCATACAGGCACATCTTCCCTAACCAGCATATCTTCACCTCCGAGCAGCTCAAGACCGAACAGTATATTCCTGATGAGAGCCAAATAAACAAGATAGATGCCGGGAAGTTCGACCCCATGATCATCCGCTATTTCGTTCAGACAGGTACGCTGAACGAAGTCGATACATTCACGGACGAATACCTGCAGAGCCTTGAGTCGAGCGTGCATTCGATCCTTTTCCGCTACTATCTTCTGGTAAGCATAAGGGTCAACGTCGAGCTCGCGCTCAAAGAGGCCGAGGTCGATTCGGAAGAGATCGCGAACAGCCTTCCCACTTTCGACACCAACATCACGGCCGAAGAAGTAAAACCTTATCTCAAGGAGGCCTTGACGGTCGCCATAAAGATGAGGGATGCCGAAGCCCAGAAGCGCGGCAACGACATCATCAACAATGCCGTGGACTACATCAATGAACACTATGCCGACGAAGACATCTCTCTTGATTCCGTCGCTGAGGAAATCAACATCAGCGCCAACTACCTGAGCGCGCTCTTCTCAAACAAGGTCGGACTGTCGTTCGTCGAATACATCACCAAGAAGAGAATGGCGAAAGCCAGGATCCTGCTGCGCAGCACGAGCAAGAAATCGGGCGAGATCGCCAACGAGATCGGCTACAAAGATCCGAGATATTTCTCATTCGTATTCAAGAAGAACCAGGGCTGCACACCCAGCCAGTACCGCAACGGAGAGACTGAGGAAGAATGAGCGCTCCTTCTGACAGGAGGAAGACTGCAAACACGGTACAGAAAAAGATGTACCGCCTCATGTTTCAGATGTTCATCCCGATCGCGGGCATCCTGATAATCATATTCGCCATGATCCTCACCCGTAACCTGATGTACGCGTCTGTGTCGGGCAACATCGTCAAGGTATCGGGCTTCAACCAGGACTTCAAGAACCAGGTCGACGAGCAGATGTACCAGTACGTCAGCGGCAGGAGCAGCGAGCTTCCGTGGGAGGACGTCGCTTCCGCAAGGATGCTCGCGGAAGACCTTCTGAAGAACACTTCAAATCCCGACGGACGCAAAGCCATGACCAACGTTCTTTCGCTCTGCGACAACCTGAGCACATACATACAGCGCATCGAGAGGACAAAGAGCTACGACGACCGCATGGACCAGCTCGAGTCGAACATCTACGGCATCACGCAGCTCATCGAAGACTACATGTATTCCTATCTGTACTACGAAGCCGGCGAGATGGCGAGCATCCAGAAGCAGCTCGATTTCTGGCTCACGATCGAGATCGTCTTCGTCGTGCTCGTCATGCTGATAGTCATACCTGTCGTTTTAAGCCGTGCCGTCAAGCTCTCGAAAAGCATCACCGAACCCATCGTCGCCATGAACAGCCGAGTCGAACAGATCGGTAGCGGCGACTTGAGTCCGCAGACCCCTGTCGAGACCGACGACCCGAGCCTTGCGCTCCTCAGCGCCGGTATCGAGGACATGGCGGCCAAGCTCGACAGGCAGATAGAACTGAACCGCCAGGAGCAGATCAAGCTGAGGGACATCGAACTCTCGCTCATCCAGGCACAGATCAATCCTCATTTCCTATACAACACGCTTGACGCGATCGTCTGGCTCATCGAGATCGGCAAGAACGATCAGGCCGAACAGATGGTAACGAGCCTTTCATCTTATTTCCGCTCGTTCCTGAGCGACGGCCGCGACATCGTAACCGTAGCCGAGGAAAAGCAGCACATCCAGAGCTACCTTGAGATCCAGCAGGTCCGTTACAGGGACATCATGGAATACGAGATCAACATCGACCCTTCCATTGAAGACACCAAGCTCCCCAAGATGACACTGCAGCCCCTCGTGGAAAATGCGATCTACCACGGGCTCAAGCCCAAGCGCGGCAAGGGAAAGATAATAGTCACCGGTACACGCGAAGACGACAACATAATCCTCAAGGTATCAGACACCGGTCTCGGCATGAACAGCGAGGAACTCGAAGTATTAAAGACGAGAGTATTAAACGAGGATACAACAAGCTTCGGCCTTACGTCCTCATACAAGAGACTTAAGATCCTCTATGGAGAAGCCTTCACCTTCGACATCGAGAGCAAACCCCAGGAAGGAACTTCCATAAGCATTCAGATACCCGGAAAGGCGGACATAGATAATGAGACGATTCTTTAGTATCCTGCTTTGCATATCCATGATCCTTGGCCTTGCCGGATGCACTGGCACCAAGCCGACCGAACCTACGGAAAACGGCGCTTTCGTCATCGGCTTCTCACAGGTAGGCTCAGAATCAGACTGGCGTATCGCAAATACCAAATCCATGACCGATACGTTCGCATTCGATGCGGACTACGAATTCATTATGGAAAATGCAAGACAGAAGCAGGAAAACCAGTTCGCCTCAGTAAGGCGCTTCATCCTTGACGGCGTCGACCTCATAATCATCGCACCCACGGTCGAGGAAGGCTGGCTCACGGTCCTTACCGAAGTCCACGACGCCGGCATTCCCGTCATCATCATGGACCGTTCAGTGGCAGTCTGGGACGACAACCTCTACCTCACCAACATCGGCTCCGACTTCCTCCGCCAGGGCAACCTTGCGGTCGAATGGCTCGAGCAGGAAACAGCGAAAGAAACCTTATCCGAAGAAGAGGAACCCGATGGTTCGACACCGGTTGAAACAACCGTTAAGATCCTGCACCTTCAGGGAACCATCGGTGCAACCGCTCAGATCCAGCGCACCAAAGCCCTCGAAGACGCAGTCGCCGCCCACAGCGACTGGGTAATAACAAGCCAGCTCTACGGCGACTTCACTGAAGCAAAAGCATACGAAGTAATGACCGAATACCTTAAAGAAAATCAGGACATAGACGTGCTCTACAGCGAGAATGACAACATGACATTCGGCGCCATGAGAGCACTTGACGAAGCAGGCATCACTTACGGCGAAGGCGGCCAGGTAAAGATCATCACATTCGATGCCACCAAAGAAGCCCTCCAGTACTGCCTCGACGGCAGGATCAACCTCTGTGTCGAGTGCAACCCGATGTTCGGTCCGCAGGTAAAAGACCTCATCGAGAAATACAGGAACGGCGAGACCATCCCCAAGCACGTATATGTCGACGAATCCGCCTACACCTCAAAAGACCTCACTCAGGAATTCGTGGACGCAAGGGAATACTGATCTCCGGTAAGATCACAACGATCCAAATAACACTTGCATCTATAAATCCGATATCAACCGATAAAACAGGGCCGCTCATCATACTTGAGCAACCCTGTCGAATAACCGTTTATATCTGTAGGTCTTATGCTGTCTTGTTTCCCGCAAGCTCCCTGATCTTCTCAAGAGAAAGACCGGAATATTCAGCAACCTCTTCCAAAGTTAACTTGTTGTTGGCAAGCATTTTAAGAGCATTTTCAGTTCTTGCCTTCATTTCTCCCTCTTCTCTCAACTCATCTATTACGCTTCCCATAGTCTTCGCTCCTTTCTCTGTTTCTTTATAAAACCTAACCCTGTCCGATAACTCTTTGTAGTTCATTTCCTCTGCTTCAGTACAGAAGAAATCGCTCATTAACTTTCCAAGTGCCGTTTCCGGCACTCTTGCCGATCCGTTTACGTATATGATATGTTCTCCGTCATTGAATGGCAAGTAACCGTCTGCTTCGATATGCCTTTCTATGCGGTATATAGGCCTGTTAAGACCCATCACATCATTCTCGGTTATGAAGATCACATAGTTCTCGTTTAACTCCGAGAAATCATCTCCCGGGTTCAACATATCAGCATCAATCATGCTCGAGTGATATCTTGCACGCTTGATGTCTGCTCCCTTATCAGCCCTCTGGACTTCAACGTTATATCTGACACCCTCCTTGTCGGTTGCATAGATGTCTAACCAGACATCACGTCCCCTAAGGCTCTTAAGCACCTTCTGCGACCTGACCTCTGTTACTGTCAGGTCATCCCTGTCTAGGATGATGTTCAGCAACAACTGTGCGCCTTCGATGTAGCCGTCAAAACATACTGTCATGAATGCGTCATCAATCAGACGAAGGGCTCTTACCCGCAGCATGTCTTCCTCACTGAGCTTCCTATCACGTTCTTTCATGCTGTACCTCCTTTTTCCATTTTTGTTAATATCATTCTAACAGAACATATGTGCTGTTAATTGGACTATTGAGGTGTTTAACGGCTTTCAGGTTTACTTTTGCGGCCAATTATCAGAGTTAATTATCAATACAAAATGATTTCACAAACAAAAGCAACACCCCAATCACTATGATCAGGGTGCCGTTGGACATTTCTCCTAGTAGTCTGGACTACAATGTTTTTCTCATAACTTCTCTCAAATATGAGAGGTTATGGGGTGGTTTGGGGTGGAAATTTTCAGTTTGTACCCGAAAACGCCCTATTTCCAATAGTTATCAGTTAATTGACTTGAGCGTCGGGAACATAAAAGCATACTCATCTATCTGTCTACTCCATCCACTTGAGCGGAATGGTAACATCTTTCGCGCTCCGTCCTTCGGCAAGCGAGACAGCAGTCTTCGCGAGCGCTTTGCAGAGAACTCCGTTATCGTATCCTAAAGCTGTCATGCCGTCACCGTAATCACGGTAATAGCAGCCGCTGTCAAAGCATGCGATGGTGATGTCTTCAGGAACGGAAATCCCTTTTTTACGGAGCAGACAGATCGCCTGATGTGCGAGCATGCCGTTCTGGCAGACAAGAGCATCATAATAAGAAGATACCTTATCCAAAAATGCGGAGAGGACTTCGTCACGGCCTGATATTATTTCCTTTTCCTGATCGTATGTCAGAAGGAGTGCGCCGTAATCCTCGAACGGAAGATCCGTGCCGAATACAGAGTCGATGTATCCCTCGTATCCTTCGCGGCCTTGAGAAGAATCCATGCGGAAGACGCAGGCCGTTTTCCTGCGGCCGTTTTCCTTAAACTGATCGGTTATCTTCTTTCCGCCTCTTCTGTAGTCGGGAGCAACGCAAAATGTTCCTTCGGGAGGGTATGCGGCATTGCACCAGATGACGGGTATCCGTGAATCAAAAGCCTCTTCAATAAGTCTTGTGACGGGGCCGGGGATAAGATCACGGGATGGTTCGATTATGACGGCGGCAGCGCGTTCCCCGATCGCACGCTTTATGGCAGCAGCCTCTTCACTGCTTCTTCCGGATGAGGAAAATGTCTTAAGTTCATATCCTGAAGCTGCAAGTTCCGTCTTAAGTCCCGAGATCAGCGCGGGGTTCTGATACCTGTCGCAGTCGTCGGTGATATAGAAGACCGTCATGTTGCGCGCCGTATCGTCAGCCAAGTAAGATCCCGATCCTCGCCGCTTGACGATCAGACCCTTAGCCTCGAGGATCTCAAGTGCGGTGCGGACGGTCTGTCTGCTGCACGAAAAAGTGCTGCAGAGTTCCTTCTCGGAAGGAAGCTTCGTCTTCCCTTCCGCTCTCATGCGCTTGAGTTCAAGTTCTAATTTATTTACTACAACTGTATACTTCTCAGCCACGGGACATCGGACTCCTTTTAACTACATTAATTATATTTCCGCGGTGTCCGTGAATATACGATAAATATTTGACGTAAAATTTCCGACCTGATAAACGGAGGAAAATTTATCCTCTTCAGGACCTGTGATGTGATGATTTCGGAGTGTTGCGGGACAGGTTGGGCAATATGACAATGGGAAAAGACGTAACGGTGCAAAAAGGTTACCGTAAATTTTTCGACAAATACGCAAAAGATTTTCGACATTTCCAAACAGAAACCATGGTTTATGTGCGGATCTGTCCGCAAACGGCGCGAAAAAGGAATATCTGTATTTATGCAGTTTTACCATTCTCATAAGGGCATACGAGATTCGTTGCGGATATATGGCGTTGGGTGTTTATTTGGGGCAGAGTACATCGGACTTCCAGACGGTCCGGGAAAAAATCTCAAAATGAAAAGGAGAATCATTATGAAGAAATTGGTTAAACTGTTGGTTTCTTCCCTTCTCGTTGCTGCTATGGCAATCGGAGTATGCGCTTGCGCCGGCGGCGGTAAAGGTGGAAACGGTGGCGGAAACAAGTTGATCAAAGTTGGTATCATCAACAACGATCCTAACGAGTCAGGTTATCGTACAGCTAACGACAAAGACATGAAGGCAACATTTACTGAGGCTAACGGCTATGAGGCTTCCTTCTATTATTCACTTAAGAATGAAGAGCAGATCGCTGCAGCTCAGAAGTTCATCCAGGACGACGTAGACTATCTCCTCATCTCCGCTGCCGGTACAAGCGGATGGGACGGCGTTCTTGAGCAGGCTAAGAAGGCCGGCATCAAGGTAATCCTCTTCGACAGAACAATCGACGCAAGCGAAGATCTCTATGAAGCATCTATCGTTTCCGATATGGCTAAGGAAGGTGAGCAGGCAGTTTCATGGCTCGCATCACAGAACCTTCCTGAATACAAGATCGTACACATCCAGGGCGTTATGGGCTCTTCCGCTCAGATCGGCCGTTCCGGCGCTCTTGATACTAAGGTAGCTGCAGAGTCCAACTGGAGCATCGTTACACAGCAGACAGCAGAGTGGTCTGAAGAGACAGCTCAGCAGATCGTTCAGGCTGTTATCGATTCCGGCGAGTCTTTCAACGTTATCTATGCAGAGAACGACAACATGGCTAAGGGTGCTGTTGCAGCTCTCGATAAGGCTAACATCTCTCACGGCGTCGGCAAGGACGTTATCATCATCGGTTTCGACTGCAACTCCTGGGCACTTCAGGAACTCGTAAACGGCAACTGGAACTACGATGGTCAGTGCAATCCTTTCCAGGCTTCCTACATCAACGACATCATCAAGAATGGTGCTAAGCAGAAGGTAGTCATCATGGAAGAGAAGGGCTTCGACGCTACAACTATCACAGCTGATGACGTTACTAAGTACGGTATCTGATAAAGGTAATTCGTTAATTAGTATTTAGCAAACCACAGGAATTGTGCGATGCGATGCAATCTCATCGCATCGCACATTCTTTTTAATGAAGGAACATTTAAGGAAAACAACAGGAGGAGAAGACCATGGAAAAAGGCGCTGTCTTGGAAATGCGCGGGATATGTAAATATTTCCCGGGTGTGCGCGCTCTTGAGCAGGTAGATTTCACTTTACGCGAAGGCGAGATCCATGCGCTGATGGGCGAGAACGGTGCAGGAAAATCAACACTCATCAAGGTGTTGACCGGCGTATATCCAAAAGACGGAGGAGAAGTGTGGCTTAAGGGATCTGATGATCCGATCCATATCAAGTCACCTCAGGATGCCCAGAATCACGGCATCGCCACGGTCTATCAGGAGATCACTCTCTGCCCCAACCTTACAGTTGCGGAGAATATGTATATAGCCCGTACTAAGGGCGCTTTCACAAACTGGAAGCAGATCAACCGCGACGCGGGAAAGCTCCTCGATGAGCTCGGCATCCCCGCAAATCCCGCAGAACAGCTCGGAAACTGCTCCATCGCGGTACAGCAGATGGTAGCCATCGCCAGAGCAGTCGACATGGACTGTAAAGTACTCATATTGGACGAGCCTACATCTTCCCTCGACGAACAGGAAGTTCAGAAACTCTTCAAGCTCATGCGCGACCTGAAGGCAAAGGGCGTAGGCATTATATTCGTTACCCACTTCCTGGAACAGGTCTACGAAGTGTGCGACCGCATCACGGTATTGCGCGACGGTCAGCTCGTTGGCGAATACATAATTGAGGATCTGCCGAGAGTCCAGCTCGTATCCAAGATGCTCGGTAAGGATTTCGACGACATGGCCGAGATCAAGAGCGATTCGGATGCTGAGAAGATCGACTATAACAGCACTCCCGTATATGAGGCAAAGGGACTTACGGGAACGACCGGGATCAAGCCTTTCGATTTCGAGATCCACAAGGGCGAAGTAAACGGATTTACGGGACTTCTGGGATCAGGAAGATCAGAGAGCGTACGTGCGATCTTCGGCGCTGACAGAGTAATCGGCGGCACGGTAAAGATCGACGGCGAAGAAGTAAAGATAAGAAAACCGTTGGATGCCATGAAGCACGGTATCAGCTATCTGCCTGAGGACAGAAAGATCGACGGCATCGTAGGCGACCTCTCGGTAAGAGACAACATCATCCTGGCACTCCAGGTCATGAGGGGATTCTTCAAACCGTTTACGAAAGCACAGGCTGAGGCTTTTGCGGATGAATACATCAAGCTCCTCAACATCAAGACCGCTTCTTCAGAGACACCTATCAAGTCACTGTCGGGCGGCAACCAGCAGAAGGTAATCCTTGCAAGATGGCTTCTTGCAAACCCCGTATATCTCATCCTCGACGAGCCTACAAGAGGTATCGACGTCGGAACAAAAGTCGAGATACAGAAACTCGTACTGAAACTTGCAGCGGAAGGCAAGAGCGTCACGTTCATATCTTCCGAGATAGACGAGATGATCCGCACCTGCTCGCGTCTTGTAGTCATGCGTGACGGCAAGGTCGTAGGCGAGCTCAAGGGCGACGATCTCAACCAGAATAAGATCATGGCAACTATCGCCGGAGGTGAATCCAAATGACAACATCCGAGAATAAATTAAGCTCCGGAAATTCCGCAAAAGGTTTTTTCAGCAAGCTTGTTTCAAACCAGCTCTTCATCCCGCTCGCAGCACTCCTGCTGCTGGTCGTATTCAATCTGGCTGCGGATCCCACTTTCTTCAAGATCTCGCTCGAACCCAGCAGCACCGGATATTACATCCTCTCAGGAAACCTTATATCCATAATCGATAACGCTTCCGAGCTTGCGATCCTCGCGATAGGAATGACACTCGTAACATCTGCTTCAGGCGGTCAGGATATCTCTGTAGGTTCCGCGATCGCCATTGCCGGATCCGTCGTATTAAGGGTCGTCAAGGGCTACTCCGAAGGCATCTCCGGCGGAGAGTTCGCAGGCATCATGATCGGCGCCTTCATACTCTGCGTAATCGTTTCCGCTCTCTTCGGCGCATTCAATGGCGCGCTCGTCGCTTACTTCAAGATACAGCCGATGGTCGCAACGCTTATCCTCTTTACAGCAGGACGTTCGATCGCGGCATGGATCAACAACAACGAAAACATCTCCATCAACGATACGAGATTCGGATACTTCGGAAACTTCCTTCCCGCTATCCCGATCCCGACGCCGGTATTCATCAGTGCTTTGTGCATGATCATAATCGCTGTCGTTCTCAAGGTCACCAACTTAAGACTCTACTCACAGGCAGTAGGTATCAACGCATCCTCTTCAAGACTCAACGGTATCAACCCCAAGACGATCAAGCTCCTTACCTTCATCATCCTTGGCGTCTGCGTTGCAGTCTGCGGATTCATCAAGGTATCACGTACTTCATCCATTACTTATGCGGTCATCGCAAACAATATCGAAATGGACGCCATCCTCGCAGTAGCTCTGGGCGGCAACAACTTAGGCGGCGGTAAGTTCAACATGACAGCTTCCATCCTCGGCGCTTACGTCATCCAGTTCCTTACGACGACTCTCTACAAGTTCAAGGTAAGCTCGAGTGCGATCTCCGCTTACAAGGCTGTCGTAGTCATCCTTCTCATCATCATGTCCGCTCCCATCGTACGCAAGTGGATCACCGATCAGAAGAATAAGCGTGCAGCTGCAAGATTAAGAAAGGAGGCTGCTTGATATGTCTGTAAACTCCAACGCATTAGGCGAAAAGAAACTCAAAGGCCGCGCCTCTCTTACAGATACGAATCTCCTTCTCATAATTACCATCGCGGTATTCATCGTAATGTATCTCTGCGCGATCATCTTCCTCGGAAAGGGTTTTACTAAGCCCCAGATGTTCTTCAACATCCTTAACGAGAATGCTTCACTTTTGGTCTTATCCTGCGGCATGACGCTCGTCATGATCACCGGAGGAATCGATATCTCGGTAGGTCAGGTCACATGTCTCGTATGCATGGCATGCGCCGTAAATCTCGAGATGAAAGGCGGCAACGTCCTCACATCCATGCTGATCGCACTGGGCATCGGTCTCGCATTCGGCATCGTTCAGGGATTCCTCGTAGCTTACCTCGAATTCCAGCCCTTCATAGTCACTCTGGCGGGAATGTTCTTTGCCAAAGGTCTTACGACCATCATATGCAGCGACCGTATCAGCGTAACCGAGCCCGGCTTTGAAGCTCTGAGCAAGACTGAAGTCAGCCTTCCCTTCATCGGTTCATACAACAAGGCAGGCGAATTCATTCCGGCATTTGCCGAGATCGGCGTCATCGTCGCTCTCCTCGTCGTCGCTCTCCTGTTCTGTCTCCTGAGATGGACCAAGCTCGGCCGCAACTTCTACGCTGTCGGCGGAAACAACCAGAGCGCAAACATGCTCGGTATCAACGTTAAGCTCACAAAGTTCCTCGCCCATGTCCTCTGCGGTCTCTGCGCAGGCATCGGCGGTTACCTCTTCTTCCTCCACGCACGTTCCGGATCGCCTCTGCACGCAACGGGCGCCGAGATGAACGCCATTGCTTCATCCATCATCGGCGGCACGATGCTCTCGGGCGGCGTCGGAAACATCGTCGGAACTCTCTTCGGCGTTCTCTCGCTCTCCACGATCAAGAACATCGTAACCTCTCTGGGATTAGACGATCCGTGGTGGACTAACATCACTGTTGCCGCAATGCTCTGTATCTTCCTCCTCGTTCAGAGTGTTATACTTGCTCGTAAGAACAATAATAAGAAATAATTTATTTTCAGGAGGCTCTTACAAGTGGACTTTAAGACAACAGCATTAGGAATCGAATTGGGTTCCACCCGCATCAAAGCGGTACTTATCGACAAAGACCATCTGCCTGTCGCTCAGGGTGATTTCGAGTGGGAAAACCGTCTCGAAAACGGCATCTGGACATATCCCATGGACCTGGTCCACAAGGGTATCCAGGAGTGCTACAAGGCTCTCAAGGCTGACGTTCAGGCCAAGTTCGGCGTCACTCTGACAGAGGTCGGCGGCATCGGCATCTCCGCCATGATGCACGGCTATCTTCCTTTCGATAAGGACGGAAAACAACTCGCGGAATTCCGCACATGGCGCAATACCATCACGGGCGAAGCAGCCGAAAAGCTCACTGAAGTTCTCGGATTCAACATCCCCCAGCGCTGGAGCATCGCTCACTACTATCAGGCGATATTAAATAATGAATCACATGTCGGCGACATCGATTACTTAACGACGCTCGCAGGCTATATCCACTGGCGCCTCACAGGCCTTAAGGTCATGGGTGTCGGCGAGGCATCCGGCATGTTCCCGATCGACAGCACGACCAACGATTACGATCAGGAAATGGTCTCCAAGTTCAATGCCCTTACAGGCGGCGACCTGCTGTCAATCCTTCCTAAGGTTCTCGTTGCAGGCGACGACGCAGGCACGCTCACGGAAGAAGGCGCAAAGTTCTTAGATCCCGACGGTGACCTCGCTGCAGGCATTCCGATCGCACCCTGCGAAGGCGATGCAGGCACTGGCATGGTCGCCACAAATTCCGTTCGTGTATACACAGGTAATGTAAGTGCCGGTACATCCGACTTCGCAATGGTCGTTGTAGATCACGCTCTCGGCGTTCACCGTGAGATCGACATGGTAACCACTCCGGCAGGCGCACCCGTCGCAATGGTCCACTGCAACAACTGCACATCTGACATCAATGCGTGGGTTAATCTTTTCGATCAGTTCGCTTCGTTATTCGGTGTTGAGATCTCAAAGAACGACCTCTACACCAAGCTCTTCCAGGTTGCGTTGAAGGGCGATCCCGACTGCGGCGGACTTCTTTCCTACAACTACTTCTCAGGTGAAGGCGTTACGGACCTGGATGAGGGCCGTCCGCTCTTCGCAAGAACACCCGACTGCAATTTCACGCTCGCAAACTTCATGAGGACTCACCTCCTCTCTGCTCTTGCAACTCTGAAGATCGGCATGGATATCCTTCAGGATACCGAGAGCGTAAGGATCGACAAGCTCTACGGCCACGGCGGTTTTTTCAAGACTCCCGAAGTCGGCCAGAAGATGCTGAGCGCTGCCGTCAACGCACCTGTGTCCGTAATGGAAACTGCAGGCGAAGGCGGACCTTACGGAATGGCTCTCCTCGTCTCCTACATGATCAACAAGGAAGACGGCGAATCACTCCCCGACTACCTCGACAACAAGGTATTCGCAGGCTCCAAGAGCGTAAGCGTGATGGCTGATGATGCCGACGTTAAGGGCTTTGCCGATTTCCTCGCTAAATACAAGGCAGCACTTCCCATGGAAAAGACAGCTACGGAGGTAATGTGATGTTAGAAGAACTCAAGCAAAAGGTTTTAGAGGCTAACCTCCTCCTCCCCAAGTACGGACTCGTTACATTCACATGGGGCAACGTATCAGGCATCGACCGCGAATCCGGTCTTGTTGTAATCAAGCCCTCCGGCGTCGAGTACGATGTCATGAAGGCTGAAGACATGGTCGTTGTAGACCTGGACGGAAAAGTCGTCGAAGGCAAATGGAAGCCCTCATCTGACACACCCACACACGTGGTTCTCTACAAGGCATTCCCCAACATCGGCGGCGTCGTTCACACGCACTCACGCTGGGCAGTAACTTTCGCCCAGGCAGGCATGGCGATCCCCGCAATGGGAACGACGCAGGGCGATTACTTCTACGGTGACATCCCCTGCACACGTCCCATGACCGATGAGGAGATTAAGGGCGAGTACGAGAAAGAGACGGGCAACGTAATAGTAGAGACATTTGCAGACAAAGACCCGGATGCGATCCCCGCAGTAAACGTCTTCTCACACGGACCTTTCACATGGGGAACGGATCCCTTCAACGCAGTACATAATGCAGTCGTCATGGAAGAAGTCGCATTCATGGATTATCATGCCATGACTCTCAACCCGGAAGCCGGAAGGATGCAGCAGACTCTGCTCGACAAGCATTATCTGAGAAAGCACGGCGCCAATGCCTACTACGGTCAGGGGTGACCCGTATTACTAACTTAGGAAAACAACATTCATAATAGTTTGCTTCTTGTCCCCGTAAGGACCCGCTGTGCCGTTATCGCAGCGGGTTCTTGCATTCAGCAGAAAAGATATCCGAACTTGGCTATCCTTGAAACAACAATGTCAATAACACGCTTTCTTATGGCTTCATCGTACATCTCAGCAGCGGTGATAATCGCTTCTGCTTCTTTTCTGCCGGCATTGATATGAATATGAGAGCCATATAACTTTTCCGCAATCTCGAGCTGTTCATCAAGATCTTCCGTAAACGTCTTCGCCTTAACTTCATTTCTCATCGCTTCATAGATGTCTGTACCCTGCGGAAAATCCATGCCCGTATCGGAAAGCAGACCCGCTCCACAGTCAAATACCGGACATAACCTGTAATCACCGTTTCTTTTTCTTATGACCGCAATGTTGTGAAGATGCCGGTCCTCATTAAGGAAGACTGTATCGATCGTCAGGATCTTGCTCATATATATGCCGAAATCTTTGATTCCTGACATTTCTTCAGTTCTGTCGACTATATACTTCAGTCTTTCCACGTGATCTTTGATCAGGTACACATCTGAATAAAAGCTCCGCCCCGTGTGATTATGATAAAGCCTCTCCAACGTTATCAGCATCTCGCCGTCATTTAGAAAATTCTGGCTCTTACAGCCGTTCATTACTTTGTTTTTGTACCGAATCGTCTCAAGTCCGTAAAGCACATACTCTTCTTTTTCAAGATCAGAATAAGTAAGCATATGCGAGATGACATACTCGGCAAGTCCCTCATACCCTGTCGAATCAGCCTTATACCAATAATCTCCGGCTTTCCACTTTAACTGGTTGCCTTTGGAAGATGCCCTGCCGATCTCAAACCGGCCTGTATCGAAGAGTTCGATCATAGTCTTACAACCTCGATATTGAAACCGTCTTCCGCCATTCTTCCTTCAGTTTTTTCTATTATCTGCAAGGGATCATAAAACGGGATCCCGATTTTCGCGAGTTCGATGTCAACACGGTGTCTTGTCCGCGGAAAACATCTGGACTCAAGGAAAGCTTCATATTCCTCATAATCAGGTTCCCTGTTGTTTCCGAAAGGAAGGTCCATACAATCGTAGCGGTAATTTGTGACCTTAACGAGTCTTTTTACTTCATCAACATCTATCACGGCGCAGATCATATCTCCGTCTTTATAGATCAGTCTCAAAGGGTATTCCTGTTCGGGCAGCCTGATCTTGTCTAAAATATCCGGATACATCCTCATAAGAAAAGCAACAACTGCCACCGGGCCGTCTATTACCGTGTCAGAGCTTTCCCATCTTTCTACGGTCTTTTTTGAGACATTCAGCAAATCCGCAAAAGCTGTCTGGCTCATCTTAAGCCTCAGTCTCAAGCTCTTGATATCTCTTCCGCTTATTCCTTTATCCGTAATGTAACCGTTCATCAGCATCATCCTCCGATTACATTATAGCGACATTTTGAGGGTGATACAACTAGATTTTACCCTTAAAATGTCGCTTTTATTAGATTGTTCTATTCAATCACACCGGATATCTGCTTTTTATGCGTGTCAGTCGCAGGTATATCCCGGTTTCTTGTAGAGTGATGCTTCTTCCGCAACGATCTGCGGATCGAAAACCTTGTCCTTCCACTCTGCCTTATCTATCTCCTTGATGGCGACCGAAACGCTCGAAGCGTCGCAACCCATCGTCTCTGTTATGGCCTTCGTGACTTCCTCTGCACATCTCATCTTCTGTTCTTCCGTTCTCCCCGGAAAACACTTGATCTCTACATGCGGCATATTTTTTCCTCCTATTCGTTAAGATCGCAGCTCAGACTGTTAGGCACGCCCCTCGGGCCCCTCACGGCATATATTCCGTATTCGTCGTTCAGCACTGCAAACGTAAATCTGTCTTTATCGTATCTTCTCAAGAGCTTTATCTTCATGAGCGCTTTTATGGTCAGGTTCTTGTCCTGGTAAAAGTACGGAATGTCAGTTTCCGTGACCCTGCATTTATAAAGGATCGCAGATACGGGAGCACCGACATAAAGATATACCGTGTCGCCCGTCCTTATGCCCGCACCCTGTTTCCAGTCGATCTCATCGGCTTTCTCAAAAGCGGCGATAACGTCGTAGTATTTCGGGTTTGACGGTATAAGCCACTCCTTAGGCGCCCGCTCCTTCTGCTTCTTTTTCGAAGACGCCGTTGCCGTATAGCTCATGTCAATAAGATCGAAAACCTTGCCCTCCGGAACGGTCCCGTCCAGCAGCACCGTGATCCAATGGACCTTGTTCATGTGGTAGGCGGGCATTATCCCTTCCTGTCTTACGAGGACGTCACGGAAGAAGGCGTCATCGACCTTGAGATTGATAACGGGAATGTGTCCCTTTGTCTTCAGGCCGAGCTTGTCCCCTCTGACCTCCATGACCAGGGCAAACCACTTTTTGTTGTCAACGTGCCTGAAAACGGCGTTGTCGTCGTACTTCTCCCACGGATATTCAGGCAGCACGCCATACATGTCTTTGATGTAAGAAAATACCAGTTCTTTCATAGGTTTATTCTACCACAAGGCGGACTGTTATAATCTAACCGTGCATTTCGAAAACGGGATAATAAGAACCCCTGTCCACGCTGTAAGAAGCAATGCCGGAAGACAGTTTTACGCAGACGCTGCAACATTCAGGAAGCACCGTCTGTATATATGGCAAAGACAATCAACGGAGGAACATAAAATGAACAGCGGCATCAAGGCAACACTTTGCACCACAATTGCTTTTGCCATCATGGCGGGGATCGTCACAGGCTGCAGAGAGAATCTTAAGAACACCGGCACAGGCAGCGCGGCCGGCACCACACAGACCAGCATAGAGCTGGTAACCAAAAGACCTGAATATGTATCCGCAAAAGATGCAAACGGCGATCTTCCCGAGAGCGGAAGCATCGGCGGTTATGAATATAAACTCCCGGGGCGCGATTCTTACCGTTCAATGGAAAAGGACAGAGGCTACTACATCGACATGCTCGAAGAGGAAAACTCCCCATATTATTACGTTATCTGCTCAGGCCTTAAAAATACTGGCGGATATGATATCAAGATCGTCGACATCGGAATGGACGGTCAGACCCTGATCGTCACGGTCGAAGAAACTTCACCTGATCCTATGTCCATGGTAACCGAGGCATTGGACTATCCGTACTGCGTGCTCATGACTGACAAAAAGGTCGCGTCCATCAAGATAGTTACCGCGCAGGGGTATGAATTCAAGAACATTAGCGGCTAAAGACACTTGAAGCGAGCATGGTAAATGCGAGAACTGAAGACAAACACTTTTTCATTTCGATATCCCCCGCGCCTTAGCAGCAGCGCATACTGATCATCACTCCGAGTCGCCTTAGCAGCGCATACTGATCATCACTCCGCGCCGCCTTAGCAGCAACGCAAATTTCCCGTCACTCCGCGCCCTTCATCTGCTCGTAAGTGATACCGTATTTCTCAGCTATATTCCTGGCATAAGAGCTCGTGTCGGGCGCGCTGCGCTTTACCCTGAACGTGTTCTTATCGTCTTTTATCTCCATTACGATGCTGACGATCTTACTGCTTCCCTCCCAGGCATTCATCTCGGGAATGCAGGAAGCGAGCTCATGTATGTGCGTGTTGAAGATAACTCCCGAGCCCTTGTCCTTAAGTATGTGCAGAAGGTCCTTGCAAAGGTAGAGCGCGTCGGCCGCCGAAGTCGTGGAGAAGGTCTCGTTAAAGAGTATCAGTGTATCCGCGCCGGCAAGCTTTACTATCTCCTTGATCCTTACTGCCTCTTCACCCAGTCTTCCGTAATTGATCGTCAGGTTCTCGTCGATCGGGAAGTGCGTGAGGATGTTTCCGAAAGGCATTCCGCTGCATGAACCCGCGGTGACGAACATGCCGAGCGATGCCATGACGGAGATGAGGCCCAGACCCTGTTCGAGGATCGTCTTTCCTCCCCTGTTCGGACCCGTGAGGATGAAGATCTTCTCATTGTCCGAGAAGGAGAAGTCGTTCTTTACGATCTCCTTTTGTGAGGTTATCGCGAGACGGATGTTGTAGAGATCCTTTATCCCGAGTTCCTTGTCCGGAACGATCTCCGGAAACGTGGTCTCATAACCGCGGTCGGCGAGTTTCTTTCCGAGATCCGCCACGTTGAGATAGAAAACAAGTCCGTTGTAGAGGTTTGTCAGAAGGCGCGAGTCGTATCCGGAGTGCTTCGTGATGAGGCGCTTGACCTCACCGTAATGCTTCCTCAGGTGCTTCTTGATATGAGGCGTCATGGCGGCCAGGAGCGGATCGCGGTATTTGACGTCGTTGAAAGGCGTCTTGATCTTTGACCCGACGGCGATGTCCATGATGGTATATGTCGATCTGGGTTTATAGTCGACGATCTCTATGGCCGAGACGGTGTCAATATCCAGATCGGGAGTAAAGGTCACGCCGACGACGGCTCCCTTGGCTGAGGACAGATCGTCGTGGATCTTGACGATGTCGGGCTTGACGGATTTGAAGTTCTCGTCCTCGACTGTCTCCTTCAGCGATTCACGGAGCGAGATGAGGCCTTCTGCCTTGATGTCGTTTTCGCACAATGCGGTATATAAGGATTCAACAACTTCGACAAAGACCTTGAGCTCTCTTAATCGCTCGAGAAGTGACGACAGGGAATCGTCGCGGTCGTGCAGCCTCTTGGCACCGTTGCCGTAGTACTGAAGGATCTTTATGGAATCTATGGACTGCCTGACGGCATTCCTCAGGCTCTCATTTGCCATAAAGTCTTTTACGATCTCCTGACGGTAGATCATGTCTGAAGGATCCTGAGGGATCTTCACCATGATGTCACGGAGTATCTCCTGCTCTTCCTGGTCGGCGGTCATGAAGTCTATGACCTCGTGGAGCGCGATGTCCTTTACCGTCTCAGCGGAAAGCGTACAGGATCTACCGTCCCCTTCTGTCTTGAATAAAATATCCATCTGTTATCCCCCTGACGGACCGGAAAGAAGTAATCTTCAGCGGTCCTGTTTCTGCCATACATTCTAAAAAAAATAATGATAATAAACAATGTGTGCAGGACATGAAATACTGAACTTTCCCTCAATGGTATAATGTTCGAAGCCATGGGACATCCTGTGTCCCATCCGCGGAAACAGGGCGTTTGCTCGTTTTGTGTCCTGTTTTTCGAGGCCGCTTGAAGCTAGACTCAAGCCATCACTCAAGGGAGGCAGACGAAAATGGATCAGCAGAAGATCGGTGAATTTCTTAAGACACTCCGCAAGGAAAAGAACCTTACACAGGAAGAACTTGCAGATAAGATGAATGTCTCAAGAAGGACAGTCTCAAGATGGGAAACAGGAAGCAATCTTCCCGACCTGGCCATCCTGGTCGAGCTTGCGGATCTCTACGATGTCGACATGAGGGAAATCTTCAACGGCGAGAGGAAAAACGAGACAATGGACAAAGAATTAAAAGAAACAATGCTCATGGCAGCAGATTATACTGACGACCACATGCAGAAGGTGTTAAGGAGATTCCAGCTGATGTTCGGCGCGTCAACCGTATGCGGCATCATCTATCTTATAGGCCTTTTCGTCGGGCCCGAAAACGGCTCACCCGTATTTGACTTCATCTCCGGCATCTGCCTCGGAATAATGTTCGGCATGCTGATAATAGGCATCCTCGTTACCGACAGGCATTTTGCAAAGATTACCGAATGGAAGCGCTCCTTGCTCGGCAAGACCAACAAGTAATCCTCAGGAGTACAACATGATAAACACAAATGAGATAACAAACCAAAAGTTCGTTATATTTTTGTCGGCCGCTTTTTTGGCGGCATACATCCCCCTTTCGATAGCAGGCATAGCATATAAGAACGGCAACACTCTGCTCTTCATGTTCCTGTTCAGGGTCATTGCGATCCTGATCCCGCTGGCCGCCGTGCTCATCGCAAAGCTCCCCTTCAAGAAGCTCGGATGGAAGCCGAAGTTCTCTTTCAAATACTTCATCTTCGCCTTAATAGGCCCTCAGTTACTCAGCTGGCTCGGTGCTGCCTTATTCTTCATCTTTAACCGCGAAGCATTCGGTGTAAGCATGGACGGCATCCTGGCAATGATCCCCTCTGACATCGCTTCCATGTCCGGCATGGCGGACATCGACCCTTATCCTTATCTGGGAGTCATGACGGTAATGTCACTGACGGTCATCCCGGTATCTCAGATCCTTCCATCCCTCGGCGAGGAAGCCGGCTGGAGAGGCGTCATGTATCCTTACCTCAAGACAAAGCTCGGTCCCGTCGCGGGAAAGCTCGCAGGCGGTGCGCTCTGGGGCATCTGGCACTGGCCTCTCGTGATCCTCGGAAGTTATTTCTATGAAGGTGAGTATTTCGGAAAGCCCGTTTTAGGACCCGTCGTTATCTGCATCGCACTCTGCGCTTTCGGCATCCTCATCGACTATGTATATGAGAAGACCGGATGCATCTGGATCCCTTCGCTCATGCACGCTTCGATGAACGCATCCACGATGCCGGTCCTGCTCATACTGAAGAGCGGATATCAGGACCTTTCGATCCTTGGCCCGAGCTGCTTCGGTCTCATCGGCGTACTGCCCGTGATCGTCATTGCCGTCATATTGCTCATTAAGGGCGGCGCGAAAAAGCCGGCTTGAGATCTTCAGAAATCAGGATCAGAATTCCACGTCCACGTTTTCGGGGATCCCGTAGAACTCCTTAAAATAGGCCACGCGCGAATCGTCGGCGGGATCAGGGAACCACATATAATCTTCGAACGGATAAGGCGGCATGACGATGGTTATGTCGCCTGTCTCATCCTTAACATTCTCTATGATCTGATAACGCTCCCTGCTAACGTTTCCGATCGCGAGGTAGATCCTTCCCATGCTGAACGCGAAAAATGCGGTGATGATGCCAAGGACGACCAAAGCGATAGTCTTGGGGACGAACCTGACATTCTTAAGATAATAGATGAGGAGCATCTGGCAGAACACACAGAAGCTGATGATGCCCGCATAGAAACAACGTCCTCCGATCGAGTCGACTGTCAGCATTGGCACCATGGCGAGAAATGGCATGAACCAGAAGACCAGAAGACGTCTCAGGAGTTTCCTCTCGTTCAGGAAGAGGACCACCAGTTCAACTGATATGATCTCCGCAAAACCCAGGTCTATAAATGCGTAGAGACTGTCGGATTCCCTGATGAACGCGGGACATTTATTGAACATGACCGAGCCGTAGTAAACGAGGAATGCAATATCGAAGATCATCATCAGGACGATAAGGAATTTCTTAGCGAACGATTCCTTCCCCTTCAGCTTTCTTGCCGCGATAAGGAGCAGGAGCAGCGAGATGACCATCGGGATCAGGATGTCCTGGCTCACTATGCCGGGAATGAAATCGCGCATGTATCTCTGATATGCCGCCTCAAGGAATACCGATAACGGCTTGGAGCGGTCGTACTGAAGGACCCTGTATCCGTCGACCGCGGTACCGGTGTTCCAGAGTGAACTGTATATGTTGTTGCTGAACATGATGACGGCGCCTGCCAGATTACCCGCAAAGAGCGTGTAGATGTTTATGTTCTTACGCTCTTCTTTCCTGATCAGGCAGTACAGTGCAAACGCAAACGAGAACATGAGAAATATCACGGTCAGGTTTTCGATAAACAGCTGGATGATGACTCCAAACACGAAGTGCAATACCGCAGATGTCACCTTCCGCTTTTTGGAAAGGTGACTGCTCCCGCGCTCGAAAAGCAGTCTGAAGAATATGAGCATCGCGAGTGCGGACATTACAAAGTTCGCGAAACCTGCTACCCACCCGTTCGTCTGACCCCATATGTAGGACGGCATGCAAAGAAAGATGCAGTTCGCGAAAAGGAATGCGCAGGTAGTGGTCTTGAAGTCGATCTTACTCTTCGTTTCACCGCTCAGAAACAGGTATGCGTTCTTAGTCGATGAGAATACCATCAGCGCGAAAACAAGACCCATCACCACGGTCTTCAGCGCGAACGACCTGGTGATCAGGACCTCGACTGCATTTCCGGCATATCTGCTGTTGATGTCAGCGGTCGTCAGATGCTCAATGCCGGGCGCCAGACCCCAGTCCCAGTCATCGTGGGTATAAGGGATCTGATATGCGATCCAGATATAGAAAACGGCCGCGGCAAGAATAAAGATGCACCACGGCCATATATGTTTTCTGATCTTTTCCGTAAAACTCATAATCTTCCCGTGTTGTCCAATCAATGCGTGATAACAGATAATTCTGTCACCTGCGGATATTATACAACACGCGTTGAGTTCAGGTGGTTTTAATCTCAACCGCGAAGCGGCAGGTCCCGTCCGGATACTCGAGGATCATGTAGTCCCAGAAGCATCCGATTACATTGTGTTTGTATTCATCGGGGACATCCTTCTCTTCTATGAGCGGCAATCCTTCCGTTATCGCGTAACACTTTACCGCGTCGTATTCGACGTCGCGCGAATCTTCGGGTGTACCGTTTTCGAGCGCCTGGTAAAGCGCACCGCTCCAGCTCTCAGGAAGAGCTCCGATCATCTCATCGCTGTTTGCGTAAACAGGCGATTCAACCTGATATATAGCGTCACGGAAACCCCTGATGCCGTACCGGTCTATCGAATCCTCAAACTCCGGCAGCAGTGCCATATAGCTGTATTTTTCCTTCTGTTCGCCCGTGAGGTCACCGTAAACGGTCCACTGGTCAACGGTTTTAAAACTGCGGATGAACAGGAAACAGATGACGCCGAACATCGCAACAAGCGCAGCGAAAATGCTAAATCCTATTATGAATCCCTTTTTCATGTCTAATCTCCTGAAATGTTATTCCGCGGTTGATGCTATATTAGCACCGCCGATATTGTTTTTCAATAGACTTTTATTGTTTTTCGATAAAATTCAAGGTCAGCCCTTTATCCAGACCAGTCCGTAGAAGACCAGTGAGATAACGGCCAGAGCATAGACCGAAGCGGTTGTCAGGAGCGATAAGAGGTGCGGGCTCAAGTCTTTGGCCCTGCCGGTATAGTATGCACCCGCGATGACCGTCGGGACGATATATCTGAACGACATGGTGCATGTGTACGGATAGCTGAAGCAGAAATAAACGTAAGATGCGAGCTGCGACAGGAAGAGCACCGTTATCACGAGATCCGTGAAGCTGCGGTCCTTTATCCAGCAGATAACCATGTTCGCGAAAACAGTGATCACGAACACAGAGAAAACCGAGAGAAGCAGATAACCGATGAGCGCCAGGAGCGTGTGATCGCGGTAGTAGTCGCCGTCGAAAACAGCCGCATCCAGAGTCTCAGTGATGATGTTATAGTCGACTCCGTCGCCGAACGCGAGGAACCTTTTCCATGCCGGCTGATCTATTATGAGACCCGGATTTAAGATAAGGTCCGGTTTTGCGACATATGTGATCGGCACCTTCCAGAGGACATAGGACCTCACCTGATACCAGAGTCCCAAAGGCGCGCATACCGCCATGAACGCAACATACTGAAGGAACATGACAGGCTTCTTTTTCGACTCAAAAAAAGCCTTGACCATGACGAGACCTATGGGCACGGCAACGATCCCGGCAGAGAGTTTTCCCATCATGCCGAGGCCGACGCAAAGGCCGATGCCCATGAGCTTTGCAAACGACTTCTTCTCCTCCCCGTACCAGACGAACGTCAGATAGAGAGCCGCTATCGCAAACATTACCGCAATGGGGTCGTTGTTGAGCGCACCGGAGAATACGATCAGCTGCGGGTGCAGGGCAACCGTGAGGTAAGCCAGTGTCTTTGCCTTGGGCTTCAGGTTCCAAAGATCCGTGAACCTTTTGGCTAACGTAAGTGTCACGAGCGAATAGAAGAGCGACAGGCACTGGAGAGCATCCCAGTTATTGCCGTACGAAGGAGCTACTGACTTGTAGATGCTGAAGAAGACCGCGCAGGTAATGTGCTGCAACGGCGGATGGTAGAACTGCCAGTGCTCGGCGATGTTCTCGTCCAACAGCCTGTGGTTGTTTATCAGATACTCGATGTATTCGGAATGGTAGTTGTAGTCGTGGAAGATGCCGAATTCGCCCATGTCGTGCTGCCTCTGCTGGGCACCCGTGTACAGCACATAGAAAGTCCTTATTGCCACGGCGATGATCGTGACGGCGGCGATGATCTTCTCATTCCTGCTCTTCCCGGCGCTCATTACCATGAGGCAGGCAAAGCCCGTAAATCCCAATAACAGGACCGCGAGCCGCAAAGGGTTCATCAGAGCGGAGTTGCAGCCGGTCGCGATGAGTACGAAAACAGACCATACAGCACATGCGGCTATATCGGTTATTAGTCTGCTCCCTTTTCTGATACTCTTCTCCATACGGCGTAAGGCCCCCTCTCTGCCGATAACAAAAGGATATTCGAGCGGAAGAAGAATTGCAAATGACAGTAATATTAAAAAACAAAAGAGGGCTGCCTCGCTTGAGACAGCCCCCGGATCATTGACTTAAGTCCCCGGATCAGTTCATTGCCTTGATCTCGACGTTGTCGAGGAAGAACGGGCTCATGTCGGAACTCTCGAAATAGATCGTGAGTGTTGCGCCTTCTTCAACCTCGAAATCGCCTTCGCCAAGTACCCACTCGTCAGTACCGGTCTGGACTTCAGCGATGTTGGGCCATGTGCCGTCGATATCAGCCGTGCACTTGCAGACATCTGCCTTGGACTTGATCGCGAAGCTTACATGGATAACGTGACCAGCATACTGTGAAACGTCGATCGAATAACCGTCGTACTCCGCATAACCTTCAGAGTTCTGGAGGCAGTAATCACTCTCGTAACCGCCTTCAACGATCTTCTGGACGGAGCTGTATCTCGGTCCGCCGGTGAACTTCTGATCCTCGTAGTCCTCTACGAAAGGAGTTGTATCGGATACGGGCTCAACATAGTCGGCAGGCTTCTGTACGTCGCCGCCGTTAACCGCGCACATAACGCCTTCATATGCCGGCTTGGGTGACAGGTTGCCGTAGAAGAGCAACGGCTTGGTAGCTGACTTCCAGCTCATGTCATCTGTGAGACCCCAGACAGTAACGCACTCGATCGGCACGCCTGCCTTGTCTGCTTCGATGATGGCGCTGAAGAGTTTCTTCATGTAGACGCCCTGGTCATACATGGGGTTAACGGACTTAGGTGCCTGAACATCAAGCTCCGTGATGTGGATAACGACACCGAGCTCATCAGCATATCTCTTTGCGGCTGCAACGTAGTTATCTACATTGAGTCCGGAGTTGATGTGGCTCTGCATGCCCATACCATCGATGTTGCCTGCAGCTGCAATGGGCTTGAGCAGGTTGATGATGTCATCCTGCTTGGATGTCTGATACTCGTTGTAATCGTTGTAGAAGAGCTCAACGTTTGCGGGAGCGTGCTTTCTTGCGAACTCGAAAGCCTTCTCAACGAAGTCTTCACCTATTGTCTGTGTCCAGTAGCTCTGTCTGATTCCGCCGCCGTCATCGATGCACTCGTTGCAGACGTCCCAAGCATAGATAACACCGGGATAGTTTGTCTCGCACCAGTTGATAACGGTGTCGATGTAGTTTTCCATTCTCGTGAGCATGAGATCTCTGCTTGCAAGCTGGCCGTTTACATCGTAGTTCTCATAGAAGAACCATGAAGGTGTCTGGGAATGCCATACGAGAGTGTGGCCTCTCATTGAGATTCCGTTCTCCTTGCAGAAATCGAGGATAGGCTTTGCAGCATCGAAATGAACTGCAGGGCACTCATTGTACTTAGCGGGATCTGCAAGAGTTGTCTTAGCATCAAGAACATTCTCGGGCTTCAGTTCGTTTTCGGGTGTAACGGAATTGAACTGTGTGAGGATGAGTTTCTTGAATCCGTCGTTTGTGTTCGTCATGACAGTTGCGGGAGATGCAACGCCGAACTTGAAATAATCTGCATAAGCTGCAGAAAGAGAAGCTGTCTTTGTAGGATCCTCAAGTGATTCGACAGGTACGTTCGTAAGGTCGTTGAATTCGCCGTCGATGCTGACTTCGAAAGAACTTACCGTGTAATCCCTTACGTCGTTTGCCTCAAGATAGATCAGGGCATTCTCTGCGTTTGCAGGGATCTCGATCTTGCCTGTGATGTCGACCACACCGGACTCGTTGGGGATTCCGGCAGCGATGTTGACATAGGTTACGTTTCCGAAGATCTCATATCTCATGGAGAGAGTAAGAGAACCGTTCTCGGTCGTTGCCTGGGCACTTGTAACGACGGTATTGCCTCTGTAATCCGGGCACGGCACGGCAACACCCGTATTGCTTGCCGAACGTTCTGTGACTACAGCCTTTCCGTCCTTAAGAGTGACCTTGCAGTCGCCATAGGTGACCCAGTTGCCGCCCTTGTTCTCGCCCTTGGTGAAATCCGCCGTAATGGTAGTAGGGACTTCACGGGGTCCGTCCGATCCTTTGGGGAGCGCGTCGCATCCGCCAAGGAGGAGCATGCCTGCCATCAGGCCGGCAACAATTTTAAGAAAACCTTTTTTCATATTACCTCCGCGAAAAAATAGTTTTTGCTTCTTGCTTCTTTTCCGTGGGTTTATAATACCGCAAGAATGGTTGAACAAACAAGTAGAGGTATTTGGACCAGTGCTACAAAAATAAGCGTCAACTACTGTTAAGGTGACATTTATGTTTTACACATCTTGCTATTTGCATATTCCATTCGCAAGTTTTGTAATTTTGTTTTCCCCTTTTTGGCGAACAATTAAAGGAAAATTTGAATATCAAATTATCTTGCCTTCTGCTATTATGTGCTTGAGGTGATGGTGTAATGAAGTACATCTTATGGTTGATCGTTTTGCTCATCTCAGGCTTCCTGCAGTACGTGCTGCTCCTGATGGTCAGTGCCTGTCTTGTAGATTCAAAACGCTTTTACGATAAGCACAACGGTTACTACCGCTGGCTTCTCAACAGCTCAACCTGGCTTCTGATATTTTTCGGAAGGATCCATTTTCACACAAAGGGCATGGACAGGATCCCCACAGATCAGAGATTCCTCATGGTAAGCAACCACAAATCCAAGCTCGATCCGATCACGACATGGTATCTGCTCAAGGACTACGATGTCGCCTTCATTTCGAAAGAAGAGAATTTCCACGTCCCGTTCTGGGGCAACATCATCAGGAAATGCTGCTTCCTCGCCATAGACCGCGAAAATCCGAGAAAGGCGATGGAAACGGTCAACAAAGCCGCCGATCTTATAAAAGACGACCAGGTGTCGATCTACGTCTATCCTGAAGGCACGAGGAACTTTGGCGAGGGGCTCCTGCCGTTCCACAACGGTGTCTTCAAGATCGCCCAGAAGGCAGATGTCCCGATAGTCATATGCGGCATAAAGGGCGCCGACATGATAAAGAAGAATGCACCGTTCCACAGGAGCGACGTGTATTTCGAAGTTCTGGATGTCATATCTGCAGATGAGGCAAAGACCATGCGCTGCAACGACATAGGCGATCACGCAAGAGATCTCATGCTCGGGTTTATAGAACAGAAAGAGGGGGAGGAAAAGAAGAATGTCAATTTACGTACTGTATAACGGGCTTTCCGGGAACGGATCGGGAAAGGCAAAGGCAGAAGGAGTCAAGCCTTTCTTAAACGGCAAGGATATAGTATTCAAGGATGTCTGCGAGCTCGACTATAAAGAATTCCTTGCAGGACTTTCTTCAAGTGACGAGATCTGCCTCTGCGGCGGCGACGGCACGCTCAACCGCTTCATCAATGATACGGACGGCATCGAAATAGAGCAGGCAGTCTTCTACTTCCCAACAGGCAGCGGCAACGACTTCTGGAACGATCTCGGGAAGAAGCCCGGCGACGCACCCGAACAGATCAACAAATACATCGTCGACCTCCCGTTCGTTGAGGTCAACGGCATGAAGCGCCGCTTCCTGAACGGCATCGGCTACGGCATCGACGGTTACTGCTGCGAAGTCGGCGACCAGATGAGGGAAGCCGGCAACGAGAAGATCGACTATGCCGGGATCGCCATCAAGGGTCTCCTGTTCCACTACAAGCCCACCAATGCCGAGATCGAAGTCGACGGCAAAAAGTTCTCATATCAGAAGGTCTGGCTCGCGCCCTCAATGAACGGCCGTTACTACGGCGGCGGCATGATCGCCACACCAGGCCAGGACAGGCTCGGCAAAGACCGCCTTCTCTCTTTACTGGTATTCCACGGCAGCGGCAAGATCAGGACTCTTGCCATCTTCCCTTCCATCTTCAAAGGCAAGCATGTCGACCACAAGAAGGTGGTAGAGGTCAAGACAGGCCACAGGATCACCGTAACGTTCGACCGCCCGGTCGCTCTCCAGATCGACGGCGAGACAGTCCTGAACGTTACCACCTACACCGCGTATAAGTAAGGTTTTGATGTAAAACTTTTACTTGTGCTTCACTTGAAAGTCCCTCACAGCATTGGCCAATGCTGTGGGGGATTTTCAGTTTGGCATGTGTTGCGAAAGTGCTGAAATATCCCCGTGAGCCTGGGCCGGTTTTTCCGGACTTTGGGATAAAACGGAGGCGCTTAATTTGTGAAATCACTGTCCGTTATCTTGACAGAGCTCCAGGGCTGAATTATCCCACCGCGCCATTTTTCGGGACTTTGGGATAAATTCTGAGCTCAAAATTATCCCAAGATGAGGTTTTCTTGCAGTTTGGGATAAAATCCCAGCTCAAAATTATCCCAAGTGAGCATTTTTAAACTTTTGGGATAATTTCACCTCTGAAAATTATCCCGCGGAGGTAATAATCTAAGGTTTGGGATAAAATCGCCACTATGGCCGTTAAGTGCAGAATATTTCTTCCGGCTGATATCGTTTTTAAAGACTTTTTCCTGAAAACGATACCTTAGCATTCCGGCTGATATCGTTTTTAAAGACTATTTTCCGAAAACGATATCTTGACCTTCCGGTTGATATCGTTTTTAAAGACTTTTTCCCGAAAACGATATCTTAACATTCCGGTTGATATCGTTTTTAAAGACTTTTCCCTGAAAACGATATCTTAACATTCCGGTTGATATCGTTTTTAAAGACTTTTCCCTGAAAACGATATCTCTCACAGTTCACTTCCCGGTAAACAGCTCATATTCCTTCATATCATTATTCGGCAGCAATATCATGCGGCAGTGAATGCTCCCGCGCTCGACCGGGTCAGACGGCGCTTCATCTTCATCAAGGCAGACAAATCCGACATAAGATCCTGATACGATGAAGGCATCCGGAGATTGGAAACTGCTGACCGGGTGATCGAAAAGTTCGACTGCGAGGCAATGATCCTTAAAGATCTCCGCAGTGTCGAAAAACTCAAAACCGCCGGCACTGCCGAGGTCGATCCCTGCATCCTTCACGAACGCATCGAGCTCTTCCGGAGTGGTTATAAAGCCTTTGGAATTACGGGCAAGGTCTTTTCCGGAGCAATCAAAGATGCCGATGAATGATTCAAGCTGAGAATACACGTGTGCGGCACCTGCCTCTTTTAGGGAGCGGCTGTACTTTTCGAGGATGCCGGTCACTCTCGATGCGTTCTCATCTTTCAGTCTGCCGAAAGATTCTCCCCATTCGTTGATCACGACGGGCTCGCCGCCGATACGGACTATCATCTGAGATGTGCCGGCGTCGAAACAGCACTCGTCGCCACGGACAAATTCCGAGCCCTTATCTATGAGCGGCAAAAGGTGGAGAAGTTCGCTGATGTCTTCGTCACTGATACGGGCAACAGGATCGGTGTATCTGATCAGCAGAGCCAGCCTCTCGTCTTCGGAAAGGCCTTCATCCATGCTCCCGGCGCGGATCTCAACCGACTCAAGCGAGCGGTAGATGTTCCCGTCCGACATGAAGAAAACAATGTCGCTGTAGTGTCCCCACGCTTCGTTGCGGTGGCTTATGACCGCCAGAAGACCTTCGGCCGGTGATGAATGTTCAGTCATGTCTTGCTCCCTTCCCAAAGCGGGTGACGGTGATCTTAAGTTGACGACGCTCTTAAGTTGACGACGCTCTTAAGGTGACGGTTATCAGAAAACGGCAGTATTCAAAAACAGCAGCGATCAGAAAAACAGAATGTGATCACCCAAGGAACATGTCGTAATCGCTTACCTGGTATGCGGGCAGCTGCACTATGTGACAATATGCGTATGTCTTGTCAGTGCTATCCGTAAGACCGGGTTCATCTAAAAATGCAAAACCGCAGTAGCCTCCGGATACGACGAACGCGTCAGCCGTGACCTCATCGAGTTTCAATGACGCGGGATATTCGATGATCTCAACTGCAATGCAGATATAATTGAATCTGTCGTATTCGGAATCGCCGAAATACTCGAAAGCCTCCATGTTCCTGATGTCGAGCCCTGTATCTTTCTCGAACTTTTTGAGCTCGTCGATGTTGGTGATTATCTGTCTGCAGGGCTTGACCGTTGTTTTTGGACACTTAAAGGTCCCGATAAAAGATTCGGAGTTGGAATAGACGTGAGGTGTTGCTCCCCACTCGGCATTGGAAAACGCATCCCTGATATACTTTTTGACTCTCTTGGCATTGCGGTCGTTAAGTTCCCCGTTCCGGTCCCCGGATTCGCTGATCTCGATCCACTCACCATCGACCAGAACCTGGATATAGCTCGTGCCTGCGTCACAGGCATATTCATCGTCATAAACGAATTCGGAACCGGGATCTATCTTGACCATGTATTTATATATCTGGCGGATGTCATTCATTTCGAGAGTGAGAACAGGTTCAGTGTAATCCATAAGGATCTTAAGTCTATCGTTATCCGAGAGCCTGTCGGACCAGTTCGTACCGTAGGACTCGAAAGATTCTTCGGAACTGTATACCCTGCCGTCAGACAAGACAAAAGTACGGCTGCTCTGATGACCCCAGGCGGCATTATCGTAACCGGATATGAAAAGCAGCTCATTTTCGGGCAGCTCCGGTTCTGTCTGAACCGGCTTTGTCTCATCGGGATCTTTGGGCTTTTTTGTAGTCTCCGTGGTCGAATTGCAGCCGCATAAAAACATGGACATGCAAAGAGAGGCCGTAAGTACCGAAGCAATGGTTTTCGAAAGTTTCATAAGATCATCCTCCAGGGATATTATACCTTTGAAACAGATAACTGCTCAGGTTTGTTGCAGCCAGGCTTTTCAGATGTCCGCGAAAGAGAGCGGCAGATGTACTTGCAGCGGCGTCCTCCTGAAGAGCGTTCGCCTGAGCGGAGCGTGCCTAAACAACGTGCGCCTATAGGCCGTACGCCTGAATGCTCAGCCTAACTGTTCGTCTATGGCCTTTGCAAGCTGGTCGGCACATGACGTGCCCTTCATGCCGCAGGTGTTGCCTCTTAAGATCTCTGCGACTTCTTTGGCATCCTTGCCTTCGACAAGTTTTCCGATGGCTTTGAGGTTGCCGTTGCAGCCTCCGATAAACTTGACGTTATAGAGTTTCCCGTCCTCTATATCGAAGTCTATCTGGATTGAACAAATGCCCTGAGGGCTGAATGTTACGTGGTCCATGTCTTATCCTCCATATGCAGCTACATTATGATTTCGGGATAATAAACGGTCAAGCAAAAATAAGGGTAGAATCTCGGCAAAGACCTACCCTTATAAGTTGCTTTTATCAGACTGAGGTATCTCCGCCTCATATGGCGGATGACAAAAGTTAAAGTGCCCGGAGGCCTTAAAAATTCATAACGTTTATCAGTAAGATCCAGCTGATTCCGTAGTAGCATGCGACGGCCACAAGGTCGTTGACCGTGGTGATCAGGGGGCCCGAAGCGACAGCCGGGTCGACCTTGATGCGCTTGAAGAACAGCGGGATCAGCGTGCCGATTATGCTCGAGCAGATCATGGAGATCAGGAGGGCTATACCGATGCATCCGCTCACAGCAAATGCGAAAACAGGTTCGCGCTGCTTTATAACCATCAGATAGACGCCTATCAGGATCACCGAAGCAACGCCCAGTATGAGACCTACGCTCATGCCGACCTTCGATTCCTTGATGACGAGCGTGAGCTTCTGCGTAAACGTGAGGTTCTCGTCCGTCAGTACTCTGATCGTGACAGCGAGCGACTGCGTGCCGACGTTACCTGCCATGTCGAGGATCAGCGACTGGAATGCCATGATTATCGTAAGGTGTGCGATGACGCCTTCGAAAACGCCGACAAGGCTCGAAACGAGCATGCCGAGGCACAACAGTATAAGAAGCCACGGCATTCTCTTCCTGATGCTCTGGCCCAGAGGTTCCTTGATATCTTCTTCCGCAATAAGTCCGGCGAGTTTTACGTAGTCCTCACCGAGCTCATCATCGACGACTTCGACGATGCTCTGCGACGTGATAACTCCAAGTATCTTGTTGTCCTCATTAAGTACAGGGATCAAGTCCTCCGAATAATCCTTGAGCTTTTCGATACAATCATCGATCAGCTCGTTAGCGTAAACGTAAGGGAACGACGTGACAATCAGCGTGTTGAGGTCCGTCGTGCTCCTTGCGGTGATGAGATCCTTGAGCGTAAGTGCTCCGTAGAAGAGACCCTCGTCATCTTCGACGAAGAGAGTCGAGATGTTGTCGTTCTCCTCAGCCTGTGTAACGAGCTCCGTCATTGCTTGCTTGACCGTGAGATCCAGACCGATCTTGATGAAGTTGGCGGTCATCTTTGAACCGATCTCGTCCTCATCGTAGGATGCGATTATGCTGATCTCCTGCCTGACTTCGGAGTCGAGCGCCTCGATAATGAGTCCTCTTCTCTCCTTTTCGAGCTCCCTCAGAACATTGGCAGCCGTATCCGTCTCGAGTTCGGATACGACGGCAGCCGCACGTCTGATGTCCATCTCGTTGAGATATGCGCCTACCTGCTCTTCCTCAAGGCACTCGAATGCCTCGGCAAGCAGTGTCTTACCGCAGACCCTGAAAAACTTCTTGCGCTCTTTCTCGTCGAGCTCCTCCAGGATCTGTGCGATATCACTTGCGTGATAATCTTCCAGTTTGTAATGAATTACCCTCGGGGAATCATTCCCCCTTATGATCGAGATTATCTCGTCCTGATAATCTCTCCTTATTTCCTTCTCTGCCATTTGTTTCCTCCTGAAAGTAAACAAACGACGGGAACAAAAAACCTCTGCAATGCTTTGGGCAAACAGAGGTAACGATACATCATTTAGTCCTTAAGGTCCGAATACAGTGTCCGGCATGACTTTAAGGAACAAAGGATATTTCGCGCACGTTTCCCTCGTTTGTCGCAACTGTCGCCAGCGTCCACCGTATTCACCTCTCTTTTTTGTTGGAATCCGGGGCTCATGTCCCCGTTCGAAATTTTAGCACGGTAAATGTTATTTGTTAACCCTAAATTATCGCTCTTTGCGAACTTTTATCATGATCCCCGCGACCGAGATTATCAGCACCAGAGGGAAGACGCTTCCGATGAGCATTCCATTCTTCAGATCGTCCCCGTTCATCTGCGCGAAAACGCCCACGATGCCCGGTCCCATTGCGCCTCCGAGATCTCCCGCCATCGCAAGGAACGCGAACATCGCGGTCCCTCCCCTCGGAAGTCTTTTCGACAGGATGCTTATCGTGCCGGGCCACATTATGCCCACCGAAAAACCGCATACGATGCATCCGATAAGACATATGGCCGGCGCCTTCGAAAGAGATGCCGCGAGATAGCAGCCGAGGCACAGGATCCCCGAACCGAGCATGTACTTCGTGAGCTCGAGCTTTTCGCCAAACTTTCCGTATATAACTCTGGAGACGCCCATAGCAACGGCGAAAAGACATGGGCCTACCAGGTCACCCGTCGTCTTCGGCATTCCTATCGCCGACTCCGCAAATGCCGAGAACCACTGCGCCATGGCAAGTTCACAGGCACCCGCGCACACCATCAGCACTATTCCCAGAAAGAACACAGGCGTCCTGAAAAGTTTTCCCATGCCCATCTCCACGCCGTCTTCGGTAAGTGATTCGATGGGGCATACCGCAAAGTTTATGATGTTCACGAACGGGATAAGCGACCATACGCACGGGAGCCATCTCCAGTGGTCTATCCCGAACACGAAAAAGAATCCCGACGACAGGGCTATGACACCGACGCATCCCCAGCAGTAGAACGAATGGAGTATGCTCATCACGGATGCCTTGTTATCGAAAGGACACGCCTCGACAATGGGGCTTGCGAGCACTTCGATGAGCCCGCTTCCTATAGCATAGAGGATCGTACTCGCAAGGATACCGGTAAAAGGGTCCGGCAGCAGATAAGGCAGAAAAGAAAGACCCGCAAGACCCAGTCCCGCCAATGCCTCAGAAATCAACGCGCCGGTCCTGTATCCGATCTTATTGATGAACCCTGCACATATCAGATCAACGGTCAGCTGCGTGATAAAGAAAGCGATCGGTATCAGCGCGATCTTACCCAGAGATATCCCGAACTCGGTATGAAATCTCAGGAACAGGAGCGGCGCAAGATTGGCAGTTATCGCCTGCGTAATGAAGGCCAGATAACATGCCGTCAGCGTTGTCTTGTAGTTTTTGCCCTTGCTCATCGTAACCCCCGGTTTTTCATTTTTTAGTATAACAGGGAGATCGTTTGGAATGTCATTAAGTTCCGTATCTTCTCGCGTCCTTCTGTGTAAGGGCATATGTACGGGGGCTGTTTATAAGTGCAAGAATCCGTGCTGTTTTTCGCCAAATCCCGCACGAAAAAGTTCGCTTTTATAAGTTCACGTTAGAGTACGTTTTTCCCCGAAAATCCGTACTCTGTAGTGCACATATATGCGAAAGTGCAAATTTGAGTACGGTTTTTTTCGAAAATCCGTACTCTGTAGTGCACATATATGCGAAAGTGCAAATTTGAGTACGTTTTTTGACTATATTCCGTACTCTGACAAGCATAAATCAGTTGTTGTCAAGGATTCGTGCAATAACCCGACTTATCGAAATTATAGTCTTTCCCGTCGATCTTCCAGGTCTCGTTCTTTGCATACCAGCCATTTGAGTCGCCATACCACCAGCCCTTGGAATCCTTCTTCCAGGAAGCCTTGTAAGTGTATGTCCACCTGCCGTCAGCATCAAGACGGTAACCTCCACAGTACTCACCGGTTGCCATCGCACCATTGGTCTTGAAGAAATAGTAAGCTCCTCCAATCGATTTCCATCCTGTTACCATCGCGCCCGAGGCATCAAAGTAATACCAGACTCCGCCAAGCTTCTGCCAGGATGTTCTCATCTTTCCGTTGTCGCCGAAGTAGTACCATTTGCCTCCGACAGACTGCCAGTCGGTACGCATCTTGCCGTTGGTTCCGAAGTAGTACCAGACACCGCCGATCTTCTGCCAACCGGTCTTCATCTTTCCGTTGGAGGCAAGATAGTACCATATACCGCCGTCATCGATCCATCCGGTCTGCATGACGCCTTTTTCATCAAAGCAATACCAGTTGCCGCCTATCTGCTGCCAGCCGGTAACGGGGTCCCCATTCTTATCAAATTATCCCCGGGAGTTACAAGAAAAGTATAGATAAAAAGAAGTCAGGGTTCAACAAGCTGCAGACCATATCTGCGGGGGCTTTCAATGCCCGTTTTCAGGCTAAACATAACGCCATGGCGCGAATACTTTTATCCCGAAAAAATAACCCGCCGGCCTCAAAAAGAGTACCGGCGGGCAAGGCAGGAATATGTTATATGTTTATCCCTGTGACTCGAACTTTTCGACAGCCTCCTGCATGAGGGTGATGATGGGCAGATGCTGCGGGCAGACGCCTTCGCACTGGCCGCAGGCGATGCAGTCTGATGCGTGGCTGTATCTGTCCACAAGGCCGTTATAGAAGAACTGAGGTCTCATGTCGCCCGGGAATTTCCTCGCGGTGTTGATAGCGCTGATGACATCAGGAATGCTGATGCCCATAGGGCAGCCTTCGACGCAGTATTTGCAGGACGTGCATCCGATGAGCTCTACGCGGGACATTGCTTCGACGACCTTATCGACAGCTGCTTTCTCCTCGTCGTTAAGAGGCTCGAAATTCTTAAACGTGTTCATATTGTCAGCCATCTGATCTTCTGTGGACATGCCGCTCAAGATGGTGGTTACTCCCGGAAGACTTCCGACAAAACGGAATGCCCATGAAGCGACTGACTTGTCGGGACGGATGGCCTTAAGGATAGAGGCACACTCATCGTCAAGATTTGCGAGCTTGCCGCCCTTGCAGGGTTCCATGACTATGATCGGAATATTCCTCTCGGAAAGGATCTTATAGAGCTCGCCTGAATGGACTATCGCATTGTCCCAGTCGATGTAGTTGAGCTGGATCTGAACGAACTCGACCTCAGGATGCTTATCCAGGATCTTAACGAGCAGTTCCGGAGTTCCGTGATATGAGAATCCGAAATGCTTTATCCTGCCCTCAGCCTTCTTCTGAATGCCCCAGTTGAAGCAGTCGTACTTCTCGTATGTATCGTAGTTGTTGCCGTCCTCGATGCTGTGGAGGAGATAGAAATCGAAGTAATCGACTCCGCATCTTTCGAGCTGTTCGGTAAAGACCTTATCCCTGTCTTCAAATGAATGGATGAACCACGCCGGAAGCTTTGTCGCAAGAGTGAATGAATCTCTCGGGTGACGCTTGACGATGGCTTCCTTTACGGCTTTCTCAGAGTTGCCCCCGTGATAGACATAAGCCGTATCGAAATAATTGAATCCGGCATCCAGATAGCTGTCTACCATCTTGCAGACCTTGTCCAGATCGATGACTCCGTCTTTCTCCGGGAGTCTCATAAGGCCAAAACCGATCTTGGGCATTTTGCTCAAATCTATACTCATAGGGACACCTCCTGATCTAAAACCAAGATTAGATTATCACGAATGATTTAAGCCAGTCTTGTTTATTTACATATTTTTTTGTAGATAATCAGACCGTATTAATTGACGTGTATCTGTATCTCAGGCTTATCGCCGACAGAGCCTTCCCCGCCCCTGATCTCAGTATGGTAAAGTCCTTCGGAAAGGTCGAGCCTTGTTGTGAATGGTCTTATCTGAGCGCCCTTGTTCATGTCAGTATCGATCAGGACATTTCCGTCATCATCCGTCATTACAAAGGAATACTCTGCTTCTTTATTGCAGGACATAACGACTGTAACCGTATATGTTCTCGCTTCTTCTACAGAGAAATCCATGAGCGCATCTTTCGAATCCTCAGTAACCTCATATCCGATAGTGCTGTTTACGATCGTTTTGTTCAGCTGGCCTGAAACTGTAATTGCGATTCCTGAAATGAACATGACAGCTGAAAGGATGCCTGCGAAAAGGAAGTTTATCTTCTTATGTGTCTCAGGGCTTATCATCAGCCATCCGAGAACGAGGAACACAGGAGCCGTAAAGCCCATCAGCAGATATATTCCGAACATATCAGGCGTGAACGATACCGCTACGCTGCTGCTTGCCATTGTCTTTGCGGAATAGATTCCGGCGAGTGCGGAAAATGCATTGTTTGCGAAATGCATGAGTGCCGACAGAAGGATATTGTTGCGCTTGACCACAACAAAAGACAGAACTCCGCCGAGGATCGCCGTCGCCATAAAACGCAGCGGTGACATGTGGTTGATGCCGAAGAGCAGTCCCATGATGAGTACAATTACCCAGTCCTTCTTGATCGATCTGAAGCATGAGAGTATGGCACCTCTGTGGATAGCTTCCTCACAGATGGCAGGTGTTAACGAGACGATCAGGAAAGCCAGGAGAGCATTTCCCGAATAGAGAAAGCTCGAAAGTTCAGCCGTCTCTGAAGCCCATGCCGGGAAGAGCATTCCGACCAGACCTACAGTTACATAAGAAAAGCCCTGTCCTCCAAGGAGAAGGAACAGACATCCGAAGATCTCTCTTACTGTCACTTTCTTTATGGGAAAGACCTCTTTGATACTGACCTTGCGGATAAGACAGAAACCTACCGCAACAGCAAGGAACAAGACCTCTGTCAGAACAAGTCCCGTCATTCCCCAATGCTCCTGCATATACGTGCAGACCGTTAAGAAAAGTGCTAAGAGCACTGCGAAAAGCACTATACCCATCCAGGGCTTAAGCCTCTCCTGATTAGTTAATTTTTGCATAGTTATACCTCCCCTATTCCTAAGAGTTTTAAAAATGATTATTTATGTCAGGATAAAAGCATCACTGATGCTATTCGTGTATCTTACGTTCCTTTTTAAGGTTTCCTATCTTAATGAATGCTTTGACCGCCGCGATGACTGATGCCACGCAGAGCGCGAGCATTAATATCGCGCATATGAGATTCAACGTCATTAACATGTTGTTCCTCAATAATGAACTCACTACGATCGAGGTGTTCAGCAAAGCCGCAAAGAGTGTAAATGCAATTACAAATATCAGGTATCCTGCCATAACCTTCTGATAGTTGATCTTTGAATCGATATCAGAATACAGTTCAATGCCGTCCGGATATTCTTCTTTAAGAGCTCTCGTATATACCCAGCATGTTCCGGGATAGTTGATGTAGCACACAACCTTAATGCCCATCTCCTCCAGAAACTTGAAGTATTTCAGATTCTCGGCACTCTCTCCTCCCCCCTTAAGGAAGATCTCCTTGTAGATATACTTGTTTGGTTCCGTCTCTTCGAATTCAAAAGTTAATCTTCCTGCATGTTCAAGAGAATATCCGTGTGAAGCCATCTCATTGATCCAGGCCTGCTCTTTCTCGAGCTGCCAGATCCAAAACAACTTATGAATAACTCTGCGCATATCAGTTTCCTCCCAAAATCCTCTTGCCGTTATCGACCAGTTCAGAGAGTCTTGCAAGTTCTTCTTTGAGTACGGCAAGACCGTTCTGGGTGATCACGTACTCCTTCTTGCGGCTCTCGGGGTTTTCCGGCAGAGCATCTATCCATCCCTTCTCAACGAGCGAATTAAGCGCTCCGTAAAGTGTACCTGCGGCGAGCTTTACACGCCCGTGTGACAGTTCTCCCACATTCTGGATTATTCCGTATCCGTGAAGCGGTTTTTGAAGCGACAACAAAATGTAGAAGACTGCTTCTGTTAACGCTAACTGTGGCATTTATCTATCCTCCTTTTATATCGGCTTCCGATATATCGTAACCCGAGTATATCGTCTCCCGATATAGTTGTCAATATCTTTTCTGCGATTTTGAAAAATAGTGAAAAATACTGCAGCGGCCCCTGAAGTGCAGGAGCTCAGGTGTATGCGAAACAGTACCGTTTGAAGGTCGGTTTGGTACCAGCCCACATACTTTAGCCATCGTGCCCACGCCTGTTGGTAGTCTGAACCGGTCATTTTTCGGGCATGTCAGACTACCATCTTGAGTTCTTGGTAGTCTGAACCTGTCATTTTTCGGGCATGTCAGACTACCATCTTGAGTTCTTAGTAGTCTGAACCTGTCAATTTTCGAGCATGTCAGACTACCAGGAAACTGATTTGGTAGTCTGAAGCAGCCATTTTTCAGGTGTTTCAGACTACCATCTGCTAACTAGGCAACATGATCCGGATAACCGTATTCTGAAGAGATAAAGAAAGGCGCTGTCTCTTTGTGACCGGGTCACAGAGACAACGCCTTTGGTTTTTTATGGCATATTTTGTTGTTTATTCAGTCTTACTATATCTTTAGAACTCAGTCTGCGAAAAGAGGAGTCGAGAGATAACGGTCCCCCGTGTCAGGCAGGAGTGCTACGATCGTCTTGCCCTTGTTCTCGGGACGCTTAGCGAGCTCGATTGCTGCCCAGAGAGCTGCACCGGAAGAGATTCCTACGAGAACGCCTTCGTTCTTGCCGAGAAGCTTGCCTGTTGCAAATGCATCGTCATTGGTTACGGGGATGACCTCGTCATAAACGCTTGTGTTGAGAACTTCGGGAACGAAGCCTGCGCCGATACCCTGGATCTTGTGCGCACCGGCAGTGCCCTTACTCAGAACGGGAGAGTCAGCAGGCTCTACAGCTACGACTTTGACGGATTCCTTCTTTGACTTCAGATATTCGCCTACACCAGTAACCGTTCCGCCTGTGCCTACACCTGCAACGAAGATATCAACTTCGCCGTCTGTGTCTTCCCAGATTTCAGGACCTGTAGTCTCTTTGTGAGCCTTCGGATTTGCGGGGTTGATGAACTGGCCTGCAATGATGCTGTTAGGGATCTCAGCCTGGAGCTCCTCAGCCTTTGCGATCGCGCCCTTCATTCCTTTAGCGCCTTCTGTGAGAACGAGTTCAGCACCGTATGCCTTGATGAGCTGTCTTCTCTCAACGCTCATGGTCTCAGGCATTGTGATGATGAGCCTGTAACCTTTAGCAGCTGCTACGGATGCAAGACCGATACCGGTGTTGCCGCTCGTAGGCTCGATGATGACACTGCCTTCCTTAAGTCTGCCGGTTGCTTCAGCGTCTTCGATGATCGCCTTTGCGATGCGGTCCTTAACGCTTCCTGCAGGATTGAAGTATTCTAGCTTTGCTACGAGCTTTGCTTCAAGGCCAAGAGCCTTTTCGAGATGTGTGAGCTCAAGCAAAGGTGTCTTACCGATAAGCTGGTCTGCTGATGTATAGATCTTAGTCATAATTATTCCTCCCGTATGACTGCTAAAAGTAATTATATATCAGTTGATCTGTAAGGGATCAAATTGCTGCGAAGCCCTTTTCGAGATCTGCAATGATGTCATCGATGTGCTCTGTACCGATAGAGAGACGGATCGTGTTCTGATAGATGCCTACGTCGTTGAGCTCTTCTTCGGAAAGCTGTGAGTGTGTTGTGCTTGCCGGGTGGATAACAAGGCTCTTAACGTCAGCAACGTTAGCAAGGAGTGAGAACAATTCGAGGTGGTCGATGAAGTCGAATGCTTCCTTCTTGCCGCCCTTTACGTTGAATGTGAAGATGGAGCCGCCGCCGTTAGGGAAGTACTTCTGATATACTTCGTGATCCGGATGATCTGCAAGTGAAGGATGGAAGACCTTCTCTACCTTCGGATGATTTGTGAGGAAGTCCAATACCTTCTTTGTATTCTCGATGTGACGCTCAAGTCTCAAGGACAGAGTCTCTGTGCCCTGGAGGAGCAGGAATGCTGCGAAAGGTGAGATGGAAGAACCTGTATCTCTTAAGAGTATAGCTCTGATATAAACTGCGAATGCTGCCTTGCCTGCTGCATCTGTGAACTTAACGCCGTGATAGCTGGGGTTGGGTTCAGAGATCCAGGGATACTTGCCGGAAGCTGCCCAGTCGAAGTTGCCGGAATCAACGATAACGCCGCCCAATGTTGTGCCGTGGCCGCCGATGAACTTTGTAGCAGAGTGAACTACGATGTCTGCACCGAACTCGATAGGTCTGATGAGGTAAGGTGTACCGAATGTGTTGTCGATAACGAGCGGGATGCCTGCCTCGTGAGCGATCTTAGCAAGTGCTTCAATGTCCGGGATGTCAGATGAAGGGTTGCCGAGTGTCTCAATGTAGAGAGCCTTTGTATTAGGTCTGATGGCAGCCTTTACTTCGTCCAGATCATGGATGTTGACGAATGTTGTCTCGATACCATAAAGGGGAAGTGTGTGTGCGAGAAGGTTCTCGGAACCGCCATAGATCGTCTTCTGAGCTACGATGTGCTCACCCTTAACTGCGAGAGCTTCGATTACATATGTGATTGCTGCTGCGCCGGAAGCAACTGCGAGTCCTGCAACGCCGCCTTCAAGTGCTGCGATACGGTCTTCGAAAACGCCCTGTGTGGAGTTTGTAAGTCTTCCGTAGATGTTGCCTGCGTCTGCAAGACCAAAACGTGCTTCTGCATGAGCTGAGTTATGGAAAACGTAAGAAGTTGTTGCGTAGATCGGCACTGCGCGTGCATCGGATGCGGGATCGGGTTGTTCCTGGCCTACGTGGAGCTGGAGAGTTTCAAATTTATAGTTAGACATAATTGTGTTATCCTTTCTTGATTCAAATAGTTATAGTTGTGCTGTTGGAACAGCTGCTGTTTGAACAAGAACAACACATTCGTCCACAACGGAAGTTACAACGGACTAATGACTGGAAATAGAACTTACGGTCGTACATAACTTCCGTCCTCCTCTCTCTGATGATTTTCGCATATGATAAACACTTAAACCCACCTTGTCAATAGGTTTAATCGATATTTTTTCGAACATCGAAAACGCCCTGTGTACGGAAACAAAGCCGCTCTTTTTATATTAATTATTCATGCACAAGTGCCGAACATGAGGCAAAAATGTGGTGTATAAATTTATCGGGGATAATTTTGTCACAGACCGGCTCTCCGGTTTGTTATATAGGGTAGAAGGCCATACACGGGGACCCCTTAAACTCAGCAAGGTGGAAGGCCTTTCAGGAAACAACAAGGAGACCAAAGCAAATGGCACTGCCGTCAAAACAGCTCAGATTTATCGAAGATTGTTATGAGCTCTACGAACAGAAGATGTTCCGTGTGGCACTGTCCGTTCTGCATGACGAATCACTGGCAGAAGATGCCGTACAGGACGCGTTTTTACAACTTATCAGACATAAGGTCCATTTCGAAAAAGCTGATTCGGATGAATGCAAAAGGTACATCATAACGGTCATAAAGAATGCTTCGATCAATATCTATAACAAGAGAAAAAACGAAAGCAGGGTCGTCAGCTTCTCGGATGATCTGGAGTCTGTTTGCGGCGAACAGACTGTTGCCGCGGCAGACGACAGAAAAGACGGAGCAGCGGAGTGCACACCGCTGATGAGGTCGCTTCCCGAGAAATACTATGCTGTCGTTGAATGCCTTGTGGTTCACGATTATACGGTCACAGAGACAGCCGGCAAGCTGGGCATCACAGAGGCAAATGTAAGAAAACGCTATGAACGGGCCAAGAAGCTGATGCGTCAGAACTTAGGACAGACCTGAGGACCGGACGATCAAAGGAATTATCGGACAACCCCCTATCAGGAGATTACTTATGAACAAAGATCTTAACGATAAAATTTTCGAACACGATATAAGTATTGAGGAATTCGATCACATCACAGACGGTGTGGAAGATCATGTTTTCTCGGACAGATACTTAGCGGGAAAGGAATCTATAATGAAAAATGCACATAAAGCAAAGATAAGCAAATTGGGGATCAAGGTAGCAGCCGCAGCATCGGCAATCGTTGTAGCTTCACCTTTTGTGGTCAATGCCGCAACAGGAGGAGAACTCTTTAACAGACTCTGGGGCAACGAAGGAAAGAAAAATGTCGAGACCCACAACGAAGTGGTCGTCGAGGACGGCAAGTACGATGATAAGGGCAACCCGGTAACGTACGAAGTCACGATGCCCAAAATAGAGTACGTAGCTCAGGATCCTGAGGTTGCAGAACGTCTCCTGGCCGGAAAGTACACAACAGAGCCCGTTTCTACTACAATCGGCGATACAACTGTCACAGTTGAGACAGTCGTACGTGACGGCATGGGAATCGTCGCAGCTTACACGGTCGAGAGAGCCAAGGGCGTAAACTGCTATGTTTACAGCCAGGAGGAGAATGAGGCAAAGGGCGCATTCTTCAATGAAGATCAGAACATCATGTTCGGATTCCAGGAAGGTCACGGCAAGATCTGGGTAGACCTTGAGAAATCAACAGATACAAAGCTCTACTGCTACGAGTATATGTTCGAAGATTACACCGTCTTCGGATCTGAATTCGCTAAACCCATAACTGACCACATCACCCTCTACTGTGTGGAATTTAATGATACTAGAACCAACATCGAGAAGACCCTTACTGAAAAGGGCGACACAAGCTACATCAAGGACGAGAAGAGCGTTGTTATTCCCGTAGCAGACAAGCTCGATTCCAAGACATTCACATCCGCCAACGGCGGCACGGTCAAGATCTCCCCTATCGCAATGCAGTGGGATTCCACAGGCGGTGAAGAACCCAAGGGCGAAGCACTTGATTCTGTTACGATGTTCAAGATCACATATAAGGACGGATCCGAGTATCTCGTATACGAAGATGATAAGGTCGCAAGCTATGGCTACATCTGCGGAACCGACACAGGATTCATCGTTCTTTTCAACCGTCTCGTAGACACAGACAACGTTGCAAAGATCACGATCGACAATATGGAGTTCACACTCGGCTGATATTTCGAAAGACAGCGGATTTTGAAATGAAGTCCGCACCGGCCTAATAAATCAAGCTGAATAACAGGGATAGAAAAGCAGGGGCAGTCTCAGGACTAAAATGAGACTGCCCTTTTCGCTTTGCCCAGTGTCACTGCTGCACAATGACTTGCTTTTTGCCCGGGATAACTGCTGCTCAATGACTTGCTTTTCGGCAGGGTTCCGGCGGCGCTCCGTTTGCCAGGCTGGTGCGATTTGAAAACACTTGAAGAGTTCGCAGGTCATAGAAAATCCGGCAGAGATGCGGCTATGCCTTATTTTTGCAAGATTTTTCTATGCACATACTCGAAAAATTCGGCAAATGATTCGGCAGCGCCGCATAGCTGCCGATTTTTTGAAGTGGTGACTTCAAATGCGAGTCGCTTCAAGCCATTCTCGAAAAGCTCGAAATGTATGACGTTTCATTATCGAAAACCCGGCGGAAAAGCAGGCACGTATGAAGTAAAACCTCGGCTAAAAACCTGGCGCGTACCGTGGTTTTAGCCGGGTTTTTGAAGAAAACCTTTAAAAAGCAGGTTAAAACACCGGCTATAGCCGAGGTTTTAGCCGGGGTTTGCGAAAAGACTCTGAGAAAGCAGACGTTTTCGAAAAGATTCTGAGACAGCAGACGTTCTCAAACCACTTCTGATACAACAGTCTTTCTAAAACGCATCTGAAACCAAAAACTTTCTCAGACGCCGTCTGCTCTGCCGCTTATACTTCATGTATTGTGCTTCAATGATGCAGAAGACAATGAGGGCAATAAGCCACACGCCCAAAGCCACAAGCGCCGCAATGAATACAGGATTGCTGTAGATCAGTCTGTGGAAAGTGTAATCGATCAGGAGGACAGAACCGTCTATGTTTTCGCCGATCGGAGTATACAGGATGATGCCCGGAACAACTCCTTATTAGGCAGGGATCATTTCCTGTCCGCGATATCTGCCACGTCATCGAATTCTGGCTTGGCCTTCGTGACTCCGAAGCCTTCCGACACCTTGACCCTGACCTCGCCGAATCTGGTCATGACCTTCTCTTCCCGCCTTGCAAGTTTGAACCTGTCCATCTCAACATATCTTATGCCGATCGTGGATGTGTTTTCGAAAATAAGACCCGCGAACTTTTCCTTTTCCTCCGCTTTTACGAGCACGGTGAAAAGGATGCCCGGACGGTTCTTCTTCATGAAGACCGGCGTCGTGAAAACGTCCAGCGCGCCGCTGTCCATGAGGACTCCGGTCGCATAGCCTATCTCCTCGCCCGTCATGTCATCAACGTTGAATCTGAGTTCGACGACCTTATCTCCCTCACCTTCGGAGGTCCCGATAAATGTCCTCAGCATGTTTGCCTTGGGGAAATCCTTCTTTCCCATTCCGTAACCCGTCTTCTCTATTGCCATGACGGGCCTGGAACCGAAGGAATCCGCGAAATGCTTCAGGAGCGCCGCGCCTGTGGGTGTCAGCAGTTCGCCTTCAACATCACCGCTGTATGTGGGAACGCCCTCTATAATGCTTGCCGTGGCGGGTGCGGGAACGGGCAGTATACCGTGCGCGCATCTGACCTGGCCGAAACCTGTCGCCAGCGGTGATACTACGATCCTGTCGGGATCTATCTGCTCCAGCAGGACACACACACCGACTATGTCTGCGACCGCATCCATCGTTCCGACTTCGTGGAAATGGATATCCGTAACCGGCCTGCCGTGAGCCTTGCTCTCGGCTTCGGCAATGAGTCCGTATACCGCGAGCGCATCGGACTTAACTTTTTCAGATACGTTAAGGCCGTTGATGATATTCTCTATGTCGCTCATGTGGGCGTGGTGATGGTGGTGCTCGTGATCGCCATGCTCGTGATCACCGTGTTCATGATGGTGTTCTTCACCGCCGTGGGTGTGGTCATGTTCGTGTTCATGAGTATGTTCGTGTGAATGAACGTGTCCCTCGTGCGTATGCTCGTGCAGGTGCTCGTCTTCTTCCACACCGAGTGCGGTAACGTGCGCGTGCGTGCCTTTGATGCCGCACTTAACGCTTTCTTCAAACTGATAGGTAACGTCAGGGATCCCTATCGAATTGAGCTTCTCCTCACAGGCCTTAACGTCTCCCGTGAGTTCCGCAAGAGAAGCCAGGAGCATGTCTCCTGCCGCGCCCATATTGCATTCGATATAAAGAGTCTTCATTGTTTACCTCCGATATTGCCGCTCCTGCTTACAGCATCTGATGCCCGGGCAGACAGGAGCCGGAATTAACCTCCAATGTGGTTGATCATGCTGGCAGAGTAGCCCGCACCGAATCCGTTGTCGATATTTACCACCGTGACACCGCTCGCGCATGAATTGAGCATGCTCAAAAGCGCCGTGAGTCCTTCAAAGGAAGCACCGTATCCCACGCTCGTGGGGACCGCGATCACGGGACAGTCCACGAGTCCGCCGATAACGCTCGCGAGGGCTCCTTCCATGCCGGCAACCGCTATTATGACGCCCGCGCTCATGAGCTCCTCTTTGTGCGCGAGAAGCCTGTGAAGGCCCGATACTCCGACATCATAGACGCGGCTGACCTTGTTGCCCAGGAGTTCTGCCGTGACTGCAGCTTCCTCTGCGACAGGCAGATCGGAAGTCCCGCCCGTTGCGACAACGATGGTCCCTTTCGCATCAGGTGCGGGAATAATCCCCGCCGCGCCGATGCGCGCTTCCTTGTAATATTTTATCTCAGCCGTAAGTGCCGCGGCCTTCTCTTCCGAGAGCCTCGTGATGATGACGGTCTTAACGCCACCATCCAGAAGCGACTTCGTGATCATGTCGATCTGTTCGGGCGTCTTTCCTTCGCCGAAGATGACTTCGGGAACACCCTGTCTAATGCCTCTGTGAAGATCGGGTTTTGCAAAGCCCAGATCAACGAACGGCTTCATCTTAAGCTGCAGTTCAGCCTCTTCGGGTGTCATTTCGCCGTTTGCAACCTTATCCAGGATCTCTCTTGTTTCCATTATCAGTCCTCATCAGCGGAGCCCAAAACCTCGTTCATGCTCCCCGTTCTGTATCCGTCCATATCCATTGTTACATATTTGAAGCCCAAACGCTTGAGTTCCGACGATATTTCTTTGCGGGAACGTTCGTAAGCGAGGAGTCCTATGTCTTCGGGAGCCGTTTCTATCCTTGCGAGATCTCCGTGCACCCTGACACGTATGCCTTCAAATCCGAGTTCTTTAATGAACTTCTCTGCGGCTGCCACGCGCGAAAGACCTTCCGCGGTTATCTTTTCGCCGTATGCGAATCTCGATGCAAGGCACGCGGCGGACGGATGGTCCCAGGTCTCTAGACCTGCTTCTTTCGAGAGAATGCGGATGTCGTTCTTGGTAAGACCGGAATCTTTGAGCGGACTTGCAATGCCGAGCTCCTGAAGAGCGCGCATGCCGGGCCTGTAATCGCCCTGGTCGTCAACGTTGCTCCCGTCGGCGACGGTATAACCTTCTGCCGCCTCACTGACGGCCGTGAATATCTTTTTCTTGCAGTGGTAGCACCTGTCGGGCGGATTGTCCGCGAAAACCTCAACGGCGAAGACATCAAAGTCCAGAACCGTCTGTCTTACGCCGGTCCTTTCGCAAAATTCACGCGTCCATTCGAACTCCTCCGCGGTAATGACCTGAGACTTCACGGTGACGGCGATGCAGTCATCACCCAGGACTTCGTGAGCCTTATAAAGAAGATACGTCGAATCGACTCCGCCCGAAAAAGCGACCGCCAGTTTCCCGGCGGTCCTGATACGCTCTGCGAGCGCTTTTTCCTTATTTCTGATGTCCTCAGCGATATCCATCACTTAGCGGCGAGCATAGCCCTGACCTTGCCCTCGGGATCCTTAACGAGAAGGACTACGAGCCAGATCACGATACCCAGAGCGACTACGGAAAGTCCGAGATAAGCGTCGTTGATCATGTCAGCGGGCGCCTGCTCGAAAAACTCCGCGCCGAGTTCGATATACTCTACGACCGCGTCAACGAGCCACATAAGGCTTGCGCCCCAATACATGAGGGCGAGCGTGCCGAGCTTTCTGTCAGTCTTGGAATTGTACCAGAGGATTGTTGATATAGCTGCTGCAAAAACAGTGATAAGAAGTGTCATGTCCGTTATCCTCCTTATGCCTTGGCCTGGGTCTTTGCCACAGCAGGTGCTTTCTTCTTTGAGATCGCCTGAGACACGAGCACCATTATCACCCACGCCACAGTAACAAGGATAGCCATCGCGACTCCGCTCGTGCCCATCTCATGGAGCATCTCTGCAGCATCTGCGGGATCTGCAGCTGCAGTGAGGAACGGGAACCACGGTGTAACCTCACCGTGCCATACGTGCTCGAAAGCAAGGAGAGCGGAACCTCCCCAGAGCATATTGTTAAGCCAGTTCATCTTCTTGATGAAGATGTTGTCAGAACCTTTCTTGTCAGCAACATGCTTGACAACCGTTGTTACGATAGCTTCAGTAGTAGGTACCAAAAAACATGCCATGGGGATATCTCCTTTTTAAATTTAATGTTTATGCGTTAATTCTAACACAGGGAAATAATCGGTATATATCACTTAAGTGAAGGATATTATTCCTTTTTTGTCTTATTGGCCTTTTCGAAATTGTCGATGTGATCACAGATGGCATTAAACGTCTCATCGCTTATGTCGTGCTCTATCCTGCACGCATCGTCCTCCGCAATGTCGGGAGATACTCCGAGTGAAACAAAAAAGCTGGTGAGTTTCTTATGACGCGTATAGATCTTGTCGGCGATGGCCATGCCCTTTTCGGTCACTGTGATGAGACCGGATCTGTCCATCTCGATGTAACCGTCCTCGCGCAGACGCTTCATCGCGTTGCTGACACTGGGCTTTGTGACACCTAAGAATCCTGCGATGTCGATCGAACGGACATATCCGTTCTTCTCTTTGAGAATGATCATGGACTCAAGATAATCTTCTGCGGATTTGCCGATATCAACATTGTCTTTCATGCTCAACACTCCAAATCAGTGATCTGCGTCAGGATTAATACTACACAATTCCGGCGGCACATACAACCGGACTTAAAGGCCGCTCAACTCATGATCCGGAACATTTTCGGCCTCTGTAAAACACGCAAAGACATCTGAAAAATATAGCCAGTTCCTGACAGAATAAACCGCACAGTCTGATATTATTTAGGCATCGAAAACAAAGGTCAGGCAGATATGGAACTTATCGAGAACAGGACATTCGACGAAGAGCGCGCCCTATACGGGAGCTCTGATGTCACGGTCAGACACTGCCGCTTCGACGGTCCCGCTGACGGCGAGAGCGCCCTTAAAGAGAGTTCGGGAGTAGCGGTTGCCGATTCGTATTTCAACCTCAGATATCCATTCTGGCACGTAGACGGCCTCACCATTACCTCTTCCGAGATGACGGATAAATGCCGCGCCGCGATATGGTATTCCAAAGACATAAAGATAACGGACACGAAGCTCCACGGCATCAAGGCTCTGCGCGAATGCGCGGATGTCGTGATCAGCGGTTCGTCCATTATATCGCCCGAGTTCGGTTGGTCGGTAAAGGACCTTAAGATGACAGATACCACGGCCGAATCGGAGTATTTCCTGATGAGGTCGTCAGACATCGTTTTCGAGAACGTGAAATTCACAGGCAAATATTCTTTCCAGTATGTTGAAAATGTCACCATCAGCAACTGCGAACTGAATACCAAGGATGCCTTCTGGCACGCGAAAAACGTGACCGTCAAAGACAGCGTTGTCAACGGCGAATATCTTGGGTGGTATTCCGAGAACCTGACGTTCATAAACTGCAAAATAAAGGGTACGCAGCCTCTGTGCTACTGCAAAGAACTGACACTGATAAACTGCGCGATGGAAGACTGCGACCTGGCTTTCGAGAGGTCTCAGGTCGACGCCACGATAACAACGCCCGTAATAAGCATAAAGAACCCCTTGTCGGGACACATCTCAGTCCCTGAAGTCGGCGAGGTCATAAGGGATATTCCGGGTGCCGACGGCGAGATCGTCATAGGCTGAGGAAAGTTTCACACTGATATTTTTTCGAAAACCGGACGGGGCCGGAACCGTCATTCCTTCATGACGACATTGACGTAATTGAAAGGTATCTCAATGCCTTCCTTGGCGAAGATATCGTTGACTCTCATGTTGATGTCGCTCATGACCGTTTCCGTCGAGACGGTAGGCTGATAGTAGACTGTCGTTGCAAGTACCAGACTGCTGTCGGCATATGAGATGAAGTAAACCGGGCCGTAATTCTCGCCCTTCCAGGCGGGCACTGTGAGCTCTGAATTCATGACCGCATACTTGACGGCATTCATGGCCTTCTCCACGTCAGTGCCGTATGCGATGTTGAACTTCATGTGTACGGAGCGGATCTTTGTGTTGTGGCTCATGTTGGTTATAAGGCTGGAATTTATCTTGCTGTTCGGAACGATGACGTCGATCGTGTCGATGGTCCTGATGATGACATGCCTGGGCGTGATGTCCATGACGATGCCCCTGATCCCGCAGTCGAGTTCGATCCTGTCGCCAATCTCAAAGGGCTTGTTGAAGCTGATGGCGATGCCGCTGAAAAGGTCGCCCAGAACAGGTTGGGCTGCAAGACCTGCGACCGCACCGATTATCGCGGTTCCCTGGAACAAGACCTTGCCGATCTCGGTCGTTGCTGTGGAGCTTACGAGGACCCAGATGATGCCTGCCAGCACTATGATCGTCCTGATGATGTTCTGGGTGAAGCGGATCTGGATGTTCTTCTTGTCCTTGAGCTTCTTCTTTACAAACCTGTTGTAGACAGCAAGCACAATCGTCATCGTAACTGCGGCGATGGCGGCGTAGATCAGGAATTCAAGAACCTGTCCCAATACAGTCGTGGTGTCTAAAAGAGAACCAAAATCGTAATCCGGGAATTCGCGTTCAAACATTAAAGGACCTCACATCTAGCGTAGCTTAAGAAACCTTGATTCAAATAGTATATCAAAAATGGCGTAATTTGACTCAGGGTGTATAATCATTGCGATTTTATATTAGAAAGAAGGAAATCTTATGAAGAATAAGATTATTGCAGCCGCACTTTCGGCCGTCATCTCACTGGGTCTGATGGCAGGATGTGCATCAAAGAAGGACGACACGGTCGTCAGAGTCGGTTCCCTCAAGGGACCTACGACAATAGGTATCGTTAACCTCATGGACAAGGCGTCCAAGGGTGAGGCAAAGGGCAAGTATGAGTTTGCCATGTCCGCCGCACCCGATGAGATCACGGCGAAAATAGTATCGGGCGACCTCGACATTGCTCTGGTTCCCGCAAACCTCGCGTCCGTCCTCTACAACAAGACACAGGGCGGAGTCACCGCGATAGACATCAACACGTTGGGCGTTCTCTACTGCGTAACGGGCGACAGCTCCATCTCATCCGTAAAGGATCTCGCGGGAAAGAAAGTCATCACGACAGGCCAGGGCGCCACACCCGAATACTCTCTGAGATATCTCCTCGACCAGAACGGCGTGACCGACTGCGAGATCGAGTTCAAGTCCGAGTCAACGGAAGTTGCCGCTGTACTTACCGAAGATCCCATGCAGATCGCAGTCCTTCCCCAGCCTTTCGTAACTGTGGCATGCGCTCAGAACGAAGCCATCGCCCCTGTTTTCGCGCTCGAAGACGAATGGCAGACACTGACGAACGGCCTCGGAATGGTAACGGGCGTCACGATCGTAAGAAACGATTTCCTCAAAGATCACAAGGAAGCCGTAAAGACCTTCATCGAAGAGCACGGCGAAAGCGTCGTTGCCGCAAATTCCGATCTCGACAAGACGGCATCCCTCGTCGTTGCAAGCGAGATCATCGGCAAGGAGCCCATCGCAAAGAAAGCCATCCCCCTCTGCAACGTCGTATGCATGACGGGCGACAGCGTTAAGAACAACCTCGCCGCTTACCTTGAGGTCCTCTACAATTACGATCCCAAGTCCGTAGGCGGAAATCTCCCCGGAGAGGATTTCTACTTTAAAGGCTGATAAATGAAGACCAAAAAGTATATCAGGACAACTTTGATCGTTTTGATCTGGCTCGCCCTTTGGCAGGTCCTTGCCGTTGCCGTAAACAACAGCATCCTCCTGTCGGGTCCCATAGACACGGTCAAAGCCCTGATTACTTTAGGGTCTGATCCCGCCTTTTACATCTCGGTCGGCAAGACCGCAGGAAAGATCCTTCTGGGCTTCCTTATAGGAATGCTCCTGGGATCGGTCCTTTCGGTCCTGTCCTACAGGTTCAGTCTCGTGAAAGACTTCCTGTCCCCCTTTGTATCGGTGATCAAGTCCATCCCCGTCGTGAGCTTTATAATCATCGCCCTTATCTGGGCCGGAAGCTCCAACGTCACGATAATCGTATCGTCGATAATCTCATTCCCTATTTTCTATAAAAACATTCTCGAAGGCCTTTTCGCGACCGATCCCAAGATGATCGAACTTGCAAAGGTCTATCAGATGAAGACCTCAAAAAAGATCAGATATATCTATCTGCCCTCGCTCAGCCCCCACATCAAGAGCGCCGTATCGCTCGCGATCGGCATGGCTTTCAGGGGCGGCATCACGGCCGAAGTCGTCGGCCAGCCCATAAGGTCGATCGGCAACGGACTCTACAGGGCAAAGATCAATCTCGCGACTTCAGAGATGCTCGCGTGGACCCTTGTCGCCGTCCTCTCGGCATTCCTCATCGAGAAGCTCATCTCGTTCATCGTAAAGAAGGTGCTCAAATGATCGAACTTAAGAACGTAAGCAAATCATTTGACGGCAAGAAGGTGCTCGATTCATTCAGCGCCGTTTTCGACAAGGGAAGCTATCTTCTCAAAGGTCCCTCGGGCATCGGCAAGACAACATGCATCCGCCTGATCTTAGGACTCATAGAGCCTGATGCGGGCGAAGTCAATATCCCCGGCGGAACGCGCTTTGCAGTCTGTTTTCAGGAAAACCGCCTTTTCGAAAAAGAGACCGTCCTGACAAACGTCACCGCCGTAAACGAAAACGTCACCGAAAGAGAAGCCGTATCCGCGATAGAAGAGCTCCTCCCTTCCGATACGGTCCAAAAGAAAGCCGGCGATCTCTCGGGCGGCATGAAGCGCCGGCTCGCGGTCATCAGGGCGATGCTCCACGATTCTGACTGCGTCATTCTGGACGAACCCTTCACCGGCCTCGACGACGAAGCGCGCATGAAAACTATCGCCTTCATAAAGGAACGCTTAAACGGCCGCCTCCTGATCGTCACGAGCCACGACGAAAGAGGTCTGACTGATCTTCAGGTTGTTACGGTGGAATAAGTTTTTGCCTTTGGGCCGCTGTGCCGGAATGAGATGCTCTTTCTGACATTCAAATCGCTGCCACTGATTGCTTTTCTCCTGCAGAAGTAGTTCTAAAAACCGAAATTTTTAATCTAGAACATAGTTTTTTCGAAAAAGTATGTTCTAAAACCAAAAAATCGAAATTCAGAACATAGTACGACTGACGTAGTATCAGCTGATGACTTAAAAAAGTTCCCTCTCAGCCCGCGGACTTCTCCGTGAGCTTATCAACGTCTGTCGCGTAGCACCATCTTCCGCCTGTCAGATTTCCGAAGAAATACTTGCTTGAAGCGGACTCACACATAATGTAGAGCTTGCCGTCGACAAAGATTATCTCCTCTGCCATCGGCGGCGCCTCAAATTCATAGACTTGTGTGGTGCTGTCGAGCGTATATACGGGGATCCCGCCGTCTTCAACACCAAATACACCGGTCTGCTCAGTGCCCTCAACATCGTAGCAGCGGATGCTCGACTGCGCGGTGCCGTAGGACTGGGATATCCAGAGCTTTCCGTCATAAACAGCCATGCCCTGAACCAGTCCGGGCAGAGAATATGCCATGAAAGGCGTGGTCTCGACGCCGCATACAGAGTCTTCCGCACCGGTATCTGTGAGGCGGTAGCATAAAGCGACCGCGTGATTCTCTTCTCCGGAAGGGCCGGTGAAGAAATGTGATTCGGGCGTCAGGTAATTAGGTACCCTGTAGAACTCGCCTATTATCATTCGGTCTTCGGCAAAGCATATCCATGCTACGTTTACCTTTTCGTCTCCGAACTTCGTTGAAAACTCGCCGGCACGCTTAACGGTCTCGCCGTCTTTTCCGGAAAGTACGTCGGATAATCTGTAGATATAGATGCTCGCATCCTCATCGCCTGCTACAAACAGGAAATCACCGTGAGCGGCAAGACCGCCCGCATGGGGTCTTACGCCGTTGCCTTCTGCATCACCCATGACAACGTAGCCCAGATTCTTTCCCGTATCGTGATCGACGCGGTAGATGCGCGAGGGTGAACCGTCCTTCTGGTAACCTCCGACGAGGTCGATGCCTTCGGAAGCAACATAATCAAGACCCTGCGGCACCATGTTTTCGGAAAGACCGGGGATCTTAAAAGCCTTGTCGGAAGCCCAGTAATATTCTAGGACGGGGATCCTGAAGAACAGCCTTGCACCGACAAAGACGGCAGTCACGAGGATGAGCAGTATCAACAGGATACGGCTGACGATCTTCTGGCCTTTCGAATATGTTTTCGGTTTGGAGCTGAATAACTTCATGGATCAATACCAGTCCTTGTGTCTCTTGATATAGATAACTTTCATGATCTGCGCGAAAACCATGTAGATAACCATAAGGATCGCGAGCCAGAGCATGTAGTTTAAAGGCATTGTCGGGAGGTCGAAAAGCGTGGATAATCCGGTAAATCCGATTATCAGCGTAACCGCAATAACTGCGAGTGTCGACAGAGTCAGCTGGACAGACGCCCTGTCGCCGATGAACGGGAGCTTGGGTGTTCTGATCGTGTGGATTACCATCGTCTGTGAGATGACGCCGAACATGAACCAGCCGCACTGGAAGTAGCCGGCCATATCAGGGTTGTTGTATCCGAATACGAACCACAGTACAAGGAAGCACAAAACGTCCAGAACGGTACTCAAAAGTCCGAACGATACCATGAAGCCCTTGATGCCTCCGAGATCCCACTTCTTCGGCTTCTCGATATATTTGGATTCGACATGGTCGAAAGGCATGCCGAGCTGTGCAAAGTCGTTCAGAAGGTTCTGAACGAGGATATGTACCGGCAGCATAGGCAGGAACGGTAAGAAGATGCTCGCGATGAGAACCGAGAACATGTTTCCGAAGTTGCCGCTGACGGACATCTTCAGGTACTTGGACATATTCGCGAAAGTGGAACGGCCTTCTACAACGCCTTCGTCCAATACCATGAGATCTTTTTCGAGGAGGATGATATCAGCAACCTCTTTCGCGATATCAACTGCGTTGTCAACGGAGATACCGATGTCAGCCTGCTTTAAGGGCAAGCTGTCATTGATACCGTCACCCATGTAGCCTACGGTGTGGCCGTTAGCCTGGAACATCTTGACGACACGCTGCTTCTGGTAAGGTGAGAGCTTGGAGAAGATGTCGCACTTCTCGCACGCTTCCTTTAACTCGTCGTCGGTCATTGCTTCGATCTTGGCACCTGTAAGTGACATCTCCGTAGAGAAACCGAGTCTGCCGCAGATGTTGATGGCAACGCCTTCGGAGTCGCCTGTAAGTACTATCGTACGTACGCCGTTCTTTCTCAAAGCGTTGATGGCTTCGCCCGCAGATTCCTTCGGCGGATCTAAGAATCCGACGAATCCGATAAGTACCATCTCGCTCTCGTCCTGAACGCCGAAAACATCGACGCCGTGAACGTTATTCTTCTGGGCAACCGCGATAACACGGATACCTTCGAGGTTGTTTTCTTCGGCGATCTTTTTCGCATTCGCGATAAGATCATCAGTAATTTCCTTAACTTCGCCGTCGATCTCGATATATGAGCAGATAGAAAGGATCTCTTCGACAGCACCCTTTGTGATGAGCTGGCGCTTGCCGTTCTTGTCCTTTAACACAACGCTCATGCGGCGGCGTGAGAAGTCGAACGGGATCTCGTCTTCTCTTACATAAGCTTCCTTAAGGTAGCCAAGGTCTTCCTTGTCTGCGCGGTTGATGATGGCAACATCCATGAGGTTCTTAAGACCTGTCTGGAAATAGCTGTTGAGGAATGCGTGTCTTAAGATACGCTTGTCCTCACGGCCAAGAACGTCCATGTATTTCTCAAGGATGATCTCGTCCTGTGTGAGCGTACCTGTCTTATCTGTACAGAAAACGTCCATCTCACCGAATGTCTGGATTGCACCAAGACGCTTAACGATGGTCTTCTTGCGGGACATGTTGATAGCGCCCCTTGCCAAAGAAGAGTTCATGATTACGGGGAGCATCTCCGGCATGATTCCTACTGCGATCGTGATGCCGAACATGAGGGATTCGAGCCATCCGCCCTTGCCCTTGGTGATGAAGTTGGCGATGAAGATGACCGGAACCGTTACGAGCATGAAGCGGATCAGGAGCTTGCTTACGGAATCGAGGTTCTTCTCGAACGCGCTCTTCTCCTCATAAGTGTTGAGGCTCTTTGCCATGCTGCCGAAATATGTGTCCTCACCGGTCGTAAGAATGATCGCCTTAGCGCTTCCCGATACGATGTTGGATCCCATGAATCCGATATTTGCGAGGTCTGTTACGCCGACATTTGTCTCAGATGTCGTGAACTTCTCTACAGGATTCGATTCGCCCGTGAGCTGTGACTGGTCGATGAAGAGGTCCTTCGTCTCGATGAATCTTACATCGCCGGGGATCATGTCTCCTGAAGCGAGCTTAACTATATCGCCCGGAACGAGTTCTTCGATATCAACCTCGATCTCGACATCGTTACGGATGACATCGAGCTTGGTGGTGATCATGCCCTGCAGCTTCTTGGCTGCGTTGTTGGATTTCTCTTCCTGAATAAATGAGATAGTTGCGGAAATAATGATTACAGCAACAAGCATTATGAATGTTGCGAATGACGGCTCTTCAGCGAGCACAACGTCGGTCACGAATGTGATCATCGCAACTACGAGGAGCACGATGTTGAACGGATTTATGATCGCATCCTTAATACGTACGGCAAGGTTCTTCTCTTTGCCGAAATCAATGATGTTCCTTCCGTACTCTTCAAGACGGTCTGCCGCCTGAACAGGATCAAGGCCGTATTCGTCAACCTCATACTTCCCGAAAAGCGCCTTCTGCTCCATTGCACTTAATTCAAGCAGTGTCTTCTCGACTTCATTGCGGTGTTCTGTGTTCTCTTTTCTCTTCATTTTCGTCCCCTTAAATTATTCCTTAAAAAAATCACCTCGGTAAAAATTATATAAAATAGAAAAGCCCGTAACAACACAAAGAGCCGCCTGCCTGTACGGAAGACGGCTCTTCATGCGGTATCGTCCTGCATATTATCAGTCCGTTCCGGACGGATCACAGACTGTTATTTCGCGATGTCATATATATCGCAAACCTCAGTTGCAGACCGCTTTTTCCTGCCAAAAGCATAGCAAGCGATCATGTAGATCACATATCCTGTTACCGCACCCAGAGTGTTCATTATGAGGTCATCCACATCGGATGTTCTCGAAGCGAACGGAAGCTGCAATATCTCTATCGCCAGAGATATCAGAAAACCCGTTCCGGCGACCTTCGCGAAACTATTCAGGCGCTTATAGAGCACGGGCAGTAAGATTCCGGTCGGAACGAACATCAGGATGTTTCCGAACACGTTCATGATCATGCTGGTGCTGTTGTCATAATCAGTCAGATATACGAACGGGACCGGATTTATCCTGAAATCAAAGATCCTGTCGAAATCCATTATCAGCGGCGAGAACGTGAGATAGATGATGACCAAGAGATTAAAGTACATCAGGCTGTGTGCCAGCTCGCGCTTTCTGTCGATGCATTTGGTGCGTATACAGACAAATGCCCTTACGAGCAGATATATGACTGTATAGACCGCTGCCGTGTAAACAAACGGTATCGTTATCATTCCTATCATCTCCCAATATTTTTTACGGGGCTGCCTATCCCCATAAGCAGCCTCGTAATGATTATATTAGGCAAAAAGTAATGAATCACGCGCGGAACTGGGGTATTCTCATTAAGATTTAATTAATTTTTCAGCATAAACAGTCCATGTCTGTTGCAGTACGCATACATCTTCCTGATGCAGTACTTGCGGAACCTTGTTTCACACGGACCCTCCGGATAGAGCTTAACCAACTGCACTCCCCCGTCTGACACGGCCACAAGGAATGAGATGTAGTGGTCCTTGGTCATGGGGTGATCCACCGTTACATAGTATTCGTCTTTCACAGTCTCAACCTTTATCTGATGCCCCTCATCACAAGGCTCGGCTTCGAGCGCCGGAAGCGTTATGCCGCAGCAGCTCACGACCGCCCCTCCCGTTGCGTTTATCACGTTGCCGCAGACCGGGCAGACATAGAACTTGCACCTTGTCATGTTCGATGAACGGTTGAGGTTCCTTATGTCCTCACCCGAGAGCAGTTCGATCACCGAGATGCCCAGCGCTTCTGCGAGAGGTTCGAGCAGGGTCACGTCAGGAAATCCCTGGCCCGTCTCCCATTTGCTCACTGCCTTGCTGCTGACGAAGATCTTCGCCGCAAGTTCTTCCTGTGTCATCTTCTTGTCTTCGCGGAGCTTCCTAATCACGGCTCCGGTTACATATCTGTCCATAGGTTTTACCTCCCTTTGCTACAACGTTATCACAGGGCTCCTGCGATTGTTACCCACGCTCCGTGGAGTTGTATTTATCTGCTCAAAACGCCCGCCCGTCTGATTGCCACACAGGCTCTGTTCATATAGAATGTGCATATGAAAAATTGCCGGCTAGGATGGTAAAGGTTATGCGTGAATTTAAAGGCTTCCAAAAAGGTATAAATCTCGGAGGATGGATCTCCCAGTTCGATGAATACAGCAAAGAACATTTCGATACCTTTACTACCGAAGAAGACATAAAGAGGATCGCCGATTTCGGCTTCGACCATGTGCGCGTTCCCGTAGACTACATCCTTCTGGAAGATGAGGCAGGCAATCCCCGTGAGGACGGCTATCAGTATCTCGAATCATGCAGACAGTGGTGCGAAAAGTATCACCTCAACATGATCGTAGACGTCCACGAGTGCTACGGTTACTCTTTCGATCCTCTCAAAAAAGATGACAAGAAGAAGTTCTTCTACGATGAGGAACTCCAGGATAGATTCTTAAGACTCTGGGACAGGATCGCCGACAGGTTCAAAGATCATGCCGACATGATGGCTTTCGAGCCCCTGAATGAAGTCGTCCTTCATGAAGTCGCTGACGCATGGAACGTCCTTTTGCGCAAATACATCGCGCGCATGAGAGCCATACTCCCCGATGCATATCTAATCATCGGCGGCGTGTGCTACAACAGCGTCGGAACAGTTCATCTCATCGACATCCCCGTCGACGATCACATCGTATACAACTTCCACTGCTATGAGCCTCTGATCTTTACGCACCAGGGCGCATACTGGGTCGACAACATGGACCACGATTTCCGCATCGGTTATCCGAAGACTCTCAAGGAATACCAGGCTGCAAGCTCAAACCTTTCGAAAGATCTGGCCGGCGCCATATTCGACGAGGGCATCAGCGAGATAGGTCCCGCGTTCTTTGAGGACATTTTCGCTCCCGCGATCGCGAAAGCCGCAGCTGACAATGTCCCGCTCTACTGCGGCGAGCACGGCGTCATCGACCTGGCAGCACGTGAGGATGCCTTAAGGTGGCTCGCCGACATCCACAGTGCCTTCCATAAGTACAATATCGGTTCAGCTCTGTGGAACTACCGCGAAAAGGATTTCGGCATCGCCGACATAAGCGCGGACGAAGTCAGGGACATTCTGCATAAGATACTCTGATACCTTTCCCGGGAGCGGCTTCACGGCCGCTCTGTTTTTCGTGTCCGTTCTTCAAAAATGATATCCAGGTCGCTGGATTCCACAAAAATCGCATTTAGGACTAATCCCTTTCCACCCCAAACAATCGAAGAGGCTGCCCAAGCAGGACAGCCTCCGGTTAAGTCAGTGTTTAACTTAGATTATTTGATCTTATATCCGCACTTAGGGCAGAAGTTGTTCAACGGCTTACCGTCGGGACGGCCGTATCCGCATCCGGGACAGAACTTTCCTGCAAGTGATGAAGACTCAACAGGTGCTGCTTCAACAACAGGTGCAGGCTCAGCGGGTGCTTCGACTACGGGTGCTGCTTCTACAGGTGCAACGGGAGCTGCTTCAACGACAGGAGCTGCCTCTACTACCGGTGCAGGTTCAGCAACCGGCTCTGCAACGGGAGCTACGGGCTCAACTACAGGAGCAACAGGCTCTGCAACAGGTGCAACGGGTTCAGCAACGGGAGCGGGCTCTACAGGTGCAGGCTCAACTACCGGTGCGACAGGCTCTACGGGAGCTGCCTCAACAACAGGTGCAGGTTCAACTACAGGAGCTGCAGGCTCAACTACAGGAGCTGCAGGCTCTACGACCGGTGCAACGGGCTCAACGGGAGCAGGTGCTGCGGGAGCCTCAACAACAGGAGCTGCAATAGGAGCTGCTACAGGTGCTGCAACAGGCGCTACGGGAACTGCCTCGGCAACAGGAGCAACGGGTGCAACGGGAGCTGCCGGTGCAGGCTCAACGGGTGCTGCAACGGGTGCCGCTACAGGAGCTGCTACAGGGGGCATGTAAGCTGAAGGATCGGAAACAGGTGCTGCTGCGGGTGCAGCGGGAACTGCAACGGGCTCAGCCGGCTTCTTATTCTTCTTTTTCTTAAGAACTACGAGGATAACTACTACAGCTATAGCTGCAACAATAAGAAAAGCAACAACTCCGACAACGATGCCGACGATCAGGCCGACGTTTACGAGAGAGAATGTAACTTCGATCTCATCTTCTTCAGTAAGATCCCAGGTAAGCGTATTGCCGTCCTTGGAAACCTTTGTAGCGTTGTTGTCGATCGTTCCGTTAGGGAACTCCATGACTACTTCCATGAATCCGTTGTATTCATCGAGATCGGAAGATGAGACGTCTTCCTCTTCAAGATCAGAGCCAGCATTTGTAACCCACTCGATCGTATAGTTTGAACCATCCTTGGTGATCGTGAAATCATCGAGTTCCATGGACTCGAAAGCCTCTGAAGTGAAGACCTCCTCAAGATCATCAACCTTTACATCACTGAGAGTGAATTCATAACCCTGATAGCCGTTCTTCTTATAATCCTTGGTTTCCCAGCCGGCATCCTCAAATAATTCCACTGTCTCATCCATATCATCTTCGATATCAGCATAGATATCTTCCATGTACGCATAGATGACCGAGAGATCAGCCTTGCCGTTGTTCTTAAAGCCGACCGTCGTACGGAATCTGATACATCCCGTGAAACAGAACATTGCCATAACAACGATGACCATTACTGACAGTACTTTAGTAATTGTTCTTCTCATTTGTCCTCTCCTTTATTAAAAGATAGATATGTAGATTATCTCACATCTTAAAGCCATTTGACATTAGTCAAATAAATTATTATGAGATATTCCCGAAAAAAGAACGCACCCGCGTGCCAAATCGGCATCGGGTGCGTCCCTCATATCAAAATCACATAGCTTTCCGGACATTTGCCGGGAACGGAAACTATACCTTTATCACTTGCCGTCCCAGACTCCGTCGGAACCGAAGTTATAGACCTTGCCTCCGATAGTCTGCTTGCCGGTGACCATGGAACCGTCGTTTGCAAGGTAATACCACTTGCCGCTTAACTGCAGCCAGCCCTTTACCATGGCGCCGTCGGTGCCGAGGTAATACCACTTGCCGCTTATTCCCTTCCATCTGGTGGCCATTGAGCCGTCAGAATTGAAGTAATACCATTTGCCGCCTGTGGATTTCCAGCCGGTGACCATGGAGCCGTCGCTGTTAAACAGATACCACTTGCCGCTGATCTGCTTCCATCCTGTTACCATGGATCCGTCAGAGTTGAAGTAATACCATTTGCCGCCTGTGGATTTCCAACCGGTTGCCATAGCTCCGGAAGAATCGAAGAAGTACCACTTGCCGCCTTCCTTCTTCCAGCCTGTTGTGATGCCGTCAGAAGTAAGCAGATACCACTTGCCGCTGATCTGCTTCCAGCCGGTCTGCATGGCGCCATCAGTACCCATGTAGTACCACTTGCCGCCGGTCTGGAGCCAGCCTGTTGACATTTCGCCGCCGTCATTGAAGAAATACCACTTGCCGCCGATCTTATACCAACCCGTCTGCATGATGCCGCCGTTGTTGTAGAAGCGCCATGCTCCTTGCTCGTACTGCCAGCCTCTCATGGAAGACTTAATGACCTTATATGAACGGCCCATAAAAGGCAGTGTCGAGAGAACAGTCGAAGTAGTACCGCATACTGCAACAGCAGTATATCCGGCACCTTCAGTCTCATATCCATTGCAGATAAAGTATGTGACATTGTCATAGTCTATATACCAGCTTATGTAAGAGGCCGTGTCTTCATAATCGTAAGGAGTGTCAGGAACCCATGCCTTATAATTCTTATACGGCACGAAATTATCACCCGAACCGCGGTTGTAGTTATAGTATTGCGTGCTCGAATTATCCAGCTTGGACATGTTGACGTTGTACCAGAAGCCGTGAATGTTGATGACATTGTAACTGTAACCGATGCCGTAAACACTTGCGCAGTCATTGCCGCACATGTTCATGACTGCCATGAACAGCATGGAATAACCGGCTGAATCAGCTTTTTTATCAACTAATGGACCATATGCGGAAGAGCAGAAATTACTATAATTAGAACTGACGTTTTTCATTATCAGTTCGGCAACCGCATGTTCCTTCTGTTCAGGCAGGCCAACTTTTGCAGCTTCTTTAACATAGTCGGCTATCGCACTCTTAAATTTAGCCTTTGCATCGGAGATCTCCGATTTTGTCTGCATGAGCGAAAAAACTCTCAGCGTGACTTTATCCAGATAGTTCTTTCCGTCACCGTTTGCATAAACTTTGGGATTGTTCAATTTAGAACTTGTAGTCGAACCTCCGCTAAGGAAGAAATACTGAGGATTGGAACGGATAAACAGATCCGGAATGTTGCAGCCTAAGTCGTCATCGTCAACTATCGAGATATCGCTGCCGAAGAGATCTTTGACCTCGACCGTGATATCATCCGTCTCGAGCAACAGGATCTTCATGCACTTCTCATCGAGCTTGTCGTAGAGTTTCTTCTCATCAGCATTCATCTGCTTGTAATAGAAATCAGTAGACATGCTGCGCCAGTACTGCTCCTCTGCGGAAGCCGCTTCGACATTGCCGTGAAGAGCTGACACCGGAGCGATCATGAAAGTAATCGCAGCCAGCGCCGATACTATCTTCTTACCTAAACGCATACGGATACCCCCTTGAATAAAATGAAATCGTTTCTCACAATAAATACCGCATTTAAAACAGTATGGATTATGATAACACACGGACATGCGCCGGATAAAGGACAAGCACTCAAACCACTGCCTCTTTTTCAGATTTCACAAGGTGTTTGGCACCACTGACACACGGCGGAAAAAGAACGCACCCGAAAGCCGTATCGGCATCAGGTGCGTCCCTTGCGTTTATTTAATTATCCGGTCTTATCACTTGCCGTCCCAGACTCCGTCGGAACCAAAGTTATATGTCTTGCCTCCGATGGTCTTCTTGCCGGTGACCATGGATCCGTCGCTGTTCAGGTAGTACCACTTTCCACTGATCTGCTTCCAGCCTGTTACCATGATGCCGTCGGTGCCGAGGTAATACCACTTGCCGCTTACTGCCTTCCAGCCTGTTGCCATCGTACCGTCGGTGTTGAAGTAGTACCACTTGCCGCTGTTCTGCGTCCATCCGGTTACCATGGCGCCGTCATTGCCGAGCAGATAGTACTTGCCGCCGGAATACTTCCAGCCTGTTGCCATCGTGCCGTCGTTATTGAAGTAATACCACTTGCCGCTGACATGCTTCCAGCCGGTGACCATTGCGCCGTCATTACCGAGGTAATAGTATTTGCCGCCCGAGAACTTCCAGCCTTCAGCCATTACGCCCTCGTCGTTAAAGTAATACCATTTGCCGCCGATCTGCTTCCATCCGGTGACCATTGCACCCGAGGAAGGTGTCAGGTAATACCACTTGCCGCCGATCTGCTGCCAGCCCGTCTTCATTACGCCTGAAGAAGGATCAAGATAGTACCAGACGTTACTGATCTTCTGCCAGCCTGTGAGGGCGACGCCCGAACTGCTGCAGTAATACCAGTCGTTGCCGGACTTGTTCCATCCTGCCTTAAGCCCGGAAGAAGATGAAGAGCTTATGACCTCATAAGTATAGCCCCCGTATGAGATGCTCGAAGGCAGCGAGGATGTCGAACCGTAGACGGGAACAACTTTCCTTCCGGTGGTTTCCAGATCGTTGACGATAAAGTATGTCGTGCTGCCTACCGTCACGTATCTGCTCGTATAATTAAAATCTTCCTCGAGGATATCGTAACCGAAGCTCGTGGGCATATAAGGAGCATATCTTTCGCCGACATCTTCAGAAGGAGTTCCCGAACTGTAGTATCTGTAGTAGTAACCGGTGGAATAATCGTCCCAGGTAACGTCAAGGTAATACCAGAAGCCGTGGAAATTGATATAGTTCCACGCGTGATCACCGTTCTCGACGACGGAACACTCGACGCCGCATGAATTCATGATGGCGGCAAAGAGCTTCATGTAACCGGTGCATACGGTTACTCCGCTGATGGAACTGTAGATGGACTGATCGAGCGGACCGTAATCGTAATAGATCTTCTCGCACATCATGTCATGCGCAACTTTCGCTTTTTCTTCAGGTCTCGAAGCAGCGGAAACGGCACTTATGTATTCCTTCATGACGCTCTTTACCTTAGCCTTCGCCTCTGCTCTGTCAGAACCGGAATAGAAGTCGTCGTAATAACCGATCTGCATGCCGTAGACTACCTGGTCATGGTGATAGAAGAGCCAGTCGCCCTGCAGGTTCAGGAAGAAATACTGCGGATTGGAATACGCAAAGATGATCCTTACTTTGTTAGCTTCATCAAAATCGAGAGGACTGTCGCTGATGTCGAGATACAGATCGTCGATGTCGACATCGTTCAGGAGATAATACATATAGAACTCGTCGAGGGCATCATAGACCTTCTTCTCGTCAGCAGTGAACTGGTTGTAGTAATAATCGGTTCCCATCGCGCTCCAGAACTTTTCCTCTTCGGAAGCCGAAGCCGGCGCGGCGCTTATCTCTATCTTGACCGGATTATCCTTCGCCAGTCCGGCACCGGCGCCGTCAAAACCTGCTGCAAAAACATTGACACCCGCCCCTGCCACGGGAGCTGCGGCGATCGCCAGCGTAATACCGAACGACAGGATCTTTTTAGTTATACTCATCTGACACTTCTCCTTTTCCAAAAATCTATCCGTTTTATTATCATAACACCTAATCCGCATCAGGTGCCTTATTTTATTGGGCATTATCAGGGGATTCATCTGACGGCTTTACTTCCCGTCCCAGACTCCGTCGGAACCGAAATTATAGACCTTGCCGCCTATGTTCTTCTTTCCCGTCACCATCGAACCGTCAGTGTTCAGGTAATACCATTTGCCGCCGAGCTGTTTCCAGCCGGTGACCATTGCTCCGTCAGAGCCGAGATAGTACCATTTGCCACCTGCGCTCTTCCAGCCTGTCGCCATGGTTCCGTCCGTGTTGAAGTAGTACCACTTGCCGTTTACGGACTTCCAGCCCGTGACCATGGCTCCGTCTGAGCCGAGATAGTAGTACCTGCCGCCCGAGAACTTCCAGCCGGTCTGCATGACACCTTCGTCATTGAAGAAATACCACTTGCCGTTGACCTGCTTCCAGCCCCTGACCATCGCGCCTTCGCTGTCGAAATAGTAATAGTATCCGCCGGAGAACTTCCAGCCGGTTACCATGGCGCCGTCATCGGTGAAGTAATACCACTTGTTGTTTATCTGCTTCCAGCTCCTGGCCATTGCGCCGCTATCGGGATCAAGGTAATACCACTTGCCGCCGTCTGCGAGCCATCCGGTCTTCATGAGACCTGATATGGGATCAAAGTAATACCAGTCGTCCTTGATCTTCTGCCAGCCTGTAAGGGTTATGCCTGCGCTGTTGACGTAGTACCAGCTGCCGCCGCTCCTGTTCCATCCTGCCGTTCCGGCAGCAGCGCCGATGACGGTATATTCCTTGCCGTTGTATGTGATCTTCGAAGGAAGAGAAGTTGTCGATCCGTATACGGCGCAAGCTTTGAGACCTGCGGATGAGAGGTCGCTGACGATGAAATACGTCGTACCTCCGACGGTGACATATCTGCTCGAATACTTGTTGTAATCAGTCTGATCGAGACAGTCATACTTGATGGACGGAAGATATGAAGTATACCTGCTGCCGACCTTTTCGGAAGGCGTGTTCGTGTTGTAGTACTTATATGCCACACCCCACGACTGGTCAGCCCAGGTAACGTCGACATAGTACCAGTAGCCGTGAATCTTGAAGATATTCCATGCATGCGAACCGTTCTCGACAAATGAGCAGTCCAGCCCGCAGAGATTCATTACCGCCTCAAAGGTCTTCATGTAACCCGTGCAGACAGTCAGTCCGAGCACGCCGCCGTACAGTGACTGGTCGTATGCGGATTCGTGATCGTAGTCGTAAGCGATCTTTTCGCACATGCGCCTGTAAACGATGTTTTCCTTGTCCTCTGGACGCGAACCTTTCGAAGCCGCAGTCACATATTCATTAATGACACTCTTTATCTTTGCCTTCGCGGATGCTCTTTTCGTGCCTGTCTGCATCTCGGAGATAACAGCCAGCTCTATGCCGCTGAGCTTTCCGCCATCACCGTTGCGCCACCACCATGAACTGGCATCGTAGAAAAAATACTGGGGGTTGGCGAACTTGAAGATGACCATGATGTTGTATGCATCGTCATCCTTGATGCTTATGTCTGACACATCCACGTAGACGCCTCTGCCGGTATCCACGTCGTTGATCAGATAGTACATGCTGGCTTTGTCGAGCGCATCATAGAGAGCCTTCTGCGACGAATTAAACTGATCGTAATAGAAGTCGCACGACATGCCTCTCCAGTAGGCTTCCTCTGCGGCATCGCCCGGTGTCGGGTCCGTATATAAAGTTACGGGGATATCCCCGGTCCCCTCGAAAACATCTTCGGAGGCATAGACGTTGTTGCACAGACCTGCCGCGGGTGCGGCAAGGATCGTCAAAGCCGATAGGAATGTCACAACTTTTTTCGTTGCTTTCATATCCATACCTCCTTTATGTTTTCGAATGTTGACCGTTTACCGGAAGGATCGGATTATGCCGTAATTATTCCTTTCCGTCCCAGACTCCGTCGGAACCGAAGTTATAGACTTTGCCTCCGATAGTCTGCTTGCCGGTGACCATCTTGCCGTCGCTTGCGAAGTAATACCACTTGCCGCCGGTCTTAAGCCATCCGGTCTTCATGTCGCCGCCCTGGTTGAGGTAGTACCAGGAACCGCTGATCTTCTTCCAGCCCTTTGCCATGGATCCGTCGTTCTCGAAGTAATACCACTTGCCGCCGATGCTCTTCCAGCCTGTAACCATTGAGCCGTCGGTGTTGAAGTAATAGTAATAACCGCCCGTGAACTTCCAGCCCGTGACCATTGAGCCGTCGGTGTTGAAGTAATACCACTTGCTGCCATCCTTCTGCCAGCCGGTCTGCATTATGCCATCGCTGCTGAACAGATACCACTTGCCGCCGATGCCCTTCCAGCCTGTAACCATTGAGCCGTCGGTGTTGAAGTAATAGTAAGCTCCGCCTGTGTACTTCCATCCGGTTACCATGGAGCCGTCAGCATCGAAGAAGAACCACTTATTGTTGATCTGCTTCCAGCCGCGGACCATAACGCCCGTGGACGGTGTGAAGTAATACCACTTGCCTTCATCTTCTAACCAGCCGGTCTTCATGGCGCCTGAAGCCTTGTCAAGGAAATACCAGTCGCCCGAGATCTTTGTCCAGCCTGTAAGGATGATTCCGGACGGATTGTAGTAGATCCAATCCGTGCCCATCTTGCGCCAGCCCTTGTAGCACTCGGAAGAATAGCTGACGGTATATGTTGTTGATTTGTATGTGACAGTCGAAGGTATCGATGAGAAATCACCGAGCGCATATGCGGGAGTCGCAATGTAGGAAGACGAATTGTCGTTTACGATGAAATAAAGGATGTTGTTCGAAAGGAAATACCTCAGCGAATAGCTGTAGTCGCTTCCGATATCGTCATACTTGATGCTGGGGAGATAACTCTTGCAGTAATCAAGGACCGTCTCGGTCGGAACATTATTGTTGTAGTAATAGTAGTACAGACCGAAGGACTGATCCATGTTCGTAACGTCGATATAGTACCAGTAGCCGTGCAGCTTGACGATATTCCATGCATGGTCCTCGCTGACTACAGGTGCGCATTCGAATCCCAACGCATTCATTACGGCTCCGAAAAGGGACATGTATCCGGCGCATACCGTTTTCTTGAGGCAGGCACTGTAGATGGACTGATTGTAGGGCGCACTCGTATCGTAGTCGATGTTGTAGCACATGAGATAAGCAAGAGCATATTCCTTATTCTCGATCAGGGAATACTGGGAAACCGCACTCATGTAATCGTAGACGGTGAGCCTGATCGTGTCTCTGGCGCTGTTTCTCTTGGATGCATAGACGAAATTCTCGTCAAGGTATAAGACCAGCTTGGTCACATACTTGTTGCTCGAATCCATATAATATCCGAACTGCAGGCTCAGGAAGAAGATCTGCGGATTGGATATCTCGTAAAGATAAAGGACTTTCTTTGCTTCTGCCTGCGTAAAGGAGAGGCCCGAGCAGTCGACGTCAAATTGGGAGAGATCGGAACTTCCTACGAGGACATTCATGCAGGCGTCGTTGATCCTGCTGTAAAGTGTCTTCTCGGAAGATGTCATCTGCTTATAGTAATAGTCGCTCGACATGCTCTTCCAGAAAGCCCTGTCGGTGGCAGCAGGTGCCGCATTACTAAGCTTTATCCTTGCGGATTTGACTTCTGACAGTTCAAAATTGCTTGCAGTCAGATTGTCTGATGCATAAACGTTGTTAACGATTCCTGCCACGGGTGTGACCGCAATGACCGCAGCTGTTAAGAGTGAGAGCAGTTTCTTTCCTATATGCATACCGGCGCCTCCCCAGAAAAATAAAGATGTTCTTATTTTATAATCTAATCAATAGGTTTGTAAGGTGTTAAGCCGTAAATGAAATGTAAATTTGTGGGGTTTTAAGGACATTTTTGCGGATAGGGACAGATATCCCGGCGGCAAAAACAACGGGCTGCCTCCGATATGAGAGACAGCCCGCCAAAGATCAAACTGATTCAGTCTTTACCGTTACGGATTCTTGCAGATTCCGTCATCGTAGAATTCATACGTCTTTCCGCCGATCTTCTTCGTGCCGGTAACCATCAGACCGGACGACTCAAAGTAATACCATTTGCCTTGTATCTTGTACCACCCTTTTACCATCTCGCCGGAATCCTTCAGGTAATACTTTACAAGCTTGCCGTTTTCAACTTCAGTATGCCATCCGGTTTCCATTTTGCCGGAGCCCTTAATAAAGAAATACCACTTGCCGCCGATCTGTGTCCATCCAGTAGCTGCAGCGCCCGAAGACTGGAAATAATACCAGTACTCGTACTCATTAAACCATCCGGTCATCATCGCGCCGGAAGACTTCATGTAGTAAAGCTTATCGTTATCTTCGAGCCAGCCTGTAATCATCTGTCCGTAATTCTTGTCGAAGAAATACCACTGGCCGCCAATCTGATTCCAGCCGTGAGCCTCGGATCCGTCGGAGAAGAAGTAATGCCAGTAGCTGTTGATCCCGACTGCGATCTCAAGCCAGCCCTTGGCCATTTCTCCTGACGGCTTGAAATAATATCTCTTGTGGTTGGAGTCTATAAAGTATTCACCGGACTTCATGCCTTCAACGGGATCGAAATAATACCACTTGCCGCCGATCTGCTTCCAGCCCTCTGCCATGACGCCGCTCACATCAAAGTAGAACCATCTGCCTTCGATCTCAAGCCACCCGGTGGCCATCGCACCGCTGCTCTTCAGATAATACCTGTGACCGCCGAAATAGAACCAGCCGGTCTGCATGATGCCAATATTGTCGAAGAAATACCATCTGCCGCCGATCTTGGCCCAATCCGATATAACAGGATTGCCTTCTTCATCGTTGTAGAGCCAACCGTCTTCATTCTCCCACCAGCCTTTGCTCAAGGGGTTTCCTTCACCTGAAAAACCATTGATGGAAAATGTATAATCTGCGACGGTTCCAGGGCCGCTCTTAGTCGCAATAATAAGGTATGCCTTGCCCTCTACAAGCTCGACATCCATTGTTGTCTGGCCAGGTTTATCTTCCGGACAGATATAATCCAGATAATAGTCTATCTCATCCACCTTTTCAGGGTCTGCGATCATAACTAAAGGATCATCGATACCTTCGTCATAATCACCAAGCGAGAACACGTAGGTTCCGGATGCCTTCGGAATAAATCTGTAGCTATCAAAACTATCTTTGTCATCAGCGGCTATCACCACATGAGCTGACTCACCGAAAACAAGATCTTTGATTTCAATCTCTTCTCCGCCGCCCGCCAAGGCCACTCCGCCGGCAAGCGCCACTGTAGCAACAAGGGTCGCCCCTGTCACAAACAATCTGCTGATCTTCATTTTCATCCCCCTTGAGAAAAAATTTGTAAATATAGTTTTACATGAGGAGCGGATATTTGCAATGACGCATCAGTCACCAAGAAATCAGGCATTATCCGTCAAAATGAATATAACTCTCTTGCCAGTCCGGGCTGCCGTTCACAACGCATATCATTAAGAAAAGCTGTCTCACACGTGGATCACCACATCTGAGACAGCCCTCATCTTTTATAGTTTTTCGACCTGATCAACCGTTATTTGTTCCATCAACGTCAGGAGTGTCGACACCCGGACTGTTGGTAATGACATCCGCATATTCGAACATTATGACTTCCATATCCACTTTTTCGTATCTTTCCATCTTTCTGCTCCTTTACTTATAGTTCTGTGCGGCCTGCCAATAATCATAGAACGCCGTCAGCGCATATTTGCCGTTCTCATCGATCGCACTGCTTGCCAGGGCGGCTTTCACATAGTACATGGCCGATACCGTTACTTCCACTTCACCGCCGGTAGTCTCGATATGGAACAACTTGGCCTCACCGAGCTCCGTAACGCTGATGTCGGAGATCCTGAACTGATAATATATATCGCTGTTGATCGTTCTTTTCGTATAACCGTCAGATGTAATGCTTACTCCGTCTGCAGGCTTTACAGACACCCTGATATCTGTCCTGGCATTAAGTGTCAATGCCACTTTTACATTGCCGTCGAGATTCTCATCACCGGTTACGGAGATCCTATAACCCTGGAGGGCTGCGATGGCAGAATCAATGCTGTTGTTGTCGAGGTTCTTTACGGGAGCCGCAATGTCTGTGTGAGTTCCGCCGTCTGTCCAGCCGGATTTCTGCAGATAGTATCCGTAATCATGCAGCGCATCCACAAGAGCGAGAAGTTCTTCTCCCTTATTGTATTTCCCATAGTTTGCCTCTATGTATTTGATGTATTTCATTGCCGAATATGTATCTGTGATTGTAAGACCATCTCCATACTGCAATGTCGCCGTGATCTCGTCTGCAAGTCCGAGCGCATTGATCCCGAAAACAAAATAATACTCATTGGTAGTGCCTATACGCGTACCGTCAGAGAAGCTGAACCTGCCTGTTCTTCCGTCTGCTGCAGCGAAATCGATATAGCAACCGGTTCCGTCAAAATCTTCAGGAACCGTTACGCAGAACCTCACGCCGATCTCGCTCTTAAGCTCCATGCCGTGAGCGCTGAAAAAAGGAGATGTGACAACCGGATCAGTAACAGTCAATTCGTTTGTATTACAGATGGTGATCGTATATACGCCGTCAACTGCCGCACAAACATTCCCGTTAAAGACAACAGAGCCGACAGGGTATCCGTCCTTAACTCTGAACATGACTTCGGACCCGACGACATAATCTCCTTTGTATGTATTAGGAGTGCCTATTATCTCAAGACAGGCAGGCACATCCATCGGAGAAACAACAATAACCTGATCAACTCCGTTTGTACTAATATTCCAGGATGTTGATACATATACAGTCGCATTACTGCATCCCAAAAACATGCTCGAAGCTGCAGTTACACCGGATACATCAAAACCGGTGAGATCAAGCGTATTTAAAGACGAACAGCCTGTAAACATACAGGTCATATCCGTAACGTTCTCTGTAACCCAACCTTCGACTCCAATGTAGCTTAATGACGAACAGCCACAGAACAGCCAACCCATATTCTTCACACTTGAGGTATCCCAATCATCGACTCCTATTTCGGTTAATGACGAACAACCGTAGAACATACCGTTCATAATTGTAACACTATTTGTATTCCAACCATCGACTCCAATTGAGATTAATGACGAACAGCTGCCGAACATACTCCGCATATCCGTTACGTTTGAGATATCCCAACCACTGACATCAAGTGCCTGTAGTTGGTTACAACCGTAGAACATAGCAGCCATATCCGTTACAATATCTGTTTTCCAATTGCTGACTCCAATTGAAGTTAATGATGAACATTTGTAGAACAAGCGGCTCATATCCTTAACGTTCTCTGTATTCCAACCGTCGACTACAATTGAGGTTAATAACGAACAATCTTTAAACATGCGGCTCATGTCCGTTACATTCTCTGTAACCCAACCGTCGACATCAATGTAGCTTAATGACGAACAGTCTGAGAACATGTTACTCATATCCGTAACGCTGGATGTATCCCAACCGTCGAGATCTAAATCTCCTAATGACGAACAGCCGGAGAACATGTTACTCATATCCGTAACAACTTGTGTATCCCAACCGTTGACTCTAATTGATTGTAATTCCGAACAGCCTTTGAACATGCTGCTCATATCCGTTACACCTTGTGTATCCCAACCGTCGACTTCAATGTAGCTTAATGACGAACAGCCTTCGAACATGCTGCTCATATCCGTTACAGCTTGTGTTTTCCAACCGTCGAAAGCTATACTTTCTAACGACGAACAGCCTTCGAACATGCTGCTCATATCCGTTACAGCTTGTGTTTTCCAATCGTCGAGAGCTAAATCTCCTAATGACGAGCAGCCTTCGAACATGCTGCTCATATCCGTTACAGCTTGTGTTTTCCAATCGTCGACTCCAATTGAGGTTAATGACGAACAGCCTTCAAACATGCTGCTCATATCCGTTACAGCTTGTGTGTTCCAGTCCCAGAGTCCAGCAATTCCGGTTAATGACGAACAGCCTTCAAACATGCTGCTCATATCCGTTACAGCTTGTGTGTTCCAGTCCCAGAGTCCACCAATATCGGTTAATGACGAACAGCCTTCGAACATGCTGCTCATATCCGTTACAGCTTGTGTGTTCCAACCGTTGACTCCAATTGATTTCAATTTCGAACAGCCTTCGAACATGCTGCTCATATCCGTTACAGCTTGTGTTTTCCAATCGTCGACTCCAATTGAGGTTAATGACGAACAGCCTTCGAACATGCTGCTCATATCCGTTACAGCTTGTGTGTTCCAGTCCCAGAGTCCACCAATATCGGTTAATGACGAACAGCCTTCGAACATACCGCTCATATTCGTAACACCGGATGTATCACAAACAATAATATCAATATGTTCCACCGAAGAGTATCCGGAAAATAAATCAGAACAATCTTCCGGAAATTTCGGTATTGTTTCACCATCAAATGATATCATCTCTATTGATTCTTTATCAGTATAATTCCGGATCGTATCAGCAGAAAAACCTTCGGATATGATCATAACGTTATCGTTGACCCAGACTCCTTCACCGGTCTCATCAAAAGCCATAACATCCGCAGCAAACATACCCATCGGCAAAACGCTCAATGCCACAAAAGCGCTGACACCAACCGGCAAAATCTTTTTAAGTAGTCCTGATCTGCTCATAAATGACCCCCGAAAAAAATAATCCCTGAAAGGCTTATAGAGTCTGACAAGGATCTTCATTCATAGAGAGTTGATGTACCGGACTTTGCCAAAAGCATAAAACACTTTACGGTAATGCCCATTCATTCAACTCCTTAAAACATTTATTTGAAGTATTATAGCATTTATATAATTTGAACACATGTTATTTATATGACGCTTCCGCCATCAGAGATAAAACCGGCCATAATAAGAGCCTCCCGAAGGAGGCTCTCATGAATTGCTGTTCTTTTCGGCAACGTCCGTTAATTACGGATTCGTGCAAACGCCGTTGGAATCGAAGTTATAGTTCTTTCCGCCGATCGTCTTAGATCCTGTGACCATAGCTCCTGAAGAAGGATCAAGGTAATACCACTTGCTGCCGATCTGGAGCCAGCCGGTCTTCATAGCACCGGAATCGGGATCCAAGTAATACCACTTGCCGCCGTCCTGTGCCCAACCGGTCTTCATCGCGCCGGATGAATCGAAGAGGTACCATTTGCCGCCTTCCTTGGTCCAGCCTGTTGCCATCTCGCCGTTGGACTTAAAGAAGTACCACTTGTTTCCGTCCCTGAGCCAGCCGGTCTTCATGGCACCGGATGTTGCGTCAAAGTAATACCACTTGCCGTCGATCTTCTGCCAGTCTGTGAGCATTGCGCCCGATGTCTTGTCGAGGTAATACCACTTGTTTCCGATCTGGAGCCAGCCTGTCTTCATAGCGCCGGATGAGGGATCCAGGTAATACCACTTGCCGCCGATGTTCTGCCAGTCTGTTGCCATCTCGCCTGTTGCGCCGACGTAATACCACTTGCCGCCGTCATCGATCCACTTGGACTTCTGCATTTCGCCGGAGTCGTTGTAGTAATACCACTTGCCGGAATCCTGTACCCAGCCGGACTTTGTGCCGTAGTGGATAGTTGCGTTGCAGAATACTTCCTTCAAAGACTTGGAAGAAGCATTCATGTCCTTGTCAACAACCTTGATGCTCTCGAACTGTGCCTTTGTGCCTGCGAAATAAACATCCTTGAGTTTGCTGTGAGCGAAAGCGCTGTCAACAACCTTTGTTACGCCTGCAGACATATAAAGTGTCTCGAGTGAGCTGTAATAGAAAACCTTGTCACGGATGAGCGTTACCTTCTCGGGGATGGTAAACTCTTTGATCGCCGTCTCCTGGAAAGCACGTGAACCGATGTTCGTCATTGTTGAAGGAAGGGTCGCAGATGAAAGCTGATAGCATCTTGCGAAAGTAGCATACTCGATTGAAGTAACTCCGGAAGGTACAGTGACCGAGTGAAGTTCTGTTCCAAGGAATGCACATGCGCCAATGGTCTTGAGTGCATTAGGGAGATTGATATTCGAGATATCTGTTCCCATGAATGCACCGTACTCGATCGTTGTAACGCCTGAAGGAAGCGATATGCTCTTCAAGCCTGAATACAGGAATGCAAACCTGTCGATGCTCTGAACCGTTGACGGAACCGTAATCGACTTGAGTGAGTAGTCTTTTTCAAACGCGCTGTACTCGATCGCCGTAACCGTGCTGCCGTAACTGGAATAAGTTACGCTCGTGAGATTTTTGCATTCCGGGAAGAACGCCTTTGTGTTGCCCGTGCCGATACTTACAGTCTTAAGGCCGTCGCATTCCTGGAAAACAACATTTTCGAGGCCGTTGGGCATTGAAGCCTTTGTCAGACTGTCGCAATCCCTGAACAGGAGACGGTTAACGTTAAGATCTTCCAGAAAATCAACATTTGATAATCCGACGTTCTTGAACCAGAGTTCATTGACATGCATGCCCGAAGTGAAAGTCGGATTATCCATATTCTTGAAATCAATGAAATATAATTTCTGAATGTAATAATAACTGCGCCCGACTATCCTTGCATTTCCTGCCAACAGGTACGTGGTGTCTCCATAAAAAGTAAATCTCGTGACCCCATACTGCTGTACCGCATCAGAAACATCGATTATTACTTCAGAAGCTCCGTAAAGGACTTCCGGGCTGAGCAGCCTAAGATCTACCATACTGCTGTCTGTGCAATTAATGTACAGTCTGCCGTCCGAGTAGAACTCATAGTCATAACCTGCCTTACTACCCGAATCTTCCAGGTCACTGTCCGCCAGGGCCATCGAGGAAAACGTCGTAAGGACCAGGATGACTGCCAGGACAGAACCGAGAAGTCTTTTGAAAGTTCTCATAAACCTACCTCCCTGATAAAATAGTCCTTAAATTGTATCATGGTTTTGATTATTATGGGGTCGAAAAAACCGCCTGAAATATTACAAATATCGGCATTTTCGGGCGAAAACGGGATACATCTCCGCCCCCTTCACCGCTTTATCTTCACAGCATGCAAAAGAGCTGCCCTGCACATTGCAGCGACAGCTCTTTATTGATTCAGTTATTTACAAACGATGTCCGGATGAAGTTTACGGATTTGTGCAGACGCCGCTCGCGTTGAAGTTATATACCTTTCCGTCGATCTCAACGCTCGTGGAGCATGCCATCGCACCGGTTGAAGGATACAGGTAATACCACTTTCCGCCGTCCTTGAGCCAGCCTGTATACATCGTGCCGTTCGACCTGAGATAGTACCATTTGCCGCCATCCTGGATCCAGCCTGTGGCCATCTCGCCGTTGGACTTAAGGTAATACCAGGAGCCGCCGTCTTTGAGCCAGCCGGTATACATGACGCCGTTGGACTTAAGATAGTACCACTTGCCGCCATCCTGGATCCAGCCTGTGGCCATCTCGCCGTTGGACTTAAGATAATACCAGGAGCCGCCATCCTGAACCCAGCCTGTCTTCATGGCGCCGGATGTCGTGTCGAAGTAATACCACTTGCCTTCGATCTTCTTCCAGCCGGTAACCATCACGCCGTTTTCATCAAGGTAATACCATCTGCCGCCGTCCTTGACCCAGTCGGATACAACGGCTTCGCCATCTTCATCAAAGTAGAACCACTTGTCGCCTTCCTTGTTCCATCCCGGTTCGATCATGAAATGGATCGTTACGTTGTCGCCGAAAACATCAGCGATCGAGTAAACGTTATGATCCTCTTCGGGATCATGAGCCGGAACTTCTATGTTTGCCCACTGTTTTTCCGTACCGCCGAAATAGACGTCAGTAAGCGAACTGCATCCCTTAAAAGCATCTACGGTAATCGTTTTTACATTTGCCGGAATCGAGACTTCCTTCAGGCTCTCGCAGCCCATGAATGCGCTGTACTGGATCTTTGTGACCGTTTCAGGGATATCGATCTCCTTAAGTGCCGTGCAATTCATGAACATGCCGCCGCCTATCTTTGTCCTTCCTTCGTCAAAGGTTACAGTCTCAAGATCGGGACTGTTCAGGCAGACTTTATCATAGTTCGGAATATTGAGTGTCTTTCCGTCATAACCGTACCAGACAAGCTCTATCATGTATGAAGGAAGATGCAGTTCGACCGTGCTCGGCACCTCGAAAAATCTGATGCCTTTCAAAGTATCATTAGCTGTCAGCTTTTCGAGATTCGGACAGCAGTTGAATGTTGCCAGTTCGATCGGAGAAGGAATATGGATATCCTTCAGATTCGGGCAGTCAGTTATATGCAAAAACTCAACCTCTGCTAATTTCATGAAATCCAATGAACTGATAGCGAGAGAACAAAGATCAATGGTCTCGACAGTTGCATCTTCCGGCAGATTTATACTTTTTAAAGAAGGAAGGTTCTCAATATAAATATAATTAATGTGATCGTTCTCACATCCTGTAAGGGTGATCGATTCCGCAGGACAATTCAATCCCGAGATTTCCAAAAAATTTATATCTTGCGGTAATTCGCAAACTATCGTCTTTATCTGATCCCGGTATGTTTCAGCAATACCCTCAAGAGAAAAGTACATGTTATGACAGGTTAGTGTCAATTTGCCGTTGATATCCAAGACATAATGATAAGCGGATTCATAATCCCCTTCTGTCACAATACCCGGCGCTGCGGCAACCATCGATGAGAATGATGTTATCACCAAGATAACCGCCATCAACGCGCCTATGAGTTTTCCTGATTTACGCATAGAACTGCCTCCCTTAAAATTCAATTGGTTCCTAAATTGTATCAGAAATTTGACACTCTGTGCGGTTTGCAGAGTGCAGAAGTTTCCAACATTTTAAGCGGAGTTTGTATGTTTATCAGGTACCCATCATGCTCTGCAGCATGTCAATGTAATCGGCATATTCGGCCGGGAGCTCGAGTTCCGGCTTGTCGTCGATCATGCGCCCGAGTTCGGAAGTTCCCGCCTCGACGCGCTTTAAGTCGTTCCTGATGGAAAGGCACCTGCTGATGCAGTATTCGGCACTGTCATAGTCTTCGATCTGGACATACATCGAGATCGCATAAGTCAGCATGTCGAGATAATCAAGGTATTCCTGCAGAGAGTACTTGTCGTAGCTGATCGCCTTTTCCTTGTAGTCCATCATGGAAAGGATGTCGCCCGATGAAAATGCGAGCCTTGCTTTCGCGTTGTTGGCAAGCGGGTAATTTGGATTATGCTTCAGGATCGAGCCGGCAACAGCATCCATCTCCTCATCGGTCTGCGCGTTGACGAGATTCATCTTCTGAGCTTCGGTGTAGGCCGGATAGATCTTTGCCGCCGTATCGAACCTGTTGAGGTAATTGAAGAACGAAGCAAGTCCGAAATATACTGACACGCCGGCGAGCACGACCGATACGGCGGCCAGCGATGCGAGCGACGTCTTGTAGGAAAGCTTGAGCGTCTTTGTTTTCGAGTTCGAGGACCTGATGACAACAGCAAGGAGGATCACCGACATCGATACGAACTGCATGTCGAAGTCGAACAGCAGGTGGAGCACCGTCATCAGCATTATCACCTTGTACTGGAACTCCGCCTTCATGAACGCCTTGACCATCATGACGCAGCCTGCGGCTGCGGGGATCCAGCCGACGTCCAGAAGGATCTGCAAAAGGTCGTTATGGATGTGGATGACGCTGTACACGCCCGTCTGGAACGACCCCTGCGTGTAGTAGTAACCATAGTAACCGAGGCCGAACGGGTGCTTTAAGATCACCGGCATGGCATCGATGAAGTAAAGAAATCTTCCGTAGAAAGTACTGCCGTTGGTAAGTGACGACAGCTTGTTGAACAGGTATATGCCAGCTGCGGCCGCGGCCAGTACGAAAGCCGCTGCTGCGATGATCTTGATCTTTTTGTCATTGACCCATGCAATGAAGACTATCGCCGTAAGTGCCGTGAGCACGATAACCGTACGGCTGCCGCTCAAAGCGATGCCTGCCAGATAAACGGCTGCGAAAACCCAATCGACGATCCTGATCTTTTCCTTGAAGAGCACCAGGATCAGACATATGAGCAGGAACATTGCAAACGCGTTCGGGTATTCGAAAAATCCTCCGATCCTTCCGCTTACGATGACGTGTCCTTTCAGCGCATCGATCGGGCTCAGCGCGACCGAGACCACCGTCATGACGACGCCCGCCAGAGGAACGAATCTTAAGTTGTCATCTTCCTTCGAAGCGGCGAAAACAAAGAGCAGGAGCGGCAGGAACTTAACAACTCCGAGCCAGACCATGCCCTTATCGACCGCCCAGAAAGCAGTCAGTATGTGTCCTGCCGTAAGGCACGCCGTAAAGATCAGCGGGAAACCCGTCTCGAAGCAGATCTTCTTTTCCTTAACGGTCTTTGCTATCAGGATAACAAGAAGTGCGGCTATCGCGAGAGCAGCCTGCCATTCATAAAAGATGCCCGTGATAAAAGGCATCACCGCCACCAATACCTGGAGCGGCGTGACCGGGCCGATTTTCGAGAACTTACCTGATAAAACCATAGGGGAATTATAGCATAAAAAGAGGGCGGCACTTTTGGGAGAGGCGGTTAATGAAAAGGCGCACCCGCTCGGATGCGCCCTTGAAACCAAAACTCAAATCAACATCAGCTGATAAGCGGACCCTCATCAGTGAAGTCGTACTCCTGGCCGTCGATGACCTGGGAACCCGTAACCATCGCGCCGGTATTGTCGAAGAAATATTTCTTGCCGTCGATCGTCTGCCAGCCGGTCAGCATGTCGCCGTTGGTCCTGTCGAGGAAATACCATTTTCCGCCGAGGCCCTTCCAGCCTGTGGCCATGTCGCCGTTCGTCTTGTCGAAGTAATACCACTTTCCGCCGATGCCCTTCCAGCCGGTAGCCATGTCACCGTTGGTCTTGTCAAAGAAGTACCACTTGCCGTTAATCTGCTTCCAGCCGGCAGCCATATTGCCGTTGGTCTTGTCGAAGTAATACCACTTGCCGCCTATCTGTTTCCAGCCGGTAGCCATGTCGCCGTTCGTCTTATCAAAGAAATACCAGCTGCCGCCGATCTGCTTCCAGCCCAATGCCAGGTCTCCTTTGGCCTTGTCGAAATAGTACCAGCTGCTCCCGATCTTCTTCCAGCCCGAAGCCATGTCACCGTTCGACTTGTCGAAGTAATACCAGGTGTTTCCGAGTTTTTTCCACCCCGTTAACATAACGCCGGTCGAAGGCGTGAAGAAGTACCACTTGCCTCCAATCTGCTTCCAGCTGGTAGCCATGCTGCCGTTATCCTTGTCTAAGTAATACCATCTGCCCTCAATTTCCTGCCAGCCCGTGAGCATGGCGCCCGTGGTCTCATCGAAATAGAACCTCTGCCCGCCGATCTGCTTCCAGCCAGTCGTCTTCTGGCCGTTGTAATCGTAGTAGAGCCATGTGTCGTCCTCTTTTATCCAGCCCGTGATCGCAGGCAGATAGTGGTAACCCTTAAGGAAGTTCCTTGTCTTTCTGTCGCCGTCGAATCTGTTCTCGTCATGGATGATCGTGTAATACCAGCCGATCCTTACCTTATTTTCGCAGTTTCCTTCCGCGACATAGAGGTCGTCGCCGACTCTCTTGTAAACGACGAACCAGTGCCCGATCGAGCCTGTGCTCTTATTGCCGACCGTGATGACGTCGCCTGCCCTTATCTCGTCGATATTTGTGAAAGACTCGCCGCTGTCAGGATAATTCTTTCCGTAGCAATACTTGGTGTAGTCACAGCAGTATGCGCAGCATCCGGTCGCACCGCCCGACGAGAGCTTCGGCGTGTTCGAGCTGTTCCAGGTGATGCCGTCAGCCCACCTCGAATCGTTCAGGAATTCATCGATAATGTCGATGCCTGAATACTCGGTAAATGCGCTTACATCCTTTGTCAGTACCGGACTTGCCCAGATGCCGGCCGCCGTAGCAGCAGCCAATGCAAGCGTGATCGCTTTTTTGAATATGTTCATTCCTTAAGTCTCCTGTATAAAGTCAAACAGTTTCAGCTGTTTGCTGTTATCTCTGCCCTGTTAAGTCTCATAATGCTCCGAAAACACAGGCGCATCATTACGAACAGACGCTGCAGGGTGTATAGCCCCTGGATCTTGCATCCGCCAGGGTCATGGCGGTATATCTTGTCATTCCACTGCAGTCGCATGCGAAATGATAGACTCCCTCGTTCGATACATAGACGGTCGTATTGTCGGCATGGTAACTGTTTACGACTCCGAGCCATACGCCGGTATTGCCGAACTCATTCCACTTGCCGCTGATCTGAACACAGCCGGTTGCCATCTCTCCGGACGGCATCAGGTAATACCACTTGCCGCCATACTGCTTCCAGCCCTTGGCCATCACGCCGGATTTTTCGAAGAAGTACCACTTGCCGTCTATCTCCTGCCAGCCCGTTACCATCTTGCCGTTGCTGCCCAGGTAATACCATTTGCCGCTGATCTGCTTCCAACCAGTCGCCATGTCACCGCCTTTGTTGAAGTAGTACCACTTGCCGTTGATCTCGTTCCAACCGATAAGCGTAACGCACCAGCCGTCAGACTGCTGCTCGAGGAAATACCATCTTCCGCCGATCTGCTGCCAGCCGCTCAGCATGGCACCGTGGCTGTTGAAATACGCCCATTTACCGCCATATCCCTGATAATAATCAGCGGGCGCGACCCATCCTGTCTTCATGACGCCGTGGTCATCGAAGAAATAAGTTTCCTTGCTTATCGAGATCCTGGAGGTGTGTTCTCCGGTTTCTTCTATCTCCGTTACATGGGTTAATTCGCCGTAATGTGTCACACCGTTAACAGAATAGACTCCGCCGTACATATTGCCCCATTCCCTGAAGCAGTACCACTTGCCACCGATCTTCTCCCATCCGCTTCTTGCTTTTCCGTTGCTTCCGAAATAATACCATCCCCCGCGCTGCGGCATGCTATATCGTTCGATTCTTCCGTCAGTGTGGAATCTGATATCAACGCTTTTTCTTTCTTCGAACTCTTTCCAGCCCGTGACCATTATGCCTTCTTCATCGAAATAATAACCTTCATATTCTATTGAATTCCAGCCGGTTACTTTTTTCCCTTCACAGTCGTAATAACTCCAGCCTTTCTGGCTCAAAAACCAACCGCTCTTCGTAACCGCTGCGACGATCATCGGGAACGCTGCAACGATCATCACGACCGTCATCATTGAAACAAGAATTCTTCTGCAGGTACGCATAGGCTTTCCTCCTTTGGAAGGTGATATATAAAGGATATATTGTCGGTGGGTTAATAACAATCCGCATTTTCGGGCATTTGGCGGCAAACAGAAAAGGACGCACCTTCAGCCAATGCATCAGATGCGTCCCATTCTCTTACACGAGTGCTTCCGCTTATCAGTCTTATGTCAGTTTTCTTTCATCCTGCCGTCAGTACCGAAATCGTACTCGACACCGCCGATGACTTTCTTTCCGGTCACCATTGCGCCGGACCTTTCGAAATAATACCAGGCGCCGCCGGTGAACTTCCAACCGGTCTTCATCGCGCCGGATGACTCAAAGTAATACCATGTTCCGCCGACGGATTTCCATCCCGTGACCATGCTGCCGTCAGTATTGAAGTAATACCATGTGCTGCCTGACTGTACCCAGCCGGTCTCCATTATGCCGCTGCCGTTGAAGTGGTACCATTTGCCGCTGATGCTCTTCCATCCCGTGGTAACGAAACCGTCGCCGTCAAAGTAATACCACTTGTCGCCGATGCTGGTCCACCCGTTGGCCATGGCGCCGTCGGGTTTGAAATAATATGTCTTTCCGCCGATCGTCTGCCAGCCCGTGAGCATAGCGCCGGAACCGCTCAGGTAATACCATGAACTGCCGCTCTTCTGCCAGCCTGTCTTCATTACGCCGTCAGTATTGAAGTAATATGTCTTTCCGCCGATGTTCTTCCAGCCTGTTGTCATGACGCCGTCGGTACCGAGGTAATAGTACTTGTTGCTGATCTTCTGCCAGCCGGTCTTCATGATACCGTCAGTACCCAGGTAATACCAGGATCCGCTGGAAGACTTCCAGCCTGTCTGCATCACGCCGTCTTTGCTGAACAGATACCAGTCGCTGCCGATCTTCATCCAGCCGGTCGCATACTTGTTGTCTCCGGTAACGTAATACCAGTCGCCTTCCATCTTGCGCCAGCCTTCATACGGATTGCCCGAGCCCTTGTAGTAGATGATCGACAATGTATAGTCGCTCGCGGAATCCTGATGCTCGGTCCATGCACAGATATAATATGTCTCGCCTTTTACCAGATCATAGCTGCACGATGAAATCCCGTCGCTGGCCCATTTAAACTCTCCGATAGCATCATAGTTCTCGTCAATGATCCCGATATACGGCTCATCACCGCTGTCCAGATCACCTAACCAGATGGTGTAGTTTCCGGTAGCTTTGGGAATGAATTTATAAAGATCGTAATCGTTGTTGCTCGCACTCAGAGAGATGTGAGCCATCTGATCGTAAAAGATCTCCGTTGCTTTGCCCGGATCCATTGTGCCACCCGGTACGTGTGCAGCCGAAACCTGTCCGCCAACCAGCATCGCTGTTGCCACGAGTGCAACACCTGCTGCCTTAATCTTGCTTCCTTTCATATGGATCCCCCTTTTGGAACATTTGTTAACATTATGTTAACACGCCATATTGTTTTTGTTAACATTTAATTCACAATTTGGGAACATTTATTAATATTCCGTTTACAATTGGTGCAATCTGCCCATTTTCGAGCCCGAAAACCATGTCTGTCGATCACAAAAACGGACTGTCTCAAAAACATTTTATAACCTCGGCTAAAACAACGGCTACTGCCGTGGTTTCAGCCGTGTTTTTCGTATCGGCATAAATATAGAGGCTGTCCCGTTTTCGAGACAGCCCCCGTATGAAGCAATCAATTATTCCGCCGCGAGCTTAAGGATTCTGGCAGACGCCATTCGAATCGAAGGTGTAGGTCTTGCCGCCTATCGTCCTCGTGCCGGTGACCATTGCGCCGGAGGAAGGATCAAGGTAATACCACTTGTTGCCGATCTTAAGCCACCCGGTCTTCATGGTGCCGTTTGACTCAAAGTAGTACCACTTGCCGCCTGCCTGCTGCCAGCCTGTGGCCATCTCGCCGGAAGGCTTGAGGTAATACCACTTGCCGCCTTCTTCGAGCCAGCCGGTCTTCATTGCGCCACTGGATTCAAAGAAATACCACTTGCCCGTGATCTGCTGCCAGCCTGTAACCATCTGGCCGTTGGACTTGAAGAAGTACCACTTGCCTGCTACCTGAACCCAGCCCGTCTTCATGGCGCCGGATGTGGGATCGAGATAATACCACTTGCCGCCGTCTTCAAGCCACCCGGTCTGCATTGCACCGTTGCCGGGCTTGAAGTAATACCACTTGCCGCCAATCTGTGTCCATTCTTCAGCCATGGCACCGATCTCGTCAAAGTAATACCATTTGCCGCCGATCTCTTTCCATGTGTAGCTGACCATCACGTCATCTTCGAAATAACGCCAGATGCCGTCGACCAATTCCCATCCCGTCTTGGGCGCAATACCGAAATGAAGTTCATAGGAATCACCGAAAACGCCGTAGATGGAAAGGAGAGGATCTCTGTGGGAGTCCGTTGAGACGACTTTAATGTTTTCGAACCCGCTTCTTGAACCGTCATAATAAACATCATCAAGATCGCAGTTGCTGAATGCGTCTTCCCAGATACTCGTTGTATTTGTAGTTAAATATACAGTCTTGAGATCTTTGCACTTATTGAATGTTCCGAGATTGATCTTAGTAACACCTTCGGGGATGGAGACTGATGTCAGACCCGTGCCCTGGAAAGCGCGTGCTTCGATGAATTTCACATATCCCGGGAACTCGATCGACTTGAGATCCTTGCATCCGGAGAATGCCGCATACTCGATCACGCTCAGTCCGTAAGGAAGATCTATCGAAGTAAGTCCGCAGTTAAGGAATGCGCATCCGTCAATGCAGGAGACCGTATCGGGAAGTTCTACCGACTTAAGTGATTTACAGTTCATAAAGAGACCGTAAGATACCTTTGTGACACTCGAAGGGAGCTTTGCCGTCTCGACACCTGACTCCATGAATGCGAACTTGCCAAGAACCTGTACACTTTCGGGAACTTCAACAGACTGAAGACTCTTGCAGTACTCAAAAGCGTTGTATTCGATCCTTACGACGCTTGAAGGAATGTCGATCGAGGTAATGCCGGAATTGCCGAAAGCGCGGCTTCCGATCGCCTTGATGTTATCGGGGATGGTGATGGAAGTAAGATCTCTGCAGCCCTGGAATGTCTGATATTCGATCCTTGTAAGACCGGTCGGAATGTTGACCGACTTAACTCCGGAGTCCTTGAACGCACTGACGCCGAGGTACTGAAGAGAGTCGGGCAGAGTGGCCGTTACAAGATTCGGGCAGCCGGAGAATGCTGCATACTCGATCTTGGTGACACCGTCCGGAACCGTTACCGACGTAATTCCGGAGCCGCTGAAAGCGTTAAATCCGATATATCTGAGTGAAGAGGGGATCGTTACCTTCTTGAGGTTGCTGCATCCTGCGAAAGTCTGGTACTCGATCTCGGATATACCGCCGGGGATCTTAAAAGAAGTCAGACCGGTATTTGTGAAAGCTCTGGGTCCGATATAAAAGACGCTGGAAGGCACCTGAACCGACTTAAGGTCTCTGCAGTTCTGGAAAGCGCCATACTGAATTGTAGTGACGGAATCCGGAATGGAAACACTCGTAAGAGCCTTACAGCCGGAAAACATAAACTGATCGACCGTCTTTAATCCGTCTTCAAGCGTTGCTTTCGTCAATCCACCGCATGACTGGAAAGTCACGGTCTTATAGGTATACGGAACGGTAACTTCTGTAAGACCGTTGCACTTCTTGAAATTGATGGTGCTGGCGACTGAACTCTTTACGAAATCTATCGAACTGAAGTTCATGTTCTCGAATGTCAGTTCGCTGATATGCTCGCAGTTAACAAACCCGACATTGCTTCCCGAAGAAACATTGGGGAAATTCATTATCGTGATCTGGTTATAGCTGCAATTGTTATAAGTCTTTACATAGACCTCGGCCGCATTGCAGTAAGCGCCGTTAAAATAAAAACAGGAAGTGGGGCTGACCGTATCTCCGGTATAGAAGACGACGCAGGGTGCCGTGTCCAAAATATTCTGGTCAATATATCCCATGTCTATATATGCCACATGCGGTTTACTGTAGACCCACAGCTCATCGTGAGAGTTGTATTCCCAGCTGTAATAGGTGTTCTCACCACTGGCCAGCACCTCAGAATCAGCGGAAATAATGCACGATAATGACGTGATGATCATGACGGCGGCCAAAAGAGAACTCAGCATCTTCCAACGCGTACGCATAATAGTACCCCCATACTAAATATATAATCACTGATTGTATCACGGAAACCGCAAATATATCAGAGGTTTTTAACATTTGTAATTTTACATTTTGCCGGGAAAGGCTTATTAATTTACGGGAAGTACGCTTTGAAGCCAAAGTATCGTTATTGGGGAAAAAACTCAAAAAACGATATTTGTCTTTTCCTCCGAGGCCGAACAAAAATTAAGGACTGCCTGCGTTTCAGCAGACAGCCCTCTGTTGATAAGTTTTTAGATCTCCCCCGTCCCTTCAGAAACTCCGTCAGGGATCCGGCCGGATATCAGTCTTACGGATTCTTGCAGACACCGTTGGAACCGAACTCATAGGTCTTGGCGCCGATCGTCTTAGTGCCGGTGACCATGACGCCGGAGGAAGTATCAAGGTAATACCAATTGCCGTCTATCTCGAGCCAGCCGGTATGCATGGCACCGTTGGAATCCAGGTAATACCACTTGCTGCCGTCCTTTAACCAGCCTGTAACCATCTCGCCGTTTGACTTGAAGTAGTACCATTTGCCGCTGACGACAGTCCATCCCGTTGCCATCTCGCCGTTTGACTTGAGGTAGTACCAGATGCCGCCGTCCTTTACCCAGCCTACGGTCATCGCGCCGGTTGAATCAAGGTAATACCACTTGCCGCCATCCTGGATCCAGCCTGTAGCCATCTCGCCGCTGGGCTTGAGGTAATACCACTTGCCGCCGTCAGAGATCCAGCCTGTTGCCATTTCGCCGTTGGACTTGAAGTAATACCACTTGCCGCCGTCCTTTACCCAGCCGGTCTTCATTGCGCCGTTCGGGCCGAAGAAATACCATTTTCCGCTGTTCTTGACCCAGCCTGTCTGCATGATGCCGTCTTCGTTAAAGAAGAACCAGTATTCGCCGATCTGGAGCCAGCCGGTTACAGGCTTCTCGTTTTCATCGTAATAACGCCAGCCTTCTTCGGTCTCCTTCCAGCCCTGATCGCCTATGAAATGGAAATTGATCCCGTCATCATAGAGCGAACCTGAATATGTAAAGCAGGCATCGTAGATATTCTCGTCAGACACTTTACCGTCCTTGTCCAGGATCGTTATGCTCTCAAACTGCTCCTGCGATCCCTCGAAATAGAAATCGGACAGCCTGTAGCATGCCTCGAAAGCGGCGATGCCCATCGTTTTCACGCTTGCAGGCATATGAACGTCAGTAAGGTCCACATTGTAATTGAATGCGGCCCTGTTGATCCTTGTAACGCTTGAAGGGATCGTCACTTCAGTCAGTCCGGTACCGTTAAATGAACGTCCGCCGATGACCGTGACAGTGTCAGGTATTTCGATGGCTCTGAGGCTTGCGCATCCCGAGAAGGTCGCATATTGGATCGCTGTAACTCCCGAAGGGATGTTTATCGAAGTCATACGGGTGTTGTTCATGAATGAGCAGGGTCCTATCTCCTTGACGGAAGACGGAAGCTTCACTTTCCTCAGGTCGGCCTTCATGAACGTACCGTACTCGATCTTCGAAACGCCGTCAGGGATGTTGATCTTTTCCAATCCCGAATCATAGAAAGCGAATGTGCCGATCTCTCTTACCGATGTGGGAAGCTTTACTTCAATAAGGCTGTCACATCCCTCAAAGGCCTGATAAGCAATCTTTGTAACGCCGGCAGGGATCGAGACTGATCCGAGGCTTTCGCAATTAGGGAAGAAGAATTGTGTGTCCTTGGAAAGGATGGTTGCAGCTTCGAGACATGAACATTCGTCTATTACCGAATTCTTGATCTTGGCAGGAACGGAAACATTCAGAAGATAATCACAGTCCTTCAGCCAGATGCGCTCAACATTAAGATCATCCAGAAAATCGATGTTGTCGAAAGCCGCACCCGTGATGACGAGACTCTGGATCTGGGCTCCTTCGGGAAAATCAATTGTCTTAAGGTTTTGCAGCATGTATATCGATACAGACTCGTAATAACGGCTTTCTCCGCCGATATATTCAAGCTCCTTTGCCCGGACACCGCGGCCTTCGATACGGATGTATTTTGTTGACGGATTGGAAGCCGGCTGCGATATATCGAATTCGATGCGGTCAACAGCTCTCTTTACGTTACCGTCCGAGATATCAGCCAGGTTAATGTGATTGGTGTAGGCGGTAACACGCATTGTACCGTCCATATACAGTTCCCAGGAGAACTGTCCCTGGACTGAGCCGGTTTCTATCGGATTGTCGGCGAAAACGGTCATGGAGAGTGATGTAAGGATCATCACAACTGTCAGGACCGCGCCCATAAATTTCCAACGTGTGCGCATTGATCAAAATCCCCCTTTTTATGTATGATTGTTGATTTTAACATGGAGACGCGGCACTTGTCAGAAGTTTTTAATATTTGTAATAATTTCTGCCTTATTCGTCCAGGGCAGCCAGATCGCTGTCTTCGTAACGGTTATGGCCGGGCAGGCTCTTTTTGTATTTCCAGCATCTGATGGCATCGTCGAGCGAACGGCCGCTGTTGCTTGCAAAGAAATCCCTGATGTATGTGTTGTATTCGAACTGGCGGTCAATAATCTTTTTCCCTGACCCTGCTTCAGCCTTGATTGCGTGATACGCCGCGACCGCTTCGGCATATGTCCTGCCGGCATTGCTCTTGAGCCATTTCTGGAAGGCAACATTGAAAGAAAACGAGCTCCCTATCTGCTCCTTAAAGAAAGCGCGGTGCTTCTCAGAGCACACAAATCCGGGTTCTATCAGGCTGTCCAAAGTAATGACCTCAGGACCGGAAGAGGCCTTCCTTCCCTGCTTTGAAGCAGCCGGCTTTACCTCACCGGTATCGAGAAAGTGTGCGATCCTTTCCGCAAGCTCGTTCTTGCCGCCTGATGCGGGAAGTCCGTTCTCCCTGCAGAACAGCACCAGTTCCTCTTTGAGCCAGTACCATTTTCGGAATGTTTCGCCGTCAAGGCTCTTGTCTAAAACCGGTCTCTCATTCATAAACTGATCCTCGGATAATATGCGCAAGGAATTGCAAATACTTACTTGTATATCAATAACTCAGATCGTGTTCGCTCAGGGAAAGCGACCATTCATCCACGATCTCCGGTCTCTCGGCTATGCCGACGTAATACGCGTCCAGATCCGTGAAGTCGTTGACGATCTCATAGGACGTGGACACCGTGTACATGATGTCGTTAGAATTCGTGGCCATTAATTCATCCACATATTCCTGCGGGATCCATTCGCTTGCGTAATACAGATCCGGCGCGCCGAAAGTGTGGATTATCTCGTGCGCGAAGCTCGCGGTAGTCATTTCATAGCCGTTGTGCCTCATGTTGATGTTTACATACTCGTTGATTATGTAATCGCCCATCTTATGTTCTATCGCGCACGAGTGTGACTCGCACTCGTAACCGGTGTTGAAATAGAACATGAATAACAGGTTGTCGGCCCTGTATTTCTTTAAAAGATCCAAAGTGTTGACATTGTCGTTTATCCAGTTATCCTGGAGCGCATACCAGCCTGGCTCCAGATTTGAGATGTCGTGATCAAACCCTGCCGTATAGTACAGATCCTCATTCTCATCCCAATCGTAGATGAATATTACCTCTTTGCCGTAGTGATCGGCCTGCTCAGTCAGGAATTCGGTTGCGACTCCCATCTTATCCTTGGCAATCTTCCTCGTATTTATGTCTTTGCTTTTGGAGAAATCCCAGCTCGAGTAACTGTCGCTCGCAAAGATCGATACGATCAGCACTCTGCCTTCAAGCGTCACTGCCGACCCGTGTTCCTCATTCAATGTATATTCTTTCCCGATGTCGTGATAGTCGATGTTTAACGTAAAGGAGGTCTCCTCCGACGATCCGGATGTTTCAGAAGTTTCCTGTGTTTCCGTGACCGCGGGTTCCGTGGGGACGGGCGTTGCCCTGACCGTCTCGCTCCCGGTGACCGTCGTGGTAACTTCAGTGGTGGTCTCCGTTGTTTCCTGCTCCGTTTCAGATTCCGTTGTCTGTTCCGTATCTGTGCCGGCACCGCTGCAGGATGTCAGCATCACACCTGCCAGGATGGCGGCAAAGGATGCGAGCAGTGCGTTTTTATTCCTGACTGTTTTTCTTTTCATATTCCCTAATGACTTTTCTCATTATTAATGATCTGTTGATGACAATACTGCTAATATTATCAAACATTCGCTCAAGTTCTTTTTTATTCAGCTTGAAGATGGAATTTTCTTCCCTGTTACCGATATCACGTTCGCAATTAACAGGCAACTTTCCAACACTGCCGCTGAAAACTATGTTTGCCGGCACCGGATCGTCTCCGTCGCACAAAAACGGCACGAAACAGAAGAATTCCGTATATTTTTCAAAGCTCCCGAAATGCTTCAGCCACTTCATGAGATTTGACTCCGGCAGACAGCAGTTCCAAAGGATACCGTCCGCACCGTGTCCGGAAATATAGTCCAGTACACGCTTTATCTCGAAAAGCGTCAGGTCCGCCCTGTCCTCGATCCAGTACTTATCGTACCCTCCGCCTTTGTACACTCCTTTTTCGTCAAAAGGATCAGAACCTCCGCGGTTGGAATTTATTGCAGGATTTTCCTTCCATCCGCCTTTGCCGTCCGGTTCCATGGGCCACAGGAAGGATCCGCCGAGCTCGCGCGTCCTGTATATCCATTCGGCAACCTTTTTCAATGCATCCTCTTCGCCTTCTGCCAAACGGATATAACGGTCGTAAGGATATTTCCTCTCTTCGCACGGCGCCGAGAAACCGAGCTGATCGGATTTCAGATAAAAGACCGGTCCTGTCACATCCCCGGATGTCTTCATTTCACGGACTTCAATGCCATATGGATCCGTCCGGTTGAAATGGTAAACATATCTTCCGTTAAGCCCTCCGACCTTTTCTTCGCGCGCATTGAGAAATACCGTCAGCTCTTCGTAGAAGGGGTAGTTCTTGCTTGATTCGACATCGGGATCTTTGTACTTATCGTAATTGATACTTTTGCCGGAAATATATTCCGATATCCATTTCTGTTCGCTGTCGCAGATATAACTTTTGAAAATAACCTTCATTTTTCATCCTTCTCTATTCAAATCGACAACTTCACTCAGAACACGAATGCCGTGATCACTTCAAAGAAGAAGCCGTAAAGAGCGCCCAGCAGGAGTACAAGATCGACCGCTCCGTCAAGTTCTGCCCTGTAAAGGAAGAAGAGCACGATCGCCAGCGCAACATCGACTCCGATCAGTATGAACATGAATCTCTTCACGCTGAGGTAACTCCGCATTTTACTGTCGCTTACCCTTGGTCCCTCGAGCTGCTCTTCTGTCATGCCGTTGAGTATTTCGATGTATTCGTCGTAAGTGTATTTCTTGCCGTAGAAATAGTCCTTGTCCGCGTCTTCGAATTTGAGGTTTCCCAGAGGAAAATCCTCAATGGTGTAGCTGCCGCTTAATACCGTACAGTTGTTGCCTGCAGGGGCCCATGCATAGACTGTCGTTTTCGCGAAATGCATCAGTGACGTCTTCGGGTCCGATGCGTCCAGACTCATCGCCGCTTCCGACAGGTACCAGTCATCCGTATGGTCGTTTACGGTTTGCGCCTGATAACGGAAGAAATACTCCCCTTCAAGATACTTGTCGTAAGACTGGCGCATCACGATAAAATAGTCCGACACTGCAAATATCAGACTCATAATAATGACAATGATATAGCTGATCCTTTTCATATTTTTCTCCAACCCGTATCATATACAGCAGAAAAGGTTTGCCATATATCATATCCATCTGCATCAGGCTCACTGAGCATGGCATAAAGAAATCTAAAGCCCACGGGTATTTCACCCTTGTTATACAATCCTTTGAAATAAAGTGGAGGAAGAATGTTCGGGCGTGACGTATTCTTCATTAACTGGTACAAATTTACATGAATAAAATAGTCTCCCATTCCACGTCCGGAATCAACAAGCCATGTTAATGATACGTTGTATTCCTCAATGATGTTTTTCCAGCAATTATCCTGGTGATCCAGGAGAATAAAAAGAAGCGTATCGCTGCCGTTTGAAAGAGAAAGACGGAGTAAAACAACATTAGCGCCAAGGATCGTGTGTTCTGATTCGTTTTGCAAATCGTTAGAATGTAAAAGAATACATTCTTCAAATTCTTCAGCACTTGTTTTGAGAAATAATCCTTGATCAGGCATCTCCATTTCATCTTTGGCATAAAAGTCCTCTATCCTTTGTTTCAATATCGACAGCCAGTAGTAATCGTGCTGCGCTGCGGGAATGATCCATATCATGTCCTTCCCTTCAACACCGGCTTTTTGGGCAAAAAGATTGCATATGCCGCTATACCATGTTATGGCAGGCATAAACGCCGTATGACAGTCCTTCATCTGCCAGGCTTCTAGAACAGCTTGATAATCCTGCGTTTCATCCTTCAATACACATTGCAAACTGTTCAAAAAATCATTTAGCATTTCTAATCCTCCTTGCGTTCGCTTCGAGGTTTGCTTATAAAATGTATATGCATCATCAATACCACCATCTTGTCGATTGTCAATAAGATCGGCAACATGCGCTATATTGCCTTTATCGGAATCAGCTTATTCTTCTCATCTAAGGGAATTACAACCGATGACATACATAACACAGCCCCTTCCCCTGTTTCTTCCGGAAGCGAATCCAAAATTAAAAAATTCTTTAAAGCTTTTTTTCCGGGATCTGCACTCATCTTTATCTCGACCGGATAAATCTTTCCGTTTTCAATGATCATCAGATCAATTTCTTTACCATTATTATCCCTGTAATATGTCAATCTGCTCCTGACATCTATTCCGTTATTTGCATAACCCTTAATAATCTCGGAGACAACATAGTTTTCAAACATCGCCCCGGCCATTGCTGATAATTCCAATGCTCTTGCATTATTCCACATACTTAGATAACAAGCGAGTCCCGTGTCCATAAAATACATTTTGGGACGTTTAATGATCCTCTTAATCGTGTTTCCTGAATAAGGATGAACCAATACCACTATTCCGGAAGTAACCAAAATGGAAAGCCAGTTATCTGCCGTTTTTCGGTCAATCTCTACATCTTTGGCTATATCGGCCAGATTTACCTCCTGGCTTGTTCTGGCCGCCACGCAGGATATGAATTTTGTGAACTTGCCTTCGTCTTTTATGTTAACCAGATTCCGGATATCTCTCTCAATATAGGTCTGTACATATGAGCCGTAATAATCTTCCGCATCCAGCTCCGGATCGCATAAAAGCTGAGGCATACTACCGCGTAATATTCTTTCGAAGATATCAGATATATTGTCATCCGATACAGTATCCTTCACATTTGCAGGCAGAAACGGAATGTTTTCCCTGCCCTCGGTCTCCGCTCTGGACAATGAAAACATCGACAGTATTCCGACCCTTCCGGTCAAAGATTCACTGACGTTTTTCATCATATGAAACATTTGGGAACCAGTAAGGTAAAAGCTGCCGTTTTGCCGGTTTTCATCCACCTTGATTTTTATAAAGGGCAATAGTTCCGGCGCATATTGGATTTCATCGATTATTACCGGTGCGCTATATTGCTGAAGAAACAGTTCCGGGTCTTCTTTTGCCAGCTGACGTATCCTGGGATGATCCAAGGTGACATATTGAATGTCCTTTTTTCCTTCCGCAATCTTCTTAAGCAGTGTTGTTTTTCCAACCTGTCTTGCTCCCGATACCAGAACAACAGGAAAATGATCTGCCATGTATTTAACTCTTTTTTCCAAATGCCTGTAAATATACATAAGGCTCTCCTTATACATTTCAGGATTTCAATTCCTTTTTTGTATAATAATGTTCTGTTGAGTTTAAGTCAATAAGATAATGACGTTGCCATACAACGCTGCTTTCAATGTGTATGTTAAAACCTTATGGTCATAATACTGATATGGAGAGCTTTACTGCCGTCTCAACAATTGTTTTTATCTGCCAAAAGCTACATTTTCATTTTTCAATTACCTGATCGGTCATGGTAAATTTCATCACTATAATCGATAAGCGTTATAAGCCTCATCTTCGTAAGTATGATCAGTATCATATCCGTTTCTGACTTGTCGCCGAAAATCTTTTCAATAACATTTGTGATCTCATCTTCATTATATGCCGAAATAGTTTTCGAATTGATCCTTCTATGGTACTTGTTTCTTGCCAGAAGATTCGGAATAAAGTTTATTATCAGCAAAACAATGAGCAGAACAGCAAAAACAATATTGATCTTAGCTTCCAGATCTAACAGATCTTTGAATTTGATAGCGCATAAAGAGATGATAATTATAGATATCACATCTTTCCATTCGATCAATGCTGACAGGATCGTTTTAAAGAAATCCACTATCTTTTCTTTCCGGCTGTTAACTATGGTAAGTTTGTAACCAAATATCTCGCTGTTTTCCATGCTTTCAGATGCACCCATTCTCCGGATGGAGATCTGCTCAAAACTGTCACTGCAATATCTCTCACCTAAAACATTAAAATGCAACCACAGGGCATGTGTCGATTCTTTGCCATGATAGCCGGACATGCATGTGAAACCATAGTATTTCCAATAAGGAGAATTATCCGACAGACCGAGTTCTGCTATTGCTTCTCGTGTAAGTTCACCGCCAAAATAGAACGGATCATTACCGTATGAAATCGTGGGAATATCTTCCTGTACAGATGACTTATAATAACTGACTTTCTTATCATATATCTCACTGCCGCCATTAACTGAACAAAACAGGTGACCCGGATCAGACATTATACGTGCTCTTTTTGTGTATACACAGATGTCTTCTCTTGTAATTACATTGCCTGACACATTCACATTATGAATATTCCAGGAATTATTCAAATAATCATTTAAAGCTTTGATCTCAGCTGAAAAGGGATTATGCCCGGCATCTGTCATGTCGTCATAAAACTTCGTTTGTGCCTGAACCTCCATAAGATCAAAATAACGATTGATCTCTTCGTAAGTTGCCTTTCCTGTTTTAATCTGCATAAAGGGATGGTTCAGCAAGACTTCCGTTCCGCCAGCAGCATTCTCAAAATTGAACGCATACATCGTCATATATGAGGTCCTGCCCATTTCAAACTGGAGCTTGTAAATATCCTGATTTCCTATTTTAGGTTCTTCGTATAAGACCTTGCATAAGCGCGGTATTACTCCGGAATAAATAGCAGGACTGAAACACACAAGATCCTTATTGTCATCATGTCTGTAAAGCTCACCAAACAGCTTCTTCTCACTATGTCCCCTGTCATCGAAAACTGTTATTTCCGTATCAGCATATCTGTTGATCAGTTCGTCACTTATCCTGCCACGGACATAATACTTGTTGTCTTTTTGAGTAAAGATGATATTAGGATGATTCTTCAGGCTCTCAATTAATTCATCCTGTCCGTCCGCAGAAAATATATATCCGAAGGCCAAACTGCTTGCGATCAAACATCTTGTAAGAAATGCTTCCTGGTACTGGATAAAACTATACTTCTTACTATATGAAGTTCTTTGATCATATTCATCTATATCGATGCAAAACCAATTTCTGTTCTTTTGAAGAAACCTGGCAAAAGCATCTTTGTTCACAAAAGGAGAATCCTTACCAAGCATTTCATCTCTGATATCATTAAAACTGACAGATGCCTGCATTCCGAATGAACATTTGCTATTGGCTGACAAAGATGGAGCCCTGCCATTTTCCAGTTTTATCGCGTTTTCAAAAGAACCGACAATATTGAGAGGTTTATTAACATGCGGACGAAAGAAATGAATATAATTCCGGGCATATTGTTTCTCTTTACTATAGCTTTCGATAAATGCATTAACAGCTTTTATCTGTTCTCCAAAACCACTTTGCATAACGCTCACTCCAGCCTCGTATTTCAAACCTTCTCTGCAGAATAAGTATTGTTCTTTATACTCTTCTCAGACTTGAGGATTCATTCCAAAATTACCAAACGCATCCAAAATCGCCTTTTCTTTTTGCGGGGTGCAATTTGGCCTGCGCGGATTCTCAGTTCTTGGGAGATTATGATTAACTCTTTCGATCATCCCGTATTTGCGTTTAACTTGTGCAATATTCAAACTCGTTACATTTAACCCGGTCTTATCTTTTACATGCTTTTTAATCTCACCATACGAGGTTTTCCCATGAGCAGCAAAAAGATCCATATCCTCTACAGACATCTCCACACGCAGCTTTCCTGCAGATATATCGATTCCCTTGGAAAGAAGGACTACCGTCTCAACGTGACTTGCATTCGGGAACAGATCCACGGGCGTGACTTCCAGGATCCTGTATTCTCTCGTAAGCATCTTAAGGTCCCTTGCAAGCGTCGCGGGATCGCACGAGATGTAGCAGACAGAAGGAGCTGCGAGCTCGAGGATCTTCTTTACTACTCCGATATCAAGCCCCTTCCTGGGCGGATCGACGATCACACAGTCCGGCGGCATTATCTTTCCGTTTTTCACGAGCGCACTGAAATCGGTCTTGAGCACATCCCTGCATATGAATTCGCATTCGGACGCTTCCTCTGAAGACAGCGCCAGCGAACGGTTGATCTTTGCCGACTGCACCGCTTCGGGAACGACTTCGATGCCGAAGAGCTTCTGCCCTTCCTTCTTCACGGCAAGTCCCAAAGTGCCGCATCCGCAGTAAAGGTCGTATATGACTTCAGCGCCGCCGCAGGCCTCAGATGCCTTGGCCGCAAGCTTTTCGGCCTGCTCCGTATTGACCTGGAAGAACGATCCGGCCTTTATCCTGAATGTCCTTCCGGCGAAAACTTCGTCGTAGTGATCGACACCTTCTATCACTGTCCTGATGCCGGATCTCGTTCTTTTCGAAGCCTTGTTCGGGCTGATCCTGAAAAGCAGTCCCTTGAGCTCAAAACCGTCAGCTTCGCACACGTGCCTGACCGACTCATAAAGGTCCGTCGAGGCCATATAATTCTTAGCATCCCTTATGACGACTTCATGCGGTGCATCGGACGAACTGACGAGCTCTGCCAGGATCTGTTTTGTCCTCAGTGACCCTCTTAACACGAGCCCGTCGAAAAGCCTTGTCGGGGCGCGCCCGAAAACAGCTTCCGCGGCATCCTTTATCTTCCCGAAGATCTCATATTCTATGAGGTTTCCGTCGTAATCACCGAGCGCATCGGACTTGCCGCACAAAAGCCCGATCCTACAGTCCCTGACCGCATACTGCATGTGGTTGCGGTATCTGAAAGGGCTCTTTGCGCCTTCTATCGGCTTGAAGACCTCATCCAGAAGGTCATCTCCAAACCCTCCGATCCTCGTAAGGCACTCTCTTACGCGCGTTTCCTTGAACCTGAGCTGCGCATCGTATGAAAGACCGGCGAAAGGAAGTCCTCCGCTCACCTCGTCTGCAGATCTGAATGGCAATATCCTGTCAGGGGAAGACGATATCAGTTCACTTGCTTCACAAAGAGCGTACTTGGACGTCTCTTCCGTAACCTCGCAAAGACAGGTCTCGCCCGGAAACACTCCGGCGATGAAACAGGTCTTGCCGGAAGGAAGGCGGCCTATGCCCTGTCCCTCGCTCCCTAATGACGTTACCGCAACTTCAATAAGCCCCAATGCCTTAGTCCTCTCCGCCTTTGCCACATATTTATAATCTAATTATATGCGAAGTCGTGGTAGAATATGGAGAAATTATTTTGAAGGAGACGATCTACTTGCCTCAGAGCGGTGACAAAAGACAGAGATCAACGAGACCCGTTGCGCCTGAGAACAGCGCTCTTGCCGACGAACTCAGGAGCCAGCTCAAGGGTAAACCCACCAAGTGCGGCTTCAACCGCAGCTGGACACACGAAGCGGCAAGTTTTATCGGCGATATATTGAGGATCGCCATCGTCGCCGTCTTATGCCTCTGCTTCACATTGGGCGGATTCGGCGCGGGAATGCTCCTGGGCTATGCATCCACCACCAAGCCTCTTTCGATCGGCGACCTCACTTCGGCAGAAGAATCCCAGACATCTTTCGTATATGACAGCGAGAACAATGTCCTCGCCAAGCTCACCGGCTCCGAGAACGTGGACAGGATCTACGTCTCTTACAGCGCGATCAAGAACACATACATCGATGACGCCATAATAGCGATCGAGGATGAGCGTTTCCGCGAGCACTCCGGCATCGACATCAAGCGTATCGGAAGCGCGCTCCTTTCCGCCCTCGCAAACGGCGGTTCGGCAACACACGGCGGCTCCACGATCACACAGCAGACAGTAAAACTCATAAGCGGCCAGGACGAACACTCCACTTCCCGTAAGGTACAGGAGTGGTTCTCCGCCATGTCGCTCGAGCAGAACCTCACCAAGGACGAGATACTCGAGCTCTATATCAACCTCGCGCCCATGGGCAACAACTATGTCGGCGTACAGGCTGCCGCAATGAACTATTTCGGCAAGGATGCATCGGAACTCACACTCCCCGAGTGCGCGCTGATCGCAGGCCTTCCGAAGAGCCCTTCTTACTACAATCCCTTAAGGGAATCCGGCAGAAGGAACGCTCAGCGAAGGATGAGGACCATCCTCGGCAAGATGTACGAACTCGGCATGATCACCGAGGACGAGTACAAGGACGCGCTCAACACGGAACTCGAATTCCGTCAGAGGAGCACGGACCGCAACGCGACAGTCAACTCCTACTTCACAGAGTATGCGATCTCCGAAGTCATCGGTGACATCGCAGAGGCAAGAGGCATCTCCAGAAGCCTCGCGTCTTCCCTTGTCTACAACAGGGGCTATCACATCTACACCACGCTTGAGCCCGGAACGCAGGCGATCCTTGATGAAGCCTTTAAACAGCGGGACCTTTTCCAGGCCGACCCCGACAAGATAGCGGACTACCCCGAAAAGCCGAACGCTTCGATGGTCGTTATAAACAACAGCACCGGAGCGATCGCCGCGATGGCGGGAGGCTATGGCGAGAAGACCATGAACCTGTCGCTCAACCGTGCGGTATCGACCCACCGTAACCCGGGTTCCTCCATAAAGCCGCTGCTCGAGTACGCTCCGGCTTTCGAGCTTGGCATAATCGCTCCTTCGACGATCGTAATGGACGAACCCAAACACCTCGACCCCCAGCGCCCCAATACGGACTGGCCGGTCAACTACACACGTTCCTATCTCGGTGCCGTCACAATCAGGACCGCGCTCGTCAATTCGCTCAACACGATAGCCGCAGAGCTCTGGACCAACGTCGGCGGCGAGACCGCTCTCTGGTACCTCAAGCAGGTCGGCATCGACAGGACTTCCGAAGGCGCTTATCCTTCACAGTCCGTAGGCGGTTTCACGAACGGCATGTCCACTCTTGAGATGGCAGCCGCATACCATACTTTCGCTACGGGCGGCACATACACCGAGCCTTACGCTTACACTCAGGTCCTGGACTCTGAGGGCAACGTCATCTGCCGTCCTGACCCCATCAGCTATCAGGTATATTCAGCTGAGACATGTTTCTTCATCGGCGATATCCTCAAGGGCGTCGTCACCAACTCCACGCCTTCCAACTATGGCGGCCAGATCGAAAACGCTGACGGCGACCACATCGACACCGCAGGAAAGACCGGTACGACATCGGACAACGTCGACAGATGGTTCTGCGGCTTCACGCCTTACTATTCGGCAGCCGTCTGGTACGGTTACGACAACAGGCTCAGGCAGACCAACATCCCTTCGTGCGACTACACAGGCGCCGTCAGGATCTGGATGTACTGCATGAACCGCATCCACGAGAATCTTCCGGGCGCGACATTCACAAAGCCCGACACGATAATCACTGCTTCAGTATGCTCTTCAGGCTACTACCCCACAGACGCATGCCGCGAGCAGGGCAAGATCTACACGGACTACTTCGTCGCAGGCAGCTATCTCTGCCCGAGAGACGATAAACCGTGTCCGTTCCACACCACGCCCACACCTACTCCGATCCCGACTCCCGATCCCAACCAGCAGCAGGGCGGCCAGGGTGGCCAGGGCGGTCAGGGCAACAATCCGGGAGGCGGCCCCGGACCCAATCCGCCGGGCTGATACTTCGGATATCCGGCCGATCTTCAGCGAAATACGCACGGACATTAACTCTTCCTTGCATTTTCAGGCTCAAGAGTTTATTCTTGTTTGCGTTGAATTTATATAAATAAGAAGGAGAATCACTTTGGGCAAATACAGCGGATCACGCAACCCGGTCAACTTTGCGAAAAGGATCGTAGTCAAGGTCGGCACTTCGACCCTCACATACGATAACGGAAAGATGAACCTGGGCAACATCGACAGGCTCTGCCGTTCGATCTCAGACCTCATGAACCGCGGCAAGGAAGTTCTCCTTGTAAGCTCCGGCGCCATCGGTGTCGGCATCGGCTATCTCGATCTCAAGGAGCGCCCCACCACTACACGTGAAAAGCAGGCGATCGCTTCCGTAGGACAGTGCGAGCTCATGAACGCATATGCCAGAAGCTTCTCCGAATATTCATACCGCTGCGGCCAGATCCTCCTCACCAAGGACGGCATCACAGACAAGCTCACAAGAGCCAACGTTACAAACACGATCGAGACACTGCTCGAAATGCGCATAATCCCGGTAATCAACGAAAACGACTCCGTTTCCACGACGGAGATCATGCACAACGGCACCTTCGGCGACAACGACACCCTTTCTGCTGACGTTGCCGTCCTTGCAAACGCCGACCTCCTCGTTATCCTTTCCGACGTTGACGGTCTCTACGATGCCAACCCTCGCGAAAACCCTGACGCGGAGCGTATCTCCTATGTCGACAAAGTCACACCCGAGATGCTCGACTTCACGGCCGGCAAGGGTTCCTGGCTCGGCACGGGCGGAATGGCCACCAAGATAACCGCCATGAGCAAAGTTACCGAGAACGGCATCATGGGCGTTATCGCAGACGGCGCAGGCATCCAGGTCCTCGAAAAGATCGTCGATCAGGACGACGTCGGCACATTCTTCGCCGCCCAGTAAAACCCTTATAAATACTGCATTTAACAATGTTAAAGCCGTCTCCGGACGGCTTTTTGTTTTCTGTAGCACCCGGTTCGCCATGGACCGTCAAGAGTCCGGGCCAAATGGCCCCGCAAAGCGCTCTTGACCGCCCTGCTCACGGGTGCTGTGCGGTGTTCAAGAGGCGGTGCCCGCCTCCTGCATCAAAGATGCCAGATAAAACAGGTATCTCTCAGTCCCTATCTGACTGTCGGAAAATCATGTTCAAGTTGTCGGGAATCTTGTCGGTTACTGTCGGGTTTTGTCTGATTTCATGGTTTTTATACGACAAATATTGTAGACGTTTGGAGCTACCCGTCGATTTTGTCTTAAAATCCAAGAAGATAGTTATAGTTCTTAAAAAACGGCCGTTTTGTCGTTTCCGGGCGACAATGTGCGACAAGTAACCGACAGGAAAACACTAAAACTTCCATACAAAAACTTACAAGACCGACACAATATTACGCAAACCAGCAGGGAATACTACAAATAAACGACAAAAGACCCTAAAAAACCGACACGCAGATAGCATCCGGAAACAGGGTATTTCGGGCGGTTTTAAAGCTTCAGCCTCTCATACGTATATCTTTTAAAAACAGGCATTCTTGATGCAAGGAGGAGCAGGTGCAAAAAACGGGCCGCACCGTGAAGTGCAGCCCGCTGAATCATTCGATTTTCCGGGTAACTTAAGCGCTGGCCTTTACAGTGTTCCAGAGCTCGGTGTATCTTTCCTCGAGAGCGTCGGATGTGTAATAGACTTCGAGGGAGTTGAAAACTGCCTCATCCGGATAGTAGTAGATGTTGCCGGATACTTCGGGATCGAGCATGTCCTTGGCAGCCGTGTTGGGCGTCGAGTAACCTACATATTCGCAGTTCTCGAGGGCGATGTCGGGATCGTACATGAAGTTGATGAAGTCCATTGCGCCGTCGTAGTTCTTGCAGTTTGTGGGAACGCACATCATGTCTACGGACCAGTTGGATCCTTCAGGAAGTACAAACTGGAGATCGATGTCGTCATTGCCGAGCTCCTCGACTCTTTCGAGCATAACGATGTGGTCGCCGGACCATGCGATGGATGCTGCGAGCTCGCCTGCTGCCATCTTGTCCTTGAGGTTGTCTACGCCGTATGCGGGATGGAGAGCGCTCTTCTGAGCAACGAGAAGATCCAATGCCTGCTGGAGCTCTGCATCGTTCATCGAGTTGATGGAATAGCCGTAGTAGTTGAGGGCTGTTCCGATGGACTCACGCATCGAATCGTACATGCCGATCGAAAGGCCGCTGTCAGTATTGAAGAGGACATCCCAGATTACTGCCGGGTCAGTCGTGCCTTCAGGGAGCTCGACCTTGTTTGCGTCATAGACGAGACCTACCGTGCAGTACAGGTAAGGAACGGCATAGTCGAGGACCTGGCTTGAAACCTCTGCGTTGTCGGTATATGTTACGTCGCGGAACATGGGATCCATGTACTTCTTGACGTCGGGAAGCTTATCCCAGTCGAGGGGCTGGATCCAGTCTTCCTCGATAAGACGGCATACCATGTATTCGGAAGGGATGATTACGTCGTATCCGTTTTCGAGATTGGGGTACATTGTCTCGTTTGTCTCGAATGTTCTGTAAACGACGTCGTACTGGGGATACTTTGCCTCGAACTTAGCGATCGTATCCTCTGCGATGTACTCGCCCCAGTTGTAGATGACGAGCTGCTGCTTCTTGGAACATCCGCAGGGCAGGATCATGGAAGCTGCCATCATGAGTGCCGTAACAGAAGCGGTGACTTTCCTTACGTTCTTGTTCATTTCTTTACTCTCCTTTTATATGCTCATTTAGCTTTCTATTTCTTAAGGGTCCCGAAACCCTTTGCGTACTTCTCAGCCCTTCTTTGAGGGTTTTGCCTTCTTGAAAGACGACAGGTTGGATAAGACCATGAGTACCAGGACAGCGCCGAACATCAGAGTCGTGAGCGCGTTCATCTTGGGGTTAACACCGAGCTTGGCCATGGAGTAGATCATCATGGGCAGTGTCTGGATCGAGCTGTCCACGTTGAAGTTGCTGATAAGGTAGTCGTCGATCGAGAGCGTGAAAGTCAGGAGCGCCGAAGACAGGATGCCGGGCATGATCTCCGGTATTATGACGAGTCTCAGCGTCTGGAATCTCGTAGCGCCCAGATCCATCGCAGCTTCGGTAAGGCTCTTGTCGAGCTGGCGGATCTTCGGGCTTATCGACAATATCGCGAAAGGAACGCAGAGAGCAATGTGCGACATGATCAGCGTGAACTCGCTCTTCTGAACGCCCAGGAACGAGAACAGGAGCATGAACGAGATACCCGTAACGAGGTCGGGCATGACGTTCGGAACGTATGTCATCGTCATGGCGAGGTTCTGAAGCTTCTTGCCGAGATAAGCCAAACCCAGAGAGCTTATTACGCCGAACGCGGTCGATGCAACGGCGGCGATGGAAGCTACTTTAAGCGTCTCCAGAAGAGACTCGAGGATGCCGCTTCCGTCGGAACCCTTAAACAGGCTCTTGTAGTTGTCTAAAGTGAAGCCGCCCCAGATGAATGACTTGGGAAGCTTGTTAAACGAGTAGATTATCAGTATCGCGATCGGCAGATAGATGAATATCAGGAGCAGCGCGAGGTAGATATCGGGAATGAGTCTTTTCGCTATCCTCATAATGCCATACCTCCTCCGGCTTCTTTATCCTGGCCTCTCAGGATTCCCATCGTGATGAGAACGAATATAAGCAGGAGCAGCGACAGAACGTTGCCCGCCTGGTTGTAGGTGGTGCTCTCGTTCAGGATGAAGTTCTGCACCGTGTTGCCGATCGTTGTTTTCGAGCCCTCGTTAAGGATGTCGGGGATCATGTAGAAGGTCAGGGACGGCATGAATACCATCTGGATGCCCGAGATGACGCCCGGCAGGGACAGAGGGAATGTGACCTTGAAGAATGTCTGCGCCCTTGTGGCGCCGAGGTCGTATGCCGCCTCCGAGAGACTGTCATCGAGCTTAACGAGGACGGAATAGAGGGGCAGGATCATGAACGGCAGGAAGTCGTTCGTCATGACGAGTTTTGTGATGATGTCCGCCAGCACCTCATTCTTGAGGAAGAGGATCGGGGCATCGATGACGCCGATCTGCTGCAGTATCGTGTTGCAGACGCCGGTCTCGCTGAAGAATGCACGCCAGGCGTAAGTCCTGAGCATCGTGTTCATCCACATCGGGAGGACGAAGAGCATCAGGAGCCTTGAACCGCTCTGTCTCTTGATCTTGGATCTTCTTGCAAGGATATAGCTTGCGGGATAGCCCAGCAAAAGGCAGCCGATCGTAGTCCAGAGAGCATAGTCGAAGCTTCTTAAGAAGATCGAGAAATACTCCTGAAGAGTTACTTCGGCGCCGTAGAATCTCGTGGTTACAGTCTTGTTCTGGAACAGGACGTTGAAGCCTGCCGTCGTGAACTCGTATCCGCCGCCTGCGGCCTTCTTGAAGAAAGCGCGGAAGAGGATGAGTATCAACGGCAGTATCGTGAAGATGACGATCCATGCAAGATAAGGATATGCAAAGATCTTGTAGTTCATCTTGAGGTTCAGAGCTCCGTAAAGGCATGCGGCCACACCAATGAAGAGCACGATCACCAGGAGGTTTCCGGCGAAAGACTGTGCGACATAGAGCCTTTGGGGTGTAAGGTTGTTGCTCGAGATCATCTCTTCAGAGACCATCTTTGAGAGCGTGACGACATGAGCGACCGCGCGTCCGACAAAGAGCACGAGAACGCTTAAATATCCGATCTTTCTCTTCTTGCTTGAATTGTAGTAGAAGGGATAAGAAATGGACAGAGTAAGAGCTGCGACAGCAAGGACTATCGTAATGACGAAGGCCCATGCCGCAAAGCTCTGGAAATTCAGGTTAACGGAACCGCTCCTGATCCTGGTGAAGACCCTGGGGTTCAGAAGGAGCGTGAAAAGCGAGTAGGTGCGGTAAGGCACATACTGCACGAACAGCTCGAACATCGGAATAAAGATGCTGATAAAAGAATAGAGTGCCGCGAAGATCATGACGAACGCATGAACCGGCATAACCTTTATCCTGGCTTTGAGTTCAGTCATTTATCTTCTTTCTCAACCTCCGCGTCCTCGTCCTCATCGGGCTTTACGTCTGCTTCTTCAACAACGTTCTCGCCGATGCTGTTTGCTTTGGCTTCCTTTGACTCGGCACTCTCCCCTGCTCCGGGATGCTTGATGCCGAAGCTTCCGAATTCGGGAGAGAGCTCTGATCTTCTCATTATCTGGATATCGTCGGGGTCGACATAGAGACCGACACGGCTTCCGACAACGGACGGATCGACGTTCTGAACGAGCCACTCGATGCCGTCGTCGGATCTTACGATCATCTCATAGTGAACGCCCTTGAATACGAGTGATTCGACCGTACCGTTGATCCTGCCCTCAGCCTCTTCTGCAACGTAGAAGTCCTCAGGTCTGATGACGACGTCAACGAGATTTGCGATGCCTTCTGTAAACTCCGGGAACAACGGGTCGACACACTCGAAGGTGATGCCGCTCGAGAGAACGACTTCCCTGTCCTTCTTCATGGTGCCGGCAACGATGTTGGATTCGCCGATAAAGTCAGCAACATATGCGTTCTTGGGTTCGTTGTAGATGTCGATAGGAGTGCCGATCTGCTGGATGACGCCGTCCTTCATAACGATGATGGTGTCGGACATCGTGAGGGCCTCTTCCTGGTCGTGCGTTACGTAGACGAAAGTGATGCCGAGTTCCTTCTGCATCTCCTTAAGCTCGATCTGCATCTCCTTGCGCATCTTGAGGTCCAGAGCTCCCAGAGGCTCGTCCAGAAGGAGGATCCTCGGGCGGTTAACGATGGCTCTGGCTATTGCGACTCTCTGCATCTGGCCGCCCGAGAGCTGGTCGATGTATCTCTCGCCGTAATCTGCAAGACCTACAGTCTCCAGTGCCTTGTTGACTCTCTGCTCGATCTCGGCCTTCGGCACTTTCTTGATCTTAAGGCCGAATGCAACGTTATTGAAAACGTTGAGGTGCGGGAACAGCGCATATCTCTGGAATACCGTGTTGATGTTGCGCTTGTTTGCGGGAACGCTCTTCAAGTCCTTACCTTCGAAGTTAACGATGCCTGAATCGGCCGTCTCAAAGCCGGCGATGATGCGGAGCGTCGTGGACTTGCCGCAGCCGGAAGGTCCGAGGAGCGTGATGAATTCGTTATTTCTTATATAGAAGGTTATATCCTTTAATACCTTTGTGCCGTCGAAGCTCTTGCACAGATTCTTGATCTCTATGATGTGCTCGCTGCCTGTGCTGTCTTCCAGGATCTGGTTGTATGCCATTTATCGTTCCCCTCTTATAGTGATATGAATTTAATAGTTTTTCAGAAGCTCGGCGGTGAAGATATCCATATCGCCTTAGCCGGACGGCCTGTAGTGTTTTCGAGAAAGTGAGGTTTATCGCACGCGATGTAGAAGCTCTCTCCCTTTTTGGCCTGATATCTGTCGTTGTCTATTACCACCGTTATCACGCCTTCAAGCACATATCCGACTTCCTCGCCTTCGTGCGGATTGTCCGGATATGTCGAACCGCCGGGTTCGATCGTGACGAGGATCGGCTCCATCTCGTTCTTCTGGGCGTTCGGGATGAGCCAGCAGATCTCGTTCTTTAAGTCGTGATCCTGCTTTACCGAGAAATCGTCCTTGCCGTAGACGACCCTGCTGCCTGATTCTTCCTTGAAGAAGTGTGCGAAATCCGTTCCTAGAGCATTCAGGATGTCCTCAAGAGTTGCCATCGAAGGCGACGTCTTGTCACTCTCGAGAAGAGAGATAAAGCCCTTGGAAAGCTCGCATCTGTCGGCGAGTTCCTCCTGGGTGAGACCCTTTTGCAGTCTGAGATTTTTAATCTTTGATCCGATCTCCATAATTTTGCCTGTCCTAAACCGTAAGTTTAATAAAACTAAACTGATAACGTGCGTGATTATACACTCTGCTAAACCCGGTGTAAAGTATTTCTAAACAATCCGGGACACTTTTGGAGATCTTTTCCGGGTTTTTATCCAAACTGCCACGAAAAGGGATCCCGCGTTTGATTATCTGCACAAATTTGTCCTCAAAAACGGACCAGATATAAGACAAAGTGTCTTGAAAAAATATCGAGTCAAAGTATAATAAATTAAGTAATGATAATTAACATAATCTTTACAAAAGCTTGACATTCAGGGGGCAAAGGGATGGCAAACATTTTGGGCAACGTTTTTAAAGGTAAGGACGGCGTAGGCGGCATCGCCACACAAGGCGCTGGGCAGGGTTCCTCTCAGAACGTAAGACCTGCTTCACCAAACATCGCCAACATTCAGACCTCAGGTCGTCCGGGCGGACAGACCGGTCATACGACGTCCAATTCAACAGCAGCTCAGCTCGCTAGAGAGCGTGCCGAAGCAGCAAAAGCTCAGATCGAGATGCGTAAGGCTGCAGAAGCCCGCCGTAAGGAAGAGGGCGGTGATAACGTAGATAAGAACGAGATCACTCCCGTCGGATTGAAACCGCCGATCAAGCGTCCGAAGTCCGCTTCCGTAAATCACGCACAGTATGTTGCAGAACAGCAGCAACAGCATTCTTCCGCTTCAATAACGGAGACCAAGACCGTTGCAGAGCGCCCCGAGCGTCCGGAACGTCCCGAGCGTACCGTTCAGCCCGCCAGGAGCCCTGCCCAGTCTGCACTCGCAGTAGCACAGTCCGTAGCACTCAGAGCACAGAATGAGGAGCGCCGTGCAAGCCAGAAGGCCAAGGCTGCAGCCGCAAAGGTAGTCGAGGCAAGAAGCGCCGTTACCGCAGCTGAGGAAGCTCTCATCGCAGCACGCAAGACGGAAGAGGCTACCATCGAGAAGGAAACAATCGCCAAGGAAGCTACTCTCCAGGCAGTTGCACGCGCAGAGCAGGCCAGAGCCGAAGCCACAAAGGCAGAAGAGCTCGCAAGGGCTGCAGTGGCAAAGGCTGAAGAGGAAGAAAAGGCAGCAGCTGCCCTCACTGCAGAGGAAGCCAAGCTCACAGAGCGCAGAAAGGCTGACGAGAAGGCAAGGATCGCTGCAGAGAAGGTAGAGCAGGAGTCCAAGGACGCCGTCGTTTCCGCAACACAGGAAGAAGAAGTCGCATCCGCAGAGTACGAAGCTGCCAAGCAGGCACTCGTCAAGGCTCAGACAGAACTTGATAACGCAAATCAGCTGAAGGCTGAGGAAGATGCCCGTATCGCAGCCGAGAAGGCAGAGAAGGAAGCACGTCTCGCAGCAGAGAAGGCTATCGAAGAAGCACGCATCGCTGCAGCTAAGGCTGAAGAAGCAAGACAGGCTGCCCTCCTCGCAGAAGAGAAGGCTAAGGCAGCAGCAGCAAAGGCTGAGGAAGAAGCAAGGATCGCAGCAGCAAAGGCTGAGGAGATCGCAAAGCTCAGAGCAGCTGCAGGGATCGTCGATCCCGAGCCCGCTAAGGACATCAAGAAGGACGAGCCCGCTGCAGATGCAGCTCCCGTTGCCGCAGAAGTAGTTCCCATGAGACCTGCCGCAGCAGCAGCAAAAACTGACACAGCTCCCACAAGACCTGCAGTAAGACCCGGAACAGGGATCTAAAATCTAAAAACAGACTAAGCAAAGAGCCGCTGCAGATCGCAGCGGCTCTTTTATGTTGAGTGATACTGAACCTTGTCAGTTCCTCTCATCCAGTACTTTCTGTACCCTGTCCCGGGCGATCGCGGTTACTGACGCGAGATCTTTCTGCCCGGTGAAATATGCCGGCATCTCCTCTATCAGGATGAGGTCGATCGCGGCATCCGCGGTATCCATTTTCGAACAGCTAAGGATGATATTTTCCATGTCATCTATGTTCTTATCGGAGAATACTATGCCCGTGTTGACCGCACCGCCGGTGGCAGGATCGTATCCGAACAGGATGACGGCCCCGTCGCCGTTGTAGTATTCGACGGCTGCCCTGCCGCCCTGTCTGAATGCGTCGCGGCTTATTACGAAATCGTCATTCATCGCGAGAGGGATCTGGACTTCATCCGACAGCAGCATCTTTACGAATTCGGCGCAAGCTTCCGTGTTTTCGGCCTGGGCTGATATCGCGACAGATACGATCGGTTTATAGACCGGTCCGCGTCCGTCAGATGAAGGGAATCCGAGGATCGCCGTGAATGTCTTACCGCTGACCACTCCGCGGATATAACTGCTCATTCCGTAGCAGTCGATGTTGAAAGCTTCCTCTTTTCCGGGTGTTACCCTGTCACGGCTGAACATTCCCTTATATATCACAACATTTTCTGCCACTTCGGCGACCGGACCGTTGACATCTCCGTTTTCAATATCGCTCCAGGACGTGCTGTTCTGCTGGACATGATCCTTAACAAATTCTGCAAGCTCTATGAAGGCGGGATCGGAAAAATCAGCCTTCCCGCCCTTTATGAACATATCAGCCGACAGGTTGAAGAGTTTGGCAAAATAATGCGCCTGACCGTATGTTATGATGTCCTTTCCGTTGAGAGCTCCGTCCAGGAACTCCGCATATTCCGCTGTAGTAAAACCTGTGCCTGAGCTTCCCGCGTTCTTCGGATCGGTCTGGATACCGGCCACCGAGAAGCATATTGGAAGCTGATACAGTGCGCCGTCAGTCTTCGCACCGGCGATTATGCTGGTGAAATATCTGTCAGGATCAAGATCGCCGATATAGGGCGTGAGATCCGCAAGATACGCGGGGTTGTTGAGCTGCCCGAATGCGCTCGTATCCAAAAGGATATCGGGGCCCTCTCCGTTCAGGATATCCATGGCAAGGGCATTGCTCATTTTCTGACTGCCCGTGAGATTCACGAGATCTGAATCGTCATCGCTGTCTATATACTGTGTGTCGTCGTAGTAATCGCTCTCTTTGTAACGGTTTGAGACCTCAATATGGTAATCGGTGCTCATTTCGTTGTATTTCAGGATGGCATCGGCGATGCTCTCATCGACATATCCGTAAGGGACATAAAGTTCCAGGACCGTCTTTCCCGCATGAGGGTTCTCGGCCTTCTTAAGATCTATGATCGAGAAGGCTGAATGATCCGGATCACCGTAAGGGCGTGATGTCGGAGATGCTCCGCAGAGAAGTATCGAATCTCCGGTGCAGTCGGCTATTTCGAGATCCGAAAGACTGCTCCTGTTTATTCCGCACCAGCTGAAATCAAAGATCTTATCGACAGACCTGTTCTTCATGTCGATCCTTTCGATGCCTGATGTGGTCAGGAAATAGACATTTCCGTCTGAACCCGTAAACGAGGAACTCTTGTAACTGAGGTCGAGCCATTCGTAATCCTTGGCATTCTCAGAAGTGAGCGCCCCGGTCTCAAGGTCGACCGTATAATAGATCATGCCATTCTTTCCTTCACACGGGACCAGCGCCTTGCTGCCGTCCACCGGAAGAATGAGCGGGATATCGTAAAGATCGGAGTTATTGTCGTTTATGACGACCTCTTTCCGCTCACCGTCAGACGAAGTAATGATCAGTTTGAAGTATGAGACTTCCTCCCAGATCATGCCGGTCTCGACAAGATAATCTCCGATATCGAAGGTCCTGTCCGGCAGGCTGTAGCCTGAGATGTCTTTCTCATTCAGTATGTCTCCCGTGGAGGGATCGAGCTCGGCTTCCCTGTAGACCGCTGTATCCGTATAAGGATCGTAAATGGTGTAATAGACGCTTATCTTTCCGTTGCGGTAAAGCACTTTTTCTATGCAGCTGGCTTCGCTGAACATACCGATCAGGTCTATGGTGTTTTTTACCTGCTTGGTGTTTCTGTCCACGACGGATAATGTCACGATCGCAAAATCGCTGTATCTGTAGTTTTCCCAGTTGAAGTTCGCGGGTATATCATAATCGCCTGTGGTAAGTGCGACGATATATTTGTCGTCAGCTCCCGAGAGTCTCGAAAAAGGCGCTGAAGCCATTTTTCTGCCCGTATTGACGGCCGGGATTATCTCATTCATGGTGCTGTCGAACCAGGGGGAATCAGCCGAGATCTTGCTGCCGCTTAAGACCTCCTCCGTTCCGCCCTTTCCGGACGCGGAACCGGTTTCCTTGCCGGTGTCCTTCTTTCCGCATGCCGCAAAGGACAATGCCATGGAAACCGTCAGTACGGCCGACATTACCTTTACGGCATCCTTCTTGATCGGTGCTCTTTTCATCTTTCTAAACTCCTTTTTATCCCGTCATAAGATCTGACATTACCAATCTTATTCTCCCCGGTTATCAGAACAGCAACATAATCTAGGCAAAACAAAGGTAAAGACCGCCGGATGCAAATCGAAAAGGAGCCGCTTCAAAATGAAGCAGCCCCTTTCCGTTTTATGAACAATTACCTTCAGGTAAACTTATTCATTAACCTCTCTCGTCGATGACCTTCTGCGCTCTGTCCTGGGCAATGGCCGAAACAGATGCGAGGTCCTTCTGGCCGGAGAAGTACGCCGGCATCTCCTCGACAAGGATGAGGTTTATGGAAGCATCTGCCGAATACATCATGGATACGCTCGAAATGATCTTCTCGAGATCGTCGATGTTCTTTTCGGAGAATGAGATGTTGTTTGATATAGGATCGCCGGACTCGGTATAGTAACCGAAATATTCCTTTCCGGCATCGGTGTTATAGTAAGCGACTGCTGTCTTTCCGCCTTCCCTGAAAGCCTCGCGGTTGAGAACGAAGTTGTCGTTCATTGCGAGTTCCTTCTGGACTTCGTCAGACATGAGGAGCTTAACGAACTCACCGCAAGCTTCGACATTTTCAGCCTGAGCGGAGATGGCTACTGAGACATAGGGTTCGATCATGGGTCCGCGTCCGTCAGTGGAAGGCAGGCCGAGGATAGCCGTAGCGCCCTGCAGCTGTACGATCTCAGAGAAGTAACCGCTGATACCGTAGCAGTTGGTGTAGACGGCATTGACATTTTCGCCATAGCCTGCCCTGTCACCCTTGAAGAGTGCTGAGCCTACCGCATAAGTGGTAACATAATCATCATCTTCACCCTGGTTATACATCTCATCCCAGGTCAAACCTGTCTCAGGAACATTGTCCTTTACGAATTCCGCGAGCTGCTCGAATTCGGGAGCCGAGAGATCGACCTTACCGTTCTTGATGAACTTGTCACTCATGGCACTGAAGAGTCTTGCAAAGTAAGTAGCCTGACCGAGGTTGATTACGTCTGTTCCGTTCAGTGTTTCGCTGAGGAACTTTTCATATTCTTTTGTCGTGAAACCTACGCCTGATGCTCCCGCATACTTGGAATCCGTATGGATACCGTCGATCATGTAGCTGACAGGCAGGTTATAGAGCTTGCCGTCGACCTTGGATGCATCAACGACATTGGTGAAGTACTTATCGGAGCTTAAGCTGCCTACATAAGGCGTAAGATCCGTAAGATAGTTGGAATTGTTGAGCTGGCCGAGATTGCTTACATTGAGGAGAAGGTCGGGACCTTCGCCATTTAAGATGTCCATGGCAAGCTGGTTGCTCATGTTGGCATTGATCTCGAGGGAAGCATTCTCCCAGTCTTCCTCGCTGTTGATATTGGAATAATCGTAGTCGCCAGAATCGGAGTAACGGTCTGATACTTCGATAAAGTAATCGCTGTTTGATTCGTTGAACTTCATGATCGCATCGCCGACAGTGTTCTCGACATATCCGTAAGAGGAATACATCTCAAGAATCGTCTTTCCGGCATGGGGATTCGGTACCTTGTTCAATTCGACAATGATGAAATCAGAGAGATTGCTGCGCTCGTAAGGGCTTGAGACATACTTCTCGCCGGCAAGGATGAAAGAATCCTCGGAGCACTCTGCCATCTCGAGATAATTCAGGATGCTCCTGTTGATGTTGCACCAGCTGAAATTGAAAACCTCTTCGGTCTTCTTGCCCTTCATATCGATCTTGGAAATTCCGGTGGACGAAACAAAGTAAACATTTCCGTCCTTACCGTTGGTAACCGAATAGATGTTGTTGAGATCGAGCCATTCATAGTCCTTGGCATCAAGTTTGGTCAGATTGCCGCTCTCAAGATCGAGCTCAAAGTATATCGGATCGCTGTTGGTGCTTGCGGGAACCAGTGCCTTGGTCTTGTCGAGAGCCAATATGACAGGGATGTCGTAGATGCTGACGCCGGATTCCTTGACTTTAACCTTCTGCTTGTCGCCGTCGGGTGAATAGACAAAGAGATTGTAATAAGATTCATCATTGTTATCCCAGTTCATCGATGTGTCTACCTTGTAATCGCCGATCTGGAAAGACTTCTCAACACTGTTGCTCTCGCCTTCCTCATATTCGGATTCCCTGGTATCGATGATATTTCCCGTAGTGGGATCTATATCTATCTGAGTGCTGGTCATCTCATATGTGAGATCGTTATAATCGGTCTTGGTTACCGTTATTACACCGTTAATATATGTTGCACCTTCGATATAGGAACTCTGGCCCAGACCGTCATTCAGATTGACGGAATTGATCGTCTGATTAGTGTTTCTGTCAATGGTCGTTACGGTATAGAACGAATAATCGTTATAGTTGAAGTGCTCCCAGTCGATCGTATTGCTGTCGGGCATCTTGTAAGATCCCGATGTGAATACGACGATGTAATTATCATCGACGCCTGCAAGTCTCGAATAGGTGTACTCGAGAGGTTTGCTCGTATCGATGTCCACGTCGATGTTTACTTCCCTGCCTTCAAACCAAGGTGTGTCGGCAGAGATTTTCTTGCCGCTGCGGCTTTGCTGTCTGCCGCTGCTGCCGCCCTTTTTGGCACATGCCGCGAAGGACAGCACCATGGATGCAGCAAGTGCAACAGATAAGACCTTTTCAGGTAATTTGTTCATAAAAAATATCTCCTTTTATCCCTGATAATGGATTTTTCAGGTACGATTCTAGGACTGCGAAATATACAATCTGCATCAAAATTAAGGCAAAAATTGGGTAAACAGGTTAAAGCCGTGTTACAAAAGCCGCCGGAGCAGCCTTCAAATGCCCTGTTTTAAAGGTTCTTACCCTCTTTCGTCCATCACTTTCTGCACTCTGTCCTGTGCTATCGCGGCAACAGATGCGAGATCCTTCTGCCCGGAGAAATAAGCGGGCATCTCCTCGATAAGGATGAGATTTACCGAAGAATCGGTCGAACTCATACCCGAACAGCTCATGATAATGTTCTCCATCGAATCGATTTGCCCGGACGTGAATTTCGAGCCCGAATTCGGAAGTCTCACATCGTAGACGAAAACATCACTGCTGTAATACTTGACGGCATCCTCACCGGCTTTTCTTAAACTGTCGCGGTTTAAGACAAGATAATCGCTGTATGCCATCGCCGTCTGGAAATCATCTGAAAGAAGGATCTTAACGAATTCCCCGCAGGCATCGGCATTTGCGGACTGTGCAGATACCGCGACCGAGAGATTGGGCTCGAAAACAGGACCTCTTCCGTCTGTTGAAGGAAGGCCCAGTATCGCCTCAGCTCCCTGGAGCTGGGATATGTCATAAAGATATGTTCCCATCCCGCTGCACCTGGTATACATAGCTATTAAAGGCTCCGAACCGTAAGGATCACCTTTGAAGACCGATGCTCCCACTGCGACAGCCGGATATGACTCCTCAGCATAAAGCTCTAAATCTTCGCTCCAGCTCCTGCTCCTCTCGGGAACATTGTCCTTAACGAATGCAGCGATCTGCGCGAACTCGGGACCCGTAAAATCAACCTTGCCGTTCGAAATGAACAGACCGCTCATGTTGTTGAACAGCTTCGAGAAATAGACCGCCTGGCCTGAGGTTATGACGTCAGAACCGTTCAGCGTGTCATTAAGAAATTTTTCATACTCCGCTGTAGTGAAGCCGACACCCGTTGCACCTGCATATTTCGCATCGGTATGGATGCCGAATACGGTAAAGGTAACCGGGAGCTGATATATCTTCCCGTCGATCTTTGAGCCCTCGATTATGTTGGTGAAATACTTATCCCCGTCAAGAGATCCGACATAAGGCGTCAGATCGACTAGGTAGTTCGCATTGTTGAGCTGGCCGTATTCGCTGCAGTCCAGGAGGATGTCCGGCCCTTCCCCGTTCATTATGTCCATCGCTAGCACATTGCTCATCTTCGCCGCAGCATCGAGATTCATCGTATCGTAGTCGTCATCACTGTCAATGTTGGAATAATCGATATAATCGTCATTGTTATATCTGTCAGTGACTTCTATAAAACAGCTTCCGTTAGTCTCATTGAATCTCATGATGGCGTCACCGACGGCCTCATCCGTATATCCGTAAGGCGTGTAGAGCTCGAGGATCGTCTTTCCCGCATGAGGATTCTTTTTTGCCCTGGTAAACTCAATGACCTTAAACTCTGCTTTGTTATTTTTGTAAGCATTGTTCGCATAGTGTTCGCCGTAGAGGATGAATCCGTCATCGGAGCAGTCTGCTAACGTCAGATTGGTAAGGATGCTCCTGTTAATGCCGCACCAACTGTAATCGAAAAGCTTTTCTGAAGTCTTTTTATTTATGTCGGCCTTTGTGATGCCGAGCGGATCAGCATAATACAGGCATCCGTCGTCCCTGACGACCGCACCCGTAAGATGATCCGTATCGAGCCATTCGTAATCCTTGGGATCCAGTTCGGTCAGTTTGCACGTTCTGAGATCGAGCTCGAAAAAGAGCTCCCCGTCATTTGTGCTCGCAGGAATAAGCGCCTTGTTGCCATCTTCGGAAAGAATTACAGGTATGTCGTAGATGTCGACGCCGTCCTTTTGTATCCTCACCTCTTCGAAATCGTTATCGGAAACATAAACATAGAGATCATAACTCTGGTAAGTGCTCTCCCAGTCCATTACCGTCACAACCCTGTAGTCGCCGATCTGAAAAGAGCGCTCGGAAGTATAGTAACTGTCCGTTACGATTTCTCTGACCTCAGCCACCGTTCCAGTATCCAGATCGTATATCTTTTCCCTGGAGATGTTCTCGTATGTATCCGGGGTCATCGAATTTGTCCTGACCGAAAACTTACCGTTCGCATAATTGGTACTCTCAACATATTCATTCGAGTCCATGTCTTTGACGAGATCTATCTTGTTTACGGTACTTCCGGAATTCCTGTCGAAGACCGAAACCATATATATCGCATAATCGTTGTAATTGTACATCCCCCAGTCGATGGTTTCGGGCTGCTTATAGCTTCCGGTCGTGAGGATGACCACCCTGTCCTTGTCAGCACCCGAAAGAGTCTGATATGAATACTCGACCTCCCTGGCAGGATCCAGATCCAGATCGATATTAAGTTCCCGGCTTTCAAACCAGGGTGTGTCGGAAGACACCTTATCGCCGCTGCGGCTCTTCTTGCCGCTTCCGCCCTTCTTTCCGCATGATGCGGCAGGCAGGACCATTGCAAATACCAGACCTGCGGACACAATCTTCAAGATATTCTTATTCATACTATTCCCCAATTTGCGGCTTATTACTCCATTATATTAATGCCCCGATACATCTAATCAGCATCAAAGAAGTGACAATTGCCTTATCCTGAACGGGTAAAAGCATAAAAAAGAGGTTGCCTCATAGAGACAACCTCTTGGATTGACAATAAGTCAGTTCAGTTCTTATCGATTACTCGATGATTGTAGAAACTGTACCAGCGCCTACTGTGTGACCACCCTCACGGATAGCGAACTTAAGACCCTGCTCCATAGCGATAGGAGTGATAAGGTCTGCTTCGATTGTTACGTGGTCACCAGGCATGCACATGTCTGTTCCCTCAGGAAGCTTGATAACGCCTGTAACATCTGTTGTTCTGAAGTAGAACTGAGGACGGTAACCTGTTACGAAAGGCTTATGACGTCCACCCTCTTCCTTTGTAAGAACGTAAACTTGGCCTGTGAACTTTGTGTGAGGAGTTGTTGTGCCGGGCTTAGCGATAACCTGACCTCTTTCAACTTCCTTACGGTCGATACCACGGAGGAGGCAGCCGATGTTGTCACCAGCCTCAGCCTGTTCCATTGACTTACGGAACATTTCTACACCAGTGATTGTTGTAGACTTAGGCTCGTCCTGGAGACCAACGATCTCTGCAGGATCACCAACCTTAACTGTACCTCTCTCAAGACGGCCTGTAGCAACTGTACCACGGCCGGAGATTGTGAATACGTCCTCAACAGGCATAAGGAAAGGCTTATCAACAGGACGCTCAGGTGTTGCGATGTACTCGTCAACAGCCTTCATGAGCTCAACGATAGGAGCATAAACCGGATCGTTAGGATCTGTAGATGTAGACTCGAGAGCTGCAAGAGCAGAACCACGGATGATAGGTGTATCATCACCAGGGAAATCATACTGGTTGAGGAGATCACGGATGTCCATGTCTACGAGCTCGAGGAGCTCTTCGTCGTCAACCTGATCGCACTTGTTCATGAATACTACGATATAAGGAACGCCTACCTGACGAGCGAGAAGGATGTGCTCACGTGTCTGGGGCATCGGGCCGTCTGCAGCAGAAACTACGAGGATAGCACCGTCCATCTGAGCAGCACCAGTGATCATGTTCTTGATGTAGTCAGCGTGGCCAGGGCAGTCAACGTGTGCATAGTGACGTGTCTCTGTCTCATACTCAACGTGTGCTGTGTTGATCGTGATACCACGAGCTCTCTCCTCGGGTGCAGAGTCGATGTTGCCATAATCCTTGAACTCAGCTCCACCCTTCATAGCGAGTACCTTTGTGATAGCAGCTGTAAGAGTTGTCTTACCGTGGTCAACGTGACCAATGGTACCGATGTTTACGTGCGGCTTGCTACGTACGAACTTTTCTCTTGCCATTTGTAATTTCCTCCTAAGAAATTATTAATTAAGTTAATTTATTACTCGCCTTGAATCAACACAGCGGTAAATATCATTTTACAAATTTTCGAGCTTACTTTCAAGTAAAAACCCAAAATATATGATGTTTACGTTGCCCTGACTTCAGGCGGTACGGAGTCTTACTTCTTTAAGATGGACTCCATGATGCTCTTCGGCGTCTCCGCGAAGTGACTTATCTGCATTACGAACGTACCACGTCCCTGTGTTGAGGAACGGAGGTCTGTTGCGTAACCGAACATGTTTGCGAGCGGAACCTCTGCATGAATCTGCTGGGAACCGTTCATAGGCTCGATCTCCTTGATTGCGCCACGGCGAGCGTTGAGACCGCCGATAACGTCTCCGAGATACTCATCCGGAACCTCGACGTCTACCTTCATGATTGGCTCGAGGAGGCAAGGATCGCCCTTCTGCATGCCTGCCTTGAATCCCATGGATCCTGCGATCTTGAAGGCCATTTCTGAAGAGTCGACATCGTGGTAGGAACCGTCGAAAACGGTAACCTTAACGTCAACTACAGGATAGCCGCCCAAGATACCGGCCTGCATAGCTTCCTGAACACCTGCATCGATAGGAGCGATGAACTGCTTCGGGATGCAGCCGCCGACTGTCTCGTCGACGAACTCATAACCCTTACCGGGCTCCTGAGGTTCGAGTCTGAGCCAGCAGTCACCGTACTGACCGTGACCACCGGACTGACGTACGAACTTACCCTGAGCTTCAACAGTTCTTCTGATCGTCTCTTTGTAAGATACCTGAGGTGCGCCTACGTTAGCCTCGACCTTGAACTCACGGAAAAGACGGTCAACGATGATGTCAAGGTGAAGCTCACCCATTCCTGCGATGATCGTTTGTCCTGTTTCCTGGTTCGTATAAGTACGGAACGTCGGGTCTTCTTCTGCGAGCTTCTGGAGAGCGATAAGCATCTTTTCCTGTGAAGCACGGCTCTTAGGTTCGATAGCAACCTCGATAACCGGCTCAGGGAACTCCATGGACTCGAGGATGATAGGATGATCCTCGTCGCAGAGTGTGTTACCTGTAGTTGTATCCTTCAGACCGATTGCAGCTGCGATGTCGCCGGAGAATACTTCTGTGATCTCCTTACGCTCGTTAGCGTGCATCTGAACGATACGTCCGATACGCTCCTTCTTACCCTTTGATGAGTTAAGAACATAAGATCCTGCTTCCATGATGCCGGAATAAACTCTGAAGAAGCAGAGCTTACCAACGAACGGGTCAGTAGCGATCTTGAATGCGAGAGCAGAGAAAGGCGCTTCATCAGATGAAGGTCTCTCCTCCTCTTCCTCGGTCTCAGGGTTAACACCCTTGATAGCGGGAACGTCGAGAGGTGAGGGCATGTAGTCGACGATAGCGTCGAGCAACATCTGTACGCCCTTGTTTCTCAAAGATGTACCGCATGTGACAGGGATGAGCTTGCATGAGCAGCAAGCCTTACGGAGAGCAGCCTTGAGCTCTTCATTGGAGATCTCCTCGCCTTCGAGGTACTTCTCTGTGAGCTCGTCATCTGTCTCGCAGATGAGTTCGACCATCTCTTCTCTCTTGCCCTTGATGAAGTCGAGCATATCAGCGGGAACCTCACGGTCCTCATACTGCATGCCGTCCTCGGAAGTATAAACCTCAGCACGGAGAGTAATAAGGTCGATAATGCCCTGGAAGTTGTCTTCCTTACCGATAGGGTACTGGATAGCAACGGGGACATTCTTAAGTCTGTCACGGATCATCTCGCAAACATGTTCAAAGTTTGCACCGATGATGTCCATCTTGTTGACGAAAACCATTCTCGGAACACCGTAGTGCTCAGCCTGTCTCCAAACTGTTTCCGTCTGCGGCTCAACGCCGCCTCTTGCAGACATAACCGTAACGGCACCGTCGAGTACACGGAGCGAACGCTCAACTTCTACTGTGAAGTCAACGTGGCCGGGAGTGTCGATGATGTTGATTCTGTGGCCCTTCCAGGGAGCTGTTGTAGCTGCGGAGGTGATCGTGATACCTCTCTCCTGCTCCTGAACCATCCAGTCCATGGTAGCAGCACCTTCGTGAACCTCACCCATCTTACGGTTTACGCCGGAGTAATAAAGAATTCTCTCGGTTGTTGTTGTCTTACCGGCGTCGATGTGAGCCATAATACCGATGTTTCTGGTCTTCTCAAGCGGATATGCTCTTGTTGTAGCCATTAGTATTAATGTCCTTTCTTAACCGGTAATTAACGATTGAAATGCGCGAAAGCCTTGTTAGCCTCAGCCATTCTGTGCATCTCTTCTTTTCTCTTGAATGCTCCGCCTGTCTCGTTTGCTGCATCCATAAGTTCAGCAGCAAGGCGCTCCTTCATGGTGCGCTCGGATCTGTTTCTCGAATACTGAACTATCCAGCGAAGTCCGAGTGTCTGTCTTCTCTCGGGCTTAACGTCCATAGGGATCTGATAGTTGGCACCGCCGACACGGCGAGCCTTGCACTCGAGGGTGGGCATTACGTTTGCAAGAGCCTTTCTGAATACTTCGAGGGGCTCTTCATTTGTGCGCTCTTTGATGATATCGAAGGCGCCGTATGTAATTTTTTGAGCTACGCCCTTCTTGCCGTCCAGCATGATGTTGTTGATAAGCTTACTTACTACAACGTCATTGTAGACAGGATCAGGAAGAACCGTTCTCTTGGGTGTATTGCCTTTTCTTGGCACTTTGCTTCCCTCCTAACATGATTATGAAAGTTTTACTTTTCTAAAACTTGAAACCATAGGTACTCACGTTTCAGTTGTTCTTGTGGACCGTGTTAAGCGTCTCAGTCAGGCAATGTCCATATATGAACAATGTACTGATCACTTATGTCCAACCCTGCGCGAAATGATTCACGCAAGATTACTTCTTAACCTTAGCAGCCTTCGGCTTCTTAGCGCCGTACTTAGATCTGCCCTGCTGACGATCAGCAACGCCGGCTGTATCAAGTGTGCCTCTTACGATGTGATAACGTACACCAGGGAGGTCCTTAACACGTCCGCCTCTGATAAGTACAACAGAGTGCTCCTGAAGGTTGTGTCCGATTCCCGGAATGTAGGCTGTAACCTCGTAGCCGTTTGTCAGTCTTACACGGGCAACCTTACGAAGCGCTGAGTTAGGCTTCTTAGGTGTTGTCGTCTTAACAACTGTGCAAACACCACGCTTTTGAGGTGAGTCCAGATCTGTCTGCTTGTTCCTGATCGTGTTCATGGAAAACTGCAGAGCCGGGCTGGCAGACTTGTATGTCTTGGAATGTCTGCCGGACTTAACCAATTGATTGAACGTTGGCATCAATACATCTCCTTTCTCTATTTTTTCGCGCAAATAAGGGCACAAAGTCCCCTTTGCGAGCAATTAAGTATACACCCGCATTTTTTGAATGACAACTACTAATTTTCAGGGAGATCCTGCGCAGCGGCCTTATGCCTTTCGCGTATATAAAACGTCTGGTATTCTACACCGCTGCCCCGTGTCAGGCAACCTCAGGGTTTGGCAGCGATATCGAAAAAGCATAAAAAATTGACAGTCAAACCCGAAATTTCTTATTCACATATCAGGGCAAACCCTATATACTTACTAAGGTTATTTTTTAATTACAAGGAGTGTGACTTCAATGAAAGTAAAAATCACAGAAACCGTGCTGCGTGACTCCCAGCAGTCGCTCATCGCAACACGTATGCCTTTCTCGGATTTCGAGGGCATCCTTGAGACTTTGGACAATGCCGGCTACTACTCACTCGAGTGCTGGGGCGGCGCAACATTCGATTCATGTCTCAGATATCTCGACGAAGATCCGTGGGAAAGACTCAGAAAGATCAAGGCTGTCTGCAAAAAGACTCCCCTTCAGATGCTCATCCGTGGCCAGAACATCTTAGGCTACAAGCATTATCCCGATGACGTCGTAAGACTCTTCTGCCGCAAGGCTGCAGAAAACGGTATGGATATCTTCCGTATCTTCGACGCCCTCAATGATTTCAGAAACATTGAAGTCTGCATTGACGAGGTAAAGAAGTGCGGCAAGCATGCACAGGGCTGCATCTGCTACACAACTTCACCCGTACATACTATCGAGAAGTACGTTGAGATGTGCAAAGAGCTCGAGAGCATGGGCGTAGATTCCATCGCCATCAAAGACATGGCAGGTATCTGCTCTCCTAAGGAAGCTTACGATCTCGTAAAGGCCATCAAGGACGCAAAGATCAAGGTGCCTCTCTTCTTCCACACACACCACACGACAGGCATGGGCCCCATGACCCTCCTCAAGGCTGTTGAGGCAGGTGTTGACGGTATCGACTGCGCTATCTCCACAATGGCAGGCGGCACATCACAGCCCGCTACTGAGACAATGGCTTACACACTTAAGCAGTTCGGCTATGACTCAGGTCTTGATATGGACAAGCTCAAGGAGATTGCTGATTTCTTCGTACCCGTAAGAAAGAAGTTCTTAGACAACGGAACACTCAATCCTACAGTCATGGGCATCAAGGCTGACATCCTTAAGTATCAGGTTCCGGGCGGAATGCTCTCCAACATGATCGCTAACCTCAAGGACATGAAGGCTCTTGATAAGTTCGACGCAGCTCTCGCAGAGATTCCTGCAGTCCGTAAGGACATGGGTTATCCCCCGCTCGTTACGCCTCTCTCGCAGATGGTCGGTAACCAGGCAGTCCAGAACGTTCTCCTGGGCGAGAGATACAAGAACATCTCCAAGGAGATCAAGGCTTACTTAAGAGGCGAATACGGCAGAGCACCTGGCGAAGTCAACCAGGAACTCATCGACAGATGCTGGAAGCCTGAAGAACTCGTTCAGGGCAGATATGCAGATTCCCTTGAGCCCGCTTTCGAAAAGACAAAGAAAGAACTCGGCGACAAGGCAAGATCTGACGAGGACGTACTCTCCTACATCGCTTTCCCTCAGGTTGCAGAGAAGTTCTTCCAGTCACGTGAGGAAAAAGAATCCAACACAGTCAACTACACCATCGAGAAGAAGGAGGATTGATTATGAATCCTGTAGTACAGTTGGCTATCGAGCGCGGTCAGCAGCTCACCATGGGTGAGATGCTCCTTAACGCCGGCATAGTCATCCTCGTGGTTTTCGCCGTACTCCTGCTGATGTATATCCTTATCTCCATTTCAGGTAAGATCATCCAGGCAATCACCAAGGCAGGCACAAAAGAGGAACCCGCAAAAGCTGCTCCCGCAGCTGCCGCTCCTGCAACTGCTGTTCCTGCCGCTGCAGCTGCTCCTGAGGAGATCTTCTCTTCCGGATCACTGAAGCTCAAGAACTGTGACGAGAAGACCGCTGCAATGATCATGGCAATCGTTGCCGACAGCACCGGAATACCGCTCGAAGAGCTCGTATTCAAGTCCATCAAACTCGTCGAAAAGAAGTAAAGGAGAACGTCAACCATGATATATAACGTAACTATCAACGATAAAGTTTATGAGGTAGAAGTAGAGAAAGGCAAAGCCAATCTCATCAAGACAACTGCTGTTGTCGCTGCTCCTGCCGCTGCACCCGCTGCAGCTCCCGCAGCCGCTCCGGCTGCCGCACCCGCTCCTGCAGCTGCTCCCGCCGCTGCCGCTGCCGCAGGCACAACACCTGTTAACTCACCTATGCCCGGTACGATCCTCGACGTTAAGGTCGCTGTCGGTCAGGCAGTCAAGGAAGGCGAGCTCGTTTGCATCCTCGAGGCTATGAAGATGGAGAACGAGATCTACGCTCCCTGCTCAGGTTCAGTTGCTCAGGTTCTCGTAACAAAGGGCCAGTCCGTAGATACCGGCACGCCCCTTATTTCGATTTCTTAATCGGGAGGGCAGCAGGTAATGTTAGAAGTATTAAAAAATCTGTGGGAGACCTCAGGTATTGCCACAATGACGTGGCAGCAGGGCGTGATGATCCTCATCTCGTTCATCCTGTTCTATCTCGCAATCAAGAAGCAGTATGAGCCTTTGCTCTTACTCCCTATCGCATTCGGTATGCTCCTTACCAATCTTCCCTGGCCCGGCGGCGGAATCTTCCACCCCGATTGGTTCCAGGGCGAGATCAACTGGAAAGCATTGGGCGGCGGCGGTGAACAGGATCCCGGTCTTTTCGACTTCCTCTACATCGGCGTTAAGATGGATATCTTCCCCTGCCTTATCTTCATGGCAGTAGGCGCCATGACAGACTTCGGACCCCTGATCTCCAGACCTTCATCCTTCTTCATGGGTGCTGGCGCTCAGTTCGGTATCTCCTTTGCATTCGTAGTAGCTTGCCTCCTGGGCTTCGATCCTCAGGGTGCTGCTTCCATCGGTATCATCGGCGGTGCTGACGGCCCGACAGCTATCTATCTCACATCCAAGCTCGCACCCGAGCTCCTCGGCGCCATCGCCATCGCAGCTTACTCATACATGGCCCTGATCCCTATGATCCAGCCGCCTATCATGAAACTGCTTACAACAAAGAAGATGCGTCAGGTAAAGATGGAGCAGACAAGACCTGTATCCAAGGCAGAGAAGATCTGCTTCCCTATCATCGTTACAGTTGTTTGCGTTCTCATCCTGCCTTCCGTTGCACCTCTCTTGGGATGCCTCATGCTCGGTAACCTCTTCAGAGAGTCAGGTGTTACAGACCGTCTTTCCGACACGGCACAGAACGCTATGTGCAACATCGTCACCATCATGCTCGGTACCTCTGTAGGTGCTACGGCAGTCGGTGCCAACTTCCTCAAGCTCGAGACAGTTAAGATCATCATCATCGGACTTTGCGCATTCGCTTTCGCAACAGTCGGCGGTCTCCTCATCGGTATCGTTATGTACTTCCTGTCCGGCAAGAAGATCAACCCCCTCATCGGCGCAGCAGGCGTTTCCGCCGTTCCTATGGCAGCACGTGTTGCTTCCAAGGTCGGCCAGAAGGAGAACCCTTCCAACTTCCTGCTCATGCATGCCATGGGTCCTAACGTAGCAGGCGTTATCGGTTCTGCAGTTGCTGCAGGCATCCTGCTCACACTCTTCGGTTAATCCGATATAATAACCAAAACTTCCAAGAGGCTGTGCCGTCCGGTGCAGCCTCTTTCATTTGGGCAGGTACAGGAAACTTTTCTTATTTTGAGATCAGCCGGTTCACCTTCTGTATTACTTCCCACATGACATTTGCGACATACTCATAGGCCGACGATGGGGCAGGTCTTCTTATGACATATGTAAACCCGGCATCTTTTGCCGTCTGCTCTGCCCTCTCCATGTGATAGTCGCTGCTGATAAGAACAACGGGCTGAGCGGGATCAACGAGCTCTGCCGCATTCCTGAAATTCGCTATTGTCGTCTCCGCCTTATCCTCAAGGATCATCCGGTCTTCTGCAACTCCGCGTTCGATCAGGAGATCGCGCATTACCGCCGCTTCAGTCAGTCCGTTTTCATTGGGATTTCCGCCGGACAATATAAGCGTTGCCTTAGGGTTTTCTCTGGCATACTCAGCCGCCGTATCTACTCTTCCCAGGAGATCAGGCGTCGGCTGTCCGTTCTGAAGAGCCAGCCCCAGAACGATCGCATGGTCGGCATAACCCGGGATGCTTATCATCCCGCCTATGGTAACTTGCGAGAACAGGAAGATAACAAACCCTGCCGTCAGTATCACCGCGAGACGAAGTATCCATCCCAATGCCTTCAACAGCTTCGGTCTCAGCTTTGTGAAAAAGCCGGTTCTAATATCCAATGCAAGAACAAGAAAGACCGCACAGATGACCATTTCATACTTAAATATCTTTATATATGAGTCTTTCAGGACGACCGCATTGATCCTGCCGACCATTATGACGGACATATATACCGTAAATAAAACAGCCAATATGATACAGAGATTGCCGATAAACCGTCTTGCCTTGCCTGGTCTTCTCATGGTCCTTTACCCCCGGATACGGATACCTGAATTATAACAGGACGGCAAAATCAAAACTCCAGTGCTTTCAAATACTTTTTCAAGTATTTATTGTAGTATTTTATTTATTTTTTCTTTATCAGCGCAGAAGGCTTTTTTCCGGTTTTTGAGCATGTCGTTTTTGTCGTATTTTGTCGTATTTATTTACAAATTTCCGACAAAGCACGCGCGTATAATCTTGCCATGAAATACCTGAACAGATACATTCCAAAAGAGTATTTGGCTCTTAAGATCAACTATTGCCGCAAGCAGCTTGAACAGCTGCCCAAAGTTAAGGTGCATGAACGCCGATTGAACGGTTCACTAAAGTCACGGATCATAGTCGATAACCATAGATATTGTCCGGATACTCAAACCGGCAAAGATTTCTACGAGAAGATGCTGTTGAGAAATGAGCTTGAACGAGAACTGGATGTCTATGAAGCTATGTGGCGATATAAGTATGCAGATCCTGTCCCGGAACTTATACCTGAAAACATTGTCAGAACACTGTATATAGATGCAAATACACCTGTAGTAATGAACAGTCAGTATTTTGACAGTCTGAAAAATGATGCCAACACCGGCTACAGCAAACCTGAATACTATCAGTTCAACGGAACGTATTACCGTTCAGCGGCTGAGCGAAGCATAGCAATCTTCTATACCGAGATGGATATCCCGTTCAAATATGAGCCAGAGGTTATGCTCAAGGGGTTGCGCAAACCGGTCTACCCTGATTTTGTTCCGTATTTTAAAGAGATCGACTCATGCAAAATCCACGAACACTTCGGCATAATGAATTCTTCTGACTATATCAGAGATTCGAAGATCAAGTTTGGAAACTTAACAAATGCCGGATTGCTTCAGGATCTGGATTTTATGTTTACTTACAGTGCCGATGATACTCTTCTTGATACCAGATATCTGTTGTCAAAACTTAATTCGCTCATATTCGGTTCAATGCTCTGCTGCGTTAACCGTCATCCCAATCTGTAGATTTACTTGCAAACCGGCATCGCTGATGCCCGGTTGGGGCTTGCCCCATCATGCCATCCACACAAGCACCTGCTAAGCCTTGCAGTCAAGGACGCCGTAAGGCGAGGCAACAGCCGTTTCCTTGACGGCAGGGCTGCAGGTGCTATTTCAAACCTTGCCCACTGTGTTTATATCATTGTGTACATATGAGTACGTTTTTTCCTGCAAAACCGTACTCAAAAAATCACATTACCCTCAATTTGCAATTTTGAGTACGGAAATTTCGAAAAAAGCGTACTTTGCTGAGCACATAAGGAACGGGGTCTCAAGATCCCCCGCCTCAAATAATTAACCCCTCCGGAGGAATCCTCCGAAGGGGCAACTCTTCGCGCTAGCTATGAGTTAGATGTCTTGGTTAAAACCTGGGGCCGTTAGGAATAAACGGACCGTTGGGTGCCTGAGGTGCCTGCGGAGCCTGAGGAGCTTCAGGGCCCTTAGGCGGCTGAGGTGCAGGTGCGACAGGTGCAGCGGGTGCGGGTGCTACGGGAGCAGCCGGAGCCTTGGGAGCTTCAGGTGCTGCGGGTACGATACCCTCACTGGAAGATACATTAACAGTCTGAACATTCTCAAGTCCGGAGACTGTGATGTTCTTGTTGACCTTTGCATCGTAGGTATTAGCCTTCATGATCTCTCTGATGTCGATTCCGGTCGTTTCCTTAACTGACTCGATGGTCTGTGCAAGGACCGAAGGAACATAGGAGCCCATTGAGCTTACGCCTGTACCGTCTACGCCGGAGCCGGAATCGATGATGGTAACCTTATCGATCGTGGACAGAGGCTTAGCGATCTCAGCTGCCATTTCAGGAAGAGCCTTAACGATCATTTCCATCATAGCTGCCTGGCCGTACTTCTTCATAGCTTCAGCCTTCTTCTCGAGAGCTTCAGCTTCTGCTAAACCCTTTGCAGCGATTGCTGCAGCTTCAGCTTCACCGACCTTACGGATACCTTCAGCTTCCTGCTGCTTAGCGAAGAGGTCTGCTTCAGCCTGTACCTTACGGGCTTCAGCTGCCTTCTCGAGTTCGAACTTCTCAGCTTCTGCGTTTCTCTGTCTCTCATAGAGAGCAGCGTCTGCAGCCTGCTGCTTAGCGAACTTCTCAGCTTCAGCCTTCTTCTTGACTTCAGCGTCGAGAGCCTGCTCTTTAACTTCAGCTTCCTTCCTCTTGAGGTCGACTTCCTTCTCCTGACGTGCGATGTCGGCGTTGGTCTTTGTGACCTCGATCGTCTTACGCTGATTTTCCTTCTGGATCTCGTAAGCAGCGTCAGCCTCAGCCTGCTTCGTATCTTCGATGGTCTTGAGTTCTGCTCTCTTGATGGAGAGTTCGTTCTGCTTTACGGCGATCTCTGTATCAGCTGCAACCTTTGCGTCGTTAGCTTCCTTCTGAGCCTGAGCCTGAGCGATGGCAACGTCTCTGTCAGCCTGAGCCTTAGCGATCGAAGCATCCTTCTGGATCTTGGCCATGTTGTCCTGACCCAAAGCGTTGATGAGGTCTTTCTCATCCGTTACGTGCTGAACGTTGCAGGAGATGATCTCGATACCCAGACGCTTCATGTCTTCCTGAGCCTTCTGCTGAACCTCGTCACCGAACTTCTTTCTGTCGTTGCAGAGGTCCTTCAGTGTGATCGTACCGATGATCTCTCTCATGTTACCCTGGAGGGAATCGACGAGTGAATCTGCGATCTGCTGCTCTTTCATGTTGAGGAAGTTCTTCATGGCGAGCTTAACGCCTTCACCTTCGCTCATGACCCTTACCTTTGCGACAGCGTCGATGTTAACACCGATGAAGTCTGCTGTAGGTACATAACCGTCTGTCTTGATGTCGATCGAGATCTGCTTGATAAGGAGTTCGTCCTTTCTCTCGAAGAAGGGCATCTTGAGTCCTGCTCTACCGATAAGGATCTTAGGATTCCTGCGGAGACCTGAGATGATATAAGCTTTGTCCGGCGGTGCCTTTACATAGCTGGAGATAATAATGATTATTACAATGACAACTATAATAGCTGCCGCAACAATCGGAGCTGTTAAAAAATCTGGCATTTCCATATCCTCCTATTCTTTAAAAAACCCCCACATCACATAACTCTGTGATACGGGGCGCCATTTATTTTGCTAAAGATATTTTACATTACGGGGTGCCCCGGTCAAGAAAAATCGTATCTGCGTGAATCCGATTTGTATATTTGAATAATTTGGGATTTCCAGGATTGTGGGATTTATTTATTTTCAACAAATCGTGCGATATCGTTCGATATTGTACAGATATTGCGGTTTTCGGGAAGCAAAAGAGACCGTACGGGACGGTCTCTTCGATCAGATATTGGCTTGTAAGATCCGATTACGGATTAGTGCAGTAACCTCTGGAATTAAAGTTGTAGACTTTGCCGTTGATCTTCAATGACTGATTCCTGGCATACCAGCCAGTTGAATCGCCGTACCACCAGCCTGTTGAATCCTTTGTCCACTTGGCTCTGTACTGATATGTCCATTTTCCGTTGGAATTGAGCCAGTAACCGTCGCAGTATTCTCCGGCCGCCATCGCGCCGCTTGACTTGAAGTAATACCAGTCGCCGCCGATCTTCTTCCAACCGGTAACCATTGAACCTGAAGATTCGAAATAATACCTGGTGCCGCCTATAGACTGCCATCCGGTCACCATGGTACCGGTTTCATCAAAGTAGTACCATTTGCCGCCGATGCTCTGCCAGCCTTTCCTCATGGCTCCGTTAGAACCAAAGTAATGCCAGTCACCGTCGATCTGCTGCCAGCCTTTCTTCATGGCTCCGTCATTACCCAGGTAATACCAGTCATTACCTGACTTCTGCCAGTCCTTGAGCATTACACCGGTATTCTCATTGAACATATACCAGGAACCATTAATGGATTTCCAGCCCAGAGACATTAATCCTGCATCATCAAAGTAGAACCAGTTGTCTCCACCCTTAACCCATACGGATTTCTTTGTATCATTAAAATTGATCTTCGCGTCTCCAAAAACATCATAGATCGGAATTGAGGCGGAAGAACCGTTTGAGACCCATATCTTCTCGAACTGCGCCCGGGTTCCGCCGAAATTTACAGTCTTAATGGAACACCCCAGGAAAGCCTTGGCATCGATCCTGTTTACGGTTGCAGAAATATTGACAGTACTGAGAGATGTTCCGGCAAAAGAATAATATCCTACAGCTAAAACACCGTCAGGAATGCTGACAGACTTTAATCCTGAGTTTGTAAATGCATAATCCTGTATCTGAATAACAGAATCCGGAATCTTAACTTCGGTCAGTTTCGAATTTCCCATGCAACTGGCGGTACGGATAACTTTCAATGATTCAGGAAAATACAATTCTGTAAGTTCCGGATTTTTTGTGATCATACAAGACGTCATTTTTGTACAACCCCTGAGATCCACCTTAGTGACCTTGTCACATTCATAAACAGTGGCGGAATCGTAATTTCCGCTTACCGTTACGGATTCAAGCAGATCACAGTTATCGAAAGCAAAGCTGTCAATTTTCAGCCCTTTAAGAAAATCCAAAGACGTAATATTTGATTCTATTATGTCCAATCCCCAGATCTCACAATTCCCGGGAAGGTTAACGCTGCCTGCGGCACCGGTGAATTTCGGGAAACCCTGTATCGTAAGATCATTTACAATTATGCCTTTGGCAAATTTAAACTCAAATTCATCAATATTGCAGTAACTCTTACTGCACATGACATAAAACAGATCATCGTCGCTGCCGGAAAAATCCATTAATAAGGATGTAGCCTTCTCAAGTGTGGTTTTGCCGATCGAGTCAAGATCTGCTGTATCTTTTTTGCATATTATCTCCAGAAGGCCGTCAGAATAAAGATTATAAGAATACTGGTCAGCAATGACTCCCGACTCTGCGACATTCGTATCGGCTGAAGCGGCAAATGATAAACAGGTCATCATCATGGCGATGACAAAGAACAACCCCAAAACTTTTTTGAAACTGCGCATAGTTATACCTCCCCATAGAATCTATAAATAAATGATAACTTATACATCATGTGAATACTATAGCACACAGAAAAAAGAGGATGCCGTTTATGACATCCTCATTAGATCAAGACCATACTGTTGCCGTAAAGTAAAACGGATCAGCCGAAGAAATAAACGAAGCCCAATACGTGGAGCACAACACCTGCGATGCAGAAGAAGTGCCATACCATGTGGGAGAACTTGAATCTCCTCTTTGAAGGTGCGAAAAAGATGCCTACGGTGTAGACGATAGCACCGGAAAGAAGGAGCCAGAAAGTAACTGTTGACGTGTTTCTGTAGAACTCAACGATCCTGAAGATGATTCCCCAACCCATCAATGCATAGATGAAATAAGTAAATCCCTTGCCGACCTTTGTGTGATAAGCAAGTGCGGTAACAAGCACGCCTGCGATCGCACATGCAGCTTCCAGAGCCCAGAGGACTGCGCCTGATATAGGGCTTAAGATGTTGATGCAGATAGGTGTGTAAGCACCAAGGATTGCAAAGTAAGCAACGCTTCTGTTTACCTTGTTCATTACTCTCTTGTGGGGAGTACCGTGCTTCATGAGGTGATATACCGTGGACATGATGAGCGCGAGGATCAGGGTAACGATAAAAGCGGATATAGCGATAACAGACATGACAACGTGTGCCTGTGAAGCACCGGCCTGTGCTGATACTCTTAAGTATGTGTTGATCGCAGCAAAAGGAAGGAGACCTAAAAGATAAAGAACTACAACGCCTGATGTGACGGAGTTGCCGACTTCTTCGCCGAAAGTCTCATAGGTCTTGTGAAGTCCTCTCTGGACTGCACGCTTGGAGCTTTCAAACCATGTAAGATCCTTCAGACCTTCTTCGAGCGGGTCTTCACCTGTTGTTGCGGCATGCTTCTTGTCGGAGCTGCTCGCCAACATGGTCTTCCAGTATCTTTTGTTTTTTGCCATCGATCTGAATCTCCTGCCTAATAGTCAACCGATATATTTTACAAGGTGTTCGGTATGTTTTCAACCTTACGGAAAATCTTCGAAGATATGAGACGGAGCCTCAGTTGTCCTTTTGATCTGAAGAAGGAGCGCTGAGCGGGATAGCCCCGTCAGACTTGGGCTTTGGCGCGCCCATGGGAATGGCTTCGTCGGACTTGGGCTTCGGAGCACCCAGTATTATCGCCTCATCAGGCTTCGGCTTAGGTGCGCCCATGGGGATGGCCTCATCGGGCTTCGGCTTGGGGGCGCCAAGTATTATCGGTTCGTCGGACTTGGGCTTTTTATCTTCTTTCGGACCGGCGCCCAGCGCCTCGACCTTCTTTTCCTCAGGAGCTCCGACACCGATATGGACAGGTCTTACGGGAGCTCTGACGCCGGCGCGCCTTACCTGGCGGCCTTCCTTCATTGCGGGCTTCTCTTCCTCTTCTGAAGGCGGCATCTGCCTGGGTTCCTCAGGTTTTTCGACGGGCTTGTTCTTGCGTGTGATGTCGGCAGGCGTCTGCGCGGTGACGGGCGCGGTGATGACCGTACCCAAAACTTCAGGCTTTTCGGGAGCTTCGGGAGCCGAAGATGCCGGTGCGGCCTGATCCTGTGTCATGGGGTTTAGCTGCTCGGAAAGATAAGCTCTTCTGTAGAAACGGATTATCCTCCAGATGACGGGCCAGACTATGGCCACGGGAAGGATCCAGTAGACTGTCATGGAAGCGGCCTTGTCGCCGATGAGTCTCGAGAGCGCTGCGAAAGGAGCCTGCATTACGGCGTAGATCGCTCTTAAGCAGAGCGCGCCGGCCATGTGGACGAGGCTCGCGTCCTCACCCTTGATGAGCTCCTGTGCAGGATAGAACCAGATGGGGAAATATGCCATGAGGCCGTAAGCCGCAAGGCCCCAGTTGATCCATTCCTTTTTCTTGAATGCCGCAAAGAACGGCAGGAATACTATGAAGAACAGTGTGTAGAGAACGCTCATGACGCGTTCGAACAAAGAGAAATCCCTCGGTATAACCGCTTCATATGTGAAGTAGAGCGGCTCGAAACAGACGAAAGCCAGAGCTCCCGCGATAAGTCCCAAGAATACGCATGTGAAGTAATCTCTTCTCATATATCCCCTTATTGTTTAGTAAAAGGCCGGCTCTCCTGTCCTCTCAGGACACAAAAGCCGACCCTATTTTAATACAAATCTTAAATATATTAAATGTTAAGGCTTACTCGGGCTGTCCCTCCACCCCGTCGATGGGCCTCAGATACTTTACCGTGAGCGACTTTATGGAGACGCCGCCCGACGGGAAATGCGCGCGGAAGACGCAGTTCTTCGTATACATCATGCACTCGGCTTCCTTGGTGACGAGCTCGCCGTTCGTGCCGTTCCACGTGATGACGGCGACGGGGATGCTCGTGATGTAGAGCGTCATGGGGACCTGTGCGAGCTCACCGAGATTGGAATATCCCGTGAACGCGAGAGAATAGTAGCCCTGCTTTGAGCATGTGATGCCGAAAACGAAGTCCTTGCCTCTGGAAGTCTTGGTCTTGCATTCGATCGTGACCTCATCCTCCATCGAGTAGAAGACGTCGGTATCGACTTCGACATCATCATCACTGAAGGGATTATCTACGTGGTTGATCGTGAGTTCTTTGCCTTCGACCCTGTCCATTGCGGGAGTGTTCATGGCGAAGTTCAGGATGTTGATCGCATTTCTCTGGAGCTCGGCGCGGGTGATGTTGGAGCCGTCGCCCTCAGTAAGTTCCTTGTAGGTGTCGGCTTCCAGAAGGTTCTCCCTCTCGACGGATGTGCATACCATGTAGACATCGTTCTGGGACCTTGCCATGACCGAGTGATCTTCGAGTGAATATTTCTCGGCAATAGTGACTTCCTTGTTGATGTAAGCCCACCAGTCTGTCATTACGAGACCCTTAAAGCCCCACTGTTCGCGGAGTACCATTGTGTTCTGGTCGTAATGGCAGGCGCTGTAGATATCGTTGATGCGGTTATAGCTCGTCATGACGCATCTTGCTCCGCCCTCTTTGATCGCGATCTCGAATGCGGGCAGATAGATCTCGCGGAGTGCGCGTGAAGAAACGGCAGAGCTCATCTCGCGTCTGTGAGTCTCGCGGTTGTTTGCGCAGAAGTGCTTGATTACGGGTGTTACGCCGGACTTCTCGAGAGCGCGGACCTGAGCTGCAGCCATGAGACCCGTAAGGAGAGGATCTTCGGAGAAATACTCGAAGTTCCTTCCGTTCAGGGGATGTCTGTGGATATTGATGCCGGGGCCTAAAAGCGCATCGATCCTGTTCGAGAGCATCTCGACACCCAGGAATGTGTATAGTTCTTCGACTATTTCGACGTTGAATGTCGACGCGAGGCATGTGCCGTTCGGAAGGGAGAATGCCTTCTTGCCGGAGTCGAGCCTCATGCCCGAAGGACCGTCGGTGCAGCAGAGCGTGGGAACACCCATTGCCTTAAGTTCTCTCGTGACGCCTCCGAACGCTGCGGCGGTGCCGATCGTAACCTTGGGGCTTCCCATTCCCTCTCCCCTGATTATGAGGCAGAGGTCCTCGTCCGTGAGCTGGGCGACGAATTCCTCGATGGTATTCCTGCCGTGCTTAACGTCTGCGAGCTTGATGCCCAAATCTCCCGTCTGCGGGATCTCGGGACGTACGCGCTCCATGCGCGACTCGAGATAGTTGACCGTCGCAACGGGAACGTCCTCTTCGCCCTTAGTATATGTGCCGTCGCCGTTGGGGATGGCGGTAAGGCGCTTAAATGCCTTGGTGGGTGCGAGCGCGGTGCCGAGTGCTTCGAGCATGGTGTTTTCGCCAAGATCGAAAGAGCCGACGGGCTCAGCAGAGATGAAGTCGCTTCCGAGGAAGAACTCATATGTGCCCTTCTCGAGCACGAAACCCGTTGAGCCCAATCCCGTTCTGCCGTCGTCGTCAAAAGAAGCGAACCTTCTTAAGGGTGCCTCGATGGTGACGCGTTCTTCGCCGCCTGCGGTGATATTGCCGGTCTTGGCAAATCCTGCGAGGACTCTTGCGGGCTTGGAAAGCTTGCCGTCTGGCGCCTTGCAGTAGAGCATGACGGCCTTCTTGCCTGACACTGCCCCCTTATTTCTGACGGTGACGCTTACGGTAACCTTGCCGTCTTCAAAGCTGAATTCCTTGTCCGTCAGCTCGAAATCGGTATAGGACAGACCGAAGCCGAACGGATAGAGAACGTCAGTCTTATCAAAGGTTGAGAAATATCTGTAGCCTACGAAGATGTCTTCCTGATAGACATCCTCTTTGAGGTCCTTGCAGAAGTTCGCGGAAGACGCATAGTCGTCCAAAGACTCTGCAATCGTGTCGGGAAGGCAGCCTGACGGATTGACCTTGCCCGAGAGGATCCTTGCAACGCTCAGACCGCCGGTCATGCCGGCCTGCCATACGTAGAGGACGGCCTTGATGCCGTACTTCTTGACGAACCTCATGTCGATGATGTTGCCGACGTTAAGGAGAACGACGGTCTTTTCGAATGTCTTCGATACTGTATCGAGGAGTTCTTCCTCGGTGTCGCTCAGGTAATAAGCGCCCTTGTCGGAGGAGTTGTCCCTGTCCTCGCCTGCCGTTCTTGCGATTATTATGACCGCGACGTCGTTGCGCGCGGATAATGTTTTCGAGAGTTCTTCAGATACAGGCATCTCGGGCTGTGACCATGCCTCCTTGCCCCAGCCGAGACCTGCATCTATGGGATTTTCAGCATCCCATTTGTCGTATATGTCCATGAGCTCCGCATCAAGAGTGATGTCGGGGCAGTCATTGAGACCTTCCCTGATATCCGTTACGTGGTTGACGTTGACCATGCCGCCGGAACCCGTGCCGGACTTGTAGTAGTGTGTCTGCATCCTTCCGAAAAGGGCGACGCGGGTGCCTTTTTTGAGGGGCAGAACGTTGTCATTATTCTCGAGCATGACGGTGCCTTCGCAGGCCGTCATTATGGCTGATTCCGTATATTCGTTCCAGTTAAGGGTTATCTCATTCATCGATCAATCCTCCGCTCACGGATAGTGTCAAACACCTGCAAAGGTGCTACTGCATTGAATATACAGTAATTCCGAAATGACCGACATTATATTAACCGCTTTTATTTTGTTTTTCTTGTTTTCGAGACTAACAGGATGTGAACAAGCAATTAACAAATCGCCGAAAAGCACTTAATCTTATATATTTGCAAGGTTTCTGATATTATCGTGAAACACGAAAGTCCTATAATTGCGGAAAATGAACCCCGGAAGGTATATATGGCTCCGAAAAGAACCGACACAGACATGACAAAGGGTTCGCCCATGTCGATCATACTGAAGTTCACGATGACGCTCCTGATGGGAAACATCGCCCAGCAGCTCTATAACATCGTGGACACGATCATCGTCGGCAGATATGTCAATCCGGAGGCGCTCGGCGCCGTCGGCTCCACGGGCACGATCATGTTCCTCGTAATGGGCACTTCAAACGGAATGGTCACGGGGTTCACCGTCGTAACGAGCCAGAAATACGGGGCTTTGGACAGCAAAGGTGTCAAGGCATCCGTCACCAACGGCTTCTACCTCTCCCTGGCGGTCGCCGCATTCCTCACCACGTTCAGCCTCCTGATCATGAGGCCGCTTCTGACGGCGATGAACACGCCTGACGATATTTTCGACTACGCATACGCATACATCACGACAATCTGCTCGGGCATAGTCTGCTCGATCATGTACAACCTCTGCGCCTCCCTGATGAGGGCGATCGGAAACAGCAAGATGCCGCTTATCTTCCTGCTCTGCTCCGCCGCCACCAACGTCTGCCTGGACCTCCTCTTCATAATAGGATTCGGCCTTGAGACAAGGGGTGCAGCTCTCGCGACCGTAATATCACAGGGGCTCGCCGTCATCCCGTGCGTCATCTACATCTACACGAAGATGCCAACCCTGAGGCCCTCGAAAGAAGACTGGAAGCCCGACTCACGCACCATCCGCCAGCAGCTGCGCCTCGGCATACCGATGGCGATCCAGTACGGCATCACGGCTTCGGGTACCGTCATCATGCAGAGCGCCTTCAACACCTTTGATTCCGTAGCAGTCACGGCGATCACGACCGCGAGCAAGTTCCAGGGCATCATCACCCAGGGAATGTTCACCGTCGGCCAGACCATGTCTGCCTACATCGGCCAGAATTACGGCGCACGCAACATGAAGAGGATCAGGCAGGGCGTTTCCGCAGCCATAAAGATCTTCATCGTCTACTCAGTCATCGCGGCTGGCTTTGCAATACTCTCACTCCGTTATCTGCTGTGGATCTTTTTCGATACCGAAGTCGACGTATCTGTCTACATACCGTGGGCAATGCCTTATATCATCGAGTGCGCGGTATGCTACTTCTTCCTCGCCCTGATCTTCATCTACAGAAACACGATACAGTCCGTGGGTTACGCCGGCGTCGCCACAGTACTTGGCTTCGTCGAGCTCGGCGCCAGGATGATCACGTCATTTTATTCGATCCATGTCCACAACTACTATATCGCCGTCGCCTCCGACCCGTTCGCATGGGCCATGGCCGGCATCGCGGGCGTCATAATAGCGTCAGTAATCTTTAAGAAGATAAGCAGGAGATGGGCCGCCGAGGAAGCTGCGGGTAATGCCGGCAGTAATCACCCTGGTTCGGATGTCTCGCCCGCCTCATCGGTCTCCGAAGTCTCGGAAGTATCCGAAGTGAATACGTCAAACTCGTAGCCGATGATCGTGTCATCGTAGTAATTGTAGAAGAGGATGCAGTAGAAACCCTCTTCGATTATGGTGTCCTGCGTGTAGATAACGCGGATCTCGTCCGGGTATTTTTCGACAACCTTGCCGGACGTGAAAAGATGCGTCCATTTGGGGTAAGTCTCGTTGGAGACCCTGTAAACATATTCCCAGATGTATTCGTGGCCCAGCTCGTTCAGTTCGAGAACGATCTCGAAAGTATCAGTGTCGGTGTAGCTCTCTGTGACCGGATCCCACTTGTCGCCTGTCATGTAGATATCATCGACCATGTCGAAAAAGCTCTTCATGTAATTGAGCGTGGTGTCGGTATATGAATATATCTCCGCGAGATCGTCGGCGTTCTTGAGAAGAGTCTTGCTGCCGAGCTTTTTGAACTTGAGCGTAAACGTGATGTCGACCGTGTCGGTCACGTCCATGAGCCTGGAATTGAAATCGCCGGGATTTAAGAAAATGTCTTGTTCTTGAAGGACCTTATGATAATCCTTATATGAGAAGACGGCGTCGATCGAGCATTCATCGCTCCAGAACTCCGTCTTATAACTGTTCTTGTCGACGACGCAGGTGATCGTGGAGGCGATCATGTTCTCGACCATGAGCTTCTTGTCGGGCTTGGCGTCTTCGTCGTCAGTCTCTTCTATCACGGGCATGACGTCGCCGATATGCCTGGGCTCACGGTCACAGCATTTGCTCAGTGCTTCAATGTCGCAGTTGGCGAGCGCATTAGCGATCTTCTGGGAAGTCTCGACGATATTCTCCTCGACTTCCGCGCGCGTGCTCCTGGTATGTGTATCTTCCGTTTCTGCCGTCCCGCCCGGGAAAGTGCAGGATGCGGCCGACAACATGAAACTCAGGCCCAATATTGCTGCTGTAAGCTTTTTACCGATCACGATGATAACCTCCGAACAGGCCTATTATATACCATTGTCTTTTCGCGACTAGAGAAAAGTGTGTTTTTGCTTTTATGGACGTCAGCTGCGGGGCTTGAATCTGACCCCGGCTGTTTGACAGGTAACGGAAACAAGAGGAGCTAATATTTTGATGCCTCACTCTTCGATTCGCCGAAAGTATCCCAGTTCAATGATATAAGTAACTTTGAGATACCCGTGAAGTGCAGAAATATCCCATTGGACCGTTTTTCCAGACTTTGGGATAAATTTTGAGCTCGAAAATATCCCAAAATGAGGTTTTCTTGAGGTTTGGGATAAAAAAAGAGTCAGAATTTATCCCAAAGTGAAGCATTTTGAACTTTTAGGATAATTTCACCTTCAAAAATTATCCCGCGGAGCCGAAATTTCACGTTTTGGGATAATTTCCCTTATGAACGTCGACGGACCGCCCCGCCACTATAAAGCATACCAAGAATTAAATAGATCTGACCCATACACTAAAAAAGCCGCCCCGGGACTGTTACCCGGGAGCGGCCTGTAAGTTGCATCAGTTGTCTGAATCTGAAGTTATAAGGATCAAGCCTTACCCTCTGAACCGAGAACGTACTTAATCTTGTGAGCAACCATGTCCTTAACTGCCTGACGAGCGGGCTTAAGGTACTGGCGGGGATCGAAGTGATCAGGATGCTCAGCGAAGTACTTACGGATGGTACCTGTCATAGCAAGACGGATATCGGAGTCGATGTTGATCTTGCATACAGCGAGTGTAGCTGCCTTACGGAGCTGCTCCTCAGGGATACCAACTGCATCAGGCATGTTTCCGCCGTACTCGTTAACCATCTTAACGAATTCCTGAGGTACGGAAGAAGAACCGTGAAGAACGATCGGGAAACCAGGGAGTCTCTTGATGCACTCTTCGAGAACGTCGAAACGGAGCGGCGGAGGTACGAGAATGCCGTCAGCATTTCTTGTGCACTGAGCTGCTGTGAACTTATAAGCACCGTGTGATGTACCGATAGCGATAGCAAGTGAGTCGCATCCTGTTCTGGAAACGAATTCCTCAACCTCTTCAGGTCTTGTGTAGCTCTCGTGGCCAGACTCTACGACAACCTCGTCCTCGATGCCTGCGAGTGTGCCGAGCTCAGCCTCAACAACTACGCCGTGGTCGTGAGCATACTCAACAACCTGCTTTGTGAGTGCGATGTTGTCCTCGAAAGACTTGGAAGAAGCGTCGATCATGACAGATGTGAATCCGCCGTCGATGCATGACTTACAAAGCTCGAATGTATCACCGTGGTCAAGGTGAAGAGCAATCGGGATATCAGGGTTCTCGATGATAGCTGCCTCTACGAGCTTTACGAGATATGTGTGATTAGCATAAGCTCTTGCGCCCTTAGAAACCTGAAGGATAACAGGGCTCTTGAGTTCGCCTGCTGCTTCTGTGATTCCCTGAACGATTTCCATGTTGTTTACATTGAAAGCACCAACAGCATAACCGCCGTCATAAGCCTTCTTGAACATCTCAGTCGTTGTTACCAATGCCATATATATGTCCTCCTGGATATTTTTTATAACGTACTTATCTTACAATCTTTTCGCCAAAACTCAACCGCCAAAAAGGGCAAAGTGAGTGTTATTAACAGAAGATTTCCATATAAAAGAGGCTTGTTCGGTCAAATGATTTTCGCTCAGCCCGAAAACGGGTTAGTCTTGACATACTCCAGGGGACGCCGGAACCGGACATGTCAGGTTTAAAAGCGGGTATCACGGCCCGGAAACACAAAAAGGCGCCCCGGATCAACACCCGGGACGCCTCGTTTTGAACGATCAGTTATCTTAAGCCTTACTCTCCGAGCTTGCCGCCGCACTTGGGGCAGAAAGCCTCTGCCTTCTCGAGTTCTGCATTGCAGTGGGGGCAGATGATCTTGGCAGCCTCACGCTCCTCAACGGCCTGCATGACTTCGGCTTCCTTCTTTGCCTCTTCCTTGGCATCGTCTCTCTCGGCCCAGTCATTTGCCTTTCCGACAACTGTGGCGCCGGACTTAACGATAGACTTGCCGAGCTGCTTGAAAGCGCCGCCTAAGTCCTTACCGGTCTCTTTCCAATCTTGTTTCAGACTTCCCATTGTTTATTCCTCCGAGATCAAATAGAGTTCAAAAATATAAACAAAGGATATTCGAGAGGGAATATAAAATCAAGTGTTGGGGGATTCCCGTTTTCGACCACTTATTGAATTAAAGGAACAAAAACGATAGACTTTTCGGGTTATGCGATCAACTTTACGGAGGATGCAGGAATGGACGAACAGCTCACTATGAATCAGGAAGTAAATGACGGAAGGTTCGTGGTGCCTTACGACAAGGGCCGCAAGACGATCACTTTCTATGATACTTTCGTTGACATAAACGGTGACGTAATCAAGTACGACGATATCGCGGTCATACAGTCGGGCGCGCTCAATTCCTCGTCCATGATCTACTTCTACTTCAGCAAGTCGTTCACGTACAATTTCGACTTCACCACCTATGACGGAGCCAAGCACAAGTTCAAGCGCAGCGGATATTCCGCATACGGCATCGGCACATATAAGCGCATCAAGGAGGAGTTCGAGACCGTCTCCCCCCCGTTCTACAGGATCGTCGTAAGGAGCGTCGGCGAGCGTCTGATCAACAGGATCGAAAACGGCGCGACCGCCAACATATGCGGTCTCGTCATCACAAAGGATAAGATCACTTACGAGAAGCGCAAGAAGACCATCGTTATCGACAGGAGCAATTTCGACCGTGCGATCAACTCGAACTCTGTGATGAGTAATTTCGCGCAGATATACGTAAGGGACGAGAAAAAGCCCGTGTTCAACGTGTCGCTCAACGAGCCCAACGCAAGGCTCATCGTGCCGATAGTCAATTATTTTTTCGAATACAGACCTGAAAACGCAGCCGGTCCGGCTATGCTGTAAGACTTACCTGGGGAGGAATGACTCCTGCTCGGTCTGGGCCTTCTTCTTTTCTTTCCTGGAAGTGACAATGGTCATCGTGATGCCGAGGACAGGGATCATCATGACTGCTCCTACGAGAAGGATATAGCTTGTGCGTGTCTTCGTGCAGTCAAGGAGCTCGTAGCGCAGTACCCAGCCGTCAGCTTCGGTAACGCCGATCTCTCTTAAAGTGTCGAGATAGTACTTGCGGACTTCGGTCTCCTGGCTGTCAAGTGTGCCTATAAAAGTCCTGGGCTCCATCATGATCTCGTCGGTAATGCCGTCGATATAGTCATATGTGGCGTCAGTCATGGCATCAAGGTATTCCCTGTCTGCCTTCTTCGAAACGGACAGCGGCATGATCGAGCCGTCAGCCATCCAGATGAGATAGTAATATTCGTGACCTGTGGGGATGAACGCGTAGGACTCGGTGCCTTCCGCATAGCAGCCGAGGCAGGCGATGACTTCATAGGATACCCATTTGTCCTGGTATTCCGATTTGTTCGGAGCGGCCTGCTCATATGTTCCGGCAATGTCTCCGAACAGCAGGTTTCTCATAAAGAACGCGCATGTTCCGAACAGTATCAGGCAAAGGACTGAGACGATCGCAAGTTTTACGGTGCTTTTCATAAATATTCCCCCACGCAAAAACTGTCTGATATTGTATCACAAGGGACAGTCTTTTGCGTGAGGGATTCCTGGTATCCCCGGAATATATCTGCGGCTCAGTTCTTTCCCGGTTTCTTTCCTATCCTTGCCTCGAAAACGCCGTCTTTCAGCGATGTTCCAAGATAGAGCTTTTGCTGCTCCAGGATCCTTCCGGCGATCGCCAGACCCGTGCCCGGAGTGAACTTGTCAGCACCGGTCTTATTCGTGATCGTGATGCCGTTTTTGGTGATCACAGCTTCGATCTTTGAACCGGCGGTCTTATATTTCGCGGCATTGTCGATCAGATTGAAGAGCGCCATGTTGAAGTATTCCCTGTCCGCCTTGATCACACCGTCTCCCTTTATGCCGACTTCGGCACCGGCCTTTGAAGCGGCCTCTTCGATGCAGGCGCGGACAGGTGTTTTCGTAAGCCTGATATCGGACTTCTCCGCACTCCTTAAGATTCCTTCTATGTCCCTGTTCATCTCAGATGTCTTAGTGAGGATCCGTTCGGCATAGCGGTTTTTCTCGGCGCTGTCCTCAACATCCTTGAGGTTCTCGGCATAGCCGCCAAGGATCTGCAGGGGCGTCTTCATGTTGTGGGCGAGAGCGTCGATCAGATTATTCTTGAAGATGTTGCTCTCGTATGCCTTCTTATACTGATGGTAAGGCCTTATCGCCAAAAGAAGGGGAATTCCGGCACCCAATATGAACAGTATGACCGCAAGGAATATAAGGACAGGTTTGAAGTATTCCGTATACGGCAGTGCTGTGATGACATATTCGAGCATATACTGCTTCCCGTTGTGCTCGAAGATCTCCAGCTGTCCCTGCACAAAGAGCCCGTTGTCTCTCAGACTCGCCTTGTACTTGTGATAATCCTCGGTGTCGCTCCAGACCCTGTCGTCCTCTTCGGCCTTTAAACGGAAGAGTTCTGACGTGTTTTTGGCAAGAAAGATATCCGAATGCTGCTCCAGAAATCTGTCCGGGCGGGGAGTCAGTCTGTAGATGTCCATCATTTGGACGATATCGCCGTCCTGGTTTATATAAAGATCCGCTTTGGAAGGATCCGTAAAGTCTTTGGACCTGCTTCCTAGAAACCCGGTTCCGTAGCCGTCTACCTCAATTACCTTGCCGATATGGAGGGTGTTGCCTTCAACATAGTACGTCTCCACGGACGGAAGTCTGTACTGAAACAGGCTGCCAAACTCTGATGCCGCTCTGTAAAAGCCGTTCGAATAACTGTAAGCATCAGACAGAGCCGTCTCGTTCCAGCTGTTACCGAGGTACGGATCGTAATCGAAGTCGATGCTGCCGATCTCGCTGCTCTTAACATAGTGTATCGTCCAGTCGTTATCGTTTACCACATCGGTCCTGTCGCCCAATGCCAGGAGCTCCTCATCGTCCGTAATATAAAACCATTCGCGGATGCTCTTCTCGAGCGGACAGACTCTGTAATCGGTCTCGTAAATTGTCTCAAAGCTCCCGTCCTCATTAACCTCTGAGATCTTTAAATAATCGGAACAATAAAGATCCGTGAAGATGTCGATAAAGACATCACCGAACTTTCCGTCTGCGTAGCTTTCCGTCATGGTCCGGTATTTTTCGCCTATATTGGTGAAGCCGTCAAAAAGCGACTGATCGTATACGCTGTGAAGATAAAATGACAGTCCGGCGAAGACCATGCCGGCGACTGTAAGTCCGGCAATGACCCTACCGGCCGCGAAACTGAAGTATGTTTTTCTTTTCATATAACTTCTCCCCAAGATCGAACCCCTCTGAAGGAACCTTTTTGCCTTTACGCTTTCAGGCAGGTATGTCAGTCGAACCTGTATCCCACGCCGATGAGCGTCTTTATCCTGGCTCCCTCTTTCCGGAGCTTTTTACGGAGATTCTTCACGCGGTTGTCGATGACGCGCTCGGTGATAAAGTCGTCACCGCCCCAGGCCACGGCGAGCAGTATCTTTCTCGTGACCGCCACGCCGGGGTGCTCCATCATGTACTTCAGGATCGCGTATTCCTTCGGCGGGAGATCTATGACCTCGCCTGCCACGCGCACTTCGAACTTAAGAGGATCAATGACGATCTGTCCGCTCGAAATGATCTTCCTTACCGGCTTTTCCGGTGCCGTCCTTTCCAGGAGAGCCAGGAGCTTGCTGTACAGCACGGCGATCGAAAACGGCTTGACGATGTAGTCGTCCGCACCGAGTTCATAGCCGTACAGGATATCCTCTTCCCTGACCTTTCCCGTCAGAAAGACGACCGGTATGTCCGACTTCTTCCTGATGATCCTGCAGAGTTCAAACCCGTCCAGTCCCGGCATCATGATGTCGAGAAGTATGAGATCGTAGGATTCATTAAGGATCTTCGACAAACCTATGTTGCCGTCCCCGGCAAGATCGAGCGTGATCTTGTCGCGCCTTTTGAAGTAATCCCCGATGACCTCTCTTATCTGACTGTCGTCTTCGACGAGCAAAACCCTGTACATGAGAACCTCCGTCAAGAGTATGTTACTAGTTCAGTGTATCGTTAGTGTATCGTTTTGGGAATGGGAGTATTTCGGGCACAATTCGGGAACATGAACGTAAAGACACGGGTAAAGGCCCGGCAAAAACCAATTGTAATTTTTTGAAATTGATAATCAGTTTCATATTGACACTCCAACACCCCGCCCATATAATACGTTTCCGTACCCTTTTCTTATATAAAGAAAAACCGTGCAATCTGAACCTTTAGAGGAATCATGCGTTTTATCGGAACTCACAACCTGAAAAAGACCATTACGGCCATGCTGACGGCGGGAATGCTTTTCGCATCCTGCGCTTGTTCCGCGGCCGGTTCAGGCAGCGGCAACGGAAACGGCGGCAGGCTCAAGGTCGTCGCAACAGTCTTTTCCGGGTACGACTGGGTCCGTGAGATCGCGGGCGACAGAATAAATGACATCGACTTAACGCTCCTTTTGGACAACGGTGCCGACATGCACAGCTTCCAGCCGACGGCAAAGGACATAATAAACATCTCTTCGTGCGACGTTTTCGTTTATGTCGGCGGCGAGTCGGACGGATGGGTCGAAGACGCGCTTAAAGAAGCCGTCAACAAGGACATGCAGGTCGTAAACATGATGGAACTTCTGGACGGCCGCGTCGTTGAGGAAGAGATCGTCGAAGGCATGGAGACCGAAGCTTGCGAAGACAATGACGAAGCTGAATACGATGAGCACGTCTGGCTCTCTTTAAAGAATGCACAGGTGATCGTGACAGGCATCGCCGGCGCAATGGAAAAAGCCGATCCGGCCAACGGGGCAGCCTATAAGAAAAATGCTGGAAACTATAATAAAAAGCTCGCGGAGCTCGACGGGAAGTATGCCGAAGCCGTAAAGAACGGCAGCAAGGACACGGTCCTTTTCGGCGACAGATTCCCTTTCAGATATCTGACGGACGACTACGGTCTTAACTACTATGCGGCATTCGCAGGCTGCTCGGCAGAGACCGAAGCGAGCTTTGAGACGGTCGTTTTCCTCGCCGGAAAGCTCGACGAGCTGGGCCTTAAGGTGGTGCTCGTAATAGAAGGACCGGACCACAAGGTCGCACAGACCATAGCAGACAATACAAAATCCAAGGATCAGGAGATCCTGGTGATGGATTCGATCCAAAGCACGACGTCCTCCGACAGCAGGAACGGCGTCACGTATATTTCGATCATGGAAAGCAATCTGGAAGTACTCAGAAAGGCATTGGGGTAAATCAGGATGGATCAGCTGACATGCAGAAACCTTAAACTCGGCTACGAGAACATAACCCTCACCGAAGACCTGAGCTTCAATGTCGAAAAGGGCGACTATCTCTGCATCATAGGCGAGAACGGCGCGGGCAAGTCCACGCTCATGAGAACGATCCTGCGACTTCAGAAGCCCCTCGCCGGCACCATAGAATACGGTGATGACCTGACCGCTTCAAAGATCGGGTATCTGCCGCAGCAGACCGTCGTACAGAAAGACTTCCCGGCTTCGGTATCCGAAGTCGTCCTTTCCGGGTGCCAGAACAGCCTCGGAATGCACCTTTTCTACTCGAAGCAGGCGAAAAAGGAAGCGCAGAAAAACATGGAGCGCTTAGGAATAAGCGACCTGGCGAAATGGTGCTACAGGGACCTCTCGGGCGGACAGCAGCAGCGGGTCCTCCTGGCAAGGGCACTCTGCGCCACAGAGAAGATGCTTCTCCTGGACGAGCCCGTCGCAGGTCTGGATCCGCTCGTAACGAATGAGATGTATGAGCTCATCAAAAAACTCAACGACGAAGGCATCACGGTGATCATGATCTCGCACGACATCGCGTCTTCGGTCAGATACGCAAAGCACATCCTGCACATCGGAAATGAATTCTTTTTCGGCACCGTCGAAGACTATAAGAAGTCGGCTGCGGGAAGCTCTTATCTCGAGGGCAGCTCTCCGGCCGCAGGAAACTCTGATTCCAAGGGAGGTGAGATAAAGTAATGAATACTCTCGTCACTTACCTCGCCTATCCGTTCGTAAGATACGCGCTCATCGTCGGCGTCCTGATCGCGCTCTGCTCGTCCCTTCTCGGCGTCATCCTGGTACTTAAGAGGTTCTCATACATAGGCGACGGACTGTCGCACGTAGCTTTCGGCGCGATGGCGATCGCCGCCGTCGTCGGACTCACCGACAAGATGATTCTGACACTGCCGATCACGATCGTATGCGCGATCCTTCTCCTGTGGACAGGCCAGAATACCAAGATAAAGGGCGACGCCGCGATAGCCATGATATCGGTCGGCGCTCTGGCGGTCGGCTATCTGCTGATGAATATTTTCCCGTCCTCATCAAACATCTCGGGGGACGTTTGCACCACGCTCTTCGGCTCGATGAAGATCCTCACGCTCACAAAATCCGAGGTCATCCTGAGCATAGTGCTCTCCATTGTCGTGGTCGTGCTTTTCGTCTGCTTCTACAACAGGTTCTTTGCCGTGACTTTCGATGAGAGTTTCGCGAAGGCGGTCGGCACAAAAACGAATCTTTTGAATCTCCTGATAGCAACGATAATCGCTGTCATCATCGTTCTCGCGATGAACCTGGTCGGTTCGCTCCTCGTATCCGCGCTGGTCATCTTCCCCGCTTTGTCGGCGATGCGCATCTTCAAGAGCTTCCGCTCGGTAACCGTCTGCTCCGCAGTGATCTCGGTCATCTGCGCGCTTTCCGGCATCATACTCTCGATCCTGCTCAACACGCCCGTCGGTTCAACGATCGTCGTTACCGACATCGCCGCATTCATAGTGTGCATAATAATAGGAAAGATCAGAGGCTAAAGATCAGTCCTGCATCAGCAAGATCCACTGGATTATCGATAAGGGTATTAACAGTGCCGTATCGCCGATATAAAGCCACATTAAGATCTTTCCAAATTTGTAGTCACGCCTGCTGTGGCGGACTTTGCCCATAAGCACCCAGGAAAGGACATACGAGACAAACATCAGGATAAACGGCAGAAAATTCGGTCCCGCCGAATTCACGTCATCCTGATTCATAGCTCTGATGACGACAGAAAGACCGAAAACAAGCATGAGGATCACCGGAGCCGCATATCTCAAAAAAAGCGAGATGATGCATGTTTTCTTCGCCTGGCTGTCGGTATAACCGCCATCTTCTATGCCGTAATCATTGTCGTCGAGATATGACTTTTCCATGCCGGTCACTCCGTTAGTGTTTTGCTTCCTTATGGAAGGATATTAGCATGATTGAAAATGAATTTCAATATATTTTTATCGTTTTTCGATATTTTGGAGCAGCTTGCCACGTCAGACTTTGCCTTCCTTGAACATCTTCATCATCTCGTTGGTAAGGCTGTAGTCATCCGGCTGGAGCTCGATCTCTTCCCTCGTACGCCACTCGGCGACCTTGAGTTCGCCCTCATCCATCCTTATCGTGTCATCGCCGTCGACATCGCAATAGAACCCGACGAGGATATCATCGACGATACCCCACGGCTGCGACTTGTAGTAACGGATATTCTTAACCTTCAGGCCTGTCTCCTCCATCGCCTCGCGCGCAACGGTCTGCTCGAGCGTCTCGCCGATCTCCGTAAATCCGGCCACGAGCGCGAAATGGGCAAAGCCGGTCTTGTACTTGGTCACAAGGATCTTATCCCCGTTAGTGATGCCGACGATGACCGCAGGGATTATCCTGGGGTAGACCAGATTGCCGCACTCACAGCGGATCGCGCGCTCGGTGTCATCAAGGCGCGTCTTCTTCCCGCACCTTCCGCAGTATGCGTTGTCCCTGTACCATCGGGCAAGCTGATATGCCGTATGAGCCAGGAACACCCTGCTCTTTTTCGCCGTACCGGAACGCCTGAAGGCGCGTACGTTGACGAATTCATATCCTCCGGGCACAGCAAAACCCTCATCGCCCGTCACGTCGAGCAGGAAGTATTCATTCTCGCCTTCGAACTCGAAAAGATAGATGAGACGGTCAGCGTCTGTGCCCAGCTCAGAAAGCCGCGGAAACAGATCGCCGTTTACCAGAACCTCATCGCCCTTCATGACAATGATGAGACTCTCATCAGCGGCCCTCCGCGCAGGGTCGTAACGGTTTATCAGCTTATGCGGTTGTATATCCTGGATCATTTAGAAAGTGAACGTCTCCGGAGCAGCGGTAAATGAGCTGAACGTAGCTGTGGCATCCTTGAAATAAAGAACCTGGGTGTTGTCGTCGTCAGCGCTGTACATGAACTTGAGCTCAGGGTGCTTGTCGAGCATTGCTACCTTAACGTCGCGGGAATCGTCGTTGATGAGTTCGCCTGCAACGCGGAGCCATGTGCCAGTCTCACCGTCGAAAGCACAGATCTCAGCCTTGGGATTTGCAGCGAGCTGCTTTGAAACGGGCTTTACCTTGCCTGTCTGGATATAGAGCTTTCCGTCGTAAACGAGTACTGTTCCGAACGGTCTTACTCTCGGCTGGTCGCCGTCGACTGTCGCCAGATAATATGTCTTTGTCTTTTCTAAGAATTCACAAACTTTTTCAATGCCTGCCATGGTAATGGTTCCTTTCTGCGTGTTTTCTGTTTTAGATTCTACCGCTAATTTTCTTGATAATCACTCCGGATTCTTCCCTTCAGCTTCAGCTATTATCTTCTTCATGTCTTCAAGCAGCTGTCATCAAATATCACTGCGGTTCCCATGACCCCTGCTGCCTGAGGCCTGTCGCGGCGGCTTCCTTTTCGATCAGTGCGAGCTCTTCATCGGAGAGGACCACATCGATCGCTTCGGCGAGTTTTTGCACATGCGACGGTTTGGTGATGCCGACTATGGGCAGCGCGCCTTTGGATAGAGCCCAGAGAATGGGCACCTGCGACGGGTCAATGCCGTGCTTTTCAGCGATGCCGCGCATGCAGCTGAGAAGACCTTCTATCCTGACAAATTTGGATTTTGGAAATAATAAGTTCCTAAACGAAAAGACCGGGAAATGGTTCTTTGCGCTGTAGTGTCCCGAGAGAGCGCCCTGCTCGAGGACCATATAGGCATAGTAACGGATACCGTTTGCATTGCAGTAGTCGATTATAGGCTGCTGATCGTTCCTCAAAAGGCTGAAATGGTTTTGGACCGCGCCGAGTTTAAGTCCTTCTTTCGCCAGGAACTCCTGCGCCTTCTTTATGTGTTCGAGCGACACGTTTGAAGTGCCGATAGCCTTTATCTTTCCGGCTTTCATGAGCGGTACCGCTTCCGCCAGGTTCGCTTCCAGATTGTTTGGAACGTGTATCCAGAACAGGTCGCAGTTATCCCTGCCGAGCCTGGCCATGCTCTCACCGAAAGACTTTGTAAGCTCACCGCTCTTGTATTTCTTTGCGGGCATAAACTTTGTCGAAATGAATATGTCGCCGTGCCCTTTGATAAGTGTTCCGAGCAGCGTCTCGCACGAGCCCATGCCGTAAACCGCCGCCGTGTCCCAGTTCAGGAATCCGAGCTTTACCGCTTCCTCGAACGATTTCTTCAGTACTTCTGCGTCCTGCTTCTTTCCGAAAACCATCGAGGAACCGTTCATTCCGGAGCCCCACGCCCATGTGCCGATCAGGATGTCTTTCATGATGTCCACCTCCTGCCTGAGACTTTACCACGCTTCCGGGAATCGCGCCTTGATGTTTGTTAAGACACCTTCAAAATGAAGTCTCACACTTCGAATCGGAATATTCGTCCTTAAGCGTCCATACTATAACGTGTCTGACCATAACTTTTCCTCCGTTTTTCAGCTGTTCTGATCCGTCACCCGAAATCCGACTCCCTGTAGTAGCCGGAATCTATAAGGATCTCATGGTAGTTGTCTGCAGTGACAAAGACAGGTTCACAGAAAAAAGCCGGAACGGTCTTTTTGCCGTTGTTATATGTGGTCGTGTCATCAGGAACAACATTGCTGATGCTGCCGTACATGATCTGATCGACTATATCGGCAGTCCGCCCGACAAGGTTACGCGTGTCCTTGAACACGGACATTGCCTGCTTGCCGTTAAGGATGTGCTTTACGTTGACTATGTCGCAGTCCTGGCCTGTGATGACAGGATATTTATCACCCGTATAAAAACCGTCGAGAGCATTTATGACGCCCAGCGCCGTCGAGTCATTGGAGCATATCCACGCGTCGATCACATCGCCTTTGTCATAATATGCCGCAAGGATGTTCTCGGCTCTCGCCTGGGCTTTATCGGTACTCCATGCAGATGTCGCGACATCCATGAAATCGGTCTGGCCGGAAACGACCACGATACGGCCCTGATCGATGTAGGGCTCAAGAACGTCATAGGCTCCGGCGTAGAAAAGGCGGGCATATTCGTCACTCGGATCGCCGGCGGTAAATTCGAACCTGAAGGTATCGGAAGAACCTTCGATGCCGAGCGCGTTTATGGCATATGTCGCCTGGATAGCGCCGACCGCATACTGGTCGAACGTCATATAGTAATCGACATATTGAGTGTCCTTGATGAGGCGGTCATAAGCTATGACCGTGACACCGTTTTCGGCAGCCAGGGCAAGCTCGTCACCCAGTGCAACAGAATCGATCGCAGCAATAACGAGCACTCCGCAGCCTGACGCTATAAGGTTCCCGATCTGGCTCTTCTGCGTTGCCACGGAGTTATCCGCATATCTGAGCTCAACTTCATAACCCATGTTCTCAAGTTTCTCTTGCAGGAGATGGCCGTCATCGTCCCATCTTTTCAGCAGGTCCGTGGGCATCGATATTCCGACTTTTCCATTATATGCGTATACGCCCGGATCGATTATCTCTTCCCTTAACTCGATATCGTCCACGATGCTATGCAGGAAATCTTTGAACTTGGCGTCGGACTTTTTGGAAACGAGCCATTCGCCGTCGTCACAGACCATCTTGAACTCGAACTCTTCCTTGAGCTTCTTCTTTTCGGGTACTTTCTTTATCTCGTCGACAATGTCATAGAGCTCGTAATCGTAACGGCCGTCTGAGATCTTCTCGGCATCCGCGTATTTGAATTCTATGAGGATCTTTCCTTCCCTGTCCTTCTCGGTTATCTCTGATCTCAAGACCTCATAAGAAGCGGTTTCCTGGACCGCACAGCAGATCTCGTTCTGTTCCTCCGTAACGCTGAAAGTCGCCTCTTCCTTTGTGTCAACATAACGGCCTGCAGGCCTGTCGTCAAAGACCCTCTGCATGTAGGAATCGAGAGTCTCTTCCATCTGTTTTTTTGCTTTTGAATCGCCTGCGGAATCGCAACCCGCCGCTCCCGCGAGCAGCACTATCGACATAACGGCAGCAATGACTTTTATCGCTTTCATAACGCGCCTCCCGAAAACATTCCGGCATCCCCATAAACAACAGCCGGCCTTGGGACTCTGACCCTGATCCGGACTTTATAATTATATCATCCGCAAAGGTATTACCCGAAACATATTGAAGAGCGTTTCCTTATGTGATATCTTTGTTTTTGAACACGTTCAATAATCGGAGGCGCCCCATGCAGAAGGACGAGAAACTCAACATCACAAAGGACAAACTGATCGACGCGACTTTCGGACTGATGGAAGAAGCGGATGATCCGCTCAACGTCACGTCCAGGCAGATCGCCGAGCGCGCGGGCACCAAGCCCTCCATGATCAACTATTGCTTCGGCTCAAGGGAGAACCTCATCTACCAGACGTTTCAGAAGCAGTACATGAGCTTCCTCAAAGAGACCGAGGTGGCAAAGCTCCTTGCATCGGACATCGCCCCGAAGGAGCTTTTGAAAAAGCTCCATTTCATAGTCGCGAAATGCCTGGTCGAGAACCCCAAATTCACCAAGGCCATCTCAGGTTACGTCCTCTTCAACAGGGACCTCTCGCAGGAATCCTTCAGCTTCCAATACGTTAAGAAACACTACGCCGGCAAGAAGACCGACAAGGAATGCAGACTGATCGCATATGAGATGTCCGCCATGATGCAGCTGATCGTGTGCAGGAAGGAAGACCTGAAGAAGGATTTCGGCATCGACCTTGATAAAGACAAAGAACTTAAGAAATACATCGACATGAGGATAGACCTCCTGCTGGCAGACTGACATGGACTATATTTTCGATCTGAAAACATTACCTGAGTCAAAACTCGGGAACGCCGGCGGCAAGGCATCTTCCCTGTCGCTCATGATGAAGAACCTCAAGATGAACATCCCTTCCGGGTATGTTATCTGCGCGGACGCTTTTAAGGACGGGAAGCTTACGGACGCAGCGGCTTCCGAGCTTAACGGGCTCATAGCAGGACTTTCCGGGAATAAGACCTACGCGGTAAGGTCTTCCGCACTGGGCGAAGACGGTGAGAACAATTCTTTCGCAGGGCAGTACGAGACACTGACAGACGTCGCAAAAGACGGGATCATTGACGCCGTTGCCACGGTCGCCGCTTCGGCAAAGAACGCGCGCGTCGAGAACTACAAAGACCAAAACGGCCTGGGCGTCGAAGGCATCGGCGTCGTAATCCAGGAGTTCGTTCATGCGGACTTCGCGGGCGTTATCTTCACGTCTGACGTCATCACGGGAAAGGACGACAGGATCGTCGGCAACTATGTCAGAGGCGAAGGCGAGAAGCTCGTGTCAGGCAGCGAGAATGCCGAAGAATTCAGGATCGGCGCGATCGAATACTCTTACGAAGGCAATAAAGAGATGGAGCCCTATGCCGGGACTCTCCGCAAATATTCGCTCGCAATCCGCTCGTTCTACAAAGTCCCGATGGATATCGAATGGGCAGTCGCCAGGGGCCGTGTATACATCCTTCAGGCCCGCCCCATCACGACACTTACCAGACACTCGGTAAAAGATTACGACATCAACGGAACCCGCTCGGGCTACAAGCTCCTCACCAAGACCAACGTCGGCGAGATCTTCATGAAGCCCGTAAGCCCCATGACCTTCAGCGTGCTCGAAAAGATCAACGACGTATTGGGACTCCCCGACTGGCTCGACAATGTCTGCGGCCAGGCGTACATGAACATATCCGTCATGTGCTCGCTCCTCGTAAGCTTCGGAGAGACGCCCGCAAAAGCATACGGATCAGTACGCGATCTCGTGGGCGAGATCCCTTCCGGCATTGAGATACCGTTATCCCCTTTCGACAAAAAGGATTTCATGCACAAACTAAAGCTGCTCTTCTTCCCGAAGGAAAGGTCTTCCCTCACGAAAAAAGAAAAGCACGAGATGGTAGAAAACCTGGACTCCATATCAGACGACCTCATCCTGAAGATAAAAAAGGTGGAAAGCAGCACGGAACTCATGAGCTTCTGGGACGAAGTGCTGCAGCCCTATCTGAATGACGGCCTTGCATCGATAATGACCGAGAGCGGATTGTCTCTGCTTCCCCTTTTCGGCACGCGCAAAAAGATCGCTGAGATCGCCGGCGAGGACCTGGCAAACCGCCTATGCACCGGCTGCGTCGGCGTTATCGCATCAATGAAGCCGATGCTCCTTTTGGAGGACGTCGCATCAGGAAAGATGTCCCGTGAGGAATACATCAGGGTCTGCGGCCACCGCTCAGCCAACGAGATGGAACTGATGGAACCGAGACCCTACGAAGATCCTTCCTTCCCGGACAAGCTCCTCAAAGACCGCCCGGAAGACGGTCCCGATCTTCATAAGATACTGGAGGAACAGGAGGCCGCATACAAAGAAGCACTTGCCGAATTCAAGGCAAAGTACCCTTCCAAGCGAAAGTGGATCGACAAAGAGACAGCAAAATTCATCCACGCCAACGACTTCAGGGAAGACATCCGCAGCAAGGGCGTCCGCATCTTCTGCGTCTTCAGGGAATACTGCCTCAGGGCAGGTGCCCTGAACGGACTTGGCGACGACATCTTCATGCTGAGCTATCAGGAGATGTTCTCGCTCTTAAAGGGCGATAAGACCGCACTTGAGTTCATCCCCGCGCGCAGGGAATCCTATTCGCGTTACCTCTCATATCCGTCCTTCCCTAACCTTGTAGTCGGCAGGTTCGATCCCGACGGGTGGCTCAAAGATCCCGGCAGACGTTACGACATTTTCGTAAGCGGCAGCACCGCGGGTGCGGATCTCCCGTCCGACGTCAAAGGCTTTGCCGGCGCCGCGGGAGTGGTCACGGGAACAGTCCGCGTCATAGATGATGTAAGTCAGACAGAAGAGATAATCCCGGGCGAGATCCTCGTCACGCGCGCCACAAACATCGGCTGGACAGTCGCATTCCATAAGGTGTCCGCCATAGTCACGGACATCGGCGCCCCGCTCTCCCACGCGGCGATCGTCGCAAGAGAATTCGGCATCCCCGCAGTAGTCGGCTGCCGCAACGCGACGACAGTCCTCAAGACCGGCGATGTCGTTACGGTCGACGGCGGAAAAGGAACGGTCACGATTGTTGAAAGCGGTAAATAGCATGGTCAAGAATCCCTGACATTTCAATGCAACACAGGCTCGACCCAAGCTGTAATAGTATCGTCAAGGCATAATATATTAATTTATGTTACTATTACCGCAAGAACCAACTAAAGCAAAGGGATTACATCATGATCGATTTCTACAACGCATTTATATCGTACAGACATGCGCCGCTTGATTCCAAGATCGCCGAGCACGTTCAGAAAAAGCTCGAGCACTTCCACGTTCCGCATAAACTCCGCGGAAAGATCAGGCACCAGAAGATCACACGTATCTTCAGGGATAAGGACGAGCTTCCTATTACGAGCGACCTGACGGAAACGATCACGCAGGCTCTGCAGAATGCCGAATACCTCATCGTCATCTGCTCAACGAACACAAAAGAATCCTACTGGGTAAAACGAGAGATAAAGACTTTCCTTCAGACCCATTCGGCGAATAATATCCTGACCGTGCTCTGCGACGGCGAGCCTTTCGAAGTTATCCCCGAAGAACTGCTCTCGATTGAAAAACAGTATATCGACGAGAACGGTTTCCCTCACACGGTAAAGGTGCCGGTCGAGCCGCTGTCATGCGACTACAGGCTGCCGATGTCCACGGCAGACAAGGAAGAGCTTCCCAGGCTTGCGTCCGCGCTTTTGGGATGCTCGTACGATGAGCTCCAGAGAAGGACAAGACAGTACAAGATAAGGCGCGCGGCCGCTCTGGCAGGTGTTGTTTTCGCAGCGATGGCAGCATTCGTTGGCTACATGATCTACAGCAACAACAGGATAAACAGTACATATCTCGAATCCCTCCGGAGCAGAGCGGCTTATCTTTCAAATGAATCTGAGCAGCTCCTGGCAGAGGGAAGGAGAACCGATTCGATCCACCTGGCGCTCGCGGCACTTCCCAATGATTCGAACAAGAAGATGCCGGTAACGTCTACGGCTGTCCGCGCCCTCACTGATGCGACAGGCGCATATAGTTGCATTGCCAGTTCACAATACACACCATGCTGGAATTACAAGACGGATAAGCCGATAACACACTTTGCCGCTTCGGATGACGAACACTACCTGGCAGCACTTGACCAGGGAGGAAAGGCATACTGCTGGGATGCTTTTTCGCACAAATGCACTTTCGAGAATGAATGCGAACAGGTTCCGAAAAACATAACGTTCCTGGACGATGATCTGCTCATGCTGACTTACGATTACCGTATCGAAGCATACAGTTACGAGACCGGCGATCTTATCTGGTCTTACGATTCGGAAAAGGAAGCTGCCTTCATAGAAGATGATGTCGTATACAGTTCTCATGCGGTTTATTTCGATGCCGGCGATGGCCGGGTAATAGAGCTGACAACGAGAGACGGAAGCATAAAGAATACTTATCAGGTAAAAGACGCTGCCATTTTCGATGATATCTGTTGTCTTACCGTTTCACCTGACGGAAACCGTTTCGCTTATACCGATAACAGCTTTATCTTCAATGATGAAGGCTATGTCCATATTTACGATAAGACAACGGGAACAACCGTCTCCAAGCCCGTCTACGGTTACTTATTCTATAATTTGGAATTCATCGACAACGATCATGCCTGTGCAATAACCACTAACGGCACGGGGCTTTATTCCACGGCCTATTCCAATGAGATGACATTCATAGCTGAAGAGTCGGTGAATCTGTTCTGCTTTGACTGCGTTTCAAACAAGGACTGGGAATCGGAATTGACCGTATCGGATCTTGTGCTCCGCTCCCATATCAGAAATCTTCCTTCCCGTAACGCAGTATTATTTGCATTAGGAGAAACCGCGACGATCCGCGACATTGATACAGGCGAAGAGCTCAATAAATACGCCACCGGCAGTACGATCATTGCTGTTGATGATTTCAACCACAATGACTTCCCCGAATTCATTTGCAGACAGGGTGAATACATTCTCACGATAAGTGCAGATAACAACAACATGGCCGAATTCCAGCTTCTCGGCAAGGATATAACCTTCGCTAAAGTAAACGAACTGCTCTATACTGTTCCGAGAGACGGTTGCGATATCATCTGTTACAACCGTTATCTTCAGGATGACGAATGGACGGAGATCTCCTCTTATGGCGGCTTTGTGACAGGATCATCGTATCAAACCTTCTATACGGAAGACGATCTCCTTATCATCGCGGCAAGAGTACACAACACGCATGACGTCAGGGTAAGCGCTGTCAACATGGCAGATGGCGAGCTAATATTCTCTGATGATATTCCCGACGTCGACAGCCTCCTTAATAATTTCTTCATTGACCGCATCGATGATGAGTACTATGGTTTCTTCGGAGACAGAGCATTTCTTATCGATGTTGAACATGAGGAAGTCAGAAATACGGACATAGTATTTGACACCTTAGATTATATATCGAACGGCAAACGCTTCACATTGTCCAGAAAAACCACAAAGCTTGACGTAACAGTCTCGGATATTGACGGTTCCCATTCAAAAGATTTCAAGACTCTTGATGTCGGAGAAGACGCAAGCACCTTCTTCCGCGGTATTTACTACCTCAAGGATGTGAACAAGGCTTTCATCCCGCTGGGGAACAGGCTCATTGCTGCAGACCTTGAATCCATGAAGCTCAAGGAAATAAAGATTCCCTGCAAGTGGATGGAAAATGTCTCGGCAAAATACTTTTTTACGGCATCTGAGGACGGCTCGCAGTTCTTCTTCACGGACGGATGCAACGCCTTTGTAACCGACAGTTCATTTAAGGAAATGTACAGTTTCACATTCAAGAGCTCCGCCCGCTACAGCGCGACCTTCAGAGATGGCATCCTGTATATTGTTGCCGACAATTTCCTTATCCTGCGCGATGGGACTACAGGCCAGCTTCTGAACAAATACGAGATGGGCGTCTACGGAAGCGGCGCTGCCACTTTCCGTTTTGATGACAAGAACCACCTGCTCTTCATCCAGAACGGCGACGAAATAAACATCTTCGACACGGAGACCTGGGTCGAGGTGGCCGATGTACGCGGTGTATACTGCTATCATGAGAAATCCGACCGTTTCTTCGTATATTCTTATATGACAGAAGACGATTGCCGGGTAGGTTACATCGATCACTATACCGTGGATGATCTGATCGAAAAGGGAAAGAGGATCCTGGACGGTCATGAACTGTCTGAAGAGGTACGGGCTGAATACGGTATCTGACGGGTATCGGAAATGGAAGTTTTATTCTGTTTCCGATACTTTTTTTCTTTGAGCAGGTATCGAAAAAGAGGAGTTTTCCCGGATTCCGATACCTTGTATTTTCGAAGGTATCGAAACGCAAGAATTCTCCCGGATTTCGATACCTTAGCCATACAACCCGTAACTAACATCCCGCCACAAAAGGCAAATTATCCCGAAGGCCTTATTTTTCGCGATTTGGGATAAATTTTAAACGGCAAATTATCCCAAACTTTCAAAAACACTTCACTTGGGATAAATTCATGACCGATTTTTATCCCAAACCGTCCAAAAACCTTTCTGCGGGATAAATTCATGCCCGTTTTTTATCCCAAAGTCTCGAAAAATGAATAAACGGGATAATTTCAGCATATTGCGTCCTGACCTTACCAAAACCATTCCCGGAACCAGCCCGGAACCTTACCGAAACCTTCCCGGAACCAGCCCGAAATCTTTCCGGAACCTTCCCGGTATACATTTCAAAAACCGCATCCTGCCTCACAGAAACCGCCTGACAGCAAACAACCCGCGCCGTTTGTGGGCGCGGGTTGCGAATTAACAGTGTTACTTTACGGAAAAACCGTTTATTACAGTGCCTGGTATGTCCTGTCGAAGATATCAATGTTGATGATGTAGATATCGTGCTCGTCATCGGCTCTTACTGCGATATAGTCGCCTACACGGCCGGAATAATATTTGTCATCGGACCATGCCGTGAAGAGCTTTACGGGCTGCTCCAGAGGCTTTGCGAATATGATCGTGCTGCCGGTGGATCTTACGGTCTGGGCAAAAGGCAGGACCTTCTTGATCTCGCCTGTCGAGGTGTTCCTGATACGCGGCTCGTACTCGAAGTCCCTGGTGTAGCGGAAATTCGTGAACTGGTAAGAGTTCATGAGCTTCTGCTCCTTGATGGGATATATCTCACCCTCGATGCCGATCATGAGGTAGTCATCTTTCTCGACGACGGTATCAACGTCTCCTTCGAGAGTTCTTATGTTGATCGGTGTTCCCGCGGGGAAAACATCAGTGAGCTTAACGGCACCGAGAGACTGCTGGACTTTTTTGTAGCGTTTCATTCTCGATGTGTCGAGAGTGGTGTTCTTGGCATAGATTACGGCATAGCTGTCATAATACTGGACCATCCTCTCCTCGAGGACTTCCTTCGCGGGCCTGTCAAGGAGCTCTGCCCTGATGGTGCCGCCGGCCTTGAGCATATGGCCGCCGCCGCCGCCAATACCGTCAGCCAGGAAAGCCGCGAGCTCATTGGCGTATACCTCGCGCGAGCAGCTCCTGACGGAGAACTTGACCTCATAATTGGTAACGTAGAAAGCAAGGCAGACGTCGACATTCTCGGTCTCGAGCGCGAAATCGCTTATGACGCCCAGGATGCAGGGATCGCAAGCCTCGGCCTCGATGACCAGATATTTGTTGCTGTCGTGATACTCGTAGTTCAGGATGGCCTTGCCCGTGATCATGAGCTCATCGAGAGAGATGTTCGAATTGACCATGGATGTGATGACGCTCTTGTTGTAGATGAGAGAATCCATCATATCCCTGTCTAACGGGTGGGAGACCTCCGACAGCTTGTTGGTGTCGGAGAAAAGGCCGTAATAGAGAGCCGTAGCGACAAGTCTGTTGTCGTTCGGGTCCATGCCTTCGTTCTTGATCATGTCCCAGACGACCGTCGCGCAGCTGCCGATGTCGCTGCTGATATGCGTGAGGGATCTTACGGAATCGACTACCTGTCTGTGGTGGTCGATGATCGCAACTCTTTTTGCTTCCGTCTTTGTGACGTTCTTCTCGCCGTACTGGCAGTCGACAGTGATGAGAAGATCCGGCTCTTCTGCAAAGAAAGGCTCGTAACTTACGGGGATCTCAAGTTCTCTTACCATGATGATCAGATTGCTCTTGCGGATCTCATTCCTGCCTCTGTAAATGAACTTTACTGACTTTTTGTTTTGCTCGAAATACCACTTCAGCGCATAGCCTGACGCAAGCGCATCCGCATCCGGATTATCGTGACACTGGATCACGATATTGTCGAATTTTAAAAGGTTCTTTAATTCCATATACTTCCCCGATCGTATAAATCATGTTCCCGTATTTTACCAAAAAGCATGAGTAAACGCACCCCGCTTATGTTGCAATGTGAAGACATATAGTTTAAGTTATCCGTGTCGTCCGCGAAGGACGGTAATGTCAGAAAAGAACGGAAACACGGAAGTCTGATATGGGGAGCACGAAAACAAAGAGCGGCGCATTAGGCGACATCCTGATAATAATTGCCGGACTGTTCTGGGGAAGCATGGGCATCTTTGTACGCCACCTGAACGGCTTGGGATTCACATCCATCCAGGTCGCCTGCCTGAGGCTTACGATGGCAGGTCTTATTTTCGCCGTCATACTCCTCATAAAAGATCCGAAGGGCTTTAAGATAAACCCGAAGGACATACCTCTTTTCCTTGCGCTCGGCCTTGTGAGCATCCTGTTCTTCACCTGCTGCTACTTCACGGCCATAAGGCTCATGACCATGTCCACGGCCGCGATCCTTCTCTACACTTCGCCAATCTGGGTCATGATCCTGGCGATAATATTCCTCAAGGAAAAGATCTCGCTTCAGAAAGTGATCGCTCTCATCCTCGCTTTTGCGGGCTGCGTCCTCGTATCCGGATTCGGAGGAAAGGTCACGTTAGGCGGCATTCTCGCAGGCCTTGGTTCGGGTCTGGGCTACGGCCTTTACAGCATCTTCGGCACATTCGCCCTGAAGAAATATACGCCTTACACCGTAACCTGCTATACGTTCCTCATCGCAGGCGCAGGCTCCGTTTTCGTTGCGGATCCCGCTGATCTTTTCAGCAAGATAGCAAATACGGAAAGCAAATTGGGACTGCTCGGATTCGTCGTGTTGACTTCGGTCGTCACGGCTGTCATCCCGTTCCTGCTCTATACTCTCGGACTCAACAGAACGACTGCCGGAAAGGCCGCCGTCCTTGCGACGATCGAGCCTGTGGCGGCCACGCTTTTCGGCGTGTTCGTCATGAAGGAGAGCATCGGCGTCATAGCTGTTCTCGGAATTTTACTGGTGCTCGGCGCGATCGCCGTTCTCAGCGTGAAAAAGGGGCATAGTGAACCGGCTTAAATTTATAAACTTATAATGCCAAATGATCTTCTCAGGATCGAAAAGGGGATAATAATATGAACTTGAAAAAATGTGTTTCAGCCGTAATGCTGATCGTTGTAACGGCTTTTTGCCTCTGCTCCTGCACTTTCGGAAAGGACAGGGTCCGGATCCCGCACCGCTATGCTTCCGCAAAGGAAGGGCGCGAGCTGATGCTCTCAAATGATCAGTATTACGATGCGTTCTCGCAGAACGATCTCGATTTCAAGATGCAGAAGACCGGTGCGACAATGGACGAATACAAAGAGTTTGCAGCCTCACAGGTTCAGGATTTCACGGTCTTTGAGAGATCCTTTATGGACCGTCATATCAGAAAGATGGAAAAGACCCTTGAAAAGAACGGTTATGTCCTTCCGGAGATCGACGAGATCGTATTCATAAAGACCACAATGCAGGAGGAAGGCGGCGCCAGCGGCTATACGCACGGCACGCAGATATATCTGAGCGGCGTGCTCATTTCGACATATACATTAATGGACGCCATTCCGGGAGCGACGGATTATTTCGATGAGCTGCTGTGGCACGAGCTTTTCCACTGCCTTACCAGATGCAATCCCGATTTCAGGGAGGAGATGTATTCGCTCATCCACTTCACGGTTACGGATTCCGATTATGAACTTCCGGAAAGCGTTTTCGAGTATCACATATCAAACCCTGACGTCGAGCATCACAACTCTTACGCGACGTTCATCATCGACGGAAAAGAAGTCGACTGCTTCACGGATTATGTGACCACGATGCATTACGATAAGGCAAGGGCAAGTTTCATGACGTGCAGCGGGACGGCACTGGTGCCGACGGACGGAACGGACATCTTCTACACACCGGATCAGGCATCGAACTTCGATGAAGTATTCGGAACCAACACCGGTTACGTTGTCGATCCCGAAGAATGCATGGCGGACAACTTCGCGTATGCAATGCTGTACGGCATAGAAGGCAAAAACGGCAAGGGATATCCGAACCCCGAGATCATACAGGGCATTATCGATTATTTAAAACGCTGATATCAGGGTTCCATATGGAACATTTCATGAAGACCCGAGCCTGCGCTTAAAATCAGAGTATCCGAAATCAGTAAGTCTTTCCGCGCGGCCGTCTTCTTTTAATCTGTAGATGTCCGGCAGCGGCATTCCGTTAAAAGTATTGTTCTTGCATGTCGTGTAGATCGCCATGTCGCCGAAAACGAGCAGGTCGCCGGTCTTAAGTTCCGCGTCAAAACCGTACTGCCCGATCACATCACCCGAGAGGCATGTGGGGCCGGCAAGCCTGTAACAGTACTTCTTTGAGTTATCGCTTGCTGCATTTAAGAGCGGCGGAGTGTACGGCATCTCGATGACGTCAGGCATGTGGCACGCGGCGCTGGCATCGAGGATTGCGATCTTTATGCCGTTGTTTTCGACTATATCGAGCACGCGGGTAAGAAGATAACCCGCATTTAACGCAACAGCTTCACCGGGCTCAAGATAGACTTGAACATCCCACTTGTCCCTTGCGTATATGAGCAGCTCTTCGAGTTTTGCCACGTCATAGCCGGCCTTTGTTATATGATGTCCGCCGCCCATGTTGAGCCATTTCATTTGCGGCAAGATGTCGCCGAACTTTTCCTCAACGGCGCGGAGAGTGATCTCCAGCGCATCCGAACCCTGCTCGCAGAGCGTGTGGAAATGTATGCCGTCCAGAAGCGCTATCGCTTCAGGCGTCATCTCCCTGTCCCAGATCCCGCGCGTCACGCCCAAGCGGCTCCCGGAAGCGCACGGATCGTAGATCTCGTGTCCTTCCTGCGTCGAGCATTCGGGATTGATGCGCAGACCCAAGCTCCTGCCTGCTTTCTTTGCGGCAGGTCCGAACTTCTTTAACTGGTATATCGAATTGAAAACGATGTGGTCCGCACATGATATGATCTCGCTGATCTCGTCATCACGGTATGCCGCACTGAACACGTGCACCTCACCTTCAGGCATCTCTTCTTTTCCGAGTTTTGCTTCGAAAAGACCGCTCGCCTCAGTTCCGGAAATATATCCGGAGATCAAAGGATAGAAATCGTAATTCGAAAATGCCTTTTGAGCGAGCAGTATCCTGCATCCCGTATGAGAGATGACTGAAGCAAGAACTTCCGCGTTCCGCTCCAGCTTCTTCTCATCGATGACATAACAGGGGGTCTTCAGACCCTGCCCCGCTTTCAGAACAGATGATACGCCGTCGAAAACCTGATCCATGGCTGTCAGTCCACTAATACGGGAGCGAAGTTTTCGCTTCTGGGAAGACCGTACTTATCGAGCGCGTCAAGGAAAGGATCGGGATCGAACTCCTCTACCGTGTGAACGCCCTTTTCGGTCCACTTGCCCGTAAGGAGCATCAGCGCGCCGCACATTGCGGGTACGCCGGTCGTATAGCTGATCGCCTGGCTCTCGACTTCTTTGTAGCATTCCTGGTGGTCGCAGACGTTGTAAATATAGTAAGTCTTGTCCTTGCCGTCCTTCTTGCCCGTGAAGATGCAACCGATATTCGTCTTGCCGTGAGTGCGGGGACCAAGGCTCGCGGGATCGGGCAAAAGCGCCTTCAGGAACTTGATGGGCACGATCTCGTGACCCTCAAAATTGATGGGCGTCGTGGATAGCATGCCTACGTTCTCCAGGCACTTCATGTGCGTAAGATAGCTCTGTCCGAAAGTCATGAAGAAGCGGATGCGCTTTACTTCGGGAATGTTTACCGCAAGAGATTCCAGCTCCTCGTGGTGGAGAAGATACATGTCCTTCATGCCGACGGCATCGAAATCGTATTCTCTCTTGATGCTCATGGCGGGGATCTCCACCCACTTGCCGTTTTCGATGTAGCTGCCGGGAGCGGAGACTTCGCGCAGGTTTACTTCGGGGTTGAAGTTTGTCGCGAAAGCATAGCCGTGATCGCCGCCGTTGCAGTCTAAGATATCGATGGTGTCGATGGTGTCGAACTCATGCTTTTTCGCATATGCGCAGTAAGCCTGTGTAACGCCGGGATCGAAGCCGCAGCCAAGGAGCGCGGTAAGGCCGGCCTGTTCGAACTTTTCCTTGTAAGCCCACTGCCAGCTGTAGTCGAAGTATGCGGAGAATCCCTTCTCTTTGCATCTCTTCTTATAGATTGCGCGCCACTCCGGATCGTCCGTATCCTCAGGCTCGTAGTTTGCCGTATCCATATAGTTGACGCCGCAGATGAGGCAGGCGTCCATGATCGTCAGGTCCTGATAAGGAAGCGCGATGTTCATAACGAGATCGGGCTTATAAGAATTAATAAGTTCAACAAGCTCATCGACCTTGTCAGCATCAACCTGCGCGGTCGTAACGACAGTCTTTGTCTTTCCCTTAAGTGCTTCTGCCAAAGCGTCGCACTTGGACTTTGTGCGGCTCGCGATACAAAGCTCCGTGAAAACGTCATCTGCCTGGCAGCACTTTCTGATCGCAACATTTGCAACGCCGCCGCATCCGATTACCAATACTCTGCTCATAACCTGTTCCTCCTGATTATTTATTGATGGAAAGGATCAATTCCCTTAATACCTTGCACGCAACCGCAGTCGACGCGCCGCTCTGGTCGAGCATCGGCGCGAGCTCGTTTACGTCCGCTCCGACGATCTCCGTCCTGCTGACCTCAATGATCGCGGAAAGCAGTTCGGTAAAGTTCACGCCGCCTGCCTCGGGTGTTCCCGTACCGCAGAACACGGAGGGATCGAGACAGTCGAGATCGATCGTGAGATAGACGGGAAGCTTGTCGGAACTTAGCTCCTCGCAAAGCTCCTTGAGCCCGTCGAAATCAAATTTATGCATGTCCGTGTGGCTGTCCGCAAAACGGAATTCCTCACGGTCGCCGCTCCTGATGCAGAACTGGTGGATCTTTCCGTCACCAACGAGATCGTGGCAGCGCCTGATGACACAGGCATGGCTTAAGTTCGCACCAAGATAGTCGTCACGCAGATCCGCGTGCGCATCGAAATGGATGATGTGCATTTTCGGATACTTCTCAAAGACCGCTCTTACCGCGCCTAAGGTGACGAGGTGTTCGCCTCCGAGCATTATGGGAAGCTTGCCGTCGTTAAGGATCCCTCTTGTCTGCTCCTCGATGTCATTAAGCGCCGCTTCAGGCGAACCGAAGCAGAGCTCCAAGTCACCGCAGTCGAAGACTTTGATGTCCGTCAGATCCTTATCCTGATAAGGACTGTACGTCTCTATGCCGAAGCTCTCGTGGCGGATCGCGGCGCTTCCGAATCTCGCGCCGGGCCGGAAGCTCGTCGTGGAATCAAAAGGCGCGCCGAACAGCACGATGCCTGACTCTTCGTATGAACCGTCGCAGCCGATAAATGTCTCTACATTCCTGTTCACGATTCCACCTCCATCAGCATCTTCTCGAGATATGCCGGCAGATAGAACGAGCCTATGTGAAGCTTGGTCGTATAGTACTTCGTGCTCAGGTGCAGGCTCTTCCATCTCTCCTCGTCGAAATCGTCGATCGGATGATATTTCTTGCTCGCAAAACCGAACAGCCAGTAGCCGGCCGCATATGTCGGGATATGCGCCTGATAGACGCGGCTGATCGGGAACGTGTTTACGATCCTCTTGTGGCTCCTCTGCATCGCTTCGGCATCGTGCTTATAGAACGGGCTTCCCTGCTGGTTGACCATGATGCCGTCACTCCTCAAAGCGTTGTAGCAGATGCCGTAAAACTCCCTCGTGAAGTAGCCTTCCGAAGGTCCGAACGGATCGTTGGAGTCGACGATGATGAGGTCGTATTCGTCGCAGCTCCTTCTTATGAATCTCAGCGCGTTATCGAAATAGATATGCACGCGCGTATCATCAAGCTTGCATGCGTTTTCGGGAAGGTATGTGCGGCAGGCTTCAATTACCTGGGGATCCATTTCGACCAGGTCGATGCGCTTTACGCTCTCGTATCTCGTAAGCTCCTTTACGACACCGCCGTCTCCAGCGCCGATAACGAGAACGTCCGAAACGTTGGGATGAACCGACATCGGGATGTGCGTGATCATCTCGTTGTAAATGAACTCATCACGTTCGGTCAGCATTACGTCTCCGTCAAGAGCCAGTACTTTTCCGAACTCGGGCGTGTCGAAGATGTCGATCTGCTGATAGTCGCTCTTGCCCGAATAAAGATGTCTCGTGACACGGAGACTGTGACGCACATCGGGCGCATGATATTCACTAAACCACAGATTCATTCGCTTTGGTCCCTCCTTATATCAGAACGTTGATGTTGTTAATGTCCGGATCCTCGGAACCGGTCATGGAGCAGCCCTTTGCCTTGGCATACTGAATGTACTCTATTATGTTCGCAGTGATCCTTTCGCCCGGCGCGAGGATCGGGATTCCCGGCGGATAGCACATAACGAACTCGCTGCAGACCTGACCGATACTGTCCTTGAGAGGAACGCTCTTCTTCGCGGAATAGAACGCGCTCTGCGGACTGCAGACGACCTCCGGATCTATATATTCCTGACTTAAGAGTCCTGCGGGGTCTTTCTTATATCTTCTGCGGATCTCGGCGAGTGCGCTTACGAGCCTCTCCAATTCCTGCATCCTGTCGCCGATGGAAAGATATGCGAGTATGTTTCCGATGTCGCCGAACTCGATCTGAATGTCGTATTCGTCTCTTAAGATGTCGTAGACTTCGATGCCCGCGAGACCGATGTCTCTCGTGTGGACACTGAGTTTTGTCGGATCGAAATCGAAGATCGAATCGCCGTTGATCATCTCGCGTCCGTATGCGTAATAACCGCCGATCGCGTTGATCTCCTCCCTGGCGTATTCGGCCATCTCGACGACCTTTCTGAATACCTCTTTGCCGCGGAGCGCCAGGTTCCTGCGGCTGATATCAAGACTCGACATGAGAAGATAGCTTCCCGACGTCGTCTGCGTAAGGTTGATGATCTGTCTTACGTGTCTCTCGCTGACATTCTCGCCGACGAGCAAAAGGCTGGACTGCGTAAGGCTTCCGCCGCTCTTGTGCATCGATACGGCTGCCATGTCCGCACCTGCTTTCATGGCGGAAACAGGCATGTTCTCACCGAAATAAAAATGCGTTCCGTGAGCCTCGTCAGCAAGGCACAGCATGCCCGCATCGTGAGCCATCTTGACGATGGCGCGGATGTCGCTGCAGATGCCGTAATAGGTCGGATTATTGACCAGGACCGCGACGGCATCCGGGTTGGCATCGATCGCCTTTTTCACCTGGTCGCGGCTCATGCCGAGTGAGATACCCAGGCGGTGATCGACTTCAGGATTTACATATACCGGTATGGCTCCGCAGAGGACCAGCGAGTTGATAACGCTCCTGTGCACGTTACGCGGCAGGATTATCTTGTCTCCGTGCTTGCAGCAGGAGAGCACCATGCTCTGCACCGAGCTTGTCGTACCGCCGACCATGAGGAATGCGTTTTTCGCTCCGAAAGCATCTGCCGCAAGGAGTTCCGCTTCGCGGATAACCGATATCGGATGACAAAGGTTATCCAAAGGCTTCATGCTGTTTACGTCGACACCGACGCACTTCTCTCCGAGAAACGCGGTAAGTTCGGGATTGCCCTTTCCGTGCTTATGTCCGGGCACGTCGAAAGGCACGACTCTCATTTCGCGGAATTTCTCAAGAGCCTCATAGATCGGCGCGCGTGTCTGATCCAGATCCGTTCTGTCCATAGTCCACCTCAATATAAAAAACGCAAGCTGTGATTACACAACTTGCGTCTGATCTTCAATATAACCATTTACTATCCACATACGGCCGTCACGTAACGTACCGGTATGACGAATATAGGGCAGAGTCTATATAGCAATACTACTTTTACTACTCTTATTGACCATTTCACAAGTTTGCGTTTTTCACGCATCCGGTTATAAAGTAACCAACTTATAAAACTGAGCTTCTAACTCAATCAATAGACCGGAAGATCCGATCATCGGCAGTGGACCCGGCTGTCCGTATGGCCTTGACTCTTCGAGAGAGTGGTCCGTAAAATCACCTAAGACTCTGATAAAACTTCGTCTCTGCTGGATATCTTATGTCTCCATAAAACACGGGTAATTATACAGTGTGCGTATATGTACGTCAACGCTGCATGATTACCCGTTCTGTGTAATGTTCTGCTCCCGTTCAGCACTTTAGAGATAGTCCTGAATAGGTTTTTTCCAAGATCAGGGCATATTTTCCCGGAAAATTATGCCCTGAAAAGCGAAAAATCCGTAACCTCATCAGGACATGTAGTCACCGTTAAACGAAACAAGTGTTGCCGAAGTAACGCCCTTGAGCTCGTTTATGCTGTTTACAAAACCGGTTGCAGCATCCTTGATCCTGACTTCAAGAGTAAACTCGATGCCGGAATCGTTGACTGTCTTGGACTTGATCACATATTTGCCGACAGACTTTTCGATTATCTGCATGGCGCTGGCCTCAGTCTTTTCGTTGTTGCAGTTAACGACAAGGATATAAGGCGTGCTGGTGATCTTCTGCTTTATGAAGATGATGAAGATCAGGCCGATAACAAGTGAACCGATGACAGCCAGCGGGATCATGCCTGCGCCGATGACTATGCCTGCTGCCAGGGACCAGAACAGGAAGACGATCTCCATGGGTTCCTTGATCGCAGCACGGAAACGTACGATAGAGAGCGCACCGACCATACCGAGCGAGAGAACGACATTTGACGTTACCGCCATGATAACGAGAGTCGTTACGAGAGAGAGTCCTACAAGAGCCATCGCGAAACCTTTTGAATACATGACGCCGCTGAACGTCTTCTTGTAGATCAGCATGATGAACAGTCCTATGACCAATGCGAAGATCATACCGATCAACACATCCAAAGCTGAAAACTCCGTAATGCTCTCCAGAAAGCTCGACTTGAAAATGTCACTGAAATTCATTTATGTTACCTCCAAAAAATTAACCGAATCTCCGGCATGCGCCGTATTTTGAAAATGCCTGTTGTCTTAACTCGGGGACCTGGACTATGTCCTGGATTATCTCCGGCAGGAATGCGTCATATTTGACTTCAAGAAACATATCCTGCGGTGTGTCCGTCGCACTGATATTGCTTATCTTTTTATCCAGGAATCCCGACGAAAACAGGCTGGTCCTGATCTGCGAATCAAACGTTACACGGACATTTCCCGCTTTGTATATATAGGGTTCTCTGACATATGAGACCAGCACCCTGGGCTTTAACCTCTGATATATCATCTTTGCGTAGAACTCTTTTACGAGATCGTTTTCGTGTTCACGCATGAACGCGATGTCACCGTTCAGTATCTTTCTGAATTCCTCTTCCGTGATCGGCACGTCGTATTTCAGACAGAGGCTGTCGATCTTCATCTTTTTCTCAAGGGTTATAAACGAAAGATCATCGTTATAGTATCTGATCCTGAACTTTTCCCTTTTTCCGATGCCGTCTATTTTCTCTTTCAGCGCTTTGTCATCGCTGTTGTCGAAATAAACGCTCCGGATGAGATATCTGCCGCTTGAGTCAACATGAGGATCGGGCAACATGACCGCCTTCAGCCTGCTCCGCATGGCAAGATAATCGGAATAGGATATCGCGAACTTGAGTTCATGGCGGTAATCCTTCTCTTCCTTCATTCCCTAAGCTCCTTTCATGCAGTCTTTGCGACTGTACCACAGGATGATACAGCGGCTACCTTAAATGAACTTAAAAAAGCTTTTGCAACGTACTGAAAACAGTCTGCAAAAGCTTTTCGGATCCTGTATAGGCAGCCGGATTTGAATCCAAACGGCAGTATATGTTGTTCGAACACTCATGTTCCTTTATTCTTAAAACTTAAAATATATCCCACTCTGTTTCATAATAGCATTTGCGGTAAAGCGTGACTTTATCTTCTCATATTCAGCCATTAGACACCAAGCAATGCCTTTCAGACAAGAAAGTAAGATCAATTATGTCAGCCTTACTATTATTTAATTGAAGCAACTCCGGAACAGCCACACGAACTTTTTCGATCAGCGCATCAAATGAACCCGATTCTAAAACCAATCCGGGTATATTCTCACTGGTTGCAATATACACAGCAGCATCACTGTCCCATGTAACATTAATTATGCACTTCATGCGTAACTTGCTCCTTTTCCGTTTTTATTATTTTATCATGGCATATTTAGCACGACACCTTTCCCATCCCTACGTCAAGTAAAAAAGACCTTTGCAACTAGTTAATTTGCTGAAGGCAAATTACTGTCCATATGTTGCAAAGGTCTTTTGATCTTGGCGCTCCAAGCAGGAATTGAACCCGCATCTGCGGTACCGGAAACCGCCATTCTATCCATTAGACTATTGGAGCATTTTGAACCCGGTTATTATACAGCATCGCCGTCAGGCTTGTCAGCAGGCGCCGGCGTCTTGTTCTCTTCAAGGATCCGCAAAAGCCCGACGATCTCGGAAACTGTCTTGTCCTGCTTTGTCGAAGACGGCTTGAAGAGCATATACGGCAGGGTTCCCGTGGCATTGATGGAAACACGCGCACCGTAGAAACTGTCGCGCATGAGAGCACCGAAAGCCTGCATGTCTATCTGAAGGTTGGGATTCAAATAAAGCCTTACGCCGGCGTTCTTGATCGATGCTTTCACAAAGCCTAGAAGACGTGCGCTTGACCTGATGAGCGAGATGCCCGAAAGGATGTAGACTTCCGGAGGAGCATCGCCGTAACGGTCCGTGATCTCATCTAAGAAATCGCTGTAGGACTCAAGACCCGAGATGTCACCGATGCGCCTGTAGCAGCTCATCCTTGCAGCCTCATCCTGAATGTAGGAAGAAGGGATGTATGCATCGTAATCGACTTCGACGGTAAAGCCCTTGTCCTCGCTCTCGGCGTGACCCGTGATGACGTCTGTATCGAGGACCGCGTCCTTGCCTTCCTTGAGGAGCCTTACCTCTTCATCAAGGAGCCTGCAGTAGAGTTCATAGCCGATGACGTCCATCTGGCCGTGCTGTTCGGCGCCGAGAAGGCTGCCCGCGCCTCTTACCTCAAGGTCACGCATGGCGATCCTGACGCCGGAACCGAGCTCCGTGAACTCGCGCAGTGCGTTCAGTCTTTTCGTTGCTTCCTCATTGAGGGGAGCATCTGCGTTATATGTGATGTAGGCATATGCCTGTCTGTCGGATCTTCCGACACGGCCCTTTATCTGGTAGAGCTGCGAGAGACCGAAGCGGTCGGCGTTCTCGACTATGAGCGTGTTGACGTTCGGCATGTCGACGCCGTTTTCGATTATCGTTGTGCAGACGAGGATGTCATACTTGCCTTCGATGAAGTCGGCGACCACGGTCTCCAGGCCGTTCTCAGGCATCTGGCCGTGCGCATATGTGACGCGGACGCCTGGCATGCTCTTCGCGAGGGCGTCTGCGACCTTGTCGATATCGGACGTCCTGTTGTACAGGTAGAATATCTGGCCGCCCCTTGCGATCTCTCGCATGCAGGCCTGAACTATTATCTGTTCGTCGTAGCCCAAGACGTAGGTCTGGACGGCGCGTCTGTTGAACGGTGCCTCTTCAAGAACGGAGATGTCCCTGATGCCTGAAAGCGACATGTGAAGCGTTCTCGGGATAGGCGTGGCCGAGAGCGACAATACGTCGACATCGGTCTTTAAGGACTTGATCTTTTCCTTGTGGTTAACGCCGAAGCGCTGCTCCTCGTCGATGACGAGAAGTCCCAGCTGGGGCGGTTTCACGTCGTTTGAAAGCACTCTGTGAGTGCCTATTATGACGTCTATCTTGCCCTTCTTTATGTCGATCAGGTTCTGCCTTATCTGAGCCGCCGGAACGAATCTCGAGAGCAGGCAGACATTGACGGGGAAGTCTTTGACTCTCCTCATGAAATTCTCGTAATGCTGCTGTGCAAGGAGCGTTGTCGGCGCGAGCATTATTACCTGCCTGCCGTTCATAACAGCCTTGAACATCGCCCTGAAAGCGACCTCTGTTTTTCCGAATCCGACGTCTCCGCAAAGGAGCCTGTCCATCGGTCTTTCCGATTCCATGTCGGCCTTTATCTCGTGTGTCGCGCGGAGCTGGTCATCCGTCTCGACAAACGGGAACCTGTCCTCGAACAGCTTCTGCTGCTCATCGTCGGGAATGCACGCAAAGCCTTTGTTTACGCTTCTTGCAGCGTATATCTTCAGCAGGTCGTAAGCGACCTTCTTGATGGCTTCTCTGGCCCTTGAAACGGACTTCTTCCACTCGTCGCCGCCGAGCCTGGAGAGCTTGGGCTCCTTCTCGCCCGGACCGACGTATTTCTGCAGTGAATCGAGATTCTCGGGAAGGATATAGAGAGTCTCGCCTTTTGCATAAGTGAGCTTTAAGTAATCCTTGCGGATATCGCCGACCTTCATGTTAATGAGGCCTTCGTAGCGGCCGACGCCGTGCTTGTCGTGTACTACGTAGTCACCCGGTTCGATCTCGCTGAAGAACTTGATCCTGTTCCCGCCCTTCTTCTTTTCGGGACGCTTCTGCTCGGCGCCAAAAAGCTCCTGTTCACCGAAAATCGTGAGTCCGATCTTCGGATACGAAAAGCCTGCCGGAAGAGGCGCGTCGATTATCTCGGTGAAGCATTCGTGCTCGTTAAGGCGCTCCTTGAGTTGCTCGTAACGTCTTCCGTGATGGGCAACAAGATAGATGTTGTCCGTGTTCTTTATGAGCGCTGAAAGTTCCTCTGCGCGGCCCGAATAATTGTCTGCGGGAAAACCCGACACCGTAACAGTCGATCCGCCCGGCAATCCGTTGCCCGGAGACTGGAACATAGACAGTGTAACAATGTTATCAAGCTTATCCAGGGCCACCATGAGCTTCGAAATGTTGACCATGGCGGACGGCGAGCATGTCGGCGCGATACCGATCTCGAAAGAGTCACGGCAGCGCTGCGCGTACTCACCTGCATATGAATTCATCCTTGCGTCTATGTCGACCATCTCGTCGGCGAAGAATACAACTTTGCCGGCATCGACATAATCGACCGCAGTACCGAAATCCTTAAGTATTATTCCCAACCATCTCGCAATGCCGGACGGCTCGATTCCGTTTCTGATCTTCTCGGCGTCGCCCGTAGCGGTCCTCGACAGAAGCTCGGCAGCACGTCTCACCTCTCTCGTCGCCGCATTCATCTTTGAAAGATCCTCATGCGCACGCGCAAGGATAAGGTCCGCGATCTCATCCCTTTTGTTTTCGGGGAAAGCGTAAACGGAAGCGGGTACGGCAACCGTCTCGGTGAGCTGGCCCGTGGAACGCTGCGTCTCACGGTCGAATGTCTTTATCTGATCTATCTCGGTATCGAAGAAACTGACTCTCACAGGCTCGGTATATGAGGGCGAATAGATGTCCACGATGTCTCCCCTTACGGAGAACTCGCCCTTTTCCATGACCTGCGGAACATTTTCGTAACCGTTTAAGAGGAGCGCCGCGACAAGGTCGTCACGCTCGTATTCCTGCCCCACTTTAAGCTTAATGATCCTCTTTGCGAAGACCTTCGCGGGCTCTAACTTGTTCAGAAGGGCTCCGGCCGTTATTACGGCTGCCCCGAATCCGCCCGTAACGAGCTCTGAGAGCGCAGCTGTCCTGCTGAGCTCTAATTCTCTTGAAGATGCTTCGGCGCTTACGAGAGACAGTTCTGAAGGCGTCAGAAGGGTAACGGGACCGTCCGTAAAAGCCGCGCAGTAGGATGCTGTAGTCCTCGCCCTGGCGCTGTCCGGTTCGATGAATACGGCCTTGCGTCCGTTCATGTGTGCCAGAGCCATAGCAACATAGACCTTCTGCTCTGCACAAAGGCCGGTGATGTTAAGGTGTTTTCCGCTGCTGATACTTGCGGCAAATTCCGAAGCGAGCTCTTTGTCGGACCCGACTTTTTCGAGGAGCTCTATGAGCTTTTTATCCATTGGAGATGATCTCCTCGATCGCATCGCAGGCCTTTACGAAGGCATCGTTCATGAGCTTACGGTCATCGGCGGGCACTTCTGAGAGAACGTAATTTACCAGTTCCCAGTTCTCGGGGACCGGTCCCGTGCCTATCCTTACTCTCGGAAACTCCTCGGTTCCCAAAAGCTGGATGCAGGATCTCATGCCGTTGTGCGTGCCGGCGCTTCCCTTCGGCCTTACCCTTATGGTGCCTTTCGCGATGTCGATATCGTCGTAAACCGTGATGATGTTCTTCGGCGGGACCTTATAGAAACGGCTGATCTCCACGAGGCACTCGCCGGAATTGTTCATGTATGTGGTGGGCTTGATTATGATGACATCCTGTCCCTTGATCTTACCCTTGCCCCAAAGGCCCTTATACTTCTCTTTTCCGAGAAAAATGTCATGCTTATCCGCGAGCATATCCACAGCGAGATATCCCATGTTGTGCCACGTATAAAGATACTGTTTTCCCGGATTACCGAGCCCGGCTACTATCCACATTCCAAGACCTTCCGGAGGATATCAGAACTCTGAACGCCTGTCGTCGAGTCTTATGTAATTCTCGCCTCTCATACGGCTCTTGTTTGCGACCCAGTTTTCCTTGTTGAGCTGCTTGGATCTGCCGATACCGAGAGACAGGGCGGGAACGTCGGAAGTGATCGTGGAACCTGCAGCGATGTAGCAATCCTTGCCGAGAACGACGGAAGAAACGATATTGGAGTTGCCTCCGATGAATACGTTGTCTTCGATCGTGCAGCCGATCTTGTCCTGACCGTCAAAGTTACATGTGACAGTACCGCATCCGAAATTGACGTTGCGGCCGACCTTTGAGTCGCCGATATATGTAAGGTGTCTTGCTCTCGTATTCTCGCCGACCGTTGAAGCCTTGACCTCGACATACGCGCCGAGCGTGACCTTGTCTTCGATACGGCACTCGGGTCTGATGTGCGTGTAAGGTCCGATACGGCAGTTCTTGCCGATAGAGCTGTTGGTTACGATGGAGTTATCGACAACCGTGCCGTCGCCGATATCAGAGCAGTCGATCCTCGTGTTCTCACCGATGATGCAGTCCTCGCCGATATTGGTGTTACCGAGGAGCGTAGTGCCCGGAAGGATTACCGTATCCTGTCCGATCTCAACAGCATAGTGGATCCATGTGGCATTGGGATCTACGATCTCTACGCCGTTTTTCATGTGGTAGTTGAGGATCCTGTGATTCATTATGTCTCTTACCTGGGCAAGCTGGATCCTGTCGTTAACTCCCCTTGTGTCATCGAAATCGCAGACAACGGCACCTACTGTGTAGCCGTCGCCGATGAGGATGCCGATGGTGTCAGTAAGGTAATACTCCTTCTGCGCGTTGTTTGCGCCGATCCTTCCCAGAGCGGAAAGGAGCAGAGGAGTCTTGAAAACATACATTGAGGAATTGATTTCTTTGACCTTGAGCTCTTCGGGCGTGCAGTCCTTGTGCTCAACGATCTTGGTAACGTTGCCGTCATCTCCCCTGATGATCCTGCCGTATCCTGTCGGATCGTCAGCCTCAGCCGTGATGAGGATGGCTGCGCAATTCGAAGTGGCATTCTCGAAAGCGTCGAGCGCCTTCTTGATCGTGTCTGCCGATACCATCGGGCAGTCGCCGGGAAGGACTATCGTAAGTCCGTCTCTGCCTTCAAGGAAAGGAGCAGCCTGCATTACCGCATGACCCGTTCCTCTCTGTTCTTCCTGGAGCACATAGGCAACATTTTCGCCTAAAACGCCTCTGATCTCAGCCTGTGCCTCACCTACTATATATACCTGATCCTGGCAGCCTGCCTCCTGAAGAGCATCAGCCACCCATTGGATGATCGGTTTGCCCGACACCTGGAACACGACCTTGGAATGCTTGGACTTCATTCTCGTGCTTTTTCCTGCCGCCATAACAACCGCACTGATTTCCATATTAAAACCTCTGTTATAAATTATTCGGGAATACCCTTAGCATTATAGCAAATCTTTATACCTAATTAAATGAGAAGCCCTGCACTTTTAAGGACAAAGCGCAGGGCTGTGATTTCTGTTTGTTCGCCCGTAAACGCAGCGAAATAAGTATTTCCCTTTATCAGAGACCCTCTACGGAAGCGATAGCCTCACGCATATTTGCCTCAGATTTCTTGAGAAGCTCATACTCTTCGTCTGTGAGACGCATGTCGATGATCTTATCTACACCGTTAGCGCCGATAAGAGCCGGAACGTCGAGAGTGACACCGGAGATGCCGTACTCGCCGTTGAGTCTTGTGGAAACTGTTCTGATCGTGTGCTCATCTTCTGTGATGGATCTGAGGAGTGTTGCGGCGCTTACTGCGATACCGTTGAATGTAGCGCCCTTGAGCTTGATGATCTCTGCGCCGGAAGACTTTGTCTTCTGAGCGATCTCATCCTTAACGTCCTGACCGAAAGGTACGCCGATTGCTTCTGCATACTCGTCGATGGACATACCGGCAACGTGAGTGTGGCTCCATGCAGGGAACTGTGTCTCACCGTGCTCGCCGAGGATATAACCGTGAACGTTTCTTACGTCAACTCCGAGCTTTCTGGAGATAAGGACTCTGAAACGTGCGGAGTCGAGGTTCGTACCTGAACCGATAATGAGATTTGAGGGAAGTCCGGACCACTCTGCAACCTTATATGTGACGAGGTCGCAAGGGTTGGAGATTACCATGATGACACCCTTGTTGTAGTGCTCCATGATGCTGTCTGTGATCGTATGAGCGAGCTTGACGTTCTTCTTTGCAAGGTCAAGTCTTGTCTCGCCTTCTTTTCTCGGGATTCCTGCAGTGATGATGATGCAGTCAGCATCCTTAACATCTGCATAGTCGCCTGCGTGGATATACATATCGCCGATGAACGGAAGTCCGTGGCTGATATCAAGAGCTTCACCGAGAGCCTTTTCCTTATTGACGTCAATAAGAACGAGCTCAGAGCAGAGCTGCTGCATTGCGATTGCGAAAGCGGTTGTTGATCCTACCGCACCTGCGCCGATTATGGCGACTTTGGTTCCTTCTTGTTTGTACATAGCGTTTACGCCCCCTTTATAGCAATACGAATGATATCAAGAAAAAATCTTCAAATAAAGTCATTATTCGTTATGATTTTTACCTAAAAATAGTACTCGTATGCCCTTTTTAGCGGTTATTTTAATAATTTGATAATCAAACTTTTATTTGGCGTTTTCATTTCATTCCTGAAAGACGAAAAACGGCGCAGAACCTTAAAGTCCCGCGCCGCTTGGCATTTTTATTTAAGCCTTTGAGTCGATCAGATCTCCTGAGGGAGCTCCAGTGTTCTCTCGGCATTGAGCTTTGCACAGAGTTCGACGAACTTGTCCAAAGCCACGCCCTGAAGCTGCTTGTTGGAGCCTCTGACGTTTACGGATACCGTATTCTCTGCCGCTTCCTTATCGCCTACAACGAGGATATAAGGATCCTTCATCTGCTTGAATCTCTTGATCTTGTCTCTCATGTTGACGTCAGTCAGGTCAGACTCGACTCTTACGCCGGCCTTTGTGAGCTCAGCAGCTACCTTCTGGGCATACTCGTTGTGCTCGGGTCTGATCGGTACGACTGCTACCTGATAAGGATTTAGCCAGAACGGGAACGCACCCTTGAAGTGCTCTGTGATGATGCCGATGAAGCGCTCGAAAGAACCGAAGATGGCTCTGTGGATAACGATAGGCATCTTCTGTACGCCGTCCTTGTCGACATATGTGAGCTCAAAGTTATGAGGGAGCTGGAAGTCGAGCTGTACGGTACCGCACTGCCACTCACGTCCTAATGCATCCTTGATCTGAAGGTCGATCTTCGGGCCGTAGAACGCGCCGTCGCCTTCGTTGATCTCATAATTGCCGTCACCGTACTTCTCGTCAAGGATAGCCTTCAGGGAAGCCTCAGCAGCGTTCCAGGACTCGATATCACCCATAAAGTCGTCAGGTCTTGTGGAGAACTCAGCCCTGTATGTGATACCGAATGTCTTGTAGATCTCGTCTGCGATTGCGATTACGTCCTTGATCTCATCCTTGATCTGCTCAGGTGTTACGAATGTATGGTCATCGTCCTGACGGAATTCCTGTACTCTGAAGAGACCGTTCATCTGGCCTGACTTCTCCTTGCGGTGGAGAACGTCATACTCGCTGTAACGGATAGGAAGTTCCTTATAAGAGTGCATTGTACGCTTGTAGGACATCATGGCATTAGGGCAGTTCATAGGCTTTGCTGCCATTGTGTCTTCCGCATCTACCGAATACTGCTCGGGAGCTTCCTCGCCCTGAACAGCGTCTGTTGCATTTACACCCTTTGTGATACCGGGAACTATGAACATGTTGTTCTGATAGTGTGCCCAGTGTCCGGAAATGAGCCAGAGCTTCTTATTGTTGATAAGAGGTGCCGAGATCTCTGTGTAGCCGTGCTTTCCCTGGATCTCACGTGAATACTTCATGAGTTCCTGATAAAGGATCCAGCCCCTCGGGAGCCAGTATGCCATACCCGGAGCTGTCTCACGGAACATGAAGAGGTCAAGGGCAGTACCGATCTTCTTGTGGTCTCTCTCCTGTGCTTCCTTGAGCCATGCGAGGTGTGCCTTGAGCTCATCCTTTGACGGGAAAGCAAAGAGATAGATTCTCTGGAGCTGATCTCTCTTCTCATCGCCTCTCCAGTAAGCACCGGATACATTCTTGATCTTGAATGCGGCGCTGAAGAGTTCCTGTGAATTGTCTACGTGAGGACCACGGCAAAGATCAACATAGTCATCACCAGTGTAATATATCGAAATAGTCTCATCTGCGGGCAGATCGACTATAAGCTCATGCTTGAACTTCTGATCCTTGAAGAGTTCCAAAGCCTCATCGCGGGAAATGACCTTACGTGTCCAGTCTTCCCTTCTTTTGATGATCTCGTGCATCTTGTCTTCGATGGTCTGGAAATCTTCCTCTGTTACTGTTCTCGGAAGGACGAAATCATAATAGCAGCCGTCCTCGATCTCAGGTCCGATAGCATACTGTACCTCTTTGCCGTAAAGCTCGATAACGGCTTTAGCAAGAATGTGCGCAAGAGAGTGACGGTACACCTTCAATACTTCTTCTTTTTCCATTTTAAGTTCCTCCTCTAGAGTTTTATGCACAGAACCGCTGTGCAGATAGTAGAAGATTGTACCACATATAAAATAAAAATGTTGATAATAAAGGCTTTTCTATAAATAACTACATAAATATATAGAGAAACCGTTCAAAAACGGCGGCAAAAGCAAACGTTTGTTCGTAAAGTAAAAGCCCCTCCGTAAAACGGAAGGGCTTCTGTGTTCCTGGCGGAGGCTGTGGGATTCGAACCCACGTGGCCCGTGAAGGCCAAACAGTTTTCAAGACTGCCTCGTTATGACCGCTTCGATAAACCTCCATACCTAAGGCACTTAAGTATACAAAAATAAGTAAGAGAAGTCAACCGGAGACAAAGGAAAGCTGTATCAGGTGCTTTAATGCCGGGACACCCGGAAATAACCCGATACAGCTTTACCATATACTGTCTTCTCTATCAGTTGCAGAGATACTCGATCAGTCTGTCGAGATCTGCGTAATCCTTATAATCGATCACGATACGGCCGCGGCCGGTCGATCTGTCGTTGACCTTGAGCTTTACCTTTGCGCCGAGCTGTTTCTTAAGTTTGGTCTCAACTTCCGTTGCGCTCAGAGTGAAGCGGACATCGGGTTCGTCAACGGGATTCTTCTTTGAAGGATTATTCTGAGCTTCTATGTACTTTCTGACAAATATCTCAGCCTGTCTGACGTTCATGTCGCGTGCCATGATGACGTCGGCAACCTTGCGCTGGTCTTCCTTCTGCTTAAGGCCGAGAATGACCTTGGCATGACCTTCAGAGAGATCTCCTCTGCTGACAAATTCCTGGAGAGATTCATCGAGGTTTAAGATACGGAGAGTATTCGCGATCGTTGCCCTTGGCTTGCCGAGCTTCTTGGCGAGCTGCTCCTGAGTGAGTTTATGAGCCTCAAGAAGATTCTGCATCGCGGATGCTTCTTCGATAGGATTCAGGTCCTCTCTCTGAATGTTCTCGATAAGAGCCTGCTCCATCGTCTCACGGTCTGAAAGCTCTCTTACGATTGCCGGAATTACAGTGAGACCTGCGATACGTGCGGCTCTCCAACGGCGCTCGCCTGCGACGATCCTGTATCCGTCACCCTTACGCTGAACGATGATCGGCTGGATGACGCCATTCTCTTCGATAGAAGAAGCAAGCTCCTGAAGTGATTCATCATTGAATACTTTTCTAGGCTGACCGTTGTTGGGGGAGATGTCATTGATCTTAAGATCTACAACTGAATCTCTCTTGTTCTCAGGAATGCCGTCTGTTGAAAGAAGAGCACCCAGACCTCTTCCCATGGCCTTGCTCTCAGATACGGTCTTGACCGCAGTCTTCTTAACAGGAGCATCTGCTTTAACGGGAGCAGTTGTGTTCTTCGCTGCCGCTTTAACTGCTGTTTTCTTTGCAACAGGCTTCTTTTCAACAGTCTTTTTAGCAGCTGTCTTCATCTCAGCAACCTTTTTAGCAGCAGGTGCTGCCTTTACAGCGGTCTTTTTTGACGGAGCCTTTGCTGCAGGTTTTACAGCAGGCTTTCTGCCCGGTTTCTTTGCTGCAGTCGTTTTAGTTTCGGTTGCTTTCTTTGCCGTTGCAGCCCTCTTGACAGGAGCAGCCTTCTTTACCGGTTCAGTCTTTTTAGCGCCTGCAGTTTTCTTAGCTGAAGCTGTGGCTTTCTTGGCAGGCGCAGCGCTCTTTGCAGTTGTCTTTTTTGCTGTTGTGATCACTTTCTTCTTAGGTGCTGACTTAACTCCGCTTCCTAATCCCTTCTTGATGTTAGCCATATTCTTTCTCCTTTATGCTCTCTTTATGACTTCCTTTGCCAAAGACTCATATGCCCTGGCGCCCTTTGAATTCTTATCATAATCACAGATGGCAAGGCCGTGGCTCGGTGCCTCTGCAAGTCTTACATTTCTGGGGATTACAGTCTTGAAGACTTTCGTACCGAAGTACTTGTCTGTTTCTTCCTTAACCTGTCTGGAAAGCTGTGTTCTCATGTTGAACATTGTGAGTACAACACCCAGTATCTCAAGATCAGGATTAAGTTTCTTCTTAACGATGTTTATCGTATCCATAAGCTGGGAAAGACCTTCCAATGCATAATATTCGCCCTGGATCGGTATGATCAGTTTATCGGATGCCGTCAGTGCATTAATGGTCAGAAGACCGAGTGACGGAGGACTGTCAAGGATAATGAAATCGTAAATATCACTTACAGCGCTTATAGCATTTTTCAGTATCTGTTCTCTTGAGATTACAGTAACAAGTTCGACCTCTGCACCGGCAAGATTTATATTGGTAGGGCAGATGTCAACGTTATCTGCATTAGTCTCATAGATAACATCTGATATTGGAGTTTCGTTGATAAGAACATCATATACAGTCTGTTCAAGTTCTCTTTTATCAATGCCCAAACCGCTTGTAGCATTGGCCTGAGGGTCCATATCGATCAACAGGACTTTCTTCTTTTTCTTACCGAGAAAAGCTGCAAGATTTACTGCAGTTGTCGTCTTTCCGACGCCGCCTTTCTGGTTTACAAGAGCAATTACCGTCGCCATATTTGACTACTCCTTTTAATGTAATTCTATATGATATACGCTAATTCTAACACTATGTTTTAAAATATTATATGTCATCTTTACTACAATTTGTTCCACGTGGAACAATGTAATTTGTGAGTATTCAAGTATTGGTTTTATGACCGGGTTCTTTGTTTACGTGTTTCCAAAGATATATGAGATTTTTCAGTAAAATGTTCCACGTGGAACATTGATCAAAGACCGTCAAATATAGTGTATCAATCCGTCATACATAATTTATTGAATCAGAGTCAGAATTACGTTCTTTATCGTATTGTTCCACGTGGAACAATACCAGTACCTTGATCATGAATTTTAGAAATTCTGCATTTCAGGTACATAGTTAAGATTTTCATAGAGTTCATTGATCATCATCAGATATATTCAAAACTGACCATCATTGTTTTATCTTTTCAATTCACGTTTCTAATTGTTCCACGTGGAACAATTAACCGAATCTTGCATCAGTTATATATTTGTTTCACTATTCACTTAAGCAGAATGTTCCACGTGGAACATTCAAAGAAAACGGGTGCTACGATTACCGCAACACCCGTAAATAACTTGATTATAGAAAAGATATCAGTTGTCAATGTTTGCCAGTTTAGCGTTCTCCTGGATGAATTCCTTACGGGGTTCTACCTGGTCACCCATGAGGAGTGTGAATGTCTCATCAGCCTCCTGTGCATCTGCAAGTGTAACTCTGAGGAGTTTACGAGTAACAGGGTTCATTGTCGTTTCCCAGAGCTGCTCTGAACTCATCTCGCCGAGACCCTTAAATCGCTGGATGAGAGGATTCTCCCACTTGTGAGCAATCTTGATCTCTTCGATCTCCTTTTCGTCATATGCATAATATGCTTCGTCACCCTTGTAGACTTTGAAGAGCGGCGGGCATGCAATATAAACATATCCGCCTTCAACAAGAGGTCTTAAGTATCTGAAGAAGAATGTGAGAAGGAGCGTCCTGATATGCGATCCGTCGACATCGGCATCCGCCATGATTATGACCTTGTGATATCTGAGTTTTGTCTCATCGAACTCATCACCAATACCGGCGCCGAGAGCCATGACTACTGGCTGGAGTTTCTCGTTTGAATAAACCTTGTCGATCCTTGCCTTCTCAACGTTGAGCATCTTACCCCAGAGAGGAAGGATTGCCTGATACTTACGCTCTCTGCCCTGTTTAGCGGAACCGCCAGCGGAGTCTCCCTCAACGATGAAGATCTCACAGAATTCCGCCTCATCACTCTGGCAGTCAGCGAGCTTACCGGGCAATGCGTTATTCTCAAATACTGTCTTTCTTCTTGTGAGTTCTCTTGCTCTCTTTGCTGCGTCTCTTGCTCTGGAAGCGGAGAGACACTTATCCATGATGAGCTTGGCGATATCAGGATGTTCTTCGAGGTAGATCTCGAGTTTCTCATATACTGCGCTGTCGACCATAGGTCTGATCTCTGCGTTACCGAGCTTACTCTTTGTCTGTCCTTCGAACTGAGGATCAGGAAGCTTGACTGAGATGATAGCTGCAAGACCTTCTCTCGTATCTTCACCCTGAAGCTTTACGTCGCCGTCCTTAATGAACTTATACTTCTTTGCATAGTCATTGATGGCCCTTGTCATAGCCGCACGGAAACCGACAAGGTGTGTACCGCCTTCAGGTGTAGCAATATTATTTGCGTATGTGTAGACAGTCTCCTGATAAGAGTCGTTGTACTGGAGAGCGATCTCAACGAAATTGTCACCCTGCTTTGTTGCGAAATAGATAGGTGGAGTATTGATAGCTTCCTTATGCCTGTTGAGATACTCAACGAAGGAGATGATACCGCCCTCATAATGGAGATGTTTCTTAACGGGCTCTGCTCCTCTGTCATCCGTCAGATCAATGGTGACTTCCTTGTTGAGGAATGCCATTTCACGGTAACGTGTGATCATGGAGTCAAAGTCAAAGACAATGTCAGGGAATATGGAATTGTCAGGGATGAAATTGGTCTTCGTACCTGTGTCTTCCTTCTCGCATGTACCTACGACATGGAGCGGAACAGTGGTCTTACCCTTCTCGAATTCGATCTCGTAGATATTGCCTTCACGGCGTACCTGAACCTTCATGTGATCAGACAGGGCATTAACTACGGATGCACCAACGCCGTGCAGACCGCCTGAGATACTGTATGCTCCGCCGCCGAATTTACCGCCTGCATGGAGCACTGTATGAACGACTTCTACGGTAGGGATACCGAGCTTCGGGTGATTACCAACAGGAATACCCGAACCGTTGTCTGTTACCGTAACTGAACCGTCCTTTTCAAGCACAACGTCAATGGTATCGCAGCGTCCTGCAAGAGCTTCGTCTACAGAGTTAGCGACGATCTCATAGATAAGGTGATGAAGACCTCTTAATGTGGTATCACCGATATACATGCCCGGACGTTTTCTTACCGCTTCAAGACCCTCAAGAACCTGGATATCATCCTCGCTGTATTCACTGTTGTTGGATGTATCGAAGCTGTCCTGATCTCCCTCGGCTGCCAGAACTTCAGCCATAGACTCTTCCTTGAAATCTTCGGTCAAAGCCCTGGGGTTTTCTGCCAGGTTCTTAAGCTCGTCATCGTCGCCTTCCTCTACAGGCTGGAAATAAAGATCGACAGCACCGGAAGGGCGGGAGGAGGGTTCCTTATTCTTGGAAGTCTCCTCAAAATTGAAATTCTTCTCGTCGTTTTCCTTCATAAATGTAAAAACTCCTATTCTTGGCGGCACAATCCTTCAAATACCGGAAAATGCTGCATATTCAACAAATTCATTTATCGTCTTCAGAAGTTATCGGATGACTTAAGCCTGTTTAATATCAGACCGGATGATAAAGAACAAACATATGTTTTGTCATCGGTTATAACCAATGTCTTCGGTATGTCTTCAGTCACATACTGCAGCCTGCCCTGTTCGTCTTCACGGTTCATATAGTCCGCTATATCCTTCTGGGAAGGGAGGACGGTCTCAAGATTGACTACTGCGGTAACTGAAGATTTGAGAACTGAAAGATCATTGCCGATGTGAATGAACATTTTCTGCCTCCAAATCGCCCGGAAACCTCTTCTAACCTATAAATTATAACATAAAAGGGAAGAATAATATGCTTATTATAATATTATATTAAAGAGAAACAGGGCCGTTTTTAGTGTAAATTGCCCTAAGATCAGGCTTCTTTCTCTATCTTTCCTTCATTTACGCGGTAAAACTGCGTATCTTTCGCCCATCCCATCAGGTCAATCTCTTCGCCTATCATGTTCTTATCGGTGCATGTGATGAATATCTGGGCTTCTTTCATAGAAGAAACAAGGCTGGATCTTCTGGTCTTATCGAGTTCGGAGAATACATCATCCAATATCAGGATCGGGGTAGAGGAGACGAACATCTTTATTATCTCCAGCTCGGACAGCTTTAAAGCCAGCGCAGCAGTCCTCTGCTGTCCCTGTGAAGAAAAGCTCTTCATGGCCAATCCGTCCAGTTTGATAACGATATCGTCCCTGTGGATACCAGTGGATGAGATATGCTTATCTATGTCGTAATTTCTGACAGATTTCAGCTTTGCGAGCACCAGGTCTGACAGGATACCCTTAATTCGCCCGTAATCGTCCTCTGAGAGGCCTTTATGCATGAACTCGTCATATTTACTGTTTTTTGTCAGAAACGTTTCTAAGGCCCCTACAACGCCAAATATAGTACTGTACTCTATGGAAAGGTTTTCCTTGCCGCCTGAAATGCTCCCGTGATGCTTTGAAGCCATATCCGATATAAGTTTTGCAAACCTGTATCTCTTGAGAATTATCTCCGCAGACAGATCTGCAAGCGAGAAATCCCAGAAATTTAGCTGTTCATCCGCAAGTCCCGGCATATCCTCATTTGTTTTCAGACGTTTCAAAAGGGCATTTTTCTGCGCCAGAAGCCTGCTGTAGCTGCTGAGGAGGTTAAAATATGACGGTGATATCTTCGATATGAGCGTATTGAGGAACTTTCTTCTGTATGCAGGAGCATTTTTTACGATATTCAGATCCTCAGGAGCGAAGATAACAATGTTACATATGCCGATATAATCGGATATTCTGTCCACAGGCGCGTTATCCCTTAAAAGAAGCCTTCCGCTCCTTCCGTTTTTGCTCAGATCCGACCTGTCGGTGTAATAACATGAAGAAAGCTGGACATTACTGCCGTCGTCATCAGTGAGATCCAGAGCAGTACAGTATTCATTCTCACCGAACTTAATCAGATCCTGATCTTTGCTCGTCCTGTGTGACGCAATGCTTGAAGCAACATATATTCCTTCGACCAGATTGGTCTTTCCCTGAGCATTATTACCGTACAGGATATTAACAGAAGGCCCGACATCCAGATCGAGCCTTCCGTAATTTCTGAAGTTTGTAAGATGTATGCTTCTTATGAACATTATCTTCTGATAGGAAGAATCAGATAAATATATTTCTCGCCTTCGACCGGCTTGATGATGCAGGGTCCCTGTCCGCCGTTTACTTCAACCTTGATGATCTCATCATCTATATTCTTGAGTACGTCGATAACATATCTTGAGTTGAAATCAACATCTATAAGATCACCTTCAAGACTGATGTCGATATTCTCCTGGAGATTACCTCTTGCAGAAGTAGCCTGGACTGTAAGCTCGGAAGGATTATTGCTGAGGAATCTTACAGGGCACTTGCGGTCATCTGTCATGATGATGAGGGAAGCTCTGTCAACTGCATCAAGGAACTGCTTGCGGTTGATCGTGATGACTGTCTTGGGGTTCTTTGCGATGATGGAATCAAAGTTGATGAACTGGCCTTCGATAAGACGGGAGATCATTCTTACGTTGCCGATATCGAATAAGAGATTCTGCATGGATGTATATATATTGATCTCAGCATCCTCGTCATCGCTTAAGATCTTGCTCATCTCGGTAAGAGCCTTACCGGGAACGATGTAATTGATCTTAGGGAAGTCATTGCCCATGTCTTCGCGGTTGATTGCCATTCTGAAACCGTCGATTGATACTACGGAAAGAACGGAACCGTCACTTACGATATTGCTTCCTGTGAGAACAGGACGTGAATTATCCTTTGATACTGCGAAGATTGTGTGGTTAATCATGTTCTTGAGGATCTTCTGACCCATTACGATCTTCTCAGCTTCATTCTCGTCGATCTCGGGAATCTTCGGGAACGGTTCGGGATCGAGACCGGAGATCTTGAACTCGGCCTGACCGCACTTAATCGTCGTCTGATAATTTGAATCTGAAATAATGTCTACTTCAGGTTCAGGGAGTTTTCTGATGATATCTCCGAAGAACTTGGAATCTATAACTACGGAACCCTTCTCGGTAACACTGGCTTCAACATCGGCCTCGATGCCTGTCTGAAGATCGTAGCCCGTGAGCTTTATCTTATTGTCATCTGCTGCTTCTATAAGAATACCGTTAAGAATATTTACTGTACTGTTGGTAGTAACAGCTCTCTGAACTATGGATACGTTATTGACCAAGTCATCTCTGCTGCATGTGAACTTCATCTGAAAGTGCCGCCTTTCTGAAAATAAAATATTTCAAACATTATACACTTAATATAATAAAAAATGTATAGTTTAACGGTGTTACAAACATCTGTTTTTAGGACATTTTCAGGACTCCGGACTTTTGTCCCTGTAGTATTTTGTTTAAGCTATTATCCGCTCTATTATGCCGTGTCGAAATGTTCAAAACTAAGCAAAACACCGTATTTTCATGCATTCTTCATAAGCGGAAGATGTATATAACAAATTAGTTTGATGTTCAAAAGAACACTGTTTTGAACACTGTTACATTTGTACACAAACCGTCTACAGTAAATCTACCGGAAGTTTTGCACTTAAGAACAATTATTGTTCATATCATGAGATGAGCTTTACGATCTCCTCAGCCTGGGCTTTGAGCGTCTCATCGGCATCAACGTTGTCACAGCCGTGCATTACGGTCGTATGTTTGCGTCCGCCGAAGATCTGACCGATCTTCTCATATTTCAATTCGAGATAATCCCTGCATATGAACATGGCGACATTACGGGCTGTCGATATCTCGGCGCTCCTGAGCTTAGAAGTAAGCTTGTCGGGAGTAAGGTCATAGTAGTTTGCAACGGCATTAATGACTATCTCCGGAGTCAGATATTTCTTCTTATTAGGAGATACGATGGGCATGATTATCTTCTGGATGTCTTCCAGAGAGAGCTCACCGTTAGCGAGAGTAACATAAGAAGATATCGTATTGAACGCGCCGTTGAGTTGTCTGATGTTGGTAGTGACATTCTCGCAGACATAATCGATTATCTCATCGGAGAGATTGAAATTCTCATTCTTGAGCTTGCTTAAGAATATGGCTTTTCTGGTTTCAAAATCCGGCGGCTGGACATCGAACATTATGCCGTCCTGGAAACGGGAGGTAAGCCTGCTGTTAAGTTCGGTAAGGTTCGAAGGAGCCTTGTCGCATGTGATAACGATCTGCTTGCCTGCCTCGATCAAAGCCTCGAAAGTATTGAAGAATTCAGTCTGGACACCTTCCTTGCCGATAAGAAACTGGATATCGTCAATGAGAAGTACGTCTACGGTACGGTATTTTTTACGGAATTCCGTATAATTCTTATTAAGGGTGCATGTGATAAAAGCATTTGTGAAGGCTTCACATGTCGTGTAGATGACCTTCTTTTCGGGATGCTGCTCTATGATCGCATTGCCGATAGCCTTCATGAGGTGGGTCTTTCCGAGTCCTGAATTACCCCACAGGAAGAAAGGGTTTCTCTGTTTCTGACCTGGCTTTGAAGCAACGGAAACGGCAGAAGCGTGTGCGAAACGGTTACAGTCACCGACTATGAAATTTGCAAAAGTGAACTCACCGTTCAGGCCTGTAGAAGTGGGAACCTCGCTCTTTGCCTGTCTTGCCGCCTTTTTCTCGGAATTTACGGATGAATTGAGAGCATTCTCGTCACCCTCGAGAATGAATTTGACGGCACAAGGCTTACCGCCGTTGGCAGTCTTTATTGCTTCTTCAATGATCTTGCCGAGCTTCTGGCCCTTTACCAGGTTAAGAGAGAATTCATCTCTTGCGGCGAGAACCAGTACGTCATTGTCGCAGTGGGCGACGCTCATCTTGCAGAGGATGGAATCATATGTGAACTTGTCGATATTTGAATCATAATTCAGAAGTTTAAGCGCATTATCCCAGATCGATCTGTCCATGTAACCCCTCCGTAACAAAAAAGACGTGCGTTTAACATATTATCACGGTTTGAGAGTATAATGAATAAGCATTTTACCTTAAAAATCTTTGAAAAATCAGGCAGGATAATGAAAGAAAAATACTACGGCAGTAAGGAGAGATCCAGGTCAAAGGCGGTCAGTACGGGACTCATAATCCTGAGCGTCGTCTTCCTCATTACAGGCATCATCCTGCTGCTGATAGAGCCCATAAAGCGCCTCAACAGACAGAGGATCTCAGGCGAAGCTCTCAATGTCATAGAACAGAAGATCTTCGAATCCGGAGCAGATGAGGCGGAGATGACGTTCGTCGTTCCGGCGACCGGAAACGAGGTCAGCGGCGAAGAATACGATTTCATTGAAGAACCGGAAGAGACCGAAGAAGAGGAAGAGGGTTCCGGCGGATATGTAACCCTTAACTCGATCGGCATCCTGAGCATAAGCAGGATCAACATCAAGTATTCTGTATGGGATGAAGCCACGAAGGTCTCATTGAGATACGGACTGGGTCACTATCCCGATTCCGTAATGCCCGGAGAGATCGGAAATGCGACGATTCTGGGGCATAACTACAAGGACGGATCGATGTTTCACAGGCTGAGCGAACTGAAGATAGGAGACAAGGTCGTCTTCAAGGGTACCGACGGCGTTGAGAAGGTCTTCTATGTCGAGGAATCCAAGATAGTAAGTGCCGATGATCTGGTCGACATGGCTGTGGGAAACATCACTGACACAAGGCAGCTCACGCTCGTCACATGCACTTACGAATACGGAAGGCACGGCTGGAGAAGGGTGGTCATCTGCAGGATGGAGCCTGATCCGGAGCCCGAAGAGACTACGGCAGCCTATACTGAACCCTATACAGAAGAAACGTCAGGACAGACGGAAGAGACGGCAGGAGAGACATCCGAGACCGTTGAAACAACGGCTGAGACAGCTTCCGAGACTGTTTTGGAGACCACCGCGGAATCAACTGAAGAGACGCCGGCTCCCTCTGTTGAAGAGACTTCGGAAGAAGCCTGAACATAAAATCCCCATATTTTAAATATTTCTGTTATAATTGGCGCGGGTTTTTAATAAATCTTTTAAAGAGACATCAATTTTTGGAGGAATAAATATGGTAACGGCAATAGTTGGCGCCAACTGGGGCGACGAAGGAAAGGGTAAGATCACTGACCTTCTTGCAAGTGAGTCTGACATCGTCATCAGATTTCAGGGCGGAGCAAATGCAGGACACACCATCATCAACGACCACGGAAGATTCGCTCTTCACCTCATGCCTTCCGGAGTATGCCACGAGAACATCGTGAACATAATCGGCAACGGCGTTGCTCTTGATATCAGAAAGTTCATCAAAGAGTATAACGAGATAAAGGAAAAGGGACTTAACCCCCAGCTCCTCGTATCCGACAGAGTACAGGTCGTTATGCCTTACCATGTTGATTTCGATAAGTTCGAGGAGGAAAGACTCGGCGGCAAGGCCTTCGGCTCCACAAAGTCAGGTATCGCTCCTTTCTTCTCAGACAAATATGCAAAGATCGGTTTCCAGGTTTCCGAGCTCTTCGACGAGGAGACATTGAAGGAAAAGATCAACAGAGTTCTTGAGATCAAGAACGCACTTCTCGTAAATCTTTATCACAAGGATCCCATCAATGCTGACGAACTCCTTGCCGAGATGCTCGAGCAGGGAAGACTCATCAAGCCTTTCGTTACAAATACACAGGCTTACCTCTACGAAGCAATCAAGGAAGGAAAGAAGATCCTTCTCGAAGGACAGCTCGGAACCATGAAGGATCCGGACATGGGCATCTACCCGATGGTTACATCCTCTTCAACTCTCGCAGGCTACGGCTGCGTAGGCGCAGGCATCCCGCCCTATGAGATCAAGAAGATCGTTGTCGTTACAAAGGCTTATTCATCCGCTGTCGGCGGCGGAGCTTTCGTATCCGAGATCCTTGACGAGGCAGTCGCAAAGGAACTCAGAGACAGGGGCGGCGACAAGGGCGAATACGGTGCCACCACCGGACGTCCGAGAAGAGTCGGCTGGTTTGACTGCGTTGCAACACGTTACGGCGTAAGGCTCCAGGGCGGTACAGACGTTGCCCTCACGAACCTCGACGTACTCGGTTACTTAGACAAGATCCCGGTTTGCACGGGCTATGAGATCGACGGCGTTGTCACAAAGGATTTCCCGAATCCCACGCTGCTCGACAGATGCAAGCCGGTTATCGAATATCTGCCTTCATGGAAGGGCAAGGGCGAGATCAGAGGACTTACCGAATATGATAAGCTCCCCAAGGAAGCCCAGGACTATGTCGAATTCATCGAAAAGGAGATCGGCGTACACATCTCTATCGTATCCACTGGACCCGTAAGAGAAGAGATCATACGCAGATAAGTTTCACTTAAGACCTCGAAATAAAAAGGGGGTTTCCGGGATGAAGATCACAGGTAATAAAGCTGTAGTAGTTGTTCTGACTGCGGCTGTGCTGATGAGCGCTTTTTTGCCCACAGGCTGTTCTCATAATGCGAAGGATAAGGAAGAGATAAAGACCATCACACAGGATTTCATCGACGCGTTTGCCGAAGGTCCCGGCGAGGTGGAAGATCTCATCGACGGCGATGCAGGTTTCCTTTCTGATGACAGCGAGGAGAATGAGGTCATAATGAAGCTGGCTTCCGCCACGGAGATCAAGCAGTTCACCGAGATCGAGGTCGACAGGAGGGAACTGAAGGCTAAGGCCAGGATGAAGATAAAGTATATCGACATCAGTGAATTCTGCAGGGCCCAGGGAAGAGGATTCCTTACCAAAGACGATTATCTGCACAGGATAGATTCATACAGTGATCTGGAAACGGAAAATCTCACTCTGAACTTCGTTTTCGATGAGGATGAGGGCAGATGGCTCATAAAGCAGAGTTCCGCGGAAAAATATTTCGAGATCTTTGACCGCCCGTATCTTTTGAATATGGTATCCTCATCGGCAGACGATGCCGATGATATCTTCAATGAGGTCTACGAACACCTGGCTCAGGGTGAATTCGACCTCTCATACTATTCTTTTGATCTGAATGAGATGAGGATCTTTGATGAACGTGAGAGCGACGATCCGGCTGTTGTGGAAGCAGCGGCGGAATTCGCGAAGGCATATTTCAAGTACATCGTAGACCACGGAATCCTGATCGAGACCGATTACGGCGATTTCTGCAGCGCGACGCTCAAAGGTTTTGCACCGTCAAAAGAAGAGATACTCGGTTACATCTCGAGCGACGAGCACATAATCGAGATGTACATGACGAATATCAGGATGGCCAGTTCCGTTAACAGGGACATCCAGCCGGTACATGTCAGAAACGCCATAGCTGTCGAAGTTTATCTCGATCTTGCGAAAAGGATCCCTGACATGGAGTCCGAAAGGTATACGGTGGAACTCAGTTTCGATGCATCAAAGGGAGATAACACCGCGCTGACCATAGGCGGATACGACAGCGCCATTCTGCCTATTACCGAAGACGAAGTGTATATCGCGAACACGGTCTCCACGGAGCAGGAATTCAGATGCCGCCAGAAAGCCCTTGACAGCCTTTTAGACGCGGGCGAGATACCGCAGGCAAAATACGATGCCTACGAAGCTGCTTTGGACAGGGACTGGAGCATCAGGAACGGTCAGACACCGCTGCCCTATACGCGCAATGTTGAGTGGGAAGGCACGGAAGAGCACGAAAACCAGGCCGTCAGAGTCACCGAGGAACTTCCGGAATGGTCAGACGGTCAGCTTATCTACGGCAACTCCGAAGAAGATGAGAACGGCGTCTTCATGTTCTACAGCAAGGAACCCGGCTGGCTCGATACCGCAGGCTACAACATCGGCGACGACGGCATAACTGTGATGCTCAGATACGACCATGAGTTCACTAAGGATACCGAACTGCTCCTTGACTGGTATATCGACGGGGAGGCATATAAGGACACCATAAATGTTGTGGTCAAAGAGGACGGCACCGCAGAATTCGAGTTCACGCTGGTAAATACTGAGATACCGAAGTACGGCACCGTCGAACTCCGTCTCTGGGAAGCAGACCATTCACATGTAATTGCATACATAAAACTTACGCAGTCCTGAACGGAGCACGGATCATGATCAAAACCAAGGCTGTAAGTCTCGTCCTGACACTCCTTCTGATACTGGGCATTATCCTGACATCCGGCTGCAGCGCGGATAAAGGCAGCGATGCCGAAGAGATAAAAGAAGTAACGGAGCGGTTCATTGAAGCATACGGCTCAGGAAACACCCGTGTTCTTGACGAGATCGTAAAAGACGGTCTCATGTACGCCGACCTTCAGACAACATACGGCAGGGTCTTTATAGAGATCGTTGCCATGACAGAGGTCGATGATTACGAATACATAGACGTGGACAGGAAGGACAGGACTGCCGTAGCCAAAGTAACGCTGTATGTGATGGACACAGAGGAGCTGGACAAAAGGCTGGGTGACGGAATCGTGCTCGAGGAAGACGTCCTGGATGAGATCTATACCCTGACCATGCGCCGGAAAGAAACCTTAATGCTGAACTATGCTTACGATATTGACAACGGAAGATGGCAGATAAAGCAAAGCTCGGCAGAGGATATACTTGATCTGTTCAATCACATGAAGTTTCCCGCCAATCTTTCAAAGCATTCTCCGGAAGAGGCGGAAATGATCTTTAACCGGATCTTCGACGACTTTTCAAAAGGTGATTTCGATCAGGTGTGGTTAAAACTGGACCGCGATGCAATACGCGTTTTTGACGACGGGTCTTATGATGATCCCGCAGTTGCCGAAGCTGCTGAAGCATTTGCAAAGGCTTATTTTGGCTATATATATGAACACGGCGTCACGATCGATCATGCATACGATTCATATTTTCACGTCAACCTTAAAGGGTTCGCTCCGTCGCACATCGCGCTGCTCGATTATATGTCGGGCGATGAATTCGTCACCAGAAACTACAGGACGGTATTGACGAGTGTCAACAGGCACGATCCCGATACCGAAACGGAAGCGATCTACTGTGAGATGTATGCGGATCTGTATACTGCCATGGCAGAACAAGTCGCTAATATGGAGAGCGAGGAATACACCATCGAGTGTTATTTCGATCCCACTAAGAGTGCCGTGGACGTGAAGTTTGAAGGCGAGCTCATTCCTATCCCCGCGGATAAGGTCGAAGCCGCGAGCATAATCTCCGGCGATCAGAGACTGAGATGCAAGAGACAGGCCATTGAAGACCTGTACGCTTCCGGTGAATATACGAAGGAGCAGTACGATCAGGCGATCTCCGATCTGGAACTGGATATCACTCTAACAAAAGATCCTTCATATTATTTGAACGAAAACGTCGACTGGGAAGGAACGGAAAACTACAGGAACCAGGCCGTAAACGTCACCGAATCGATTCCTGACTGGGCATGGGCTGACGGAGTGATACTCGGAACTTCCGGAAAAGACGGCAACGGCTACAGCATGGAATATCTCAAGTCGTCCGGCTGGCTCGACACGGCAGGCTACTGCATCAGCGACGGCGGCATTACGGTGCTGCTAAAGTTTGTCAGGGCATACAGTGCGGGGACAGTACTTATCTGTGATTGGAGCATAGACGGGAAGGAGACCGCATCCGAGACATTCACCGTTGAATCTGACGGTACGGACGTCTTTGAATTCATCCTGCCAGGCACGGAACTCGGCAAATACGGCACCTGTGAATTCAGTCTCTGGAACGAAAAACACGATACCGTGCTCGCGGTTGTTAGGCTTACCAAAACATAAGCCTTATGAGGCTTTCTGATTTGCGCTAAAAAACAATCAAAAAGTGATTTTGCATTGAACGGCGCAGGATTATAATCTACCCATAAATATTATATGATTCCCGGAGGGTTCCCCATGGCCAAGGAAATGATCCTCGTTCTCGATTTCGGAGGGCAATATAACCAGTTGATCGCAAGAAGAGTAAGAGAGCTCTCGGTCTACAGCGAAGTAAGACCATACACCATGAGCCTCGACGAGATAAAGGAACTTGCTCCCAAGGGCATCATCCTCACCGGCGGACCTTCCACAGTATACGAAGATGACGCGCCCAAGTGCTCACCCGAGCTCTTCAAGCTCGGCATCCCGGTACTCGGTATCTGCTACGGCGCACAGCTCATGAACTACCTCCTGGGCGGCGAGGTTAAGTCCGCTCCCGTCAGAGAATACGGCCACACTGACGTTAATGTTGATACTGAAGCAAAGCTCTTCAAAGGCGTTCTTTCCAAGACCGTCTGCTGGATGAGCCACACAGTCTATATCGCAAAACCCGCACCCGGATTCAGGATCACCGCACATACAGAGGTATGCCCTGTTGCAGCAGCTGAGAACGTAGAAGAGAATCTCTACTGCGTACAGTTCCACCCGGAAGTTGTTCATACAGTCGAAGGCACGACGATGCTCGCAAACTTTGTTAAGGACGTCTGCAAGTGCAAGTGCGACTGGAAGATGGATTCATTCGTTGAGACATCCATCAAGGAGATCCGCGAAAAGGTCGGCTCAGGCAGAGTCCTCTGCGCTCTTTCCGGCGGCGTTGATTCGTCTGTTGCCGCAGTACTCCTTTCCAAGGCAGTAGGCAAGCAGCTCACATGCGTATTCGTTGACCACGGACTTCTCAGAAAGAACGAGGGCGATGAGGTCGAAGCTGTATTCGGACCTGAAGGCCCTTATGATCTTAACTTCATCAGAGTCAACGCACAGGAGCGTTTCTATTCAAAGCTCGCAGGCGTCGAGGATCCTGAGACAAAGCGAAAGATAATCGGCGAGGAATTCATCCGCGTATTCGAAGAGGAAGCCAAGAAGGTCGGTGCTGTCGACTTCCTCGTACAGGGTACCATCTATCCTGACGTTATCGAGTCCGGCCTCGGCAAGAGCGCCGTCATCAAGTCACACCACAACGTAGGCGGCCTTCCCGACTATGTTGATTTCAAAGAGATTATCGAGCCCTTACGTCTCCTCTTTAAGGACGAAGTAAGAAAGGCAGGCCTTGAGCTCGGCATTCCCGAAAACCTCGTCTTCCGTCAGCCGTTCCCGGGTCCCGGTCTTGCGATAAGGATCATCGGTGAAGTTACGGCCGAGAAGGTAAAGCTCGTTCAGGATGCAGACGCGATCTTCAGAAGAGAGATGCAGCTTGCAGGCTTCGACAAGTACGCCAACCAGTATTTCGTTGCACTCACAAACATGCGCTCAGTCGGCTGCATGGGCGACGAGAGAACTTACGATTATGCATGTCTCCTCCGTGCCGTTACGACTACAGACTTTATGACAGCTGAAGCAGCAGAACTTCCCTGGTCACTGATAAACAAAGTCACGAGCAGGATCGTAAACGAAGTAAAGGGCATCAGCCGAGTCTTCTACGACTGCACAGGGAAACCTCCGGCAACGATCGAACTCGAATAATTGCAAAACGCTAGAAATGCCCTAAAACAGGGCATTTTCAATTTCAATGTCAACAAAATGTCAACATAATATGGCACCTCACTAATTTTGTGTCAGGGTGTGTCTGTTATTATTTACTGGTTCTGCAGCTCAAAAAGTTATCAAGAGAACTTTACCCGGATGATATAATTATCTTGTCTGAGGGAGTGAGCCCTTAGTCGAGAAAATAATCAGGATAATAGATTAAGACAAATCGGGATTTGTGGAGGTTGCGATGAAGAATTATACACAGGCATATGTAAAAAACAGTTTTGAAGCAGCAGAAACATACTGCAAAGCTTTTGGAGCAGAAATAACTCGTGAGTTTAAAAACGAAGATAACACTGCTTATGAGCACTGTGAGCTATCTGTAAACGGAGAAGGTTTTTTGGCATTGGCAGAAGCGAAAAATCCTTGTGATATAGATGTAGTACATAAATACAAGTGGGAAACTATGACCTTTAACGTTTTTGAAATGGGAACAGAAGAAGCGGTTTATAATGCTTTTCAAGTTTTGAGCGATGGGGGTGTAATTATCGAACCTATCGGAGAACTTCCATGGAGTAAATGTTGTGCCACCATTATTGATAAATATGGTGTGTGCTGGTGGATATCAATTTAACAAATTCGGATTTGTCGGGATGAACGATAGAGCGTTATCTCACGAATTTAGTCGACAAACAGAGAGGTAATTTTAACCCATAAAGAATATCAAAAAGGGTCTAGCTGTACACTACAGTGTACTGTAACTGAAAAAGGAGGAACAGCGATGCAGAATTTTATTTATCACATGCCTGTCAAGGTCTATTTCGAGGAAGGCGGTGTAAAGAAATACCTTTCTAAGGAAATGGAAAAATACGGGAAGAATATCATGATCGTTTACGGCGGCGGTTCCGTCAAAAGGAACGGTATCCTGGATGAAGTCAGAAAAACCCTGGAAGAATGCGGCAAGACTGTGTTTGAATTCGGCGGAGTCGCTTCCAGTCCTTCCTATGAAAAGATTCTGGAAGGAATCGCAATGTATAAAAAAGAAAACATTGATCTCATGATTGCCCTTGGCGGCGGATCAGTTGTTGACAGCACCAAGATCATGGCTGCCGGCGCAGAGATTGAGGGAGATATCTGGGACGAAGAGATGATCAGACACAATATTCCAGAAAAGATGGGAAAATATGCAGTTGTCCTGACAATTTCCGGCGCCGGCGCTGAGATGGACCATCTCGGAGCGTGTACAAACGAAAAGACACATGAAAAGAAAACATTCGTCGGTCCGTACGCAGACTTTGTCATTGAGGATCCTGCCTATGTGATGTCAGTTCCGCTTCACACCTTTACACCGGGTGTATTTGACTCATTGAGCCACTGCATGGAAACCTGTTTCGGCCAGGGAACAAACGTCTGGGATGAGATCAATGAATCCCTGATGAAGAATATCATCCGCAACGGAAGAGCATTAATGAAAGACCCTGACAATATGGAGATCCGCTCCAATCTGATGTGGGATTCCTCCCTGATCCAGTCGTTCAGCTTCTATACAGGCAAGCCCGGCGATTTCCAGGCCCATGGCATTGAAAACATGCTGGCAGCTTATACCCATGCGGCGCACGGACGCCAGCTGGCAATCCTGCAGCCGGTCTATTATGACCATATTGTTGAAGCTGGTTCTGAAATGTTTGCCCGCTTTGCGGTCAATGTCATGGAAGTTGATCCGGAAGGAAAAACACAGCTTGAAACCGCGAAGGAAGGCATTGCGAAACTGCGTGAATTTATAAAATGTCTTGAACTACCGATGACATTCTCTGAAGCAGGAATCGAAGTGACTGAAGAAACAGCTTCCGCAGTTGCGGCGACATGCAATGTCACCACAACCAATGCCCGTCAGCTGTCACGGGAAGAAATCAAAGAGATCATTCTTGAATGCAGATGAGCAGATAAGACTGAGGAGGAGATATGATTTTCTATTTCACAGGAACCGGCAACAGCCTGTATGCCGCGAAACATTTTGATAAAGAGCTTTACAGCATTCCCAAGGAAATGAAAAAGGAGAGCATGAAGTATACAGCAGGGAGCCTTTGTCGAGAAAATTAACAGAACAAACGACAAAGTAAGATTGATTGAATATGAACAATACCAAATGGAATGAGAAGAAAAAATGAGAGTGATAATAGAAACAGAAAGATTGATTATTAGAAATCTTAGACCTGGTGATGAACATGCGGTATTTGCTTGGGCAGGTGATCCGGATGTTGCAAAATATATGATATATCCACAGTATAATTCGGAAGCAGATGGAATCGAATGGTTAAAGGACAGGCAGCTGAAAGCTGATGATCCCAACGACTATGACCTGGGATTTGTTTTGAAAGAAACCGGAGAACTGATCGGTTGTGGCGGATTGGTATACCATCCTGATATCGACGTATGGAGAATAGGATACAATCTAAGGAAAGATGCTTGGGGAAACGGCTACGTGATGGAAGCATTAACTGCAATCATGGATGAAATCAGGAAAACAAGAAAGATTCGAGCAATAGAAGGCCTGTTTGCTGTAGAAAACTACAAAAGTCAGCGTGTTATGGAAAAACTGGGGATGACCTTCGTTGAAGATACTGAGTACGAGAAATTCGATGGGAGTGCTCATTTCCTTGCAAAGAAATATAGGCGTGTATTTGAATGAGTTTTTAGAAAACTGATTTATGAACCACCTTTATAGAATGTAGGATTAGAGCATTAAATAGACAGTTTTATAGACGATGACAAATCGGGATTTATCTTAGAGATAATTGATGGACGAGAATTACCAGAATATATGACAATGAATAAGGGGAAGATATGTGGCTGATCATGGCGGCTTTATCCGCGCTCTTTGCCGGACTTACGGCGATACTTGCGAAATGCGGGATCAAAAAGACTGATTCAGACGTGGCGACTGCTCTGCGGACGGTCGTTGTACTCCTTTTTGCCTGGATCATGGTGTTTATCGTTGGCTCTGCTGGAACGATCACGGAAATATCGGCAAAATCTATCATCTTCTTAATTCTGTCCGGCTTTGCGACAGGAGCCTCGTGGATCTGCTATTTTAAAGCCCTGTCCGTCGGCGATGTGAACAAGGTCGTTCCCGTCGATAAATCCAGCACGGTTCTGACAGTGCTTATCGCAATCATCCTTTTCAGTGAGACAGAACATCTGGCGGTCAAGCTGATCGGTACTGCACTTCTTGCGGCAGGCGTGTTTCTGATGATCGAAAAGAAGAAAACTGAAGCAAAGGACACAAAGCGCACGTGGCTGCCCTACGCGATCGGTTCCGCTGTTTTTGCTGCCCTGACCTCTATTCTGGGAAAGATCGGCATAACGGATGTAGAATCAAATCTCGGGACGGCGATCCGTACTGGTGTTGTTCTTGTTATGGCTTGGCTGATCGTCTTCGTTAAAGGCAAAGGTGCTGAACTGAAAAATACTGATTCCAAAGAACTTGTATTCATAGCTCTGTCCGGGATTGCCACAGGCGCATCATGGCTCTGTTACTATTACTCCATACAGAACGGCGTCGTCAGCGTTGTCGTACCGATCGATAAGCTCAGCATTATCGTTTCCGTCGCTTTTTCCTATTTCGTATTCAAAGAAAAGTTGAGCAGAAAGGCGCTTGCCGGGTTGATTCTGATTGTTGTCGGCACTTTGGCGATGGCGATCTGGGCATAGGAAACAAATAACGGCAAATTCAGATTTGTCGAGATGATCGTTAGAACATAATATCTTGAATTTAGTCGACAAACAGAGAGATAATTTTAACTCATACGCCAAGATTGACAGAGAAGATATGGATGCTTTGAAACGTTTAGGGAGAATGGCTGCCGAAGGAATTATCAAGGATGATGATCCGGTTTGGAAATAATTCTTGTTTTATTGAAGATGAGAGTTTTTTAAGCCAACAAAAAGCCAACTTCCGCTCCTAAAAAGCCAAAGAATTGGTGGAATAGGAAGAAAAATACCACAAGATATTGTGCTTTTTGGAACTTAACTACCACAAGATATGGGAGTTGGCAAAGAGCTTGAATAGTCTACAAAGCCTGGGAATACCCTAAAATATGGCATTTCATTTTTTAAAGCCAACAAAAAGCCAACCAAAATCAGTGATATGTATTTTTCAGAAGTCCTCCCGTAGTCATAGGTGGACTAGATTTGCAGCGCAAAAAGCTATCAAGAGAACTTAACCACGATGTTATAATTGAGAGGACAGAGGAGGGGATCCTTTGTCGGGAAAATTAACAGTATAGACAACAAAATCGTGAATTGTACGAGCTAGGAGCAATCCTGGCTCGTATTGTAAAATGGAACATATAATAATCAGTAAAGAGGAAAAAGTTTATGGCGTTTAGAGTTGAAGAGAATGCTGATACAAAAATAATCAAGGACCTGTTTGTTGAGTATTCTCATATCAAGGGTGCGGAAAGCTGCTTTGTATCATTTGATAAAGAATTGAATGGTCTTGAAGGATATTATTCCGGCGGAGCGATATTGACTGGATTTGAAGAAGACAAGCCTGTGGCATGTGTAGCTGTCAAAAAGATAAATGACGAAACATGTGAAGGAAAACGATTGTTTATCAAGCCTGAATACAGAGGAAAAGGGTATGCCCGGATAATGATCAAGGCAATGACGGACAAGGCCTCTGAACTCGGATTCAAAGAAGTTGTTTTTACGACCAAACCGGCTGTCATGAGCGTTGGATATGGTCTGTATAAACGGATGGGGTTTGAAGAATTATCAGAAGAAAACGGAATCGTCTCTATGAGAATAGATCTTAGAAAGTGAATGAATACTATGATAAAGATACGTGAAGCAACAACAGAAGATGCAGCAAGACTTGTTGAAATCTACTCATACTATGTGTTAAACACAGCCGTTTCATTCGAATATGAGGTGCCTTCAGTTGAGGAGTTTACTGAAAGAATGAGAAATGTAATGAAGAAATATCCTTATTTGGTTGCGGTCAAGGATGACTACATAGTCGGATATGTGTATGCTGGAACTTATAGCGCCAGAGATGCATATTCCTGGACGGTGGCAAATTCAATATATGTGGATAAAGACTACAGAAGACAGGGAATCGGCGCCTTGATGTATGGCGAGCTGGAGAAGCGTTTAAAAGAGCTGGGTATCGTGAATATGCTTGCCGGAAGTGCCTTTTGCGAGACTGAGGATGAATATCTTTCTCACGACAGTTATGAATTCCATAAACACATGGGATATGAAAAGGTCGCTCAGTTGAAAGGCATCGGAAAGAAATTCGACCGTTGGTATGATCTTTTATGGATGCAGAAGAAACTGCAGCCGGAAGTATAGATAATAGACAGGATATTCAATTGTGAAAATATTGTCGGATCTTTTCATAGTGTTCTTTAAGATTGGTCTGTTTACCTTTGGTGGCGGATATGCCATGCTGGCTTTGATCGAAGATATCTGCGTAGAGAAGAAAAAGTGGATAACCCATGAAGAGATGATGGATATAACTGTAATTGCAGAATCAACTCCCGGTCCGATCGCGATCAATCTGGCTACATATGTTGGCTACAAATTGCGGAAAATACCGGGAGCTCTTATCGCTACGATCGGCATGATTATACCCTCTTTCTTCATTGTTTTTCTAATCTCTCAGTTCCTGGACCGTTTTCTTGAGATAAAGTGGGTATCAAGCGCTTTTCAAGGGATCAAGATCGCTGTTGCCATTTTGATAATAGACGCAGCTGTAAAGATGATAAAGAAGATGAAGAAAAAACCTTTCCCGATCACCATAATGATTGTTGCCCTGATCAGCATGCTGGTCATTAATATCATTGCCCTGCATGTTTCTTCTTTGGTGATAATGCTTGCAGGCGCTGTAGCCGGTCTTATCTTTTACGCGATACACGATCGAAGCAGAAAGGAGCCGGCAGTCAAATGATCTATTTGAAACTGTTTGTCGCTTTTCTTGAGGTTGGACTTTTCTCGTTTGGAGGAGGGTATGTATCGATACCTTTGATACGTGAGATCGTACTATCCTACGGTTGGATGGATGATGAGATGATCACTCATATGATCGCTGTCAGCGAGAGCACACCCGGTCCGTTAATGGTCAATATGGCAACATATGTCGGCAGTTCTCAAGGCGGGATCCTTGGAGCGCTGATCGCTACACTGGCTGTTGTGCTTCCTGCGTTTCTGATAATAGTATTGGTAATGGCCATTCTCAGAAGGTTTATCAGCAACAGATATTTCCAGGCGATCCTTAGCGGAATGAAACCGTGTATTATCGGAATAATAATGGCAATGGGTATCTATTTGATGGTTCAAAATTGTTTTGGAAGTAATTTTTCCGGAATAGATATTATGGCTGTTATTATGGCAATTTTACTGGGTGTTGTTTATTGGGGGTCCAGAAAAATAAGGAAGAACGGGATTTCTCCGATACTTCTGATCATTATTTCTGCAGGCGCCGGAGTTTTTTGCTATGGATTTAGATAAAACTTATAATTTGTTGACATAAAGGAGGATACTTATGTATATTGCAGTAACTTATGAAAACGGAAATGTATTTCAGCATTTCGGACATACAGAACAGTTTAAGATTTACTCTGTAGATGATGGTAAAGTTGTTGGCAGCAGTATCGTTGATACTAACGGAAGCGGTCACGGAGCTCTTGCCGGTTTTCTTCAGGAGCACTCAGTTGACACACTTATCTGCGGCGGAATCGGTATGGGTGCCCAGATGGCTCTGGCTGAAGCCGGCATTAAACTCTATGGTGGTGTTCAGGGCAATGCTGATGATGCCGTTAATGCTCTTCTGTCAGGTAATCTGGCTTATGATCCTGATGCAAAGTGCGATCACCACGATCACGAAGCAGGACGCGACTGCGGCAACCATGGCTGTGGTGGCGGAAACTGTCACGAGTAAGTCCGGATAATTAACAGCAAGATGAACTAATGCAACATTTATATATCTCTATTTGTATTTAAAGTATCTGTCGTAACTGGAGGAGAACTTAAAGATGCTTAACCCAAAACACATTTTGATATGTATCCTTGTCGCAGGCTTCATTCTCACTCTGCCTGCATGCTCGAACGTGTCTGAAACGACTGAAACTCAGGGCTCCACGTCTGCAGCTTCGACAAGATCTTCGAACTATAAGGCTCCTGATTTTCCGGAAGGTATGGATCACGAACCGCCTCAGGGGCTGGGATTCGATATTTCAAATGAGGATGTTTTCGAGAAGGGATATTACGCCGTGCAATACGATTCATTCCCAGGCGCATATTTTTACTGGTCCTCGAAAAACAACTCCGGCTCAGACATCGAGTGGAGCGTATATCTTTCCGATAAGGAACTTTCGGAAGACGAGATCAAAGAGCTTTCCAAAACAAAATCGCTGGGAGTCAACGAAGGCTCGGATGCAATAAGCGAGGGCCAGTGGATATACGTCCTTTGCAGCATCAATAAAGAGACTGCATCCGCACCGGTCGACGCGACATTCCATCTCTCAAGTTTCAGGGACTATGCATGACGGCTCTCAAGTCTTGGTATAAAGATGAACAGATTGAGAAACTGGTTGATAATTGCTATCTTGTCAGACATGCCAGGTCATGGATCGGATAGTCATCAGGTTAACTGAGTAAGTTAAATTGGAGTTGTTGAGGATAGAAATGACAATTAAGGAAGCTTGTGACCTGTTAAAAGATGAACTGTTGGATAACGGTTATGAATATGGTTTCTGTTTGAATGGGGTAACGTATAAACCCGATTTTTCTAAGGGTTTTGATGAAGATTTTTTCAATCGGTTATTAAAGGACTATCGCATTCAGGATCCCCAAGATACAAGACGAGCCAAGGCCGGAACCTGCCATGATGCGGTTGTGCTGATGAGATCCATTCTTGATGAATACAGTGTTCCAAGCAAGATATGGCTGTTCCGGAATGGTGGAGAAACCTAAGCCTATTCACTATCCTTGATCTTCATGGTGTGCCGGATAATCTCGACCAGAAAGCACAGTATATTGATGATTTTGTTAATAAACTGCTTGCTATTCATAGTGACAAGATGCTAAAGGAAACGCCTTGTGATCATATTTGTGAGAAGTGCGGAACACTTATGATCAAAGAATTACCAGATGACAGAGTAGGAACTTATGGCATTATCTGTCCTAATTGTGGTTGGGGAGCGGTAACAACGTACACGGATCCTATCGTTACTGATCAAACACAGTATTCGATTGTATTGCTGGAAGGCAATGAATCCTCTGTCGAAGTTATCCGTGCGGTTAACAAGGTTTCACACCGCAATCTGTTGAAATCGAAACAATTGATAGAGAGTGCTCCACAAGTTATATATGAGGGCGATGCACTTGAAGTATTTGATATGAAAGAGATATTGGATGCTGAAGCGGTTCTATATAAAATCGAACCGGATTATCCATACGACTAAAGGACATTGATTATGAAACCGGTATACAGACCATTAGAAGATATAACATATGATGAAGCATTAAGAATACTTGAGGCCGGAACGATTGAGGAAAGGATTCTCTTGCCGCTTAGGGCAGGAGAAACAATGGTTGATTGGAAACAAGCACAGACTATCTGCATTAGATCTTTTGATTCCGATGATCCACGAGTTAGAGCGAATGCGGCCTTAGGATTAGCATACATCGCCAGAACTAAGGTCCAACTTGAAAAGCATTTAGTTAAACCTTTGCTTGTAAAGGAACTGAGAGAAAACATCGAAAACAGATGGCGAATTATCGATGCTATTACAGACATTAACTATTACTTAGGATGGCATCTGGAAGAAAAGGCTCTTGAAAAGATAAAGGCGGAGCAGGGAGGCAGTCACATGGATTCGCAGAAGATTAGTGAATGCATGAAGCGGAATATGGAAAAGAACAACATCACCGCAGAGATCCTTTCTGAAAAGACGGGACTCTCTTTATCACGCATTGAAGAATATATATCTGGTGAATTTGTTCCAAAGGCTTTTGAATTAAAGTTGATAGCTAATGAGGTTGGTGTACCTTTGATTTCATTAATCCATGGTGGTGGTTGGATTGAATACTATATGAAGGATGAGAACGGAAAAACAATATGTAAATGGGAAGAGTATTGATGGGAGTTGTTTATGAGTTTACAAGACACAAGTAAGTTTATTAGTTTAATACTTCGCCATAAGCCTGAGACTATCGGTATCACACTTGATGAGCATGGCTGGGCAAATGTTGACGAACTGATTGCCGGTATCTCAAGGACACACGAGATCAATCGGGAAATACTCGAAGAGATCGTAAGAACCGATAACAAGCAACGTTATTCGTTTAATGAAGATAAGACTCTTATAAGAGCTAACCAGGGTCATTCAATCCCGGTTGATGTAGAACTTGACGAAGTCGAACCGCCGAAATATCTTTATCATGGAACGGGTGAGAAGTTCAGAGAATCTATCGATGCAGAAGGCCTAAAGCCTAAGAGTAGGTTGTATGTACATCTCTCGGAAGATATCGAGACTGCGACTAAAGTTGGCAGCAGACACGGAAAGCCGGTAGTGTACCGCGTTTTTGCAGGCTGGATGCATAAAAACGGATTCAGATTCTATAGATCTGTTAATGGTGTATGGCTTACCAAAGATGTCCCAACAAAGTATATAAAACGAGAGACTTTCGATGAGAAAGAGCTTGCAGTTGTTATCAAGGAGATCAAACGCATCTTATCACTGGATATAGATAATGACGATACCAGTAAAGCGGTTGAGATCTTTGATCTCGAGAAGGATTATAGTTGGGAAGTTCTCCAGCAAGGACTCTTTAAGGTGTTGTTGGAGGACGGCTTTGCATATGAAGATTATTTTGAAATTGCAAATGTATTCTGGCTGGCCACATGCATAAACATCGAGAGAAAGATTGATGGAGAAAACACGCTGAAGTTCAAAAAGAAATCAACCATAGGCTTGTTATACTACAGACTTCATGATTATGAAGCTGCACACGATATTATATGGGGTGTTGTATGTGATCTCTATCATCTTGATTTCAATAATTCAGAATATGATCCGCTGAAAGATGAGAATATCATTAAGCAGTTGAAGAAACTTGGAATTGAAGTGTAAGTAACAGAACAGTTTAATCATCTATTATTTCCTGGTATAGCGTGTTCTGTTCTTGGAAAGACATAGAATTCACGTAACTTTGATTATAGATTATGCAAGCGAGTTCTAGTGAATTGAAACTATGACCGATTTTCTTGCAATAATCAGCCACATCTTTTGAAGGAATGAGGTCATAAATATCCATAAACAAGCTCCTTTGCTATTTCACTTTGTTTATATGGAGTAAGATGGAACAAAATGACGCATGCATTGGTCATTTCAACTTTACATAATTTGACATCACTTCCTCAATAATGCTGGTAATTTTATCTTGAAAATCTTTCCCATGAAGAGAAAATATATACGTATTTGAAAGAGAACGCTGATGGTTTTATCTGGAATCTCAGTGTAATTGTTGCGGAGTATCCGATAGAAACTGTTTCGCAGTTTTGGATTTGCGACTAGTAAGAAATAGATTATTAGTAAGCCACTAGCTTCGTTGTAGGCTTTGAGATCATTTTCGAATTTGCTCTCGAATTCCTTTTGGCTATTAGTTTTTATGTCTTCCCATTAATAGTAAAGAATACAGGAATAGCTATGCTGGTTATGCTGATAGCGATTCCTGCTATTTGTTTTGGCTTTTCTGTTATTTATGGTATCAGGAATGGTTTCCACTGGTGGTATGCATTAGTTGTAGCTACATTGTTTTTCCCTACGATATTTATCTTTTATAATTCAAGTGCATGGATATATGTAGTAGCATATGCAGTAATATCACTTGTCGGCAATCTTGTTGGATGGCCGTTTTACAAGAAAAAATAGATTGATAAATAAGCAGTATGATCAAACAGGGAGAAGGACGGCGGCACGCTCTCACTCATCACGAACGCTGTCGGCAACACCATCTTCTACGAATCGAACGGCTTTAAGTGCTTCAGCTTGAAGGCGGAGTGAAGTACAATAGTTGGAGAGTACCTTTGAGCAATGGTCGGAAGCCTATGAATAATATCAAAGCAGCAAACGAAACAATAAAGATCACAGAGTGCGGATCTTACGAAGTGTCCGGCAAGAAGGTTGTGTTCAGTAAAGAAGAACACAACTGTGTTACAGTGTATTCTCCGGAGGACGGTGAGAAACTTCTTGAGAAATATGCATCTATTCCTTCGGGCGGCAGGATCTGCACGCTCAAGGTCATCAACTCGGATTCGTTCGAAGCAGCACGTGACATGGAAAAGCCCTTCGTCATGAACTTTGCCAATGCCCATAATCCGGGTGGCGGATTTAAACTTGGCGCAAATGCCCAGGAGGAGGCACTATGCAGATGCAGTACGCTCTATGCATCGATCTCTTCTCCCAAGGCGTCTGAAATGTACCGTTACAACAACACACACGTTTGCATGGTCGAATCGGATTACATGCTCTTGTCTCCGAATGTGCTCGTATTCCGCAATGCATCGCTTGAATTACTTGCTGAGCCTTTTACGGCAGGCGTCATCACGGTTCCTGCTCCAAATAAAAGAGGCGCGGCAATGTTTGCTCCCGCCGGTCTTGTTGAGGAGACCATGCTAAGGCGGATCAGGATACTTCTCCTGATTGCCGCAGATAACAGATACAGGAATCTCGTCCTAGGCGCATGGGGCTGCGGTGCTTTCGGTAATAAACCTCAGGACGTGGCGGAGTGTTTCAGAAAGGTCTTGATCGACGAAGGATACGGGCGTCTTTTCGATGAAGTCAGATTCGCAATATACGGCCCCGAGAACGGAAATAACATCACGTGGTTTAGGAAAGTGTTTTGCGTGAAATAGTTCCATCCCTATTGCAAACGCACAGTTAAGATAATCATGAATATAAATGAGTATGACAAATCGGAATTTATGGGAGGGTTATCCGATTATGAAAGATAATAAGTGGAAGTGTCCAAAGTGCGGCCGTAGTTTTAGCAGGACAGGCCAGGGGCACTATTGTGGAAAAGTCGAAACGATAGATGAGTATATTGATGCGCAGGATGAAAGTGTAAAGCCTTATTTGAATGAAATTCGGCAAATACTTCGCAGTGCTATTCCTGAAGCACAGGAAAAGATATCGTGGAGTATGCCAACATACTGGAAGGGCGCGAACATTATACATTTTGCCGCATCAAAAAAACATATCGGACTCTATCCCGGCGATGAAGCCCCTGTTGTCTTTGCTGATCAACTTGCAGGGTATGACGTGAGTAAAGGTACTATACGGATTCCGTATATTTCACCTCTTCCTAAAGACCTTATTGCCAACATTGCAAGATGGTGCTATGAAGAATACCGCAAATGAAAAAGGCTAGCCGTCAATTAGGAATTTGATTAAATCTTGAATCATCTGAACTGTTTTCTAAGATCTGTTTCCCCGGTTATTCGGATTATCTGTCTTACCGCCTCATCAACACCGCCTTCAGTGCGGATCTTCTCTGAGATCATTTCTGCATTGTGTTTCTTGATATGGTAGTCTTTTTTCATCTCTTCTATAGCTTTGACGATTTTTTCTTCAGACAGGTCTTTTGCATCTATATGAGTTGTTGACACGCCGCACTTTTCGAGTTGCATTGCAAAACCCAGCTGATCTAAGACATGCGGAACAGGAATTGACGGAATCCCGTAGATCATTGATGCTGCCGTAGTACCAAAACCACAGTGGTGAATAACAAAGCTTCCCTGCCTGAAGAGCCAGCTGTGCGGCACACTCCCGCATGCGATCATGGTATCAGGAAGATCATAATCCTGAAGTGTTTTCTGGAAGCCCTGGATCACAGCACGGCAGCCGGTCTTTTGGAATGCGTTAACAAACATATCGAGCTTAGCCTTATCCGCTTTGTCCTCAAATGACATCGCACCTAGTGCGAGGATCACAGGCTTCTCACCTTCTTTGATGAATTCTGCAAGCTTGCCGTCCGGAATATATTCCGGCTCTTCATCGTACCAGTAACCGGTCAGTATATTTATATCCTCCCAGTAAGGGCTCCGCTCTACAACATATTTGCTTATGGGGATCAGATTCAGTTTATCAGACCTTAATTCGTCGCCGTTTTTCATAGGCCCTAAACCGTATTGTCTGCGGATCTTGTTGAATGGTTTGTCGATCTGTCTGCCGATCATTTTCCCGATGATCCTGTCCTTAAAGCTTACAGGCTTGTTCTTCTCAGGGATCATCTCTGTCTGAAGAGAGACGTCCACCGTCGGGATCCCTAATACGCCTGCTTCGACTGCACCCATTTTACTGTGTGTCACAATGATCAGATCTTTGCCTTTACAGAGTTCATATACTTCTTTCGAAGAATCCCGGATAATCTTCATTATGAAGTTCATGCACCTTATCATGCTGAGTGCCGCATTGGATGACTTGCCTCTTATCGCAGCTGCTTCTGCTTCGATATCAATATCCGGTCCGACCGGCTCAAAATGCACACCATAGGATTCTATCAGGGAACGCCAGCATGGGTGCGACCCCAGAATTACATCAAAACCGGAATTCATAAGTGCGCGGGATAAGATAATATACGGCTGGACATCACCCCTGGTGCCCATGGTAAACATAGCTATCTTCTTCATATAACTCCGCCGTTCATCAGCGCATGAACTTCTTTTTTGTACACTTTCTTTCTCTCTTCGGTAAGTTCGCCGTTAAGAAGATATCTATATGTCAGCATAGTCATATATGCGTGATACCGGCGGACGATAGCATCAACCTGGGATTCGGGAAAAGTACCCTGGGTAGCAAGCATTCTGAATACTCTGAGATAGATATCATAAGGGTCGGTAAACATAGTCTTCTCGTAAAGCGCACGCATTTCTTCATTATGGAACTGTTCGATCATCATCAGCCTTATCATGAGATTGCAGAACGGATCAAAAAGATAACTGTCCATCATGTATGAATCTATGATATCTGTGCTTCCGGCATTCTTTTTCTTTGTCTTTCCGGAAGGCATCTGCGGCATCTCATCTATATGGCTCAAAAGACCGTTTATGTGATCTTTGAACTTAGCGATAAGCGAATCAAGGATATCCATCTTATTTTTGAAGTGATAATAAAGTGTGCTTTCCTTAATACCGACCTCGCCGCAAATATCCCTTATAGAGACTGCTTCATAGCCTCTTTCAGAGAACATATGAAGCGCTACATCCATTATTTTCTCTTTTGTGGTCATAACCAAAACCTCTCTAACGATTGTTAGAGCAATAATACCTAACAACTGTTAGAGTGTCAACCGGAATGATATAATTACCTTGTCTGAGGGAGTGATCCCTTAGTCGGGAAAATAATCAGTAAAATGCAATGAGGATAGGTGAGATCTATTATGTCAAAGCTTGTATTAAAATGCCCGAAATGTGGTACAGTCCAGTATGTTAAGGGCGATGGCCCCTGTTGGAAATGCCATACTATGGTTGTTTTTCCAAAAGACGGTGTAATTCAAATCTACCGTATGGCTTCCTGTGCCATATGGCCACTATAATGTCATGATGAAGTTTATGGATTATGCAATGAGCAAATATAAAGGCACCGCTCTGGAATTCGATATCACTCCTAATAACAGAATAGTGTACCTTAAGGCTGCACGCGTTATTCCGGGATTTATGACCAATACTACAATCTTAGAACCGGCTACTGCTGAGGAGATGCCCCTGGTTTGATATGACAAATGGCGTTATTTCAATAGACTATGAAATTATCAGCATTACGTACCGGAAAGGAGCAGTAACATGGCAAGTGTATTTAACGTGTATGGGATAGCAGATGATGCAAAAGAATGGTATGCTCAGCAGTCATTGGGAGATGTTCAATGGGAATACGATGAGGTGTTAGGTTATCATTGCGGAGATATATATGTAAAGTCACACGATGGATGTGCTTCTTTCGAGGATACTTCTGAAACAAACTTCTTCGGATGGGGTGTGGAAAGCTGGATAAGGTTAGCCGGTGGGAAAGAGTTGATTTTCGGGCATTACGAAGAAGACAATGGTAATGCTGAGTTCATTCATATCAAAGATAATGCGTGCATCAGAGAATACAGAGCATATGATTTCGAAGATGCAGAAACCGACGAAGGCAGTGAGCCTGTTTTCAGCAGCTGGGTCGACGTGGCTACTTACGTTGATAAGAATCTGCTTTGATCAGCATTGAAAAATGATTTGATACAAGGGGGACGATCATGCAGGATCAGAATGATTCGATATCCAATGCAAGTTCTCTTCCGCCATTCAAATGCGGATGCGGAGAGATTTTTACGAGCAAGTTCTGCCCTGGCTGCGGAGCGCAACGAAAAGAAGAAAATACTTTCACATGCGATTGCGGTTATACGGGACCTGCTCTCAATTTCTGTCCTGACTGCGGCAGAAAGATCAGTGATAATACTGCGCCCGCTGCTCCTGCAGTTCCGGAGCAGGAGCCGGATGCCGGTCCCGAAATTCCGAACAACGCGGTTATCCTGTTCAGTATGTCTACTTTCAGTTCAGCTAATCCGCCCGTTACCATATCTTCGATCGTATATGAGTATTCAGACACACAGCTTCTTTTCGACAATAACGGACAACGCCGCCTGATCTCAGCAGACGTCATCGAACCCGCAATGGAGATCATCAGGAGAAACGGACTGGATGATCCTAACTTCAAAAACCCTACGGGCGTTATGGGCGGCAGCGTATATATCTCCTTCAAAAACGGTGACAGTTACATTCACACGTCACTCCAGGAGCAGGGCTACGCGGTATCAGCTGCCAAAAGCGAACTGATGGCTTTGTTTAATAACGCGCAAGAATGAACTCGGCAGAGGCTTGCCCTTTGTCAGGTATATCATCAGTTATATTTACAGGGAAATGCCAAAATGAATATTGAAGGTAATAGTATAAAGCGGATAGATTGCAGCGAGATTCAGAATTGTTTTTCATTTTGGGATTTCGAGAAAAACATAGAGAAAAGAAAAAGAATAGAGTTCGAGGTTGAGAACAATATCCGGATAATGTATGCCTATATTTTGAATAAAAGATATATTGCAGGCATGTCTTTGCGTCCGATGGATAATAGAACGATGTACTTATCATATCTGGCCGTGAATGAAAAATACCGTAATCAAGGGATAGGAAGCGAAATGATAAGGTATGCTTGTCAAACAAGTAAAAATATTGGGTTTTCTTATTTAATACTGAATGTGGATCACGATAATACAAGAGCCGGAAGTTTATATAAAAAACTCGGATTTTCCGAATTAAAGAACGACGGCAAAACGATCGTAATGTGTAAACAGCTTGATTAACCACGAATATTCAGGAAACTAATTTACTAAGACAAATTGGATCAAGAGGAGATATAGATTAATGAATGCATATAAAGAGATCAATTCATTTTTCTGATAACGTATCTCAATCGTGTTTTTTCCTAACCACGATTCCTCCCATATATGAGCTCTTCATGAATCCGGGGAAATACAGAAAATACACTTCAGTTCCTTTTCTGTAAAATGGATCAAAAACGGTTTTGCTACAGTATTTATCGTCAATTAAGTAGTAAAAATCCTTACGGAAGAATCTAATAACCCACAAACTCTTCCTGCGCGTAATATATCCTACGTGCCAGTAAAAATCCTGCTGATTGATCTTTGAAACAAAGGTCAAAGAATTTATGCAGCGAACAGTCCAAAAGGCACTCATTCCTATAATAGACGCTGCCAGAAGCATTATCACAGTCGTAATAACATCAGAAAACACATACAACTTCTCGATGAAACCGGCAAACCAAAGCACTGCAACCACTACCGAAAAAATAATACCAATTAAAGGGTAGACGAAAGTCCTCTTAAAATACTCATCACGGATACTCTTTAGTTCGCTGCTGTCCAATTCACGCGCGTTTTTGAATTCAGATTCTGATAATCTCACTTCTTGATAATGTCGAATTTTTACCCGTTTGATATCCGTGTTCTGTTCCATAATCCTATCCCCAAAATCCGTTCTAACTTAAAACTAACCCATAGATCGAATCCCTATTTTAATCCCAATATAAAAATATTAAAATATTATCGACTAGCGCTTCCATTATACCAAGATTGCAATATCTTGTGAAAAGACGATCATCAATAATAATTGCTATGACCCTGCATTTGTTTATGTGGAGTACATTAATATCATCAGAAGAGATACGTAACTATGGGGATAATTAAAGAGATATTTGGGAAGGTAAGAATATATCAGCTTCGTTCACGCGTTGATAGCCGTGGATTTATGTCATATGTTTTCGACGAAAACATCTATGATTTCAGCATTAAAGAAGCCAGGATTTACAGCATGCCCAAGGAAGGCACTTTCTTTGGAATACACTATAAAGAAGAAAGCAGCCCGATGACGAAACTGGTTACAGTCATAAAAGGCAAAGGGATGGATTATGTTATAGATCTGAGAAAAGGATCACCGACCTACCTTCAGTGGGAATCGATTGAACTATCAGAAGAAAATGCCCTTGCAGTGCAGATCCCGGCAGGATTTGGTCATGCATTTATTTCATTGCAAAAAGATACGATACAGTTATACGCAGTAGACAGAAGCGGAGCCGATGCTCATTCTGAACATATTAACTATAGTGATCCGCAGATTGGGCTCAAGCTTCCGATGCCTGTTTCTGAAATTTCGGATTATGATCAGAATGCTCCTTTTGTCTTTTAGTGAACCGGAGGATCTATGAGTAAAAATATTGCTATAAGACTTGCAGATATGACATACATTGATAGCTGCGTGGAGATCTTGCAGGATTCTGTGCTTGGGAAAGCATATTTCAGCAATCACAAAAAGGCAACTGACATGCTCTCATATGCAGTGGCACAAAACAACGTATATGTTGCGTTGGATGAACATGGAAAATGTCTGGGGTTTATCTACTACATGACAAAAGGTGTCTTTGGAAGTTACCCGTATCTGCATATTATTGCAGTTAAAGAAGAATACAGAAGTCATGGCATCGGGAAACAGCTTATGAGATTTTTCGAGGATAATGCTTCTGATCAGCCTCGAGCTAAATACTTTTTAACTGTAGATGACTTTAATCCAAGAGCAAGGAAATTATATGAAAACCTGGGATATAAATGTGTTGGAGAACTTCCTGACTTTTATAAACAGGGGATCAATTGCTATCTGATGATGAAAACCAGAGGAATAGAAAATGATCGAAACTAAGCGTTTGTTATTACGTGAATTTTAAGCATAGTATAGTGTTTGAAGGAAGCAATTTTGATTATGGGGAAAAAGAAAAGAGAACACGTAGTTTTCGATCAAATGCTAAAGCAGAAAAAGAGTATCCCTTTTTCGAAAACAATAAGTGATAGCCCGCGAAAACAGAAAACAAAACCTTTGAAGTCAAAATAATCAGTATATGAGGATAGAATGAGCAACGAAGAATACATCAGAAAGTGTTATGAACTGGCTATTAGCGCAGGAAAAAAAGGCTACGATACCTTTGGTGCAGTTCTGGTACACAATGGAGAGATATTAGAGGAAGCGGAGAATACCGCTGATTTTGAACAGAAGATATTCGGACATGCCGAATTCAATCTGGTACATAAATGTGCAAACAAATACTCTGACGATATGTTGGCAGAATCTGTTTTATACACCAGTTGTGCTCCATGTGAGAGATGTCTGGGTGCTATTGCTTCGCTTGGTGTTCACCGGGTTGTTTGCGGTGTGTCATATAAGGAGTTTTGCAGGTTGCTGCCTTTCGATCACAAGGAGTTGGACCGGGAAGGATTGTTGAAGCAATTAGGTATCGACATGACTATAACCGAATCTGTTCTTGAAGACGAAGGAATGCATGTTTTTGAATGGTGGGGTGGCGAATACCACCCGTTGGAAGAGCTGATAGCAGAAATGGATGAAGTAAAGCGCAATAGCACTAAGAATGATTGAACCTAAGGGATTGGATAAGATAATAAACAGAACAAACGACAAAGTAAGATTGATTGAATATGAACAATACCAAATGGAATGAGAAGGAAAAATGAGAGTGATAATAGAAACAGAAAGATTGATTATTAGAAATCTTAGACCTGGTGATGAACATGCGGTATTTGCTTGGGCAGGTGATCCGGATGTTGCAAAATATATGATATATCCACAGTATAATTCGGAAGCAGATGGAATCGAATGGTTAAAGGACAGGCAGCTGAAAGCTGATGATCCCAACGACTATGACCTGGGATTTGTTTTGAAAGAAACCGGAGAACTGATCGGTGGTGGCGGATTGGTATACCATCCTGATATCGACGTATGGAGAATAGGATACAATCTAAGGAAAGATGCTTGGGGAAACGGCTACGTGATGGAAGCATTAACTGCAATCATGGATGAAATCAGGAAAACAAGAAAGATTCGAGCAATAGAAGGCCTGTTTGCTGTAGAAAACTATAAAAGTCAGCGTGTTATGGAAAAACTGGGGATGACCTTCGTTGAAGATACTGAGTACGAGAAATTCGATGGGAGTGCTCATTTCCTTGCAAAGAAATATAGGCGTGTATTTGAATGAGTTTTTAGAAAACTGATTTATGAACCACCTTTATAGAACGTAGGATTAGAGCACTAAATGATCAGTTTTTAGGATTATGAATACAATGATAAAGATACGTGAAGCAACAACAGAAGATGCAGTAAGACTTGTTGAAATCTACTCATACTATGTGTTAAACACAGCCGTTTCATTCGAATATGAGGTGCCTTCAGTTGAGGAGTTTACTGAAAGAATGAGAAATGTAATGAAGAAATATCCATATCTTGTTGCTGTTAAGGATGACTATATAGTCGGATATGTGTATGCTGGAACTTATAGCGCCAGAGATGCATATTCCTGGACGGTGGCAAATTCAATATATGTGGATAAAGACTACAGAAGACAGGGAATCGGCGCCTTGATGTATGGCGAGCTGGAGAAGCGGTTAAAAGATCTGGGTATCGTGAATATGCTTGCCGGAAGTGCCTTTTGCGAGACTGAGGATGAATATCTTTCTCACGACAGTTATGAATTCCATAAACACATGGGATATGAGAAGGTAGCTCAGTTGAAAGGCATCGGTAAGAAATTCGACCGTTGGTATGACCTTTTGTGGATGCAGAAGAAATTGTAATTTGGTAGAGGCATATGTATGAAAGTATTTATTGTATATTGCCATCCTTCAAAAGATAGTTTTACGAATGATGTATATAAATCTTTTGAACGAGGTTTAAGAGATGCAGGTCATGAGATTTTTATATCTGATTTATATGATATGAATTTTAAAACGGATATAAGTGAAGAAGAATATTTACGAGAAACCTATTACAGAGCTGATGGAATAAAATCAAAAGATGTCTTGATTGAACAGGAGAAAATACAGAACAGTGATGCGATTGTGTTTATATATCCTGTATTTTGGACAGAAGCACCCGCAAAGCTTGTGGGATGGTTTGACCGAGTTTGGACAACAGGATTTGCTTATAAGCCGGATCCAACGATGAAGGTTCTTGAAAAAGCATTATTTATAGTTTGTGCAGGAAAATTGATGAAATCTCTCATTGAAACAGGGGAAAAGAGTGCTATGGAAACAGTAATGTTGGGAGATAGAATTCGCAATAGAGCAAAAGAGAAAGAAATGGTTATTTTTGATAATATGACGCATTGGAATGAAGACGCACGAAGTGAGAATATTCCTCGATATCTTTCCAAGGCATATGAAATGGGTTTAAAATTTTGAGACGCTCAAAACTTTCAGTTTGTCGGGATGAAGCGATAGTAAGTTATATAATCAGGATAATAGACTAAGACAAATCTGGATTTATAGAGGTGAGCATGATGTTGGAAATACTGAAAACGAGGTTTTTAGAACACAGGAATCTTCATCCGGGTCTGGAATGGTCCGAGGTGGAGCATAGGCTGCGTGAGGCTCCCGCTGCCATCGCGGTTTTGCAAAATATGGAGGAAAGCGGCGGTGAGCCGGACACCATGGGTTATGACGTAAAGACGGGAAAACTCATTTTCTGCGACTGCGCAAAGGAATCGCCCGTCGGGCGCAGAAGCCTGTGCTATGACGAAAAGGCATTGCATGGGCGCACTAAAAACCCACCGTCAGGCAGCGCCGAACGGAAAGCGAAAGAGATTGGCGTTTCGATGATGACGGAGGAACTCTATCGTCGACTGCAAAGTCTCGACTCATTTGATCTGAAAACGTCAAGTTGGATCGCTACACCAGATGATATCCGCAGTAAGGGCGGCGCGCTGTTCTGCGAACGCCGCTATGATACCGTGTTCACTTTTCACAACAGCGCGGATTCCTACTATTCTGTGCGCGGATTCAGAGGGTATATTCTTGTCTGAGTACCGGGCTCAATGATAAAAAATACTGCGATTTCTTGGACTGGAAAAGCGCTAAATACAAATTCGCCGGGATGAACGATAGAGCGTTATCTCAAAAGTTATATATTCTTTCTGATTTGGATTTTCGGATTGTTTGTGGACAAGAATGTTAAACTGATCTGTGAAAAAACGTCCGAGACTACTGTAAAAGAAACAGAGAAAGGAACCTGAAGTACTGAGAACATGTATATTTATATCGCTTACAGAGACCTGAAAACATATTACACTCAGAATTCCCTCTACGGCGGAGTGCCATACAACAACGATTACAAGTTCACAGCCATAAAGGATGGTCTTTACTATCTTCTTACTCTGAATGGTGCGAACTATCGCGTGTCAAAAGAGGCCGGAGAAAAGTTTATCGAAGATGTCTTGAATAAATGCACGGGTGAACATCAGGGTTCCTTTCCTTTTGTTCGGTCACTTAACGGTAAGGATATGGCTGCAGTTATCGAGCGGTCGCGCGAAGTGGATTTGCGCGGGCGCGGGCATTTATCAAGTCAGAATTTCTATTACGATATGGACGCTGACGTTCTGTATCAGATGTTGGAAGAACTGAGGGCAGGGTCAGGAGAACCTATGGATAAACGTGCATTAATGAACTACTGCTATCCTAACCCTACACTGCCCGAAGGTGATTTTGATCTTACCGGGATCTATCACGGCATTTACTGCACGCCGGACAACAAGCCTAATTCCGTAATTCAGACCGTTTTCCCGGATAAGAAGGTCAGTTACTTTTCAATAAGCAAGAACGGCGCTTACATTCAGATGAGAGTCGATGACAATAAAGTGATGAGCAACGTGCCGGCAGAACTGATCCCGGAGATCAAGGAGAAGGTGAGACAGCTCTGTGCTGATCCGAAAGAGGCTTATGTTGAACACGGCGACTGGGAAGGCTTTATCAGATTCAATAATGACGAGGAAATCTTCACTGATCCGGATAAGACACTGGAACTGCTTAACGAGATTGCATCAAAGAGCGAGTACGACAAAACTGAAGCGGTGGATACAAAGAAATATTACACTGTAGGCAAAGCCCCGCCCGGAGGTTTTGGAGGATTTGGAATGTTCGGCATGATGGGTGGTTTTCCTGTTGCTCCTTCAGTTTCTCCGGCTGACACGCCTTCCGCAAGCACAGAGGAGCCTGCTTCGGATAGTAAGAAATGTAAATTCTGCGGTGCAGATGTCACACATGGGCAAAAGTTCTGTTCAGAGTGCGGAGGCAAAGTAGAATAATGATGATAAGCAGAACCTATGTAAGACATGGATGAGTTAAGTCAATTAAATATAATACACTAAGCCTCGGAGCAGAATCCGAGGCTTTTATAATGAAAAATCATAACGGAAGATTATCGATGCACATGTAATAGACACCTAATAACTATAGTAATATTTTCTTTCCATAAGAGCTTTATTACATTGGTTGACGCGAGTCGACCAATATTGTATATTGGTAAGCAAAAGTAGACCAATGTGGAGGAAAGATTACAAATGCGTTTAACTGATTCTGAATGGAAGATAGTCAATTGTCTTTGGAAAAAGCCTATGACATTAATGGAGCTTACCAGAGCTCTGTTTGCTAAGACCGGCTGGTCAAAGCAGACAATCATAACATTGCTTAATCGTATGGTTGAAAAAGGGATTGTTTCCTATGTGCAAGAGGGACGAACCAAGTGGTTCAGTGCTGCGATAGATAGAACTGAAGCTGAACTGGAAGAGACAACATCTTTTCTGGATAAAGTATATGAAGGCAATATAGGTCTGCTTATTTCCAATCTAAAGTGTTCAGACAAACTTACAAAAGAGCAGTTAGAGGAGCTTCGAAGGATAATCGAAGAGGATTAATATGTTGCGCTATATCATTGGCATTACGATATTAACAATCGGCATAATTATTGTGCGGGTTTTGTCGAACGGAAAAATACTCCGAAAGTATCAGTATGCTTTTTGGATTGCTATTCCGCTCTATATGATTCTGATGCCCTTTGTAAAGATAGATGTTCCTGTAGCAGAGATTTGGAACAATATTTTCACCTCAAAAACTGAAACTGCATCATATGAAGTTACAGATGATGCATCCCCTATGGTCATAGAGGATGGGCTGCAGATAGACAACGAAGTTCATGAAACTCAAACAGTTGTACCGGTCGATCTTCAAAAAGAACAGGAGAATGATCGTGAACCTGAGCAGATGCCGGTTAATCATGCGAGGGTATCAAATGTAAAAACAAATGTATCGAAAAAGATAGAAACCATACTGAAAAAATGTAGTTATTGTGTTTCAGCTATTCTTGTAGTTGCTCTTATAGTGTACAATTCCGGCTTTATTCTGTATTGCAGACGAAAAAGAAAATATATCGGCAGAGATTCTTCAAGCGGACTCAGGATTTATAGTATCAATCATAAAGGAACACCGTTTCTTCTGTTTAACAAAATCTATATAGATAATGATTCAATAAATAACGAATATGTAATTTGTCATGAAGCTTGTCACTATAAACACGGTGATCATTTGTGGGTGCTTATCAGATATCTTGTTCTCTTCCTTAATTGGTATAACCCAATAATCTGGATAGCTTTTATTCTTTCCGGCCGGGATTGTGAATATGCATGCGATGAAGAAGTGTTGAAAGCATATGGAGTCGATTCTTCTAAAGATTATGCAAGAACACTGGTTGGACTACCACAACAACAGTCAAATACAGCTGTTTTTATCCTGTCAACCGGAATGAGAGGCGGATATAAGATGATGAAGAAGAGAATAATAAATTTAAAGAGACCGGCAAATAACAGCCGTAAGGCCTTTGCATTAAGCATGGCTGCCATACTGTTATTTACAAGCTGTTCTTTTGTTAATACATCTGAAAATGCCAGAAAGATCAAGGCGGATGATCCGTGGTTTAACACCAATATTATTGAAGTTGATACCGGTGTTGAAGCTGGAAGGAATACCATTTGGCCGAATTCTTACTATGCTGGTTCGGACGAGAATTATTATGTTGTCTTGTCGAGCGGAAAATACGAGGTTCCTAATGATGAACTTGAAGGATTGAGCTGGGAAGAACAAGAAGATAAGTATGGATATTGTCTGATTTCTGTTGTTGAACGCAAAACTAACCAAACCATAAACATTATTGATGTAAAAAAAGATTTTTCCGATATTAATACTGAATCACGTATTGATGATGTCTATTATTTAGACGGAAAGATAACCGTAAAGACCGAATCTAAAGAGCGGGATTATGATCCGTTAACCGGCAAGCTTTTGGAAACGCGGGATAGAGGAGAAGCTACCGAAGCCTTTTTTTCGAGTTTTTATAAGATTGGAGAGTATGATGTTGAGTTAATTATGTACCATCCGCAAAACATGCGGGAACATGCCGACATCAATGTCAAAACTCCTGACGGAAAAACCCATACTACTGAAATTAAAGTAGAGAATAAGGATGTATATGTATATGCTGTGCTGGAACTCAATGACACAAAAGTGTTGCTTCCGGCCACGATAAATGATTATGAATACGCTTTTTATGAGTTGGATCTTTCCACTAACGAATTGATCAAAGCAGATCCCAAAGAATATGCATGGATGGAAGAGGCAGCATTCTCCTGGTGCAAACTGGGATCTGATGGGATGGTTTATTATCCGACTCAATATGGGATTTCAAGAATAAATGCAGAGACTAAAACATTAGAGGAAGTATTTAGATATGATTGGTGTGGACTCAATAGAGGTCTCATGGGGTTTGCTAGTTTTAAACTGATTGAGTGCTCGGAAAATCATTTTGTTCTCTTTGGGATGTATGATTCATCAAATATATATTCCGGAAAGAAAGCAGATAAGATACATTTAATTGAACTTGACAGAGCAGATAAAAATCCTAATGCAGGGAAAACTGTACTTGAGTTATTTGATCCGGAAGGTGGATGGGTTGATGTAAATACCGGTAAGGCGATCTCTGTGTTCAATGAGACCAATAGTAAATACTTCATAGAAGTTACTGACCGTTATAATCGTGGGGATTATTTTGATTACTCTTCAGGCGATGAAAACAACGATGACACTTGGGAACTTGCAAGGATCAACGGTCGTGCTGAGTTCAGTAATCAACTTGCTGTAGATATTATGAATAACGAAGGCCCTGACATTTTGATGAATGTCAGTGGTTATGGACAACTAAATAATTCGAACTATCTTGCCGATCTTACGCCGTATGTTAGAAACGATATTGATAAATACTATGAAAACATAATTGAAGGTTCAAAAACCGACGGAGCAATTTATCAGCTTCCTATCAGTTTTGCGCTGGAAGGAATACTGACTAAAACAGAGAATGTCGGGAGTTCCGGAAAAGGTTTTACATTTGAAGAATATGAAAAGTTCGTAGATGAGGTTGCTAATGGAAGCGATCCGATATTTTTAGGACAGGCAACTTACTTTTCTAAGCTTTTTGGCAGTATGAATGATAAGTTCATCGTTAATGGGAAGGTTGATCTGTCAGGACCTGAATTTGCACAAATGGCTGATTATGTCAAAGACAATGTCAGAGAAGAAGGGACATCTTGGAATGCTCAGTATACTGAAAGAGTTCCGGGAGCTTCATATACAGAATACTGTTATGGAATAGGAGGATACTTCACTTCTGGAATGAGTATAGCTCCTTGGGGTAATGGTGTTACGTTAGCCGGTATTCCTTCGATTGACGGAAGAGGCCCGAGATTTAAGCCTGTTTGCTCGGTTGCTATTTCTGCTCAGGCTGATAATGTTGATGCTTGTGGTGAATTTGTAAAGATCCTGCTATCAGAAGACGTTCAGACAGACATAGCGATGAATGATTGTTTTGTAATCAACAGAGAGGCATTCAGAAAAGCAGGAGACGCAGCTATTGATTATTACAATAATGGTGGCAGTACTTTTTCGGGCGGAAATGGTGGCTGCAGTGGCGGTTTGGGAAGGCAGTTTTCAATAGCGGATGTTGATTTTGTAGAAGGAATAATACTCAGTTGTTCAAGATCTTGTTCTGAAGATGCTTCTATAAGCATTATCTTGATTGAAGAAATGCCTGCATATTTTCTTGGTCAGAAGGATTTGGATGCAGTAATTAAGATAGCTCAAAACAGGATACAGAAGGTTTTGGATGAACGGGGATAGTTTTGAAACATGAACTTTATAGTAGGATGAAAAAATCCACTATATAGAGCGTTTGTGGAGTCTTCAAAATGAAAAGAAAAATGACTTTGAAGATTGTAACTCATTTTTTGATCGGTGTATTGGTCATACCTTATATTTGTGGATGTACGAAAAAAACAAGTTATGATCCGTCACGGATAATACAGGAAAATACTCCTTGGTTTCAGTGTGAAAACCATGTCTGTTCTCTCAGTTATAAGGATTCATCAGTTGAATATGTCGATCCTGAATGTATAGTGTTTCGCAAGTATTCAGAGAATAGTGCAAGCAATAAGTTGATTTATTCAGATAACGATAATGATGAAACGGTCATCGATTTTTCTCAATGGTCTGAGGGAAATGAGCAATTTAACATAAATTGTTATTTCCGGGTTGGAGATGATGTTTATGTAACTGTAAGCTCAACCCAAAAGGGAGTTAATAGCAACAGTGCATATAAGATCGACCATAAAAAAGCATCTTTAGAATATATCAGTGATTTTAAGAATGTTGAAGAAGAATCATACTATGTCGATAAAGTCATATTCTTGAATAATAACTACTATAGTCATATTTTCTATTTAGATAATTACATTTACAAAGAAGCATTTTGCATTTTTGACAGTGATTTTAATCTTATTCATGAGATGAGAATCAATAATCATATAATGGCATGGTCTTTAAATAACAATTCTCAAATAATTGCTGTTGAGAAGGATTTGAGTAATCCTGTTGAGTCATTCTATTACTCTGCGGTCTTGAACCTTGAGACTGGCACGGAAACCAGAACCGCCGCTGAATCTGGAAAATTCGAAATGAGCCATTTGGGATACACATCAACAGACGGGTTCTGCTATAAAAAGAACGAGGATATGACTATAACAAAGCTGAATCTGGAAACCGGAGAAGAATCCTTGGTTTTGGATTTCAATAATAGTTCAATAAATCTTTTTGAAATGCAGTGCAGTTCATTGCGTTTTTGCAGTGACGACAAATGCATATTGTTGAAGGATACAGTTTACCCAAGCGAATCACCAAATTGGAAAATTAACACATTATCAAAGGTCGAGAATAATCCTCATGTAGGAAAACAGATTTTGTATGTAGCACCGAGCTGGAAACTTGGCTCAATGGCTGCTAGTGCTATTGAACAGATAAATACGACCAACCAAGACATATATGTTTATGTAACTATGAAATACAGCACTCTTACTTTTGCTGAGTATGAAAAATCTGATGACAGTACAATCAGTAAATATAATAGAGATATAGCTTTAATAAATAAACTAAAATTGGATATTAGGAATGGATCCGGTCCGGATATCTTACTTGATTTTGCTAAGTATTCTGCCCTGAATAATGAGAGTTATCTTTATGATCTGTTTAAAACTATTAATGAAAAAGACAAATTCAACAGAGCCGAGTACTTTGATAATATATTTGATGCATATGTCAAAGATAATAAACTGTTTCAAATGCCTGTAAGTGCTTGTATCGGTGGCATATATGCGAATGATGATGCTGTTGACGATTCGCGTTTGGGTTTTACTTATTCCGAATATGAGAATGCGGTATCATCTGAATGTGATGGAATTGATCCATTTGAATTCGATTGTGGACGTGACACCTGTTTTTCAATAATGATCAGATGTAATTATGATGAATTATATGACAGCGAACAGCATTTTAACGCAAATAATTCTTCATTCCGGAATATATGCGAATATGTTCGGGATATGAGAGAAGAACCTAAAGCAGATAGTTCAAAAGGGACAATGCAGTTCGTAGAGTTTAATCGGATACATTTTGATCTATCAAGGATGTTGATCAATGAGAATAAGCAGTTGTTTGGAATGCCGTCAACAGATGGATCCCAGGGACCAATTGTATTTGCTTTGGAAAGCATAGGAATATGTACTTGTACAAATCAATTTGATAGTGCTTTTGAGTTTGTTAAGTGTATCTTGAGCTATGATGTTCAGATTCAGAATGTTGTATATAATCCTGTAAACCGGGCAGCGTTTTCACATTATGCTGACGATGCAATTGTCTATAGTAATGCTCAGATTAAAGAGAGATATGGAAAAGCAGATTATAACGATACTTCTATCATAGATGAGTATATAAGTTATATCTGCTCGGCAAACACTTGCTATATGTCAGATGACTATTCTCTTTTGATAATGAATGAAGAGCTTCAGCCATACTATCTTCATCAAAAAGAATTGGATGATGTTATTCCGATAATCGAGAGCAGAGTAAATAAAATAACCGCAGAACAGCAATAAAAGTTAGTTTGTTGATTGTATTTTTGTTTTAATGATATCAATAAGTGAATAATCAAGCTGGTTCGTATGATGGACAAAAGCAATCTGCAGTTATAAATGAATTAGCAGAATAATTCAGTTATATTCTTATATTCCTTAATTTTTGCCAAGAAATCGTTCCCTATCCGTCAATTTGTAGAGTATTCTAATCATATTGATTTCAAGACCTAATATGATGGTGCATTTGATGAAAAGACTCATTCTTAAACTGTGTTCTTTGATAATGATAATGTCAGTTGCATTATCTATTGCTTCGTGTGGGAAGTCCAATGGTAACAAACGTGATGCAGAGATAATTGCTGAGGATTCACCATGGTTTGAAAGCGAAGTTATAAAAGTTGATCTGGGAATAGATACAAGCAAAGAACTTTCGTCGTATGAAGCAAAGATGACCGGTTTTGACGATAAGTATATGGTCATCCTTTTTACAGGAACTTATTGGTCTCAGAGTGACAAAGATGCAGGAGAACCATTTGCCAATATATCTGTTTTAGACAGAGAAACAAAAGAAGTCAAAAGGTTCGGTCTGGCAGATTCGCTCGGTGAGAATGATTATGTTAATGATGGTACCTATAAAGACGGAAAACTCACGTTGCAAGTAAATACCTATGATCCGAAAACATATTCTGTAAGTGTTGTAGATAAAGATGTTGACATAGTAACAGGCGAAATCCTTGAAACCAGAAAACATAATAACAGTGAAAACACCTATTCTGTTAATTCATATGAAATTGGCGATTATAGTGTTAAGGCGGACTTGAAGGGCATGGACACCAACCCTAAAGTGGTTCTAGCTTGGAGTTCTTCTGCCGGTGATAAGAATCAAGTGGAAATTAAAGGTGACAATAATATCTTATATGGTGTTCCTGTTATCTTTCCGATAAAAGATACACGGATTCTGGTTCCGGTTTATTCTGAAAGGGATACTCTTTTCTATGAGCTCGATCTTAAGGAAGGAACCTTGAATGATCTTGATGCTAAAGATTATGAATGGCTCCGATTAGAAGAAATAGGGACAACATTTACAGGAACTGATGGAAGGACCTACTATACAAAGAACAACGGAAAAGAAATTTCGTGCATTAACTTTGATAATAAGACAATAGATACGTTCCTTGATTTCAATTGGTGTGATGTGGATTTAAATGTTCTGTCACAGCTTAATATGATAGAAAACGATGGAAAATCAGTTGCTCTTGCAGGTTCTGTGGAGGGTCGCTTCAGATTATCGACGGACAACACCCCGTCAGTATTAGATTATTATGTTGTCGAATTGACAAAGGCAGAGAAGAATCCGCATGCAGGTAAGACTGTCTTAAGTCTATATATGGCTAATGAAACAGGATTCGATGAAGTGGCGGATGCAATACTGGATTTTAATAACTCAAACACGGAGTATTTTATAAAAATAACGGATAAATACAGTAAGGATCACACGGCCATGCGCGAGGCTAAAAGTAATGAGGAATACAGATTAGCCAGCCTTAACAGCGATAATGACATGAGTAATCAGCTGACTATGGATATTATCAATGGTACCGGTCCGGATATTTATGTTAACACCAGTAATCTTGGCGTTCTGAATAACGATAACTATCTGGTTGATCTTTCGTCTTATTTCAAGTATCTTGATTCTTCGAAATTCTTTACCAATATTGTTGAGGCTTCTAAAGTAGATGACAAGCTTTATCAGCTGCCGGTTTGCTATAGGATTGAGGGAATTGAAACAAAGAGCGAGCTTGTCGGAACCTCAGGTGTTGGTTTCACGCTGGAAGAGTATAAAGAGTTTGTACAAGGTCCTCTGAATGGTAACGATATCATTCGTACAGGACAGGCATTTTACTTTACGAAGCTTTTCAATAACATGAGCGACAAGTTCATAATAAATGGGAAGGCAGATTTCTCTTGTCCGGAATTTACTGAACTTGCCTCTTACGTAAATGATAATGTTCAAGATAAGCGGATATCAGAAGATGATGCGAATGAATCATCCGATACGTTAATTGCCGGTATTACTACGTGTTATGGAATAAGCGCATACTTTGGCGAATTAGCAGAGTTTAATGGTGATTTTACAATCGTTGGTCTGCCGTCTTATGATGGACGTGGTCCGCAATTTGATGCTTGGGTCTCAGTTGCGGTTTCTGCTCAATCAACAGATGTTAACGCTTGTGCTGAATTTGCAAAATTGCTCCTGTCTGATGATATACAGACCGGTTTTGCCGAGCAGGAATATTTGGTCTTAAACCGTGAAGCTTTCAGAAATGTCGGGTTAGCAGCTGTTGAGTATTATAACGGCGCGGGAGTAAGACGACTTGCAAGTCAGGGTTATCCTATAACAGAGAACAGATTTGTGTATTCCACGAAAGATATTGATGACCTTGAAAAGATAATTCTTAGTTGCTCGGGTATGAAGGCGGAAGATTCAGCTATAAGCATCATACTAATTGAAGAAATGCCGGCATACTTCACCGGTCAGAAGGATCTTGATTCAGTAATCACGATATCTCAGGATAGAGCACAGAAGGTTCTGGATGAACGGGGATAGTGTTATGAATAAAGCATATATGAGGATTGTCTTGATAAAATATTATAGAAAGAAGAGTGTAAACGAATGGGATCAACAGCAAACAGAATAATAAATTTACGCATTTACAGAAAGGCAATCGTAAGATCTCATTATTATGCGGATGCAAGAGCCATAACTGTATATGTGGATGATCAACATATAGCAGATCTGAACCCGGGGTATTTAGTAGTCGTGGGAATAACTCCGGGTACACATAAGATGGTTATAAAAGCCCCCGGATTTTTAATGGCTCAGGTAACAAAGGAATTCACCGTTGATGCGAACACTACGGATGTTTATGTTGCTTTCAGGGGACGTCTGGGTAAGTATGTTGACCCGGTGATATTCGATCCATATCAGTATAATGCCGCGGAACTGTCACGCTTAACGGAAAGAACAACTAAGATCACCATCCGCAGTGAAGATCTTTCTCTTAAGGGTAACATCTGGTATTCAGTGGCTGTTGATGACCAGCCGATCGGCACCATTGACGGAAATCATTTAAGCCTGGTATCTGCAATTGCAAAAGGAAAACACAAGATATCCTTTGAATCTGTACATGAAGTTGATTATGCATGTATTGATGTAAAGGAAGGTTGTGACAGTCTGTATGCATTCAATAATGGTAAAGGCAAACAGTATAACGACCAGAGATTTTGTTGTCCCGGCAAACTGTAATAAAGTCAGCATCTTCATAGAAGATGTTGATCAGATCTGTTCAATAGTTACAGAGTGAAAAGGAAGCAAATATATTGGGAGTTGCATTACCAAGGCGAGACATTGGTACATGTTATAATTCTTGTTGAGGGGCAGCCCTCAGAACACATGAAATGGCAGATTATTTCAAAAGGGGGATATCACATATGTATGAAAAGCTAAGCTCCTGGCTTGATGGTGTTTTTGACAGAAGCATACCTGATGGAGTGGTATCTGTTTGTTTCAATCTGTATGAGGATGGAGACAACAGCTGGTCTTTGGAAGTGGTAGGATGTTCTTCTTTTGACAACGATGATCCTGATTGGGCTTGTGACGAAGTAACGGATTTTGAAACCAGAGATGAACCCTTTACCTGGACGGAAGACGCTATTTGGGAGAAGGTTCTGTTTGATGTCACAAAGCTTTTGTATCAATACATTCAGGAAGGTAAAGCATCCGGGTATCTGAATTCCCTTGATGGTGTTGCCGTAGGATTTGCTGATGGCGATCTGAACATTCTTGTTGAGAAAGAATGATCAGTGCATAAACCCGGCAGTTTGTTGAACTTATAGGATAAGTAAAGGAAGGATAGATCCATAGCAGACAGGAAATACTTATATACGGAAAGGGCGCACTATATGTGTCCGAATATGCACTTCGGCATCATGGCTGAGATCATGGCGGAGTTTGATGCAAACGGGATCATTGAGAGCATAGGTGTTCTCAGATCAGCTCATCCGCTTATGAGAAGTCTGATAGCTGAGGAGCAGGGAAGTTCCAAGATTTATTATGAGGAGCATCCGGAACTTGAGATCCCGGTAACGGTAAAAGATGCAGACGATAACTGGCAGACTGATTATGAGGCGGTATCTAAAGCCGGGTGGAATGTTCAAAAGGAAGCGCTGCTCAAGGTCTTTGCTTATCCTTCCGGGAGCGGAACGAGAGTCCTGTTTATAACTCATCATCTTCTTTGTGACGGAAGAGGACTTCTTCAGCTGGTGCAGGAGTTTGCGGATCATTATGCGAACGGTGTCGGGCCGCATTACGTTGACGAGAAGCTTATGGAAAGTCTTGATGATCTTCCGGACGGCAGTGACCTGGGGTTTATCAGCAAGGTGCTGATCGGGGATTCCAATAAGAAGTGGCGTAAAGAAGGTCATAAGGTCAGTTACGACGAGTATCTTAAGTTTGAGCGTGATCATGATTCAAAACAGAATATAAAGCGTGAGATAAAGAGTGTTGACGGAGAAGAACTCGATACTCTACTTGGTTTATGCAGGGAAAACGGGGTATCGCTCAACGACTATCTTGTTGCAAAGATGATGATCGATGAGGGTACGGATAAAGTGGTCATAGCTTCCGACATAAGGAATAAGATCAAAAACTATAAGGAAGGTGCTCTTGGAAACTATGCTACTGCATTCGGAGTGGTGGTTAAGAAGAGAGGTTCCGGGATCATGGAACTTGCCAAGGCTGTAGACCGTGAAGTCAGGAGCATCATAAGCAAGCCCGAAAAAGAGATGCTCGTTCTCTCGTGCTATTTCAATATGGATCCTGAACTTCTCGATGCCGTAGCAATATCGACTCTCGGAGGTTTTGAGAGCAAGGCCGGCAGATTTGTCGGCAGTAAGATGTTCGGCTATGAAAAGCGTGACGGTCATTGTATCACGAACCTTGGCAGGGCAGAGAGCAGCGTCATAAGAGAGGGTGTATTCATTCCGCCGGCATCTCCCGCAAACAGGAAGGCATGGGGCGTTCTGACGATAAACAAGAAGATGAGGATCTGCTCGATAGAAAGCTGATATCAGAACAGAAAAATGCATACAATATTCTTCGACTTCAAGGCGAAAAGCGAAAGTAAGGGGTTGCACCGGCATTTTGATGCAACCCCTTATAAATCTCATTCTGAATATGTGTTATTCGACTGTTACCGGAGTCGTAAGGGTATACTGGTATATTCCGTCTGCTTCCAAAGTACTGTAAGTAGAAGGGCGTTTAGCGCTATCACCATCACTGTGGTCACGGATATAGTCACTTACGGCTGCGCACAGATCCGCATCATCGATCCAAACGATTATAACAACGTCACAGTCTTCATCGATCTTGTTATCGTTACCCTTGGACAGGATCTGGATCTGTCTTACCGAGTATAATGATAACTGGTCCTCGGCCCAGGTAATTGTCCACAGATTTCCTTCAAATGATGTTTTCGGAGCAACTGAAAATCTGTTTGTATAACTCTCGATCGTCTCGCCGGATTTGATCTTGCTTGCCTTCAGTATGTTTTCTGCGATCTCAGCGGCACTCTTTCCGGCAAAATTTACCGAAATATCACCTGATGCTGAATTGGTCTTGTTCTCGGTTGAAGCTGTTTCCGACGTTTCGCTTTCGGACTGTACCGCTTCAGTAACGTTATCCGTGCCTACGGATCCCGTACCGCCTGCGCATGCGCTGAGGCCAAGCATTACTGCGCCTGCGAGGGCTGCACTGATTATTTTTTTCATAGTTTAATCCTCCTGTTTTTCCGCAATTAGAACTGTTAATTTTCCATTGCCTATATCCTCAGCCGCCTATTTTAACCCAATAAGATCTCATTTCTACCTTTGACACGTAACTGTTACAATAGTGCCGCAAAATCGGGGTGATCATGATCCGGACAGATATCCTCGTTTTGAAATGTTCTTTATGCCGGAGTTGTTTTACCCGGGTGTTATACTTATCTTGTCTGTGGGAGTTATCCCTGATACAGAGATCGTCCGTTAAGAGCAACAGGAGCAGAGGCTGATAATAGTGGACATTGTTTTGCTGGCAATATGCCTGTCACGTTCAGTCAAACTGAAAGATACGAAGAGCCGGAACATGTCGATCGCATCATTGGTTGCTGTTATAGTTTCCGGAATAATCTGCATAATTGTTGAGTGTATTATGATTTTATCCACCAGGGGCAGCAGTCTCGGGTAGCATAAGGTATTTGGCTTTTATATTAACGAGATTTGTTTGGTGTTTGCTTTTCGCAAACGCCTTTTTTCCTGTACGATGAATACCGCTGTAACCATTTCGATGTAAAAATCTACTTATAGGGAAAGAGCGAAAGGAGGTGACGGTAAGTTGGACGATAAAGAGATAATCGATCTGTTTTTCGAGAGGGATGAAAACGCGATCAGAGAGACGATGAACAGTTATAACGGACGGCTTCTCAGATTTGCGATGCGTTTCCTTTCGGACAGCAGAGATGCGGAGGAATGTGTCAACGATGCATATGCCCGCGCCTGGGATACCATCCCGCCGAATCGTCCCGACAATCTGTTTGCTTACCTTGCTTCGCTCTGCCGTAATTCTGCGTTGGATGTCATAAAGAAAAACACCGCGCAAAAACGCTCGGCACAGCTCGTGGAACTGACTCAGGAGATGAATGAGTGCATTCCCGACAGCAGCAGTATCACTGACGATCGCAGTGACGAACTTGCGGAGTGCATCAACGGATATCTTGCCACACTTCCGAGGAACAAGCGCGCGGTTTTTATCGGACGGTACTGGTACAACGAGAAAATATCGGACATCGCAAAGCGGACGGGATTCTCTCAGAGCAAGGTCAAGATAATGCTCTACCGCATGAGAGAGGAACTGAGGAACTACATCGAGAGAAAGGAAGGCTCATTATGAAAGAACAGGAATACATGAAGATAACAGGCGGGATCGACGAGCGTTTTGTCAACGAGTACCCGGCAAATAGCGGAAGGAAGGTTACGAGTCTTAAGAAAAGAGCAACCATCGGTATCATCGTTGCAGCAGCCATGGCAATAGTGATCCCTGCAGGCGTATTTGCTTTTACGCAGCTTACCCACCGCGAGAAAGTAAGCGTCTACTACACAGAGGAAGGTGTGCAAAAGCTTGAAGAGAACATGCTCGCGAACGGATATACCGTCGAAAACGGAAAGATCAGGCTGACTGTGGACGTGGAGATGTGTGACGGGAATTTCATCCAGGGCGTCTATACGCTTACAGCGCTGACTGACGACGCGAAGGAACACATTAATACAATGACCACTCAGACCAAACTCGTGTACGCTGATACCGGCGAGTGTATATATCCTGTCGGCGGCGGTTCCGAAGGCGGTTTCGGACCTGCAATGGACGATGATGAGGTCTCGATAACGTTCCTGTATCCGGTGAATAACGCGTATATCGACGGCTCCCGTACAAAGAGACTGGTGTTCTTCGAATATGCCGAAACAGGCGAGTCAGACGGTTACGGAGACATTGTCGTTGAAGACTACACATACTACGAAGGAATTTATTTCGATCTGATGGACGAGGTAAATGTTCCGACCAAGACGCTCCGTTCCGCTGACGGTACCGAGATAGTAGTTTCTCCATACGGTGTCAGCCAGCTGGACGAAAACTGGGCTTACCCCGAGAACGAATCATTAACCGAGATGTCGATAGACAGCTTTAACGTTATCTCTGCTGACGGCGAGGTCATAGATATCCTGTCGCTTCCTTCTGAGGGCAGGGTCTACGGACTGTCTTTTCACGGCGAGCCTGGCAGCGGCAACTTCTCCTACGGATTCGGAATCGTTCTTAATGTAGGCGGCATAAGCAGTGTCGAGATCAACGGCGTGACTTTTACGGAGTGAGGGTTGTTACTGATACTGATTGACAGATCGGGCTGCCTCAAAAGTGAATGCTTTTGGGGCAGTTTTTTGTTATAGGGAGAGTGCGGCTTTGGATGATCAGCGATGTGTTGCTGCAGCTGCCTGATTGTCAGCAGAGGTATCGAAATTGAAGGGTTTTCCTGAATTTCGATACCATTTACTTCTCCGCAAGTATCGTAATTGAAGATTTTTTCCTGTAAACGATATCTTAGCTTTACTGAAAGTATCGTAAATGACAACTTTTTCCCGAAAACGATATCTTGCAAAGTCGACTGATATCGTTTTTGAAGACTTTTTCCCGAAAACGATATCTTGCAAAGTCAGCTGATATCGTTTTTGAAGACTATTTCCCGAAAACGATACCTTGCAATGGCGATTTTATCCCAAACCGTGAATTATTGCCTCCGTGGGATAATTTTCAGAGGTGAAATTATCCCAAAAGTTCAAATTTGCTTCACTTGGGATAATTTCCGGTCCGTATTTTATCCCAAACTGCGAGAAATCCTCATCTTGGGATAATTTCGAGCTCAGAATTTATCCCAAAGTCCCGAAAAATGTCTCCATGGGATAATTCGGGGCAAAGTCAGCTGATATCGTTTTGAAGTCTTTTACTAAATCCCGATCTTCTCGAGATAATCACTTTGGGATAATTTTGCCTTCATTTTTTATCCCAATCCTTACAAAAACCTCTTCCCGGGATAATTTCTGTCCGGCTTTTTATCCCAAACTGCCCGAAATACGTTTGCCGGGATAAATTAATCTTTTTGAGTACCCCGGTCAGCCGGCAGACAAATTTATTTTATGAAACAATTCAAGACACTTATCGCAGCAGGCCTTGCCGGCGCTGTTATCCTTGCATCGGCAGGTTGCGCCAACGGCAAGCCGGGCACGCAGCCTTCGGATACTGCGGCGTCCGGCACAGAGACAAAAGCGTCAGAAACGGCAACTGAATCAACGGGATCCGAGACGGAAGAATCAACAGAAGCAGTTATCTCAACCCATAAGGTGGAAGGGGAAACCCTTTACAGAGACGGTGAAGCAACCCGTTATGCAGGGGGTGCCAGGGGTAATATCTTATCAGTTGTGGTTATCACCAGCGGGTCTTATCTACATCACTGAGTCCCAGTTCTATGACATGGTCGATTGCTTCGATCTCGATACGCTTACGAGAGAGTACTTCCCGGCCGAATAAGAACTGAAGTTATCTACAGACGAACCAATGCTGAGAAGAAGTGTTCAGAAGCACTTCTTCTCATGCGTCTGTTTACAGTTGGCGAGGTTTGCGCACTTGTAGCAGACCTCGTTGGGGCATGTGTCTGAGATGAAGAACTCGCGGATGTTTGCGAGTGTGGTGTCCGCAATGTTCTTGAGCGCCTCTTCCGTCAGGAAAGCCTGGTGTGAAGTGACGATGACGTTAGGCATCGAGATGAGCCTGGCGAGTGTGTCGTCGTTTACGATGTGACCGGAATAGTCGTGGAAGAACACGTTCGATTCCTCTTCATAAACGTCGAGGCATGCGGCTCCGATCTTGCGCTGTTTGATGCCTTCGAGCAGGGCCTCCGAATCGATCAGCGCGCCTCGCGATGTGTTGATAAGGACAACGCCTTTCTTCATTTTCGCGATGGTGTCTCTGTTTACCATGTGGCGGTTTTCCTCTGTCAGCGGGCAGTGGAACGATATGATGTCACTCTTTTCCCAAAGCTCGTCGAGATCAACGTATTCGATTCCCGAATCAGCCGCGGGGAACTTGTCATATGCGATTATGTTCATTCCGAATCCGCGGCAGATGTCTATAAAGATGCGGCCGATCTTGCCCGTGCCGATAACGCCGACGGTCTTCCCGTGAAGGTCAAAACCTGTCAGTCCGTTCAGACTGAAGTTGAAATCCTTGGTGCGGATATAAGCTTTGTGGATCCTCCTTATTGATGTCAAAAGGAGCGCCATCGCATGCTCGGCTACCGCATAAGGGGAGTAGGCGGGGACACGTACGACGTGGACTTTTCCGTAAGCATATTCGACATCTACGTTGTTATAACCGGCGCATCTTAATGCAACGAGTTTCACACCGAGTCTTTCAAGCTGGTCAATGACGTCTCTGTTGATGTCGTCGTTTACGAAGACGCATACGACATCGTGGCCTTCAGCCAGTTTTACCGTGTCAGAAGTGAGTCTTGTTTCGAAGAATGTGATGTCGTAGCCGGCATCTTTGTTTGACTCTGTGAACGACTGTCTGTCATAGTCTTTGGCATCGAAAAAAGCGATCCTGAGTTTATCCATATTTATACCTCCCCGCGAAAACATTTTTCCGTTTTCCTCTATTCTATTACTGTTTTGCGGCAAGGGTTAACCGTTTTAACCTGCCGCGAGATCTTCGAGATAATTCCTGAGCACCGGCTTCGGCATGGCGCCCGTGATCATGTCGACCACCCTGCCGTCTTTGATGAAGACAAAGCTCGGTATGCTCTGAACGCCGAATCTTGCTGCCAGACCGCTTTCCTCATCAACATTGATCTTGCCGATCTTTACTCTTCCGTCGTAGTCTTTTGCGAACTGACTGACGACCGGTGACATCATGCGGCAGGGACCGCACCACTCCGCATAAAAATCTATCATGACCGGCAGATCACTCTTCATTACCTCATCAGCGAAATTGTTCTCATTAAATCTGTATTCCATTTTGAACCTCCTTCTATATTTGGGTTTGCCTTTGATACTTCAAGTATATCTGGTATAATTTCCGTATCAAGTACGCAGATTATATTGACCTGGTACGGAAATCCTTACCGGGGTCACAGCAGAGGAGAATAAATATGAGCAAAAAAGAAGTCTTATGTGAGGATATCGCGGGAAAGGGCTGCGGATTAAAGCGCGTCCTGGACATAATAGGCGGCAAGTGGAAGATCCTCATCCTCTGCCTGATCGATCAGAAGGAAGTCGTAAGATACGGCGAACTCAGAAGAGAGATCTACGGCATCACGAACACCATGCTCGCCACATCGTTAAAGGAAATGGAAACTGACGGCCTGGTCCTCCGCACGCAGTACGACGAGATGCCGGTCCGTGTCGAATACAGACTCACGGACAAAGCGAAGAGCATCATCCCGATCCTTTTGGAACTGAAGAAGTGGGGAGAGGAAAACATTCAGTAGCAGATCAGAAGGAAACTATCCTCTCTCGTCCAGCACTTTCTGCACCCTGTTCTGGGCTATGGAAATAACCTTCGACAGGTCTTTCTGGCCAAGGAAATACGCTGGCATTTCCTCAATCAGTATTATGCTTATGGCGGAGTCCTCGTTGGACATGCATGAGCAGCTCCCGATGACTTTTTCGATCTTTTCGATGTCCTTTTCAGAGTATTTTTCGCCTTCCACATAGACCCCCGAGCCGTTTGCAAACCGGTTTCCGCCGTTGTTGTAATATTCGATCGCAGCCTTGCCGGCATTACGGAATGCGCTGCGGTTGATGACGAAATTATCATTCATTGCCAGCTCGGTCTGTATCTCGTCTGACAAAAGGATCCTGACGAACTCACCACATGCGTCGATGTCCGTGGCCTGCGCGGATATTGCGACTGAACACTGTGAGGTGAACATCGGGCCCCGTCCGTCGAGGGAAGGGATGCCGAGTATTACCGGGTCCTTGATGAAAGATGTTTTGCTGCCCAGAAATCCGCCTATCCCGTAGCAGGGTTCATACATCGCATAGTTATATACTTCCCACGGGATGTCGTTGTACGAAGAGGCTTCCTCCGGGACGTTTTCCTTTACGTATTCCGCAAGCTCGGCAAACTCGGGCCCTGTGAGGTCGGCCCTTCCGTCCTTTATGAACTTGTCCCTCATGGTGTTGAACAGCTTGGCGAAATAGACGGCCTGGCCAGAAACGATGAGATCGGTGCCGTTAAGTGAGTCTTTCACGAACCTGTTGTATTCCTCAAGCGTGAAGCCCGTGCCTGAGCTGCCGGCTTCACTCGAATCCGTGTATATGCCTTCGATTATGAAGCTTACGGGCAGCTGATAGATGGCGTCGTTCATCTTTGCGCCCTCGATTATGTTGTCGAAATACGTACCCGGTTCGGACTTGCCGATGTAGGGAGTCAGATCCGCGAGGTAATCGGGATTATTGAGCTGGCCGTATTTGCTCGTGTTTATCAGGATGTCAGGCCCTTCGCCGTTTAATATGTCCGTGGCAAGAGCGTTGCTCAGCCCCGTTGCTGTATTAAGATAATAAATATCCATGTCGTCTTTATCCATGTGACGGAAGTCGGCGGTGGAATCGTTGTATGAGGCATCGTTATAACGGTCTGCTGTCTCGATAAAGTATTTTTTGTTTGTCTCATTGAATCTCGTGATCGCTTCTCCGACATCCTCTTCGATCCACGGCGCGTACAGCTCGAGGATGATCTTTCCGGCGTGGGGATTCTTTTCGGCTCTTTTAAGTTCGATGATCTCAAAATCGCTTCTCCCGCCGTCGTAAAGCGACGGGTGTTCTGACTGGCCGACGAGGATGATGGAATCTTCCGAACATTCGGCGAGCTCGAGATTTTCGATAATGCCTCTGTTTATGCCGCACCAGCCGTAATCGAAGATCTGCTCGTTGGTCTTTTTGCCGGCGTCGATCCTGTAGATTCCGTCGGATGCAGTGTAATAGACAAGCCCGTCGGAGCCCGTAAACGAGATCCCGAGGTTGTCCATGTCGAGCCATTCGTAATCTTTTAGATCCGCACCTGTCAGCTCGCAGGTCGTAAGATCGAGCTCATATACCTTGTATCCTTTACCGGTATCGACGGGAACCGCAGCCGTCGTATCGTTTATGGCGAGGACTGCCTGTATGTAGATTGTCGAATCCATCTCCTTAAGCTCTATCGTTTCGGTCTTTCCGTCGGGAGTCTTGATGTTCAGATTGCTGCCGATGTTGCCGTAATCATCGAAATTCTTTTCGACGTCTACCACATAGTCTCCGACCTTAAAGTACTGTGAGATGGCGCCATAGCTGCCGTTTACCGAACGAGTGTCCAAAAGTTCTCCCGTCAGCGGGTCGTAATCCCTCTCTTTGGACGTGGTCTTTACGGTGACCTTTCCGTTCATGTAAGACGCGGTATCGACATGTTCGAATGAGGTCAGGCCCTTATCGATGCCGTTTGTCAGGTTGATGGTGTTTACCACGGAATCCGTGTCCCTGTCGATCACGGCAATGACGGCGAAATTTGCCTCGTTGTAATTATATGTGTCCCAGTCTATCTCATTCCGGGGAGGTTCCCTGTAACGTCCCTGCGTAAAGACGACGAGCAGTTTTTCATCCGATCCGGCGAAATGCTGATAGCAGTATTCGACCTCTTTGTCTGGATCTGCCCCTGAGTCGATGGTAATGGTTCCTGCCTCAAACCAGGGGGTGTCTTCAGATATCTTCCTTATCTCGCGCGAACTGTTTCCGGGCTTTTCTCCGCACGATGCGGCAGACAGCGCCACGGATAACACGAGTGCGGCTGATACGGCCTTTATAAATGCATTTCTCATACTGTTCCTATATCTCCCGGCACAGATGCCTTTCCGCCCGTAAAAGCGGTATTCCCATACCGTCATTATATACGACAGGGGAGATATCGGATATCAGATGTGAGGTTAAAACAGCACCCGCGCCGCGATTGCGGGGGATCTCACGGATCTGGTATGTGCTTATCCTCTTAATGTGAAGTTCCCGTCCAGTCTCGCGTATGCCAGCACGTTTCCGCTGTTGCCGTCAACGTCGGCATCAAGTCCCTTGTAGATGGTGTCGAGATTATTGCTGCCGCTGTCGAAGCCGAACCTTACGTTGCCGGGCTCGTTCTTCAGCGCGAAAACGAAGACCGTATATGTATGCGGATCGTTCTTCGGAGGGTAGGGACCGACATACTGCGCGCCGCGTTCGCCTCTGCCAATAGTGCCTGACGCTAGGGAAGTTTCGGAAGTGAAGACGTCCATGTGGAGCCATCCGCCGTCGATCATTATGACAACGTACTGCGTGGCGCCGTCGACAGCGTCCCAGGTGAGTTCGGGTGATATGTTTTCGCCAACGCCGGTGTTGGATATCTTATTGTCCCAGACACCGTTAATGAGGTCTGAAGAAGTGACGCTGAATGTCGGAAGATCTTCAAAAGAAACGACTGTTATGTATGTGCTCGACTGCCTTATGAGGTAGTCTTTCATCTCGCATTTCGAGACATTGGCAGGCACGTTTATTATGCCTTCACCACCGTCGACATTCGCCGTTATCTTTGCAGATCCGTCGGGATCAACGTCGGCGCTTATTATCTTTACGTCAAACACGTTGAACTTTGTGCCGTTGCAGTCGAAGAGCGCGTCCGCAGTCGTATTGAGCTTTACGGCCATCTTGGACGTGCCGTCGCCGTTGACCACTCTCTCAGCCGTTATGTCTTTCGCATCCGTGCTGAAATGCAGATACAGAGCCGCCTTTACGCCCTTGAGCGAACTGTCGAGTCCCGAGAAGAGCGTCGTTGCGTCATCGGAGGTTATCTTCCATACGGAATCGCTGATATCAAAATCGTCTGCAAGTCTCATGCCGGAGATGACCTCGCTCGCAGCTTTCCATTCGCCGTTTGGCTCATCCTGAAGATAGGTCGTCTCCATGTCGATGACACTGGGGAACATGCCTTCAGCGACGTTTACGGTCTTTGTCTCTGTCTTTAACTGTGATTCAAAAGCAGTGGGGGCAGGTGAAGAGCCGCATCCGCAGAGCGCTATGGCTGCTGTGAGTATGAGTGCTGCCGGTGTAAGTATCTTTTTCATGCCTGATTTCCTCCAAAGAGATTGTAATTAGATGTTACATTCTTTGGACGGCCGGAGTTAGGAATATCGGCACATATCAAGGTAATATCAGCACAGTTCCTTCATCTTCTTCTGATATTCTGATGCGGACATGCCGGTGTTCTTCTTGAATACTTTCGAGAAATAACTTACATCCTTATAGCCGCATTCATTGCATACCTCACTGACCGAGAGGTCGAAAAACTGAAGGAGCCTCTTGGCATGGTTTATCCTGAGCTGTGTGAGATAGGCCATGCAGGACATGGACATCTCCCTGTTGAATGCATCGTTCAGAGTATTCTTGTTGACGCGGAATTCCTTAAGGATGGTGGCAAGCGTTATGTCCTCGTCCAGATGATCCCACAGGTATCTTGTAACCTTCGCGACCAGCGGATCCTTATAGATCTCATCCTGGCGGTAGTTCCTGTAGAAATCGGCAGTGACCATGAAGAGCAGGGAGATGATGAAATACCTGACACGGAGTATCCAGAAACTGTCCGGCTGCTCCAGGAGGTCATATCTGACGCTGGCGACCATCCTGTTTACCGCGTCATATTCCTGCGGCATCAGGGAATAGTAGATGATGTCTCTGGAATGCCTGTTAAACTCCATCATGAGAAGTGCATCCTGATAGAGAGACTCTTTATAGCAGCTCTCAAACTGTGCGGCGCCGTCGAGTGCCTGCAGGAAGCGCTCCTGGGGATCCATCCCGCCGCAGTCCTTTACGGCACTTAAGAACTTCTCGTATCTGCCTGACCTTAATGCTTCGAAGGTGAATTCCTCTCTTATGAACGTCGGTTTGAAGTATATGGTGCGCGAAATGACATCGCTTTCGGAGACGACCTTGAAGTCTGCTCTCTCATTCAGGATAATGGAGGCCGGCGCGGTTATGGTGCAGTATTCACCGTTGTCATCAATGACAAATGAACCTGTCCTGACCAGGACCATCTTGTAGGTGCCGGGATCGTTAAGGTATTTGGAAAATCCCTTCGTCTGTTCGTAGAAAACATCTACTGAAAAGTCCATACCCGGACGCCTGCTCCCGGTCTTCAGTTCCATATTTCCTCCGCCTTTTTTATATGTATCATACCCCTGCGAGGAACTCTTTTACATACCCTGCGAAAAGCTCCGGCGTCTCGTAGTGCGGCGTGTGTCCGCCTCCTTCGATCGCGACATATTCCTTGCGGGGAGCCGTAATGTCATCGCAGTATTTTTCGACGAGCGCAAAGTTGCACACATAATCGCAGTCGCCCGAGATAAATAGGACAGGCACGTCATACGTCAGCCCGTGTTCATAGATGTCGTAAGCGAAAACGGTATCCATCAGGTTTTTCTCGAGGAGATAGAAGTTCTTGAGATCCATCTGCTTTATTACCCACCTGATGTCGTCTGTCCCGGCATAAGGCGAGAAAACAGCGAGCATGGTCGTGTCTGCGGTGTTCTTTGCCGGATGGTATTTGGCCGTCGCCCGGCGCAGCGCCATGTAATCCGTGAGCGTGCTGCCGTTAAGGTACTGCGTGCGAGCTTCCTCGATGGGGGAGGTGTCCTCACCGTTTGCCGAAGCGGCGCGGATCGCGTCCTCATATGAGAGCGTGTCAGACTCCTTTGCGTTTACGAACTGTCCGATGCCGATATAAGCAGAGACTTTGTCTTTATGTTCTCGTATATATTCCGTGCCGACAACGGTGCCGTAGGAGTGGCACATCAGGATCACCTTGTCTTTGCCGAACCTGTTAAGGATGTAATCGACGAGTTCGTCGGTATCGCTCAGTGCGGTCTCAAAATCAACGGTTTTGTTATCGGGATCTTCTCCTGCATTTCTGAAGTAAGTCCTGCCGCAGCCGCGCTGATCCCAGCAGACGAACGTGTAGTCGTCTATAAGCGGATCCGTGTAGACATTTGCAATAGGTGAATCCGGACCCGCCGGACCGCCGTGAATGTACAGGATGACAGGATTGTTTATGTCGCGCCCTCTTATGAGCAGATACTGCTCCTGGCCTCCGATGGGAACGTATACAGCTTCGTTTATGCCCTTGGACGTGTCTATGTAGTTTCTGAACCAGCTGACGTTGCGTACCGCTATCACCGCGATCGTCACCGCGAGAAATGCGGACACGGGTATGAGTATCAGCACCTTAAAAACGGTCAGCGCCCTGTTCTTTTTCTTCTTCGGCACCACCTCGTTGCGGTGCATTATGTGTATCCCGATGTGACCGGCCGAGAGTATCAGCGTGCTCACGATCAGGAATATGTTGCTGCCGTAGAGCCCTAAACAGAAGAACGCGATGCAGGGCAGGGAAGCGCCCGCCACGGGGAAGCCCGCGAAGGACGAGTACATGTCGGCCATTGTTTTCGGGCTCCTGAAATACCTTACCCAGTAGAGCTCGTAGAGGACCATCAGAATGAAAGATGCGATGAGCCAGACAGACCACACCGTGAAAGGCCTGATGTTGAAGTCCGAAAAGATAAGCACGAGCACCATGTTCCCGGCCTCGCCGATCCTTTCGAGGATCCCCAGAAACTTATTCTCGTTGCCGACGTATCTGTCGTAATCTTTGGGTTTGTTTTTCGCCCATATGAAGTTGGGTATGAGGAGCATTGCGATATATATCAAGCCCACATACGAAAAACCGAAATGTACCATTTGATCTCCCTTTTCCCTTAGTTGTACGCCTGATAGACTCTTATGGTCTCGTCCGTATATACGGCTCTTATTTCTCTTTGCGGTCTTTCCATTCCTTTTTCCCCTTGTTTGTTGGTGTAAAGATAATAACCCTGAAGATGACCGTCCCGCAACAAGGTATCGAAATAAGGAAAACCCCGCGTTTCAGGAACTTACCGGAAAACGCGGGGTCTGTGAATCCTTGAAAACCGTCCAAAGCCGGGAATTACTTCCTTTTAACTCCCTCACCGTAGATGGTCGTCCAGTCGTTCTTCATGGAGACGGGAACCCATCCGTACTCGTCGCAGAGGTCCTTCATCTTGTCCGCTTTGGAGACGTTGCCGTTCTCGCGCTCGGTGTCATCGCAGCAGAGCATGAAGGCGAGGCTCTTGTAAGGATTGTTGCTCGTTACGAATTCGGCCATTGCGGCATCGCCCGTGCTGTTGCCGAAAGAGAGGACGGGCTGGACGCCGATCTCTTCCATGATGACCGTGACCTTGTTCGTGTTCAGGTTCTTGATGATGAATTCGCCGCCGAGGACGAGCTTATCCTGATCGGTGAATGTGTATTCCTCGCCGTCGGTATCGCCCTGGCCCGTTGCCACGAGGGTCTCGTCGGAGCCGATGAGCTGGTTCCTCGGGATGTCGACGGAATCCTTTATGAGGCCTCTGACGATGAGACGGTCTGTTCCGCTTACGATGTAGACCTTAAAGTCGTTTGCCTGAAGATAATCGATAACCTCGAGCATGGGTTTGTAGTAGGCCTCACCCCTGGTCATGCCTTCGTAGCCGGGTGCGGGCTGTTTCTTGAATTCGGCGACGTAATTTTCAAACTCTTCGATCGTCATGCCTGCGAATGCGGAAGCAACGGCCTGTCCGTGCTCGACCATGGATACCTTGACGGTCTTGTCGCCTTCGCACAGCGCCTTGATGCGCTTAGCAACGTCCTTCTCGAAAGCAGATGCCTTGTCCTTGTAGTCAGGGTCTTCGAGCACGCGGTACATCAGTATGCAGTGGTCGAAATAATAAGGATCCGTCTCACAGAGGATCGTGCCGTCCATGTCAAAGACCGCGATCCTGTTTTCGACGGGGATATAGTCGGGGCTGCTCTCATCCGTGACAGTGTCGATATATGAGATCAGAGCCTCACGGGCTTCGCTTCCCTCAGTCCATAAAGACAGCGGGTCGATCTCGACGGCTGCTGATGTCTCGGCTGTTTCGGAAGCCTCGGCTGTCTCTCCGGCTTCGCTTGCATCCGCTGTCACATCCGCAGTCTCTTCGCTCTCATCCGCTATGCTCTCTGATACAGGTGCTTCCGTAACATCCACGTTTACGGCAGCATTCCCGAATAATCCCGAATCCCTGCAGATGACAACGATAAGTCCCACTATCGCTATCAGGGCAACTGCCGATGCCGTCGCAGCCGCCGCTTTCCAATTCCTTGCCTGTTTGACCTGATCGCTCATATAAGCCTCCAAATAATTCTTGATAAGACTATTCTATTGTTCTTAAGATGTGTATCAATCCGAATAAAGCAAACATTCCGTTTCTAATGTGTTACTTGGAGTCAGCAAAAAACGCGCAAAGCAGCGCAACAGGAAAATTCCTGCCATCAATAAAAGAGCCCCTTGGCTTACATATAATACGGTTCAGTGGATACCTTGCCGTTCCTGAATCTTGCGTCGGTGTAAAGACCCGATACTTTTCCGTAAGCTATTATGTTCCCCGTGTTGCCCTCGCTGTCGGTGTCGAGCTCGAGGAAGAATTCCTGCATTCTCGGATTAACCGCGTTCAGCGCGCCCTTGAGCCTTTCGACAGGGGCTTTGAGAGCTATTACGTAGACGTCGAAAGTGTGGGTATAGCCGTGACCGATATGAGGTCCGTTGTATTCGGTAAGCTTATGCGCCCAGCCGTGCGGAAGTTCCGTTTCCGTTATCCCTTCCGACTTCCAGTGCAGATAACCGTTCGAGTTCCTGTCGACCATGTAGATAACGTACTGGCCGGCGCCTTCCACGGGCTCCCATTTGAGCTCTGGCGATTCGTTTTCGCCGATATGGGTGTTGGAAATAATGTCGGCCCATCTGCCGTCCACGAGATCTTCCGATGTGACTTCGAAGGTGGCAAAGCCCGGCAGGTAATCGCTGAATTCGACAAAGGCCTCGGTCTCCGGAGGGTATTCGGAGCCGTCATCCACTAAGAGACCGGATGCATCGTCGTTTCCGCCGGCACTGGTCTGTTCGGCGGAATCTGCTGTTGATGAGACGGCTTCGAAAGGCTCTTCAGTTACTGCGGCGGTCGAAGGTGACTCCTCGACGATCTGCCTGAAGCAGCCGGATGTCCCGGCAAGCATTGCGGCGCACATTATTATCGCGAAAACTTTTCTCTTCATATCTGTTGAAGGCGTCCTTCCTTTTTCCGATGCAGAGATTATAGCAAAAAACGTTCCCGGGACGTCATTTTTTTGAGCGGGGTTCTACGGACCGTCGGTTTTTCGCGGGAGGAAGAGCCACGGGAATATCGTCTTTTCGCGAGCGGGGAAGAGATGTTCAGATGATATAATCGAAAACAGCAAACGACTGAAAGAAGGTTCTGCCATGATACGCGAAGCACGCAAAGAAGATCTGGATGCCATACTCGAACTGTATCTCTGTCTTCACGAGGAGAGCATTCCCGAACATGATGAGCATCTCAAGGACACCTGGGATCAGATAATAAATGACCCGAACCATCACCTGATCGTGTACGAGCTTGACGGCAAGATCGTATCCTCATGCGTGTGCGTGATAATCCCCAATCTTTCGAGGAATGTCAGGCCTTATGCGTTCATCGAGAACGTCGTAACCCATAAAGATCACAGAAAGCACGGCTATGCGGGCGCGTGCCTCGACTATGCGAAAGATATAGCTTTAAAGGAAAACTGCTACAAGATGATGCTCCTGACGGGCTCAAAGAGACCCGAGACGCTGCGTTTCTACGAGAATGCCGGATATAACTCCACCGACAAGACGGCGTTCATACAGTGGCTCTGAAACTCAGGCGGGGATATCGAAAGGATATAGAGAGAACTTACTTTTCAGCCTTAACGAGTGCGGATGCCTCTTCGGGCGGAACCGGCCTGCCCCAGACGTAACCCTGGATGTAGTCGCAGCCGATTTTCTTCAGCACTTCCACCTGATCGGCGGATTCGACGCCTTCGGAGATTACCTTCAGATCGAGAACGTGACCTATGGAGATGATCATAGCTACGTACTGCTTTGAAGAATCGCTGAGGTTCATCTGGTCGATGAAGGACTTGTCGATCTTGAGCATGTCGGAAGGGAAGCTGTTCAGGTAGCTCAGCGACGAATAACCCGTTCCGAAATCATCGATAGCGACCTTCATGCCCATCTGCTTGATCTCATCGATGCGCTGCAGCGCCTTTTCAGCCGAATCGATCATGATGGATTCGGTTATCTCGACCTCGATGCGCTCGGGCGCGATATTGTGTGTCTCAAGGACCTTCTTCATCTCTTCGATGAAATTATTCTTCATGAGGTGTCTGACGGAGACGTTTACGCTCAGCATGAGATCGCTGTCTGCGCCGCTGATGTCATTCAGGAATCCTGCAGCAAGATCGAAAACGCGCAGATCGATGCGGTCGATGAGACCGGTCTTTTCCGCAACGGGAATGAAGTCGACCGGGCTGATGAAGGATCCGTCGTCGTCCTTCATGCGGGCGAGAGCTTCAAATCCGCGGAGCTTATGATTCATGTCATACTGGGGCTGGAGATGGAAGAATATCGTATTGTTATTTAAAGCGGTACGTATCTTGCGCTCGATCTCCAAAGTCTTCTCGGCGTGGAGGAGATCCTGCGAGAACTTAAGGACACGGCTGCCTGAACCGCTCTTCTTAACTTCGTGCAGCGCGGAATCGGCATAGGCGAACAGGGTGTTGTATTCGTCGCTGTGCTCCGGATACTGCGCATATCCGAAGCAGGCGGTCATGTAATAGTCGCAGTCGTCTATCGTGATCTTTTTCTCGAGCTCGGCCTTATAGGCGTTGAGAGAATCTTCCAGAGCGGTTTCCGATCCGTATTCGCTTATGATGAGCAGATATTCATCGCCGCTGATCCTTGCGACGAAATCGACCGTCCCGGTCTTCGCGGAATCAGCCAGGTTCATCCATCTGTCGGCGATCTCCTTGAGGACCTTGTCGCCCGCGTGGTGACCCATCGTGTCGTTGATGCTCTTGAAGTTGTTGAGGTCGACGGAAACGACCGTGAACCTCTCGTTGTGCTTGATGTAATCCTGCATGAGCTCGCCGCACGCGAAGCGGTTCGGGAGGCCCGTGAGCCTGTCTGTTACGGCCTGGTCGCGGATGCTCTGCTGATATCTCGTGATCTTTCTGTTCGCGAAGAAGATTATCGTGATCGCCACGATTATGAGGACATTAGTGAAGAAACCGGGTATGCCCGCGTAGTTATGGCGCACGAAAGTGTTGATAACGAGCATCGGGAACTGGAAAAGGAGCATTGCAAGCGATACGAAATATCCTACCTTGCGGAAGAGCATGACGAGGCAGATGATGCAGATGTTTCCGAGCATCGAGAAAACGCCGGTCAGCGAAGCGTATGCTATGGGGATGTCTCCGATCGTCAAAACGCCCTGGGTCCTTGCGGCGTAGGCCGTAAAGAAGGTGGCGATAAAATAGAGCATTACCAGAAGTATGAATGCGCTCTTAGGGGCTTCCTTGTTGAGAGAAAGCTTATCTAAGGTTCTATCTATCTTGGTTTTACCTTTTCTGACCATCAATACGCACCCTTGAAGCGATATTTCGAGTTATATTACGGCAATTATATCAGGTGTGAAATTGTATAACTTGCTCCAAATTGTTTCGGAAGTGTCTATATTGAACACAAACTGTAAATTAAGAGTTAACGTTTTTCAGACTATCCGGCCCACTGTTTACGGTATTCGCGGGGTGATTTCCCGAAGAATTTCCTGAACGTTTCTGACATGTAGCTCACGCCGCCGAAACCCGTCAGCGATGCTATCTCTGACATGGACATTCCGCCGGAACGCAGGAGTTCCGCCACTTTGCGGCACCTGAAGTGCATCAGGTAATTGATCGGCGATTCCCCGACATACTGGTGGAAGAGCGAGTTGCATAAAGACTTGCTGACACTGCCGCTGGCGGCAATATCAGCTAATGTGACCTGTTTCTGATAGTTGTTTGAGATGAAGTTCATCATGGACTTGAAAGACTGGATCTTTGGATCTGACACGACTTCTTCGGTCGCGCCAAGCGTCTCGGCATGTTTTCTTATAATGTCCCATATCTGATAGAACTGCTTCGTGATCGCGAAAGGATCGTGCCTGATTTCCGGCAGCCCAAGAACGAGATTCCTTATAGATTCAGTGTGTTCATTGATATAACGGAATCTCATGTATGGGAGATCCTGGTTGTCGATGATCGGCCTTACTGCCTGCATCTCCACCGTGATCGAGTTCACGAGTATGCTCGGATGGAGTATGCAGATGACGTATTTTGCGACCTCTCCGTTAACTGACATGTTGTAGTGGATCTGGTTTGAATTGACGACGATCGTATCGCCTGCCCTTAGAAGGAGCTCTTTGCCGTTAACAAAATAAGCGACCTGGCCTTCCTTGATGGTCATAATCTCTATGTCTTCATGGAAGTGTGGAACGCCCTCCCATGTGACCTTCGGCGCGATCCAGCCGTCGTAGATATAGGACGGGAAGTTGGGATCATCGTAATTTACTATCTCGGAGCCGTCGTCTCTTTTAACGATGAGCCCCATCTGTTCTATCTTCATAACTATATTTCTCCAAATTTCCGAAAAGTATAACAATCTTACATGCCTGTGGAAAATAGTTATAAAAACAAGGCATTTATAAACTGTTTTCGCGTTTCTATCTACAATATACTTGCAATTGAAGAAAAATGAAAGAGGAAAAACGGTATGGATGAAGCAGTAGTAATGAAGAATGTCTGCAAAGACTTTAAGGTCTTAAACCGCCATGAAGGTCTCAAGGGAAGCATAAAGGATCTGTTTTCGAGAGACTACAAGACAGTGTCTGCCGTTAAGGACGTCACCATGACGGTCGGAAGGGGAGAGATAATCGGATACCTGGGCCCCAACGGCGCGGGTAAATCCACTACGATCAAGATGATGACGGGCGTTCTAGAGCCGTCTTCGGGCGAGATACTTGTCAACGGAAAGGTCCCGTATAAGAACAGGACCGAGAACTGCGAGAACATCGGAGTAGTTTTCGGACAGAGGAGCCAGCTCTGGTGGTCGCTGCCGCTGATCGAATCGTTCAAGCTCTTGAGGGATCTCTACATGGTTCCCGAAAAGGACTATGAGGAGATGATCGAACTCTACCGTTCACTGGTAGACATCGAGCCGATACTGCACAAGCCCGTAAGGCAGATGTCACTGGGTCAGAGGACACTTAGCGACATCCTCGCGGCATTCCTGCACAACCCGGCGATCGTGTTCCTCGATGAGCCCACGATAGGTCTCGACGTGTCCATGAAGGCGAAGATCCGTGAGCTGATCCTGGGTCTTAACAAAGAGAAGAATACGACAGTAATACTCACCACCCACGACATGGGCGACGTTGACGCGCTGTGCAAGAGGATCGTCATCATCGATAAGGGAACGAAGATCTACGACAACGACATAGAGCACCTGAAGAACTATTTCGGATCGTACAGGACATTAAAGCTCAAGCTCGCCGACGATTCGTGGGAAGAATACCTGATCGACGAGAAGACCACGGATGTCATGGACGTCATCATGGAAAAGCAGAAAGAAAAGAAGATAAAGGACGTCAAGATTCTTGAGATCTCCACGGAAGAGGTCATCAAGAAGATCTACGAAGGGAGCGCAGTATGAATCCCAAAAGGCTGTTATCGATAACAAGGGCCGGGATAATGGAGTCACTGCAGTTCAGACTCGGCATCTTTGTTACTCTCTTTGCGAACCTGATCTATCTGGTTCTCGTCTACTATCTGTGGAAGGCGATCTACGACTCGTCCGGCACATCCGTTGTAAACGGTATGACCTTTGAAGACACCATGATCTACCTGATCCTCGCGACGGCGCTCTTCAACTTCCTCGAAATGTTCGTCGTCTGGGACATGAGCAGGAAGATCCAGTCGGGTTCGCTCGTATTGGATCTTTTGAAACCGATGAGGTTCCGTAAATACACGTTCTGGTCTTACACGGGCAATCACGTGGTCCAGTTCGTACTGACATTCATACCGACGTTCATCATCGTCATGATCGTCACCAAGGGCGCCATACCTTTAGGTCTGAATATTTTGTGGTTCCTGATCGCAACGGTTTTCGCGCTCATCATAAACTACAACATCGAGATGCTTGTAGCTCCGATATGTCTTTTCACCGAATCGACATGGGGCATCAACATCGTAAAAGAGACTATCGTATTACTTCTGTCGGGCGCTTCGATCCCTTTGGCATTCTTCCCTGAGAAGGCAAGGATCGTTGTACAGTATCTGCCTTTCAGAGCGGTCTACGACATACCGCTGTCGATCTTGCTCGGCAAGAGCGGATCGGATACATGGCAGGGACTTCTGCAGCTCTTCGGACTGCAGCTGATCTGGCTCGTAGTGCTTACGGCAGCGGGCAACATTTTCTGGAACTGTGCGGTGAAGAAAGTCACCGTGAATGGAGGCTGACATGCGCAAAAGAGGACTGAGATTTTACGCGAGAATGTACAGAAAGATTCTCGTACAGGACCTTAAGAGCAAGATGAGCTACCGTGCGGACTTCATCATTTCGACTTTCGGAATGATAATGACGAACATCTCGGGCTTTGTCACCTTCATGATCCTGTTCCACAACTTCCCGACGATCAACGGCTGGGACTACTACCATATGCTGTTCCTGTACGGCTTCTCGCTGGTCGCGCTGACACCGGTGCAGTGCTTCTTCGACAACAACTGGAATCTGCGATTCATGGTCCAGAGCGGCGACTTCATCAAGTACTGCTTCAGACCGGTCAACGTGTTCTTCTATTTCATATCGGAGGTCTTCGACGTGAAGGGTTTGGGACAGCTGGCGTTCGGCATCGGCACCATCGTCTATGCGTGGATCAGGATAGGGATACCTGTCACACCGCTGATCATTTTGAAGCTGATCGTGTTCCTGCTGACCGCATCCCTGTTCATGATCGCGCTCATGAACTTCGCGGCCGCGACATGCTTCTGGATCAAGGGTTCAGGCTACGTAATGGTCATCATGTTCCGCTTCAAGGATTTCGCGAAATACCCGTCGTCCATCTTTGAAGGGATCTTCAAGGTGATCTTCACGTTCATCATCCCGATCGCGTTCATCGCCTACTACCCGAGCCTCGTCATCCTCACGCCTGACAACGTTCCGCTGCTCTCGTGGATATCGCCCCTGTACGGACTCGTCTTCGTCTACCTGAGCTACAGGTTCTGGATGCTCGGTGTACGAAAATACGACTTCACGGGTTCGTGACAGGATTTAGGATGCGCGCTGCCTGAGGCGGCCGGGTTTGACAGATTGAGTAACAACATTTGGAGCGGCCGCCTTTCCGGTCCGTGACCGGGCGGGGGATGCCCCGTGAAACCGATCTAAGCTATTATGAGAAAAACTAAGGAGGAATATTGAGATGAATGACCTGGTAAAGATAATCAAACAGACTGTTATGCCGAATTTCCTGAATATCAGGACTTCGATCAAAGCTTACGACAGAGACGCCCTCTGCTGCGGCGCACCTTGCTGGCGCTGGGCCTATCACGCGCTCCACTCCGCCGACAAGTGGTTCATCAACCCCAACGTCTACGAGGAGCCGTCCTTCCACGAAGAAGGCATGGACAATCCCGACAATCCGACATCCGTCGTGCTCTCCGACGAGCAGCTCCTCGAGTACCTTGATTCGATCGAAAAGAAGACGCTGGACTACCTCGACACTCTGTCTGACGACATGCTCTACGAGTGTCCCGAAAACTGCCGCTTCACCAGGATGGAGCTGGTATTGCGCCAGTACAGGCACCTGTCTTTTCATACGGGCATGCTGAACGGCCAGACTGCCCTGGCAACGGGTAAGTTCCCGATGTGGGTATCCGATGCCGACAAGTTCATCGATGACGGCGTGTTCTTCGGCCGTTACAGGAAGGGCCCGACAAAGATCTGAGTTGCTGCGGTTTGCTGAGGTTCGCGGCGGTTGTGGCGGTTCGCTGAAACTGTTGCGGCTTGCAGCTGTCTGCAGTGGTATGCAGCGGTCATCTGGTTCTACATGAGGTATCGTAACCGAGGATTTTTTCCCGAAAACGATACCTTGCAAAGTCATCAAAATGCGAAAGAGTTCAGTAGTACGTAAAACAGTACCGTTTCAAGGTAGTTTTGGTACCAGATCACGTACTTTATCGAATATTTACGCAAAACAGTACCGTTTCACGGCACTTTTGGTACCAGATCACGTACTTTATTGAATATTTACGAAAACGATACCTTGCAAAGTCAGCAAATATCGTTTTTCAAGACTTTTCCCATGAAAACGATATCTCGGTGCTTCGTCAGGTATCGTTTTTTGATAAATTCCATGAAAAACGATATCTTGTTATCGCAAAATCGAAAAATGAAAATTTAAGATAACTTGCGGGTTTCCTTCTTGCGTTCCGCAGAAAAGCACCCTGTTGCAGCCTGCTCAGAGGTCAGGCCCGGAGATGAAGATCATGGCTGCGAATTTATCCCAAACCTTGGATTATTTCCGCCGCGGGATAATTTTCGAAGGCATAATTATCCCAAATCTTTAAAAATGAATCTCAAGGGATAATTTCCTGTCCGTTTTTTATCCCAATCGCCCCGAAAAGCTTTCCCCGGGATAATTTCGCGCTCGATTTTTATCCCAAAGTCCCGAAAAATGAACGATCGGGATAATTTAGCAATCTCCGCCTCCGCTCCCCGAGCCTTGACAAACAGACTCCGGCGGCTTAAAATGACACCATGTCATTTTATCGACCAACGGTCAACTGCCAATGCATTACGCGCAGCGATGATGGTCACATGACAAGCAGCAGAACTGGTTCACCCGGACGGAGGTTTATATGCCGAGAGTCAGCGAGGAATATTTCGAGAAGAAGCGCAAAGAGATAATTGATGCGGCGTACCGCGTGTGCACCAGAAAGCCGATCACATCGATCGAGATGAAGGACATTATCGCGGAGACCGGCTTTTCGCACGGGGTTATCTACAGGTATTACAAAGACATCGACGAGGTGTTCAAGGACCTGGTCATCACGATCAATTCTGAGAACAAGATCGACGACAGGCTGGATGAGATCCTTAACAATGCTGACATCAGGGATTGGGAGCAGACTATTTACGATATCTGCCAGATGCTCGCTGACTACATGAAGGAAGTCGGAACGGATCTTCTTAAGGTATCGATCTACGGCGACATGCTCGCAATGACTGATCCCGAACGTGCGATGAACATCGCGAAAAGACTCGGCAAGGACGAGCAGAGCCCGCTGCTTTATGCGACTGAAGCCATGACGGATTTCCTTACAAAAGCCGTTAAGCAGAACAAGTTAAAGCCTGCGGTGCCGGTCGATCAGATCATCCAGTTTTTTATCGTGAACTATCACGGGATCCAGTCGGGATATGTGCTCACGGATTGCTTCAAGGCAGAGCACATAAAGGGCAAATATAAGGTCGACGACATGTACAGGAACCTGGCGACATCGGTGGTGCTGATGATGGGCGGAAAGGCCCGGACAAACTGACCGGTGCGGAAAACCAGGAAAAACTGCACTGCAGGCGGAAAGGCAAGACAATGATCTTTCATACATTCGGAAATAAGGACAACAGATCAATAATCCTCATCCACGGGATGCTAACGCCGTGGCAGATCTGGAACTATGCGGCGAAGCAGTTCGCTAAAGATTACTATGTGATCGTGCCTGAGCTCGATGCCCATACGGAGGTAACGCCTACCGTGTTCCATTCGGTGGAAGAGGAGGCTGCGAAGATCCATGATTACATTATGGAAGAACTGGGCGGAAAAGTCTTTCTTCTTGCCGGATTATCGATGGGCGGAAGGATAGCCGCAACCCTTGCAAAGAGCGATGACCTGAGCGTCGAAAACCTGGTGCTTGACGGAGCGCCGCTGACTAAGCTAAACGGTCTGCTGAAGGCAATAATGAAGTCGAACTACAAAACGATAATCATGAAGTCAAAACAGCACGACGCGAAGATCCTTGAGCAGGCAAAGAAAGACTTTCTGCCTGAGAACATGCTCCCTTACTACATCAAGATCGCCGAAAACATGATCATGGTGTCGGTAAACAACATGATAGATTCAGTGTTTATGCCTTTCGATTTCAAAGAATACAAAAGCAACATGAGGATCCTTTTCATGCACGGAACTAAGGGCAATGAGTCGGTATCCGCGAAGTGCGCGGTCAGGATGAAGAAGAGCAATCCGCAGACTGAGATAAGGGCATTCGAAGGCCTCGCACATGCTGAGCTCGCGTGTTTCGAGCCCGAAAAGTGGTACGGGGAAGTGAGGAGCTTTATAAGCGCATGATCGATTACATCAGGGAAAACTTAAGCTACTATCCCATGTACTACAGGCTCCTTTTCAAAACGAAAAAGGAGTTCACGCCGGAACGCGTGGATTACGGGCCGGACAGGAACCAGTATTTTCTGTACTACGAGCCCGCGAAACCCGTCAGCGGAAAGGTTGTCATCTGGGTGCACGGCGGTGGCTGGAATGCAGGCGATCCGAAGTTCTTCGACTTTGTCGGCCAGAGCATGGCAAAGGCCGGATACCGCTTTGTTTCCGTGGGTTACAGGCTGTCGCCGAAAAATAAATATCCCGCGCAGATAGAAGACGTCTGCAAGTGTTTTAATGCGGCTGTCAGATATCTCGAAGACAAAGGCATCGATACGTCAGAGCTTATTGTATCAGGACCTTCCGCGGGCGCGCATCTGTCGTCGATAATGTGCTACAGCAAAAAGGTTCAGGAAAAATATAATGTCGACGTATCAAACGTCATCGGTTACATCGGCGTCGGAGGGCCTTACAGCTTCAGGAAGGATCAGGGCATGACACTTAAGATGCTTTTGGGAATGCTTTTCGCGAAGGGGTACGACAGAACGGAAGGCGAGCCGTGGTCTCTCATGGACAAAAGCCATATCCCGATGCTGCTGATACAGAGCAGGCACGACGGACTTCTCGCGTTCGAATGCGCGGAAGACTTTGCCGAAAAGGCCGCGACGGTCGGAAACAGGTGCGAGATCTACGAAGTCGAAGATAAAAGGAACACGCATTCCTGGTATACGGCAGGGTGCTTTCTCTTCAGCCGCGAAGAGGATAAGACGTTAAACAGGTTCGTGACCTGGATCGAGAACATTTAAGATGAGCCGCCGGGCCGTGCGGCGCCGGGAGCTGCTGCCAGTTGAAGTCAGTTGCCCTCAGCAGTCAGTTGCCCTCAGCATCCATCAGTTACAGTCCGCCGCGATCAGAAAAACACTTCAAATTAAAGGCCGTCCCTCAGGTGATGCAACTCACCTTGGAGACGGCCTGAATGATTTTTGTTAAAGTTTAATCAGATGCCCAATGCCTGGAGCTCTGCTACGACTGCGTCAACCTGCTGCTCGCAGAGCTTGCAGTTCTTTCCGCCGAGGCTGCCCATGTTTGCCCAGCCGTTGGAGATGGCGCCCATGGCGATGTTCTTCATTACGTTTTCCTTGCCGATGGCTTCGTTCTTCATGACTGTCCACTTGGTGCCTTCGCCCTTCATGGATGCGGGAACGATCTGGACCTGATTCTGTCTGTCGACCTCAGGGAAACAGATAACCTTTGTAAATGCATGATCTACGAGCATCGGCTTTCCGGGTGTGAATTCATGATCCTTTATTGCGTCGAAAAGTGACTGTACGTTGTAGCTGTTCTTAAATTCAACCTTCTTTTGCTTGATTCCAAATGCCATATGAGCCTCCAAGTTATATTGATCACCCCGTTTCGGACGGGTTCCAAACTAATGATACTACTTACATAGGAATTTGTAACAACTCTTTTTGAGAAATTTAATATAAAGACAATATCCGGGCATCATTCGAGTAGTAATATGGGGACATCAAAAATGAAACAAGCGAGGTAACAGGTTGATCTCTTTTATCATTGCGCTGGCCGTACTGCTCATTGGCTATTTCACATACGGTAAACTTACCGAAAAGATCTTTGGTCCCGACGACCGCAAGACGCCCGCTGTCGAGATAAACGACGGTGTCGACTGCATGCCCGTGAAGACATGGAAGGCGCTTCTCATCCAGCTCCTCAACATCGCCGGAACGGGTCCCATTTTCGGCGCCCTGATGGGTGCGTGTTTCGGACCTGTCGTATTCCTTTGGATAGTATTCGGTTCCATCCTCGGCGGCGCAGTGCACGATTACATGAGCGGCATGATCTCGTCGAGGCACAGGGGCGCATCGATCGCCGAACTCTCGGGCATCTATCTCGGCAAGCCCGCGCTCTACGCAATGAGAGTCTTCTCGATACTGCTACTGCTCCTGACGGGCACGGTCTTCGTCACTTCGCCCGCATCGCTCATAGCAATGCTCACTCCCGGTTTTCTCGGCAACACGTTCTGGATAATCGTGATCCTGCTCTACTATGTCGCCGCAACGCTGCTCCCGATCGACAAGGTCATCGGCAAGCTCTATCCGGTTTTCGGCGTCATATTGATTGTCATGGCCGTCAGCATCGCGGGCGCCATGATCGTTCTTCCGCAGTACACCATTCCCGAAGTATCGCTGGCAGATCTTCATCCCGACGGACTTCCGGTCTGGCCTTTCATGTTCATAACCGTCGCGTGCGGCGCGATCTCGGGTTTCCATGCGACGCAGTCTCCCATGATGGCGAAATGTATCACCTCCGAGAAGGCCGGACGCAAGGTCTTCTACGGCGCCATGATCATCGAATCCGTCATAGCGCTCGTATGGGCCGCCGCTGGCGTCGCCTTCTACGGCAGCACGAAGATGCTCGGTGACGCACTCTCGGAAGTCGGACAGTCGGGCGCGGTATACGAGATCAGCAAGACGATGCTCGGCAACGCCGGCGGGATCCTCGCCATAATCGGCGTAGTCGTATGTCCCATCACTTCAGGCGATACAGCATTCAGGAGCGCGAGACTTATCCTTGCCGAATGGACGGGCCTGGAGCAGAAGAAGATCAAGAACCGACTCATAATAACTATCCCTCTCCTTGCCGCAGGCGCTGTCCTGACGCAGCTCGATTTCAACGTTCTCTGGAGATATTTCTCATGGAGCAACCAGACTCTCGCCATGATCTCCCTCTGGGTCGCGACCGCATATCTCGTCTTCAACGGCAAAAAGATCGCGAGCCTCATAACGGCGCTGCCAGCAGCTTTCATGAGCGCGGTGAGCGTCACATACATCCTTATGGCGCCCGAAGGGTTCAAGCAGTCCGCAGTCATCGGCTATCCCGCAGGCATTGTTTTCGCCGCCGTCCTTTTAGTGATATATTTTGTGATGTGCACCAAAAAAGTTCACTTGAAGGGACAGGTACGGGGATGAGGAATATCAAAAGGCTGACGGCGATCCTGATGTGCGCCGTTATGGCACTTTCGGTCTGCAGTTGTTCGTTTGTCGAAAGGGTGGTCGACAAGGTCAAAAACGACCCCAAAAAGCTTGAGAAAGCCGACGCGGAGCAGATCTTTGAGTATCTGAAGAATGAGGACATCGAGAGCCTGTGCGCTCTGTTTTCTCCCGAAGTAAAGAAGCATCACAACTTAGAGCTCGAGTGGGAGATCTTTTTCGATAATCTGGACGGCAATCTCGTGTCATATAAGAGCTTGAGTTATCCGGGCGAAGGCGGCAGTACCGATAAGAACGGTGAAGTCATCGATTCCCATATCTCGGTCAATTACAACGGAGTCACCACCGACACGGGAACCCAGTACAAGGAATTCGGATACTATCACGTAAGGGTCAACAGGAACGATCCGGATTCGGAGGGTCTTACGGTATTTACGATGCAGCTTCCGGTCTCGGGCAACTGGATAAGCGTCGGCGGGGAATAAGCCTGTTAAGTGTCCTGATTTTCCTTTCGAAAACCGTTAGTGCAAGAGCCCCCCTTAAAGCGCCGTCAGGATTGAAAAGGCGTATTGTTTTCGCTACTATTAAATAATCAGACGTGCGCGTTTTATGGGGAGGATAAGGTCTCGTGTCGAAGAAGAATAGGAGTAACCTGTCTTCCAAGATCATCCTGATGGTCGAGTGCATCATCCTGATCTCCAGCACGATCTTTTGCGCGATCTCCATCTACAGGGCAAGAGTCGGTATCCGCAAGGCGATCCAGCAGCGAATGCTCGACATTGCGAACTGCGCTTCCGGATCGGTCAACGGCGAGGTCATTAAGCACCTGACAGAGGACCAGGTCGGCAGCATCGGATACAACAAGATCTATGACACGCTTGCCGTCTTCAGGGACAACGTCGAACTCGAATACGTCTACTGCATCAAACAGGTGGGCGAGAAAGACTTTATCTTCACCATGGATCTTGACCAGGTAAGCCCCGCAAGCTACGGCGACAGCGTCGAATACACCGATGCGCTTGCGATAGCAGGAAACGGGACCGCAGCTGTCGACGAGGTTCCTTACACCGACCAGTGGGGCGAATTCTACAGCGCCTACAGCCCCGTTTTCGATTCGACGGGAAAGGTCGTCGGCATAGTAGTCGTCGACTTCTCGGCCGGCTGGTTCAACGACCAGCTTTCATCACAGACACGCTCGACGGTAATAAGCTATGTGATCATCCTCCTCTTATCGCTCCTCGTTGCAGCGCTCTTATCGCTCCTTACGGTAAGGCCGTTTGTCAGGGCACAGGGCGAACTCCTTGAAGAGAAGGTCAGGGCCGAGAGCGCCAACCACGCAAAGAGCGACTTCCTGGCCAACATGTCGCACGAGATAAGAACGCCGATCAACGCTGTCCTCGGCATGAACGAGATGATCATAAGAGAGGACCACCGCGCCCAGGAAGCTGCCGACGGCGATCCGAAGGCAGTGCAGGAAGCTATCCAGAACATCGGCGTTTATGCGGGCGACGTCAAGAAAGCCGGGCATAATCTCCTGGCCATCGTCAACGATATCCTCGACTTTTCGAAGATCGAGGCGGGTGCCATGGACCTGTCGGAATCGCCTTATCAGCTGAGTTCTCTTCTGAACGACCTCAACAACATGATCGTTTTCAAGGCGCAGGACAAGGGTCTTGATTTCTCGATAGACGCCGACCCTTCGATCCCCTGCGAGATCTGCGGAGACGAGGTGCGCGTCCGCCAGATCTTCACGAACCTTCTGAACAATGCGGTCAAGTATACGGACAAGGGCTCGGTCACTTTCAACCTTCACGGTGAGAAGCAGGACGGCGGAAGAATCCTTCTTGTTGCCTCCGTCAAAGATACGGGCATCGGCATCAGGTCTGAGGATAAAGAGAAGCTCTTCACGAAGTTCCAGCGTCTCGAAATGGAGCACAACAGCACGCTTGAAGGCACGGGCCTTGGCCTCGTCATCACGCAGCGACTTCTGGATCTCATGGGCGGAACCATTGAGGTCGATAGTGAATACGGCAAGGGCTCCACATTCACTGTCACCTTTCCGCAGAGGATAATCAACGCGACTCCGATGGGCAATTTCCATACCCATTTCGCAGCGAACATGCCGATCGACACACCGTACCGCGAATCTTTCCGCGCGCCTTCCGCGCACATCCTTATTGTCGACGACACGAAGATGAACCTGACCGTTGTTGTCAGTCTCCTTAAGAACACGCTGATGAAGATCGATACGGCCCTGTCCGGCGCAGAAGCGGTCGACATGGCATGGAGGATCAGATACGACCTGATCTTCATGGACCAGAGAATGCCCGAAATGGACGGCACCGAGGCCCTGCACCGTATCCGTCAGAAAGAGGACGGAGCGAGCGCCAAAACCCCGGTCGTCTGCCTTACCGCAGATGCAGTCATTGGCGCGAAAGAGCGCTATCTCGCAGAGGGTTTCTCGGATTATCTGACCAAGCCGGTCGACAATCACGCATTGGAAAAAATGCTTTTGAAATACCTTCCCGAAGAGAAGATCGAACTCGTTGCCGGGCAGGCAGAAGAGTCAGACTCCGGTTCCGGAAATGATGTCTCCGACGAGTTCTCGGATCTCCGTCCGGTCGGCATAGATCCGCAGACGGGTCTCATGTTCTGCCAGGAAGACGGTGCTCTCTACAGATCCCTGCTGATAGAATACGCAAACGGCTGGACCGAGAAAAAGGAGCGTCTGCAGAAGAGCTATGAAGCCGAAGACTGGCACGATTACGGCATCTTTACACACTCTCTCAAGAGCACGTCCAAGATGATCGGCGCGTTGTCGCTTTCCGAGCGTTTCGCCAAGCTCGAAGCCGCAGCCAACGCTGAAGACGCCGGCACGATAAGGTCGGAGCACAACGTCGTCATGAAGGCATATGAATCAGTAACGGGCGCCATCCTGTCACTGATCGGTCCTGACTCTTCAACAGGTTCCGACGACGGCGACGTCATGGAATTCTCGCCGAGCGAAGACGTTATCGAATTCCTTCCGAGCGGGGAAGAGGAATAAACGCAAAACAAAGGAGGGCTGTATCAAAATGCCGGTACAGCCCCTTACTTTCGCTTTTTGGCTGGCATTTGCCCAATGCCTGCTTTTCTGCCGTGTAAAAACGGCGAAAAACTGACCCCTTGAAGTGGATGTGCTAATGACCAGCCATGTCTGCCGGAAGGCCGAAGTATCGAAATGTTTAAGAAACCTCCGTTTCCGATATCTGTCGAGAGTTCAACGTATCGAAATCCGGGGAAATCCTTTGTTTTCGATACCTCGGCTGAACCGCAGATATCGTTATTGAGATTTTTCTTCCGAAAACGATACCTTTGATCTTCCACTGATATCGTTTTTGAAGACTTTTTCCTGAAAACGATACCTTTGATCTCCCGCTGATATCGTTTTTGAAGACTTTTTCCTGAAAACGATACCTTTGATCTCCCGCTGATATCGTTTTTGAAGACTTTTTCCTGAAAACGATATCGTAGCTTTCCTTGCAGCCGATTTTATCCCAAACCGTGAATTATTGCCTCCGTGGGATAATTTTCAGAGGTGAATTTATCCCAAAAGTTTAAATATGCTTCACTTGGGATAATTTGCGGTCCGAATTTTATCCCAAATCGCAAGAAACCCTCATCTTGGGATAATTTCGAGCACAAATTTTATCCCAAATCGCAAGAAACCCTCATCTTGGGATAATTTCGATCTCACCTTTCAAAAGTCGAGGTATCGAAACGCAGATAATCACTTCGATTTCGATACCTGTCGAAAAGACAGGTCAGAATTCTGCAATCAACTGCAACTGCCACACTTGCTGAAACAATAAGGGGCTGTCTCATTATGTTTTGAGACAGCCCCTGTATAACCTTTCGCAAATACCATTTATTTATGTTTATAGACTTTCGCAAGAGACTGGAGTGATATGCCGTTCGGCAGCTTTACGAGTTTATCGTTCTTGAAAAGTCCGGTGGACACATCAATGGGCGTGTGTCCGTCATAGAGTCTTACTTCGATCAAAACGTAGTCATCGAACTCGGAGATCGTGATCTCAACATTGCCGGTATAACGCACTTCCATTTTCTTCAGGTACTTGATGAGCTTGGCCGTGTCATAAGCGGCGCGCTCCTGTGTGTAGCGCCAGTCTGAAGCATTGCTCGTCGTGGCAACGGCGGTATAGGTATAGGTCGTCTTTTCGATCTCCTTGTAATTTGAGCTGGAACCGTTGACCAGATTCTTGAAACGGACCTCTCTTACTTCGGATACCGTTTTTCCGTTGAGCTCGAAATAAGCCTTGTAAGACTCGACCAGACCGTTGTTTACTGACGCTTCCAGCACATATGCCGGTTCACTTTTTGTTCCGCACGAAACAGCCATCAGGCACATAAGCATCAGTGCCATCACAGTGCATATCGTCTTTACTATTTTGGTCTTCATAATAAGCCGCCCCCAAATGCGCTTGATTTTTGTGTCAGAATATCACAATCCGCGGCTCATTTGAATCTAAAAGTGTCGAAAACGGCTCTGATTGCTTCATCTTCAGTCTTAAAACCGAAATAGACAGCATGTTTTCCGACAACTTTTTCGCCGAGTGTGAAGATCAGTTCGTTCGTATCCTCATCGACCGTCTTTACCGCGATCTCCCTGCCGTCATAGCTGTCCAGCATGAGACTTACGGTAAATCCCTTGGGGAAAGTACCCGTTACGACCGCTTCAGAAGCGCCGTCAGCGCCGAAATCCAGATATCTGAAGCCTACCGTTGCGCCGCTCTGGATATCGACGACCGGTGAGGAATCGCCCTCATAAACAGGGCTGATGTGTGCGCGTCTTACATCCTTATTCGTGCCTTCCGCATTGTCCAGATAATTGGGCTTGCCGGTGCCGTCGTAGATGTGGCATGCATAACCTGCGGAAATTATGGAGAAAGCATCAAGTCCGTCAGCGTTGAAGCCCTGTGATGTCATCTCGACCGTGTCGGAGCTTACGGGTTCGCCGTTCTCGTAGGTGATCTTGCCGATAAAGATCTTTCCGTTCTTATCGACAGCAACGTCTACAGGATCGACCATTCCCTGTCTTGCGAATTCGTTGCAGCCCGTCTGTCTGTGATAGAAGACGTACCACTTATCCTTTATCTGCATCAGAGAACCGTGGTTGTTGCCCCACTGATATGTCATTATGCCGTTGCCGTCAGGTCCCGTGATGACTTCGCCGCCGTTGAAGCTGATGTCTCCGCCCGGCTGGTAATCGCCGAGAGGGGTGTCGCACCACTTGTAGCTCAGGAAACCGTTGCAGCTGCCGAAAACGCCCGACTGGGGCTTGTTGTATTCATATCTCTTCGAATAGATGAGTACGTATTTGCCGTTGACCTTTCTCGGGCTCGATGCTTCGAAAAATCCGTCAACCGGATCGACATGTCCGTCGTCTTCCTTGATCCAGAAGGGTTTTGAATGGCCGATCAGATGAGGTCTTACAGTCTCTTTCTTAAGAGTGCACATGTCATCGTTGAGCTCGCCCGCATAGGATTCGCAGAAGCCCCAGAATGCATAGACCCTGCCGTCGTCATCTACCAGGATGCCGGGGTCAAAGCCGAGCTCCGTTTTAACAGGATCCGTAAAAGGACCCCACGGTGTCTTTGACTTGGCGAGCATTATTACCGATCCCTTTGACTCTGCCGCATACATATAGAAAGTGTCGCCCTTCTGAACGACATCGGGCGCATAGAGCATTCCGCCGTCAGATGCCCTGTAGCATTCGCCGTGGCATGTCCAGTTTGTCAGATCGTCCACGGGTGCCGACCATACGACATAATCGGGACCGCAGTATTCGGTCTTCATTGTGTCGTGTGATCCGTAGATATATATCCTCGTCTCGCCATTGTATGTGAATACGCGCGGCTCGCCGTCCGGGATATGTTCCCAAAGCGGAAGATAAGGATTGGCGCTCTTGATAGTTTTGATGTCAGTGTTCTCCATCGTAATACCTCACTTTTGTCCCTTGATTACACTATGCTACAACATAATCCCTGATTATGTAACTGATATATTGACGCGCTTTTTATTATTTTGTGAGGTCCGGTCACGGTCTGCGGAAGGGCATATCAAACGGTTAGTTTGTGCTAACTGTATAAAAACAGCCGTGTCAACCGCAAGGTTAGTTTATTCTAACTGTCAATTCCGCACAAAAGACGCCGAGTATATAATGGTGTCGAAAATAAAGTTTTACGATGCCGTCTGTCTGCAGGACTGGGCCCGATGTCAGGACTAAACAGCGGCCGGCATGGATCGGAGAGGTTATGACCTTAAAGGAACTCAAAGCAGGGCAGAGTTGCATAGTTGAGACAGTAGGCGGGGAAGGCGCGCTGAGGCAGCATTTCCTCGATATGGGAATACTCCCGGGCGCTGAGATCACGATCGTGAAGTTCGCGCCGATGGGAGATCCTGTCGAAGTCAGGATCCACGGATACGAGCTGTCGCTCAGACTCGATGACGCCGCACAGATCACCGTAAGAGACTCAGTTAAAAAGGCTGAGGAAGACAAGCCCGAGAAGCGCAAATCAAAGGTCGCGCACCCGAATCTCGGTGAGCCGGGCATCCACCACGACAAAAAGCATGAGAATCCTCTGCCGGATGACCACGTCCTTTCTTTCGCTCTCGTGGGCAATCAGAACAGCGGAAAGACAACTCTTTTTAACAGACTGACAGGTTCGAACCAGCACGTCGGCAATTTCCCGGGCGTTACGGTGGACCGCAAGGACGGCGCGATAATAGGGCACGAAAAGACCGTGATCACGGACCTTCCGGGCATCTACTCGATGTCTCCCTATTCGAAAGAAGAGATCGTGTCGAGGGATTTCGTGCTCGACAACAAGCCCGACGCGATAATAAACATCGTTGACTCCACGAATATCGAGCGCAATCTCTACCTGACGATGCAGCTTCTCGAGACCGAACGTCCCGTTGTAGTTGCGCTCAACATGATGGACGAGCTGACCGGAAACGGCGGTTCGGTCGATATCAACATGATGGAGCAGATCCTGGGCGTGCCTGTCGTTCCGATCAGCGCTGCAAAGAACCAGGGCATCGGCGAGCTCATTTCGCACGCCATCCACATCGCGAAATATTGCGAAAAGCCTCTTGAGCAGGACTTCTGCGCACCCGAGAGCCCTATCCACAGCTCGATCCACGCGGTCGAACACCTTATTGAGGAAAAGGCGAAGAGCACGGGTCTGCCGCTGAGATTTGCGGCATGCAAAGCGCTCGAAGGCGATGAACTCATACTTAACCAGCTGGACCTCGACGAGAACGAGAAAGATCTCCTCGAGCACATCAGGGTAAAGGTCGAAAAAAAGTCCGGCTTAGATCCCGCTGCGGCTGTCGCAGACATGAGATTCACATACATCATGCAGCTCGTCGGAAGCTGCGTTACGAAGCCCGTTCAGAACAAGGAACGCGAGAGGAGCGAGAAGGTCGACAGGATCCTGACCGGCAAGTTCACCGCGATCCCGATCTTCATCCTTATAATGGCTGCGGTCTTCTTCCTGACGTTTAACGTCATCGGTGCGGGCCTCCAGTGGCTGCTCGAACAGGGAATAGATACACTTACCAAATGGACTGAAAAGGCGCTCGTTGCGGCCAACGTAAACGATGTCATCCACAGCCTCATAATCGACGGCATCTTCGAAGGTGTCGGAAGCGTACTGAGCTTCCTGCCGATCGTTGTCGTAATGTTCTTCTTCCTGTCGCTCCTCGAGGACAGCGGATACATCGCGCGCATCGCGTTTTTCATGGACAAGCTCTTACGTAAGATCGGCCTTTCGGGAAGATCCATCGTGCCTCTCCTCATCGGCTTCGGATGCACGGTTCCCGCCGTCATGTCCACGAGAACGCTCCCTTCAGACAGGGACCGTAAGATGACAATAATCCTCACGCCTTTCATGAGCTGCACCGCAAAGCTCCCCATCTACGCTTTCTTTGTAAGCTCTTTCTTCCCGGGCCAGGGCGGTCTCGTAATGACGGGCCTTTATCTCCTGAGCATCGTTATCGGGATACTGATAGCTTTTGTATACAAGAAACTCCTCTTCAAGGGCGAGGCTGCACCTTTCGTAATGGAACTGCCGAACTACAGACTGCCTTCGATCAGGTCGACCCTGCAGCTCATGTGGGAGAAGGCGAAAGACTTCCTCCAGAAGGCTTTCTCGGTTATCCTCATCGCCACGGTAGTCGTCTGGTTCCTGCAGAGCTTCGATACGAGATTTAACCTTGTCACCGATTCGCAGACGAGCATAATGGCCCTGATCGCCGGATTCCTTGCGCCCGTAATGAAGCCTTTGGGCCTCGGCGACTGGCGCATCACGACATCCCTCATCAGCGGCTTCATGGCAAAAGAGAGCGTCGTCTCCGTATTGGAAGTCCTCTTCGGCGCCGAAGGCGGCATCACCGCAGTGCTCGGCACCGTCGAAGCCGGAACGCTCCTTATCTTCAGCCTTCTGTACACGCCCTGCGTTGCGGCAATCGCATCCGTAAAGCGTGAGCTCGGCTGGAAATGGGCTGCCGCACTGGTCGTCTGGCAGTGCATCCTCGCGTGGATCGTAAGCTTCCTGTTCAGGATCCTGATGCTCGCCATAGGAGGTGCTCTGTGAGACCTGTTGATATCGTGCTGATAATCGTGCTGGCCGCCGTACTTGCAGGTGCTGTCGTGCTCGCCGTCAGGCGTAAGAAGACCAGTCCCTGCTGCGGTAACTGCGCCGAGTGCATGAAGAAACGCAACGCGTGCGGGGAGAAATGAGTTTTTAGCGGCTCACGATATCTTCTCGCCCGTCTCCGATCCCGTAAGTTCAGTTCTGAGCGCCGATGTCGCGGCCTTGTGCCTGATGGGCTTCCAGCCGGGATTGACGAAGAGCGCCGTGAATGCGACGGGGATATATGTGAGCATGAACAGCGGGAAAGAGAATACAGAGAATATCTTCCGTGCCGTGCCGGCGTGAATGTTCTTCCATTCCGTGATCATCGTGATACCGCCCAATACGAAGAGCAGTGCGCAGGCGTTGATCACCGTTTCGAACATTGACCAGAGGGCTATCGTTATGTCGCCGCCGGTAACCGCGCCTATGATGCCGTAGAGAAGATTGCATGTGATCGAAATGGCTGTGAGAAGGAAAGCGGGCATTATGTTCATGGCCATGTCGAATGCGGCGAAATTGCCGTGCAGCGTCTCATACATAAGGTCCTTGCCGTAGTGGCGGAAGACCTGGATATAGCCTCTTGCCCAGCGCATGCGCTGTCTGAAGGACTGCTTTACCGAAGTGGGCTGCTCGTCGTAGAAGACGGCGCTCCTGCAGAATGCGATCTTGCGGCCTTTGCAGACGCGGTTGATCGTGAACTCGATGTCTTCCGTGAGGAGGTGGAAGGGCCAGCCGCCGATGTCCTTGAGAACGCTGTTTGCAAAGAAGAAACCGGTTCCCGAGATGGCTGCTGAAGAGCCGAGCTTGTAACGTGCGTAGTTGAGATACATCGTCTCTCTTAAGAACCAGAGGCCGTAGCCTGAGCTTATCCAGTTGTCTCCGTAGTTCTTGGTGTTGCGGTAGGAGGTGATGACGTCATTGCCTTCGAGGTGGCACTTGTGCATCTCTTCAATGTAGTCGGGCGATAAGATGTTGTCCGCATCGAAGACAAAGTATCCGTCAAAACCTTCCGGGAAGTCTCTTCTGATCTCTTTGAGGAGAGCTTCCATTGCGTAGCCCTTGCCGATGAATTCGGTCGAGTGGCGTGTGTATGCGACCGCGTTGTGGCTGACAGCGACATCGTATGTGTTGTCGGTGCAGTTGTCTGCCATAACGAAGGTCGTGATGTTGCCCTTGTAGGTCTGGCTGTTGATGCTGTCGATGAGTTCGCCTATGACGTTTTCCTCATTGCGTGCGCAGATGAGGACTGCATAGCTCTTGAGGTTTCTGTCGCAGAGCTCTTTGTCAGCCTGTATGTCTGCACGTCCGGCGGATTTCCGGGCCTTCTTTTCGCGGTGCTGCATCCAGAGCGATACAGGAACGTAGATGAACTGATAAGTGTAGCAAAGCGCGAAGATCGCGGTGATTATGAAGTTGATGATTCTAATAGTTTCCATATTATTTCTCCCGGCATCAATTATTGCACAGTGCCTTGAAAAAAGTAGTGGTTAAAACCTTAAGATTCGCTTAAGATTGAGGCAGTTTCAGTATAAACAGAGGCAAAACTCCGCTCCATCGGATCTGCTTACGCAGAACTTACACTTTTGTCACTTTTGGTCACGGCACGCCTGAAAGTGAAGCTATAATGTAAGCGGAAAAGAGGTATCGCATATGGCATTTAAGATAGTCCGCAACGACATTACGAAGATAAAGGCTGACGCCATCGTCAACACCGCAAATCCCGAGCCTGTATACATGGCCGGGACCGATACCGCGATCTATATGGCGGCGGGCGCCAAAAAGCTCCTGGAAGCCAGAAAAGAGATCGGCAGGATCGGTGAAGGAGAGGTGGGAGTCACACCCGCTTTTAACCTTCAGGCGGAGTATATCTTTCACACCGTCGGACCCGTATGGGAAGGCGGAGATAAAGGCGAGAGGGAGACCGTAAGAAACTGCTACGTCAACTGCCTTAACAAGGCTAAGGAACTGGGGCTTACGAGCATCGCTTTCCCGCTGATTGCGACCGGCACGTACGGCTTTCCGAAGACCGAGGCGTTCCTCATTGCGACGTCCGCGTTCAGCAGTTTTCTTGCGGAGAACGAGCTCGACATAACGCTCGTCGTTTTCGACAGCGAATCTTACGAGATATCGAAAAACATATTCGCAGGTATCGACCAGTATATCGACGAGAACTACGTTAAAGAGAAGTTCGACGAAGAGTACAGTCTGAACGATGAGATCTGTATCGACGGGGCAGCGCTTGAAGAAGCGCCTGAAGATGAAGAGCCGCCCAGGACCGCGAATGAAAGGCGCAGGGGAAACAGGGCTCCGGGAGGGCTTTTCGGGAACAGGAAGAGAGAAGCGGCCGAAGACCGGATGCGGGATATGCCGTTTACGGGAGCGGCCTGTGCTTCCGAAGCCAAGCGCGCTGTTCCGCCCGCAGCCGCATCATCCGCAATGGCAGCCGCAGTACCCGCCTCAGCAATACAGCCCAAAAGATCTCTTGAAGACGTTGTAAAGAACGTCGGAGAGACATGGCAGGAGAGCCTTTTGAGGCTGATCATCGAGAAGGGATATTCGGATACTGAAGTATATAAGCGCGCGAATGTGGACAGAAAGCTGTTTTCGAAGATAAGGAGTAATAAGAACTATCAGCCGAAGAAGGCAACGGCGGTCGCTTTCGCACTGGCGTTAAGGCTAAATCTCGACGAGACAAAGGACTTCTTAAGGTGCGCGGGATATGCGTTCTCGCCGTCCAGTATTTTCGACCTGATAATACAGTTCTCTATTGAGCACGGGATATATAATTTCATGGACATCAACTGCGTGCTCGAAGAGTACGGGGAACCCCAGCTGGGCGATTAAGACAAGCCTTTTACCGACAACTCACCACTCATTGACTGCAACTCGCCACAGGATCCGCAAAAGACCTGAGGCGGGTGTTAGCATGGCAGCATCAGAGAAAAGGAGTATCGGTTATGAAGAGATTTGCTGCACTGACACTTGTTTGCACGATCGCAGTCTCAGGCTGTACGGCGGTAGAGTACTACGAGCCTGCTGTCACGGCTGAGACCGGTGAGGAAGGGCCTGCAAGACCTCAGGATGATTTCTACAGATACGTCAACGAAGAGACGCTTAAGAACGTTGAGTTCAAATACGGTGAGAGCAAGGCCGGAGAAGCATTCAACCAGGACCTGATCGAGGACAGGGTAAAAGGGATAATCAAAGAGGTCGTAAACGGCGGAGAGTACGAGGAAGGCAGTGAGGAAGACATAATTAAAAGAGCTTACAGCCTCTATCTTGATTACGATTTCGACAACACGCCCGTTCCGGAGGACATAGCTTCGCTTTTTAACGATATAAAGAACGCGTCTTCAGTTGCGGAACTGATGAAGATCGATGCCCGGATGCACAGGGACTACGGCATCACGGGGATCCTGAACTGCGATGTTTACACAAATTTTCTGGAGCCCGGAAGAAACGACATCTGCTTCAGGAATTACAGCGGCATCATTACAGCTGATTTTGTGGCTCTTGCGGATTCATACTCGGGCCTCAACGAGATCAGGCAGATCGGCAGCAACGCCATGCAGTATATGGGTTTTGGCAAGGAGGAAGCTGACGGGGCAGGCACATCGCTCGGATATCTTGTAATGGACATCTACAATTCCACTGACATGGATATCATTATCGATTCGATGCCCATCGAGCATTTTTTCGAGATGACGCCCGATGAGGCGCAGGCGGTATTCACGAATATCGACCTGAACGGATACCTTGCGGATGCGGGCTTTGACACCTCGAAATGCGACAGGTTCAGCGCGATAGACAGAAGCCAGCTCGAGGCCCTCAACAGCATGCTCACCGAACAGAATCTTGAAGCTCTCAGGGCATGGGAAGCCTTGAACCTCATACAGGAGTACAACTGCTTCATAACGCCCGGTTCCGACCTGCTCCTGCAGTACTACAGCAAGGATTACAGGGAACCTGAAGAGAGGGCTATAAGTGAGGTCATAGGGAAGTTCTACGACCAGACCGATCCCCTTTATGTTGAGAAGTATTACACGGATGAGATGGATACGTATCTCAGAAGCATGTGCGACGATATAAAGGGCGGTTACAGGGAGCTTATTGATCAGGTTGACTGGCTTACAAAGGAGACCAGAGAAGGACTTCTTAAAAAACTCGATAACATCGTCTATGTCACGGGAAAAGACTTAAAGCGTCACGACAACGCGGAGTTTTCCGCCGTAAAAGGTTCGGACTACTATGAGTTATTCCGCAATTACAAAAGACTCCTGTCACAGAAAAGGACTGCACAGCTTGGTACGATGTCCGCAAGGGACGAGATATCGATGCCGATGCAGATGTTCAACGCGTGCTACAGTCCTTCGCTCAACAACATAACGATAACCGCGGCCATGATGAACGCCCCGTTCTTTGACATCACGGCAGATTACTATACCAACCTCGGAGGCCTGGGGATTACCATCGCGCACGAGATGGGGCATGCATTCGACAGCAACTGCATCGTTTTCGACTGTGACGGCAGATACGATCCGTCGTGGCTTTCCGGGTCCGACATCGAAGCGCTTGAGGAGCGCAACGGCACGGCCGTAAGGTATTTCGAAGACAACTTCACGGTCTTTGGCGTGTACCACATAAACGGTGAGAATACGCTCGGAGAAAACTACGCCGACTTAGGAGGCATGGAGTGCGTGATCTCGCTCGCAAAGACAAAGGAACAGCGCGAGAAGGTCTTCACGAACTATGCGGCCGTATGGTGCGAGAAACAGCTGGATACCGAAGTTCTGGACCAGCTCGAAATGGATGAGCACAGCCCCGCGGTGATAAGGGTAAACGCGATCCTGTGTACGCTGGACGAATTCTATGAGACTTATGACGTCAAAGAAGGCGACGGCATGTACATAGCGCCCGAAAACAGGATCTCGAGATGGTATTGACGGAGGGGATCAGGAAATGAACATATTGGTAAAGAACACATTAAGAAACACATTCGGAAAGCCGCTCCGCACGATCCTTGTCATATTCTCGATCTTTGTATGCTCGCTTTCCGCGATGCTCTCTTTCGACCTGTCCGATTCCATGAAGACAGTGCTGCTGGACGACTTAAGATCTGTCTCCACGGCGGATTTCCAGGTGCTCGTAAGGCCCGGGCAGGGAACAGACATGCCGGACGGTTTTCCCGAAGCCGACACCTTCTCCGTATACGTTTACGGAGAGAAGATTTATACCGACATTCCCGGTGAATATAACTACGTAAAGCAGCAAAACCTCAGGGTCATGGGCATCGATTTTGAAAAGGCCGCAGAGATGGAGTTTACGGACTATACCGAAGTCGGCCTGATGGAGACCGTGATCACTTACAGATTTGCGGTCAAACACGATCTGTCTGAAGGCAGCAGGATAACGCTTCACGACAAGGCCGGCGGGCCTCATGAGTTTACGGTCGTAAAGGTGCTTCCGGGTGACAACAGGAATGCCCTTCTGAGTCAGGATTCGGCACTGGTAAATCTCGAATCAGCAGAGATCCTTTCATGCGGCAACGATACGGTCGGTCTTCTCATGATCGACATCAAAGACAACAGTCTTGCGGAAGAAGCGGAGGAAATGCTCAAAGAAAAGTACGGTCCGGATTCAGTGGACAATCTCCTCGTTCCCGAAGAGATACTTGCCATGATCGACAATCTTGCGTCGATACTTACCATGGTATTCGTGATCACATTCCTTCTCGTCATCTTCGTAACCTATTCGATCTGCGAGAGGATCGTGAGCGAGAGGATGTCCCTTGTCGGAACATTAAGGAGTCTCGGCATGAGCTCAAAGGGCACGGCCAAGCTCCTGCTGCTCGAGAACGTCTTCTATGCGGTCTTCGGCAGCGTTCCCGCGGTAATTCTGTATACACTTATAAGAGTCCCTGTCATGTCGCTGTTACTTTCGGTCGAGTATGAGGACGGAAGCTCTTCGGTTCCGGACATTCCGCCCGTATCGGCCGTGCTCCTCGTATCGGTCATCCTGGGCGCGGTCCTCATCGAGTGCCTTATCCCGTTAAGAGCGGTCTTAAAGGCTCTCAAGACTTCCGTAAGAGACATAATCTTCGACAACAGGGACACCGAATACAAGTTCAGCAAAGGCATGATCATAACAGGCATCATCCTCATCGCGGCAGCAGCAGTACTGTTCTTCTTCAGGAGAAATCTCGTTGTATCGACGTTCTGCATGATCTGTGCGGTCACGGGACTCGCGTTCCTGTTCCCGGTCCTGTTCAGATACTTTACGGGACTTGTGAAGAAGATCTCCGCAAGCAAAGGTGACGCAAAGTGGAATCTCGCACTTACCGAAGCGGTATCCAGAAAGAGCACCGTCACGAGCGGTATACTCTGCGCAACGTCCGCTACGATGTGCGTGATAATCTTCGCCATCGCAATGTCCGCCATCAATACGTTCTCTGCCTCGGTCAATAAAGCGGATGTCATCCTCAGCTGCACCGAGAAGGCAAGCAGGTATTCATTCGTTGAACACATCGACGGCGTTGATGAAGTCGAAAACCTTTACTCCATGATGGACGAGGTCCGCATCGGCGACAACGGTAAGATCCGCTACTGCACGTTCTACGGAGTCCCCGAAGGCGGCTATAAGTATTACGACATGTTCCGCGATCTTCCGGACACCATAGAGGACGGAACGGTCTATATCCACACCTCCATGACGGATGTGCTGGGACTTAAGCCCGGCGATAAGGTGACCATAGAATTCAACACCAGAGGTCTCTTCCCGATAAGGAAGGAGATGACGGTCGGAGGGACCTTCAATACCGTATCCGCAAACGACGGAAAGAACTGCTTCGTTATTTCCCAGGCAGACTACATAAGGATCTATCACGACAATCCGAGCCAGATGCTGATAAAGACTGCTGTGCCTGAAAAGGTAGCAGCCATCATCAACAAATACACGACAGGTGATCAGGCGGCAAAGACCAGGACAGAGATCGAAGAAGAGGACAGACGTGATTCCGCAAGTTCGATCGCCGTATTCACAGCGGTCATCGCGCTCGCTATCGGCATGACCAGCATCGGCATGGTAAGCAATCAGATAATCGGCTTTGAGGGCAGAAAGAAGGAACTCGCGGTAATGCTCTCGACCGCAATGAGCAGGAAGACCTTATCGTCAGTCCTGACGCGCGAGATACTCACGATGTCGTGCTTTGCGTCAGGTCTGGGAGTCATAGTCGGAGGCATTGTCGGCATGATCCTTCGCTCAGCGATAGCGGGCATGGACGGGGTTTATTTCGACCTTCAGATAAACCCTATGGCGCTTCTCATATTCTGGGTGGTAATGACATTCCTGTACACGCTTACGGTGCTGTTCCCCGTATCCAGAATGAAGAAGATGAAGATATCAGAACAGATCAAATACGAGTAACCGGAGGATATAAAGATGAATACGATAATAGAAGTCAGCAACGTCTCAAAAACATTCGGCAAGGGTTCGAACCTCAACAAGGTTCTGGACGATGCCTGCATGTACGTGGGTGAGGGCGAGTTCGTCTCGCTCATGGGCGCATCGGGTTCGGGCAAGTCCACTCTGCTCTACCTCATAGGCGGCCTTGACCGTGATCTCGAAGGAAAGATAGAGCTCTGTGGCAGGGACATCACGACTTTAAAGGACGATGATCTTTCCGCTTTAAGGCTCGAAAAAGTCGGCTTTGTCTTCCAGTTCTACAACCTCGTCATGAACCTAAACGTCGAAGACAACATCCTTCTTCCTTCCACGATAAACGGCAGAAAGAGAAAAGACCTTGAGGCAGATCTCGATGAGATCCTTGAGATAACGGGTCTTACCGACAAGAGAAAGGCAATGCCCGCGACTCTTTCGGGCGGCCAGCAGCAGAGAGTCGCGATAGCAAGAGCGGTACTGGGAAACCCTTCCGTACTCCTTGCGGACGAGCCCACCGGCAACCTCGATTCAAAGTCGAGCAAAGAGATAATGGAACTCTTCGCAAAGCTCAACAGGGAAAAGGGACTTACGATCCTGCAGGTCACACACTCTGAGAAATGCGCATCCTACGGCACGAGGACCATAATCCTCGAGAATGGAAAGACCGTCGGGTGAGTGTTAAACTGAAAAAAATGAAGTAAAAGGGGGCAGTTATGCGTCTTGCCATAGTCGACGATGAGGAAGTGTTCAGGCTCCAGGTGGCCGACAGCATATTCTCACTTTACGGCAGGGAGAACGCGAGCTGCTTTCTTTATTCCGACGGCAGCGAGCTCGTAAAGAGCTTTGAGAACGGTTTTAAGACGGATGCCGTCTTTCTCGATATCGAGATGAAGGAACTGGACGGTATGTCCACCGCTAAAGTCATCCGGAACTATTCGAAAGACATCCCGATAATATTCCTTACGAGCCACACGGAGATGGCCATGGAAGGCTATGAAGTGGACGCTTTCAGGTTCCTCGCCAAGCCCGTCAACAAAGACAAGCTCCTTGAGGCTTTGAGAGATCTTGAAAAGAAGCTGAAGGTGGATGAGAAGATCGTCCTTAAAAAAGACGGCGAAGAAGTGATCTGCCCCGTAAAAGACCTTATCTATGTCGAGGCGGCAAACAACTCGGTCCGCTTTGTTTTCAGGAAAGACACCGTCGAGCTCCGCATGAAGTTTACGGAAGCACAGAAGACCGTTGACGGCGTGAGCTCCGATTTCTTCAAGTGCCACAGGTCCTACTATGTCAATCTTGCTCATGTTAAAAAGCTCGGCAGTACCGACTGCATGATGGATAACGGCGATGTCCTGCCCGTGGCAAGGAGCGCGGCACAGGATACGAAGAAGGCCCTTTTCGATTACATCAGGAGAGAAGGACGATGAGAGATCTGTTCGTAGGGATCCTGCTTCCTGTACAGCCCGTATCGATAATACTCTTTACGTTCTACTGCCTGGACAGGGTATTCAAGTATGAATACAAAAACAGGAAGACCGCGCTTATCGTATCACTTATAGCCGCGCTGGTAACCGGCGCAGCCGTGGACATAGCACACTTCTGTGTCCCTGAATCCGATACATCATCGGCAGCCGGAGACATTGCCCTCATGGCGGGCCTTGCCATTCACGCTTTGATCCTGATGTTCCTACTCAAGGGCAAGATCTGGAAAAGAGTCCTGGCAGTCTTTCTGACATCAGAGATAATCAACACCATCAACATGATATTCACAAACATACAGACACAGGTGTTCAGTATAATCGAATGGCCCGACAGGTACCTGTTACTGATAGCGTTCCTGATCATGGAGTTCTTCGCAATATTGCTCGAATTCTTTTTCCTCGTCCTTATCGGAAGGATCAGAAGGAAAAGCGACAACACACCGCTGCCGCTTCCTTTCATCGCGATCATCGCAGTCTCGCTGCAGCTCATCACCGGCTTCCTGCTCGATGAGGACACCGGTGACACATTGGCATCAGATATAGGTGTTATCAGGACCGTGGCGCTTCTCATGATCCTCGTCATCCTGATACTCTTTTTCTACATCCGCGTAACGCGCAAGGAGCGTGACGGATTAAAAGACATGAACAAGATCAACGCTGAGCTCATAGAGTCGCAGACGAAGTATTTCGAAGCCTCGGCGAAAGCCGATTCCGAGATCCGCTCCATGCGCCACGACATGAAGAACAACATCCAGGTCCTTATGCTCCTGCTCGAAAACAAAGAGTACGATAAGATGCGCGAATACCTTGAAGAGATGGGTGAGGGCCTTGCCGTTACCGACGTGAGCAGCCACACGGGCGACGTTATAGCCGATGCGATTATCGCCGACAAGAAGGCCAGAGCAGCTTCGGCCGGTGTGGAACTAAAGGTTACAGGCACCATTTCAGGCGTCGAGATATCGCCCGTCAACATGTGCAGGATGCTCGGAAACCTTTTAGACAACGCGATAGAGGCGGCCGGTGACGACAGGCTCAAAGACCTGCCCTCTGACGTCAGGGTAATAGACCTTCAGTTCAGACGTACCGATAATTTCTTCATGATATCAGTCACCAATCCGTGTGCCGAAAGTCCCAATATAGAGGACGGCAGGATCGTTACCAGCAAGTCCGACCGCAAGAACCATGGCTTCGGCATCCAGAACATACGCGGCGCCGCAGAAGAATGCGGCGGCGAACTCTCCGTCTCATGCGAAGAGAGACCTTTTGGTTATCTCTTCAGGGCAGAAGTGGTTATGTGAGTATCAGCATTCTTCTCTGCGTCTTCTTCTCGAGAGTATCAGCGTGATCGCAAATCCTGCGGAGATCGCGAGGATGATGCCTGCGCTGACGTCAATGTCTGAGTCGACGCCTGTAGGGAGGAGGACTGCACGTGAGTTGATAAACTGGACTCTTCTGTTGTTCTTGATGCTGCCGTTTACGGTTCCGTTTGAACTTACAAAGAGGCCGTCACGGTATCCCTTACTCTGATATCCCTTTGGATCCTCTGTAATCGAGAAATATGCGTCATCATCGATATCAAAGAATACGACGCTGTCTCCGTGGCCGAGTACGAGATCTATCTTTCCGTTATCAGCTGCGGTGAGGACATGTTCAACAAGGGCTTCCGCATTCTTCTGCGTATATACGGTACCGACATACGGATTACCGCTTCCGTCTGTAAGAGTTACGGTCATCGGGAATTCGTCAGCCCTGTTACCCATGTTACCTTCGACCTGCTTGGAAAGCATGAGATCTCCGACAGCAGGATCATTGTAGATCAGGAGAGTGTACTGAACCCTGTCGTTTTCGACTTTCTCTTCGACTATAACCTCAGGATGGACCGCATTGAGACGGATATCACCTGTTTCAGTAACGGTAAAGAGAATAAAGTAGTTAAGACCGAAATGGGTTGACGGGGTGGAGATCTCTCTGAGCTCATAAGTGCCGGGTGCAAGAGTTGAGTCGATGCCCGGAACGATTCCGTCAGCACGGGTTATAAGGTGTTCGTAACCCGGAATAGGCTGGAAGTCTACGATAGTGACACCGCCTACGGTCTTTTGCTTATGCAATGCAAACTCAACACCTGCAACAGGAGCATTTGTCAGTCTGTCCTTCTTTGAGATCGAGAAATCGTATCTGTAGTTAATGAGCGTGATAGAAGGATCTGCAGGACCGGCAACGTAATCAAATCTGTCAGAATCGATGCGGGCAGTCTTCGGATCCGGAGTTACTTTGATTGAACCGTCAGCGTTCATTCTTATGGTAAGAGGATTCTTGAGGCCGGCATAACCTGAAGGTGATTTGATCTCAGTGAGAGTATAATTAATGCCCTTTCTGAGATATGCCATGGTAACAAAGCCTGTTGCATCTGATTCGAACGTGCCGATGAGGGTACCAGCATCATCGCGCATCTCAAAGCGCGCACCTGCCAGAGGAGCACCGAAGTTGTCCGTCTTATTGATCGTTATACCGTCACGTGTGTTCTTAATGGTTTCAACACGCATATTGTTGCCGGTGTAATCAGGATTGCTGTCGTAAGTGACTTTGTATGTGCCGGGATAAGTAACGTTTTCGCCCTTAAGTCTGGCGTTCAGATCAAACTCGCCATTATCTGCCAAAGGAGTAATGGAAGTGTATGAAGTTACTTTGCCTTCGCTGTTAACGACAGGATCTTCGATGACGACTTCTCTGATGTGATAATTCTGCAGGGTCAGTCCGCTGTCCAATCTGTCGTAGTACCAGTATAAAGTACTTTTACTGAACTTAAGCATGTAGATCGAATCAGGATCCAATACCTCTCCGGAAGCAGAGTCCTTATAAACTGCAAAGTAAGTATTGTCACGGTAAGATACGAACTGTTCATCAGACCATTCCTTATAAATTCGTATACCAAAACCTTTGATGTTATGTACCTCTACATAAGGATCCTTGCCCTTGATGATGGTGCTCGTTGTATCGTCGTCCTCTATGTGACCTGTCTCGCTGACGTCATCGTGAACGACATAATGTATTCTTGAATAGCCGTCAGGCATCTCATCATATCTTTCCTCAACCCTGTATTTCGTTCCGGCAAGAAGTTCTCTGACCTCAACAGTATAGAAAGCAGGGATCTTGGAAATCGTACCGTTCATTGAAGTCGTAAAGCTTGCAGCAAGTTTATCCGAATCTGACATGGTCTCATAATCATTTGCACCGGGGATCGGAATAAACTTCTGCTGTGTGGAATCCCATCTGCAATATATGCCGTCAGGATCCTTTACATGATATGTATACATGTTGGCGAGGGTAAGTTCATTTGACGTCTCGTGCTCTGTTGCCAGATAGAGTCTGAAATCAAATGTTGTATCATCCGTTGTCAGCTCATTGCCCTCACCAATCCCGTTCTCGTTCCAAAGGTACTTCTTGAAGGACAATACACGAAGAGAAGCGGGGTTGACGTTATTGACATAATTGACACTGGTACGGTCCTTTGCTGAAGAATCTACCGTCTTATAATCACGCCTGTCATAACCTGATGCCGCACCATCAGGTAATGTCCCCGTCAGTTCGGCCTCGTTGGCATAGACATGGTTATAAACATACGGATCGATACCGCATTCAACGATGTAGTACTTGATGGTTTCATCAGGAAGCTTGATCTCGCATGATTCACCGGGTTTGAGGAAGAATACATCGTTATAAAGCTGATCGTCTATTGTATATTCATATTTATATTTAACACTGGTGTTGGTGCTACGGTAGACAACGTTTATATGCTGGTTGGAATTGTTGAGTCTCTTGAACGGTCCGTTTTCCTCGTCCTGATACCAGATCTGATAAGGGAATTCAGCGTTAAATTTTTCAACATTATTAACACCGGACAGTTCCTTGCTGAGGATAACGGTTCCGGGTTTTACCGAAGACTGGTTGAAGCGCATACGGAGGTTGGACGCACCGCCGCCTCTTTCCATGTAGAATATCTTCATGGTGTGAGCGGTGTAGTCCTTGAATACATATTGTCCGGCGGAATTCTGTTTGAATATCTCATCAAGTTTTGCATCTACTTCTGCAGATGATAATCCTCTGCCTTCATAGTTTGTCTTGAAGATATCATACAGATTGTATTCAACGGAAGGCTGTTTATCTCCGTTTGTCTGGACAATGACTTTACCTGTTGAATAGTTGATAGAACCAAACAATGCACTATGTACACCGCCCAGGTCGATTACGAGCTCGTCGTCAACATAAAGCCAGAAATCATCGTCACCCGTGAATTCATAGATGATGTCGTGGCCCCAGTCATCAAGTCCGTCAGGAGTCTGGACAAATGACGTCGTCAATTCTATGCCAAACTGATAGTCAGGATCATCTATCTTGTGCAGAAGTTCATTCTTTCTCGGATTGCTATCCGGAAGCGCAACCTGAAGAGCATTGTATTTATTCAATAGTGATGAGTAGTCTCCGGCGTCGATACCATCGAAAGGCAGGAATTGTCCATGCTGCATAGATGGCTTTGTAGAGCCATCTACGGTTACCAGTTCCTGATAAACAGTGAAGTTATCACCATTACCTTTTGTCAAAGTAGCTGTGTTTTGGGTACTGTCAAATACGAAGTATCCTGAAGAGTCGTAAGTCGATTGAATGAACAGATGATTTACTTCTCTGAGCCTGGAAGGATCGTAGAGAGTCTTCATCGACAGGCCGCTTTCTGTTGCTGTAGGATAACCGTCATCACCTAATTTAGTTGACAAAAGGCCTTGCGTCGGAGGAATACCTGCGGACCATAATGTTCCGGCACGGGAACCCAGGAAAGCCGTTTGCTCACCTTTTACCCAACCGTTGTTACCGGAGGGGCAATTGAAATCAATTATCTTCATTGAGATACCATATTGATTGTTATCGACAGTTTCTACTTCGTGAAGTTCGTCTTCATATGTTGTTTCCTTAATGGTCGCAAAATAGAAGTCTGTAGACTCGTTGGAAGGAACAGTGCCCGTGTAAGGATAGGAGATGATCTTCGGATGGTTGGGATTGGAACTGTCAGTCCTGATGCCCGCATATGCGTAGTTTGTGTCATCCCAGGCGATAAAAGGCGAGAAGTAATTACCTTCACGTCTTCCGGTCATATTGATACCGATCTTTGTATCTCCCAAAGCAGTATCGCTTCCTGCATTTGGCCTGATAAATTTCTCGGAATACTCATTGTATAGTTCGTAATAGTAGTTTTCGTTTTCCGGGGTCTCATCTTTATCTTCATAATAGTAAATGGTGAGATCCCACAACAAAGTGTTGATTCTGTCGTCGATCCACTGTATTTCGTCACCGTCTTCGTAACACTCATATAAAGATCCGTCGTGGTCGACAGCATAGAATCTGTATTGTTTATTTGCAGCATCCCAGACACGGGTGTATATGATTACGCGCGAACCGGTATGCAGGCTCGGATCGGATACGCTGATCTTTTGAGCCGAATAAGGCAGAACGTAATCAGAAGTCAATGTGGAAAGTCCGGCAAGATTAAGCCATTTGTAAGCGTTATTTACCGAGGCGTTTATGGTATTAAAACCAAGACCAGGGTCACCCGTGTAAGCTAACGCAGTACTTCCTGATACAAGCGAGATCTTACCGGCATTTGTACCTGTACCCGGAATTACCTGTATTTCCTTTGGAGTATCAGATACAGTAACGCCATAGGCATTTATATCAAGATATTTGATAGTACCGTCTATTTCAGCGGAGAGATAGTATTTGTCATCTTCAACTGATGCAAATGTCCACATCGTGAGATCCGTGTCATTAGGAACGAATATCTTTTTATCGTAATCATTATTCTTTGTAAGTACCGGCATGGTAAGGGCATCAAGGGAATTGGGAATGGTCGAGTCTGCCATCATACCCTTGCCTGAAATACCGGTTCCGTAATAGAGCAGGCCATATGTCTTACCGTCAAGTTCGTAACGGTCGTAGTTCGGGTCTTTGGCCGTGGTGTACCATAATGCGAGTTTTGCGTTGGGATCCTTAGCAGCATCTGTGGCATTCCCTTTAGCATTGTATGTGGCAAAGCCTTTTCCTTTGTCGCCATTTTGTTGATTAATATAGTAGGCTGTGGTTCCGCACTTTGCGTTGAAAACACCGGACGGGCCATCCGGAAAATCACCAAAGGTGAAAACAGTTGCAAGCGATGCATCCGTTACAAGCGATAATGAATTGCTGTTTTGCCTGACATAATATGTAGTTCCGTCTTTATCGATGCTGAGTTTATACTCATTTGTATTTCCGGTAGAAATGAATGTATAAGCCTTTGCATTATCGTTAGGATGATCACTTGTAGTTTTAGCTGTCTTTGAAATACCGGTTCTTGTTCCGCCTGCCGAATACTCTTCGTCTATAAAAGCACAGTTGTTATCGGGATTACCGATGTAGATCGCAGTCGCATGGGCAGGGATCCTGTCTAATGATTTGATCCTGTGCCATACGACATTGTTATTGGCAGAAGCAGAAGGTCCTTCGACGATGGCATATGCCGAGAAGCCTTCCGCTTCGAAAATGACCTCTGTTCCGTCACCATTTTCGGGATCCGTAACGTCAAGAGCGTCAACAACCGTTGCTTCCGAATCATCGCTGATATGAACGACGTTTACTTCGTCCTCGAGTGATTCGGCGAGCATGATCTTGACGGAAACCGATGTTCCTTCAAGAGGTTCATACTCGACACCGTCCTTCATAAGGCAGATGTCGAAGAATCTGACGCGGTTTATCTCAACATCGCTGAGAGCTTCCGCGGTCAGATCCATATATTCATTATAAGTATTGCCTTCAACTATCTCGCTCGCGATGAGCTCGCAGTCTTCAGGAATACCGGTTTCAGGTCCGTACGAAGCGGTTACCGTGTAACCGTCGCCTTCGAAGGTCTTAGTCGTGAGTTCTGTCTCCGTGACCGCAGTTGTCGTTTCTTCTGTGGCCGTGGTCTCATCTGCAGATGTTTCTTCCGCTGTTGTCTCTTCCGCGGAAGTTTCCGTCGCTTCAGCGGTCGTTTCACCGGTTACTTCACCGGTTGTTTCATCTGTCAGAGGCTCTGTTGCTTCGGTTTCATCCTGAGCAGTAGCTTCTGTCTCTTCGATCGTCGTGTCAGGTTCGAGAGAATCATTTACTTCCTTAAGCACCGTCATTCCGGACGAGGTCACCATGTTACCGAGAACAAGGATCAGGGCGATCGTGCGGCGCCAGCCGCGGGATCCGGTAAATCCTTTGAACTTAGCAAACAGGGAGGCTATGAAATCATGGAAAAAGTTGTCGTTAAGCATTTTCCGCCTCCCTTCTCTTTCTTTGAACAGCGAGGAGCATTGCTGTACCGGAAGAAAGCAGTATTACCGCGATCAAGGTATTCAGTGTGCCGTTTTCGCCCGTCGCAACAATGGGTGTGAGGGGCTTTATCGCGCTGTTTGCAAAATCCACTGATGTCGGCTTTACCATGTCGTCCTTCGAGAGAATGATCTGATATTGGAGCTTTCCGTTCCCGTCATCGGTGACATAGATCGTGACCATATAGACCGTGTCGTCATAGATTATGTTGCTGTCCGTGCCGGCTTTCTCATAGACCTTGTAGCGGTATGTGCCGGGCTCTTTGACGACTATCTTGAAAGTATTTGTGCCTGAACCGTCGATGGTGATCAGTTCTTCTTTTGCAGATGGGACATTTCCGTCGAGCTTTTCGATCACGAATTCGTAGAGCTTCTCAGCGGAGCGTCCTGAAATCTCGCAGTTGACAGGTACGGGTACCTCGAGAGGTGTGTAGTCGAACGCTGCCAATGCGTTTGAGAAACATACAGCAAGCATTACACTTGCGGCCGCCATGACCGTCAGTGCTCTTGTCAAAGATCTGATTGTCTTTGCAAATACTCTCACTTGCTGTCTCTCTTTCTTATGTTCCTAATAAGTACGCAAACACGACTATCCTTTTTGTTGAAGCGTCGCCCGCGCATGTCGACAGACATATGATTCGTTCCTGTCTGTCCATCGAAAGCTCTCTGAAGTATTCCTGAAGAAGCTCGTATTTATCAGGCTCGAAAACATATTCATCCTTTGCATCCGCCGACATCGCATAGAACACTTCAAGTTCATACGATGTCTTTCCGTCCCGTCCCACGAGCAGTTTGCCGTGTGTGTGGGAGGCGAGGAAGGAAGGATCGAGGTAGTCGTCCAACGCACCGAACATCATCTTGTATTCCATATGGTGTCCGTAGATCACGGAGTAGGGGTCCGTGAAATCGCCTGCGTTGCGACTGTCCAGGAATATGCTTCCCGACAATGAATAGTTTCCGAACGGATCCGTATTCAGATACTCTATATTCGAACTGCCCTGCATTACCGGGTAGTCAACGGACGTATCATCCAAAGTGATCCATCCGACCATATCATCCGTTATCGTTGCTGCCTGAACATCGGTTACCTGATTATCAGAATCCGGCTTGAAGTTCAGATAGTTCCTGTCCGTCGCATGATCGTAAACATACAGTGTGTCGTACAATGCATAACTTACGACCAGGAGAGCGGCAACGAAGATCGCCAGCATGACACGGTCATAGATACGATTCATCGTCATCCAGAACTTCTTCATACAAAGAGCGTTCCGGAATTATTACTGGTTTTCTGTCTCGAGTTCTTCGCTCTCTCTGCGCTTAACGCTCATGACTGCGAAGAAGATAACTCCTGCAACAACAACGAAGGCAATGCCTGCAACAGGTGCGATCTTAAGGAGAACGCCTGTAGGGATGATGCCCTGCTTGTCGTTTGTGAAACCTGTGTGGATGTTTGCATTTGTGATAGTTCCGTTTACGGAATCGGTCAAAGCGTCGAATCCGTCAGTTCCATCCCAGTTCAATGAGGAAAGAGTCTGTACGATACCCTGAGTAGAGGTATAGTCCTCTGCAGCCTCCGCAAGTGCATATTCTGTGTTTACAGCAAGACCGGAAACGGTGATGTACTGACCATCCTGGAGATAGAAATGAGTTACTACAGCTGTATTTGCCGTAAGATCAATCGTCTGAACATTGGTTCCTGATACTGTTGTTGCATCATTGACGCCTGCGGCAACTGTACCGTCAGCATTATGGAAAGTAACCTTAGCCGTTTCTGTAACAGGTGAAGTTAATGTCAGTGTAAAGTCAAAGTACTTGTCTCTTGAACCCTGGTTGCCTGTTACCTCTTTACCGAATGTGATCGTGTAAGAGTCGAAATAGTTAACGATACGGTTTGTCTTTGTAGCGCCGCCTGCAACATTTGCCTGTGGTGCTGCCGGATCCTGTACCGGTGTAGCAGCAGTAAGAGCTGCTCCCTGTGTTCCTGTTGTTGCTGACGGCGGAGCTGAGGTTACAGTGCCGTTATACATAACATAACTTGTAACGATAAGATTCTTATGATCCTTATCTGTGGTTGACTGGTCATCCTCAACATATACATCAAGTGTGCGGGTACGGTCGCCGGATGCTGTAGTCGGATTTGTCGGATCGACATCGTAAACGATTCCTGCAGCAGCGTTGTTATTTTCAGTAATGATGTAACGGTATACGCCGGGTTCTGTAAATGTAATTCTGGAGAAATCAACATCAACTGTTTTCTTGTATGTTGTGTAATTAGCATTGAGCGAAGTTGTTTCTGCCGCGTCTGAAGCTGTGAAAGAAACGGATGCTGTAGGTGTTCCGACACCCGGATATACCTGAATCGTTGAAGCGGTCGCTGGGATAGCGGTGCCTGCAGCGAAACCATAAGTGAAAGTTACCGCCGGTGCCTTCTCGCCATCTTTTACTAGCAGATACTTGTCAAATGACGTGTTCTGCGCGCTGACAGGAGTGTAATTTGTACCTGCTGCGGCTGCGGGCAATGCCAGGACGCCTGCGATGAGTGTGGTTACCAGCGCTGCTGATAACAGTTTTGTTGTCTTTTTCATTTTTTGCTCCTCCTAAAGAGTAATTCAATATTGCTAAATCCCGCGCCGGCGGAGGATGATAACGACCTCACCCTCACAGTCGGACTGCGGTATCGCGCCAAAGGTTCTGCTGTCGTTCATGTCGGAACGGTAATCATTGAGTATGAATACCGAGCCTTGGGGAACGACATAGGGGAAAGAAATGGATGCACCGTCAGCCGAGGTGGGGTAAACGGTGTCTTCGAGGACCTCGTAGCCGTTGACCATGAGACGCTGATTCATGATCTGCACCTCATCGTCCTCGAAAGCGACGATCCTGCCCATGCGGACTTCTCCGTCATGGCGGTAGACGATCTCCTGTCCGCCCTGAAGATCAGACAGCTTATAGGTGATAACCAGATCGCCGTCTTTGATCATGGGATAGGAAGAGTTGCCGTGATTTACGTGGATCCCGACAACGAATACGCATAAGACTGTGACTATGACGGCTGTTACTGCGATCTTGATCAAAAATTCGATCGCGTAATCCGTCGAAGTCTTCTTGCGCTTCTTTGCCTTTACAGCGGGCTTAACCTCCTGCTGTGCGGCTGTTACCTGTTCCTGACCGTCTATTTTCTTTCTCCTTATTATGCGCGCGGTAAAGCGCGCAATAATAGAAGGGCATAGTTACCCCACGTTTGCAAATATATCACTTTTTCTTGAATTGTCTATTTTTATATAAAAGAAAGACACTAATTTGACACAAAAAAATCCTGAAAATGTAATGTTTTTCGCGTTTTCGAGCAGAATTCCCGAAAAGTGCCTAAAACATTGGCTTTGCGGTTTTTGCCCCCCTTTTTTCAAATGTCGCCTGCCAGGCGACCAGTGACAGTGCACGTCCACCTATACTGAACTCAACAACCAAACAGCTGCGCGGAAAGCAGCGGAAAAAAGGAGGAAATAAAGATGAAAAAGGGATTGACAGAGATCGTATTCATACTGGACCGCAGCGGTTCAATGTGCGGACTTGAGGCAGACACGATCGGAGGCTACAACTCCATGATCGAGAAGCAGAAGAAGGAAGACGGGGAGGCCCTGGTATCAACGGTCCTCTTCGACGACAGGTCGGAAGTGCTCCATGACAGGGTACCGCTTTCCAAGATCGAGCCCATCACGGCAAAGGAATATTACGTAAGAGGCTCCACAGCCCTTCTGGATGCTGTCGGAGGCGCGATCCGCCACATCGGAAACATCCACAAATACGCAAGGGAAGAGGACGTTCCGGAAAAGACGCTGTTCATAATTACAACGGACGGAATGGAGAATTCGAGCCGCGAATTCACCTATGAAAAGGTGAAGAAGATGGTCGAAAAGAAGAAGGCAAAGAACCACTGGGAGTTCATTTTCCTGGGCGCAAACATCGATGCCGTAAGCGTTGCGGACAAGTTCGGCGTCGACAAGAGCAGGGCGGTCACTTACGAATGCGACAGCATGGGAACAGCACTCAACTATAAGGTCATGAGCAAGATGGTGTCCTGCGCAAGAGGCGCGGTTTCCGCAGCGGCGATGAGCAATGCTCTGGATTCTGAGGAGATGCTGGAGGACATCCGCTCCGACTACAAAAAGAGGCATAAGAACTGACCGTCTGACAGGGCAAAATCAGCCGCAACCCTTATCTCCGTAAGCGACAAGCGGGGATTCATAGAGTATAATTGTCTCGTTGCCCCGGCTTGACGGTTTTCAGGCCGGGGACAGCGAATAAGACGGCGGGAATTGCGGCAGATAATGAAAGTCTCAAGGAACAGGATCACGGTCACTATCCTGGCGGGCGTTGTGCTCGTTCTTTTTTTCGCGACGGTGGCGGGCCTGATCTATTACAGGGACATGATCGGACGTCTGGGCGAAGTCAGGGAAGAGGTCTACGAGGAGTATCCGAGACTCTATGCCTATATAGCGGAAGACCCTGACAGCCAGCTTTCAAACAGGATCTACAAGGAGATCTCCGAGTATGCCAAGGAGAACGACTGTTATGTCGAGATGACGGGACAGAATCTTTCCACGAGCTATTCAAAGGCGGACAGGATCGATATCGCCATCAGTTCAAGGGTCGACGGGATCATCCTGGAAGGCGACGATTCCGAAGAGACCGTGCAGCTCATCGAGAAGGCAACCGAGAAGGGGATCCCCGTCGTTACCGTGCTTTCAGACTGCAACGGTTCTTCAAGAAAGAGTTACATAGGCCTCAACAACTATACTCTGGGCAGCGAATACGGCGACCAGCTCGTCGCGATAGGCGAAGAGAAGAAAACGTATCCTCTTTCTGCTCTTATCCTTCTGGACAGCGATGACGGAAATGCCGACGACATCATACACTCGGCGATCCAGCAGGCCATGACGGGACGCAACATCAGCCTTTCATCGAGCGTCGTAGACACATCAACACCGTTCGCTTCGGAAGAGGACGTAATGAACATCCTTGACAGCCTCGATAAGATACCGGATGTCATCATATGCCTGAACGACAGAACGACCGAGAGTGCGATCCAGTGTGTCGTCGACAAGAACCTGGTAGGAAAGACCACCATCTTAGGCTATTACGACTCCGAGACCATCAGAAAAGCCATCGACAGGGGCTCGGTCTATGCGACATTCGCGATAGAGACGAAGACCCTTGCGAGACAGTGTGTCAAGGCATTAAACGAGTACTATGAGACGGGCTTTGTCAGCCAGTACTATCCTTCGAATTTTATCCTCATAAACCGCGAGAACTTATCGAGCTACGATCCGGAGGCAGCTGCGGATGAAGGCTAATTTCTTTGCGAACATGAAGATCTCACGCAAGCTCGTCGCGGTGTTCCTTGCTACGTCCGTGATCGCGATGCTCGTAAACGTTTTTATCTACATTAACCTGAACAGGGCGCTGGAAAAGATCAACCAGGTATTCGCGAGCAACATCAGTCTGAACGAGCTCCAGGATAACCTGAACCAGATCCACACCGGTCTCACGGGTTATCTCGAGACAAAGGGAACCGACGATCTCGAGCTCTATTACGCGTCCACACAGAGCATGAACATGCTCATGAAAGACCTTAATAACAGCGTCATAGACAACAACGTAAAACTTGCCGAACGAGACATAAGATACATGCTCGAAACGTATCTCAAGACGGCGGATGAGGCGATCCTCGCAAAGCGCGGAAGAAACATTGACGAATATACCGCGAAATATAACGAATGCAGCAAGATCAAGGATTATCTCAACACATACATCTATTCGGTAAACAACGAACAGTTCAGGACGAACTCCACCAATTACAATGCCCTCGTGAACTCCCTCAGATATACGGAGATCATGAGCATGCTCATCTTCGCGGTCGCGTCCGTAATGAACATCCTGCTCATCATCATACTGACGAATACAATAACGAGACCTCTTACCAGGCTGTCGGCAAAGGCCGAGGAGATCTCCCAGGGAAGCCCCGAGAACGTTGAACCTCTCGAGGTCATCTCGGAAGACGAGGTAGGTAAGGTGACCAGGGCATTCAACGAGATGCTCGCATCCATCAAGGACTACATCGCGCGTATCAGAACGCAGCTCATCACGCAGAGCGAAATGAAGGAAAAGAACCTTCTCATGGAGACGCACCTTAAGGATGCCCAGCTCAAGTATCTGCAGTCGCAGATAAACCCGCATTTCCTTTTCAACACGCTCAACGCAGGCGCCCAGCTCGCCATGATGGAGGGTGCGGACAGGACCGTAGAGTACATCAGGAATATGGCGGACTTCTTCAGATATAATGTTAAAAAGAGTTCCGAGACCGTAAAACTCTCGGAGGAGATCGAGCTCGTCGATTCCTACATGTACATCCTGAACGTAAGATATGCGGGGGAGATGCTTTTCGAGAAGGACATCGATGAGAGCCTGCTTGACGTTATGGTTCCGTCAATGATCATCCAGCCTCTGGTCGAAAACTCGATCAAGTACGGCATCAAGGACCTTGAACCCGGCGAAGGCAAGGTAACGCTTTCCGTTTACCGCGAGGACAAGATGTGCTGCATCCGTGTAAGCGATAACGGTATAGGCACCGACGAAGAGATAATCGAGAAGATAATGAACCATGAGAAGCGCCCTTCAGAGACAAGAGGCGTCGGAATAACGAATGTAATGGCAAGGCTCGACCTTTACTACAACAACAAAGAAGTCTTCGAGATGAAGAGCCGCAAGAATGAAGGAACACACGTTACGATAAAGATACCGCTGGAGGATGCAAATGTATAAGCTCATGCTCGCAGATGACGAGGGCATCGTAAGAGAGTCGCTTAAGTTCATAGTGGATAAGGAATTTCCGGGATCGTTCGAGACATTCGAAGCAAAGACCGGAAGACACGTTATCGAGCTCGCTGATGAGGTGCGTCCTGACATCGCATTCATGGACATCAGAATGCCCGGCATCAACGGTATCGACGCCATGAAGGAGATACGCCGCACGAACCCTAATATCGTGTTCGTGATCATATCCGCATACGATAAATTCGATTATGCGAAACAGGCTTTGAATCTTGGCGTCATCGACTACATAAACAAGCCTTTCGACAAGGCTCAGATCGTTGCCGTTCTCAAAAAGGCAATGGCTGAGGTCGACCGCGTAAGAGAGCAGAGAACAAGGGAACTCGAGATCAAGGAAAAGCTAGATTCCATCGTGCCCATCATCGAGAACGGCCTTATCCAGGACCTTTTGTCGCATGAGCATTTCAAAGAGAATATCGAAGAATACAAGAAGCTCCTTGAGATCGACGAAAAGTACGGTCTTATGCTCGCCATCGTCGGCGGTGACAGGGAACCCGGCGGATACATGCGCGGCGCGGTCCCCGCGAGCGTCAAGACACAGAATAATTACGAGACGGTCCTTCTCGTTATCTCCGACAATTTCAAGTGCATCACGGGCTCCGTAATGGGTAACAAGATACCCGTTCTGATACCCTGTGCAAAGAGCTCCCTGACACCTGAGGAATACCAGAAGATCGTTGATTCCGCGAGCAAAGCGCAGAAGGAATTATCCGATGCGCTGGGCATCGATTTCAGGATCGGGATCGGCCCCGTAAAACCTCTCGAAAACATGGCGGATTCATACAGCGAGGCGCTTTCCGTGCTCGTTAAAACGAAGCAGACGGTTGCGGAAGCCGTCGACCTTCCGGAGGGCTGCGAATACGATACGGATTATCCTCTGAAGACCGAAAAGGATCTTTTCGATGCCATCGCTCAGGGCGATGTATCCAGAGCGCAGGAGCAGGCAAATCTGTTCTTCGACTGGATGGAAAGATCTTCAGGCGGCGCCATGTCCGACATCTGTCTGAAGGTGCTTGAATTCGTGCTTTGGGGCGAGCGTCTGGCCTACAGCAACGGCGGTCACGTCTATCACTTCATGTCCAGGAGCGAATACCTTCCCGAGATCAATTCCATGAAGAGTTACGATGAGCTCCGTCTGTGGTTCTTAAGCCACATCGAGCGTGCCGTCAACATGATCAACGCAGCCAATGCCGCAAAGACCGAAGATGTTGCCGAGAAGGCGAAAAAGTACATCGACACGCATTTCCGGGAAGACATCTCCCTGGACGATATCTCCGGCATGTACGACATCAGCCCGTTCTATTTCAGCAAGGTGTTCAAGACGCAGACCGGCGTTACTTTCACCGACTATCTGACCGGCGTCAGGGTCGCAAAGGCAAGAGAGCTCCTCGAAGGAACGAACATGTCCATGAAGGAGATCTGCTCGGAGGTCGGTTATTCGGATCCGAACTATTTCAGCCGCATATTCAAGAAAAATACGGGTGTCACCCCCACCGAATACAAGGAGGGCAAGAGATGAGACGCAGGATCACCGCATTTTTGCTGGTAATAACGATACTTCTTTTCGCCGGATGCAAAGGACCGGAAGTAAAGGAAGTCACACCGACCACCAAGAACGAGGTGTGCACCATCGGACTGTCTTTCGACTCTTTTGTAATCGAACGCTGGACCAGGGACCGTGACGTATTCGTGTCAACGGCCAATGAACTTGGTGCAGAAGTAAATGTCCAGTCCGCAGGCGGTGATGTTGCCACCCAGATATCCCACATCAAGCTCTTCATTGAGAGGGGAGTCGATGCCATCGTCATCATAACGGCCGATGCGAACGCGCTTTCCGATATCGTAAAGGAAGCAAGCGATAAAGGCATTCCCGTCATCTGCTACGACAGACTCGTAATGAATGCCGGCGCCGATCTTTATATATCTTTCGATAACGAATCGGTAGGCAGACAGATGGCCGAGGCGATCTGCGCCAATGTTGAGGACGGCGGCAACATCGTGGAGATAATGGGACCCGAGTCGGATTACAACGTTCCCCAGGTAATGAACGGGTTTGATGCTGTCTGCGAAGAGCACGGAATGAACATCACCCTCAAGTATAACTGTGACAACTGGAAGCCTGAGCTTGCATACGATTTCGTAAACGAGCATTTCGATGAGATAGCCGGAGCAGATGCCATCATGTGCGGAAACGACGCGCTTGCGGGCGAGACGATCCACGCCCTGGCTGAGAGAGGTTATGCCGGCAGGATCTTTGTCACCGGCCAGGACGGCGATCTTGAGGCATGTCAGAGACTGGTCGAAGGTACACAGCTCGTGACGGTCTATAAGCCCGTCGAAAAGCTCGCGCGCCTGGCAGCGGAATGCGCGGTAAAGCTAGCGTCCGGTGAGTCTCTTGGACAGACGGAGTTATTCTTCGACGGCGGTCAGGACATTCCATATATAGCGATAGAACCTTCCGCTGTTACGATCGAGAACCTGGACAGCATAATAATCGACAGCGGTTTCCATCTCAGGGAAGAAGTCTACATGAACGCCGGTTAAGACCGGTATTTTCACTGGCAGGATTATCTTGTTATCAGATGCCGTGCGCATGTGTGCGCGCGCCAGAATAATATAATTAATTTCCACCTCAGTGTTAGATTTGTGGCATTTTTGCCGTATTTAGCACAATCTTGTCAATCTTGTCAGATGTACTACAAGATTGTGCTAAATTGCCTCAGAACCTTATGCCGTTTCGCCAAAAATATCAAGAATCTCGATATGCAACTCCTATATACCTCATGTTAAGGTGTACGTGGCAAGAAGTGCCAACATCATTTTTTAGGAGGAATTTCTCAATGAAAGCAAAGAAAATTGTTGGAACAATTCTTTGTGCTGCAATCGCATTTACAGCATTGACAGGATGCGCAGCCGGTTCAGGAAAGAACAAGGTTGGTGTATCAATGCCTACAAAGGATCTCCAGAGATGGAATCAGGACGGCGACAACATGAAGAAGGAGCTCGAGGCTGCAGGTTATGAAGTAGATCTTCAGTATGCTAACAACGACGTAGCTACACAGCTTTCTCAGGTTGAGAACATGATCAACTCCGGTTGTAAGGTTCTCGTTATCGCTGCTATCGAAGGTTCTTCACTCGGCTCAGCTCTTGATAAGGCTGCTGCAAAGAAGATCCCTGTCATCGCTTACGACCGTCTCCTCATGGACAACGCAAACGTTGACTATTATGCAACATTCGACAACTACATGGTTGGTACTATCCAGGGTCAGTATGTTGTAGATACTCTTGACCTCGCTAATGCAACCACAACTTACAACATCGAGTTCACAGCTGGTGACCCCGGTGACAACAACGCAGGCTTCTTCTTCAACGGCGCTTATGACGTTCTTAAGCCTTATATCGAGAACGGCACACTCAACGTAGTTTCCGGTCAGAAGACATTCGAAGAAGTTGCTACACCTTCCTGGAAGACAGAGACAGCTCAGTCCAGAGCAGAGAACATCCTCGCTTCCAACTATGCTGACGGCACAAACGTAGACATCTGGCTCTGCTCCAATGACTCTACAGCTCTCGGCGTTGAGAACGCTCTCGCTTCCAACTACAATGGTACATATCCTATTATCACAGGTCAGGACTGTGACAAGGCTAACGTTAAGAACATGCTCGCTGGCAAGCAGTCCATGTCCGTATTCAAGGATACACGTACACTCGCTTCCCAGGTTGTTAAGATGGTAGGTCAGATCCTTAAGGGTGAGACAGTTGACGTTAACGATACATCAACATACAACAACAACGCTAAGACCGTTCCTTCTTACCTCTGCAAGCCTACATACGCTACAGCAGACAACTACAAGACAGTCCTTCTCGACTCCGGTTACTACACCGAAGCTGACATTACTTAATCAAGTAGTTTAAAGCCCTTTGCAGGCGGGGGAGACCCCGCCTGTATATTGGGGTTGTGACTTTACTCTGAACGACAAACAAACTCAAAGCTTATAAATCTATACGAAAGAGGCGACACATGGCAAAAGTTTTGCTTGAAATGAAGAGCATAACCAAAACTTTTCCGGGCGTTAAGGCTCTCGACAACGTCAACCTTCAGGTTGAAGAGGGGGAGATTCACGCGCTGGTCGGCGAGAACGGTGCCGGTAAATCGACATTGATGAACGTTCTCAGCGGTATTTATCCGTATGGCACCTATGAAGGCGACATAGTTTACGACGGCGAAGTATGCGAATTTCATAACATCAAGGATTCCGAGAAAAAAGGAATCGTAATCATCCACCAGGAGCTCGCGCTGATCCCTTACATGACGATCGGCGAGAACATGTTCCTCGGAAATGAACAGGGAAGCAAGTGGTGTATCGACTGGAACAAGACCTATGCCGAGGCAGACAAATACCTCGAGATGGTAGGTCTTGAAGATTCATCGAAAACACTTATTAAAGATATTGGTACAGGTAAACAGCAGCTCGTAGAGATTGCGAAGGCTCTGGCTAAGCACGCCAAGCTCCTTATCCTCGACGAGCCTACATCATCACTCAACGAGACCGATTCAAGAGCTCTCTTAGACCTCATGAAGAAGCTCAAGAGCGAGGGAATGACGATGATCATCATCTCCCACAAGCTCAACGAGGTCTCTTATGTAGCAGACAAGATCACTGTCGTCAGAGACGGTTCCACGATCGAGACGATGGATGCAAAGACTGAGGATATCTCAGAGTCAAGGATCATCAAGGGCATGGTAGGCCGTGAGATCACGGACCGTTTCCCGAAGCGTCATGACGTCCCGATCGGCGACATCATGATGGAAGTCAGGAACTGGACCGTATACCATCCCGAATTTGCCGAAAGAAAAGTAGTAGACGACGTATCGATCAACGTACGTGCGGGTGAGGTAGTTGGAATCTACGGACTCATGGGCGCAGGCCGTACCGAGCTTGCGATGAGTATCTTCGGACGTTCATACGGTATCGGTATATCCGGAACCCTGATACTCCGCGGTGAACATGTCGTACTGAAGAGCCCCAAGCAGGCAATCGCAGCAGGACTTGCATACGTTACCGAAGACCGTAAGGGCAATGGTCTTGTCCTCACGAACTCGATCAAGACAAACACGACACTTGCAAATCTCAATGCTATCAGCAAGGGAAGCTTTATCGACAAGGATAAGGAATACCTGGTAGCAGAGGATTATGTACAGAAACTCAAGACGAAGACTCCTTCCGTCGAGCAGCTCGTAGGAAACCTCTCAGGCGGTAACCAGCAGAAGGTCCTCCTCGCGAAGTGGATGTTTGCGGATCCTGACGTACTTATCCTCGACGAACCGACAAGAGGTATCGACGTAGGTGCAAAGTACGAGATCTACTGCATCATCAACGATCTGGCAAAGGCCGGTAAATCAGTCATCGTAATCTCATCCGAGCTTCCTGAAGTCATCGGCATGAGCGACAGAATCTACATCATGAACCAGGCTAAGATCGTAGGAGAGATGAAAGCTTCCGAGGCAACACAAGAGAACATCATGGCTTGCATTGTTAAGTCGGGAAGTGAGGCATAACGATGGGTGGAAATAAAGTAGTAACCTTCCTGAGAAAATACATGATGCTTATCGCTACTGTCATAGTAGTCATAATCTTCTATTTCCTGACTGGCGGCAGGTCATTATTACCTCAGAATATCAACAACGTAATCTCACAGAATGCATACGTTTTCGTACTCGGAACAGGTATGCTCCTCTGTATCTTGACAGGTGGCAACATCGACCTTTCAGTAGGTTCTGTCGTCTGTCTCGCAGGCGGTGTCGGCGCCATCATCATGGAAGCAAACCTTCCCTGGCCCCTCGCTGTAATCGCAATGCTCCTCATGGGACTTCTGGTCGGTGCATGGCACGGCTACTGGATCGCATTTATAAAGGTTCCGCCTTTCATCGCAACCCTTGTCGGCATGCTGGCATTCAGAGGACTCGCGAACATCATAATGAAGGGTTACGCTTATCAGATCAGTGATAAGACATTCCTTAACATATTCGGCGGAGGCGACAGCTGCTATATTCCTGATTTCCTCGCCGGAGTCGGACCTGCAACATCATTCAACAAGACATGTATGTGTGTAGCGATCCTCATTGCAGTAGGTTATACGGTATTCACGTTTATTAACCGCACGAGACTGATCAATCAGGGCTACAAGGTAGATTCGCTTATAAGCGTCATAGTCAAGACGGTTCTCATCGATGCAGTAGTTATCTGGATCGGAAATAAGCTCGCAAACTACAAGGGTATCCCCACGGTTCTCATCTGGATCGCCCTCGTACTCGGCGTATTCGCTTACATCACATCTAAGACCACACTCGGACGTAACCTCTATGCTGTCGGCGGTAACGAGAAGGCTACAAGACTTTCCGGTATCAACACAAAGATGGTAATGTTCAGTGCATACACATTCATGGGACTTCTCGCTGGTTTCGCAGGCGTCCTCAACATCGCAAGACTCATGGGTTCACAGCCTACTTACGGTCTCGGTTATGAGATGGATGCGATCGCAGCATGCTTCATCGGCGGCGCTTCCGCATACGGCGGAACAGGTTCCATTGGCGGTGTTATCATCGGTGCTGCTCTCTGCGGTATTATCAACCAGGGCATGGTCATCGCGAACACACCTCCTAACTATCAGACGGTAGTCAAGGGTCTGGTTCTCCTCATCGCAGTCCTCTTCGACGTCATCATGCAGATGCGCAGAAAGGGTGCCAAGAAGACTGCCGCAACAGAAGCTGCAGATAAGGGAGGTGCTAAAGCATGAACACGTTCAGCATAAAGAATGTTCTTAAAAAGAACGTAATGACCATAGCACTTATCGTAATCTACGTCTTCTTTACGATAATGACCGGCGGTAACATGTTCACTCCCTCGAACGTTACATCGCTCATCGAACAGAACGCATACGTATTCATCCTCGGTGTCGGTATGCTCATGTGCATGCTCACCGGCGGTAACATCGACCTTTCCGTTGGTTCCTTCGTATGCTTCATGGGTGCGATCGCAGGTGTTCTTTCCGTCATCAAGCACGTCAACACACCTCTCACTCTCATCCTCGTTGTAGTAGTAGGCGTTATCTACGGTGCCATCTTAGGTTTCCTCATCGCATACCTCAAGATACCTCCGTGGATTGCAACCCTCGCAGGTTATCTCGCATTCAGAGGTCTCGGTACCCAGATCCTCATCTCCGTATCCGATACCAGCGCCATCTCAAACTTCCCGCCCGAACTCCTCGGCATCTTCTCCGGAAGGATCTTCGAGTCGGCATGGGGCACGCTCAACATCCCTTGCATTGTCCTCGGCGTTATCGGTGCTGCAGCTGTTGTCTACATCAACATCTCCACCCGTGCCAACAAGGTAAAGAAGGGATATCAGGCAGATCCTCTCGGATTCGTTATCGGAAAGAGCGTTCTTGAAGTAGCGGTAATCCTTATCCTTGCTTACCAGCTCGCAATGGACGGCGGCATCCCGGTAGTTCTCATCTGGATCATCGCAGTTCTCATCATCTACGGAATCATCACAGAGAAGACGACCATCGGACGTCACTTCATGACTGTCGGCGGAAACGCAGAGACAGCAAGACTTTCAGGTATCAACAATAAGCTCGTCATGTTCTGCGCTTACCTCAACATGGCAGTCCTTACGGTTCTTGCCTCACTCATCGTTACTGCAAGATTCGGTTCGGCAAACTCCTTTGCAGGACAGAACTTCGAAATGGACGCGATCGCAGCTTGTATCGTCGGCGGTGTTTCCGCATACGGCGGTTCAGGAACGGTCATGGGAATGGTAATCGGTGCCGCCCTCATCGGTGTCATCAACCAGGGCATGTCCCTGATGTCCATCGACCAGGACTGGATCAAGATCGTTAAGGGTGCGGTACTCCTTGCCGCAGTAGTCTTCGACATCCTTTCCAAGAAAGGAAACAAGAGACAGTAACAGATAAGAGAAGTAATAACCAGTTCTTTTCATAATACTGTTTTCCGGTCACCCGAATACCCGGAATGCACTTTACCTCCAGCCGCCGCGAGTCCCCTTGCGGCGGTTACTTATTGCAAGGAATTTTCATTTTTGAAAAATTACGTTATGCGTTTTGATTTTTCTCTTTCTGTATGATCGAAAAGAATCAAGAAATGACGTTTTTCTGATTTTTTGCCCCCCTTAAAATAAGAAAAAATCAAAATTATCAAGACTGAGATTTAACAATCAGTATTAACGTAAAAATTGAGACTAGTCTCACGACCACCGTATAGTCTCAATTTTCGGTGTAAAAACCGCTTGATGCGCGAATCACCCACATTTCTTGTTTGCAAGGTCATATAATCTCATCACAAGAAGGGAGGTGAACACATGGCTATCAACATCAGAAAAGATCTTAATGTCAGATATAGATTGTTGCAGAAAAGCATTGAGGAAATAGAGAAGAAATTGGCACATTCTTCTGAAGGTAGGATAAATGTCAGAGAAGAACATGGCAACTCATATTACTATTTGTTTGAAAACAAAACATATGTGAAATATCTGACTTCAGACGACAGCGAAATCATTGCAGAATTACTTCAAAAGAATTATCTCCAGAAAGTTTTGCGTTCTATGAAACAGGAACTGATTGCAATAGAAAAGATGCAGAAGATATATCCCGAAAAACTTGCAGAGGACGTATTTGATCAACTGTCGGATGGCCGGAAAGCTTATACAAAGCCTATTGTGTCAGCGGATGATTCATATGCACAAAAATGGATGGATACTCCATATGTACATAAGTCTTTTAAAAAGGGTTCACCGGAATTCTATACAGCCAAAGGTGAACGTGTCAGATCAAAGTCTGAAGTCATCATTGCCGACAGGCTGAGAGCTAATGGTATTCCATACAGATACGAATGTCCGTTGAAAGTGGGGAAGAAGATAATCCATCCTGACTTTACTATCCTAAGAATGAGCGACAGAAGGATTCTTTATCATGAACATTGCGGGAAACTGGGTGATCACGAGTATACAGAAGAAATGTTGACCAGAGCCAACGATTACAGTCAGGAAGGTATCATTTTGGGAGACAGATTGTTTTATACATTTGAATCAGATACTAAGCCTCTTAATGTAAAGCTGGTTGATATGATAATCAACACTCACTACAGATGAATAAATGATTTATAACCCATTTAGCTGCTGTATTTTGGTCTTCATATTACAAACCGAGTATCTTTGATGCATGGAGGGACTTGCCCCTCCTGAGCACAAAAAAGCACCTGCAATGCAAGCGGTCAAGGGGACCTTCAGGTCAGCTTCAGGCGGCCCCTGACGGCCGGTAATGAGCAGGTGCTAATAGTTTTATGCTTCTTTTTGTGTTCCGTTGTATGTGAAGCTCAGCATCGTAAGATCGTCGAACTGTTCCGCGTCTTTTACGAAATCTCCGACTGAAGCCCTGACGTTCTTTATCAGTCCTTCGGCTGACGTATCAGGATTGCTGTTGAGGGCAACGAGGATGCGGTCTGTTCCGAACATCTTGTTTTCTTTGTTGTTTGCTTCGGGAACGCCGTCTGTGTATACGAAGATCCTGTCACCGGGTTTCAGATCGACGGTGTATTCCTTGTACTTGCTTCCGGGCATTCCGCCTATTACGAAGCCGTGCTTGTCCTTGTAGAGTTCGAACGGTCTGCCTTCCTGCTTTAATATCGGATATTCGTGTCCGGCGTTTGCGGCTGTGAGCTTTCCCGTGGAGATCTCAAGGATGCCGACCCATGCCGTGACGAACATGTCGACATTGTTATTCGTGCTTAAAGCCTCGTTTGTCTTCATGAGGATGTCTGCAGCCGACTGGCCGAGCATTGCGCAGCTCTGAAGGATCGTCTTGGAGATCATCATGAAGAGGGCCGCGGGAATGCCTTTGCCGGATACGTCCGCTATTACGAGGCAGAGATGGTCATTGTCGATCAGGAAGAAATCGTAGAAGTCACCGCCGACTTCCCTTGCAGGTTCCATCGTGGCGAAGATGTCGAATTCAGTCCTGTCGGGGAAGGGAGGGAAGATATGGGGGAGCATTGCCGACTGGATTGCCGTGGCAAGTGAGAGCTCGGTTCCGATACGCTCTTTTTCGGCGATTATCTTTGTGAGGTTTGCCTCGTACTCGGAGAGGTCATGCTCCATGTCCTTCATCGTGACGGCGAGGTTCTCGAGCTCGTCCTTTGTGTGGATGTTGAGGTCTGAGAAGTGCTCTTTGTTATCAATGCCTTCCTGTCTGTCCTTGACGTAATTCTGGGAAGCTTCGGCTATCTTGTTGATAGGTTCGACAAGCTTTGTCTTTATGAGTTTTGTCTGGAACCACGCGAGAAGGAACGTGATGACGAGGAATACGATGGTAAGCTGGAAGGAGAGGTTTCCCATGCCTACGATAATGTTATGTATCGAGATGTCAACGAACATGAACGATACAAGGCTTCCGTCGGCTTTATCGTTGATGGGGACTGCGACCGTGCAAAGAAGCCCGTATTTCTCAGTGTTGTCAAAGTAGTATAGTGTCTCGTCTTCCGTGCCGTTCAGGAGTTTTTGCATGCCTTTGACGTTGGCGGGTTCCCAGTCGCCAGGCATCTGCTTTGTCTCCGGATTCTTGTCGGTGTCGACCATGTAGACGATTGCGTTGTTTTCGGGATCGAACATTCCGACATATATGTAAGCAATCTCGTCGTAGGTTCCGACATTATCGAGCATGTGTACCAGGACGTCGTAAATGCCGCCCTTTTCCATGTCCTGATGTTCAAAAAACGCCCTGTATTCCGGCGTGCCGATCTTGGCGCGGTCTTCATCGCTCAGGCCGTTATAGATATTCATGATGCTGCGCGAAAAACTTACGACGTCAGAACCGTGCATTGCCGACGAGCGGGCCTGGATCGCAGCGGCATGAGCAATTTCGATGTATTTTTTCGTGAAGGAATATGCATAGAACGACAGAGCCACCAGCTGGATGATAAGGCCGAAGAGTATGCAGCTTACGACGGTGGAACGGACGGTCTTAGCCGAGAGAGAATGACGCCTCTTCTCCCGGTCTGACATTTTCTTTATGTTGTTGCTCATTTAAGACACCTCTTTAAAAGGTTATTCCAGATTTTTTACTATCGTGAGATTGTTGCAGCCGTCGATGAATCTGTAGCGGATGTCATCCATGTACTGCTTGATGAGGAAGATGCCCAGGCCGCCGATCTGGCGCTCCTCGCCGGGGAGTGTGACATCGGGATCCTCTTTCGCGAGCGGATCGTATGGGATGCCTGAGTCGATGAACGTGATTAGGACCTGTGATCTGTCTTCGCTGAGGCCGATCTCGATCACGACGTCACCCGTTCCGGGCGCATAAGCATAGAGTGCGACGTTGACGAACAGCTCCTCCACCGCGAGATCGATCTGCATCTGCTTCTTCATCGGGCATTCGACTTCCTCCAAATAACCGTCGATGAAAGCAAGGACCTCTTCCAGGTTCTCTTTCTTTGCCTCTATCTCTATCTTCTTCATATCCGTATACCTCACTGTCTTGCGCCAGGCGTTGCTCTTGATGAAACTCTTAAGTATCTTCGCGTCTATCTTGCCCTTCTTTGCCATGTCCTCAAGTATCTTGAAGGCCTGCTCCGGTGACATCGGCGGCTTATAAGGCCGGTCGTCTGCCGTAAGAGCATCGTAAATGTCTATTATCGTGAGAAGCCTCGTCTCCCAGGGGATCTCGTCTCCCGAGAGCTTTTTGGGATAACCCGTGCCGTCGAGATATTCGTGGTGCGCGGATGCCCAGGCGGGAACGTTCTTATAGTCACCGACGAATTCCATCTTTGACAGGAGCTTTGCAGTCAGCGAGGCATGCGATTCGATGATGTGCCGCTCTTCGGCGGTGAGAGTTCCCCTTGCGACTGTTATCGCTTCGAGTTCTTCGGGTGAGAAAAGGGGAGTGGTGCCGCCGTCGGATGTCATGAGATCAATGTCCGCAACGGACTTAAGCTGTTCTATCGTTTCCTCATCGAGTACGGGTGCGGTATTTGCCGAGATTATCAGCTTTTCGAGCCTGCCGAGGCGGGCGAGTTCCTTTTCGCCCTCATCCCTGGTCTTCTCGCCTGAAAGGATGCGGTTCTTTATCATGAGACGCGCGATCTCGAGCTTTGTCATGACGGTGACGAGATGCGCGCCGAGCCTTGTGGCTTTATCCATTACCTCCTGGGGGATCAGGAGCTTGCCTATGTCGTGGAGCCAGACGCTCATGAGAAGAGGCCCGATGTTCCTGGAGGTGTTCTTTGCAAGTTCGCCGTGTGACGACAGCCAGTCGAGATAGGCCTCGGCGTACCTGACCATGTTCTTTGTGTGGTTTGCGTTGTATGCCGATTTTTCTTCGACTGCGGTTACCATGACCTCAACGAAGGAATTCATGAGAGCGGTTATCTGCGTGGCAAGGCTCTTGTTCCTGATGATGAGGTTTGTGACCTCTGTCTGGTCGGAAACTACCACGACGAGGTTTGTCTCTTCGTTGCCTGCGGTAATGAAAGTCGTGGTTACCTTGAGATATTTCAGCTGCTTGCCGTTGGTGAACGTGACGGTCTTCGAGACCTTTTTCTTAAGGTAGATAGCGTCCAGGAGCAGCTCGAAAAAGTCATCGTTGCCTTCGATCTCGGTCATGAGTCCTGCGATCGTTTTGCCGATGATGTTGTCAGATTTGATGCCCAGCATGTCGCAGGCAGAGTCATTACAGGTCTCGACCCTGCTGTCGAACCCGATAACGATCACTCCGTCGGAGAGATTCTCGATGATATTCTGATAGATGAGCGCTTTTTCGTCGTCCATAAAACACCACCTTATGACGTCAACCGTGAAACAATGCCTCTTATAATTTTAATGTATGCAGGCCGATTATTGAATATGCTCTTTTCGGCGGGCTGATCAGGCGGAAAGAACAAACATTTAATCGTTGATAAAGATTATGTGAATTTTGCCCGAAAAGATAAGATTTTTTGACTGTCCTATATTAAAATAAATATTATTTTAAATTGACGAAAGGGGTCTCTTTTATGAGTACACAGAAACAGTTCAAAAAGGGTGAAGTTATATTCAAGCAGGGCGATCTGGGCAACAGCTTTTTCAAGATCATCGAAGGAAGCGTTGAAGTCATCGTGAACTACGGCGAAGACGACGAGCGCTCACTGACCATCCTCAATCCCGGCGAGTTCTTCGGCGAGATGGCTGCGATCGAATCCTATCCCAGGAGCACGACCATCGTTGCCAAGGAAGATGTAAGCACGGAAGAGATCTCGAGCGACGAGCTTGAAACCTTCTTTGCAGAGAATCCCGACATGATCTACGCTATCATGAAGCATCTCGGAGTCAGGATCAAGGAGCTGTCCGCAGAATATGACATCCTTGCCGGCGTCTTAAAGGAAGTCCGCGCTGCCCAGGACAAGAAGAGCGATTCCATCTTCTCCAAGATCAAGAAGTATATCGACTATTATTCTTCCGGCAAGAACAATATCGAGAAGCCTTCCGCAGAAGCTCTCCGCGAGGCATCTGCAGGACTTAAGGACCAGAAGGCAGCAGCCATCGAGACTTATGACAAGGGCACGATCATCTTCAAGGAAGGCGAGACCGGCAAGTGCATGTACATCGTTTACGGCGGTGTTGTCGGTATCTACAGCAATTTCGGCAGCGACAGACAGAACAAGCTCACGGATCTTTATCCGGTATCCTTCTTCGGCGAGATGGGCATGATCGCAGACGAGCCCAGGAGCGCAACGGCTGTTTCCGAAGAAGACGGCACATATGTCGAGATCGTACGTCCCGAAGGACTCGAGCAGCTCTTCAAGGATACTCCGGTCAAGGTCGAGATGATCTTAAAGCATCTTTCTTACCGTCTGAGAAAACTCACTTACGACTACCTTTCAGCCTGCAAGGAGATCAATGATCTTTACAACAGCTGATAAGGATTTCTGTCAGATACAGCTGACAGGGTGATTGCGGTAAGACCGGGATGACTTCCCGGCCGGATGGAGGGGCGTCATGTTTGACAATATACCTGCCGAACAGATCAAGTATATCTTCGAGAACACCGATGATGCGGTATGCGTCGTCTCTTCTTCGGGAGTGCTCATGGACTCCAATCCGTCGGCCGAGAAGCTTTTCGGGATCCCCGCAAACAGCAACATAAAGATATGGGACGCCATCCCTTACGTTGAAGGCAACGACGACCTGATCCAGCTCTTCATCGACGCGGTAACGCAGAAGCTCACTTCCCAGGAAGCGATCGTCGATTACGTGAGCAATGAAGGTCAGGTCCACAACCTTCACGTCAGACTGACTTTTTACAAGGGAGACGTCTCTTTGTATCTGATCGTCATCACCGATCTTACGAAGCTCATAAAGGTGGAATCGGCTTTCGCCAGATACACTTCGCCTGATATCGCCGACTACGTGCTCACGACCTCCGAAGGCCAGAAGCGCGGCGGCGTTACCCAGGAAGTCACCATCATGATGAGCGATCTCAGGGGATTCACGGCGCTCGCGACAACGATGTCCGCGCAGAGGCTGATAAATCTCCTGAATCATTATTTCGAGAAGATGGTATCCGTCATAGAGAAATATCACGGCACCGTCATAGAGTTTTTGGGTGACGGCATCTTTGTCGTTTTCGGCGCCCCGAAGGAATGGCCGGACCATGCGACCCTTGCGGTGAGCTGCGGGATCGAGATGCAGAACGCCATTAAGGAAGTAAACGAATGGAACCGTGAGAACGGTTATCCCGATCTCGAAATGGGTATCGGCATCAATACCGGCAGCGTCGTTGTCGGCAACATCGGCTCCGAAAAGAAGATGAAGTACGGCTGCATGGGCTCGCCCGTCAACACTGCGGGAAGACTCGAAGCCCTTACGATCGGAGGCCAGCTCCTCATAACGGAGAACACGAGACAGCTCCTCAAAGAAAACATCGAATACATTTCGGACGGAGCATTCCTTCCCAAGGGTTCGACAAAAGAACTCAAGTATTACGAAGTGACCGGAATGGGCAGTCTTACGCTCGACGTAAGAGGACGGGACATAGAGTGGGGCGAAGAGGTTCCGGAGGAGTGTTCTTTCTTCATGCTCGAGGCAAAGACTGTCATCGAGGAGGAACTGAAGGGCACCATCCTGAAGGCTTCAAAGGATCTGAAGTTTGCGGTCCTGAAAACGGACAGGGAACTGCCGCTAAGGCAGAACATAATGGTGCAGAAGAACGGTTCAAGGATATATGCAAAGGTTATAAGGAAGGAGCCTGACGGATACATCGTCTGTTTCACTTCCGTAATGCAGGGCGTCTGAAGGAGAGTGTGGTCAAATGGCAAAATCAAAACTTGATGAATTCGTACAGAATGACGTAAAGAACCAGAAGGGTGTATACATCCCCGTTCACGCGGGCATTCTGGAGCGTATGTTTGTCAGGAAAGCCGCGTGCGCGAAACTCCATCCGAATGCCGAGGACGAGTTCTCCATGGAGTCGGTCGGTCCGAGCTACAGGATCATAAGCGAATACGAGACGAAGTTCCGTGAGGCCATGAGGCTCGAGCGCAAGGTTTTCGACGAGCCTTTGACGGTCGAAAAGCTCCGTCCGAACGGATATCTCCTCCTGAACGGCCACCACAGATGGGCGGCCGCGATGCGCTGCAACATCAAGAAAGTCCCGATCAAGATAATCAACGTCGCCACGGAATCAGACATCAAGAAGATACTCGAGAAGTCCCAGCACGATAAGCGCGTTACGCTGGATCTTGACGAGGTTGTTTTCAGGCCGGAAGACTACAAGTATCTCGAAAAGAAATTCATCTTCCCCCTGAACCTCCGCATGAAGCAGAGGATAAGGCTCGGAATCCCGGCTCTGTTCTACTTCCTCGCGAAGAACGGCTACGACATCTGGGTATATGCGGCAGATTACTATTCGATCGATGACATCCAGAAATTCTTCAGGGCTTATTCTGTCCACGTCGACGGCATAATCACGGGCGTCGCGAAGAGAGAGCAGAACCAGTCCGAGAGCGTGATGCGGATGGAAAAACTCATCGCAAACAAGTACGCAAAGACGCTTCACATCGATAACGACCTGATCCTCGTTACGCGCGGCAAGACCGGCGAGTTCGAGGAATATGAGATTAACTCCTCTGAGGAGGAATGGGCAAGAAAGGCTATTACCGTCATCGAGGAAATGGAGAAGAATGAAAGAAAAAAATGACGGGGAGAAGATGAGGGTCTCTTTTGACCTTGATGAAGTCCTCTTCGTTAATCCGGCGACCCACAAGACCGAAAAGGAACTGGCTTTTCCCTTAAACCACATCTTCAGGGAACGGTTGAGACTCGGCACGCCCGAGCTTATCAACACGCTTCAGAGGATGGGCTATGAGGTCTGGGTATACACGTCTTCGTTCCGCTCCGAGAAATACATAAAAGCCCTTTTCGCCCACTACGGCATAAGGTTTGACGGCATCGTCAACGGCTCGAGGCACCTTAAGGAGGTCCAGAAGGGCCACTCCCAGATACTGCCGCAGAAGGTCCCGAACAGATACCGCATATCCCTTCACGTGGACGACGAATCCGTCATCTGCTCATACGGCAGGGAATACGGGTTTGACGCTTACCAGCTCGACGCGCCCGACGATGAATGGAAAGAAAAGATCATCGCCAAGGCCGAGGAAGTCAAGCGCAAGTGGGAGAGGAGAAGGAAGTCTTGAAGACTTCGTTTGTTTCATTTATTATTTTCGCGAAAAGAAAATCCATCCCTGAAGCGAGAATAACATGGAACAGTTTTTGGAAAAGATCACCGAGATAAATGACGCAGTAAACTCTTTCGTATGGGTGAAGATAGGCCTCGTCCTTCTCATAGGCACGGGCATCCTTCTGACTTTTGCGACAAAGTTCTTCCAGATATCGCACTTGAGGCACTGGTGGAAAAAGACCGGCGGCGGCGTTTTTGACAAATCCAGCCACAATAAGAGGGAGAAGGGAAGTGTCTCGCAGTTCCAGGCTCTCTGCACGGCTCTTGCCGCGACGATCGGCACGGGCAATATCGCAGGCGTGTCGGCAGCCATCTGTATCGGAGGCCCGGGCGCGGTGTTCTGGATGTGGATCGCCGCTTTCTTCGGCATGATGACGAACTTTTCAGAGAACGTTCTCGGCATCTACTACAGAAGGAAGAACGAAGACGGCGAATGGTCCGGCGGCGCGATGTACTATCTGCAGGACGGACTTGGCTCTTATAAGGGCTGCAAATACATAGGAAAGATCCTGGCGTTCCTTTTCTCGTGTTTTACGGTCCTCGCTTCTTTCGGCATCGGCAACATGGGTCAGGTGAATAAGATAACGCTCAATATCGAGTCGGCTTTCTTCTCGGACATCTCGAATGACATCCTGATCGCCGGAAAGATCAAGCTCGTTCCGTTCCTCATCGGCATTGTCCTGATGGCAGTCGCGGCGATCGTAATACTCGGAGGTCTTAAGAGGATCGCGGCAGTAGCCGAGATGGTGGTTCCTTTCATGGCGGTCGCTTACATTGTCGGCGCGCTCATTCTGGTCATTATCCACATTCCTTCCATACCGGCGGCATTTGCGTCCATTTTCAAGTTCGCTTTCGGCATCAAGCCCGTTGCGGGCGCCGCTGCGGGTATCGTGCTGAAGGAAGTCATCACACAGGGCTGCAAGAGAGGCGTCTTCTCCAATGAGGCGGGACTCGGCTCTTCGGTCATGGTCCACAGCAACTCCGACGTCAAAGAGCCCGTAAAGCAGGGCATGTGGGGAATCTTCGAAGTTTTCGCGGATACGTTCGTCGTCTGCACCATGACGGCACTTGTTGTCCTTACGTCAGGCTTTATCAACCTTGAGACGGGTCTCGTAAACGAAGGCGTGGAGGATGCGACGCTCGTAGCCAAGGCTTTCAGCAATGTCTTCGGCAGGGGCGGCGAATGGTTCATCGCGGTTGCGATCCTGCTCTTCGCGTTCACGACTGTTCTTGGTTGGTCCCACTACGGGAGCAAGGCAGTGGAATATCTCATCGGCATAAAGGCCGCCAAGGTCTACAAGGTAATCTTTGTCCTTCTCATAGTCGCAGGCGCCGTCATGGAAAGCTCTCTTGCATGGGACCTCTCAGATACGTTCAACGGCTTAATGATGATCCCGAACCTGATCGGCGTAATAGCGCTCTTCCCGCTCGTGAAGAAGATCACTTCCAACTACGTCGCAAGGAAGATCAAAGGGCAGAAGGATGTTAAGCCCCTCTTATCTTACGATGAGAAGCTCCAGAAAGAGCACGAAGAGCTCGTCGAAAACGGCGCCGAGTAAGTTATTTCCTCGTTCTTGCGACGCGGTGCGCGATGTTCTGCCACAGATGCGGGATAACGCCGAAATCCCTGTGAAGGGACTGCGGGAGTGTCGGTACGCGATCGTAGAGGAGCTGCAGATATTCACACTCCTGATCTCCCATGTCGAGTATCTCGATCGTCTGTGTCCTCGCGACGTTGTTGCGGGATTCCTTGATGCCCGTGATAACGCCCTTTAAGGTGACGTTTGCTTTTTCGCTCGTGATGCTGACCTTTACTTCGGAACCTAAGCCGAGCTCGGGACCCTCATCGAGGAATACCGTGACGTTGTGTTCCGTCATCTGGGTCGTTACGCCGTCATAGGAAGCACCGTCCGCTTCGACGGATACCATCTCCGGATCGAGCACATGTACTGTCTCGCCGTCGCTGTCGCGGCCGTCTATCAGGAACAGCGCCATAATCAGGTAATAGAGGTTCCTGACTATCCAGAACAGGAGGATGACCGTGCTTATGGTCTGCGTCAGATCGAAGATGCAGGCGATCCTTACGATGCCCGCAACGGAAAGTGCGATCAGGACGAGGAACGGGATCATGGAGCGTATGTCGCGCTGGCGTCTCGTGCTCTTCTTGGACTTGTCGGTGACCTTGAATTTGGCGAGCGTGATGCCGACCGACTCCTTTAGGATCGGGATGAACAGGTGGGGCATGACGCTTGTCTCGTAGATGCCGCTCCACTTGGTCGAAATGGCGTTCTTACTGTTGAGCCTGAGGCTTAGATCCTGCAGGAAGAACATCGGAAGCCAGAATACGAGGAGCTCCAGCCAGTTGCAGTTGAAGACAGGTATCGCGAAGGTCGCATAGAGCAGCGGGCTCAAGACGTAGATGAAGTTCTTGAGCGGCGAATACCAGTATATGACCGAGCTCCAGTAGCTTATCTTCTGCGCGAGGTTCAGGTTCTTTCTCCTGAAGATCTTCAGCTTTTTGGCGGTAACGATAACGCCTCTGCCCCAGCGCGTACGCTGCTGGATGTGCTCCTTGAAGGTGTGCGGCGTCTGGCCGCTCGCAAGGGGCTCGGGGAGCGCGAGGCTGATGTATCCGGCAGATTCGATGAGGAGGCCGGTCGCGAAGTCTTCCGTGATGGAACCTGTGAAGAAGCCGCCGATGTCCTCTAATGCGCGCCTTGAAAGGATCGTGTTCGAACCGCCGTAGATAACGCTGTTTGTCGAAGTCTTTGCGGGTTCGATCGTGCGGTAGAAGAAGTCCTGCTCGTTAGGCGCGCGCTTCTCCGAATAAAGGGCGTGCTGGAAGACGTCAGGGTCGTAGAAGCACTGCGGAGTCTGCAAAAGACCCAGGTGCAGGCGCTCCTTCTCGGGCTTGTCCTTTTCGCGCAGTTCGACATCGACGAAGTAGGGGATGGTCTTCAAAAGGAAGTCGCTCTTTACGACCATGTCGGCATCGAGCGTGACGATGTAGGGCGCGCTCGTGAGGCCCATCGCATGGTTGAGGTTTCCTGCCTTTGCGCCCTTGTTGTCCGGGCGGTCGAAATATCCGACGTTCATCTTTTCGGCCAGGGCCCTCATCTGCGGGCGGCGGTTGTCGTCGCATACCCAGATGTGGACCTTCGACTTGTCGGGATACTTGAGATGCTTGCATCCGTTGATGGTCTTGTACAAAAGCTCCGTCGGCTCGTTGTATGTCGCGATGAAGATGTCGACATCGGGCCATGCGTCGTCGGGGATCACAGGGAGCGGATGGTCCTTCTTTCCGATGAGGTTGCGGTACAGGACGAGGGATTCGACGAAGCCCAGAACCTCGACTATGAGAAGGAGAATGTTCATTATGATCGGGAAAACACCTGCCTGGAGCGGGATCGAGTAGATCACACGCCAGCAGAGGTAGATTATCGTGAAGCCGATGCTGACGAAGAGGCAGAACTTGGCAAAGCCGCTGCCCTTGCCGTTCTTTGCGTCGCCTTTTACGACGTCATCGTACGTGAGTCTCTTTTTCGATCTCGCCGAACGGTAGATGAGCGCTATGAAGAGACACAGGAGCAGGAATCCCGCGGAGATGGCCGCGAAGAACCACCATGAGCCTATTGCCGCAAAACCGCGGTCGCCCAGGGAGTTGGTGACAAAGGTCCGTATGAAGTCGGTCTTGCTCTTTTCGACAATGGGAGCGGGTCTGTAGATGTCGCCCGGCCTGCCGCCGCGGATGAGCTCCCTTACCCAGAGTCCAGTTATCGTGAGGTCGCTGTCCTCGATCTGCTTTGAAGGATCGAATCCCGGCTTGAAGAATGCTGAAGTCTCGTCCTTGTCGGAGAGATTCCAGACGGAGTAGCTGATCTTGAACTTATTCAGCAGGCTGAACCACTCGACGGCCGATTTGAAATCGATATCCCCGTCGCCTGATTCCTCGCTTATTCCGCATTCGCTTATGAACACGGGAAGTCCGGCCGAGATGGCCGACATGAGCTCGGTCCTCAGACCTTCGTTATGCGTTGCGGCGTAGAAATGCAGCGAATATACGACGTTCTCGTACTTCAGCGGACGGAGCACCGGGTCGCCCAGGTTCCTTCCGAATTCGGGCGTTCCGACGATTATGACCGAATCGGGCATGTTCTCTCTGATGACCGGTATGACCTTGTCGGCGTAGACCGATACGTCGGACCAGTTCGCGGGGCCGTTCGGCTCATTGCAGATCTCGAAGATGATGTTGGGGCATTCCTTATATTCTGAGGATATTCTCTCGAAAAACTCTATCGCGGAGTCGCACTCCTCATTCGGATTGCCCTTCTCGAGCATATGCCAGTCGACTATGACGTACATGTCGTTCGCCACTGCCAGCTCGATGCCCTTCTTCATGAGGGCGTAGCTCTCCTCACGTTCCTTGCTCTCGTAAACGGAAGCGTACATCGCGAGCCTTACCAGGTTGCAGTCCCAGTCCCGCGACAACTGTTCGAAAAGATTCTCGTTAAGAAAATCGGAATACCACGTCAGTCCGTGGGTGCTTACGCCCCTGAGCTGCACGGGCGCACCGTTCTGATCCGCCAGGCACAGCCCTGCGACACGGAGTTGCCCGTTGACTGACGGTCTTGCGGTATAGACGATGTCGTCCGCATTGACTATTCCCTGTACCGGCAACAGCGCAAAACAGGTGATCAAAAGGCTCAGGATTATCTTCAGGCCTATCTTCGCATGCTTTTTCATGAGAGTCCTCCTTCGGGAAAGAGAGGTATTTTCATATTATATGCGTGTTTGACCGCGGGCGTGCAGATTCTAAAAGAATCTTTACAGATTGTTCACGGGGCCGGGGCGGGAGAGTGTGGCAGCGTGTCGGCGCGTGTGGATTGGAGTGGGGTGTGAGTGGATTGCGAGTGGCATTTGAATGATCCGCTAATGACCAGCCATGCCTGCCGGAAGGTCAAAGTATCGAAATATTGAAAAAACTTCTGTTTCCGATACCTTGATTGATCTGCCGATATCGTTATTGAATATTTTTCACTGAAAACGATATTTCGGCTGATCCGAAGATATCGTTATAGAAGATTTTTCACAAAAAACGATATCTTGATTGATCCGCTGATATCGTTATAGAAGATTTTTAACAAAAAACGATATCTTGCAAAGTCGGCTGATATCGTTTTTGAAGACTTTTTCCCGAAAACGATACCTTGCAATGGCGATTTTATCCCAAACCGTGAATTATTGCCTTCGCGGGATAATTTTCAGAGGTGATTTTATCCCAAAAGTTCAAAATGCTTCACTTGGGATAATTTTGAGCTGGGATTTTATCCCAAACTGCAAGAAAACCTCATCTTGGGATAATTTTGAGCTCAGAATTTATCCCAAAGTCCCGAAAAATGGCGCGGTGGGATAATTCAGCCCTGGTGCTCTGTCAAGATAACGGACAGTGATTTCACAAATTAAGCACCCCCGTTTTATCCCAAAGTTCAGAAAAATGGCTTAGTAGGATAATTCAGCGTGCCCTGGACTGGCTCACTGCCAGAAATCTCCATTCTCATCGACGAAAGACTGCTTCGCGAACAGGTCGTTCCTGCAGATCGCGACGGTGACTTTTCCTTCGAATTCCGGGTTGTATTCATAAGCTGCCAGGGTAGGGAGGAATATGAACGTGTCTTTCCCGGTCCTGAGCGTGCCATCAACAGGGCAGTTCGTGTCAAAAACCTGAAGAACGATGGCAGAGGCTTCCTGAAGGTTGCTCTTCACATTGCTGCTCATATAGGGTTCTATGTCGATACCGTTCTCAAGGCAGAAGGATTCGAGCTTTTCGTAGCTGTCGAAAATCTTATGCGTACCGATAAGGTCTTCTCCGCCGTAGGGTACATTCAGCATATTGGGATAGATATGTAGGCCATAGGACGGGGTAGGAGCGGGAATGAAGCCCATCAGTCTTTCCGCCTTATCCATTGCATTTGATAATGCCTCATCTTCGGTATCAAGCTTGAAATCCCCTCTCTTGAACACGGTGATCTCCTCACCGGTCTCCTGATTCCTGAAGTTCAATACATAGTTTCCCATGTCGTAGGCCGTTTGAACTTCGGAAGTCTTGGCGTCAGGGCTGATCTCAAGGCAGGCCTCGTACAGATCTGCGATCTTCTCGGGGTCTAAGTGTCCGTTGGGCTTTGCGTAGGTCTTAAGGTAAAGGAGGGCAATCTCCGGATCCAGGCCGATCCAGTCTTCGGAGGTATAAAGGTCCCCGCTTCTGGTGACGAGCGTGACAACGTGGGTAAATCCCCAAGCCATGTTGCTGTAGGAGTAGGTGAAGAGGATGTCGTCATCCTCAGTGAGTTCGGGCGGGACCGTGAAGCCGGTGCCGGCATCTGATGAGCTTCCTCCGGCGGAAGCGGCATCGTCCGTGACCGATATGTCATCCTGACCTGCGGTCTCTTCCATGTCCTCACTGCGGTCTTCAGCCGCCGTTGTTGTTACTGCTGCTGTGGGTGCTTCGTCCTTTCCGTTGTCTTTTACCGTGCCGCTGCAAGAAGTGATGCCCGCGATGACTGAAACTGCCAGGATCCCCGAAATTATCTGATTTTTCATGATATATATCCCCTTTTCGAATTGTTTGTATCCTAAATACAGGTAAAAGTAGTAAAATGTTGCACCGGGTCTGCCCGCGGCAGCCTGATAATGACCGCAAAGTGCTCATCCTCCAAGTCCTTGAAGGGGGGTGCAACATAATGTCTGTCATATCTGTATTATTGGTGTGACGGCCCGGAAAACAGGGTAAGCAAAGCGGTTTAGGGGGACAAATTGCAGGAAAGACGTTGCAAAAATACATCATTCTTACAATTTTCTTAAACAATTTGCGTTCTTGATAGTATAATAGGCAAGTCAAAATATTTTTATGGTAGCGTGTACAAGTGTGTAAACAGCACTAAACGCGGAGAAATGAGAGGTTTTTATGGCTGAACAACTCGTAATGAACATCAATGTTGATGAGCTGGCTAGAGCCAATTCGATCATCAACAACATCAGGACTTACTACAATTCCAAGATCGTAGGACAGTCGCAGCTGGGCGTATCGCTCCTGGTCTCCATGATCGCGAACGGTCACATCCTGCTCGAATCGGTTCCGGGTCTTGCGAAGACGACGGCTGCAAAGGTCATGACCGAAGCTGTCGGCGGTTCCTTCTCGAGAGTTCAGTGTACTCCTGACCTTCTGCCTTCCGACATTATCGGTACGCAGACGTTTAACATGACGAACAACACGTTCGAGACGAAGATCGGACCTGTATACGCAAACTTCCTTCTCCTCGACGAGATCAACCGTTCCAGTGCGAAGACACAGAGCGCCATGCTCGAGGCGATGCAGGAGAGATCCGTAAGTATCGGCGGCCAGACATACAAGCTCCCGCCCGTATTCATCGTTATCGCAACGCAGAACCCTATCGAGCAGGAAGGTACATATGAGCTTTCCGAGGCTCAGCAGGACAGATTCCTTTTGAAGGAAGTCATCACATACCCCAATGTCAACGAGGAAGTCGAGATCCTGAACAGGATCGAGGGCGATGTATTCACCGCTGCAAAGGCCGTCGTTACCATCGAGGACATCGAGTTCCTGCAGGATCTCTGCAAGAAGGTCTATATCTCACCTGCGATCAAGAAGTATATCGTTGACATTGTTCAGGCAACGCGTGATCCGGCGAGATACATCTCACCCAACCTCGCAAACTATATCGCAATGGGTTCTTCCACACGTGCAGCCATCGCGTTCATGGAAGTTTCCAAGGCTGTTGCCCTCATCCAGGGCAGGGCTTATGTAACACCTGATGACGTCAAGGCCATGAGACATGAGGTCATGCGTCACAGGATCATGCTCAATTTCGCGGCAATCGCCGACGGAATCAAGGAAGAGACAATCGTTGATGCTATCGTAGGTGCGATCGTTACTCCATGAATCTAGATTACGTATCAAGGATCAAGTTCGGGCTCAAGCGTTATAAGATGATAGCTACGGACAAGGCTACGAGCAGGGTGCTCGACGGTTCATACAACTCCATCTATAAGGGAAGGAGTATGAATTTCGACGAGCTCCGTGAATACGTGCCCGGCGACGATATCAAGGATATCGACTGGAAGGCCACGTCCAGGAGCCAGAAGGTGCTCATCAGGCAGTACATTGCCGAGAAGAAGCACAACATCATGCTCGTAATGGATACCAACAGGAGAATGCTTGCCGAGACGAAGGCCGGAGAGGTCAAGGGCGATGTTGCGCTCATGGCAGGCGGCACCCTGGCATACATGGTCACGGACAATGGCGACTATGTAAGCGGTCTTTATTACAATAATGAAAAGATGGAGCGTTCGCCTTTCAAGACAGGATTCCTCAATCTCGAGTTCCTTTTGGAAGGCTATGCGAAATGCCTGAAGCCGGACAACAAGTCCGATCTGAACGGCATACTCAAATACATGATGAACTACATCAACAGGAGGATGATCATCGTCATCGTGACGGATCTTGAGGGCATCTGCAGTCTCTCGGACAGCCTCCTGAACCAGATAACTATGGTCCACGATGTACTGCTCATCAGGGTAAGCGACACTGATATCTTCGGCAAGAAGGTCTACAATGTCGAGGGCACCGGATATCTTCCCCCGTTCATTTCGACGAACAAGTCGATCCAGAAGAAGCAGAAGAAGATAGTCCAGGATATGGAGAAGACTGCCGAGACCAAGCTCAACAGGCACGGCATTCCCACGATCACGGTCGATTCGGAGGTAAGAGTCGACGGCAGGATCGCGGAACTTTTGGAGAAGAACAAGGTCGTAAATTAAGGAATATGGAAACGACGATAGAATTAAGGAGATTATTTGATTTCTCTCAGCTTCCGATAATAATCACGGGGGCTGTTCTTGCCGCGCTCACGGTGACTGTTCTCATGATGTTCCTTTACAGCGTTCTTAAGGATATAAAGAGGAAGGAAAAGGAAGTTATCGAGGAGAAGCCCGTCTTTGTCAAGCCTGACATGCCCAAGCTCAAGGCTGAGTACCTTGCGCTTCTGGACGGCATAGAAGCCAGGTTCAACCAGGATACGACAAAGATCAGGCCGGCTTATGAGGACATGAGCCGCGTTGTAAGAGAATTTGTATACAAGGCGACCGGTACGGAAGTCGACAAGTTTACGCTTTTCGAGATCAGCAGGACGGATTTCGGTGATCTCGCCAAGCTCGTAGGCGAGTACTACCAGCCGGAATTCGACCAGATATCCGAAGGCGACGTAAGGGCGTCACTCGAAAAATCAAGGAGATTGGTGTCTGAATGGAACTGAAGAATCCCATGGCTCTGTATATATGTGCCGGTGTTGCGGCGGTGTTTGTCATCCTCGCATTCATCAACATCCGTTTCGGTAAGAAATACAGGGGCGGCAAGAAGGCATATCTGCCTGACTATCTTAAGAAAGAAGCAATGTACAAGACGAGGATCGTCTGGTACACGATCCTCAAGTATGTCCTTATCGTGCTCATAATCGCGGACATCCTGCTCTCGGGCTTCCTTATGGCAAGACCTTACAAGACCGAGTCCAGGCAGCTCGCGAACTATAACAGGGACATCATCCTCTGCATGGACATCAGTACGACCGTTGACCATCTGAACGCAACGCTCATTGACAAGCTCGAAGACCTGGTTCTTGAGCTCAACGGCGAGCGTTTCGGCATCGTTATCTTCAACACATCACCGGTCCTTCTGTGTCCTCTTACAAATGACTACCAGTACATCATCGAAATACTTGAAAAGGTGAAGGTCGGCCTTCAGATGAGACTCGATTTCACGAACGGAAAGCTTATCTATTCCGACAAGCTCCTTGAATCAGAGGCTTTCATCAGCAACGGCACGCTCGTCGACAATGCCGAGAGAGGTTCGTCCATCATAGGTGACGGCCTTGCTGCGGCAGCATTGGACTTCTACGACGTGGAGGACAAGCCCGACCGTTCGAGAGTAATCATCTTCTCAACCGACAACGAACTTTACGGTACGGAGATCATCACCCTCCCCGAAGCTGGACAGATGTGCCAGGACAGGGACATCATCGTATACGGCATCGGCACCGAGAAGATGGCTTCAGCCGACCGCGCCATGATGAAGGAAGTCGTTGAAGACACAGGCGGAACATTCTATTACGGCGAGGATGACGACATCGTCGAGAACATCGTCGCCGAGATAAGACAGCAGATGGCAACATTAGACGATACGCAGTATGAGATCATCGAGTACGAGACGCCGGAGGTTCCTTTCAAGTATCTCCTCCTTTCGCTCTGCTTAACGCTCCTGCTGGCGTTTATATTGAAAGTGTGATCAGATGGAAAATTTGCATTTTGAACCTATAATTCCCATCTGGTTAATGGTCATAATCTGTATAGGTCTCCTGGCGATCAAGCGCAGGGGCATCATGCCTTATGTCAGACAGGTGCTGATAGTGCTCCTTCTTTTCGCGATCAACTTAAGACCTCAGTACGTTTCGAACGAGATCACGGTCGTAAGACAGAAACTCAACTGCTACTGCATCATCGTCATCGACGATACGCTCAGCATGATGGCTGAGGACTACAACGGTGACAGTCCGCGTATGGACGGCGTTAAGGCCGATGTCGAGTACATCACCGAGCGTCTGGCAGGATCGAGGTTCTGCCTGATCGACTTCAACAACGACGTCAACCTCATCGCGCCTTTTACCGATGACACATACTACATCAGGTCCTGCATCGACAGCATCTATCCGCTTCCGGATTATCATGCCACGGGTACGAATCTCAATGTCTCGAAAGACCTTCTCGGCAAGATGATCATGGACGCGAACATGCTCGGAGACGGACACGTAGTCGTATTTTTCATCTCTGACGGCGAAAATACCGACAACCACGAACTCGAATCCTTCGTCAAGGTATCGGGCGGCATAGAGGCCGGCGCGGTAATGGGCTACGGCACCGAAGACGGCGGCAAGATGCATTACTGGGACGAACTCCACGAAGAGACAGTTCTTGTCGAGGATAAGAGAAGCTTCCCTTACGAGCCTGCCATCTCCTGCATCGATGAGGATAACTTGAAGCAGCTCGCAAAGGATCTCGGTGTCGATTACATCCATATGGACGATCAGTCCGACATCGATCCGGTCCTTGATGAGGTAATAGATCTTCTCGACACTAAGGAACAAGAGACAACGGAGTACGGATATGCCGATGTTTACTATTGGTTTGTCATCCCGCTCGCAGCACTTGTTGCTTATGAGTTCATAAGCGTGAAGAGGAGGGCCTGACGCATGGTAAAGAAGATAGCTATAGCAGTCTGGATCCTTACAGCCGCATTCCTGGGCATCCTTGTTCTCAACTATGTAAGCAACAGGAAGCTCATCGAGAATTACGGCGAGGGCGTATACCAGCAGAACGATTTCGGATTCCTGGGCTTCACGCAGCCTTATATCAACCACTTCAACAAGGGTAACATCTGCTACAAGCTCGGAGATTACGAGAAGGCCAAGCAGGAATATCAGATGGCTCTGAACCTGAGACCTTCTGATCCCTACGACTGCAAGGTCAGGGTCAATTACGCGCTTTCCCACGTTACGCCTATCGATGTCGACGAGATCGATGAAGACAACTACGAGGAGATCATTGAGATCTGCGAGACCGCAAAGAGCATCCTCTCAGAGAACGGATGCGCTACCGAGAACAACGACGGTCACTACTATGCAGCCCAGAAGCTCTATAACGAGATCAATCAGTTCATTGAGGATCTGAAGAATCAGTATGAGAATCCGCCGACGCCCACGCCGACAGATACTCCCACGCCAACTCCCAATCCTGACGATCCTACGGCAACACCTACTCCGACGTCAAAGCCGGACGCTGATGCCACAGAGACTCCGACACCTACGCCCACACCTGAAGGCGGCACGTCGACTCCGACACCCACGCCTACACCCGGCGGCGGAACGGCAACGCCCACACCTACTCCGGGCGGCGCGACACCCACACCTACGCCTACTCCCGGCGGTCCGGGCTCTCCTACGCCAACACCCGGCGGAGAAGGAACACCCACGCCCACACCCACACCGGGCGGAGAGGGAACAGGCACGCCCACACCCACACCCGGCGGAGAAGGAACGGGTACACCTACGCCTACTCCCGGCGGTGAAGGAACGGGTACACCTACGCCTACTCCCGGCGGAGAAGGAACAGGTACGCCTACACCTACACCCGGCGGCGGAGACGGCCGCGCTACACCTACGCCTACAAAGTCTCCTGAAGACAAGATCAGGGACATCCAGGACAGAGGCAACAGAGAACGTTACTCCGATGGCGGTGACGAGGGCGGAAGAGGCGGCCGCGGCAATTCGGCAACCTGGTAATTTTTTCCAGAGGATACGCCTATGTATAAGGAAAGACCTGCGATAAAGGTTTTTGACGGCATATTCATCACGGCTGCATGCCTGAGCCCTTTTCTCTATGAGATAAGCTACTGGTTCATCGCACTCACGGCCGTGCTCGCCATACTGGCCTTTGTATTCCCCGGACTGTACGCTTCGGGCGTTGCCGGCGGAAGGCTCAAGACCTGCTCTTACGGCAACATGATACTGTCCGTATTCCCGCTGACGCTCCTGGTCGTCGTACCGGTATTCATAGTAGCGCTCATCTTCAACGAAAAGATCGGCTGGACGCCCATCATCGTCTATGCCTGTGTGACCATAGGGCTTCTGAACGCATATTTTTGGACGGGAATAATACTCGTCTACCTGACTTCGAAGCAGATCGGCATCAGCAAGAGGCTCATCGGAATCTTCTGCGGCATGATCCCCGTCGCAAATCTCTTCGTTCTTTCCTGGATCGTCAAGGTGGCGACAAGGGAGATCCGCGAAGAGAGCGAGCGCTACTGGCGCGATGAGGCCAGAAAGGATCTTCAGGTCTGCAAGACCAGATATCCGATCCTCATGGTGCACGGCGTTTTCTTCAGGGATTCGGAGCACCTTAACTACTGGGGCAGAGTTCCCGAAGAGCTCATAAAGAACGGCGCGACCATCTATTACGGCGGTCAGGAATCCGCAGGCGACGTCAGGACATGCGCTCTCCAGATAAAGAAAGCGATCGTTCAGGTGCTGCAGGAGACAGGCGCTCCCAAGGTCAACATTATTGCCCACAGCAAGGGCGGTTTGGACTCGAGATACTGCATTTCGATGCTTGGCATGGCTCCTTATGTCGCATCGCTTACCACGGTCAACACGCCGCACAGGGGCTGCGAATTTGCCGAGTATCTAATGAACAAGGCGCCCGACAAGCTGAAGAATACGGTCTCCGCCGCATATAACAAGGGCGCGAAAGCTTTAGGCGACACGAATCCGGACTTCGTTAAGGCTGTCACGGACCTCACCAAGGACGGCGTCGCAAGGCTCAATGCCGAGATGGCTCCGATGCAGTCTCAGTTCGACGGCATCTACACTCAGAGCTTCGGTTCCAAGCTGAATCACGCCACGAGCGGCAGGTTCCCGCTCAACATGAGCTACTATTTCGTTAAATATTTCGACGGCTTCAACGATGGTCTTGTCGGAGAAGACTCATTCCAGTGGGGTCAGGAATACCACTTCCTCACGAACAAGGGCCTCCGCGGCATCTCTCACGCCGACATGATCGACCTTAACCGCGAGAACATCGACGGCTTCGACGTCCGCGAATTCTACGTAGGCGTCGTTCAGGGTCTTAAGGAGAGAGGACTCTGAGATAACCGCCGGACTCACGCTTCTTTTGCCGCCAGATCCGCGATCGTGTATTTCTTGAAGAAGGCTTCCATCTCTTCGCTGAATTCCTTCCACATCGGAAGCGTAACGCATGTGTTGATGCGGTCGCACTTTGGACCGTCAGGATTCATGCATGCGACGACGTAGAAGTCGTTCTCTGTGACAGAGATGATGTCCCATGCCGTGATCTCATTGGCGTCCTTAGCGAGCTTATAGCCGCCGTTCTTTCCGCGGAGTCCCTTGACCAGGCCGTTCTGCACGAGCATCTTGATTATCGATTCGAGGTATTTCTCGGAAAGCCCCTGGCGCTCTGCGATGCCGCTGAGCGTGACATAAGAATCCGTTCCGTACTTTGCTATATCGATCATTACGCGAAGCGCGTAGCGTCCCTTTGTTGATACGACCATTTATCTCTCCTCCGTGAAGAAAGTCAAAAAATACAAACCTATTATAGTAGAAGGTAAAAGGGGAAATAAAGGGCAAATCAAAAAGTTATGCAAAAGATTTGTATGTTGTTCGGGAACGCAGTAAAACAGGCACTTTAACAGTGTTACTTGAGAGGTTTTATCTCTTCGCCGTCCTTGAACTGCTTCCAGGGGAGCTTTCCGGTGTGTGCAAATTCACTCCACAGGTCGCGCATCTTCTCGCCCACGCATCTGGAGATCGGATCGTCGACATTGGCATACGGAGTAGACTTGCCGAACAGCACAGGGAGTTCGCTCGCGTGATAGCACCCGGCGCCCCTCTTCTCGATGTCGGGCGTCATGTACTGGTATTCGTAAACCCATGAGGGTCCCTTTATCTCCCTCGCGATCTCACGCGAAGGGTCGGTGTAGAACGTCTTGGTAAAGTCGTCGGACATGCGGCGGCGAGAGTTCTTTCCGGGTACGAACTTGAACTTGAACCAGTAAGCCGCCAGAGGAAGAGCCACCGTCGGAATGTTGCAGATGAAGGCATCGCCTTCCTGACTGCATGTGCCGATCAGGATCGGCTTGTTCGACTGCTTTGCAAGGTCTGCCGGGCGCCCTTTTATCACCGTGCCGTCTATGACAGGTGAGAAGGCGCAGTTTGAGTTGCCTTCACGGAACACGAGTTCTCTCAGTTCGCGGTTTGCCGCATGGATGCTCTCGATGTCCATGTCCTTGAGTTTACCCAGCTCTTCAGGCTTGATGCCGATGTATTTCAGGTACTTGTAAGTCAGGCGCTCGCTCTGCTGCTCCGTCCAGAACGACACGACGCACGGCGACTGCAGTATCGCCTTGTCAAAAAGGAGCTTTGCCTCAGGCATTCCGAGCAGCGCGATAATGCATGCCGCGCCTGCCGACTGCCCGAAAACCGTAACGTTGTCGGCGTCGCCCCTGAACCTGTTTATGTTGTTCCTTACGAATTTGAGCGCAGCCATCTGGTCGTAAAGTCCGTTGCTCTTATCGAAATTCTTGTCCAGGAAATTCAGATTGAGGAATCCCTCGAGATTCAGCCTGTAGTTGAAGGATACGACGACGGTCTTCGTCTCTCTTGCGAACTTGGCCAGGTCGTAGACCAGCTCGTCGCTGTCGTCGCTCACTCTTCCGCACCCGCCGTTGGCATACGAGCCGCCGTAGAACCATACCATTACGGGAGCGTTATTCTCTATTCCTTCGGGCACGAAAACATTAAGGTAGAGGCAGTCCTTGCTGTCCACCTCTATCGTGGATCTGCCCTTGCCCTGGACAGGGCTTACAGGGCCCCTCACGGCGTCTAAGAACCCTTCCCAGGGTTCGGGCGGTACCGGATGCTTGAACGCAAGATCACCCACAGGGGGCTTCGCGAACGGTATTCCGAGATATTCCTCGCACCCGTCTTTTACGATGCCCCTGACCAGTCCGTATTCAGTTGTGACTGTCCTCGAATAATTCATAAAAGAATTTTAACACGCTAAAAGTAAGGGGTGCAATCAGACTGTTAGCGAAAAAATAATGTTTGAGTTTCGTACAAATAGCAAGGTCTGTGTGTCAGTTCACATTCATGAGGGTCGGACCTCAGCTCACCTTTACGACAACGATCTCCGGATAGTTGTTGATCCTCACGGGCAGCACGCTGTTGCCCAGGCCTCGGCTTAAGACGAGCTTCATTCCGTCAAAGTCATGAATGCCTTCGTAAAGCTTCGGAAGTATCTCGAATTCGGGCGAGACAAGTCCTCCGACGTTCGGGATGATAATCTGTCCGCCGTGATAGTGACCGGTAAGGACGAGATCGGCGCCAAGGCTCTGATAGAGATCATGGTACTGCGGTTCGTGCGCGAGCATTATTACGGGCTTGCTGTCATCGAAAGGCGCATACGCATTGAAGGAATTGAGCGAAGCATCACCGATGCCGGCCAGTATGTATTCATCAGTCTCGATATAAGTATCGTCGAGGAAGATGACGCCCAGATCGCGCATGTCATCGAAGAAGGAATCGAGTTTAGCCCCCTTCATCCAGGCCTCGTGATTGCCCGTGACATAGTAGACGGGGCAGATCTTTACGGCGCCTTTTACGAAAGAGAGCGCGATGCTGTAAGAGGGATGCGTCTTGTCAACGATGTCGCCCGTAATGACGATCATGTCGGGGTTCTGCTTCTTGATCTTGCTCAGGAGAGCCGACTCGTTGATCCCGAAGATCTGGTTATGCAGGTCTGATATCTGGATCACGGTGATGTCGTTTTCGAGACCTAATGAAGCCTCATATTCCGTGACAGTAAGGTGGTAGTTGCCGATAAGCGAGAAGATGATTATCGCGATCTCGAGCGCCGTGAGGATCGGAACGGGGATGGCGAACTTCGGCTTTAATGTCTTGTGGTGGAAAAGCCTCATGCCGAGGAAGGCACCGATCGAGCCGCCTATCCATGCCCAGAACAGGAGTGTCTTTTCGGGTATGCGGCGGCGGTCCATCCTGGCCATGGATTTGTCATAGCCGTAGAGGATGAATGCGGTGAGATTGACTGCGATGAGGTAGTAGACGAGTAACATGTGCCGGTATTATTCTCCAGGAAGTTTGTAGGGGAAAAGAGGCTCGTAGTTGTGGAGCTTTCCGGAAGCATCCGGATTCTTCGAGCGTTTTGCCAATGCGAGTTCGTATTCCGCGACACCGTTTCTCTCGAGAAACCCGAGGATCTCCGGATGTTCCACGTTCAGCTCGTGGTAATTCGTTATTATCCTGAACATGATCGAATTGGAGTCTTTCCAGTATTTGCGAAGGATGACGGGTTTTTTCTCGTCGTCGATGTGGAATATAGACGCGTGGAAATTCGAGTTGAACGACAATTCATCGAGTCCCACCAGACTGACGTGCTTGGGTTTGTCGAAATAACACTTCATCTCACGGTAAGCCCAATAGTACGGCCTGTCTTTGTAAGGGATGAGGATGGGGTTTTTCTCCTCCGGTTCGGGTTCGTAATCCGCATACGAAACGAAGCCTTTGATCGGGGATTTTTTTGCGGCGACCTGGAGTATCAGCCTGCCGATCTGGCGGATGTAGAGAGCCTTCTCGTCCTTCTCATCCAGATCGATGTCTTCCGCAAGGGCCTTCTTGTGCGGATTATCCGTCTTTGAGAGTTCCTCGTCATCCGGAATGTCTACCACGTGGGCATTCTTTATGAGGTCTTCGAGTTCTTTGATGCGCTTCTCGTTTTCCGCTTGTTCGGCGGAGAGTTTGTCGAATTCTTCGTCGCCTTCACGGGGATTCTTTTTTGAGGCTTTTTTCAGTTCTTTCAAGAGCCTTTGCTTGATAGAGGTCGTTCTCTCGCCCCATTCGGCCATCAGAACCTCCAACTCTTCACCGGTCATCACGTATTTGTAGTTTTTCTTTTTTGCCATGTCATCCGTCCCTTTTCAAAAGCCGAAGCATTTGCCGTGATTTCTGAGTTTCCGATAAGGAGTGCCGTCATCCGTAAATAAGATTATAAAGCACTGCATTATAATTAGCACAGATGCTGCCGATTTCAAGGAAGCTTCGAAATGACTTCGAAATGACAGCCCGGCCGGCTCATCACAGTACTTCTGCCAGAAGATAGGCTATGAAGCCCTCGCATCCTTCCTTAATGTCGTCGTAGGCTCTCTGGAAATTGTCCGTATACCAGGGGTCCGAAATGTCCCTCGGGTCGGAAGTATAATCCAGCAGCAGATGGAATTTGCCGTCGGGGTCGTCCGGGATGATCCTTCTGAGGTTTCTTATGTTGTACTGCTCCATGCAGATGATGTAGTCGAATTCGTCGTAGTCGGAGGGGCGTATCTGCCTTGCGCTGTGGCGTGTGTAGGGCACGTGCATCTTGTCGAGCTGCCTCTTTGCGGGCGGATACATGTCGTTCCCGAGTTCCTCCCTTGAAGTCGCGGCTGAAGCCACGCTCACGCGGTCCGAAAGGCCCTTCTTTTCGAGCATGTCTCGCATCATGAACTCACACATTACGGACCGGCAGATGTTGCCGTGACATACGAATAGTACTTTTATCATTTTTGGTTTCTTTCTATTAAATAGTTTCTGCAGAACACATAAAATATATCATATCTGGTTCGTTATTTTGGGGAGCAGATAATGGAGAGCAGGGGCGACGAAAATGTCTGCCGGCAGTGCTTTTCTGAAATTTTCTTTGAAAGCGCAGAACTAATAAGTTTCATGTAACGCAACGTTGATGAATGCTGGGTCATCGACGATAGTTCTGCAGGATAATCCCAATAAAACGCAAAACGATAAATGCGGGTTAACATTACCATTTTTGCGTTTTTGATAAAAATGGTAACGTTAACTGGACTTTTACGCGTTCGTTCATCTTGTGTTTAGGCAAATTCACAAAGCGGCAATTATTTGGAGAAAAAACACATATATAGCAAATTTTCTCCAAATATAAGGCAAAAATTGATTTTATTTGGTTTTTGAACTATAATTTGTTTGATTGGAGTTGCTTTTGCGTTAAGGAGATATCAGAGAATGGCTATTATTGGAAGAAAAGATGATATTCGGGAGTTGGAACGCTGTGAACGATCTCAGAAATCAGAGTTGATTTGTGTATATGGAAGACGGCGTGTCGGTAAGACATTTCTTATCGAGCAAACATTTGCCAATTATTTTGCGTTTCGCGCTACAGGTGTTGAGAGTGGTAATACTCGTACCCAGTTAAAATCCTTTCATCAGAGATTGATAGAGGCTGGAGACCCGACAAAGCGGATTCCCCAAAATTGGTTTGAAGCATTCTCAAGACTTGAGAAAGTATTGGAATCTGACAACATAAGGCTTTCTATACACGGGAAAAAAATAGTTTTCTTAGATGAGTTTCCGTGGTTTGCGACTGCAAGGTCGGATTTTTTGGAAGCCTTTGGAGAGTTTTGGAACAGATGTGGAACTGTATCCAGAAACTACATGTTCATAATATGTGGAAGCGCAACATCATGGATTATTAAGAATGTTCTGGAAGATACAGGAAGTCTGTATGACAGGGTTACATGCCAGATGTTTCTTAGACCGTTTACATTAAGAGAAACAGAACTGTTCATGATTGATAAAGGCTTTGGTTGGTCAAGAAGGCAGATTGTTGAGAGCCAAATGGTGTTTGGAGGATTGCCGTACTTTTTTGACCTTCTTAATCCAAATGAGAGTTTGACCTGGAATATTGATATGCTTATTCTGAGATCGCATGCATTACTTCGTAATGAGTCTAAGAAACTATTAGAGGCAACCTTGAAGAAGTCACCAGCTTATAATGAAATAATGGAGTGCCTGTCAGCACATTATTATGGAATGCTAAAACAGGAATGCTTTGAGAGTTTGAATATTTCTCAAGGAACATTTTCAAGAGCTGTTGACGATTTAGTTAAATGCGGATATGTTCATGAGAGCGTGGATACATACACAAAAGGACATCCGTTGAGACTTCAGCTCGTAGATCCGTTTTTGCTGTTTCATTATTATTTCTTATCTAAAGGTTTTTCTGAAAACATAAAGTTTGAAGATTTTAAAAACGATACCGGAAGGTACATGAACTGGAGAGGACATGCATTTGAAATCTTATGCATGTACCATATCGATAGTATAAAAAACGCCTTGGGTATTTCCGGAGTAAAAACAAACGAGTATGCATGGGTGAGCCAAAACAAGAAATCACAGATAGATATTATTATTGAACGCGATGACGGCATTATCGACATATGCGAGAACAAATACACGGATACTCCATTTAGTATTAGTGAGTCTTATGAAAGAGATCTTCTGAAAAAGATGGATACATATCGCGAGGAAACAAATTCCCGAAAAGCATTGAAATTAGTAATGATATGTGCAGAAGGCATAGATGGTATTGCGCACACAGAACATATTTCCCGCACTTTAACTTTGGATGATTTGTTTAATTGATTGTTTTACGAGACAGATGTCCGAGAGCTTAGTTACGGAAATGCTGTATCGGGCTTGTTTTTGGTTTTCGCCAATCCGGTATATGGGAAATACCAGTCGGTATAAAGTCGGTATAAATGTGCTAACTTTACTCCGCAAATGCAATGAATTAAGTGATTTTCAGGTTTTCGGCAGTACAGTGCCGTGACAAATAAATAAATCTTTTATCATTCGTAGATTTCTTTCTTTACGGATTGTTCATGCAGAACACATAGAATATACCATATCGGACTGTGAAGACATTGGTTTTGATATAATTGATTAGTACAGATAATTATCAGCATAATTGACTAAGATAAATCGCAGTTTGCGGGGAAGATTACGTGAAAATAGAAAAAGATGAAATAACAATCCGAGATTTTACGGAAACAGATCTTCCACTCATGTTTAAATGGTTGACAGATAAGAGAGTGCTGGAGTATTACGAAGGTCGTGACGTCAGGTTTACGATGGATACTTTGTCTGCACATTTTTTGGAAGAAATTCCAGATGGATTCAGAATGATCATCGAGTATAAGAAATCCCCCATCGGATATGCACAGGCCTATCAATTGAGTGGTGAATTGTTCGATGAATATGACTATCCTGACGATGGACATATAGTGTTTGCTATGGATCAGTTTATAGGTGAGCCGAAATACTGGAGTAAGGGAATAGGCTCGTCTTTTTTGAAAATGATGGCTTCTCATCTGAAAGAAAATATGGCTGCGGAACGAGTTCTTCTTGACCCGCACCAAGATAATAAAAGGGCTATAAGGGCATACGAGAAAGCCGGGTTTAAAATCATTAAATCACTTCCAAAACATGAAATGTTTCAGGGAGAAAAAGTAGATTGCTGGCTGATGGAATTAGCACTGTAGATTCCAGTTTGCAGAGATGCCGTTGGTAAGAGAGGTATGCCATGATACTTGAAACGAAAAGATTGATCCTCCGACCGTGGGAAGAAAGCGATGCGGAGAATTTATTTAAATATGCAAGTCATCCTGATGTGGGACCAATCGCAGGATGGGCGGTTCATACAAGTGTAGAGAATAGCCGTGAAATAATCCGGAGGGTTCTTTCAGCGCCGGAGACCTATGCTGTAGTATTAAAAGAATCAGGCCAACCTGTTGGCAGCATTGGACTTATGCTTGGGAAAGCCAGCAATATTGGCCTTCCTGATTCAGAAGGTGAAATCGGCTACTGGATCGGAGTTCCGTATTGGGGACGAGGGCTGATACCGGAAGCAGTCAGGGAATTGATGCGCTACGGTTTTGAAAACCTGAAACTTAATAAAATATGGTGTGGTTACTTTGATGGGAATGAAAAGTCAAAGCGTGTTCAGGAAAAGTGCGGTTTTCATTATCATCATACGGCCTATAATGTGCCCTGTGCCATAGAGGGCGTTCTCCGAACGGAACACATAACATGCCTTTCCAAAGAGGAATGGCAGTCTGTCAGATAACTTCCAGTTTGTTGGGATGAGCATTATATAGACAGTTAAACGTAATGATCCTTATATGAGTGTAGATATCAGAGAAGCAACTAGTAAAGAGATTCAAAAGAATATACAAGTCGTCAAGAGAATGACGAAGGGTATGAGTTTTGACGAGAATATGGGTAATGTGAACTGGCGTATGGTTCGGCTTATCTCTAATTTCGGCTATAAATTCATGCCCAAAGCCAAAGGCGTAAGTTTTAAGAAATATAGAGGAGATGGGTGCCGTTATGAAGTAGCGTTGCCCAAAGAAATGACCGGAAATAATGTGATCTGTTATATACACGGTGGAGGATTTGTATCAGGAAGTGCATCGTCATCCCGTGGATACAGTTCCATGTTGGCTGTCACGAGCGGCCTCCGTGTGTTTTCTGTCGATTACGATCTGGCTCCGGAGCATCCGTTTCCTGCCGGATTTAATAATTGTTGCTCAGTCATAAATGAGATAAGAAGACTTTATCCCGACTCCAAGATTGCTCTTGTAGGCGAAAGCGCAGGGGCAAATCTTTGTATTGCAGTAGCATTGAAGATGAAAGACAAGGTCTCATCGGTAATAGTCCATAGTCCGTTCGTTGACTTCACCGGATCTCTTGAACGAAGTGAACATGAGATAGACGATTTTACGGTTAAAGAAGGATGCCTCAAGCCTCTCAACGATATATATGTTGCCGGTAACAATGCAATGGATCCTTACATATCTCCTATGTACGGCGATTATAATGATTTTCCGCCGACCTTTATTACTTGCGATTATAACGAAACCCTTTTTGCAGACTCTATCTGGCTATACAGAAAACTTCAGGAAAATGGAATCAAGGTAAAGATGATACAGATGAAAGGCGCTTTCCATGCTTTTGCAACCACAGGAACACAGGCTCCTGAAACAGCGACGATCTTGAAAGAAAACGTTGAATTCATTAAGGAAAACATGGCCTGTTATAATTCTTTTTGAGTGGAGCCTATTGGTAAAGAAAATCAAGAAATATGAAAAGAATACTGAATTCTGTTATAAAGATCATAAAGTGGATTGTTGTTATAGTTTTATCGCTGATAATCCTGTTTCTCGCTGTTGTTTATATCGGTAAAGGAATCAACCACATTACTCCCAAAGGCGGGATCAATGAGACTCAATATGTGGAAGTGAATGGTCAGGAGATGTGGATCAGCATATACGGGAAAGATATTAACAATCCTGTTCTTTTATATTTGCATGGTGGCCCCGGGTATTCTACAAGTTATGCTGATTATGCGATCCTGAATAAGCTGGCTGATGATTATACGATAGTAAATTGGGATCAGCGAAGCAGTGGAAGGACATGCCTGAGGAATCCTGGCGATGATACCGAGATTACGCTTGATCTCATGCGGTCAGACATTGATGTAATCACGGATTATATTCTCGATTATCTGGGAAAAGATAAGCTTACGGTAATGGGTATTTCCTGGGGATCATTTTATGGGATAGATTTTGCTTATAATCATCCGGAGAAAGTGGAGTGTTATATCGGACTTAATCAGACCGTGGGTTATTATAAAGATTCTGTCGCGTACAGTATGTCTGTTTGGATAAGAATGGCGCAGTGCCTGAAAGAAGCGGATTTCCTGACACAGGAAGAAAGGGAACTTGCCGATCAGATCGATTTGGATGAACTCAGACAATATATGGCAGAGTCTTACGTAGGTGAGACTGATGTTTCCGACAGATCTAAAAATCTTTTTTTTCAGCTTTATAGAGCACATATTGATGAAGTTCAGAAATATATGAAGGATCATGGGCTATCGGATCCTGTTCGAGAATGTGATGTGAATCTTGTTGTAGCAATTCTTTTCTGCCCTTACTATTCGCTTTGGGAATCTTACCGGGTTTACTCTTATGATGCTGATGATGTCTATAACGGATTAATAATGGAGACAAATATGCCCGGAGAGGACAATGATATTCTCGGCAGAACCGAGTATCAGTGCCCTGTATACTTCTTTCTTTCGGAAGATGATCTGACCTGTGATCCTGATATGGCGCAGATGTATTTAGAAAGTATTAATGCTCCGGATAAAGGTATTGGATATACTGCAGGAGGGCATGGAAATGCGATATATCACTCAGATGAGTTGGTAGCATTTATACATGAAGAGGTTTTAGAAAATTGAGATACAGTCGGGGTAATAAAATCACGAATATAATGCACCAAGGATAAAATCTTGCAAATGAATTGGCAGCCCGTAGCGACAGAAGATGCATTGGGTGATCTTTTCAGTTGGAGCATGGCTTTTCGAAAATAACAAGCTGTGCATATCTGTCCTTTTGCACGCCGATATAACGGAAGCCCTGCTTTTCAAATCTTGATCTCATCTCTTGCGATGAAAAGAATTCGCCGTTGATGTTACGGCACATAAGATTAAGTACTTTTCTTACCGGATGAGGAAAGGCGGGATCTGCTATGTATAATCTGCCGTTCGGTTTCAGGAGGCGCAAAGCTTCCTTCGCAAAAGCATCTTTATCAGGGAAATGATGATATGCCATGCATGCGGTTAAAGTGTCAAAATAAGAATCCCCGTAAGGTGTGTCTTCGCAGGAGCATTCTCTGATATCCATGTCAGGACATTTGCTGCGCGCAACAGAAAGCATCTGAGGCTCGACGTCAATTCCGTGTCCTTCTATGTTCTCGAACTCACTGAATGTTTTTAGGATCGTGCCTGTTCCGCAGCCCACATCAAGGACCCTGTCGCCTTTTTTCAGGCCGATGTATTTGTAGAGCAGCTCATAGAACCTGCGTGACATCCTGCCTTCAAAATGATCGTCGTATTTGTCAGCTCTCTTGTCGAATTTGAAATCTCTCTTTTCCATGTTTTAAGTCCTTTCTTTTTCAATAGCCAGAAATGCGCCCAGTGCCATTATCACGAATGAGATGATGAACAGCAGTGCCGGTATCTTCGGGAACAGCGCAAGCGAAATGAGCGCTCCCATGAACGGTGCCAGGGCATAGAATGCCGATGTCTTGGCGGCTCCTATGTAGCGCTGTGCATAGACGTATGTGTAGATGCTGAGACCGTAAGCGACAAAGCCCAGGAGCAGCGCCAGCAGTATATAAGGCGTGAGCGTGAGACGTTCTCCCGATATCAGTGCCACGATGACAGAACCCGTCCCTGAGCCAAACCCTTTTATTATCACTATCCTTGCCGGGTCCCTGTTCGAGAGTTTCCTTGTGCAGTTGTTCTCGAGTCCCCAACAGCAGCAGGCGAGCAGGGCCAGGAGCGAATAGACCGATACGGAGAACGAAGTGATGTCGCTTAAGGAGAGCAGGATGCTTGCGGCGGTTATCAGTACGATCGCGATCCATAACCGGGGCGATATCTTCTCCTTGAAGATGAGCAGCGCGATCAGGGATGTGGCGACTATCTCGAAGTTGTTAAGAAGGGATACAGATTCGGGCGAAGAGTTCTTCAGAGCCGTCATCAGGAGGATCGGGGCCGCGATGTCCAGCACGACCATCAGAATGAGATAGGGCAGGTCGCTGTGGATAAAAGATGAGTTCTCTTTGCTCCTGCCACGGGACAGGAAAGTAACTATGCACATGCCGGCCGTGGCTCCGAGATAGAGCAGGCCCGCCATGAAGACCGGAGGGATCTTCTCCATGAGGAGTTTGGAGAAAGGAGTGCTTACCGCATAGAGCAACGCCGCGTATATTGCGTATCTGATCGCTTTACTGTTATTCATATCCGTCACTTTCTGAACACTGTGTTCAGTAAAATGGTATAATCAGCTGTATGAGCAAACAATAATCAAACTTTTCGATATGTCAGTTATTGAACATTTCGGCAAAAATGTACGGTAAAAGAAGATGGACAGAAGACAGCAGAAGACCAGGACGGCGATATACGATGCGCTTACAAAGCTGCTGAGAAAGCGGCGTTTTGAAGATATAACGGTGCAGGAGATCATCGATGAAGCCAATATCGGAAGGAGCACTTTCTATTCTCATTTCGAGACGAAAGACCAGCTCCTCGAGCAGATGTGTGACGAGATGTTCTCGCATGTATTTTCCGAGTCGCTCATGCCTGAGAAGAGCCACGATTTCTCGGCCAACCATGAGGAAATGAAGGCATTGCTGGAGCACATCCTCTGGCACATCAAAGATCATGAAGACAACATCAGTTCGATCATGTACGGAGAGTCGGAAAAGCTCTTTACGCGCTACTTTTCGAGGTATCTTGAAGATGCATTTGGCGACATGATCTCTCATATTGATATAGATGTGTCTGCTGATTTCAGGAAGCAGTTTGTCATAGGAAGTTTTATCAACACAGTCAAATGGTGGATCGGGAACGGACTTACACAAAGTCCCGGCGAGATTATTGATTCATATCTGAAATGTCTGATCAGGAAATGATCTTAGAAGAGGTAACCTTGAATAAAACCGACAAAGAGATAAGGTGACTGCAAAATCAACAGTTCTATACACACTAACACATTCCTTAATGACATGATAAACGAATTTGAAGAAATGCTGAAAGCCAAGAGGTCTCTTTTGTCATCCGGGAACGGCTGACAGTGTTGAAATAAGGGAATTAACTAGAACGACTCCTTTACCTGTGCAAGGAATTTCTCGGCTATAGGCGTAAATGTCTGGTATTTGTTCCAGATCAGATACAGCTTTGTTTCCTGCTTCGGAGACAGCGGACGGAATACAAGGTCGCTTTCTTCGGAACAGTTTATCAGGTGTTCGAATGTAAGAAGGATTCCCAGACCTTCTTTCGCAAACATGGAAGCATTATAAGAAAGGCGGAATGAGCCTTCCAGATGAAGCTCAGAGAAGCGTTCGCCGGCCCATTCAGGTATCTCGATATTCCAGCTTTGTTCTGAGCAGAAGAGCGGCTGGCCGATAAGGTCTGAGACCTTTATATTCTTTTTCTTTGCCAAAGGGTGGCTCTTTAACATGACCGCACCCCAACGGTCCGATGCCGGGAACGGGAGATATTCATACTTTTCCTTATTGGGAAGCTCGCATATCACACCGAAATCGAGTATGCCTTTGTCCAGCTTCTCGGTTACCTGCTCCGTATCACCGCTTGTTATGTGGTAGGTAAAGGACGGGTATCTGTCTTTTAGCTTCTTTATCTCGCGTGCAAGCAGGGCTATCTGATACGATTCTCCAAGCCCGAAATAAATATCGCCGCCTGTAATGTCATCAAGGGAGATGAATTCCTGCTCGATCTTATCTGCCATTGCGACAAGGTCTTCGGCACGGTCGCGGAGCAGCATGCCTTCATCAGTCAGCTTGATGGAGAAGCTGTGACGGGTAAAGAGCTTTTTGCCCAGTTCATCTTCAAGAGCTTTAAGCGCCTTTGATAAGGTCGGCTGCGTCACATGCATGAGCTCTGCAGCGTGTGACATGTTCTCTTCTCTCGCGACTGCAAGAAAGTAACGAAGGTTCTTTATCTCCATCGGGCACCCCTTTCTGTGATATTCCAATATGGCATATCACGATATTCATTTTATTCATTAGCGCACTTCATAGCAACCCTTTATACTGATCTTGTAAGGACAAAAACAGTTTTAGCGGAGATCCGGTTATGGACTTGAAAATGATGATCGACAGTCTGTCTGAAATAGGCTTGACCGATGAACAGAAAAGAACGGCAAGAAAGCTCTATGACATGGGTCAGAATGCGGAACTTATCAGATATCTTAAGAAATGCCGGTGCGGCCTGATCGATGAGATGCATGAGAGCCAGAGGAAAGTTGACCGGATGGATTATCTGATCCGGAAAGCAGAGAAGGAAACAGTATAAAAGCCACGGAGGTTTATAACGATGAAAGCAGAAGATCTGAGACTTGTAACAGAGTGGGATAAGACATTTCCAAAGAGCGGGAAGGTTGATCACAGCAAAGTAACCTTTGTGAACCGTTATGGAATAACATTGGCTGCAGATATATATGTGCCGAAGGGAGCAGAAGGAAGACTTCCTGCGATCGCGGTAAGCGGACCTTTTGGTGCGGTCAAGGAGCAGTGCTCAGGCCTTTATGCCCAGACCATGGCAGAGAGAGGCTTTATTACGATCGCATTTGATCCTTCTTATACCGGAGAGAGCAGCGGTGAGCCCCGATATATGGCATCTCCCGACATCAATACAGAAGATTTCATGGCTGCAGTAGATTTCCTTTCTCTCAATGAGAAAGTCGATCCTGACAGGATCGGTATCATCGGCATCTGCGGCTGGGGCGGCATGGCACTTAATACGGCTGCATTAGATCCGCGCATTAAAGCTACGGTTGCTTCGACCATGTATGACATGACCAGAGTTAATGCCAACGGATATTTCGATTCTGAGGACTCTGAGGAGCAGCGCTATGAGAAAAAGAAAGCAATGGCTGCACAGCGCCTTGAAGACTTAAAGAACGGTACTTATAAGCGCGCAGGAGGATGCCTGCCACTTCCGGTTCCGGAAGATGCTCCGTTCTTCGTGAAGGATTACAGTGAGTACTACAAGGGAAGGGCATATCATGCGAGGTCCCTTAATTCCAACGAAGGATGGAATGTTACAGGCTGTGAGTCTTTTATGAATCAGCCGATCCTTAAGTACTCGAATGAGATAAGAAATGCAGTCCTGATCATTCACGGAGAGAAAGCTCATTCCTGCTATTTCTCAAAGGATGCATATGCGAATATGACAAAGGACAGCAAGTATAAAGATAACAAGGAACTCATGATAATTCCCGGCGCAGTTCATACGGATCTGTACGACAATCTTGATGTTATTCCTTTCGATCATATCGAAGAATTCATGAGGAAATATCTATGAGAATAAGAAGAATCTTTGCACTTCTTGTATTGGCATCAGTCGTGTTGGCGGCAGCATCATGCAGCACGCAGCAGAGCGCTGAGTCAGTTACTTCGGCTGTGCAGACAACGGAGACAAGTGCGTCTTCTGAGGATACAACCATGAGTGAGCAGACGAAAGCAACAACAGAACAGAGCATTGAAGCCAAAGCCGGAGCCTTTGACATGGTAAACAAACAGGTCAGACTCAACAGCGGATATGACATGCCTATAATGGGACTCGGCACATATTCGCTCGATCACGATACCTGTGTCAATTCCGTAAAAGCACTTCTCAGGAACGGCGGAAGACTGATCGATACGGCATATATGTACGGCAATGAGGACGCGGTAGGTGAAGGCGTCAGACAGGCGATGGAAGAGTATAACATTCCGCGTGAAGAGATATTCGTCATCACCAAGATATATCCAAGCCAGTTTAACGAACCGGAAAAAGCGATAGATACGGCGCTTGAAAAGCTTGATATAGGATATATAGACATGATGCTCCTCCACCATCCGGGAGCAGGAGATATAGATGCCTACAAAGCGATGGAAAAGTATGTTGCGCAGGGAAAGATCCGCTCTTTGGGACTTTCAAACTGGTATGTGAAGGAACTTACGGATTTTCTTCCCAAGGTATCCATAACTCCGGCGCTTGTACAAAACGAGATACATCCTTACTATCAGGAACAGGATGTGGTCCCGTTCATTCAGGAAAAAGGAATCGTTGTCCAGTGCTGGTATCCTCTCGGAGGAAGAGGTCATACTTCAGAACTCCTCAATGACGGGACGATCAGCTCGATCGCAGAGGCACACGGAGTGTCTTCGGCACAGGTGATCCTGCGGTGGGATCTGCAAAGAGGAATAGTTGTGATTCCGGGTTCGAGCAATCCGGATCACATAAAGGAGAATATCGATCTGTTCGGCTTTGAACTTTCGGATGAAGAGATGGCAAGGATAAATGCTCTCGACCGGAACGAAAAGCACGACTGGTATTAACGGGGTAAACTTATATGAGAATGAACATTGCAGCCGCTTTGATCGCAGGCACGATCCTGGTAAGTCTGGCAGGTTGTTCTGCGGCTCCTGAATCTACACCAACTTCTGAAACGCAGATTACGGCTTCGGCTGAGGTAATGTCTGAAATGACTACAGAAAATACTACCGCAACTGCAACTTCTGAAACGTCTGAAATGACTACAGAAAATACTACCGCAACTGCAACTTCTGAAACGTCTGAAACGACTACAGAAAATACTACCGCAACTGCAACTTCTAAAACGTCTGAAACGACTACAGAAAAAACTACCGCAACTGCAACTTCTGAAACGTCTGAAACGACTACAGAAAATACTACCGCAACTGCAACTTCTGAAACGTCTGAAACGACTGTTCAGACAGAAGAGACGACTACCGTCACGGAGGCAGAAAGATCAATGACATTAAAGATCGGAGAAAGGGAAGTTCAGGTTACCTGGGAAGATAATGCTTCCGTGGAAGACCTGAAGAAACTCGCTGCATCAGATCTGACCATAAAGATGTCGATGTACGGCGGCTTTGAGCAGGTGGGTTCCATAGGGCAGGCTATCACAAGAGACGATAAACAGACAACAACAAAGCCGGGCGATATTGTTCTTTATTCCGGTGATCAGATAGTGATGTTCTATGGATCCAATTCCTGGAGCTATACAAGACTCGGTAAGATCAACCTTACTGAAAAGGAATTAATAGATCTCTTAGGCAATGGTGATGTAACTATTACGCTAAGTCTTGATTAGATCGTATATATCTTTAATATACCAAACTCGTTAGTTGATACTTGGTTTTAGTGCCCGATGACCGTCGATACGAACAACTATCTAATGTTCTGTTTATAAAATATAAAATACCGCAGGATCCATATCTTGCGGTATTTATCGTATCGGGATTGGCATAGTAGAAACTTATATGTGTGGTCAACACATTTTTTGAAAATTTCAAAGGTACAAATAAGGTACAGTTATGAACCTAAATCCCCTCAAAACGCGTGGAAATAAGTGCTCTGTGTGTCTGATACTGGGAATAGCCCCATTCTTTTATAACTCATCCATCATCAAGAAGTCTTTGAGTTTATAGTGATATACCGTGCTGGTTGAATAATCTATATCGTCATTTGTTATGATGATCTTCTTTACTGAGTTATCAATGTTCGAAAAAGCTGAGAATTCTCGTTCATACGCCTTGTCTTCAGCAACAGAATATGCAACCTGGATCAAATAGGTCTTGCCGTCTTTTTCAGCCCTGAAATCTATTTCTCTGCCTTTATTGTCATATACCGTGACCTCGTAACCCATAAACAGCAGTTCATTAAGGACAATATTCTCAAGATTGTGCGTAAGATCATATCTTGTTCCGGATACCCTGATGCTGTTCATTGATACATCTTCATCATATAACTTGTAATAGTAATTCAGCTTGGACTTGGCTTTTGGAGAGTAAAGAGCAACATCCGCAATAACATATGCTTCTTTAAGATATCCAAGATACTTAATAACGGTCGGAACAGAAACGGATATGTTTTTACCTTTCATGTAATCTGCTATAGACTTAGCACTGAATATACGGGCGTTGGATATTAAGATATAATCTACTATCCTTTCAAACTCTTCCTTCTTGCGTATCTTATAACGGTTTTCAAGGTCGTTATATACGATCGTATCGTTCAGATCGGTGAGATAGCGTTTTTTCGCCGCAATATCATCCTGCGCCAGTGCTGCAGGGAAGCCGCCCCAGACAAGATAATCGGATATGCTGTATTCTTTATTGTTCTGCTCTGCATATTCCAGGATTTCCTTATAAACGAAAGGTCTTACCCGAAATGATATATATCGTCCTGATAATTCTTTCGTGAATTCTTTGGACAAAAGCTTGGAATTGCTGCCCGATATAAAGACCGAGCAATTCATTAATCGCAAAGTACGACAAGCTTCATTCCATTCTTTAACATTCTGTATCTCATCAAGGAACACATATAGCTTTTCTTTTTTTATACACTTATCGATATAGTCGATAAGTACATCAGCATCAGGAATCAGGTTTCTTGTCGGCTTAAGATCAAAATCAAGAAAAAGACAAGGCTTACCCGCCGCTTTAATCTCGTCCTGAACCTGTTCCAGGATGACAGACTTTCCGCACCTTCTTATTCCGGTAATGATCTTGATCAGATCACTATCGTAAAATGGACGGATCTGCTTTAGATAGTGCTCCCTTATTACCATTTGGACACCTCCGATGCTATTGGTTCAAGATAATTCTACTTTAAGATTTTTTCGGAGTCAACAAAATCTTAAAGTAGAACTTTAAAATAATCCCTCAGCAGGCCAAATCTTTAAATACGCGTTTTGCGATCAAATCAATAGTCGACTATAGATTTGATCGCTTTATCTGTCTGCAGGATATTTTGCGTAAATCCGCATTTTTGTTCATCTGATAAAATATTGTCGTAGGATGAAATAAGGGGTAAACCATATGTGGCACGATGAAAACAATGAAATAATGAAACTGTACAAGATCCTGGAGGAACATGACAGTTATTGTCCTCTTCCAGCCGTTTGTCCTGTCTGCGGTTCCAAGTCCGGTCATCTCTATATGCAGCGTTATGATGGGGATCACCGGGGCGGTTCATGGGTATGGTGCAGCAATTGTCACAGCTATTCTCACGCGAGCTGTAAAGTGCCCGAATGGTGGAGAAATCTGAGCACCATTTCGATCCTTAAGCTTGAGCATTCACCTGATTATCTTGAAGCACAAACGGAACAGATTGACAGTTTTGTCAACAAACTGCTCGCGATCCATGATGACAGGCTGCTTAAGCAGAAGCCGTGTGATTGGGTGTGCGAGAAGTGCGGAACACTTATGATAAAAAAATTGCCGGAAGACAGAGCAGGCACATACAGTATTACTTGTCCTAACTGCGGTTGGGGAGCGGTAACGACATATACAGATCCCATTTGTATGGATAAGACCAGGTATTCGATCATCTTGCTGGAAGGAAATGAAACATCAGTCGAGGTAGTCCGCGCCGTTAACCAGGTATCCCACCAGAATCTGGTGAAAACTAAGGAACTTATCGTGAAAGCTCCTCAGGTTATATTTGAGGGCAACGCGCTTGAAACTTATGGCATGAAAGAGATACTGGATGCCGGGTTTGTCGATTACAGGATCGAACCTGATTTTCCGTATGTATAAACTAAGCGATTGCTTCTTCAGATGATCAGCGCCTTCTGGAGTTATATACCCTTACCGAAACAGCGTTTCCCTTAAAATTAGCCTAAAAATAAGCGTATTTTCTCAATTTACTTGTTTTCCCCTTAAAAACTGATAGAATTTAAGGGAAAGTTTATGGAGGTAAGGGAAAATGAGAGATTTTAACTACTCGCTGATGAAGGATATGAAATGGGATTCAGAGATACTCGGATACATTGCGGCGATATACAAAGAAGCCGGTAAACAGGAGATGTATCTTAAGCAGCGTCCCGAAGAATTGGAAAAATTAGTCGAGATCGCAAAGATACAGAGTACTGAAGCATCTAATGCCATTGAGGGGATCGTAACTACGAATACCCGTATTAAGCAGCTTGTTGAACAGAAAACAACGCCAAAGAACCGTGACGAGCAGGAGATTGCCGGATATAGGGATGTTCTCAGCCTCATTCATGAGAGCTTTGATGCGATTCCTTTGACACAGAATTATATACTTCAGCTGCACAAGATCCTCTACAGTCATATGAGTAATCCTGCTGCCGGTAAAACGAAGATGGTGCAGAATTATATCAGCGCAGCATATCCTGATGGTCATACGGAGATCTTATTCACTCCGCTTGCCCCTTATGAGACACCTAAAGCATTGGATCGTTTGTGTGAGGAATACAACAGAGTCATCGGAAACATGGAGGTGGAACCGCTTATCGCAATTCCGGTTTTCATTCATGACTTCCTTTGTATTCATCCTTTCAACGATGGAAATGGCCGAATGAGCAGACTCCTTACGACACTGCTGCTTTATAGAAGCGGTTTTTATGTAGGAAAATACATTTCGCTGGAAGCAAAGATAGCCGATCACAAAGATCTTTATTATGATGCTCTCTATGCTTCTCAGTCGGGCTGGCACGAAGGAAATGATGATCCGGTTCCTTTTATCAAGTATCTGCTAGGCACGATAATATCTGCGTACAGAGATTTTGAGGATCGCTTTGCGCTTGTAGAAGTTAAGAGACCTGCTCTAGAGATCGTAAGGCTTGCTGCGCAGAATAAGATAGGGAAATTTACGAAGCAGGACATCCGTGAGATTTGCCCTTCTCTAAGCATCAGTTCCATTGAGGGCGCTCTTCGAAAACTAGTCGAATCCGGAGAGATAAAGCGCGAAGGCAATGGTAAAAGCACCTTCTACTACAGGGTGAGATAAACAAAAGCACAATGCCTGAGATCGTCAGTCATGTTTATACCGGATACAGTTTTCTAACGATAGTATTCGCTTATGTATCAAAAGTTGTATGAGGGATTAAGATTCCTACTTTTGCAGAATATAATAAATAAAGCAACGAAAAAACGGTTTTTCACTGAGAAACCCAGGAAATGTATTTTCAAGCCCTCACCGGGTACAGATCTATCAGTCAGCAGACAGATGCACTGCGGCAGAAAGGATTCACCATGGATAAAAAGATAACCCCTCAAATGATCGAAAAACTGAAAAGTGCAAAATCTGCCTCAGAGATCAGCAGAATTATCGGTCTTGGCGATGCGGATGTACAGCAGCTGAATCTGGGTGATCTGGATGGTGTCAGCGGAGGCGGACATTATATCAAGGATGATTTAGGTCAGGAAATCTGGATCGAGTTATCTGATAAAGATTATGAATTGGGAACAGATCCTTTCTATGACAAAGCATACTTATTGGAGCAAATGGCATTAGCCGGTTTCAGTATGGATATACTGATCGACGTTGCAAACAATCTTTATATGGGCAAATACAAATCCAGAGATGTTGATACAGCGCTCAGGGCGGGCGGTCCGGTATATCTGGCAGACTGTGTCAGAGGTGCACACGGTTTCCATTTCTTCGGTGAAGGGTGAGAAACGGTTTTTCTGAAGATAATTATCAAGTGCGCAGGATAAGACAACAACTTATTGTTGTTTTCCCTTATGGAGTCGTGACTCCATAATAAAATCGCCGGCAGGGCGGTGGCTGAAAACAGTGAAATCGCCACCGGGATGCCGGCATTTATGTCAAAAGCGCATTGCTTTCCGATTAATTGAGTTCTGCCTTATCCTCGACCTTTGATACGGACTTTGTCTTGCCCGTTACGACCGTGAAGCAGCTTGTGAAGCAGAGTGCAAAGCAGATGCCGAGAGCGAAATTCTTGAAGACCAGGCCCCAGATGATCACCATTGCGATGAAGAAGACCGTATCGGTCATTACGATGCCGAAGATGCTCTTGCTCTTGAGCTTTGAGACGATCTTGTCCTGATATTCGGCTTCGCAGATCTGTCCTGATCCTACCGAGCTCTTGAAGTGATCGATCATGGACTGATCAAACATCGCCATTTCCTTTTCGAAGCCTTCAGCGAAGAACCTCTTAACTTCGACAGCCTTATCCGTTGAGGACTCGAACCATGAAGCAGCGCCTGTCTTTCCGGAAGGCTCGCCGGCGATCCTCTTTATGCAGGACACGCCGATGATGTATTTTTTCTTATCGATCTTTTTTGTCATTACGAAGATCTCTGCCGTGGGCATATCCCTGACCGTCTTGCCTCTGCCGTCGGTAAAGAATACTCTTGCTTCTTCGAACATTTCGCTCAGGACTTCATAAGAAAGATCATTCTTTAATCCGTCTGCGATTGCGATCCTGCCGTCTGCGATCTTCTTGATGTTGTACTTTGAAAGAACAAAAATGTCACAACCTTTTACATATTCCATAACTGTTTTCCTCACTGTTTCGTTTGATTTTGCTTTCGACACCGTAATAGTATCAGGTGTGAAGCCGTCAAACGGAGAAGTGTCGTGAATGGAATAATTCCTGTCGCAAACTGCACAGATGGCGAAAAACAGGCCGCTGCTGTCTGCAAATGCGGATAACATTTTGAAGTGAATCCCCGAAGTCTTACAACCCGGAACTAACATCCCGCCACGAAAGGCAAATTATCCCGAAGGCCTTATTTTTCGCGATTTGGGATAAATTTTAAACGGCAAATTATCCCAAATTTTCAAAAACACTTCACTTGGGATAAATTCATGACCGATTTTTATCCTAAACCGTCCAAAAACCTTTTCGCAGGATAATTTCATGCCCGTTTTTTATCCCAAAGTCTCAAAAAATGAATAAACGGGATAAATTCAGCATATTGCGTCCTGACCATGCTTTTGCTTTTCCCAAGGTATCGAAACAGAGCACTTTTCCCATATCCCGATACCTCTGCCGCAATAGTCCATTTTTCAGCCTCGCGGACTCCCCAAAGTATTAAATTAAGCTCAGCCGCGTTCGTCCAGGACTTTCTGCACTCTGTCCTGAGCTACGGACAGTACCTGGTCAAGATCTTTCTGCCCTGCGAAATAAGGCTGCATCTCCTCTACGAGAACGATGTTTATCGCGGCATCTCCGCTGTCCATGAACTCGCAGGATGAGATTATGTCCGCGAGAGCATTGACCTGGCTTTCGCTGAAGTTGAGCTTGTTCCTCGGAGGGATCTTATTGCCGTACTCGTCGTATCTGTCAACGTCGACACCGCCCTGTTCGTTGTAGTAGTCGACTGCGGCAAGCCCGGCCTTACGGAATGCGTCTTTGTTGAGGACGAAGTTACCGTGCATGGCGATCTCCTCCTGAACCTTGTCCGACATCAGCATCTTTATGAATTCACCGCACGCGTCGATGCTGACTGCCTGGGCCGAGACCGCGATGGAGGTGTACTGGCCTGCCGCAGGTCCGTGTCCGTCTGCGGAAGGGAGGCCAAGTATCGCTGTGGAGCCGTTCAGGTTTTCGAGATTTCTGAAATACGAGTAATAGGAGCCGCACCATGTGTAAGCTGCCAGTCCAGTATCACTGAGGTTATAGCCGTTGATGGCGTAAGTGCTGTATCTGCCCTCGTTATCCTGCTCATCCCAGTCAGTGCTCTTTCCGCGCACGTTATCCTTGACGAATTCGGCGAGCGCCTTCAGTGACGGATCGGAGAAATCGGCCTTGCCGTTTACGATGTACCTGTCGCTCATGGAATTGAACAGTTTGGCGAAATACATCGTCTGACCGGAAGGGATGACATCCGTCCCGTTCAGTGTGTCCTTGAGGAACTTTACATACTCATCAGTCGTAAATCCGACCCCTGAGCTCCCTGCGTATTGGGCATCGGTCTGGATGCCCTCGACGGTATAACATACCGGGAAGTTGTAGAGCTTGCCGTCTGTTTTCGCAGCATCGAGTATGTTGGTGAAATATTTCGAGGGATCGAGCTTTCCGATGTATGGTGTCAGGTCGGCAAGATATTCCGGATTTTTCAGCTGGCCGTAAGCGTTTACATCCATCAGCATGTCAGGCCCCTCGCCGTTCAGTATATCCATGGCGAGCTTGCTGCTCATCTCGGCGTTGTAATTGAGCTGCTGCGCATCCAGTTCGTCATCGCTGTTTAAGTCGCTGTAACTGTAGTTGGCGATGTTCCTGTAGCGGTCGGTAACCTCGATAAAGTAGTCTTTGTTGGTCTCATTGAATTCGATGACGGCATCGGCGATCTTGTCGTCCATATATCCGTACGAGGAATACATCTCGAGGATCGTCTTGCCGGCATGGGGATTCTTTTCGGCCCTGTTGAATTCGACCATATAAAAAGTGCCGTTCCTCTCCGGAAACTCCGAGAACGGATTGTCATTGTACTGCGTACCGCAGAGCAGGAAGGCATCTTCCGATATCTCGGCTATCTGAAGGTTGGTCAGGATGTTCCTGTTTATTCCGCACCAGCTGTAATTGAACATCTCGGTGTCGGTCTTTTCCTTGAGGTTGATCTTTGAGATGCCCGCGGGTGTCGCATAGTAGACATTGCCGTCCGACCCGTTGAAAGTCGAATAGAGCATGCCCAGGTCGATCCAGTCGTAATCCTTTGCGTCTGTCTTTGTTATGGTCCCGGACTGAAGATCGGCTATGAAATAAGCACTTCCGTTATCCGCATATGTGATAACCAGTGCGGTGGTATTGCTCAAAGGAAGGACGGCCGAGATCTCATAGATGCTGTTGCGCTCTTCCTTGATCTCGATCTTCTTTTTGCTGCCGTCGGGTGAGGTAACATTGAGGATGGCATAAGACAGGTTCGAACTCCAGACCATTTCCGAATCCGCCGTATAATCCCCTAATCTGAAAGTCTTCCGGTAAATGCCCGTTTTTCCGAGGTCGCGCGTATCCGTGATTTCTCCGGTGGCAATATCGATATCCATCTCTTTTACGAGGTTTTCCCAGGTCTTATCTTCGATGGAAGTATATATGACCGTGATCTTTCCGTCCGAGTAGCGGGCGTTCTCGGCATAGTCACTGTCCTTGAGTTTGGTGCTGAGGTCTATTGTCCTGACAGTCTTTTTGGTGGCTCTGTCCACAATGGTCAGGACGGATATTACATAGTCGGAGTAGTTATAGGTTTCCCAGTCGATCTTATCCGGTATCTTGTAGTTGCCGCTGGTCAGAACGATTATGTTGTTCTCATCAGAACCGACATAGTCCGAATAAACATATTCTATTTCGCGTTCCTGATTCAGCCCCTGATCCACGTCGTAGAGCGCGGTATCAAACCAGGGCGTGTCGTCCGAGATGGTTTTCTTTCCGGACGCGCCGCCTTTTTTCTTCCCGCAGGAAGCCAACGGCAGCACCATTGAAAAAGCGAGCAGAGCCGTTACGGCTTTGATTATCTTACTATTCATACGTCTATCTCCCATTTCCCCGAAAAATCTATACTTTAATTGTAAGAGGCGGTTTCATCAAATCAGCATCAATTAAATGTCAAATTATTCAGATTAATCTGCGGGAGACATGTTCCAGTGCGGGTTTCCGATGTGCGTGTAAAAGTGGCCGTGTACATTTTCGTGCGGATTTTCGCCCCTATTTTGCGCACGAAATAATGCAAATTCCGAAACAGTGATGATTTTCGTGCTGTTTTTAACCGGATTTCGGTACTGAAAAATGCACTTTTAACCTTTTTGCTCTTTTGAGTACGGTTTTTGGCCGAAACCCGCACGATTTTGTACACTTAACGGTTCACGACTTATGCCGACCCGCCCGCGGTCCGGATTTTTAAATATCCGCGGACACCCGGACAGCGAACCGGCCGTGCACCTTACAGAAGCGCATAACGCATTGACACGGTAGGATATAGATGTTACTCTACCCCCATCGAAAAGAAGTTGCCCGGGATCTGTAATCGGTTTCCGGGCTTGATTTTATACACACGTTAATTTGGAAAGAGAGCATCCGGATATGGAACAGAATTCGAGAGAAAAAGAAATCGCCAGCCTGGTCAGCAAGGTCATATCTGATTACGACGGAGGCAAGAACATCGATACCACCGATATCTACAACAAGCCTGACCGCAATGAGGTCATCGACATCATCAACAACCTGTTCTTCGTGGTTTATCCCGGCTATTTCAAGGACCGCACATACAAGACATACAACCCCAAGAACGAGATCGCGGTCATGATAGAGGACATCTTCTATCACCTGAACAAGCAGGTTTTCCTGGCGCTTGATTTCTGCAAGCTCAGAGGTTCCATGAGTGAAGCGGAGAGGGAAAAGGAGAGCTACCGCATCTGCAGCGCGTTCATCGAAAAGATTCCCGTGATCAGGGAATATGCCGAGACGGACCTTTTGGCGACATTTGACGGAGATCCCGCCGCAGGCAGTTTTGATGAGATAATCCTCGCATACCCCGGACTCATCGCGATCACGACCTACAGACTTGCTCATGAACTTTATCTTTTGAATGTTCCGGTCATCCCGAGGCTCATGACTGAGGTTGCACACTCGAAGACCGGTATCGACATCCATCCGGGCGCGACAATCGGAAAATTCTTCTTTATCGACCACGGCACCGGAATCGTTGTCGGTGAGACATCCGTGATCGGCGACAACGTAAAGATCTATCAGGGCGTCACGATCGGCGCTCTTTCGACAAGGGGCGGCCAGAAGCTCGCCGGCAAAAAGCGTCATCCGACGATCGAAGACAACGTCGTCATCTATGCCGGAGCGTCAATCCTCGGCGGCGAGACTGTCATAGGAAAGAATTCCGTTATCGGAGGCAACACCTTCATCACGAGTTCCGTTCCCTCTGATACCAGAGTCAGCATCAAAAACCCTGAGATGGAGTATTACTCTGCAGGCAATAAGCATGTCAAGGAAGAGATAAAGCAGGGCGACGAGTGGTTTTACATAATCTGACTGGATACGGCTGTCACGCTTTCTTTTTCCCTGCCGTCAGCGCCGATAATATCTCGATATATTCCGAAGTCAGATGCGAGGGATGGATCGATCCCGGAAGTATGTAGCCGATCTCCATGTAGTCGTCGACCTTGAGCTTCTTGGCGATTATGTTCGGGCCGTTCAGCTCTTCGTTTATCACGCCGCTGCAGATCGTGTAACCGTTAAGTCCAATGAGCATGTTGAAGAGCGTCGCGCGGTCGAGGACGACCAGTTCCTTGTCGCAGTCGACGGTGCTCAGGATCTCTTCCGCGAAATAGAAAGAGTTGTGGCTGCCCTGTTCGTAGGAGAGCCTGGGGTAGGGCTTCAGGTCTTCCAAAGTAAGGTATTTCTTCTTTGCCAGAGGGGAGTTCTTTCCTATGAAGACGTGCGGCTCGGCCTTAAAGAGCGGAGTGAACGTCAGGTTGTTGTCCCTTAAAGTCTTCATTATTACCTCTTCATTGAACCTGTTGAGGTAGAGGATGCCGATCTCGCTCCTTAAGTGCGCCACGTCGTCGATTATGTTGAAGGTCTGTGTCTCCCTCATGTGGAATTCGTATTTGTCGGCGCCGCTATTCTTGAGGAGCTCCACGAAAGCCTCGACAGCGAAGGAATAGTGCTGTGCCGAGACGAAGAACTTGAGCTTGCCGGACTCCTTGCCCCTGTAGCGTTCCTCGATGAGGTTCGTCTGCTCCAGGACCTGTCTGGCGTATCCCAGGAACTCCTCGCCTTCGGAGGTCAGCTTTATGCCTTTGTTGGACCTCATGAAGATCGTGATGTTGTATTCGTTCTCGAGTTCCCTGATGGCGGTGGTGAGGCTCGGCTGGGCGACAAAGAACTTCTTTGCGGCGGCGGTGATGTTGCCTTCCTCTGCGACTGTGACGACATATTGGAGCTGTTTGATGGTCATGGGAGCAGATTCCTTTCGATAGTCATTTTCTTGATTTTACCACTTGGTATAGATAAAAACTATTGCAAAGCGTCCGTTTTATATATTTTACCCATTGCATTGATGGGAATATACTCCCATTCAAGAAAAACATCCGCAACATGAGGAGGCAGCAAAAATGAATACATCAGTTATAGGTTATCCCAGAATAGGCAAGGACAGGGAACTCAAGTTCGCGTCCGAGAAATATTTCAGAGGCGAGATCGGCGGGGACGAACTTCTGGCCGTCGCGAAAGAGATAAGGAAGGGCGGTCTTCTTAAGCAGAAGGAAGCCGGCATCACGTACATCTCTTCGAATGACTTCTCGTTCTACGACAACGTGCTCGACACGGCTTTCCTTTTCGGTATCGTTCCACAGAGATATAAGGATCTGGGCCTCTCTGACATCGGCACATATTTCGCTATGGCAAGAGGCTATCAGGGAGAGAAGGGCAACGTCAAGGCACTCGCTCTGAAGAAGTGGTTCAACACAAACTACCACTATCTCGTCCCCGAGATCGACGACGATACGAATATCGCGCTCACAGGCACCAAGCCCGTTGACGAATATCTTGAGGCAAAGGCACTCGGCGTCGACACGAAGGTTGCTGTCACTGGACCTTTCACGTTCCTCAAGCTTGCGAAGTTCACGGGCTCGAAAAAGATATCCGACGTCTCATCCGTCCTTACCGGAGAATACATAAAGCTCGTATCGCTCCTCGCGGAAAACGGCGCATCGTTCATCGAGTTCGACGAACCCTACCTCGTAAGGGATCTGTCGGCTGAGGACATCGCGCTTTTCAAGGAGATATACACTTCGATCCTCGCGGAAAAGAAAGGCGTCAAAGTTCTTCTGCAAACATATTTCGGCGACATCAGAGACATCTACGGCGAAGTAACGGTACTTGATTTTGACGCAGTCGGCCTGGACTTCATCGAAGGCAGAAAGACCGCGGAACTCGTTGAGAAGAACGGGTTCCCCGCTGACAAGATCCTCTTTGCCGGCGTCGTAAACGGCAAGAACATCTGGAGAAACAACTACAAAAAGTCTCTCGAGACGCTGAACGGCATCAAGGCCGCAAACATCGTTGTAAGCACTTCCTGCTCGCTCCTGCACGTTCCTTATTCGCTTGAGAGCGAGACAAAGCTCGCGGAGGAGTACAAGAAGCATTTCGCATTCGCAGAAGAAAAGCTCACGGAGCTCGGCGAGATCGCGGCGCTTTACGGCACAGACTTTGAGAATGCCGAAGCATACAAAAAGAACCAGGCTCTTTTCGAAGGCAGAGTTGACTGCGAGGACAAGGATGTCCAGGCAAGGGTTGCCGCCATCACGGATGCTGACTATGTAAGGCTTCCCGTTTTCGAAGAGCGCGAAAAGATCCAGAAGGCAAAGCTGAATCTCCCGCTCTTCCCGACGACGACGATCGGTTCGTTCCCGCAGACGCAGGATGTCAGAAAGAACAGGCAGGACTTCAAGAAGGGCAACATCACAAAAGAGGAATATGTTGAGTTCAATAAGAGAAAGATTGCCGAGTGCATAAAGCTGCAGGAGGAGATCGGCCTCGACGTTATCGTTCACGGCGAGTTCGAGAGAAACGACATGGTCGAGTATTTCGGCGAAAACCTGAACGGCTATGTCTTCACCGAGAAGGCCTGGGTGCAGTCCTACGGTACGCGTAATGTCAAGCCACCGATCATCTGGGGTGACGTATCACGCAGGGCACCCATCACGGTTGAGTGGTCGAAATTCGCGCAGTCCTGCACCGACAAGCCCGTAAAGGGCATGCTCACGGGTCCCGTTACGATCCTCAACTGGTCGTTCCCGAGAGAGGACATCTCCATCAAGGAGAGCATTCTCCAGATTGCTCTGGCAATCAGGGACGAGGTATTGGATCTTGAGGCGAACGGCATCGGCATCATCCAGATAGACGAGGCTGCGCTCCGTGAGAAACTCCCGCTCAGAAAGAGCGACTGGTACGGCGAGTATCTCGATTTTGCGATCCCTGCGTTCAGGCTCGTTCACAGCAAGGTAAAGCCTGAGACCCAGATCCACACGCATATGTGCTACAGCGAGTTCACCGACATCATCCCCGCGATCGACGCGATGGACGCCGACGTCATCACTTTCGAAGCATCGAGATCCGATCTTCAGATCCTTGATTCGCTGAAGGAGAACAACTTCAAGACCGAAGTCGGCCCCGGCGTCTACGACATCCACAGCCCGCGCGTTCCTTCCGTTGAGGAGATCGTCGCAGCGCTCACGAAGATGAGGGAGAAGATCGAAGAATCCAAGCTCTGGGTAAATCCCGACTGCGGACTTAAGACCAGGGGAGATGAAGAGACGAAGAAGAGCCTCGTAAATCTTGTCGAGGCTGCCCGTCAGATAAGAGGTTAAGTCATGAAAGTATCACAGGTCTGCCAGAATAAGAGGAGTCTCTCTTTCGAGATCTTCCCGCCCAAAAAGGACACCGAGCTGTCCAACATTGACGCTACTCTTGAAGTATTGTCCGAGCTCAAGCCCGACTTCATAAGCGTCACCTTCGGCGCGGGCGGATCGTCCAACTGCAACCGCACGATCGAGCTCGCGAAAAAGATCAAGTACGAGTATAAGATCGAACCTGTGGTACACCTCACTTGCCTGCATTACGACAAAAACGAGATCGACGAGTTCGCCCGTGTCCTTAAGGACGAGGGCATCGAAAACATCCTCGCCTTAAGGGGCGACCCGAACCCGAACGTGCCCGCAAAGAACGACTTCAGGCACTCGTCGGATCTCATCTCATACTTAAAAACTGACAACGACTTCTGCTTTCTGGGCGCGTGCTATCCCGAGTGTCATCCGGAATCTTCGGGCGTTGTGAGCGAGATAAAGAGCCTCAAAAAGAAGGTCGACGCGGGTGCCGAAGTCCTTTTGTCGCAGCTCTTTTTCGACAACGAGATCTTCTACCGCTTCCACGAGGAATGTAAGATCGCGGACATCGACGTGCCGGTCATCCCTGGCGTAATGCCCGTCATCAATGCGGCGCAGATCAAGAGGATGGTCTCCCTGTGCAACGCCTCGTTCCCGAAAAGATTCCAGAAGATAATATCGCGCTACGAAGACAACAAAGATGCGCTTTTCGACGCCGGGATGTCCTACTGCCTGAGCCAGATAATCGACCTGCTCGTAAACGACATCAGCGGCATACATCTTTACACCATGAACAACCCGCTGGTGGCTAGAAGGATCTGCGAGGGGATAAAGAATATCGTGTGAGCGCGAGTTTGGCGGGGCGGATGCTTTTCTGGTGTGACTTCGGGTCTGGCTGTCTCTGAAAAGTTGCAGGTATCGAAATCGGGTGGTTTTACCGGATTTCGAGACTTTTGTCTTTATGAGGTATCGAAAAAGAGGAATTATCCCTGATTCTGATACTTTTGCTTTTCGTAAGATATCGAAAAAGAGGAATTATCCCTGATTCCGATACTTTTGCTTTTCGTAAGATATCGAAAATGAAGTTTTTCCCGAAAGCGATACCTTGCAATGGCGATTTTATCCCAAACCGTGAATTATTGCCTCCGTGGGATAATTTTCAGAGGTGAAATTATCCCAAAAGTTCAAATATGCTTCACTTGGGATAATTTCCGGTCCGTATTTTATCCCAAACTGCGAGAAATCCTCATCTTGGGATAATTTCGAGCTCAGAATTTATCCCAAAGTCCCGAAAAATGTCTCCATGGGATAATTCGGGGCAAAGTCAGCTGATATCGTTTTGAAGTCTTTTACTAAATCTCGATACCTCATGCTGAAAATATATCCCAAAGGCTTGAAAAAAGGTTTTTCCCCAAAAACGATATCGTGGCTCTTCAACTCACGCTGTTCCGTTCTTGATCATGTATGCCCGCAGAGCATCGAAAGTTGTGTCGCTGATAAAGCGCTCGATGCGGCCGGCGTCTTCTTCCGCGGTCTTCTCGTCGACACCCAGGGACATCAGATGCCTGGTGAGGAGAAGGTGGCGCTCATATATGTGCTTTGCCAGGATCAGGCCGCCCTCGGTCAGCTTTATGTAGCCGTTGCTGTCGTTTCTTACGAGACCCCTTTCCCTAAGCGAATTAAGGGCGCGGCTTACGGACGGGCGGGTGACGCCGATGCGGTTGCCGATGTCCTTGCCGCGGACTTTATCGGATTCCAATGACAAAAGATATATCGCCTCGACATACATTTCGCCGGTTTCCAATATGGCCATGAGAAGAGGACTCCTTTCAAAAAGTTAGCCATAACTTACCAAAACGAAACTCGGATTTCAATAGAAAGTTCAGCAAATTAACAATAAGCGACACTTGACGCGTTAGCGATTGCTAACTATACTTGTAAACGGTTAGCGAAGCCTAACTATATATTTACGTGCACGGCCAGATAAAGATGACCTGCAGACAAGGAGTGTGGTTATGATGCCTCTCGTTTATGCGGAAGTGGGAGAGCCCCAGATCATAAAGAGGATCGGCGGGTCGCCTGACGTCAAAAAACATCTCGAGGACATGGGATTTACCGTCGGCGGTGAGGTGTGCGTCGTAAGCGCGATCGGAGAGAACCTGATAGTGAAGGTTAAGGAGAGCCGCGTAGCTGTCAGTGAGGAATTGGCAAGAAAAATAATGATATAGGAGGAACAGGCAAGTGAGGACATTAAGAGAGGTAAAGGTGGGTGAGACCGTAAAGGTCACAAAGCTCAACGGTGAAGGCGCGGTAAAGCGCAGGATCATGGACATGGGCATCACAAAAGGCGTCGAGATCTTCGTCCGCAAGGTAGCCCCGCTCGGTGATCCGGTCGAGGTAACCGTCAGAGGATACGAGCTTTCACTTCGAAAAGCCGATGCCGAGATGGTAGTGGTCGAGTGATATTGCATATTCTCACTAGGTCCTCAGAGCTAAAGCTCCTGCGGAAACGTTCGAATAAGCAATATCACTCCTACAGGAAACTTAACCGATAGTAAATGGAGGATTAAAAAATAAATGGCAAACAATGAAATCAAGATCGCATTAGCGGGTAACCCTAACTGCGGTAAGACGACACTCTTTAACGCGCTGACGGGTTCCAACCAGTTCGTCGGAAACTGGCCGGGCGTTACAGTCGAGAAGAAGGAAGGTAAGCTCAAGAAGCACGACGGCGTAACGATCACCGATCTTCCGGGTATCTATTCCTTATCACCTTATACATTGGAGGAAGTCGTTGCGCGTAATTATCTCATCGACGAGAATCCGAACGTCATCCTCAACATCGTTGACGGTACGAACCTCGAGCGTAATCTTTACCTGACGACACAGCTCACCGAACTGGGCATCCCGGTCGTCATGGCGGTCAACATGATCGACCTCGTCAACAAGAACGGCGATAAGATCAACCTTGACGCACTTTCCGAACAGATGGGCTGCAAGGCTGTTGCTATCTCCGCTCTTAAGGGAACGGGCATCATGGAGGCAGCCGAGGAAGCGATCAAGGCTGCAAACAACACGAAAACGGTTCCGCCACACACATTCTCCGGCCCCGTCGAGCACGCGCTCGCACACATCGAAGAGGCTGTCCTGCACGACATGAACGAGGACAAGCAGAGATGGTATGCGATCAAGATCTTCGAAAGAGATGAGAAGATCATCGCAAAGCTCGGCATCTCCAAGGAGAAGATGGATCACATCGAAAAAGATATCGCTTCAGCCGAAAAGGAACTCGAAGACGATGCTGAGTCCATCATCACTAATGAGAGATATGTATATATCGCATCCATCATCAAGAGCTGCTATAAGAAGCAGAGCAAGGCAAAGCAGTCCACATCAGACAAGATCGATAAGATCGTTACGAACAGAATCCTCGCGCTTCCCATCTTTGCGGTTATCATGTGGGCCGTATATTGGATCGCAATGACGGCTTTCGGTGCAAGCGCAACAGACTTTACCAACGACCAGATCTTCGGTGACGGCTGGTATCTTTTCGGTATCGGCAGAGCCAATTATGAGGAGATGGTCGACGAGTGGGCCGGCGAGACGGTCTTTGTTGACAGCGTTAAGGCTGTTATCGATGAGGCTGCAGATAATGACGTAACCGGTGCCGAGAACCTGCAGGGCGATTTCGAGGACGCGGATTTCGGTGCTTTCGAAGAAGACTTCGGATTCTACGCTGACGAGTTCGACGAGAACGGTTTCGACCTCGCGGGAGCTCTTGAAGCATCCGGCGCGCTCGATGAGGAAGGCGAATTCACTTCACCCGGAATGGACGAGGCTGAAGGCGCTGTATTTGTTCCGAGCATTCCTGACCTTGTAAGTTCACTTCTCGAAATGGCCGGCGCAAATGAATTCGTAACAGGCCTTGTTGTTGACGGTATCGTTGGAGGTGTCGGTGCGGTATTGGGATTCGTTCCCCAGATGCTCGTCCTCTTCTTCCTCCTCGCGTTCCTTGAATCGTGCGGATACATGGCAAGAGTCGCTTTCGTGCTCGACCGTATCTTCAGAAGATTCGGTCTTTCCGGTAAGTCATTCATCCCGATGCTCGTATCTTCGGGCTGCGGCGTTCCGGGCATCATGGCATCACGTACCATCGAGAGCCAGCGCGACCGCAAGATGACTATCATGACTACAACATTCATCCCCTGCGGAGCAAAGCTCCCCATCATCGCCCTCATCACTGCAGCTCTTTTCAGACACTCTGCATTTGACGGCGCCTGGGTTGCACCCGCATGCTACTTCATCGGTGTAGCCGCAGTAATCATCTCAGGTATCCTTCTCAAGAAGACCAAGATGTTCGCTGGCGATCCTGCTCCGTTCGTTATGGAGCTTCCTGCATACCACTGGCCTACACTCGGCAACCTCCTGAGATCCATGTGGGAGCGCGGCTGGTCCTTCATCAAGAAGGCAGGAACGGTCATTCTCATCTCATCGATCCTCATCTGGCTCGGCAAGGTATTCGGTAATACAGAAGCAGGCTTCGGTTTTGATCCCGACATGGAGCTTGAGGCTTCCGTCCTCGGCATCATCGGCGGCGCAATCAAGTGGATCTTCGCTCCCATCGGATTTGCAAACATCAAGGCTACAATCGCTACTATCATGGGACTCGTTGCAAAGGAAGAGGTAGTAGGCGTATTCGGTGTCCTCGACTTCGAAGGACTCGACGCTCTTGCAGGATTCTCATTCCTTATCTTCAACCTTCTCTGCGCTCCCTGCTTTGCAGCAATCGGTGCCATCAAGAGAGAGATGAACTCCGCGAAGTGGACATGGTTCGCGATCGGTTATCAGTGCATTTTCGCTTATGCGATCTCACTCATCGTATACCAGTTCGGTCTCCTCTTCACGGGTGCCGTAAATGTTATCGGCCTGATCTTCGCAATTGCGGTTCTTGCAGGACTCTGCTTCCTCGTATTCAGACCTGCCAAGAAGTACACCGGTGCGATCAAGGTCTGATCTGAGAGGGTTATCAGATGCTGGAGTGGCTTTCTGAGAATTGGGTAAACATCCTGATACTCGCGGGGGTAGCTGCACTGGTCGCGCTTGCGGTCATCAGCATGATCCGTGACAAGAAAGCAGGGAAGAGTTCCTGCGGCTGCAACTGCGCCAACTGCGCACTGGCCGGTAAATGCCACTCCGCAGCGAAAACAAAGAAACAGAAAGGAAACGCTGTCTGAACCTTTTATGGGAGCGTTCAGCGTTTCCTCCCCCCTCCATAAACCATCCATGCTAAAAGGAGCCTGACAAAGATGAAAGATTCGTTTGTGCGGCTCCTTTTATGCTGAATGGCAGCGGCTGTGGGTGACTGGCGGGGACTTGGCTGTGATGGTTCCATAAGTGGCTTGACCTGCCGCGCTCTGGTAGTGACAGGTCACTGTGTCCCGGTTGTGCAAGTGACATGTGTGGCGTGACCTGCCGCGTGTAGACCAAGTGCACGAAATCGTGCGGATTCCGGTCAAAAATGGTACGAAAATATGCACTTTAAGAGAATTTGCACTTTTTCGTGCTCGAAATGAAGAAAAATCAGTACGAAAATGTGCACTCCGTTTTTCAGGACTCGAAATGTGTACTCCGTTTTAACGCACTTGGCAGCGCGATGCACACAGCAATTTGTTACATATGCACAACCATTCATATATTTACAGTTAGCTTCTGCTAACCTAAAATATGAACAAATGAACAACTATTCATATGAAGAGGCGTATATGTCAGAAGAAACATTTTTGGTAGTAAAGGATCTCCACAAATCCTATGGTGAAGGCGGATCTTATGCCCAGGTCCTCAAAGGCGTGAGCATCAAGGTCTTTAAAGGCGAGATGTGCGTCATCCAGGGCACTTCAGGTTCGGGCAAGTCGACGCTGCTCAACTGCATCGGAGGTCTCGACAGCATCGATTCCGGGAGCGTGAGCGTTGCCGGCACCCTCATAGAGGGACTCAAAGGGGAGAGGCTCTCCGACTACAGGAGAGACAACCTGGGGTTCATATTCCAGTTTTATAACCTGGTTCCGAATCTCACTGTCAGGGAGAACATTCAGGTATGCGAATTCCTGAGCAAGGACCCGCTCAACATCGACGAACTCCTCGCCGTGCTCGGACTTACCGAGCATCAGCATAAGTTCCCGTTACAGCTGTCGGGCGGTCAGCAGCAGCGCTGTGCGATCGCAAGGGCGCTTGCCAAGAATCCGAAGGTATTGCTGTGCGACGAGCCGACAGGCGCGCTGGATTCCAAGACATCCAGAGACATCCTCGTCCTTCTCGAAAAGATAAACAGACAGTACGGCACGACGATGCTCATCGTTACACATAACAACTCGATCAAAAACATGGTCGATCACGTCATCTATCTGAAGGACGGCGAGATCTACAAGGATTACTACAACGAGAAGAAGACACCCGCCTCTGAACTGGAGGATCTCTGATATGGGGTGGATACTTTTTAAGAGAGCGCTCCGTGATCTCAAGGCAGGCTGGTCGAGATACATAGCCCTGTCGCTGCTGATCATATTCTCGATATTCATCGTAACGAGCCTCATGGGCGCGGCGGTAACGGTCATCGACTATACGGAATTAAGGAACAGGGAGCTCTGCCGCGAGGACGGTGAGTTCTCCGTTTTCGTTCCTTTGCGCACTGAGGAACTTGAGAGGATAACCGAAAAAGGCGTGTCGGTGGAGAAGATGTTCTTTGCTGACTATGCACTGAATGATGATCAGGTCCTCAGGGTCTTTAAGGTAAGGGAAAACATCAACAGGATATCTCTCATAGACGGATCACTGCCGCAGTCTGATGATGAGGCGGTGATAGAGAGAAGATATTCCGAAGTAAACAATATCGGCATCGGCGGCAAAGTTAAGATCGGCGAAAAGGAATTCACCGTGTCCGGTATAGGTGCGACGCCTGACTACAATACGGTCATAAAGAAGGTAACAGATTCCGTTGTCGACAGCAGATATTTCGGTCTGCTATTTGTAACGCCGAAAGCCTACGATGAGCTCTATTCTTCAGGCTGCTCGCTTTCATCGGAAGAATACTATTATGCATATCTCCTGAATGGGGCGATGACGAAAGAGGAGCTTAAGAAAATCCTGGAAGATATCGAATTCGACGTCGGCGATGTCGATGACGAATATTTTCAGGAATACTGGGAAAGAATGACGGGTCGCAAGGATGATCTCCTTGAAGGCATAGACGAGCTCAAGGACGGCGCGGATGAACTTGCCGACGGAGCCGAAGAACTGAGTGACGGAATCGGTGATTTCCACGACGGTATGACGGACCTTCACGACGCGGTTCCCGATCTGACGGACGGTATAGAAGCACTGGATGACGGCGCGGCCGAACTTGAGAAAGGCATAAAGGCATATACGGACGGCGTGAGCTCTGCTGCGACCGGCGCGTCTTCGCTCTATGACGGTGCATCGTCACTTGCGGAAGGTACGTCCGAACTGAATGACGGGGCAAAGCTCTTTGACTCCGGCATCAACGAATATGCGAAGACAGTAGGTTCCATGCTGCTGAGCGAGGATCCGTATGTCGCAGCCGTTGCCGCGGGACTTGCCGATCCTTCGAATGAACTTGCGACCGGATATGCGCAGATTGGCGCCGGTGTTGCCGGAGTCGATACGGGCGCGGCTTCCCTCCGTGACGGCGCATATCAGCTCTATAACGGCATAAAGACACTCGACAAGAACAGTTCTGCATTAAGGAGCGGAGCATCTGCTCTGCATGACGGTACATCTGAACTCGTGGAAGGAGCAACTGAATTTGCCGACGGTATCGAAGAACTCTTTGACGGCTCGAAAGAGATAAAGGACGGCGCAGCAGAGCTCGCTGACGGCGCGAGGGCACTTGCCGACGGCGTCAAGGAATTTTCCGATGAGGCAAACGATCTCATAGATGAGGTTTTCGACATCAAGACATCGAATCTCATGCTGTTAATGGACTACAAGGAAAACCCCAGGATCGATTCCGCTGCGGATGACGTTCAGATAAATTACTCCGCGAGCATCATTTTCGGGATACTTCTCGTAATGCTCTTTGCATACGTTATCTCGGTATTCATCGTACACATGATAGATCAGGAGAGCTCCGTCATCGGCGCGCTCTATTCCATGGGCGTAAAGAGAAGAACTCTTACATTGAGCTATGTCGCCGTGCCGGTCATAGTGACATTCGTATCGGGTGTCATCGGAACTCTCATCGCTGTGCTGACTCCTGCCGGAATCCCCGCGCAGCTGGCGGATTCGTTAAACTATTTCTCGATGCCCAAGCTCGAGATCGAAGTAACGCCTTCGATTCTTATTTACGGCCTTGTTGTGCCTCCGGTCACGGCGTTTATCGTAAATGTCCTCGTTATCCGCAAGAGGCTCAAGAAAACGCCGCTCGCACTCCTCAGGAACGAGAAGAAAGCGGTCCGCGGCAGAGAACTCAAGATCAGGGGACTCAAGTTCATAAGCATGTTCAGGATAAGGCAGATGATCCGTGAGATGAGGGCAGGATTTACCGTCATCTTCGGAATGTTCATGAGCCTTCTTGTCGCGCTCATGGCGCTCAATACATATGTCTACTGCAACAAGGTGAACGATTACTATGTGAACCAGACCAAATATGAGTACATGTACAGCTACAAATATCCGACCGAAGAGGTTCCCGAAGGAGGATATGAGGCTGTCGCGGAAGGCTTTAAGAAGGAGATATACGGATACACGTTTGATGTCACCCTGATGGGCATCACAAACGATAATCCGTTCTTCGATACGGGTGATCTTCCCGACAACGATACTGATGTCGTATTGAGTTCCGCAGTTGCCAACAAATACAACCTGGCAGCCGGTGACGTATTTACGCTTCAGGGCGAAAACGGCGACAGGCTGTATGCGTTCAGAGTCGCGAGGATCTTCGATTATTCCGCATCGCTCATGGTATTCATGGACATAGACAGGTGCCGCGACATGTTCGGTGAGGACGACGATTATTTCAATGTCGTTTTCGCGGATCACGCGCTTGATATCGACAGCGGAAGATTATATTCAACAGTGACCAAGTCTGAGATCGAGAGATCGGCGAGTGTGTACGTCGACATGATGGCCCCGATGGTTATCACGATGTCCGTTGCGGCTTCGGTCATTTTCGTTGTCGTAATGTACCTCATGATAAAGATGATGATCGACAGGTCGTCTTTCAACATCTCGCTCATGAAGATATTCGGATTCAAAAAGCGCGAAGTCCGGAAGATGTATCTTGACGGCAATTTTTACATGGTCGTTATCGGTGCTCTCGCCGTGATCCCGCTCTGCAAAGCGATAATGGACTATATCTATCCGAGATATCTCGTAAGCAATGTCGGAGTCGGCATCAGTCCGTCCTATACGCCTGAGATGTATGTGATCATCTTTGCGGTAGTCATAGGACTCTACCTCGTGATCAACCTGGTTCTCACGAACAGGCTCAGAAAGATAACACCGGCAGAAGTATTAAAGAACAGGGAGTAATCATGTACAGGACAACGGTTAAAGTGGACGGAATGATGTGCGGGATGTGTGAGGCTCATATTTGTGATGCCATAAGAAAAGCCGTTCCTTCCGCGAAGAAGGTCAAGGCATCCCGCGCGAAAAAGGAAGCAACGTTTATTAGTGACTCTGCCGCAGACGAAGCGGTGATCGAAAAGGCGGTAAAAGACACAGGTTACGGCTTTATAGGCATCGTGACGGAACCTTATGAAAAGAAAGGACTGTTCGGATGATCATCAGCAGGATTATCCTCGATGGACTTGCGATGAGCCTGTTCTTCAACTTCAGTGCAGGCATGTTTTCTTTTGTCATGCCTCAGGCTTACAGCACGATGTTCCCGAAAGAGATAAAACAGGCAGCCGCTCCTTATGTGGATAAGAAAGAAGTCCGCAGGATGGCCGTGATACTTACCGCGATATATCTGTTTGTATTTCTGTTTTTCGGTGTAAGCACTTATTTCTCAGGTACTGAAGGCTTTTGGAATCTCTTTTGGACAGGCTACATAGAGATGCTCTTTGTAAATTTCGGAGATCTCCTGATCCTCGACTGCCTGCTCCGCGCAATAACGAAAAACATGAGAGGTTTCATCAAAGGCGCCGAAAACTGCAAGGCATGGGAACTTAAGGAATGGATGAAGTCGGCTCTGCCCGAACACCTTATCATCTGGCCCCTTACGTGCTGCCCTTTGGCAGGACTCATAACGGCAGGTGTTGTAAACCTGATGAAGCTTATCTTCGGTTAAAGGAGGAGCAAAAACATGAGCGGATATAATGACATAGGCATCAGCAAAGAACTTGACTGGGAAAGGATCTCACATCTGTTCAAGATAGGCATCGTGGCTGCCCTTATGGGACTTGCCGGTGATCTTATCCTCGGCTGGGGTGTTGCAGACAGCACTCTTTCCGGAATGGAGCAGTATTTTTCAAGATATCTTACCGTGTCGGATGACCGCATCGTCAGATCCGCGATATTGGGACTTATCGGAATTCCCGTCGAGTGTCTTTGCTATTTCGGAATATACAGACTTATCGCAAACAGTAACGAAAAACTCGCGCACATCTACAGGAGCGGACTTTTCGGAATGCTCACGTTCGGAAGCTTCTGCCATGTTGTTTGCTGCGCGACCGTTTACCATCTTAATTCGATCCACAGACTGGATCCTTCGGCCTCATCAGACGGCACGATCAAGTTTGCTCTGTATTTTCTCGTACCCGTAACAGCCGTCTTCCTGGTGTTTTTTCTGCTGACGACAATCGTACAGATCGTTGCGTTTGCGAAAGGTTACACGCCTTACCCGAAGTGGTGCTGGATCTTCTCTATCGCATCAGGACTTGTGATCGTCGCCGTAACCAGGTTTTTCGGAAACAGTGAGGCTGCAAATGCGATAGGCACGGGCTGGATCAGCCTGGGAAGCCTTTGGACATATCTGGGACTTCTCTTAATGATGAAGAAAGCAAAGGCGAAGAAGTGACATGAAAAACTACACCAAAGAAGGTCAGAAACTTCCGTTATTCGGAATAGGACCGTATCTTATAAGCGGCATATCCTTACTTTCCATAGCGGGACTCATCATGTCGGGAAATGTCTTAAGTTCAGGCATTCTTGAAGGTGTCTGGGCATGGATATTCAGAGTATTAGGAATCATCTTCATTCCTCTCGGGATCTTTATCTGGTATATGGGCGCGCTCGGCTCAAAGATGGACGAACACATTGAGAACAATAAGCTTCAGACAGGCGGCATCTATGCATGGGTCAGGAACCCCATGTATGTCGGAGTGTGGTTCATCAACATAGGTCTTTTGCTCTTATGGCACAACCTGTGGCTCCTCATACCGCTGCCTGTTCAATGGCTGATCCTGACGGTTGTTTTGAAGAATACCGAAGAGAAATGGCTTTTTGATCTTTACGGTGCTGAATATGCTGCTTACAAGGCAAAAGTAAACAGACTCATCCCGTTTAAGAGAATAAAAAATAACTCCGGCAAATAAAAGAATGCTCAAATATTTAGGAGGATGAAAACATGGAAATGAACAGGAGCGCCGACTACGGCAACTGGGTGCCCGCAGCGATGCTGAGGATGATGTGGACGGTTTCATGCATAATAACCGCCGCAGCGGTTGCATTGCTGATATTCCTCAGGACAAAGATACCGGGGATCATACTTCTCGTTGTAGCGCTTGCGGCTTTGGCGATGACGGTCTATATGCAGCGCTGCAAAGCTCTTTTCGATTTTAACGGCGGAGGAGTAATGGGCGCCATCCATCAGTTCCTTGTAGATCATTTTCCATGGGATAAAGAACAGGAAGGCCGCATCATCGACATAGGATGCGGGGCTGCCGCACTCACAAACCGAATGCTGAAGACTTTTCCGAATATCCATGTCACCGGTATAGATTACTGGGGCGCCGAATGGAGTTATGCCAAGGAACAGTGCGAGAAAAATGCCGCAGCTGAGGGCGTATCCGGCAGAGTGCTTTTCCAGAAAGGAGATGCCGCAAAGCTTGATTTTGCAGACGGCTTTTTCGACGGTGCGGTAAGCAACTTTGTATTCCACGAAGTGCGTTCAGTATCTGACAAGAGAGTAGTCGTCAAGGAAGCTCTCCGCGTGGTGAAAAAAGGCGGCTCATTCGCATTCCAGGATATGTTCGGACAGAAAGCTCTTTACGGTGACATGAATGAGTTTTGCGAAGAGCTGAAACGCAGCGGGATTGTCAGCGAGATCTATTACATTCCGAATATCGAGAAGACGGATCTTGTACCAAACTTCGTAACTGCTCCCTGGATGATAAAGGATGCCGGACTCATCTATGGTATTAAATAAGGAGTAGCGCTCATGGTCATTACGGTAATAACAACGCTGATGCTCATGGCTGCATATTTCCTTATCCTGTATGGCGGAGTAGCATTTATCCAGGATAAGCGGTTTTTCGGTTCCGCTCACAAAGATATCCTTAAGGTTATTCCTGACCGCAAGGAGCGTTTCAAAGGCGCACATGTAATAGGCTGGTTCATCATCATCTTTGCATTTCTGATGTATCCTGCGGCGTTCATATTGGGTGGCTGGGATGGAGTCAGAAACGGCTTCGGATTTCTGCAGTTTTTTATCAGGTTCATCATCATGCTCTATGGCATGGAAACATTTGATATCGTTTTCTTCGACTGGGTGCTTTTGTGCAATTCAAACTTCTTCCCGAGATACTATCCTGAAGTCAAAGACATCGTCGGACGTCATATGTTCGGATACAACAAATGGACACACGTCATCCATTATATTGTCTATATTCCCGTCTGCGCATTGATAGCGTGGATCTGCACTATGTTCTGATAATCTGAGGAGGGTATATTCTCCTGACGAAGACACAGTTTTTTCAGCACTATTTTCCTGAGACAAAAAACTGCATCGGTTGGAAACAGTTTGGTTATAACCGCAAACAACAGATAAGACAATGCATTATCATCCCGGTATGTTGTCTTATTGGTGCATTGATCCTTACATTTATATAAACGTTATGAAAAGGGAAAGCAAAGGGACCTGCTTTTCAGCGCGGTCCCCGTAATCTGATAAGGATTTATGAATACTTATGTCAGCCTTCAGCGATAGCGCCTGCAGGGCAGGATGCTTCACAGGCACCGCAGGATACGCAAACATCAGCATTGATGTTGTACTGTGTATCACCCTGGGAAATAGCTCCGACGGGGCAACCGTCAGCGCAGGTGCCGCAAGATACGCATGCATCAGAAATTACATATGCCATAGTAAGATCCTCCTTTTGAGTTAGTGATTTGATTATTTCATTTGGAAGGCAGGTCTTCAATAACTTGCGGGAAGATTTAACTCATAGTTTACTAAACGTTACCTGACGCTAACCTGCGATGATGTTGTAATAAGATCCCTGATCATTAAGGAGCAGTGTACAGGCCTTTATGCGGATTCCTGTTTATGTTCTTTTACATAAGCTTTGACTGCTTCGAAAGTCTTATCGCATATATAGTGTTCTACACGGCAGGCATCTTTATTCGCGGTATCTTCATCAATTCCCATCATCATAAAAAGATCGGTAAGAACGATGTGGCGTTCATATACGCTCTTTCCGATTATCTCACCGGCTTCGGTCAGATACAAAAAGCCGCGGTCATCTCTTCTTATAAATCCTTCACTCTTAAGGAGACTGACAGCCCTGCTTACAGAAGGTTTGGAGTATCCCAGGTATTCACCGACGTCGATAGCTCTGACCAGTTCATTCTCCAGTGAGAGAACATACAAGGCCTCGAGATACATTTCACCTGATTCCATTAAAAGCATACGAAAGCTCCTTCGTCATATCGGTTAGCCACGGCTTACTGAAGCAGTTTATCACACAATGCATTCCATGAGAATATCGGAACGGTCACGAATTCGAAGCCGAGTATCAATGCATCATTATCGACCAGTGTTGTTCTCAAACAAAATACACGAATCGTGTTGAAAAATATAAAAACCTATTGAACTGGTGGGAATATACGTTATAATAAATACATGCCATAAAAAACCGATTGAGGCATCAATATAGAGTCCGGGTGTTGTTGAAAACGGTTCGGTATCTATAGCGCGTGTTGAGTAGACAACACTTCTATCTGTCTCGATCTAAATGATGTTCTTTTCAATTCTTAACATCATAAAGGAGAGTCCGGAGGTAAAAACTCCGGACTTTTTTGTGCATATTCGGTTAGCATAATCTAACTTAAGATGATAGAATAGGTCAGAAGTTAGCGATGTGTAACCAAATTGAGGTGCCGGATGGATCAGCAGAAACAGATTCACAAGTGGCTCAGAGAAGTCATAGCAGACGATTCGGAAAGGATATTTGAAGTCCAATCGTCTGTCTATTCTGATTGTGTTGATTCTCTTAGAGGCAGAACACCCAATCAGTATAAGACACTGACTAAGACGATCCTGCCGCGCGTGGCATTGTACAAGGCGCTTAAGGCAGATGACAAATTGTCTGGAAGTGCATATGAACTGACTCACAGATACATGGTCGAAGTGATCGGGACGCAGAAGCATAAAAGCACAGCGGTTCTCGAGATAATACCCGGTTTCTACAGGATTTACAGCAGGTCATTTTTGAAGATCATGAGGACCACAGATCTCCAGAAGAGTACTCAGGAAGAAGGAAAAGATTACTACAACATAACGATCACCGATTGTCTTTGGCACAATGCCTGCAGGGAATTCGGATGCCCCGAGCTGTGTCCGGCATTTTGTGATGTTGATGACATTACCTACGGAGACCTGAAAAAACTGGGCTTCACAAGGACTCAGACACTTGGAAAAGGAGGAGAATGCTGCGACTTCCATTTCTACAGGAAGTGAAGCACACTCAGAGAAACAAATGAAATACTCCGGATTACCAATGGGAATGTGGCTGCTGCTGAAAAGTTCTTTTGAAAAGAACCTGGTAAATGATCTCGGACTGACAAAAGAAGAAGCAAAGCTGGTAAGGATTAAAGCCAAGCCCGAATACAGGCGGATAATAGAAAAGCTTCCCGAATTCGAGAAGGAAGACAGGTTCAAGACGAATATTGTTAACTGCGCGATGCTGATATCTTTTCTGAGTTATCTTCCGCAAAAACCTGATGTGACAGAGGTGACAAGGTATTATGAGGACGCGATGACTGTACCGTTCTTAAAGAAGATGTGCAAAAAGAGCGGAAAGAATAAGTTCTCTGATAAAGACATTGCATCCATGAAGGCAACGGCAAAGCTTAAAGCTGCCGACCGCAATCCTTATTCCTGGAACATGGATTACATCCCGTATGAAGACGGAAGCGGTTACGAAGCAAGGTTCTTCAAATGCGGTATATGCGTACTCATGAAGGAGCACGGCCTTTTCGAATATGTTCCCGCGATGTGCCATCTTGATTATGTAATGAGCGATCTGGGCGGTGCTTCAAACTTCGTAAGAGAATACACTCTCGCATCAGGCGGTCCGTACTGTGACTGCGGATATAAAAAGAGGACATGACGGATGCAATTTGTTGAAACAGGTAACATGTCGGGCAAGACACTAATGCTCCTTCCGGGAACATGCTGTGACTGGCAGATGAACTTCAGCACGGTCATCGACAGGCTTGCGGAGAAATATCATCTCATCTGCGTGAATTACGACGGATTTGACGGCGCTGATTCAGTATTCCCTGACATGATCACCGTGACCGGAAAGATCGAGAAATACATTCAGGAAAACCACGGCAGCAGGATCGACGGAGCGCTCGGTTCATCATTGGGGAGCAGTTTTGTGGGTCAGCTCATCATGCGTGAAAATATCCATATGGACCATGGCATTTTCGGAAGTCCTGATCTCGATCAGAGCGGCGTGGTGTCAGCAAAACTCAAGTCTGCACTGGTAACTCCTCTACTTACGGGATTTACAAAGAACGAGAAGAAAAAACAAAAGGCCAAAAAGAAGTTTGTCGAACTTTTCGAGATGGACGAACAAACGGCAGAGATGTTTCTTGAATCATTTACGAGATTCAGTACGGAGTCGATCAAGAACGAGTTTTATACTGACCTGATCACCTGTCTTAAAGAAGACATTCATGTCGAAGGGACGACGGCTCATTTTATCTATGCAAAGAAAATGGGTGAGAAGTATAAGAAGCGTTATCTCAAATATTTCCGCGATCCCGACATAAGGGAATTTGACATGCAGCATGAGCAGTGGCTGTTCGGCGGTCCCAAGTATTCCGATCCTGTACTCAAGGCTGTCGATGAATTCATGGGCATCTGATACCTGTCTTAAGGATAATTTCGCCTTCGTCGGATTAGTATGGTAAAATCGTTCTAATCATTTGAGGAGGTTTTCGCTATGCAGGAATCAGGTGAAATGTATCTTGAGACTATTCTCGTACTTTCCAAGAAGGGGGCACCCGTCCGTTCTTTGGATGTTGCAAAGCATCTGAATGTTTCCAAGCCGAGCGTAAGCCGTGCAATGGGAATCCTTAAGAACGGTGAGTATATCGTTATCGATGAGCAGGGATATATCACACTTACTGCAGAAGGCTTGAAGATCGCAAAGAAGATCTATGAGAGACACGTTGTCATCAGCGAACTTCTGATGGAACTGGGTGTCGACATGAAGACTGCAGAAGAAGACGCATGCCGCATCGAACATGTAATTAGTGACAAGACTTTCAAGGCCTTAAAGAAACACAGGAAAGAGTACGGCGGAAAGTAACCGCATTTCATTTTAAGTATTGACCATTAAAGAACCCGGCCCTCAACGTGAAAAGAGCCGGGTTCTTCATCTATAAAGTCGCGTGTAAGGAGGATTACTTCTTGATGTGGAATGCTTTCATCTGAGGATAGACTGCTGCATCCCCGAGCTGTTCTTCAATGCGGAGGAGCTGATTATACTTGGCAACTCTCTCGCTTCTTGAAGGAGCACCCGTCTTGATCTGGCATGTGTTAAGTGCAACTGCAAGATCTGCGATGGTAGTATCTGCGGTCTCGCCCGAACGGTGGGAAGAGATGGCCGTATATCCTGCAGCGTGAGCCATCTTGATGGCTTCGAGAGTCTCGGATACAGAGCCGATCTGATTGAGCTTGATGAGGATGGAGTTGCCTGCACCGAGCTCGATGCCCTTTGCAAGTCTCTCAGTGTTGGTTACGAAGAGATCGTCACCTACGAGCTGGACTTTATTGCCGATCTTTGCTGTCATCTTCTGCCAGCCTTCCCAGTCTTCCTCGTCAAGACCGTCTTCGATGGAGATGATGGGGTACTTATCGACAAGGGATTCCCAGTGAGCGATGAGCTCGTCTGATGTGAATTCCTTACCTGACTTGGGCTGCTTGTAGAAGCCCTTGCCCTTCTCGCTCTTCCACTCGGAGGATGCCGCATCCATGGCGATCATGAAATCCTTGCCGGGCTCATAGCCTGCTGCCTTGATGGCTTCGAGGATCTTCTCGATGGCTTCCTCGTCGCTCTTGAGGCTGTTGGGAGCAAAGCCGCCCTCGTCGCCTACTGCGGTAACGTCGCCCATTTCCTTGAGGAGTTTCTTTAATGAATGGAATACCTCGGCACACCATCTGAGGCCTTCCTTGAAAGAAGGAGCGCCTACGGGCATGATCATGAATTCCTGTGTGTCGACTGCGCTGTCAGCATGAGCACCGCCGTTTAAGATATTCATCATGGGGACGGGGAGTCTGTTTGCGTTTGCGCCGCCTAAGAATCTGTAGAGCGGGATGTCGAGTGCCTTTGCGGCTGCTCTTGCGGTGGCGATGGATACTGCGAGGATAGCATTTGCACCGAGATTTGACTTATCCTTTGTGCCGTCTGCCTCGATCATTGCCTTGTCTACTGCGTATGTATCGAAAGCGTCCATACCGATGATTGCGTCAGCGATCGTCGTATTAATATTTTCTACTGCTTTTGTAACGCCTTTGCCGAGATATCTGGACTTGTCTCCGTCACGGAGTTCCAGGGCTTCGAATTCGCCTGTGGAGGCGCCGCTCGGTGCGCAGCCAGTCGCAACTGTGCCGTCAATGAGCGTTACTTCCGCTTCAACGGTAGGATTTCCTCTGGAGTCGAGGATCTCTCTTCCGATTACATTTTCGATGATGAGTTCTGTCATATTATTTTTTCCTTTCGGGCATATCATATCCCGCCGGACATGAATGAATAGGAGATTGATCCGGCGGGTCCATGATTTATTCGCGGTTAGCCACCACTAACCGCAGAAACTATAACACACGCTTGAGCCGGTTGTCAATCAAATGAATAACCCTATGAAAAACAGGCTTTTTGAGCGATTGACAATGAGCCTGTATCATGTTACAGTTAGCAACGGCTAACCGAAAGGAGACGAAAATGTCAGAAGACCAGATCGTAAGATTTTGCGCACCTACCTTGGCCGGCATAAAGACCGGAAGTCTGTTTACTCTGCATTTTTCGTCTGACGATTACAGACAGGACATAACTGCTTTTAACAGGTCCATGCGTAAAAAAGGCATCCGCATTATTCCTCTGAAGGTCTGTGACACTCATGCTCTGATCTACCTCTACAGACCCGAAATGCTCGACAGGGATCTTAAGGACCCGAAAGCAGTCAGTATCCTCAAAAGGTTCGGTTATCCCGTCAGTAACTCTGACAAGTGTGTCGTTGATCTCGTGAGGAGGCTCAATACATCTCCTGCATTTCCTCACGAGATCGGACTCTTTCTGGGATACCCGCCTACGGATGTCGACGGCTTCATCAACAATCCGAATGAGGGGTATTGTGCTGTCGGTTACTGGAAAGTCTATTCGGATGCCGATAATGCGAGGCGGAAATTCATCAGGTACAGGAAGTGCACAGAAGAATACAGCCGCATGCTGGAAGAGGGCAGAACGCTCGAGCAACTCGTTGTCTGAGCGCTGTTAATAAAATGTTGTGAGGTTTTTATATGAGTAAAGTAGCTGTTGTATATTGGAGCGGTACGGGAAACACTGAATCTATGGCAAAGGCCGTAGAGGAGGGCATCAAGTCCGCAGGTGCGGAAGCAGTATTGCTGACTTCCGCTGAATTCGACGCAGCAAAGGTCGCTGAATTCGATGCCATCGCATTCGGATGTCCGGCAATGGGTGCCGAGGTTCTCGAGGAATCGGAATTCGATCCCATGTTCACTTCTGTCGAGTCATCCCTTAAGGATAAGAAGATCGCGCTCTTCGGCTCATATGGCTGGGGTGACGGTCAGTGGATGAGAGACTGGGAAGGCAGATGCAAGGCAGCAGGTGCCGTTCTGGCAACGGGATCCGTTATGGCTAATAACGAGCCTGACGACAGCGCTGTTGCAGAATGCAAAGCACTCGGAGCAGCTTTGGTATAAGAAAACATAATCATTATGTCATAAAACTCCTTTTAGCATCGGAGCTGTCTCTGTATAGGGGCAGCTCCGTTACTGTTTCGAAAAACAAGGATTGACAACAACTGTTTATGATGATAATGTTAGCGACGGCTAACCAAATTAAATAGAACTCATTCATAACCCCACATCATGTGGGGTATAAAAATAAATTGATAGTTAGCCAATGCTAACCGATTGTGCAGACATGATCTGCAGTTCAAAACGATCAACGGGGGTGAATATATGAAGAAAAGGGGTGTACTTTCCTGGGTCCTGGAATTCGCGGGACGCAAGAAAAGTTACTATGGCGGAAGCGTCACTCTGGCAATAGTCGGAGTCGCGGCATCTTTTGTGCCGTATCTGATAATAGCGGACATTGTCGGAAATCTCCTGAACGGGAACAGCGATGCAGGCTACTATCTGAAGCAGATCGTAATAATAGCTGTTGTGTGGGTAATAAGGATATTGATGCACAATCTGTCGACCACGCTGTCGCACGTTGCGACGTTTACCGTATTGGGAACAATCAGGGAGGACTTGTGTGCAAAGCTCTCTAAGATCCCTTTGGGCTCTGTACTTGACGACAACAGCGGAAGTTATAAGAACATTATCGTCGAGCGTGTTGATTCAACAGAAACGACGCTCGCGCACATTATTCCGGAATTCACCGCGAATATCCTGCTTCCGATAGTAATGTTTATATATATGCTTACTCTGGACTGGCGCGTAGGTCTCGCAAATCTCATATCAGTAGTCGTAGGTATCACCTGTGCGGCTGTCATGATGGTTAAGAGCCAGGGCGAGTTCGAATATACGGTGCAGAAGACAAAGTATCTCAACGATACTGCGGTCGAATACATAAACGGGATCGAAGTAATCAAAGCCTTCGGAAAGACCGGCAGTTCATACGAGAAATTCGTTAATGCCGCGAGGGAAGGCGCTGACTGCTTCATCAGATGGATGAGAAAATGCATCTGGTGGCAGTCGGGAACCATGTGCTTCACACCCGCCACCTTCCTTGGCGTTCTTCCCGTCGGACTGCTCCTGGTAAAGAACGGAAGTCTTTCTCCGGAGAGATTCATCACATGCATCATACTCTCTGCGGGACTCATCGCACCTCTCATCACCGCATTCTCATACAGCGATGATATTTCGAAGATGAAAACGATCTTCGGCGAGGTAACGGAGATCCTTGAGAGAAAGGAAATGATAAGACCTTCGGAAGTCACCGAAGAACCCGTGGGTTCTGATATTGTGCTCAAAGATGTTCACTTCACATATAAAGACAAGGAAGTTCTCCACGGTATCAATATGGAGATAAAGCAGGGCGAGGTAACTGCGATGGTCGGCCCTTCAGGCACGGGCAAGAGTACGGTCGCAAGACTCATCGATTCGCTCTGGGATGTCGATTCGGGAACGATCACATATGGCGGTGTCGATATAACAAAACTTCCGCTCGATTACTACATGCAGAAGATCGCATATGTCGCACAGGATAACTATCTTTTCGACATGTCCGTAAAAGAAAACATCAGACTCGGAAAACCGGGTGCGACCGATGAAGAAGTCATAGGCGCCGCAATGGCTACGGGATGTCATGAATTCATCCTAGGACTTGAAAACGGTTACGATACTGAGGTCGGTGGAGCGGGCGGACACCTGTCCGGGGGCGAGCGTCAGAGGATATGCATCGCAAGGGCAATGCTCAAGGATGCGCCGGTGATCATAATGGATGAGGCCACGGCTTATACGGATCCGGAGAACGAGGCGCTCGTTCAGGAGAGTGTCGCAAAGCTCGTGCAGGGCAGGACACTTATCGTGATAGCGCACAGGCTTTCGACCATAAAAGACGCAGACAAGATCTATGTAATAAACGACGGCAATGTCGAAGCAGTCGGCACGCACAATGAACTCCTTTCGGACTGCAGTCTCTACAGGAAGATGTGGGAAGCGCACAGCATGGTAAAGGATGAAGCGGAAGATAAGACTGCTTCCGTTTTCGGGAAGGAGAACGCATATGCTTAAGATGCTTAAGAAATTCTTTGATTTCTGCTCGAAAAAGAACAGGGACAAATTCTATCTTTCAGTCTTTCTTGGCGTGCTGGATGCGTTGTTCGGCGCGCTCAAGATCCCGGCTGCTTTCTTTGCCATCACAGCGATCCTGAGTGATAGGATCGAAGCAAAAGATTTCATTCTCGTGATCGGATTTATGCTCGCAAGCACGGTCGGAAAGATGGTCGTAAACCGTTTCTCCCAGATGAAACAGTGCGAGGCAGGTTACGATACTTGCTGCCTTAAGCGTATTGAGATCGGTGAGCATTTAAGATATCTGCCCATGGGCTATTTCAACGATACGAGCCTGGGTCACATCACCTCTGTCACGACCAACACTCTTGAACAGATGAGCGACATCGCCGTAAGAGCTATCATGATGGTCCTTCAGGGAAGCATTACTACAAGTGTAATTGCAGTCGGAATGTTCGTATTTGACTGGAGGATCGGAGTGATATCCCTTATCTGCATCGGCATCTTCCTGATGGTCAATACAGTTACCAACAAAAGGATCGCAGTGGTCGCTGATGAGAAGATACAGGCGGACCGGGAGATGGTGGGCGTCATCCTGGAATTCATTCAGGGTATCGCGGAGATAAGAAATTACAATATCTTCTCGCAGAACTCCTCAAAGGTCGCGAGAAGTGTCGAGAGGAAAAAGAATGCAGACATCACTGCCGAGACCACGGCAATTCCCGCAGTAGGGTTTCAGATGATGATCTGCAAGCTCTCGGGCGTTGTGATCGCAGGCGCTTCTCTTTATTTCTACTTCACGGGAACGATGGAACTTAATTACCTTATCACGATGCTCATGGCTTCGTTCATGATATTTGAGGCACTGGATTCCGCAGGCATCTACACGGCACTCCTGAAGATCATCGGAAGAGGCGTCGACCTTGTAAACGAGATCCTTGCCATTGAGCAGATGGATATTAACGGAGAAGACATCAGACCTGCGAACAGGGACATCCATCTTGAGCATGTAAGCTTCGCATATGAGAACAGAAAGATCATAGATAATGTGACACTCGATATCAGAGAGAAGACGACGACCGCGATCGTCGGTCCTTCGGGCGGCGGCAAGACGACCATCACTTCACTCATCGCAAGGTTCTGGGATGTGGATGAAGGAGAGGTCACGCTTGGCGGAAGAAACGTAAAGGATTACAGCTTTGATTCCCTGATGGAGAACTTCAGTTTTGTGTTCCAGAGAGTCTATCTTTTCGAAGACACCATCGCCAACAACATAAAGTTCGGAAGTCCGGAAGCTTCAATGGATGAGGTTATCGCCGCAGCGAAAAAAGCACGCTGCCACGACTTCATCATGTCACTGCCTGACGGATATGAGACGGTCGTTGCCGAAGGCGGCGCAACGCTCTCAGGCGGTGAGAAGCAGAGGATAGCGATAGCGAGGGCGATCATGAAAGATGCACCGATAATCATTCTCGATGAGGCTACCGCAAATGTTGATCCGGAGAATGAGAAAGAGTTAACCGAAGCCATCGGAAACCTTACCAGGGAAAAGACGATCATCATGATCGCGCACCGTTTAAAGACGGTAAGAAATGCCGATCAGATCGTTGTCATCGACAAGGGCAGGATCGTTCAGCAGGGTAAACACGATGAGCTAATGAGACAGGACGGCATATACAGGAATTTCGTTTCCGGAAGGAAACAGGCCGTAAGCTGGAAGATCGCATAAAAGGAGAATGGAAATATGAGTACGGAAACAGGTTCAAACAAGTTAAAAGCAAAAGACTTCATCACGGTCGGCATCTTCACAGCGATCATATTCGTCGTCGAATTCGCATGCGGAATGCTCGGTTATATCCATCCGTTCATCGTCGCATCATATGTCATTATGATCCCGCTGGTCGGAGCGATCCCCATGATGCTCTTTTACACGAAGGTCCAGAAGTTCGGCATGATCACCATCATGTCGGTACTAATCGCCATCATCATGTTCGTAACGGGAATGGGCTTCCTGGGCGCACCTCTCATCATCGGTGCGGGCGTTGTCGCAGATCTCATCGCAAAGTCAGGAAAATACAAGAGCTTCAAGAAGACAATGTTCAGTTACGGCGTTTTCTGCCTCTGGATCTGCGCAAATTATTTCCCGGTCGTCGTAACAGCGGACTCATACCGCCAGGATCTTATCGACGGCGGATATTCGATGGAATACTGCAATAATCTCTTCCTTGCGATCAACTACAAGACCATAGGTGTCCTGCTCGTCCTCTGCTTCGTATTCGGACTGATCGGAGCCGTGATCGGCAAGGCTGTCGTCAAGAAGCATTTCGAGAAGGCCGGCATAGTCTGATGAAGCTCGATCCGCGGACAAAGCTCTACATGATACTGATCGTCTCGGCGGTCGTCATGATGAGCGCGACGACACCGTTCCTTTGGGGCGTCAGGATCGTAATGACGTTGATACCCATAATCCTTCTGGTCATAGAGAAAAGATACACGAGCGCACTCGGATTCATCTTTCTCTACACGGCGGCGCTAGTGCTGACTTTCGCTTTCCTGTCGGAAGATTCCACGGGCATATTCAAGTCACTTCTGACCGGATACAGCGGTATAGTCGTCCAGTTCATGCCGTGTTTCATCACTGCCTGGTATGTGGTAAGGACCACGAAGATCGACGAGTTCATGTCGGCGATGCAGCGGATGCATCTGCCTGACGGAATCACGATATCCCTGGCCGTTGTCATGAGATTCTTTCCGACGATAAAAGAAGAATACTCGTCGATAAGCGACGCCATGAGGATGCGCGGCATCTCCTTTGGCGGAGGAAACGCTGCGAAGATGATCGAATACCGCATGATCCCGCTCCTGTTCTCGTGCGTGAACATCGGCGATGAACTTTCTGCCGCCGCCATTACCAGAGGACTCGGAGGAAATGTAAAGAGGACCAGTGTGGAGAAACTGAAACTCCGCGTGTGGGACTGGCTTTTGATAACCGCATTCACGGCGGTTGCCGTTGTTTTCGTTGTATTCAAGTACTTCTTATGAATGAGATCATCATCGACATTGAGCATGTGAACTTTAAATACAAGGGTTCTTCCGAAGGGCTCCTGAACGATGCGTCCCTTAAGGTCGAAAAAGGGGAGACGCTGCTCCTCACGGGCGCTTCGGGCTCCGGCAAGACCACGCTGATAAGGCTCATCAACGGCCTCATCCCGCACTACTATCAGGGTGACCTGAATGGCAGCGTCACCGTTGCCGGACGCGATATCGGCAAGACTGAGCTCTATGAACTCGCGGGTGTTGTAGGCACCGTTTTCCAGAATCCGAGAAGCCAGTTCTTTTCTGTCGATACTGACGGTGAGATCGTTTTCGGACCGGAGAACATAGGACTTGACCCCAAGACCATCCTGGAACGCAAGCAGATGGTAGTTGACGAGATGAATATCGGAAAGCTTCTGGGAAGAAGTCTTTTCGAGCTCTCGGGAGGCGAGAAACAGAGCATAGCGTGCGCGTCCGTGTCGGCCCTTTTGCCTGAGATAATACTTTTGGACGAACCCTCGTCCAATCTCGACCAGGGCGCCATCGTCAAGCTTCACGATCAGATCGTGCAGTGGAAGAATCAGGGAAAGACGATCGTCATATCCGAGCACAGGCTCTGGTACCTCAAAGACATCGTCGACCGTGTCATCTACATGGATTCGGGAAAGATCGCCCACGAGTGGAGAGGCTCTGAGTTTTCCTCTTTTGACAGCAGGACGGTCAGTGAGCTGAAGCTGAGGCCCCTTGTTGTTTCCGATATCCTGTCCCCTTCGTGCGACGGTGACTGCGGAATGGAAGATTGTGCGGACGGTTGTGACAGGGTCGATGCACTTCCCGAATCGGAAGACGGCATTGTCCTGAAGGATTTCTTTTTCGCATATCACAGGACCCCGTATCTTTTCTGGAAGAAGAGCTTTTCCGAAAACGATCCTAACCTGAGCCTCAACATTCCGCGCCTTGTACTTCCTAAGGGAGCCGTTATCGGCGTAATAGGGAAGAACGGCACAGGCAAATCCACGTTCCTGAAGTGCGTTTGCGGCCTTGAAAAGGAGTGCAAAGGTACGATCGAGGCAGACGGGAAGACCTATAAAGGCAAAGAGCGCCTGAAATTCAGCTATATGGTCATGCAGGATGTGAACCACCAGCTGTTCACCGACAGCGTCGAGTCGGAAGTCATGCTGTCCATGAAAGAAGAGGATAAGGACCGCTGCAGCCGGATCCTGGAAGATCTCGGCATCCTTGAGTTCAGGGAAAAGCATCCGATGGCCTTGTCCGGCGGACAGAAACAGAGGGTGGCCATAGCTTCGGCGATTGCTGCCGATGCAAAGCTCATGCTTTTCGACGAGCCGACGTCCGGACTTGATTTCTCGCACATGGAAAAGGTCGGCGGGCTCTTGAAAACCCTTTCCCGGTCGGGTAATACTGTACTTGTGGCAACTCATGATCCCGAACTCATCGATCTTTGCTGTGACTATGTATTGTGCATCGAAAACGGCAAACTCGGCTATCTTAAGAGGGTTTAACAATGTTAAAGACAGTAATTACGGGTCTTCTGATACCCTTTATCGGCACTGCGGCAGGTTCCGCGTGCGTATTCTTCCTCAAGAACGATCTGAAGGACGGGATCAAACGCGCCCTGACAGGATTTGCAGCCGGCGTCATGGTCGCGGCATCCATCTGGAGCCTCATCGTTCCCGCCATCGAGCAGTCCTCGGACAAGGGTCGCTTTGCGTTTCTTCCCGCGTTTATCGGATTCTGGCTCGGCATCCTGTTCCTGCTCTTACTGGACCACATCATCCCGCACCTTCATGCCGGGATCAACCAGACAGAGGGTCCGAAAAGCAAACTGACACGCACCGTAATGCTCGTTCTGGCGGTAACGCTCCATAACATACCTGAGGGAATGGCTGTCGGCGTTGTCTATGCGGGCCTCATGAACGGCTCGGCAAACATAACCGCGGGCGCGGCGCTGGCCCTTGCGCTCGGAATCGCCATCCAGAATTTCCCCGAAGGCGCGATAATCTCGATGCCGCTGTTTTCGGAGGGCAAGAGCAAGCCGAAATCCTTTGTCCTGGGCGTCCTGTCAGGCGCCGTCGAACCGGTTTTCGGAGGACTCACGGTGCTCATTGCCGGTCTCGTGGTTCCCGCGATGCCTTATCTTCTCTCATTTGCGGCGGGCGCGATGCTCTATGTCGTCGTCGAGGAACTGATACCCGAGATGAGCCAGGGTAAGCATTCCAATATCGGCGTCGTCTCATTTGCAATCGGCTTCAGCCTCATGATGGCGCTCGACGTGGCGTTGGGGTGACCGCTTTTTGCATCCGGCTATTTGTTTTCCGCTATTTGAATTCCGCGCGGCTGGAAAACACAGAACACGCGTAAATACCAAAAGGCTGCCTCTTTGTTTTCGAGACAGCCTTCCGGAAGATATGGGGAACAGTTAATGGGGGATAATGTGTTATTTAAGGGTTAACATCCGTGTCTTATCAGATCTCGGGTGCCAGTTCGAATCTTGCGGCGTACTTTTCCAGCTGTGCCTGTGTGGCGTTTTCGGCGAAGAGGCAGAAGTTAACGGAATCGTTTGCGGTGCGTACGAACATCAGGCCGCTGTCTGACTCATAGATGATGCCGCCGGAGATTTCCTTCTTGTTTGCTGATCCCTGTGCTGCCTTGAGGTAATCGTCATATGCTTCCTGCTCGAGAACCATGCCGATCGCGACTGCTTCGGTGTTTTCTTCAACTTCCTTGTCGTAGAGGTAGATGGCGCCTCTGGTGAATTCAACGGAATAGCCGTCTGAGAGATCTACTGTTGCTACTGAGACTGTTTCGTCCTGATGGAGATAAGCTGTTGCTGTCGATTTGGTTGTTTCCTTCTTTGCACATCCTGCGAAGCATGCGATTGTGATTATTGCTGTTACGATTGCTGTTGCTGTAGCTGTTGCGATTGTCTTCTTCATTTTTTTGCCCTCCTGAATTGGCGTGTTGTTTTGTTTGATGGCTCAATTATGGCAATCGCAAGGGGCACCAACAATCAGTAATCACGGGGCTTTCTGACGCTTAAGCAACACTCCGGGCAGGGTGTGTTGCTTAAACTGAAAAAAGTTTTGGATTTGAAGCTGATGTTGTGCTTTGCGGCAGGCTTTCCCGTTCGGAGTTGTTGACCTGAGCCATAAAAAGAAGCAAACTGAATGGCAGATGCGGACGACGCATTGTCCGAAAAACTGATGCGGATGACGCATTGTCCGAAAAACTGATGAGCCCATCACGCTCATTGCTCGAAAAACCGATGCGTTCCACCGTGCGCATCCGCAAAGATCCTGAGGACAGGTTACCGGTACAAAGCTTTGAACAAAAACTCGAAATTCAAGATCGCCATTACAACCGTCCTTGCGGCGGCTCTTCTTGCCTCGTGCAGCGACATGCGGAAAACACCGGCGGGCTACCGTGCCAAGATAGAGACTGAAACGACTGTCGAGACCACCATAGAAGAAGAGATAAAGGAAGAATTCCCTCAATTCAAGTATAAGGTATATAAGCCTCAGGTCAGCGAGGCTGAAGGCAGGACCCGCCCCGTGACGTTCTACCGCGACGGAAACCCGTTCTACGGCAAGATCACGGTCCCGGAAGGCGAGGGACCTTTCAAGACCATAATCATTTCGAGCGGCCTGTACGCAAGGCTCGGAAGGTATTCGGGAAAGGCAAGCGATTACAGCGACATGGGTTATGCCGTGATCGAGTTTGAGTGCCAGAACGGCGCGCCGCCGCCGTCCTACGACGATCCCGAGTGGCTCGGCGACTTCATCTACGAGCAGGTCTTAGACCTCTACGCCGTCATGGATTCGATGAGATTCTTCCCCGAAGTCGACCTCTCGAACATCTATCTCTACGGGCACAGCATGGGCGGCCTGGTCACGTCTTTCGCAGGAACAATGCGTCAGGACGAGGTAAAGGGCCTGATCCTGGTCGATCCGAGCTTTTACGCCGCCCAGTTCATGGATTTCGAGTACGAACAGACCATCACGACGGAGATCTATCCCCTGATAACCAAGTGCAACATCCCGGTGGTCATCATCACGGGCACGGCCGGGAGCTTCGGCGAGGACCCGCACTGCTTCGACGAGGCGGTGGAAGCTTTTCCCGACTGTGAGGTCGTCGTGATCGAGGGCGCGAACCACAGGATGGACGGCGATGCCAGCTACAAGGTGGTCTCGCGCTCGGTCAGCGTCATGAAGAAGTGGGATGAAAGAGCCGGAAACTGAGGTATAATGTCATTCGTCTGTCAGCCGGCCGGGGTTATATGGGCATTCGCCGCCGGCTGAGGATTGCCAAGACCGGGTTGTAAAATCATTCAAAGAGGGGATTTACGGATGTTTAAGAGAGTCACTTCATTTATTGCGATACTGATGCTGGGCCTTTTCGTGCTCGCAGGATGCGGCAAGGGCATTGAAGGAACATGGGTCCTGACCAAGGAGATCGATGCTGCCGGTGTGAGCATGTCCGGGGATGAACTGAGCGATGTCGGCGTTGCCGAACAGTATGAGATCACCGGCAACAGTGTTGTTTATACGCTGAATACCACTTACGCGAAACAGCCGATCGTCATAGAGCTCGAGCTTAAAGACCTGGGCGGCGGCCAATATGAGTTCAACCTGCCGAGCGGCGGGTATACTTTCGCGACAGTCACGGTCAAGGGCAACACCATGACCTATGAGGTCGGTGAAGACAGCGACAAGATGACGATGGTGTTCAAGAGGAAGTAGTACCCCGGCCATACATGGCGAAATTATCCCAAACCGTGAAATATTGGTTCCGCGGGATAATTTTCGAAGGTGGAATTATCCCAAAAGTTCAAAAATCCTTCATTTGGGATAATTTCCGGCCCGTTTTTTATCCCAAACTGCAAGAAAATCTCATCTTGGGATAATTTCAATCTCAAAATTTATCCCAAAGTCTCGAAAAATGGCTCAGCGGGATAATTCCGCGCTCTATTTTTATCCCAAAGTCTCGAAAAACTTCCCTATGGGATAATTTCAGCTCTGAGATATTTTTGGGGAAAAGTATTCAAAAACGATACCTTCTGAAGAGCCGAGATATCGTTTTCGGGAAAAAATCTTCATTTACGATATCTTCTGAAGAGCCGAGATATCGTTTTCGGGAAAAAATCTTCATTTACGATATCTTCTGAAGAGCCGAGATATCGTTTTCGGGGAAATAATCTTCATTTACGATACCTTCCGAAGAGCCAAGATATCGTTTTTGGGGAAAAATCTTCATTTACGATATCTTGCGAAAAACAAAGGTATCGAAATCGGGGCAAATCCCTCAATTCCGATACCTCGCCCTTTTAGACGCACCTTTCTGTAGTGAACCCCCGAAGTCTGTCCAACTTCAGGGGTTCACTCCTTTCGGTGGTGCTTACGACTTACAACTCGCTTAATACTCCCAAACCTCAGTTCTCAGCCTTATTGTTTCTGCTCTTGATTATCATATCAACCATTGTGATCACACCTGCAAGTCCTGTGCAGCCCAGACCGATCTGAAGCGGGAGGTTGGAATCGACGTTGCCGAACATTGAGATCAGTATGGATGTAATAGCTGTGATGCCGAGTACTGCGAGTACGATGATCTTGATGATGTTTGATGTTGTGTTTTTCATTTTGAGTTTCTCCTCTCGGGTTTTGTTATGGCCTGATGATAGCCTTGCGGGAGGGTGGGTTAAAGGACACGGACTGTCTCAAAAGCCCTGTTTTCGGGCATGGGACATGGTGTGTCCCATCGAAAAACGGTTATTCTTAAGTTGAAATCGACCGGAAAAAGAGCCTTACTGCACGTACACGATCGCTGTCCGCTTGAACGACGTGATGATCTTCAGGACGGACTGGTAGATGACACCGATACAGTATATGTAGACCGGGATGCCGACATTCTTGATGAACACGAGGCACAGAACGACCTGCGCGAAATTTCCGATGCCCTGGGCGAGGTCGATCTTCCAGCCGGGATTCTTGTCGCGCTTGTTTCCGAACGCGCGGACGAAGTTCAGACCCGCGGCGACCAGGTGTCCGGCCACGACGTATATGATCACGATCGTCTGCGCCTGGTCGTAGAGCACGGTCGCGAAAACGCCCATGTCGAGCATCAGGAGCCCTATCAGCATTATCCTCTTGCCGCCGATCATGTGCTGCGCGTGCGTCAGGTAATAGATGAGGTATTTCAGGCCGTAGTAGGTGAGGTCAAGGCCGACGCCAATGGCGAGGATGATGAAGGCGATCTCGGGCACCATCATCAGGAACAGCGCGCCCTGGATCGCGAAAATCGCATATATTATGTTCCACACGCGTCTCGATTTGCTCATGTCTTCAGCCTCCGGCTTTCCTTGACGAGCTTCATGTAGTCGCGTATGCCCCTGAATCCGTGCTTGTCGTAGTCTATCGAGACTCCGGCGAGAATATTGCCGGAGCTGTATATCTTGTTGGTGATCATGCTCTTCTGAGCCATAGCCGCCACGATGAACTTGCCGAGGAATGACCTGTCGCGCATGTCGGGCGGCATTATCTTGTACTCACCGGTAAATGCGTTCACGTCAAAATCAGGGATCTTTTTCCCGGACAGCTCCTCGCCGAAGGCCTTCCAGTCTTCGGAGGAGTCTTCTTTTCGCGCGGTCAGGATGGACATTATCCTGTCCTTATAGGGCTCAGCGGTCTCCTCGTCGTATATTCCGGTCTCGAAAACCTCTTCCCAGCCTCTCAGGTATTTCATCGCGTAGATCATCTGGCAGAAGGCGTGGTAGTAGTCGGAGGGGTTGTCCTTCAGGCACTCCCTGTAGTTGTCCCAGGCGGGCAGGTACTTGTAGCGCATGAAGCTGTAGTCGGGCAGATGCCCGGCGTGGCCGTGCCCCAGGTTCAGGATGTTCTTTTCGCTTAGGTTGAAGACCGTGCTGTTGAACTGTCCGTTCTCAATGTCGTCGGCAGCGCCCGGGCTGTGCTTGAACGATATCTTCCGGACCGAGCCGTCCGGCATTATCTCGAAAAAGTTGTCGTCGGTGTTGTTTATTACCAGCGAAGGCGTCCCGGCGAAATTCCTGTGCGCCCAGGTGTCCGCCAGAACATGCATCGCGATCCCAACCGCCTGCAGGCTCCTGTCTTTCGCGAGCTCGACGGTTTCCTTGACCAGCGTGCCGTTCGGGCCGCATATAAGCCTGTACTTGTTTCTGTAGTCCCTTGTCGCGCGCGGTGTTTTCGCGTACAGATCCTTCGGCAGGAAGTGGAACGATGCCCAGATCCTCGTGATGTCCTGCAGGCTTACGATGTCCGACCTCATGTCGACGAGCTCTGCCTGTGTCTGCGAAGTGGCGGCATGGACCGTCGCGGAAATGGACTTGAGGAACGTTTTCGTGCAGCAGTCGACCATCTGGTCGCTGTAGCACACCGCGAGCGCCTCCTCGTGTGTGTAGCCTGCCAGATAAGCCGCGCAGTATGTCGCATAGTAGTGAAAATCCGCCTGCAAGCTACTTTCTCCCTTCCTTCATCCTGCGCCTGTATCTTCTGACGCTTATTCCCGCCAGGAGCACTTCGACTGATACGAACAGCGAAGAAAGCTCCATGAGGAGACCTATGTAGTTGTCTATGAAATCCCCTTCAGCGCTCTCAATGCTCTGAAGGACGAAAAATACCGATACCAGCGAGCCCATTATCAGGAGCACATTAAATATCAGATATGCTTTGCTGACCTTAACGCCCCGCCCGTCGCGGCACGCTCTGAGTCCCACGAAAAGCCTTATCAGCACATCGACCGCCATTATGATGACGAGAATTACCATCGAGATCAATATAATGAACGGACCGTACTCTTTTTCAAGATCTTCCGGGAAGATCTTTATGTTCAGCAGCAACTGCATGAGCAGCTTGATGATGCTCCAGAACGCGAACATTATGACGCCGATCCCCAGTATGACCAGGGTATTCGAATCACGCCTGAACTTTATGGATTCAGGATCGTTCTGCAGGATGTCCGTGCCGGCCGGCGCGGGTGATGTTGTGCCGGTGGCATCGACTGAGGCTGCCGGCCCTGCTTTCTTAATGTTCTCTGCATTTTCCACTTTTTCGTGTGTTCTCCACGTTCCGTCCGTTTTCCGTGCCCGCGTCTTCCGCGCGCAGGCTCCTTTCGGTGACAGGTATCCTGTAAATTATACTTCATTGTCGCGAAAGGTGGGCGGGAGGAGTCCGCTGCGGCCCACCCCACCCGACGGATTGAGTCATTCGGCAAATAAAAGCTATAATAAGGCTATAAAAACCAGCGCCGCGGCGCCTAAAGAGGAACGTCATGTCGAAAAAACATTTCATGGACATCAAGAAGAGCTTCGATACCAAAGACCCGAAGGCGGTCTCTCAGTGCACGCAGTTCGTTGAGGAGTGCCTGAAAGCGCTCGGCACCGACAGGAAGCTTGCCATGAAGTGCGTGCTCCTGAGCGAAGAGATGGCGGTGCAGATGATTCTCCACGCCCCGGAAGAGGGAACGTCCCTGGCCGTCCGCGTAAAGAAATCCATCGGCGACGCGGTGATCCGGATAACGTGCGAGGGTGAGTCTTTCGATCCTTTCGCAAACAGCGCGGCAATTCAGGGTGGTTCTGCCAAAGGTGCCGAAAAACAGGGCGCTACCGCCGACACCGACACCGAATCAAGATACGCCATAAGCTCCATCATCATGAAGTCATTGGGCGAGCTGTTCAAGTTCTCGCACAAGGACGGCGTGAACCGTGCGCGCATTGCGACGGGGCAGGAGGGGAAGGCCATGATCATGAGGACCGTGATCGCCCTTCTTGCGGGACTGGCAGCCGGCCTCATATTGAAGTTCCTCGTGCCGGCGGATGTTGCGTCGGGCATTTCGGAATATGCGCTGACGCCCGTGAGAACGATGTTCATGAATGCGCTGAAGATCGTCATCGCGCCAGTCGTTTTCTTCTCGATAGTCACGTGCATCTCGCAGTTCAGGGACCTCTCGGAGCTCGGCAGGATCGGCTCCAAGGTCATGGGTATGTACATCACGACGACGGTTATAGCGGTGCTCCTGGCGTCGGGACTTTCTTTCGCGATATCGCCCGGAAAGTTCGGCCAGTTCATAGGGTTTGCGGCAGAGAAAGACACGATCGCAGAGGCGGACACGTCGATCCTCAACACGATAGTAAACATCGTTCCGTCGAACATCGTGCAGCCTTTCCTTGAGGCTGACACGCTGCAGCTGATATTCCTTGCGGTGCTGACCGGCATTGCCGTTGCGGTGCTGGGCAAATATTCAAAGATGCTGCAGGAGCTTTTCGAGGCTTTGAACTCGCTGTTCCTTACGATCACCACCATGATCACGCGCTTCATTCCGGTGGCGGTCTTCTGCTCAATCGCGCTCATAATCCTTAACACCGACATCAATTCGCTCAAGTCGATACTCGGCATGGCGGGCACATTCTATCTGGGCATCTTCTGCATGCTCGTCTCATACGGCCTGCTCATCCTGATCTTCGGCAGGCTCAATCCGCTGACGTTCTACAGGAAGCAGAAGGAAGGCATGCTTACCAGCATGGCGCTCTCATCGAGCTCTGCCGCGATGCCGACGAACCTCAGGATATGCACGGAAAAGCTCGGAATCTCGCCGAAGGTCTGCAATTTCTCGATCCCTTTGGGCGCGACGGTCAACATGGACGGCTCTTGCATCTTCCTTACGATCGGCACGCTCTTCCTCGCGAAAGGCTACGGGATCAACGTCACGCTCCCGATGCTGCTGTCGCTCCTTCTTACGATCGTGCTGCTCTCGCTCGGCGCTCCGGGCGTTCCCGGTGTCGGCATCGTTTGTCTGGGCATTGCGCTGCAGTCAATCGGTGTACCGATCGAGGCGGTCGGCATTCTCATCGGCATATATCCGTTTTTCGACATGTTCACGACGATGTCCAACACGACAGGTGACGTCGCCGCCGCCCTGATCGTCGCAAGGAACGAAGGGCTCGTCGATCTGGACGTGTATAAGAAGAAGTGAGTTTTTGCCGTTCCCGAAAACCTGATCCGCCGCCATTACGAAAACACGCCCCCTTTTTCACTCCGATTTAAACGGGAAAACCGTCAGAGTTTGTCCCCTGTTTCATTTCGGGCGCGCGTGCTAATCTAAAAATCAGACGGGGATCCGTCAGGCCGCAGCGGCCGCGGGCAGGGGATATAACACGGGATTAAAGCACGGCATACACGTTATATGAAAAAGCGCATACTCTTGATCGTTATCTTATTTGGCATCTGGCTCATTGCCGCAGGAGTGAGCTTTCTGCTGTTCTATGACACGGACTATACCGGATTTAATTACAATCCCGAGTACCGTCATGCGTATATCGATTACCTGTCTATCCGGAATTCCGGTGGTTTATCCGGACATGCGGACGATCTTTTGGAAGTGTACAAGGAAGGCGATAAGTTTTATCTCGTGAGCACCCGTGACGGCAGCGAAAAGCACGAGCTGACCAAGACCGAATACCTCCTCTGCACGGCTTTTGTTTTCGAGTTTCTCGAAGATGATCCCGGTGTTAACGGGAGCGATCTGATCTACCAGACGATCACCTTCCGGCAGGAAGGCGGGGAGGAAGTGACGCTCCCGAAGAAAAGCTACAGCCACATTCCCGGCATGATCAAGTTTTTCGAGCGCATCAAGACGACGCCGGATTACGAGATGACGATGGCCGACGAGATGGCCATAAGGATCGGCGAATACTGCGACTACAATAATCATCCGGACATCCAGTTCATCAGCTGCAAACTTACGGGAGGCGGCCATTTTGATTATTACCTTGAACAGTTCTACGGTCAGGGCACAGGCTTGGACAAGAACGACTTCATGATCGAATGCAAGAATGATATCGAGAACAACGCGAGCAGGATCGCTTCCGTGAGTCCGGACGGCATGATGACCGATAAGTTCAAAGAAGCATTCAAGCCTTACAAGAAGATCCAGGTTGGCTCGCAGACGATGTACTACCGAGTCCAGTCGACCGAAAACGTCCTCCTGATCTCGCTTGTCGATCTCGAAAACAACACCTACTACTGCACCTATTCCGATTTCAAGTTCGGTAATCCCGACAGCAAGCGCTACCATGACAGCGATAACGAGTACAGGCGCGACGGCGACAAGCAGACCCGCATTTACGATATCCTCGGCATCATGACGGGCAAGGACCTCACAAGGAACAAGCTGTGGATCGCGCTGACTGTTGAGACGGCCGCGTGTGCCGCCGCAGTCGTCGTGGTGCTCGTCAGGACGAGAAAGAAGAAGGATGTTTCTAATGTACAAGAAACATAACAGCACTCCCATAGCCAACGATTGTCCCCATAACTGACCCCATATTCTGATAGACTTTAGTCATCAGTTATTACAGGGGCGGGCTCGAAATGGACAAAGTCTACGTTGCGATCGATCTCAAATCATTCTACGCGAGCGTGGAATGCGTCGAACGCCGCCTTGATCCGCTCACCGCAAATCTCGTCGTGGCCGACCCGACACGCACGGACAAGACCATCTGCCTGGCCGTTTCGCCTGCGCTGAAGAGTTATGGTATACCCGGCAGGGCGAGGCTTTTCGAAGTGAACCAGAAAGTCGAGCAGGTGAACAACGACCGCCGCTTCAAGGCGCCGGGCAGGAAGCTCACGGGAAAGAGCTATTGGGATTTCGAGCTTAAAAGACACCCCGAACTTGCAGTCGATTTCATCATCGCGCCGCCGCAGATGGCCAAGTACATGCAGGTCAGCGCGAGGATATACGGCACGTACCTGAAGTATGTCGCGCCGGAAGATATCTTCGCTTACTCGGTCGACGAGGTCTTCATCGACGCGACGGATTACCTTGATCTCTATCACACAAACGCGCACGATTTCGCGAGGATGCTGATAAAGGATGTGTTGCACACCACTGGCATCACGGCGACGGCGGGGATCGGGCCGAACATGTTTCTTTGCAAGATCGCGATGGACATCGTCGCGAAACACATACCCGCCGACAGGGACGGCGTCAGGGTTGCCGAACTAACCGAAGAAAAGTATAAAGAAGAACTTTGGGCGCACACACCGATCACCGATTTCTGGCGCGTCGGCAGAGGTACAGCGGCGAGGATCGAGAAGATCGGTCTTTACACGATGGGCGACATTGCAAGGTGCTCGCTGAGCAGACAGGGCATCGGCCAGCTCTATAAGCTCCTGGGCAAGAATGCCGAGCTCCTGATAGATCACGCGTGGGGCTTAGAGCCGACGACGATCGCCGATGTCAAGGAATACAAGCCCGACAACAACAGCATTTCGACGGGCCAGGTCCTGAAGGAGCCGACCGATTATGAGACAACGAGGCTCATCGTCTGGGAGATGGCAGATGTCCTGTCGCTCGATCTTGTCGAAAAAGGCGTCGTCACTGACCAGCTTGTCCTTACTATAGGGTACGACAGGGAGAGCCTTGCGAGCGGCCGCTACGACGGCGAGACAGTGTACGATTACTACGGCAGGGAAGTTCCCAAGCACGCGCACGGCACGATCAATCTCGACAGGCACACTTCATCGACGAAGCTCATCACTGAAGCTGCCATGAAGATCTTTGACGCCATCGCGGATCCCGACCTTCTGAGCAGACGCATCGGCATCGCGGCATGTAACGTCATAAGCGAAGAGGATGTTCCGCAGCGCGGAAAGTGCGAACAGATGAGCATATTCGATCTTGAGAGCAGCGGTGAAGACCAGGCTGCCGAAGATGAGAAGCTTGCGAAAGAAAGGGCTCTCCAGCAGGCGATGCTCGAGATAAAGCACAAGTACGGCAAGAACGCTGTCGTCAAAGCAAAGAACCTGAGCAAGGGCGGCACGGCGATCGAAAGGAACGACCAGATAGGCGGGCACAAGGCATGAGGAACTACGATGACATAAAACATCTTTCGAGGCCTCAGTATCCGGACCTTCCGCCCATGTCGATCCACGACAGAGCGGCACAGTTCTCGCCGTTTGCTGCGCTCGTCGGATACGGTGATGCGGTCGAGGAAACGGAGCGCCTCACCGACAGCAGAAGAGAGATGCTCGAAGACGAGATCGCCGAACTGAACAGACAGCTCGCGGTGCTTTCGGACAGGCTTCCGGAGCGTCCGAAGATACGCGTCACGTATTTCATTCCCGATGCGAAAAAAGACGGCGGCAGATATGCTTCAAAGGTCGGCAACGCCAGGACGATCGATCAGTACAACAACGCGATAGTTTTTACAGACGGAGAGACAGTCGCGGTGAAGGATATGTACAGCGTGGTGTTTATCGGCGGGTAAGGCCCGCGCTTTTTTGGACAGCGTGCAGCACGGAAGCCAGCATGGAAAAATCCATCAATAAAATGGCGCCAACGAGTTGAGCGCCCCCATCATTCTAGTCCCGTTTTGAAAGACCGGCGGCTTAAAAACTGCACAAATCGGAGGTCTGTTTTTGTTCGATTTTAGATTAGCACTCTCGCCTTGACAGTGCTAACCAAGGGACTATAATGCAGTTGGAACAAAGGAACGAAGATCGATAGATCAGACCTCCGCTCTAATGCTCGGATAACAACGATCAAAGGAGATGATTATTATGTTGATGTCCGGATTATTTGGAGAGGATTTGTTCGACGAGTTTTGGGGCTTACCTACACAGCGTGAACTTGCCAATATCGACAAGCACCTCTATGGAAAGAACGCAAGAAACCTCATGAAGACCGATGTCCACGAGACCGATACTGATTATGAGATGGATGTTGATCTTCCTGGCTTCAAGAAAGACCAGATCAACGTCAAGCTTGAAGACGGCTACATGACCATCAGCGCGACCAAGGATCACGACACCGAGAAGAAAGACCACCACGGCAAGATCATCCGTCAGGAAAGATATGCCGGCAGCATGCAGAGGAGCTTCTATGTCGGCGAAGGCGTTAAGTCCGAAGACGTGAAAGCAAAGTTCGAAGACGGCGTTCTTAAGCTTGCCATACCGAAGAAGGAACTCAAGGAATTGCCCGGCGGCAGCAACATTGCCATCGAGGGCTGATGCATTCAGCTGATGCACCTGTAGGAACAATTACATAAGCACCAGAGGAGTTGCTTTGAAAGTGACGCGATCACTTCGGGCGGCTCCTCTTTTTGTAAGCATAAAAACTAATCTCTCAGATAACTTTCCTGATCTCTTTTTCATCCGCGTCGAAATGCTTCTGCACCTGCTTGACGATCTTTTTGTAAGACTCTTCCGGCGCCTCTTTGTATCTGCCAGTCACGAACTTGTATCCCCACATGTATTCGGGCGGCGTCATTACCGCGACGGCCCAGCCGTATTCGACGCCCTTTTTGTTTTTGCGCGGGCGGAAATCTTTCGCGACGAGATACGACTGCATCTGAAGTTTTGTAAGCACGCCCTCGAAATTCTTTTCGCCGCCTTTGCCGAATCCGCCCTTGTCTTTCATCTCGTGTGTGAAGAGTTCGGAAGCGCATCCGAGCGCATCGAGCTGTGATACTTTAACGTCCCACATGTCGACTTCCAAAGGCACGAAAAGATCCATCAGAAGCTTCTCTCGGTAGCCTGCTTTTCCGTCTTCGTAGAGCGCGTCGAAATCGTATCCGTCGCGGCGGTGATTTGCAAAATACGGGAACCATTTTTTGGAGACGAAGCCTGCACGGTTTCCGTAGAATTTTCCGTAAGCGACTTTCCCGGTGCGTGCGAGCACAGCGCGCCATTCCCACGGATCGACATTTGCATCACCACACCACCAGCGTGAAGGGTCGGTCATGTTCTCGACTGAAAATCCGGGTATGCCGTTTTCAAACAGCGGCAGAAAACCTATCTTCTCGATCACGCCGAGAAGCTCGTCAGCACTGTGGATGCAGCCTTCGTCATCCCAGTCGATACCGCCCATATACCACTGTCCGTTTATCACTTCCATGGCATTTATAGTAACACTAGTCACCGGTTAATTGCACAAGGTAAACAAGTGCAAAAACAGATCAGGATTTCAGTTCTCCATACATAAGCAAAGGGGTCATCATCTTGCGATGACAACCCCTTTTGTGTTTGTCTTTTTTACTGTCTTATCAGAACAGATCTACAGACTTACCGTCAGTATCGAAGATCTTCTTCTCAGCAACAACAACATAAACGTCGCCGCCGAGCTTAGCAGCCTTCTTCTCGATAGCCTTGATGTCAACCTTCTTGCCGTCGATCTCGAAAATGATCTTGCCAAGCTTCTTAACAGGAGCCTTCTTTGCAGCAGCCTTCTTAGCAGGTGCTTTCTTTGCAGCGGGCTTCTTTGCAGCAGCTGCCTTCTTAGCAGGAGCCTTAGCAGCCTTAGCGGGAGCAGCCTTCTTTGCAGGAGCTTTCTTTGCAGCGGGCTTCTTTGCAGCAGCTGCCTTCTTAGCAGGAGCCTTTGCAGCCTTAGCGGGAGCGGCCTTCTTTGCAGGTGCAGCCTTCTTAGCAGCAGGTGCCTTCTTAGCGGCAGGTGCCTTCTTAGCAGCGGGAGCAGCCTTCTTTGCAGCGGGCTTCTTAGCTGCGGGTGCCTTCTTAGCAGCCGGTTTCTTAGCAGCTGTAGCCTTCTTTGCAGCAGGCTTCTTAGCAGCTGTCTTCTTGGGAGCTGCTGCTTTTGTAACGGCCTTAACTGCGTCGTTAACTGCTGCAGCTACATCGATCTTCTTCTCATCTGCCATAAATTATTCCTCCGTGAATTTTAGTTGTGCATTGAGAGTTTTCTAAGTTACATATTTCGATTGTACAAATCTTCTTTTTTTCAGTCAATAAAATAAAGCATAATAAATGATTTGTTTAAACAGAATTCACGTTATTTACAAAGCAGCGGAAAATAATGCGTTTGCGGGTTTATAATCTTCACAATGACATGCGTGTTTTTTGAGTATGTGCGACAAACTGGAAATAAACCGGATATTACCGGCGCAATTATCGATTCGATAGAACAGTCCGGGAAATTTTTTATACTGAATAATCCTGTTGAGATAAACGAAGCGTGGCTATTTACCAGCTTGTGACTGATATTTATAAATCTCCGAAATGAATAGAATCATATTGGCTCTTTAACGGCACTAGCCTTATGCCTCTACCTGATATAATTCAGGCTGCTTTTATCTTGATTATCTGTTCTCCTGTCTTGATGGGAATTGCTCTTGTGTCACCCAGCTTCATCATCTGATATGCCGCATTTATGTCTGCGTTAATGAAGATCCCGCTGTTGCTCTTAAATAATCCTCGTTCTATCCTTCGTGTCTTGTCATAGTAAGTTCTGGTTGGCTTTTCTCCGTCAAGATAACTCGTTCCGCTTGTGTAACTCTCGCGTACGGTTTTTACCTCTATGCCTTCAAGTCTTGCTTTGTACACGATCATGTCCGTAAGTGTCTTATACGGTATGGATACAAAGTTCTGGTTTGTTATGTTTCCCATGTGTACTTTCTGTTTCCATCCGTGATTGGATCCTACCACTATGAGTCCGACACCTGACGAGACGGCCAGGTTAACTATCTTCCTGCTGGCCTTGTGCATGTAGTCTTTTACCTTGCGGTTCCTTTTTGACGTAAGTTTATTCAGCCTTTTGGTCCTGTTCTTTCCGTTATATACTTTTGCCTCCTTCTGCATATGCGCTCTTGCCTTGTTGTAGTACTGGTTTATCGATTTCAGCGGTTTCCCGTTGATTATCACGGGCCTGTCTTCGGAATCCCACGCGGCTGCTATGAGATTGTTTACTCCCAGGTCTATTCCCATGACCTTTGTCCCTCTTGCAGTCTTTTCCTCTTTCTCATACATCAGACTGATAAGGACAGAATCCTTGAACGTCTTTATCCTTATCTGTCTGACTGAACTGTGTCTTGCACGGATGTGTATGCCACTGAGGAATTTAGGCATGGTTACATTACCATTCTCATCCACTTTGAAGTTCTGGCTGGTTATCACAAGAGAACCTCTTCCTGTCTTCGGATCCAGATATCCCGGCACATGTGGATGTTCTTTGAACTTCTTCGGATATTTCCCATATTCTGCTGTCGCCCTGTAGAACGACTTCCACTCTCTGCATTTCTCCTGTATGCATATCTGACTGCATGTCGCATATGGAACGTCCTTATATACTTCCGTTCCTTTCAGATACCAGCTGAGAAAATATGCATCGGCTATATATCCGTTATCGGAATCGATATAGCGTAATCTCTTATTCTCAGAGCGTGATGCGTTGTATTCCGTGATGCCGCTGTTTATCACTCTGATGAGTTCATCTTCCCACTCTTCAAGTGCTTTACCGTTCACGATCTTCTTATGTATGCGGTAACACTGCTTTATCAGGTAGTTGACGCTGTTGGAAAGGTTCTTCACTTTATAGCAGTAACCGTCTATCTCGTGAAGAAGCTTCTTATTGTTATGTCTTTTAATCCTGTGTTCTTCCGAGAGTATCATGTTACATGCCCCTTATCTCTATGTGACGAATGAAAGCGGCGGTCTTGCCGATATATCGCTGTTATGTACTGTCAGCCTTCTGCTCATTATCTGTACGAACATCAGGCTTATGTTTTCCGTCTTGCTTCTTTTGGTGTTTGCTATCAGGTTATTCCAGATGATGTAATGCTCCAGATGTTTGGTCGATACTCCGTGAAACCTGTCGATAAAGCTTTTTAATGAACTGTGGTATGCATTGATGCGTTGGATACCAAGTTTAACCGGTTTTGCGAACGCGATCCCTTCAACATCAACGGAACAGGGGACACACACCTTTTCTGATGACAGACCTTTCCTGTGTATGTCATTTCCTCTCTTATGTGCTTTCCTTGGCATTATGAACTGTCTGCTATTTTTATGGTTACCCTTGTAGGAAACGTTAAAGAATGTCTCATCGGCTTCAACTGTTCCGTCAAGACATACTCTGTCAGTTACTTCCTGCAGAGCATCCAGTATCTTATGCCGCCAGTAAAATGCTGTTGTTACCGATATGGAACATTCTTCAGCAGTTTCCTTAAGCGTCTTTTTATCCGACATACACTTCAGATACTGAGCCCAAACACGCAAATTCTTTCTAGTACCAGAAGTAACGGAGCAGGAACTCGGTATAAATGACTTCTTGCAATCACGGCAGAGGAAACGCTGAATACCGTCTTTACGCTTTCCGTTTTTAACAACATGAGAACCTTCACAATAGATGCATGTATTACCATCGGCAATACGTGTCTCGATAAGGAAGTCCTGGAGGTTATCCTCGTGTACATTTACAGTATTGGAAAGAGTCGTATAGAACACGATACGGTCAGTGAAGGACAATTTCTTATATGCAGCAAAGACTTCTTTCAACTCTGACATCGTACGGGCTCCCTTCAAAAACAAACAAACGTTCTATACATATAATAGAACCAGAACGAATGTTTGTCAACTGCGAAATTGAAAATAGCCAAGATGGTTACTGGGACACAGATGGTTCCGGTGCTTACAGGCAAGACGCTATAATCACCGTTAAGCGTGGCCAGATACTTATTATTGAAGAAGGCACTTTAAGTAAGTCTCAGGATGTAGTTAATTGAAAACCCATATGATATTCTAATGGGCACACTATAAAATCCTTTGCGTAGAAAACGCGAAAAAAGAATCATGAACATAGCAGTAGTCACATTCAGACTTCACGCACCATGGGTGCACAGTCTCAAAGAAAAAAGGATGATCGTCAAAAGTCTCATCGCAAAGCTGCAGAACAAATTTCACGTATCCGCGGCAGAGACAGACGAGCAGGATACTCATCAGATAATAGTCGTCAGTGCGGCCGCGATAGTTCCGCACAACGCGATGGCCGACAGTCTCATGGATGAGATCGCGGCATTCGTGGAAGCAAATTGCGAAGCCGTTATCCTGGATGAGATAAGAGAAGTCAGGTAATTCTTCCGGCAAAAAATATTCGCATTTAGCAGCGGGACGTTGAGGGTTTAAGATCGTCAACACCCGCCGTTACATTCACATGCGCATATTTTGGTACACGAGTTTTTCTATACTGAACCTGTGAGTTCAAAATCCCGGTCAAAACAGCGGCGCTAACCGGGGTTTTAGCCTGCTTTTTGAAGATCTTGAAGCAAACCCCGGTCAAAACCACGGCTATAGCCGGTGTTTTAGCCGTACTTTTCAGAACTTTGTTCCGGAACACCCCGGCTCTCAAAAATTTACGAAATACAAAAACGTCACATAAAGACAGATAAAGACAGATAAAGACATCCGCTTCAATATGCGGCCAAAATCACATCGCGAAAACGGGATATTGTCCCCATAACGGGAAACTGTCCCAAAAAGCGAACTTGACCGGATGTACAATCCGTGAAACAGAAGCAGAAAGAATCAGTATCTTCCGTGATGTGATGACATCAGAGGTGACATCGTGGGCAATTCGAAGAAAGACATTACAGGACAGTTATCGATAGCGGATCTTCTCGCCTCCAAAGACACAGGCGGGATAGGCAGGAATTTTTCTCCCGACCAGATACAGGAGCTGATCAATACGCTCAGCGCCGCCAAGCAGACTGCAAAGCAGCGCGAGCGTAATGAAAGGCTTAAGCGTGAGCGTGAAGAGCGCGCGAGGCTCAAGAGGGAACGCGAGCAAAAAGAAAAAGAAGAACGCGAGGCGCGCGAGCGGAAGGAAAGGGAAGAGCAGGAGCGCAAAGAGAAGCATATCGAGGAAGTAACATGCATGGATCTCCCGCTCGACTGGGAGAATGCATTCATAGGCGACGAGAGGACAAAGGGTGTTCATGTCGACAGCATCCCCGATGCGCTCATAATGAGTCTTACAACGCTCGGAAAGGTCGACATCGAATATATCTCGTCCATTACCGGTGTCGACTACAAGACGGTAATCTGCGCGCTTAAAGGCGCGATATATCAGAACCCGGAAACGTGGGGAGAATGTTTCTTCAAAGGATGGGAGACGGCAGAGGAATATCTGTCCGGAAATCTCATGCGCAAATGGAGGATCGCTTCCGAAGCAAACGAAGAATACAAAGGTTACTTTGCCGACAATCTTGTGGCAATAGAGAAGGTCCTGCCGCCGGCCGTGGCGACGAAGGACATATACATCACGCTCGGTTCCCCGTGGGTGCCGACGGATGTCATTGACGACTTCATCGAGCATCTCTTCGGTGAGCCGCGCCATTACCGCTATCTCACTGATGAGAAGAGGAACAGCTTAAGGACCTGTCACGATGAGATCACCGGCACATGGGAGATCCCCGACAAGAACAGATACTGGCACAGCGTCGCCGTGTCATCGACTTTCGGCACCAACCGCCTTGAGGCGCTCCAGATACTTGAGAACACTCTCAACATGAAGTCCGTGAAGGTCACGGACGAGATGAAGAGTCTGGTAAACAAATCCGGCGTCAGGAGAGTCATAAACAGGAAGGAAACGGTTGCCGCGCTCGAGAAGCAGAAGCAGCTGATAAAGGCATTCCAGGACTGGGTCTGGAAAGATCCGGCGCGCAAGGAGAGGCTCGAGGCGATATTCGAAAGCCGCTTCAGCTGCGTAAGGCGCAGGATGTTTGACGGGTCGTTTCTGACGTTCCCGACGATGTCGAAGGACGTGACGCTATTCCCTTATCAGAAGAACGCGGTGGCGAGGATAATCTTCACGCCGAATACGCTCCTGGCACACGACGTCGGTGCGGGAAAGACTTATGTCATGATCGCCGCCGGACAGGAATTGAGACGCATGGGCCTGTCGAAAAAGAATATGTACGTTGTTCCCAACAACATCGTCGGGCAGTGGAGGAGCATCTTCTATCTCATGTATCCGGATGCGAATCTCCTCTGTATCGAGCCGAGAATGTTCAAGCCGAACAAGCGCGAGGAGATACTTAAGAGAGTGCGGGATGAGGATTTCGACGGCATCATCATCGCGTACAGCTGTTTCGAGCAGATCCCTCTGTCGAAAAAATACTACCTGGATGACCTTAAACGCCAGCAGCGCGAAGTCGCAAAGACCGTGAGTACAAAAGGCAAGGCCACGTCCAAACTGACGAAGAAGGCGGAGAAACTTGCCGAAGCCATACGCGAGCTGAACAACGCATGGGAAGACATGTACGACACCGTTTATTTCGACGAGCTCGGCATCACGAGGCTCTTCGTCGATGAGGCTCACAACTTCAAGAACGTGCCGATCGAGACAAAGGCGACCAACGTTCTGGGCATCTCCGGCGCGAGCTCGAAAAAGTGCAAGGACATGCTCGACAAGGTCCACCTGGTTCAGCGCGAAAACGACGGCAAGGGCGTGGTCCTTGCCACGGGAACGCCCATTACGAATTCGATAACCGACGCTTTCGTAATGCAGATGTATCTGCAGAGCGGCGAGCTCGGACTTCTGGATCTTCAGAGTTTCGACAGCTGGATCGGCATGTTCGCCGAGCGCGTCACCGAATTCGAGATCGACGTCGATACGAGTTCGTACAGACTTGCCACCAGATTTTCAAAATTCCACAACCTCCCGGAGCTCACAGCGATGCTCTCGTCGATCGCGGATTTCCATTCCGTCGACGATCCTTCGGGCATTCCTGTGCACGAAGGATACAACGATGCGCTCATCGGAAAGACACCGGAATTCGCCGATTATCTCAAGCAGATCTCTGACAGGGCGGACCAGGTCAGAAGGGGCACTGTGAGCCGCAGGGATGACAACATGCTCAAGATCACGACAGACGGCAGGAAGGCTGCTCTGGACATGAGGCTCGTGGCACCCAGATCAGCATTCACGCATCAGTCAAAGGTCGCAAGGTGCGCCGAGAACATCGCCGACATCTACGTCAAGACATTTAACGACAGGAGCACGCAGCTTGTGTTCTGCGATACGTCGACGCCCGGTAAAGGCTTCAATATGTATAAGGAACTCAAGTCACGGCTGATGTTCTTCAACATACCCGAAGACCAGATCGCGTTCATCCACGATGCCGACACCGAAGCAAAGAGAAATGCTCTTTTCAGGAAGATGCGTGCGGGTGAGATAAGGGTCCTCATAGGTTCCACGTTCAAGCTCGGTCTGGGTGTCAACATACAGGACAAACTCATTGCACTGCATCACCTTGATGTGCCGTGGAGACCCGCCGACATGGTTCAGCGCGAAGGCCGCATACTGAGACAGGGCAACACGAATAAGAAGGTCTTCATCTTCCGCTACATAACGGAAGGAAGTTTCGATGCTTATTCCTGGCAGCTTTTGGAAACCAAGCAGAGGTTCATCTCGAGCCTGCTTTCGGGTTCCCTTACCGAGAGGAGCGGCGCCGATGTTGACGATACGGTACTTGACTATGCCGAAGTAAAAGCGCTCGCCGTAGGAAACCCGCTGGTCAAGGAACGCGTCGAGGCGGCCAACGAACTGATGCGTTTCATGGTGCTCCAGCATAAGCTCACCGAGTCGCGCATGCAGATGGAAAAGGAACTTTTGGAGCTCCCCGCAAAGATGGACCGCCAGAAGGAACTGATCGATTTGTGCGGTAAAGATGCAGAATACGCTGCGGAATGGAGGGAAGCCCATCCGGCCGTCACCGAGAACAAGCTCAAGAAGGAAGAGGCGGAAAAGCGTAAGGCTCTGAGGGAAGAGATCAGCAACGCCGTAAGAAATAACATCCTTCAGACTTCGGAAAATCCCGTTACGGTCTACCGCGGATTCGCGATCGTCCTGCCGACTAACATGACCGCAGCCAGGCCTTATGTCTGGCTCGTCAGGAGAGGCAGGTATTCCGTTGAATTGGGCGATGCCGACATCGGCAATCTCATAAGGATAGACAATGCCCTTGATACCCTCTCAGACCGCCTGGAGACGCTTAAGAAAGGCCTGGCGGATCTGGAGAAGAGGGAGGAGGACATCCGTGCCGAGCTCGCGAAAGAGGACGGCTTCACGGACGAGATCGAGTTCTACAGGAAGAAGGTCAACGACCTTGATGCGCAGTTGGGAGTGAAGAAAAATGGGTGACGTGAAGTTAACTAACGTACCGTCCATGACGGTCGGAAAACTTATAGATGTGCTGGGCGATTCATACTGCTCGGTCTTAGGCAACGGGCTGCCCGTAAGGACGATGCCTTCGGTGATGCTCTGGGGTCCTCCGGGCGTCGGTAAATCACAGGCCGTCCGCCAGATCGCTTCGAAGATCGAAAACAAGACGGGAAGAAAAGTAAACGTTACCGACGTCAGGCTCCTTCTTTTTAACCCGATAGATCTGCGCGGCATTCCGACAGCCAACGCTGAGAAAACGCTTGCAGTTTGGCTCAGGCCACAGATATTCCAGATGGACGATTCTTCTGATGTGGTGAACATCCTCTTTCTCGACGAGATATCCGCAGCGCCGCAGTCGGTGCAGGCAGCGGCATACCAGATAACGCTGGACAGGACGGTCGGCGAGCACCGCCTTCCCGACAACTGCATCGTAATAGCTGCGGGCAACAGAACGACCGACAAGTCCGTCGCATACAAGATGCCGAAGGCATTAGCAAACCGTCTTCTGCACATAGATGTAGAGGGCAGTTTTGAATCCTGGAAGGAATGGGCGGTAAGGACGGGGATCAATCCGAAGGTGACCGGTTTCCTGTCGTTTAAGAGAAATTACCTCATGGGTTTTGACGCGGGATCCGACGACCTTGCTTTCGCCACGCCGCGTTCGTGGGAGATGGTGAGCAACCTGCTTAACGGCATAGACAGCGACATAAACAAAATGTATCCGCTGATAGCGGGCTTGGTCGGAACGGGTGTCGCAGTCGAATTCAGAACGTGGGACAAGGTCTATAAGGACCTTCCCGGCATCGAAGACATCTTCAAAGGTAAGATGCCCCAAGTGCCTAAGAGTACTGACGCACTTTATGCGCTGACGTCTTCCATGACTGCATACGCAAGGGAGCATAAGGAAGACCTTACAGCCATAGGGAACTCCATAAGATATTCGGAGGCCATGCCGCCGGATTTCGGCATCGTCCTGCTCAAGGATTACATGTACATAGCGCCTGACTACAGGGAGAAGCTGATGCTCGTTCCCGAATTCGTCAAGTGGATGCAGACCAAAGGAAAGTTCTTGAATGGATCTGTCAGATGAGAAAAAGCGCGGATACGTAAAGCGCATACTGCTGTCCAGGATGAGGATACTGTGCAACAATGGCTTTTACGGGCTGTTGCTGATGCACATGGATTTCGCGCTGGATGCGGAATGTAAGACCGCCGCAACGGACGGAAGAAAGATATATTTCGGTCCGTCTTTTCTCGATGACTTAAGCGATGAGGAACTCGATTTCATTATGATGCACGAAGTGATGCACTGCGCCCTGCAGCACTGCCTGCGCACGGGCGACCGTGATCACGAAGCATTCAACATCGCATGCGACATCGTGGTCAACTCTAACATCCTCCGTTCGAACAACGGCAATCTCGGATCGATCACGCTTAAAAAGTACGGCGAGTCGATGCACCTGACGCCGGCAGGTGATGAAGGATGGAACCACACCGCTGAAGAAGTGTATGCCATGCTGCCTTCAGGCGGAGGCAGAAAAGGCTTGAGCGGTTCAGGCGTGGGCGGGAAGTCAGGCTCACCAGGTTCCGGAAATAAAGGTGGTCAGGGCAACGGAAAAGGCGGACCTGGCAGAGGCGGCAAGAGGTCAACGGGCACCGGAACAGGAAGCGGAATTGGCACCGGTTACGGCAGCGGAAACTGGGACGATCACGGACGCTGGAAAACTGCAGAAGAGAGCGGTGATGAGACACTCAGGGATGAGTGGTCAAAGCGTCTGATCGACGCAGCCGAAGCGATCTCCATAAGAGATCCGTCGAAGACGCGCGGCATGCTTCCGCTCTGTGCAGAACGCCTTCTGAAAGAGCTCAAAAAGCCCCAGACAGACTGGCGCACGATACTGAACGATTTCATCCAGGAGGAGATAACCGACTATTCGTTTACGCCTCCCGACAGACGTTTCGATGACAGTCCGTTCTTCCTTCCCGATTACAACGAAAAGGACGATCTAGTCAAAGACATACTGTTCATGATCGATACTTCGGGAAGCATGTCGGATAACGCGATCACCGCCGCTTATTCTGAGATAAAAGGTGCGATCGACCAGTTCAACGGCAAGCTGAAAGGCTGGCTCGGATTTTTCGATGCGAAGGTGGTCGAGCCCAAACCCTTCGAGAGCGAAGAAGAGTTCAGGGTGATAAGGCCCAAAGGCGGCGGAGGTACCAGGTTCGACATAATATTCAGCTATGTTGCGGAGCACATGGAAACGTTGCCCGCGAGCATAATAATAATGACTGACGGATATGCCCCTTTCCCGAAAGAAAAGGCGTCTATGGGGATCCCCGTTCTGTGGCTCCTTGTGACAGATGATGTCGAACCGCCGTGGGGAAAGGTTACGAGGATAAAGGTGGACTGATGGCTTAAGTGATGTTTGATCGGGAACGGAGTTAAGTTTTCACGGCTTCCGGCGAATTAATCCAACACTTTCTTCGCGATATACTCTTTGATGTACGGCAGAGCAAATTCAACTCTGCCATATGAACCATTTGATGAAAAAACTCCACACTTCTCGAGTGTATCACTGTATGTTGAGAACTCATTCGAGCTCATGTCGAGTTTTTCCCGTATGGACTTTACAGTTGCATTTGAAGGCGCCTTGGAAGCAAACCATGCAACACGTTGTTCGTTAGCTGATAATTCCTCCCATATCTTGTCGTAAGAACACTCGCCGAGAGTAAGTCTGTATTCGGTTAAGATTTCGTTTGTTACTTTTGCTTTTCCACTCTCAAAGACTATAAATCCTAAGATTTGAAATGCATAGGAATATCCTTTGGTGTGATTAGCCATTTGTGTTGCATCTTTGTCGCTCAGATTGAAGACTTCCATATATTTCTGTGATATTCGTTCACTATTTAATGGGCCGAGCATGACTTTTGGTGCTCTCTTCAAGAATGTCTGTGACCTGTTGTTCTGCAATGCCCTTATATTCTTGTAAAGACCTGTCATGAGCAGAAAAACAGGGTATTTTTCGCGAATGCAGTGTTGAAAAAAGGAAGTGAATTCACGGACATTTTTTGAGTTAAATACTTCATCTATGGTTATCAGGAGTTTTAGTCCTTTATCTCGCAACTGTTCCAACATATTATCCAGATCTGTATAAACGCTTGAATACTTATCATCGATCTCAGAAGATGTTCCGATAGATGCGATTTTCAGATCTATATTCAGATCGATCTTTAATTTGCTGAAGCGCTTTTTGCTTTTTTGGTACAAGCCTGAAGCAAGGACATTCAACATGTCGCTTTCCGGAGAGATATCTATATGTATCCATTTATCACTTTTTGTCAGTTCTTCGGTTACTGCGCTCATAAGAACAGTCTTTCCGTTTCCTCTTGCCCCCATGATCATGAAGATATGCGTCGTCGGAGAAGTTGCCGAAAACGTATTGATTATCCTGTTCATCTCATCATAACGCGGTATGAAGAGGTTTGGTGTGCCACCGAAATCTAGGCTGAAAGGATTTTCAGACATAAGTTCCCTCCCAAAATATATTACACATTTCAAACTGTCTTATAACTTATTACACTTTCAAAATCATCTTATAACTTATTACATGTTTGGAATTATCTTATAACTTATTACACTTTGTTTCAAGTTTTTCACTGCGTTTTTTAAAATGAAATATGAATTATTTAAGTTGGAGGGAGTGGTGTATCTTAGCATTTTGACTGATGGCTCATTTTTATCCCATGCCCAGTCTCATAATGACCTTAACAGAATTGCCGGTGTGGTAAGATTAAGCAAAATATCACACGTATCATTTTGCGGAAGGTGAGTGAATGCGATGTCTGAAAATGTTGAAAACACAAATGGATCTGCACAGGAGCAGTACAAGACTTTAAACGACAACGACGTTCTTGATGTCACCGTAAAGATGATGGACAGATTTGATGAAGCATTCAAGGAGCTCGCGAAATGATCACTCTCACAAAAGAACAGGTGCTGCTCCTGCATAAAAGCATCTACGAGCGTTACGGCGGTTCATACGGAGTCCGCGAAGACGGCCTTTTGGATTCTGCTCTTGAAGCGCCTTTCCAGACCTTTGGAGGAGAAGATCTTTATCCGGCCGATCTGGAAAAGATCGTCCGTTTTGCTTACGGTCTTATCGGCAATCATCCTTTTCACGACGGAAACAAGCGTATCGGGGCACTTGCTCTTTTAACACTTTTGGAACTGAACGGTTATTCCATAAATGCAACAAACAAAGAGTTTTCAGATATCATCTATGACGTTGCGTCCGGAAGCGAAGGCAAAGACTATGAAGATCTTCTTGCCTGGGTGAGAGAACATACAGGTCAGAATTAATATCGTGAAATAATCAGGTGTTGCATTTTCAAAATCACACGCGTATAATCACCGCTAACATCAAACGGGAGGAGGTCCTGGCAATGCGAAGAACAACTGAATCAAACAACTTACCGATCAACAGCGGGCGTGCAGGATCTGCTGCTGTAGCTTAATTTTCTGATTAATCTATTCCATGCGTGATCCATAACCATGCACCTCATTGAGGTCTGTTTTGCATGCCCTTTTTTCAAAAAAGAAAGGAAACAATTATGGACACTATTATCGGAAACTACGCTGAGGCGGCAGTCTATGCTTCAGGCATGGATGACTACGCCAAAGCACAGATCAAAATGATCTGCGACAACGACATATCACTCGGTTCAAAAGTAAGGATAATGCCGGACTGTCATCCGGGAAAGGTGGGCCCCATCGGCCTCACCATGACCGTCACCAATAAGGTCATCCCGCAGCTCATGGGTATCGACATAGGATGCGGAATGCTGGTCGCGAAGATCAATGTGAGGAACATCGATTTTCGAAAACTCGACAAGGTGATAAGAGAGAATGTTCCTGCGGGATTCGGTGTGCGCAAAGCGCCTCACAACAGGGCTGACATCAGCGCGATATCCGGCCTTAGATGTTTTCGCGCGGTCAATGCGGACAAGGCTTTGAAGAGCTTAGGAACATTGGGCGGCGGGAATCATTTCATCGAAGTCGACAAAGGTGAGGACGGGTATTACATCATCATCCACACAGGCAGCCGTCACTTAGGCGTCGATGTTGCCGACTACTACACAGAGCATGCCAGAAGAAGACTTGTCAACATGGGAAGGGATGTTCCGTATGAGACAGCTTATGTGGAAGGACCGCTTATGGACGACTATCTTTACGATGTAAAGATAACGACCGCATACGCGTCTCTTAACAGGGAGATAATCCTTCACGAGATCCTCAAGGGAATGAAGTGGAAAGACGAAGTGCGTTATGAATCGATCCATAACTACATCGCTACGCTTCCCGACGGCACTGACATTCTTCGAAAAGGAGCCGCATCGGCACTTGCAGGCGAACCCGTGATAATCCCTATAAACATGCGTGACGGAGTGATACTCGGAACGGGTAAAGGAAATCCTGACTGGAATTATTCCGCACCGCACGGATCGGGCCGCAAGATCAAGAGAACGGAAGTACAAAACAGTTATACCGTATCTGCTTTCAAGAAAGACATGCAGGGCATCTACAGCACTTCGATCAGTGCGGAAACACTGGATGAAGCACCCGTGGCATACCGCGGGATAGACGAGATCATGTCGGTCATAGAGGATACGGTCGAAGTAAAGGAAGTTGTAAAGCCCGTATACAACTTCAAGGCAGGAAAAGAGAGGTAATAATGTTAATTCAGTTAAGTTCGGGACAGGGCCCGGTTGAGTGCTCTGTCGGAGTGGAGAAGCTTTGCAAAGCCCTCCTCAAAGAGTTTGATGGTTCACGCATCGTTTCCGTAAACGCAGACTATTCAGGCACGGGATACAAGTCTGCCGTTATGGAATTCGATGGTGATGTATCTTCGCTTGAAGGGACGGTCTTATGGGTCTGGAAGAGCACCATAAGACCGGGCCATCAGCGCAAGAACTGGTATATCGATGTGCACGTGATAAAGGAAGCCGAAGAAGTCGGCGCACTTGATCCCGATGATTGTGAGATAACCACGATGCACTGCGGCGGCAAAGGCGGCCAGCATGTGAACAAGGTGGAGACAGGCGTAAGGATCACGCATAAGCCGACAGGCATAACCGTCACATGCACGGAAGAAAGAAGCCAGGTTCAGAATAAGCAAAAAGCAATGAAACGTCTGGCGGGTATTCTTGCTGCGAAGCAGGAAAACAATAATGCAGATGCATTGAATAATGCGTGGCAGAAACACAATGAGATCGTTAGAGGAAATCCGGTGCGCAAGTACGAAGGGGAGAAGTTCAAGAGGGTAAAATAAAAACCTCACCCGGGACTGCCTTCCCGGAGTGAGGCAAAAACAATCTCTTCGGAAGCAACCGTCTCTGCAGACCGCGCTTTCTTAAAAGGATTGTAGCATCGATTTTTTTGATGTCAATGAAAGCGTTGCAGCAGCCTGCTGATCGGTGCCCTTGCCCTGTTGCTTAAGTTATTTGCGTTTCTGGATACCAGGTATAAGCGCAAATAAAAAACCTCACCCAAGATGGCAGTCTGAGTGAGGTAAACAATTAGTTTTACACTCGGAAGCAACCGTCTCTGCAGACCGTGCTTTCTTAAGGAGATTGTAGCATCGCTTGTATTTGCCGTCAATTAAAACGTCGTAAAGGATGGAAGTATCGTAAATAGATATTTTTCTTCAAAAACGATATCTTTACTTTCTGACAAATATCGTTATTGAAGATTTTTATTAGAAAACGATACTTTCACTTTCTGAATGATATCGTTATTGAAGTATTTTCTCCAAAAAACGATATCTTGGCTTTCCAAAAGATATCGTTATTAAAGATTTTTCTTCAAAAACGATATCTTACTAATTTACAGGTATCGAAATAAACAACGCAAACCATATTCCGATACCTTCACTGAATCCGCATCAATCCGTACTCCACAAAAACAAAACAACAAAAACCAGCCATGCGACATTTTTGCACCATGTCGCTTTCTATAATCGAATCAGGTATAGAGCGGATGGAAAAATCAATAACAAAAATCTGGAGGTATTTACCATGAGAGAATTGGATAAGGTGATCGGATACGAGAACATCAAGAACGAGCTTTACAGGATCATTGACATCATCAGGAACCCCGAAAAATATAAGGTTTTGGGAGTGAAGATCCCTAAGGGAATAATGTTCGAAGGAAAGCCCGGCATCGGAAAGACGCTGATGGCGAAATCATTCATCGAAGAGAGCGGACGCAAGGCGTTCATCATCAGGAAGGACCGTCCTGACGGAGCGTTCGTGGATCACATCCGCGAGACTTTTGCGGAGGCTGCTGAAGAGGCGCCGTCAATAATCCTTCTTGACGATATAGACAAGTTCGCCAACGAGGACGACATGCATTGTGATGCCGAGGAATATGTTACCGTGCAGACATGCATCGATGAATATAAGGATAACGATGTATTCATTGTCGCAACCTGCAACGACTACAGGAGCATGCCGCGTTCACTGGTCAGAAGGGGAAGGTTTGATAAGACTTTCCATATGGATTTCCCGAAGAACGGAGATGCCAAGCTGATCATAGAGTTCTATCTGAAGGATAAGACAGTATCTGATGATATCGATGTTGACGAGATCGTCAGATACAGCGAGGGGCACTCCTGCGCCGATCTTGAGACCGTTGTAAACGAAGCCGGTATCATTGCGGGATATGAGAATAAGGAACGTATCTCACAGGACGATCTGAGAAAAGCGTGCCTGCGGAATTTCTGGGGGATCAAAAAGGATTATTCCAAAGACTGTCCTGCCGGACTGGCGAGAAGAAAGGCTGTGCATGAGGCGGGCCACGCGGTCATCATCGAACACTTCTATCCCGGTGAAGTCAGCTTCATCACGATTGAGCGTGTACACGATGCTCTGGTGTTGAGAAAGCGCGATGAGCGGCATTTCGAGACCTTCAGAGATCACGAGATCGGGATACTGATCGATCTTGCCGGAAAGGCCGCAACGGAGCTGACCCTCGGCGAAATCGACATGGGAACGAATTCCGACCTGCGTGCTGCTTATGACGCAACAGCCTGGCTGCTTGACGGTTTGGCCGCGTACGATTTCCAGTCGTGGTGACACGGCGAGGAAACGGCCGAGCGCGTTTTCGATCACCTGGATGACGTCAAAGGCGCCGAAGTGGCACGTTACTACATGAAGACAAAGCAGATCCTCATGCAGGACCGCGCATTCCTCGAGGCACTGGCTGATGTGGTTGCTGATAAGAAAACCGTTACCTATAAAGACATCGCACCGATCCGTGAAAAGTTTATCGCGGATCAGAAAAACGCGGCGTGAATACACATTCGCATAAAAGGAAATTTATAAATGGATATCGATAATAAACACGCGTGTTCCTTCACGGGACACAGACCGGAAAGGCTCGAAATGAGTCAGGAGAAAGCAATCTCCTGGCTCGAAGAGCAGATAAGGAAAGCGGTGGACGACGGCTATACGGACTTCATTTCAGGCATGCAGAGAGGCGTTGACATCTGGGCTGCCGAGATAGTCTTAAAGCTTAAGCAAGAGGGAAAGAAGATCCACCTTATTTCCGCCTGTGCCTGGAACGGCATGGAAAAGGACTGGGAACCTGACTGGAAGAAAAGATACACAAGGATCCTGATGGGTTCCGACAAGATCGTTTACGTGAGCAAGAAGCCAGGCAGAGCCGCATTCTTTGAACGGAATCACTGGATGGTCGACAACTCTTCAAGGCTTATCGGTGTTTATACCGGTGCGCCAGGCGGAACAAAAGAAACCGTCTGGTACGCAAAGCAGCACGGCCTTGAAGTTATCACCATCAGTAATCGTTAATAACAGTAAAGAACAATAAACGGCACAAATCAGAGATGCGACAAAACTGTCCCATCCCAGAGCTTGTGCCGTGCTATAATCAGATCAGGAAAAAGGGATAACAATAAAGAAACAAGGAGGTTTCCCATGTGTGAGCATAACAAATACCTGCAGCCTGTATACGACATCATCCGCAGATACGCGAGCGAGGAGAAGCCTATCTGCGCTACGGAGATCCGCAAAAGGCTCCTTCAGGTCATCGATGACGATGAATGCGAGCGGAGGACGGTCGAGCGCGCCCTGGACAAGCTGAGGACCAGCTTCGGAAAAAATGAGAACGGCGAGTGGATCAATGACGATATCAAGCTTCATTTTGACACCATAAACAGGAAGTCTTCGCCGATCTATAAGAACTATTGGCTCGAGATAACTTCCAAAGATGAACTCAGTGATGAGGAGCTGATGTATCTCATCGACGCCGTGCAGTATTCCAGGCATATAAGCAATGAAGTTGCCGATACTCTCATCAGAAAGCTTAAGATCATCAGCAACGCGTCGGTCGAAAGGAAGTTCGGCAATTTCAGAACGGCCGGATCTGATTTTCCTACCGTAAATGCCGATTTCTTCAATAATATCGGCAAGATCAACGAGGCGATCACCAATAAGAAGCTGATAACATTCGTCGAGTGTGAATACGGCGTAGACAAAAAACTGCACCCCAAGAACGGCGGAAGCCTGACGGTTGATCCTGCCTGCATCGTTGTTGCCAACGGCAATTACTATCTGTTGTGCACCAAGCCTTCTTCTGCAGCGATGAAGAGCTACCGCATAGATAAGATGAAGAACGTAAATGTATCTGATGAGGATTCACCTGACGACGGACAGGAGAGAAAAGCGATAAAGAATCCGGGTGATTACATATTCGAGCACCGCAATATGAATAACGGCGCGGTTGTTGAAGTCAAGCTGCTTGCAGATGAGAATATACTGGACGACATCATCGATACATTTGGGACCGGTATCAGGATCCTTCCGAACGAGAATGGCGGCGGCCGTTTGGTAATCTGCATCAAGAGCGGAGAACGTGACATCATCGACTGGGCCATACAGTACGGCGGTTCTGCGGAGATAGTATCTCCTGTGTATCTGCGTAATGAGATAGTTAGAAGGATCAATGGACTGTACGATGCATATTCTGACAGCAGTTCGGCAGAGATACAGTATCTGGATGCGATCCGGAATGCGGAAGAAGGCAGAAGCTTATATCTGATCGATATCGACCTGAACAGATTTGATACGTACAGGAACATGACTGATGTTTACTGTATCAATATGCAGCGCAATCACATAACGGACTTCTCGTTCCTTGAAGATTTCAGGAGACTCAGAGACCTTCACATCGCTCATAATTTCATCAGTAATCCTGAGGTGTTATCCGGACTTCACAGCCTGAATACTTTGGAATTGGATAATACGGGCATAACAGACCTGGGTTTTCTAACGGGATTAAGCAATCTGAAGACGCTGGCTCTTCACGAATACACACTCGAAGATGTTGAAGCAATCTATTCGCTGCCTAATCTGAAGGTTCTTGTAGTCAACAGGATGACCGCCGAGCTGATCGATAAGAAGAAGATCAAAAGGATTTACGGCAAAGATTTCAAGTACATGGTAGAAGACTCTTCGAGAACGTGGAGAGTACTTGGCATAAGAGAAGAACTGCCACAGGAACAGCGCATGGATTTTGAGGAGATCGGCAGGTCCTTGTCAGGATATTCAACATTCATGGTTACGGACCGCGCCTTTAAAGAACTTCTGTGTGAAAACATTTATACAGGTGGCCGGCTTTCAGGCGGAAGGCGCGAAAAGATATTCCGTATTACCGAAGGCTCGGGAAGCAACAGCGAGAAAGTCGAACTGTATAAGAACGTTGATCAGTTTGCGGATGAAGAGTATACATGGTACGTAACATATAAGGGCGAACAGCCGGTTTCTGTTTCGGATGTTGATATCAAGTCGGTCTGCCAGATCTCGATTTTCAAGAAAGAACGCGGTCTGAAGCTGGTCGTTACTGCTTCGAAGGCAAGGTTTTTTTCCAAGGACCGTTCCGAATCACGAGAAGCGATGAGGGAAGAATTAGATTCCAGGATCGTGCACATCAGATACCTGATGGACAATAAGATCGGCTGGGCAGAATTGAGCGGCCGGCTTGAGAGCCAGTTCAGAAATGCCTGCTCCATTGACGATGTCGTCAGCCCCAATGAGCTTCTTGACAAGAAGGTGTACAGGATGCTCGAGATCGACAATGACGATTACCACTTCTTCCGCCAGGATGAAGACGGTCTGCACACGGTCAGAAAGATCGTATACGGACACATAGCGGATTAAGAAAAGGAGACTTCCATGGGCGGCGTGTTCTGGATAGTTGAAGATGAGCTGAAGGCCTTTGTCTTTGAAGAAAGTGCGGAGTATGGCGTTGCCAGATCAGGCAAGACCTTTAACCACAGACTCCTTTGGGAACATGTGCGCCCTCCAAAGTGTAGCAGGGATTTTGACTACTATCCGCGCGGAAGGGTCCAGTTCAACGGCAAAGGCAGACCGGTCATCTACATGAGCCCTCATATCGATGAGAAGTATATAGCGCAGATAATGGAAGCTTTTGATCTGTCGGAGGAACCCGTAGTCCACTACGACGGAAGCGACCACTATAAATGTTATCTTGACAGATAAGCCGGATACTCGAAATGAAACACCGCAGGATAAAGAAGTACGCCATCCATATACTCGCCATCCAGGCGATCAAACCCGATCTGTTCGACATTCCGCTGAGCAGATGCGCGATCATCGCCTGCACCGAAAGGGAGAACAGCAATCTCGATCTGTTCCCCGATGCGCAGAAATGCGTCATGCCGTTTGCCGATGTCGAGGTCCCGGATGCCTATATGGCGATCAACGGAGCGCATGCCAGGGCAATAATAAGATTCCTGGACCGGCTGCCTGATGAAGTTACCGATCTTTATATCTGCTGCTCGAAAGGCAGTTCGAGATCACCCGCCGTTGCCGCAGCCGTCCTCAGGATGTCCGGCAGGAGCGACAGAGACGTATGGGACAATCCGTTCTACGTTCCCAACAGTCTCGTCTATCAGACGGTCTGCCGCGAGTTCGGCCTTTTCGCTCCTGACTGGTGCGTAAGATGCCTTGTGGAACGCAACAGGCAGTGCTATCTGGAATCCGTCGAAAAAGGCAGCACCGGCAAATACGAACGCTGGCAGATATTGGAATAACTGCCACACTAAGAGAAAAATAATCATTATAAAAAACCGGATGTTCCATATTTGGGGCATCCGGTAATTTTTTGAGCCGATGTTATCTTTACAGCTCGCTTCTTATCTCCATCAGTATCGTCCCGAGCCTGTTCTGAGCCGTTTTGTTTGAGCATCCGTTACACATACATTTTCCCCAGAGGTTGTCGTGATGCTTATTTCCCTCTATGAGCGTTGCGTCGCCCGTGGCCTTCAGCTTCTCCCTCAATTCGGGTACGGAGAACTTGGCGGTAAGGACTCTTTTCATGATGCCGCAGCTGATCTCATTCCAGTTTGCGGGAAGGTTCGGCTCCTTTTTCCCCATGCGCTTCGCAACGACCGGATTTGTTACGGCCGCATATATGACCTTTCTTTCTTCGGTCGAGCACTTCTGCGCCTGGAATGCAGCCTCGGCGCTGTGATATGTCAGTCCCTCAAACTCGAAATCGCACGCGTAGAAGTTTGAAAGGAAACGGTTTTCTCCCTTGAACTCATTAATTACAGATACCTCATCCATGCTGTTACCTCCTTATTTCCAAAAATGTTATTAAACCTGCCTGTATGTTAACGGGCGACATGGGACAAAAAATGACCATGCCCGCAAAGTACAGCTTCCCTAGAAAAATCGAAAAATGGAACTATACTGATAAGTAATAAAGCAAAACAAATTTTGGCAAGGATTTCAATATGTCTGACGTATTTTCTTATAAAACCCGCGGCAATTCCAGTGCCGATAATAAACCCAGAGTCTGTTTTACCTGCCATCCCGATGATCTTGACAGATATCTGGAAGAAGTCTGCAAAGACATCCTTGATCTGAGCGACTGTGCCATCTTTTATACAGAGGATATGAATGCTCCAATAGATGACAAGAATACGCTTGTTACTCTCGAGCGTATGAGTCTGTTTGTTATCCCCGTTACGTATAAACTTCTTACTAAACCAAACAGAGCGAAAGATTTTGATCTAAACTTCGCAAAGGAAAGGCACATACCCGTACTTCCCTTATTGATGGAATCCGGGATCTATGAGTTCTACAAGAAGCCAGAAAACTTCGGCGATATGCAGTATCTGAAACCTTACGGTGATGATGCGACTAAGATCGACTATAAGGATAAACTCAGGAACTATCTTGAGTCTGTTTTGATCAGCGATGAATTAATCCAAAGGATAAGGAAAGCCTTCGATGCATACATTTTCCTGAGTTACAGAAAGACTGACAGGATATATGCAAATGAACTGATGAAGCTTATTCACAGGAATCCGGAATTTGAAGATATTGCCATCTGGTTCGATGAGTTCCTGACACCCGGAGAAAGCTTCAGGGAAAACATTGAGAAGATATTAAGCGACAGCAAGTTGTTTACACTCCTCGTAACGCCGAGACTTTTGGAGCGCCAGGAGGACGGCTCTCCCAATTTCATTATGAGAGAGGAGTATCCCGCAGCAAAGCAATTAGGCAAGCCCATCCTTCCTGCAGAGATGGAAAAGACAGATGAGGAAGCTCTTAAAAGAGATTATGAAGGTATACCTGCTTGTTCAGATACAAGCGATGAAGAAGCTTTCAAAAAGCGTTTGATTGATACGCTGATGGGAATAGCAGTATCAGGGAACAATAATGATCCGGAACACAACTATCTTATCGGTCTGGCATACCTCAAGGGAATCGATGTGGAAGTTGATACTGATAGAGGTGTGGCGTTGATCACACGTGCTGCCGAATCCGGTTTGCCTGAAGCGGTCGAAAAATTGTATTTGATGTATAAAGACGGAGACCATATAAAGTCTGACGGTGAGAGATCTTTATATTGGGCTAACAGGCTTTATGAGATAAATCTTGAAAAGCATGGTGAAGAACACCAGGAAACACTCCGTGCGCTGAACAATCTGGCGGTCGCACATTATAACCTTAAGAACTATGAGAAAGCTGCCGAACTGCATGAGAAGTGCTATGAGGCCAGCAGGAAAGTTCTTGGCGAGATGTCGGCGACAACGCTCAGTTCACTGAACAATCTTGCACTTGATCTTGATACGCTCGGTGATCACAAAAAAGCCATTGAACTATTGAACGATTGTTATGAGATCAGATCTCAGATCCTGGGCGAAACTCATCCGGATACACTTAATGCGCTTTATAATCTGGCACTTGCCTACAGTTCATCGAGTGCCGATTATGGAAGAGCAACTATTATGTTTTTAAAATGCTTTGTCGAAATGCAAAAAACATTGGGCGATGAACACCCCAGTACTCTCCGTGCCATGAACAATCTGGCGCACTCTTTTTATCTGGAGCAAGATTTCACAAAGTCAGCCGGACTGCATAAGGCGTGCTATAAGTTAAGATGCAAAGTCTTTGGTAACGACCACCCGGAAACGCTTATTTCAATATTGAATCTGGGTAAGGTCTATTATTCTCTCAGAGAATTTAAAAAGGCTCTTGAATACCGTGAAATGGGCTATGAGATCATGTGCAGGGATCTGACCGGGGAACACCCTGATACACTCCGTTCTCTGAATGATCTTGCGATGACATATTATCAACTTGGTGACTATAAAAAGGCTCTGGAATTACATGGGAAATGCTATGAGACCAGATGCAGAGTATTGGGAAAAGAGCACCTTGAAACTTTAGGGTCAATGCAAAATATTGCACTTGTCTACGGTTCACTCGGAGATTATGGTAAAGCTTCTGAATTATATGAGAAGTGCTATGAGCTCATGCGTAATGATCCGGGCGATGATGCTCCTGAAACATTAAATTTGTTAAACAGTATGGCTGTTAACTATTACAGGCTCGGAAACATAGATAAGGCTATAGAACTCAGCGAAAAGTGCTATCAGACCAGACTTAGGATTTTGGGTGAAAACCACATGGATACGATTGATTCACTTAACAATATGGCTGTTTTCTACTATGCAATCGGAGACTATAAGAAAGCCGTTGAAGCGAATAGCAAGTGCTATGTGATCAAGTGCCGCATTCTACCGATATACTATGAAAGCACACTCGGTTCTCTATATCGATTGGCAAAGTCTTACAAAGCGTTGGGAGATAACAAAAAAGCACTTAATTTGGCAAAAGATTGCTACCAAAGAAGCCTTGAAGCCTTTGGTGAAGATCACCAGATCACAAAGCAGGCTTATGAGTTGATAAAAGAGTTGCAAGGTTAAGAAAACTGTCCCATTAATCGAAGGACGAGGTTCTCTTATAAGGCTAAAATATTATTGGCACGGTCTGCTTAATGGGCGGTTGCCTTCCGAGTATTTATTCACATCTTGGATTTCCAAGAGAGTACTAAAGAAAGGAGGGCTGTGGAAGTGACAGACTATGAGATTTTGTCTCTGGTGATAACAATGATCGGCTTGCTGGTCGGCGTCATCTCGCTGTTACTAAAACTATTTGCGTACCTCGATTCTAGGTATAAACGTAAATAAAAACCTCACCCAAAGACTGGCTCTCTGAGGGTGAGGATTCATTTCCCAATACTCGGAAGCAACCGTCTTTGCAGACCGTGCTTTCCTGATGTAATTGTAGCATCGTGTTTATTGTCAGTCAATGGAACGAAGAACTCCAGGTGTTTTTTAAATTTGCCAAACATATGCTTTTACAACATAAAGTAAAAGAAACAGATTGAGTTTTTTATTCCCGGTATAAACGCAAATAAATAACCTCACCCAGGGCCACCTTCCAAAAGTGAGGTTTTAAAACAATCATTTTCGGAAGCAACCGTCTTTACAGGCCGTGCTTTCCTGTTGCGATTTTAGCATCGTGTTTATTGTCAGTCAATGAACTACGCAACACTGATAAAAGAAATATACGATACTAGTTATCCGTAAATCTTCTTCACTTTCTTCGCCCAGTCTTTCATCTCATCGACCATCCTCTGCGGTTCCAATATGACCACGTCGGGAGAGTAGGCTTTGGCGAACTGGAGCATCGCGCCTTCCGTTACCAAAGCGGAGACTGTAACGTAGTCTTTCGTCTCTTCTTCAAACCTGACGTCTTTGCCGAAGATGTCTATTATGTCAGTTACCATTCTCGGAACAATCATGAACCTGACACGGGTATCGCCGGTCGAATACATGTTGATGTGAGTCTTCATGTAGTCGGCAAGGTTGAATCTTTCACCGTTGGAATCCTTGAGTTTCGAAAAAGGTTTGCGCTTCTTGTCTAGGATCTTTATATCCGTGATGCGGTCTATCCTGTAATTGGAGATCTCATCGTAGTCGTCGTAATTGCAGATCAGATAGTACTTGCCGTCTTTGGCTGCCATCTGATACGGGTTGATTATGTAATCCAAAGGTTTGCCGTCTTTGCCGAGCTTGGGGTGCGGCTTTTTGTCGGTCCCGTAATTGACGTAATGGAAGGTCACCTGTTTTTCGTCTGAGATGGCCTCATCAAGGATCTCTATCGTATAGAAGATCTGCTTGTTGTTGATCTCGTTGTCGGGAATCGTCTTGATGTGTTTTACATGTGATTTGAAATGCTCGCTCGAAAGGCTTTCGAGTTTTTCAATAAGCTCCAGGCAGCGCTTGTAGGGAAGATGGTTCGAGAAGAGAAGACCGTCTATGAGAAGTCTGAGTTCGGATTCCGTGAATTCCCTTGCGAGGTAAAAGTCAGTCCATACGGTGGTGCCGTTGCTGCGCGGTGTTTCGGTATATGAGACGGGGATGCCCATATCAACAAGATATTCGATGTTGCGGCGGACGGTCTTGCGGTCGAGAGGCGGATCAAACTCCTGGTTTAGGATATCCAGGATCTCTTTCTGGTCCATGGTATGATTCTCATCCGTGTGCGTGCGGAGGATCTCAAGTATCATCGAGGGGATCATCTTCTTGGGTTGTCTTGTTTCCATGACCGTGACCTTCTTTCTGGCTTAATATCCATATTGTAAGTCTTAAAGATGTCGATGGTGTGAAATTGGTACATGCCACCGGGTAAATTTTGTGTTAATTCCGATAGAATCAGCGGGCTTTAAAAATGTAATATTGATCAGCAATTCTGTCCCATTAATTGAAGGACAACTATCTCTTGCAAGGCTAAAATAGTATTGGCACGATCTGCTTAATGGGCGGTTGCCTTCCGAGTATTTATTCACATCTTGGATTTCCAAGAGAGTACTAAAGAAAGGAGGGCTGTGGAAGTGACAGACTATGAGATTTTATCTCTGGTGATAACTTTGATCGGCTTGCTGATTGGCGTTGTCTCGCTGTTACTTAAACTATTTGCGTACCTGGATTCCAGGTATAAGCGCAAATGAAAACCTCACCCAAGATGGCAGTCTGAGTGAGGTAAAGTAATTGTATTTTACTTGGAAGCAACCGTCTTTGCAGACCGTGCTTTCTTGATGTAATTGTAGCATCGTGTTTATTGTCAGTCAATGAATCACTGCGGCGTGAAAATAACGAAAAAGAACACGGCTTCGCACACAGATTAAGACACGAGCCGATGGCACTAAAAGGGTGCATACACCAGAGTAAACTTGTGCTAACGACAAAAAGGAATTGGGGCATATTTATGGATAACCTCATAGATCAGTATGATGACAGAAACAACGATATCGAAGTCGAGATGGCGTTGCTCTCTTTGTGCATGCGGAAGAGCAGTACCATCCTTGATGCTATTGCGAACAAGATAACGTCGGAAGATTTCTCCGACAGGCGCAACCAGCTGATATTTGGCGTCATCATGGACATGTTTTTTGAGAACGTGCAGATAGACAGGTTTACCGTCTTTTCAGAGCTGGAGACGAGAGGTCTTGCCGACAATGTCGGAGGGCTCAGATACATCTACCGCATAGGTGATATGACGGCCGTGCAGTCAGCCGCAGGCGATTACATCGCGGCGATCAAGGAGAGGAGCAGCAGGGTAAGGATCCTGAGGGTTTTGGAACGCGTCCGGAAAGAACTCGGCAACGGCAGGAGCCGTTCTGATGAGGTCGTGGATTTCGCGATAACCGAAATGTCACGCCTCAAAGGCTCTGAGGAGAGCAGAGGACTTAAGACCATGTCGGACGTTTTGAAGACTACAACTGCCAACCTCATTGCCGGGCTCAAGGATGATGAGGCGGCGGGCAAGGTAAAACTCGGTTTCCCGAAGCTCGATACTATGCTGGGCGGTCTGAGACCGGGCTCTCTAAACGTCCTTGCGGCGCGCCCCGGCGTGGGCAAATCCGCGCTTGCGATGAACATGGCGATGAACGTCGCCGCAAACGGGAAGACCGTGGTCATATTTTCACTTGAGATGAGCGATGACGACATCGGTCAGCGACTTCTGTCATCCGCCATGACAAAGCCCGTGAGCGAGATCGTAAATTCACGCCGCCTGACTGACGAAGACAAGAAACAGATAGACCAGGCGGTTACAAAGCTCGTGGATTATCCAATCCTCCTTGATGACACAGCGGTAATAAATCCCGTTACAATGAAGACGAAGATACAGCAGCTGGTAACGGCAGGCGATCCGCCCGGACTCGTCATCGTCGACTATCTTCAGCTCGTTAAACTGCAGGGTGCCGGATCGAGGAACAGGGCAGAGGAAGTAGCGGATATCTCCAGAAGCCTGAAGCTCCTGGCAAAGGAATTCAAGATACCCGTTATCGCGCTCTCGCAGCTCAACAGAAAAGCTGAGGAGAGGGGTACGCCCCAGATGTCGGATCTCAGGGAATCGGGCGCCATCGAACAGGATGCCGACACCATCATGTTCATCGAGCGTCCGGATGTGAAAGAGGACAACGGAAATAAGCAGGGAACAGAAGAAGAGACATCCATGAACGGGATGAGTTCCAGGGATGTTGCCGAAGCGCAGCCCGCATATATCATTCTGGCAAAGAACCGTCATGGCGGGATAGGCAAGGACACCGTATGGTGGATCCCGAGCAAGACCATGTTCTACGAGTACACGGGAAGGGATCCTATCGAGCCGGGAAGCACGTATAAAAAGACCGTGTCAGGCGATGCCGCCGCACAGGACTATGACTTCGATAAACATGAGGACGAACCGCAGCCTCCCATGACCGAGGAGGATGAGATGCAGCAGGAAGAGGATAAGTTTATGGCTGACCTGAACGAAGGTTATCCGGAAGGATTCCTAGAAGACTAGACGTTGAATCAGAAGATCATTCGTCTCCGCCGTCAGAGTCATCATCTTCATCGTCGTCAGGATATCCGTCTCCTAATGTATCCCAAAAGCCATCGATGTCGTCATACTCGTCGGTTACGTCCTCGAGCAGGACCTCTTCGTATCCGCCTTTGATCGTTCCGCTCGCGGTGAACCTGAAAATGGATTCGGCCAGTTCGATCTCATAAGAGATCTCAAAGCCGCCCTTGCCGTCCACGACGATTATCGCGGCGGGAAGTTCTTTGACGAATGCTTCTGCCGTGAGACCCTTTTCGCCGGACTCTTCGATCAGTTCATCGATGTCTTCTTTGAGCTCCTCCAAAAAAGCGCTCCTGGCTTCTTTATCGTATTTCTTCGAATCCGCAAGTATTTTCTCGAGAGCGTCAAAGGCCGCATCCTCGCCTGATCTGTCGCGTAAGACCTCAACGAACACCTCGACTTCGTCATCGTTAAAGACCGTTTCTCCCTCGAAGATACCGATGTCATCGGAAAATGCCAGCTCATCGCCGTTACTGAGTTCGCGGTATTCCGTATCATCCTCATCATCTTCGCCTTCTTCAGTTTCCGATTCGAAGGTAAGTTGGGTAAAGCCGTCCCTGATCGTTCCCGTCAGTATGTATGCCTTGCCGGAAACCTTGTTGTGCATGGGCTCGAAATGCGCTCTTATGCAGGCTTCGTTCGGCCTGAACAAAGACACATCGGTAAGGAAAACAATTACTATACGTTCGAGCTGCAGTTCAAACGCTTTGATGTCATCGGTGAAAAGACCGAGGCTGTCTGACAGCGCTTCCTGCATTGCGTCGTTCCAGCTCTCCTGATCCTCATACAGAGTCTTGAAAGCGTACTGCAGCGCGCCCACGCTGTTGCTGCTCTCAGGCGGCGCATACATGGCGAACTCAACCTTCTCGCCGCACCAGTCAAATTCGGCATGGAAGCATCCGGCTTCCTCATCAAAAGGCAATTTTGCCCCGTTGCAAAGTTCTAAGTCTGACATAACCGTTACCCCCGTCTTTCCGAGATCTTTGTCATTTCTCATAATAAAATTACGGGGGAGGGAATACAACAGCAGATTTCGGCTAATATGGGCGAAAGGTCCTGGCTGCATTCAGCTTACCTGATACTCAATAAGTTCTCCGAACAGCGCCGTTACAGGCCTTCCGCCTATCTTTGCCTTCTCGAAAAAGTCACTGATGCTTCTGTACCACCTGTTGTTGAACCTTATCACCATCTTGCCGTCTTCTGCTATGCACTCGACTGTGCAGGGGATTCCCCTGTATAAAAACTTCAGACAGCATTCCTTCTCCGACAGCCAGAACAGGTCGTAAAGGTCGGTCAGCCCGTCAGTTGAAGGGGAGAGGCGGTGCATCATAAGAACGACTTTCTCCATCTCTTCGATGTTGCCCCACCAGGACGGGTTCGACCTTAAATATTCGGCAAACCCGGTGCGTGCCTCACCCAGCAGATGCAGCGCCTCGGTGATGTTGCCTTCGGATTCCAAGATCCCCGCCATCCTGTAGTTCAGTGCAGGCCACGGAAGAAACTCGGGCGGTATCAGGCTGAACAGGTCCTCAGGGTGCGAACACTCCTCGTAAAGCCTCTCAATTATCTCCACATACTTTTCCTCGTCCTTCTCAACGAAATACCCGAAGCGGTACATGTCGGCTATCTTATATTCGCAGCCGATCCTTAAGTGATCGTCGCAGGACTCTGCGCCCATGCTGAAGTAACGGAAGGCCTTCTCATAATCGACCGTACCTGTCTGGCCGTAGTACCAGAGATACCCCAGGCTTTCATACGAAGGGCGGTAGCCGTATTCCGCAGCCATCTCCAGATACTTCTGGTACAGCCTGAAATCCTTCTCCTCTGCGTAGAACCACGCCAGGTTATGCATGTCGTTCGGATTGTGGTACTCGTCGATCAGGAACCTGAGCGCCTCCACGAACATGAACTTGTCGTCCTCCGTGTGGCTCTCGGAAAGGTAGTAATCCGTGATCAAACCTCTTGCTTCAGTCTCGTTCATGGTGATCACTCATCATCCTTTTTAGGCTCTCCCCAGATCGGGCAGTCAAAACCCGAACCCCAGTATCTGTCCGGATAGACGCCGCCGTTGAACTTCATGAATCTCAAGACGACGTCGACCATCTCCTGCGGCATGTAGTGATAAGCGTCTATGTCTATTCCGTGCGGGATCCCCCATTTTGCCTCGGCTATGGCACCGGCAATCGCGCACAAAGTATCAGTGTCTCCGCCGATGTACATGACGTTCCTTAACGTGCTCTCATAGCTGTCAGCTTCAAGGAAGCACTCGAATGCCTCAGGCATCGTGTGCATACAGTCTTCGACGTGCTGGTAGTTGGGACGGATATCGTCCAATGTCCTGGACAGGTCGTAACCGAATTCCTTAACGATATAGTCGCGGATCTCATCCAAAGACGCGCCTTTCCTTGCCATGAAGATGGCGGATGCCGTGGACTCTGCTCCCTTTATTCCTTCAGGGTGATTGTGCGTTACCTCGGCCGTCCATCTCGCGACCTCTCTGGTGCGCTCTATGGTGTCGTACAGCCAGCCTGCTGCGGACACTCTCATGCCCGAACCGTTACCCAGGCTTCCGTACGGCTCTGGGTCATCTGAAAGTACCCAGTATATGAAATTCGCGCCGTATCCTGCGTGGGGGTACTTCTGGCCCCACTTCTTCATGGAACGGATAATGTGCTTCTTGACGGTCTTCTCGTCAGCGTCCCTGCCTGCGTCCATAAGCGCCTCGGCAACCGCGACTGTCATTACAGAATCGTCCGTAAAGTCGCTCTCGGAAGTGAACAGCTTAAAATCCCTGCTCTTGTTTCCTCTGTCAAACTCAAATCTGCTTCCAACTATATCTCCTATGATTGCTCCTAACATTGCCGTTACCTCCTTATGCTGCGTGATCTGTTTCGTGACTGCCGGCTGTTTCCTGCGCACCGCTGCCGGCAGACTTCCTTTTCTGATACTTCTGCGTTATGGAACCCATGACGCCGTTCCTGCCCTGCGGAATGGAAGCCTTGAACTTAAGAAGCTTCTCAATGTCCGACTCGTGCCAGCATCTTGTCCTGTGCGCGCCCTTCCTGAAAAAGTCGGGAAGAAGCTTTGCCAGCTCATGCTCCGGGTTCTCTTTCTTGAATCGGTACCAGGAAGATACGGTCGGAACGCTCGAACCGATCCTTACGGCAAGCTCTGCGACCGTCAGTATCTTTTCCGGCGCGGGCTCTGTTCCGGCCTCACCACTAGGCTCACCACCAGCCTCGCCGCCGGCCTCCTCAGCGGAAGCCCCGTCTGCCTTCTCGGCCGCCCTGCGCGCCATATCCTCGCGGATAAGCTTCTTAATGTAGGTAGCCTTGCCGGTGTCCTCCATCTCCTCGAAGAACCCGATAATGTCGGCGTCGTACTTCTTGCTAAGGCGTACGTTCACCTGTGTCGTGTTTGCCTTCTGGTACCTTGTAATGTACTTTACGTCTCCTGCCATGTTATATGACCTCCTTTAAATTATTGATCTCGTCTTTGTTTGATTAAACGACGGGACCTTGAAGAGGTGTATTCTTATGTCCCATCGTTCAAGCATTAGCACCTTGCTTTTGCAGGTTGCTGTACGGTCACCGGGCTTGTCCCTCGCGTACTCTTAATGGTTGTTTCTTGTTATGGCTTCAGTATAACGACTGCGTCATTCCTGTTGGTCGCATGCCGGGCGACATTTTCAGCTTGCTCCCAAGTATGTCTTTCTTATGTAGTCCTTGAATTCTTCAATGTCCGTGAAGCAGGTGAATCCGAACTCTTCTGCTTTCTTAATGCTCTCTTCATCCGGGTTCCAGGCCAGGATGCACAATGGTTTTGTGAATCCTTTCTGAAGTCCGAAAACTCCGAACGGCCAGGAGATGTCCAAAGAACAGACGTAGCGTCCCTTATTGTCTTCAACGCAGTAGTGACGCTGCCCTTCTTCCATGCCGTTATGCCTCATCCAGTCCTTCAGCCCGTCCATGGCATCCTCGAAAGCTTCGCTTCTTTTAAACTCTTCGCTGTCTTCGTCGAACCATTCGTTGGGAAGGTCAAGATCATCTTCTGTTGTTTCCGCGAAGCTGCCGTCTTCTTCAGCGTTATCTTCATCGCTGCCGCCTTCGGTCAATACAGGCAGGATCTCGAAAGAAAAGCCTGACCTGATCTCCAGCGGGTAGTCGATAAGGATCTTCTGATCGTCGTTATCTTCCTCGCCCCAGTCGAAAAACTTCATAAGGTCGGCCAAGGCGGTATCCTCGTTCATGTACTGGAATATGCCGGTATCATATGAAGCCTTAATCCTGTTGTACTGCTTCTTATCAAGCCTGGCGCTCATAACGCCCAGGTTATGTGTGGTGTTTTCCCCTGTGAATCTGATGTTGATCGCTGCTGCTACGCTTACTGTTCTCTTTCCCATTTTTGTTACCTCCGTATTCAATACTTGATCCCGTCTGCTTGAATGACGGGATCAGTACACACACAAAAGGAGGTAGGAAAAACCAATGGTCCCATCATTCAAGCTTTAGCACCTTGCTCCAGGCAGGTTGCTGTACGGTCAACGGGCTTGTCCCTCGCGTACTCTTTATGGTGCTTTAAGTATAGCATGCCTGCTGCGGATTTCAAGGAAAAACAGTCCTATTAAAAGGACATACAAGGGTTGAAAAACGACTGTTGAGGTGCTAATAAAATAATAAAATTGAAGGTGGTTTATAAGGTGCCAAAAATACGATTTGGATGTATCGATATACGCAACTTTTCATTTGTAAACCATTTTAGTTTACAAATGAAATATAGCACCGCAACCTGGGATATTCAACAAGATGTTTTGCTTACTCCGGGTTTGTTATAAAGTGATAGATGCGACAATTTCCGACCATCTGTCTTTTTATCATATAGGCAGATACAGATGATAAGGAGGAGATCCGTCATGAAGAAGAATACCAATAACGTAAGAAACACAGCAGGCAGACCTGCCATGAGCGCATCTCAGAAAAGAGGCTATGCTGCCGCCGGGTACTTTGCCAAGAAGTATGCAAAGGCAATGAAGGTGCTGGCCAGATAACTGGACTCCTAACGAAAACGAGAAATGTTTTGGCGCGGTTTCTAACGAAAACAAGAAATGTTTTAAGGCGATTTCTAACGAAAATCGAAAATGTTTCACTAAACGTTCCGAAAATAGAATAAAATGAAGTTGTGACGGATCATTCTTTTCTTATGGTTTACAATTCCATAATTCCGTAAACATAAGAAATACAAGCTGTGAGGGCCACTTATGGAAAACTATTCTTATTCCTATATCGGTAAAGACTGCATCTCGGTAAATCTTGATCTTACTGATGTAACGATCAGGTCTATCTGCGAGCGCATAATTGAGAGTGTTGGCGTTTATTACGAAGAAGATTTTCTGCATGTGTCCGTTTGGCAGGCATTTCTGAACAGTTATCTCAGAATAAATGCTCCCGAGATATATGAAGTGTTGAAAGTTGTTCCAGCTTCCGAGTGTTCTGAAATGTATTGCGCTTACATAGAAGGTGTCAGTGAAGAAACAAAAGCATTGGCGGAGAAACTGGGTCGGATTCTTGATGATCTCGTCAATGATGAAGAAAAGGCAATTACATTCCTGGAGCAGAATGCCGATGATATCGACTGGGACCGGTGTGCCACTGTAAGATATGCAAAGTTAGAGGCGGTTGCTCCATACAGTATCTGTGACTATGTCTTGTATGGCCTTTACCTTGGGGATCCCAAGAAGTTTGGCATCCGTATGAGCGGAGATTTTCCTACGGGGCCGAGAAGAACCGGTGATAATTCCGGGTATTCCATCGAATTGAATTATAACAACCAGGGTGTTGAGCATCCTCTTATGTTTACGATTACTTCGACTGGTCCTGCAACTGTTTATGTACAGGGAGGCATACCGGGAAAGAAATATATTGAATCGGATATGGATGCCGACAGTGCGATCAAATTATTTCTGTCAATCTGACCCGTAAACTGCCCGAACCAATTCAGCCTGTAAACTCCTTCATGTCATCCAGTCTGAGGAGAACCGGCTGTCTGCCGAACCCCGCACCCACGTCGATGTCGATCCAGGTTTCGGTCTTTATTATCCTGCCGTCATATTCATCACCGTAAGCTATCGTAGGCGTGTGACCTAATATGGTCATGACGTCTTTATAGTAAACAGTCGTAAGGTCTGGCCTTGTCCACACCAGTTCGTCACAGGTATATTCGCTGAACTTCTTATCGGGCGCGAAATTCCCGAGCCCTGAATGCACGAGCAGGAAAACACGTCCGCCGGCACTTACAGCCTCGTATAAAGGACAGTCGCGGAGATAGTCCAGTATATCCTGCTGTGTATCCTTATCAAGCTTATTCATGGCCTTAAGAGTAACGTCGCCGCCGTCGAGCCGGTAGCGCGTGAGTATATCGATCTTCTCATCTGTCCAGGTGTTTATGCTGCTCTCGGTTATCTCGTCGAAAGCGAAAGAACATGCGAGCAGCATCGCCTCATGGTTGCCCAGGATGAGCTGGACATTGAGCCGGTACATGAGCCATTCCAGGATCCCGACTCCGCCGTCGCCGTTGCGGTCGACGACATCGCCAAGTATATAAAGGAAGTCTTTGTTACCGAAACCCGCCTTGTCCAGCAGATCAAGGAGCTTGTCGAGCGGATATCCGTGAAGGTCAGAGATTACATAGATCATAGAGGTCTTCTTTTCATAGAGAGTTTACTGTTGAGAGTTTTCCTAAAAGTTATATTAGCACATGCAAAAATTTCCGCATGATCCTCCCAAGCATATATTAGGCCGCGGGATGAGCGCATTTTGGCACATCGTCCTTTTTATAATGAAAACGGAAGAAGGGAGGGTAGTTTTATGATCACTTATGTTAGCGGTTCCATGATCAGATACTCGCAGTTTCCGGATGGATTCTGGAAGGATATCGAAAAGCTCATGACTGACGGTGATGAGATACTCCTCGGCAATTCGGACTTCGATCACCGCGTATACGGACGCTGCAGGAATAAGCAGTATAAGAATGTAAACGTGATGCGGGACGTTCCGAAAAGAAAGAGGAGCATACCGCTGTCGACGGTTGAGAGGATGTTGCCCGCAGCTTCGGACATGGTCAGGAAGTGCGACCGCATGATCGCCGTTTGGGACGGCGAGAGTCAGGAAGCATTTGTTAATGTCCTCATGCTCCTTGCTTTACATAAGAAATGCAGAATGTACTTTCTTCCGTCAGGCAAATGTATTGAGATAACTTCCGTTGATGATCTCGCCCCCTATGTGGCTGAACGTCAGGGGTGGACTGATAAAGACATGGAAGAGGTGCTCAAGGTATGCGGATTTGAGGAGCAGATGATCTCATATATGCTCAAAGATTCAGGCCTGGATGAGAAATTGCTGACGGAGATCATCGGCAGGGCACCCATATCCATAACGAAAAAGCGGGAACTGATGGAGAACCTCCAAAAGAAGAACAATCTCAATCATGAAGTGTTCTGCAAGGTCGCGGGGCTTATAAAAGACGGTGCGGATCTGAGTCTTGTGAAACAGGAGATCCTGGAAACGTACGGCAGGTTCGGCGCTTGCTTAAGTGACTGCCTCTCGGAAATACACCTGGCGGAGGAAGGCCTGAAATACTGCACATACTATCTCTTTAGTGAGTGGTATGACACGGATGTGTTTATTGAGAAATCGTATCCGGTAGGAATGTTCGATTCCGTCAAAAAGGCGATGGAATACATAAAGCGCAACGAAAAGTATGAACGCGAAGATATCCCTGAGGATGAGATCCTGTATGAGGACTGGTACAGGCTCGAATGCTGGTATTGCGATGCCTTCGGAACGGAATATGAGCAGAAGTACAACTACTATATCTTCAAAGACGAGATCTGCTGGTTTCAAAGTCTCCAGGCAGAAAAACATGAGTATGGCCTTGTGAGCTACACCCCTGCTAACAATGATTTCCTGGGAGATCTGTCTGACTTGGATTTCCCGACACCATTCAAGTGCGGCGATATAGTCAGGATCGATTGCAGGCCGTTCGGGCCGCCGCTTAATGCACTGGTCGTTGAGGGAGTAAAGCAGCACGACTGCTGTTTCCCTACGGTGCTGTTCAGGTATCCGGAGACGGACAGATGGGATATAACGGGACTGAAGCATAAGGGATTATACAAAGATGCCGAATTGACGGTCTACTATCCGCCGTTGTCGCCTTTGTTCAGGCTCAGACTGTCTGCTCCTGATGAACTGACCGAAGAAGATGAGGTCCTGGTAAAGATCAGCAAAGAACTGGCCGGAGATGAGAAAAAAGGCGCTGCCCTGTGGAATGAATTTTACCGCGGGAGCAGCGGGGGAGTGAGTAAGGAAGAAGTGTTGAAAGCGTGGGAGTCGGTAAAGCTGAAAGGGGAAGAGAATCCTGAATGAGATTGCCCGGTAGGATGATCTTCAGACATTATGAAAAGACTTCTTGATAAGGACATAAGAGAACCTCTCTTCACGTATTTTGATCTGAAACTGGGAAAGGTGCGCTTCTTCGAAGAGAAGGATATCGGCAGATCGCGTGCCGATATCATGATGGTAACCGATGACGCGATAACCGGGCTGGAGATCAAGAGCGATGCGGATTCGTTTACGCGCCTGAAAAGGCAGATCAAAGACTACGACAGGTATTTCGACTATAACTATGTCGTCATCGGCAAGAGTCATCTGAAGCATGTTGAAGAGCACATTCCGGGATACTGGGGTGTCATATCGTGTTTCGAAAAAGACGGCGGGATCTGTTTTGATGAGGTCAGGACCGCGACCAGGAATCCAAAGCGCAAGATCGATTTCAAGCTGAGCCTGCTTTGGTATCGTGAGCTTGCAGCCATCAGGGATGAATATCTTAAGTACAAATATTCAAGACTCAGCAAAGCGGGTCTGCGGTCGAAGCTGATCGAAAATATCGATGAGGACAAACTGGATCTTCTCATTTCAAGAGAATTGTTTAACCGCGATTACACGATATTTCAGTGATGGAAGAGATCCAGTTGGAGTAGATGTTCTCGAGAGCATCAATGGATATTTAAATGTGTGCCAAAATCTCTCACGCCAGGAGACTGATCCGTGTGAGATTTTGGCAAAAACACACAGAAATGCCAAATTCTCTCACGCTGAGAGGACATTTCGTGTGAGAATCCGGCACATATTCTTTTAGGCAGCTATATGAGAGGTGAATAGATGAAAACAACAATTAATGATAACGATACGGAAATCATCCTGAAGGGCAGTCAGGATGAAGTGATACGAAAAATGCTTGATAACAGACTTTTTTGTCTGATCAAGATGCCAGCCAAGAAACCTAAGCAGATGATCAGTGAATGTTCGTCCAGTGTCTTTGTCGGCAAAATGAACAGCGGCATGGACAGGACATTCGCCATTAGAAATGCCGGTTCAAAAACCATATACGGTGACTGCGAATACTATCTGTCAATTTACTATCAGAGAGGAACAGATGACAAGAGTAAAGGGTATTTTGAGCACAGATTGGAATATAGGAAACCACATTGTATCTCCATTACTTATCCTTCACTGGATGAACTGATGACTTTCCTTAACGGAAAGGAACTGGTCCTGATCACGAACTGGATGAATTACGGAAATATGGAGGCCTATAAAGTTGAAGATTTTCTGAAAAATCTTTTGTTTATATGGAAAGAGTGTGGATCGAAATATATACGCAAGGATGAGTTCTGTGACGTTAGGGTCTTCCTTACACGAGTTGAAGATGAGAGTTCCTATCCTGAGTATGGGCTCTATTGTGAGGATATCCGCAAGTTTGATATAAGGAATCGGATCGTTGGTCAGTTTTCCAAGAAGAGCAAAGAATTCTTCGGTAAAGAAAAATATTATTCTGCCGAGTTCGAGACGCAGACAGATGATGTTCAGGCGGCTTACTTTTTGACAAGATTTCACAGCAATAGACGTTGGGATGCTGATCCGGTCAACATAGTAAATGTTAGGATCTCTGCATTTATCCTGCCCGGAACAATATCTCCGAAGAAAGCTAAGAAGCTTCCGTTGAAAAAGAAAACCATAAACGAAGTGAGCGGTGCTGAATACATGATCGAATCGATCCACTGTAACTCGGATATCTTTCCTGACTTTGATGAGTTTAAGGAATATGTTGCCAACTATCTGGCTTATTTTGCTTGTGACTAAAGGAACTCGAATAATCGCAAAACGCTGGAAACGCCTGTAAATAGGGCGTTTTACTTTTTAAAGCCACCAAAAAGCCACTAAACTTTGAACTCACACATTATTATGGGCTGATGCTCATTTGTGTTATCAGATCCGAAGCGATGTCTGAAAAATGATATCAGGAGCTTTTTACTACGATGTTATAATATGGGAGACAGAGGGAAATCCTTTGTCGAAAATATTTAAAAATCATTATTTAACCATTCATACAAATATGTAGATTGTAAATGCATCATACTTGTCATTATTATCTTAGAATAGCTTGAATTGTCCGAATAATCGACTTTGGAATACTTCTGGTCCTACCTTGGCAAAACATAAAAATCGTATAGAATAATAGCAAGAGTTACGTATGGTAGTTTCTCGCAGTAATACAAAGCTTTTAGGGAGGTACAGGTCGTGGACAAGTCTTTTGTTGGTAATGGAAAAACGATTGTTTTTAAAGAAGCTGAGAATACGATTTATATTGGCAGATCTGGTGCGATGGGGGCAATTGATCATTCTCCAGAATCAACAATCCCGCTGCATACGTTACAAACAATTGTGTATAGAAGAGGCTCTATCTTTGCAAATGGTATTATTCAGTTTGGTACACTTGGCGGACAAAGTGATATCAATACCGTATTCTTCTTCCCCGGAAAGAACGATGAGGCATTAGAGTTTAAGAATTATGTTGAAAAGAAATTGCGCGAATATCAAGAGCGCCCACAAGGCCAATCAGTTGTTCAGCAAATATCTCAGGCAGATGAACTCAAGAAGTTCAAAGAACTCTTGGATGCTGGCGTAATAACGCAAGAAGAATTCGAAAAAAAGAAGCAGCAAATCTTGGAGTCCTAAATAGACATCAATTGTTGGCAATTTCACGAATATAATTAACTGTTATGAAATGACCTTCGTCAAGTAGTATTATTTCTTCATATCAATACCTTTCATCTAACAACATTTGGAAAGAGCCAATATAACAGTCTCCGACAAGTAGCCACTCTGTTATTCGTGGATTGGTTACCGACAGGCTAATGGTTTCGTCGAGAGCCTTGCTATCTAAGATCGTGGATCACCTGATCAGGTGCGCACATAGTTCGTCCGCAACTGGCTCAACCGTCATGTGTTTTTGGCTCCTTCCAAATATCGTCAGCTATGTTTCTCATTAAGCTACCCTTTCTTCAATGTTATCTGTCATCATTCCCCAAACAAAACAGGCAAGTTCTCTTGCTATGGCTGCTATCGCGACATTTTTCTTCTTTCCATGCCGTATCAACCTATAGTACTTACTGCGCATTCGGTTGTTTGCCCTATCTGCGTACGATATAACTTGAACACTGTTTCCTTGTTGGCGTTTTTTCAAGTCCTTTGATTTGTACCCGATATTACCTTTACATATTCCCCAAGCAGCTTCTACAAGAAGCCTTCGCAGATTACTGTTCCCTGCCTTGGTGATCCCAAGTCGATTTATCTTATCGGAGCTTGAATGTTCACCTGGTGCCAGACCAAGATATGCTGCATAAGCATTACCCTTTGCAAATCTTTTGAAATCTCCAGTCTCAACTATCAGAGATAATGCGACATGTGTTTTAACACCAATAAAACAACCGAGTTTCTTTACCTTATCCGCATACTTTTCCTGTGCAGCTATTTCCTCGATGCGAGTGTCGTATTTTTCTATCTTGTCAGTCAATTCAAAATATGTGGCCATATACTCATCAAGAGTTTCCTGATATAAAGGTGGCAGTTTTATTGCTGATAGCCAGTCCAAATGCATCTGAGTCCATTTACCTTGAGGATAGTAGTATCCGTGACGAAGACAGAATGCGTTTATCTGTTGCTTGATTTTTTTCAGGGCAAGTTTATGGTCATCACGCATTCGCAGGTATTCCTTCACGGAATCGTCATCTTCTGTAGGAATATACACAGGATGGTATCCGCCATACGATAGGCATTGTGCAATCATTAATGCATCTCGTTTATCTGTTTTAGTCCTCTTTCCTTGTTGGGTAAGCATCGTAGTAGGGGCCAAGATTACGCATTTGACACCTGCGGAAGTAAGCTGATTGTACAAGGTATATCCCAAGCATCCCGCTTCGTATCCGCATTCAATGTCATAGGTATCGTAAGGATCAAGTTTCTGTTTCACTTTCTCTATAAACATCAATATGTTCTTATAATCCGGTGCGACCTGAATTTTGGCATAGATCCTATCGTCAGCTCCGAATACAGGTTCCATTGCGCATAAGGTGTAATTTGTGCTGTGGACATCCATTCCTATCTTTAGTATTCTGTTCATAGTGACCTCCTTTGTATGTGGTAAATCCCATAGCTTTAGCATCAACTTTAAGCATATAGGTAAATCCACGATGCTACAAACGTGAGGTCATTTCATATTATCTAAGAAGCCTGCGAAAATGACTCGCAGGCTTCAATAATTTCAGGTTATTTTATAGAGGAAGATCATCAATGCACATGTAATAGACACCGAGCCGCTTGATCCGATCCTTTACATCATGCTTGATGCGAGTCACCTCATAAGGCTTCCTTTTTAGCCTAGCCAGGAGAAGCGCCAGTGTGCCGCCCCAAATAACAGTAATATTATTTTCCATCAGGTGGAATTCACGATAATCCTGTTTTACGGCGTTATCGTAACAACGTTGCAGGTTATCGCCACTCCTAAGTTAATGGAAGGTGCCATACAGTTCATCGCATACTGGTTTCAGGCTCTTGTTAATTTTGATGCGAGTGTGATCGGCTTTAGCCACAAGGTTGCTAATATCAGCAGCCTTATTCCGAACCCTACAGCATCCGGTATCGTTTTTTGGGCGCTGCTGATACTCATATCTGTTATAGTGATCGGAATCGTATATCTGACGATTTATAGCGTCATTATCCTCTATGTGAGATATCTGGAGACGAACCAGTTTGACAGATACACTGTGATAGCCGCTATAACGGCCCTGGCGTTCACCATATTCCTTGCGAATGTGATAAAGAGTATTGCACCTATAAATCTCTTCGCGATTCAAATAGACCTGTTCCTGGCTTATTCAGGGATACGGGCTTTGGTTGCTCGAAATAAATAATGATTATACTGATTTTGTATTTCTTTGGTGGTACACGCTCTGGGGCTTATTGTTTGAATGATACTTTTTAGAAACAGAGATAAAAATATCAGCTTCATTTGATATAATAAACAGGTGTTCTTTGGTTAATAAAATCGTTTTATTTTTGGAGATTACAATGAACCACGTTCAAGCATTTATAGTTAATATGGACATTCCACATGATTTGGATGAGCTTGCATGCAATATATTCATATCAGATTCGATAACAAATTCAATTAATGATATTCGTTCAACAAGTGATTACTATTTGGAAGATGAGAATGATGAAGATAGTTTAGCTGTATATATTATTGGAACAAGCAAACTGGAACAATATTCTGCTCCCAGACATGCTATGGTTGGAGATATATGCTTTTTTATGTGTCAAAGAACAGCCATGCAAACTTACACACGTTTGAGAAAGCAAGTATATGATTTGTGTGAAACAAACTTAAGCTACAGGGAATTCTGTGAGTGGTTTACAGATAAAACAGCATTCTATCCAAAGGAAGGAAAGAAAGAGTTATATCGGCTTTTCATTAGAGAGGAAAACACGTGGGCAGGACTTGAGACAGATGACTACATAATTGTTGAAAGCATGCCAAACGAAGCATTTCATAAAGTCAAAAACGTATATTGTAATGAGCGTGAACTAGGATTCGATCAAACTCATTTTCTTGAGGCATTTCATCTTGTTAAGAGTGGAAACTACAGGTATTTGCGGTTTAAACACAAATTGGCTGGAACCATCATATTTCATTTGCTTAATGTTTATAAAACAATTAATCAGTATTCCGGAAAAATATATGCCGTAGGAGTCGTAAGTACCCCGCCGGAGAATTTTGACTATCATAACACTGAAAGATGGCGATATGGTATCGTAACAGATTTTGAAAAATGCTTTTTACTTGATAATCCTATAGATCTATCAGAATTCAAGGATACCATAAGCTTTAGTCAGAGGGGTTCATTCACAAATGTTCTTGGACCAGCTTTTGAAAATCTAAAAACTATAATTGCAAGTAAAAATGAGGTTCCTGATTACTTTCTGGAAAGTGTTGCGGTACCGATACCCTTGAGTAAAATAGATGATTCTAATTGGCTTGAGGTAACAAATAAGCATAGAAGAGGATTCATTCTTGAGGATCAGTTCAGGGTATTTTATGTAAATAGACTGCTTCCGTTGCTTGGTGATATAAAAAAATACTATATGGAATGCCATTGCTATCACCCATCAAGTCATTTTACTCGCGTAGATAATGTTATTAAGTTTTGTGGAAAATACCTACCTGTAGAAGTTAAGCTGAGCATAGCAATAGAGAAAGATATTCTAGGACAATGTAGTTCTTATTGTGGTTGTACTAGAATTGAAATTGGTGATAAAGCTATTAACGTTAAGGATGCTTGGCAATATGTATTGGTGATCGATCGGGAAGCTGCATACATATATAGTCACAGTTCTAACACTCTAAAAAAGTTGATAGATTTAGATGATATTAGTATTGAACAGGATATAATCAGATTAAGAGAACAGATTAAGTTAGAGTTAATTTGATATAGAAGAGCAAGGCAACTCGCCACTTGGTTTGTGGGTGTGCGTGTTTAGCGGGATTCTCGAATGTCAATAATATTGCCTTATAGAGTAGTTTTGGAACTCTATCTACTAGATTATTCAGTAAGGATTCATGTATTTGACCTACATATAGGTATTAATGTTTGTTACTAGTTTTATATAATTGAGGATAATAGTCGTTGCTTAAAGGTTGCTAAAACCGTTGCAAAAACTCAAAGTGTCCCATTATCCTTTATTTACCTAAAACAAAATAACCTCGCATCTATATTAACGATTAAAGTATTAGTTGACTGATACTCCAGAAATAGTGCATCAGTCAACTGTCATCGAACTCTTCACGAGGATTTATCTTGACCGACGGATAATGTTTCTTTTGATGTTTCATCCACTGTTTTCTGCACTTATAGCTTGTTTTCCAGCATCTGTCCGTATGTCTCTCGTAAAAATATTCATAGCAATGTATACATCCCCAACCATGTAGACTGACCACTTCTTTGAATACAGGATCTTTGAACGGCCGATATTCTTCTTCCTGAATGGAGTTCAAAACCCGGGTGCGTCTGTTATATGGCGGTATTGGTTTCCTGCAACGATACACACCACAGTATGGCACGGGATCATACCTGTAACGATGTGTGATCCCGCAAAAAGTTTGAAGTTTCATGCATTGTAGTCCTCCTTGAATTAAACTAACTACTGCATGTCCAAATACCTCCTAAAATGTATATTGTTTGCCTCAGAATAAATTTAACAAAAAGGATGCGGCAAATCAGCCGCATCGTTTTTCAGAGAATTGGTTGGAATCCTTAGTCTTAATGATTTCTCTCAGATATAAGAATTCCGTTAAGTTACAAGACACATTTCTGTTTTTGTTAGGCCGTTATTACATATATTGCTGTTTGTGTCTTTATTACTTTCGGATCTGATTCTGCCATTGACGCTCTCCCAGACTGAGCTACACACCCGGAAACGGTCCTAATGCTCCGGTGCGGGTGGGTTTTAACCACCGTCCTTCATATGACGCTAACGGATCAGAACTTGTATGAGATGCCCTCTGGAAACTGCTCGAGCATCTCTTGGTTGTAATAATATCAGGTAACATGAGTACATTTATGTACATCTGACTGTGCTAATCTTCTTTATTCACATCAATCTCACCGATAATACTGCCTTCTTCGCGCATCCTGTCCATGTTACCGCTGTCAAAAGTGCGGGCGTCATCACAAATGACGATCTTGCCGACACCAATCTTCATGAAAATATCCCAAAGGCTGTCATCCGGTTTAATATCAAGCCCGTCAGTATCAACTCCGGATTCTGCAAGGCACTTCTTGAATTCATCGGTTTTTTCGTTCTTCGTTTCATTGTTTTCATTATCCATAAGATTCACCTCATTTGCTTTAACTAAACCGTGTGCTCTTTCTATACTTACCCAACCTTATTTTAGGTTGAGCGATGCCCGCATTTTGTCCCATCATTCCAACTACAATGAAGCTGGAAGAAGACCGGTATTTTCCCAAAGGAGATAACTTATGAAACAGTTGATCAGACCTGATATTGATTACACCAGATGTAATGCCTATTCAGCCACGGGATACATGTATGCTGCCATAAGCGTAAATAACAGACCGGTATTTGCCACCATTCATGAAGGTGAAACCAACCAGGAAACTCCTGATGACATGAAGGGTGGTATTATCGTTTTCCCTCAGGAATCGAATTGCATGCTGTTGTCCGCGGACAAATTAACGGATTGGATCAGGCAGAGATTCCCGGCATCTTCTGACAATAATTCCGGTTTGTCTGATGCAGATAAAGATGCTCAGGAACAAACCTCGGCAGGTTGGGCTGTCGGCAAGTTCTTCAAAGGCCGTTATACCGGTATAGAAGGGACAGTATATTCCGAAGACAGTTTATCCTTGGAAATTACAGGTGTCTCTGATGACGAATTGGTAAAGACAGGTGAAGAATTATGCAGAGCGTTTGATCAGGCACCTGTACTGATCAAAACCTATCCTGAACGGAACCGGATCTTTGTTGTCAGTGCAGACTGAGACTTACAAAAACGGGGCATTGAAGAATACCCCGTTATCTGTTCAGTACAAAGCAAATAAATTACGATATCCTTCCGTTCTCCGAATCATCACCGCTGTAAGCCCTGAATCTCTCAAGCTCCGTTCTGTACAAAAGAAGCTGTGCGGCTTCTTCCCCCGTAATGTATCCCATCCTCTCGGCGGCCTTAACAGAAAGGAGCTTGGTCTCATTGTCGGTGTCCCTGTCTGTCAGGATCAAAGCGAGCTTTGCGACCTTGACGATCACGGGATCTTCGATGTAATCCTCATCAGGCTTTCTTGCCGCAGGGATCCTTGTTAATTCTGCTCTTGCCGTGGTGCACCTCCTTTTCATCCTGAATGTGTTATTGTTTTCACCTCAATGATACAAGGAGTGATGCGGCAGAAATGACGCATGCCGACCTCAAGCTACAATCATGTAAGTCTGTACCAGATGACCGGATGGTCCTTTGTCCACTGCTCTCCGTCAATTGAATATATCTCTTCGAAATGCGGTGCCGGTTTATCCGAATGCGTTTCGGATAAATGCTTCCAACCGTAATCCATCCCTATGAGATACCTCGTGCCGAATTCCTTATATTTCTGAAGTATCCAATAAGCCGGATAGTGACCGCCGCCGAAACCTCCGTAAGCCACGATCACCTGGTATTCGGTCCTGATCTTGTTGGGGATGAGAAACTCCTCGGCAAAGAATTCATTAAGTGCCGCCACATATAAAATGGACGTCTCATATACGTTTACTACATCATTTATGCGGGATCTGACTTCAACATTCATCAGCAGCGATGAATTGTAATCCGAAGCTTTCTCAAAAGCGGCATATTCGTGGTCGAAAGGAAGATCCAGATCACGGAGCCTCTCGAAATGCTTCACTACGATCTCCGTCGAACTGTTCTTATACGCAATGCTTATCAGACGGGAATCCGGTTCGCAGAAATCGTTCCTGATCTGATAGTAGGCATCGCCTAAACAATCGGTATCACCAAAACTGTCAAACATTCCGCAAAGGTCCGTGAAGATGAAAAGATCCGGGAATTCCTGACCGTCATCCGTGGGCACAATGTTTTTCCTGTAATACCATTCCGAAATAAACAGCAGCGGCCTGAAATCTTTCCCTGCCGAAGGATACCAGCATATGTGCTTATACTCTCTGACTGCTTCCAATGTCGTTCTCATGATCGCGTCCTCCTTTGGTATTCTTTACGGTCATATTAGCGGGGGCGATGGGACAAAATGCGGCCATAAAATACGTCCGTCTCACATGCGCTAAATCTGGTGCATCCCCGGGTATAGACTCATGTTGTGAACGAAAAACATAAGGGAGGATTGCATATGAAATTGGCATTGGCATTATCAGAAAGAGCGGATCTTCAGGAAAGGATAGGCGATCTGGCGGCAAGACTAAACAAAAACGCAAAAGTTCAGGAAGGCGAAACGCCGACCGAAGATCCTTACGTTTTAATTAAGGAGTTGGATAGTTGTTATGCCCGTCTTGAAGTGCTTATCGCAAAGATCAATCACACAAATAATGTAACGATGTGTGGTGATGTTTCTATGGTCGATCTCTTGGCAAAAAGGGAATGTCTTTTGGGGAAAATCCAGAAGATGAAAAGTTTTCTCTTAAAGTCGAGCGATCTCATTGACCGTTATTATACGAAGTCTGAAGTCAGGATCTATAGTACTGTTCCGGTTGCGGAGATGCAGGAGAGATTGGATGTTCTCTGCAAGGAATACAGGACATTGGACGATAAGATCCAGGAGAAGAATTGGACAACGGAATTGATTTGAATATGTTGGTAGTTAGTCCGGGGTGAACAAGATCTCTTAGCGGATGAGAATGATCCGCTCGTACTGTATGGGCAGTGTTGAGTAGCAGAGGCTAAGGCTTTAGAGAGTCTTTGAGATGGCGAGAAAAAGGGTTCGAGTCCCTACGACAAATCAAGCTGTACGCAACACCTGTTTATCCACTATGATTTATGATTTACCACCAATTGTTAACCGACTGACGAGGGCGGGTTAGGGGAAATATTCAGGAGATAATAAAGTGACCAAATATGCATATCACTTAAGGCAGGACGGGATGTATTTCCCGGTAACTGCACACATTTACTGCAGTGGGGACGGAACCCTTATGGGAGAGGCAGAAGCCGCCGAGTTTATTATTGACTCAAATTCTTCCGGTGAGCATCTTGCAAAACAGGTGCTTGATACCTGGATGGGCGTCAAGGTCAGTAAGTTATGTCCCATGGCTCCTGATAATCTGGAAGTCAGCACATTCATTGTTCCTGCAATCAGCAACAGTCATAATCTTATGGAATACAGGCTCACTGATGAAGAAATGCTGGCGATCCATGAGAAATGTAACAACTACCATACCATGGGTGAGCTTAGAGCATATTTGTGTAATGTGGATATCGGTGCTTTACAGACCAACATCATGACCTTGCTTGATCAGGATTTTTGCCGGGTCCGTTACGGCGGCATCTACGACAGTCATGGTGAGCCTGAGTTATGGATCCGAATCAGTTCCGTCGGGGTTTCTTGGAATGATACGATCCGCTCGTTTGTAAATAAGTACAAGCAAATTCAGAAAGTTGAAAGAATCACCATATGCAGGGATCGGAAAGCTCCTGAAGATCCTAAAGGTAATTATGTCTGTACAGATGAAGGGTTAAAAGTCTATAAGGCAGACGACGGAATGTTGTATCTGCATATGCCTATCGGTGAGTACCTGTCCATGAACAACGACAAATAAGATGCGTTCTAAAACAAATTAGATTTATCGCTATGTTTATTCTTATCTTGCATGAGGCAGAAATATGAAAGTAAGTGTTACTGAAATCAAAAGATTTGAATCCGACATAAAGTTTGTTGATATAGATGTCATTTCCGAAGAAGAGAGATTGTTATCAACATGCCATTATCAAATAAAAGCCAGATATTACATCAGAGGAACTAAAGATAACATCAGTAAGATCAGACGCGAACGTTTTTATGTTGGTGCAGTCCTGACGTTATCCTGTTCGGATCTTCCTGTCGGGACTGAATTCAATGTTCCGTGGCACGGAGGCGTATCTTCCTGGTGTGTCTTAGAAAGAGATAAGGCTGTTGGTTTGATTAGTTTTGATTCCAGCGAGTACACAGAGGACGAAGTAAAACTGAAAAATATGCTTCGTGAATGGGCTGAAAAACACGGAATCAAGTTTGGAGACTAATATGGATATAATTGCCCGTTTAACAGAACTCTTTGAAACTCTGGATAAGTCAGACCTTCCAAATAAGGCAGAGCTTAAAGCCGAGGTTAAATGCTGCATCGATGCGATGATGCATTACTTCTCTGTCGTTTCAAACGAGCAGCTTCATTACCTTGAAAACCCAAAGGATAATCTCAATATGACTTCCATGATGGTCCTGGAAAAGCAGAGGAGCGAAGCCCATGACGCTGCCATCAATGCCTGCAGCAAGATAAATGAAATCTGCAGTGAAGTGAACACAGAAGTCATCTGTGACTTTGATACCAACGACAGAAGGAAAGTGGCGGAATTCTGCGGTATAGTCACTGGCGCACTGTTCTTCTCAAACATCAACAGCATGGTCATGTTTGGTAGATGGCTTCAATTCACTGAAAAAATAAAACCTTAAACAATGAAAAAATTTTTATAGCACCTGCAGCCCCCGCCGTCAACGGACGACGGGCCTGGCCTTACGATCCGGTTCCTCCCTTGATTGTTAATACAAAATTTGCTTTATCATAGTGAAATCTCATTTTTCTTTTACTAAAATCTTATTATCTATATATATGGAGGAAAGAAAATGGGATTTAAGAAGATCATGGCTGCCGCGCTGACTGCAGGATTGATGCTGTCATTTGTACCGGCGGTTTCCATGGCGGATACGACGGGATGGAAAAAAGAAGGTAATTGCTGGAAATACTATACATACGAAGACGGTTATGTATCCAATGCATGGAAGAAGATCGACGGCACATGGTATTACTTCGGACGTTATGGAATCATGGTCGCGGGAGTAAAGAACTATCAGATCGATAACAAGTACTACGATTTCAAGTCCAACGGCGAATGCCTGACTCTTTATGGAAAGAGCAGGCTCGAGCCGGGCTGGAACAAAGTAATAACCTCAGGTGTCGGATACAATTCAAAGACTCAGGAGGCGGCTTATTCATATAGCTGGGTCTATGCCGAAGAGAACGGTGACCTGTGCAGGGGCTGGCGTACCATCGGAGGTAGCAAGTATTACTTCAATAATTACGATGGCGTTATGTATTCCTGCGACACCGGTGGAAGATGGATAGACGGCCATACTTACTGGTTCAAGGAAAGCGGCGAGATGGTTACCGGATGGTACTATGGCGGCGGATATTGGCGCTATGCCGGATCGGACGGGGTAATGTACGAGTATAAGTGGCTGAATGAGGGCGGCAAATCCTATTACTTCGACTGGGCCGGCAGGATGCTCTGCAATGTCTCCAATTACTGCATCAATGAGAAATACTATTCATTTGATTCCAGCGGCAACTGCATTAATCCTGAAGGTTCCGAAAAGCCGTTCACCAAAGGCTGGGTTAAGGAGAACTCTGATGCCGATCAATATTCATGGTATTACATCGGTGAAGACGGTTTGCCCTGCAAAGGCTGGCAGAAGATCGACGGGAAATGGTATTACTTCTCGGCCGATGGGGATATGTATACGGGAAAAAAGAAGATCAACGGTGACTGGTATTGCTTCAGGGAAACCGGTGAGATGGTTACCGGATGGTATAGGTATCAGAAAGGCAATTATGAATACTGGGTCTATGCCGGATTGAACGGGAAGCTGTATTGCAGCAAGTGGCTCAACAGCGGCGGAAAATGGTATTACTTTGATGTGCAGGGGATAATGCTCGAAGATGCAAAGAATTTCAAGATAAACGGCATCTATTACGACTTCGATGCGAGCGGAGCCTGCAAGAATCCTGACGCCAAGGAAAAGAAGATCACCGGCTGGTTCGAAACAGACGTGGAATTCGGAGACCCGGCCGGATATTACGGAAAAGCCGAGTGGTACGGTTTCTGGTATTACTACGACCAGGACGGAAACATGTATACCGACAGGTGGCTCAACAGCGGCGGTAAATGGTATTACTTCAAATCTGACGGCCGTATGGTCAATTACGACGATTACTATATCAAGTCCGAAGGCAAGGTCTATGACTTCGCTTCCAACGGCGTCTGCCGGAATCCGTATAACGGAAGGCCGTTGGCAAAGGGCTGAGCATAAAAAGAGACAAATATTTATTAGGGAGGAAATATTTATGGGCATCAAGAAGATCCTGGCAGCAACAGTTACCGCAGGAATGTTATTGTCATTTACTCCTGCCGTCTCGATGGCGGATTCGACGGGATGGAAAAAAGAAGGTAATTATTGGAAGTACTATTCCTATGAAGACGGATATGTGACCAATAAATGGAAGCAGATCGACGGCAAGTGGTATTACTTCGGACGTCAGAGCATAATGATATCCGGAGTCGAAAACTATGTTTTAGACGGAAAGTATTACGATTTTGCTTCCAGCGGTGAATGCCTGAACCCTGAGGGCAAGTCTTCCCTGAAACCCGGATGGAACAAGGTCTGTACTTTGGACTATTTCAGTGAATTAGTCAAAGACTACTACACTTTTGACTGGGTCTACTACGATAAGAACGGCAACTACTATACGGGATGGCACTTTATCGGAGGCAGTTGGTACTATTTCTTTACATATATTGGAAAGATGGCCAGCTGCAAAGCCGGTGACTATCCTGAAGAGATCGATTCTGAATACTATTGGTTTAAGGAAAGCGGTGAGATGGTCACCGGATGGTACTACGACGGCCAATACTGGCACTATGCCAGATCAAACGGCACTCTTTATGTCAAAGATTGGCTTACCAGCGGCGGTAAGACCTATTACTTCAATCGTGAAGGAAGGATGGTCTGTGATGCTGTCAATTACAATATTGACGGTAAATACTATTCGTTCGATTCAAGCGGTGCATGTTTAAATCCCGATGGAACTTCTGAGACGGTTTCCGGATGGTACAAGGAATATATCAGCGAAGACAATTATGCTTGGTACTACTACGGTGAAGACGGAACGCTTTATACCGGTTGGAATAAGATAGGCGGCAAGTGGTATTACTTCGAAGAAAGCGGAAGGATGTGTGCCAGAACCAAAAAAAGTATCGATGGCGGGCTCTATTATTTCAAGAAAAATGGCGAGATGGTCACCGGTTGGTATAAGCACAAAGAAACCGATGATGAATATTGGGTATATGCCGGATCGAACGGCAAATTGTATGTCGATAGATGGCTTAACAGCGGCGGAAAGTGGTATTACTTCACCAAATGGGGAATGATGATCTCAGATGCCGAGAATTATACGATCGACGGTATAGATTACAGCTTCGATTCCAACGGAGTATGCAAGAATCCGAGTGCAAAATCCGGGAAGATCACAGGTTGGTACAAGAGAGCAGGAGAATACGGAATACATGTCAACGGAAAAATAGGCTGGTACTATTATTGGTATTACTACGACCAGAACGGAAACATGTATACCAACAAGTGGCTCAACAGCGGCGGTAAATGGTATTACTTCGATAAAAATGGTCAAATGGCATGCCGAAAGAATTTCTATATTTCATCTGAAGGCAAGACGTTTGATTTCGATTCCAACGGCGTCTGCCTGAATCCGTATAACGGAAGAGACGCGAAATTCAGCTGATATAAACCTGTTATTAAGTAATTAGAATAAAGACATAGTTAAATCTATTTCCGGGAGGAAATAATCATGGGCATCAAGAAGATCCTGGCAGCAACAGTTACCGCGGGAATGCTGTTGTCATTTACTCCTGCCGTCTCAATGGCGGATTCGGCAGTCTGGATAAAGGACGGTGAATTCTGGAGGTACTACACCTACGAAGACGGATATGTGACCTACGACTGGAAGAAGATCGACGGCAAGTGGTATTTCTTCACATACGAGGGATACATGGTATCCGGAGCAGATAACGTTAAGATCGAGGACAAGTTCTACGATTTCAAATCCAATGGTGAATGCACAAATCCCGAGGGAAAGAGCAAACTGCCTCAGGGCTGGAACAGGATAGTTTACAGTTTTGGATACAGTGTGATAACCCGGAAGTATGAGAAGAACTCAGGCTGGGTCTATGCCGACAAAAACGGGGACTTATACAAGGGCTGGCATTTTATCGGAGGCAGCTGGTATTACTTCGATGAATACAGTGGCATCATGTACTCCTGTTCAGGCCGGTATGCCGGTCCCAAATGGATCGACGGATGCAACTATTGGTTCAAGGAGAGCGGAGAGATGGTTACCGGATGGTACTATGGCGGCGGATACTGGCGCTATGCAGCATCTGACGGAGTACTGTTCGAGTCAAGGTGGCTCAAGGATGACGGAAAATCTTATTACTTTGACTGGGACGGCAGGATGTTGTGCAATGCCGCCAATTACAAGATAAACGGCAAATACTATTCATTTGATTCCAGCGGAGCCTGCATCAATCCTGAAGGTTCAGATGAGATTATCGCCCAGGGCTGGTATAAGAAGGCTTCCGGTTCTAACAGTTATTCATGGTATTACATGGGCGAAGACGGAAAGCACTGTACAGGCTGGCAGAAGATAGACGGCAAGTGGTATTTTTTCCGCGGTGACGGAAGTATGACTACCGGAATTCTGCAGACCGAAAACGGTGATTACTGTTTCAAGGATAATGGCGAGATGGTTACCGGTTGGTATAAGTACCAAAGCTTTGACAGTAAATATTGGATCTATGCCGGATCGAACGGCAAGGTGTATAAAGACAGATGGCTCAACAGCGGCGGTAAGTGGTATTACTTCACCAGCTGGTGGATGATGGTCTCAGATGTCAAGAATTATACGATAGACGGCATTGATTACAACTTTGACTCCAGCGGTGTATGCACGAACCCGAACGCCAAGGCAAAGAAGATCACAGGCTGGTGCGAAAAACCCACCCAATACGGACATGTGACAGGTTCCAATGAACCAAGATGGATTTATTACTGGTATTACTACGACAAAGACGGAAACATGTATACCGACAAGTGGCTCAACAGCGGCGGCAAGTGGTATTATTTTGATGTTGAAGGCCGTATGGCATCCGGCGGCAGTGTCTATATTGAATCCGACAACAAGGTCTATGACTTTGATTCGAACGGCGTCTGCCTGAATCCGTATAACGGAAGAGAACCGAATCTAAGCTAGATCTTTTACATTCTTTTTCAGGGGGGCTGTCTCAGAATTAAAGGGCCTTGAGGCAGCCCCTCTCAGTTTTTAATTGGAGGTCACACTTATGGGTATCAGGAAGATCCTGGCAGCAGCCGTTACCGCAGGAATGCTGTTGTCATTTACTCCCACCGTCTCGATGGCTGATTCGACAGGCTGGATAAAGGACGGCGATTACTGGAGGTACTACACCTACGAAGACGGATATGTGACCAACGACTGGAAGCAGATCGGCGGCAAGTGGTATTACTTCGGACGTCAGAGCGTAATGGTATCCGGAGTTGAGAATTACCGTATTGACGATAAGTTCTATGACTTCGCATCCGGCGGTGAATGCCTGAATCCTGAAGGAAAGACTTCTCTGAAACAGGGATGGAACAAAGTATGTTACCTGGGCTACGGCAATGAAGAAAACGAATGGGCACCGACATATTATTACTCCTGGCTCTACTTTGGTACGGACGGCAAGTACTATAAGGGCTGGCACAAGATCGGAGGCAGCTGGTACTATTTTTATGAAGGCAACGGCACGATGATGACCTGCAAAAAGGGCGAAGCTCCCATAACTGTTGATAAGAATAAGTATTGGCTTAAGGAAAGCGGTGAGATGGTTACAGGCTGGTACTACGACGGGCAATACTGGTTCTATGCCAGATCTAATGGTGCCCTGTATGTCAGCGAATGGTATACCGGCGGCGGAAAGACTTATTACTTTGACTATTACGGCAGGATGGTCTGCAATGCTGTCAATTACAAGATTGGCAAAAAATACTATTCCTTCGATCCAAGTGGCGCATGCATAGATCCTGAAGGCTCATCTGAAATAATCGTTCCCGGATGGTTTAAGGAGACTTTCAGCAGCAAAAGCTACGTATGGTACTACTGCGGAGAAGACGGAAAGCTTTACACCGGCTGGCATAAGATAGGCGGCAAGTGGTATCACTTCGGTGATAACGGAAGAATGGATGTCGGACTGACGAATATCGACGGTGATCTTTACTGTTTCAAAAACAGCGGTGAGATGGTCACTGGATGGTACTGTTTTCAGTATGGCGGACCGGAAGACTGGATCTGGATCTATGCCGGATCGAACGGCAAGGTGTATACAGACAGATGGCTTAACAGCAACGGCAAGTGGTATTACTTCGACAACTATGGAAAGATGATGAAGAACATCGAAAACGTAACGATCGGCGGAATAGATTACAGCTTCGACTCCAACGGTGTATGCAAAAATCCTGATGCCAAAGCGGGGAAGATCACAGGCTGGCATAAGAGGGCAGATGATTACGCGGTGCGCTCTGACGGAACCTTGCTCTGGTACTATCATTGGTATTACTACGATAAGAACGGAACCATGTATGCAGATAAGTGGCTCAGCAGCGGCGGCAAATGGTATTACTTCGATAATGACGGCCATATGGTTGACTACACCGATTACTATGTCGAATCCGAAGGCAAGGTCTATGACTTCGATTCTGACGGTGTCTGCCGGAATCCGTATAACGGAAGAAAACAGAATTAATGCTGGTTTCAGCAGTGTTTTTCATGGGGAGAACGGGAGCCATAGTGTAAAGAAAGCGTGATGAGGTCCGAATATGTACGAAATACCATATTATGACAACTGGAGACCCTCTGAAGAGTATACGATCAGAAAACTTCAGGCGTATATTGAAAACGGTGACAGGATTGAGTTTACGCCCGGAGAAAAGGAAGAGGTGAAAAAGCTCGTTGGTGAGAGAAGGCATGAGCTTTTGGTGGAATTGCTCAGACCTTTTCCCGCGGGACCGAAGATTCACGATGACTTCCGCATATATGGCAATATCTGCGATTATCATGAACTGGAGAACGGCTATATAAGGATCATATTTGAAGCCTCTACTCCGGAAATGTATAGATTCATGCGCCTTGCCGTAAACAACAACCTTGAATTGAGGACCTCTGAGGATAATCCGAACGTGCAGTATTACTATCCCAGGCGTGATAAGCCTGATAATCCTGTAATCAACATCGTGTTTTATCCCTATGAGTACTATTTTGAGATAGATGTAGACTGTGAGATAGCTACAAGAAACAACTGGCTGATCTCAAAAGACAAGTTGAAGTATGTTGAGGATAAGGACGCCGGAACTGTTATCTTTACTGATGATCCTGAAGTAAGGCAGCGCCTTGAGACTGAGAAGGCTGACTATCAGATAAGGTCCGTAAAAGAGATTGAACAATATGGGGGTCCTGAATACAAAGTCTACGAGGAATACTTTGTATCGGGACACAGATTCAAGCTTGAACTGAGAAATCACGGAAAAGAAGCCGAGTATAATCCCAAAGCAATTAATCCCTTGGGAAGACTGTGCTTTGTTGACGATGAAGACGTTCATTCAGCAACAGTGTCAAGTACTTCAGTGAATAATCCCAGTAATCCTCCTCCCAATCAATGCAGAACTGAGAACAATACACCCAACACCAGGGATCTGTGGAATGATTTGTTCAAGGACTATTGGCGTGCGGAAATATATCTGTACAACTCGGGATTTGGCCAGTGTATAGGGATTGAGATTGAGTATTCGCCCAATTCTGGTAAGCACAGGAATCTGCTTATTTTTGACTATGGAAGACACACAGGAACAGGGCACTGGTCAGATGATATACTCGAAACTGCGGTTGAAAATGATCTGATCAAGCGGTGTGAAGCCATGTGGAATTCCGGCGGCAAGGTGTATTTTATGGTTTCTCACAATCATCGTGATCACTGCAACAAATTTGAGGGTTTGCTTGGTGAACTCCAAAATAGAAACCATGCCCGTGAACTAAAAGATTCAGTATTTATATTTCCTCATAATACTGGTCCAAATAGCGGATGTTTTATTCATTTAATGAATTGCACAACTCCATATATTATGGATGAGGAGCTGGGAACGGTCATAAGCGTTGGTGATATAAAGGTTTGTCAGGGCAGGATCAGAAACGGACGCAATACCTCAGGTGAGTATTGGAAAAATGCCTCGTCGATCATGCTTCAGTTAAAGAAAATAATAATGCCTGCGGATTGTTTCTATAGCTGCTGGCCCGATGAATTCGGCAAAGACAGTAATAACCAGGATAAGATTTTTGATAATCTCATTCTTCCTCATCACGGATATCTGTTACCATGTGATGCTGACAGCAGAAGAAGTGAGAACAAGGCTGTCGTTGACAGGGTGTGTGACGGGAATACGCAGCTTTATGTATCCCGTGATGATCCGGGAGATGTGGATGCGGTTCGTAATAAGCTTGGCATTGACCAAAACCCGCTGACAAAAACCTATGCTCTGAGTAACGGGAGTATATATGTAAACATACAGGATAGTTGAGATGGTCTTAAGTTCACAGCGGAAATCAGGAATTATCTGTCTTTTCCACCCTCGTTATAAAATCCAGGTTATCCAGCTTCTTCGTTGCAACGAGGTAATTGATGCTGTCGTCTGACTCTGCCATTTCTTCCGCGTTTTTTGACGCGACGGAATGCTTTATGGTCAGGCATTGTCTGATGCCGTCAATATCCACCTTTATTGAATTCTTCTCTTCCAGATACTTTATTATGGCAAGCAGGGCATAGTGATCTATTTCAGCTTCGGTAACGGGAGCGGGTTTGCCGTAGTTTTCATCGGCAGCCTGCTTTAATGCATCGTCCATTGCCGACTGCTGATAGTCGTAGAGCCTGTGAGGCGAATCAGGCCATTCTTCGTATGTGGGAGCCGAAACGTTCGGGACGTATTTGATCAGGTAATAACAGAAGTCATCATAAGCCCTGCGTTTATCTTCTTCGGATGCGTTTGCATCGTAGAAGTCCTTATGTAATATGCTCAGATACTCCTGCTGCCCGCTGATGTATTTTCTTTCCTCATAATGATGTTCCTTTGATTCCTCAGCGATGTCGGTCTCTGTTTTCTTTTTCCTGCTTTCTTCGGTCCTGTCCATGAAATACTTGCGGACAACTTCGAACTTGAACTTATACCTGTCGAGTTCGGACAGCTTATACCAGTTTTTTACGTCTGACCAGTTGTATTTGGGAAAACACTCACGCAAATGCGTCCTGATATATTTTCGGGCAGCAGTCTTCCGCTTGGCTGTCTCGTATTGAAAGTTATATAAATCGAAGATCTCGATATAGACGGATTTTGTATTTCTCATAGCGACTCCAAAAGTAACCTAAAAGTAACTATAAGGTAGCATAAAATCAAGAAATATCAACTACTCAGGTAACTAAGACCCATGGTTTAATGAAGCCATCTTCGAAGAACGCAAAAAACGAATAAGGAGAATCAGAAAAATGTATAAATTTGAAGACTTTATCTACATAAGAAGGAATTACTTCTTAACCAATCTGTTATTAAAAAACAAGGACGAAGAGTCCTTTGAGGAAAGGCTCGGCAAGTGTTATCAGCTTCAGAGAGTTTTCAGAAGAGGCCTTGAGCTGCTGCCCGAGCACGACAGGAAACTGTTCCTGGAATACATCAATCATCCTAATGTCGGCAGCCCGTTCTTTATCCCGATGTTTGATGGCGAGAAGTGCCAGAACCATGCCCGCATGATCGTCAACAGAGCGATTTACATAATGGATGACTACTTAAAGAAAAACGGCTTTGAGATACACATCCCATGGATCCATCTGACGCATGTGGTGTATGGAGTTCCGACAGATGAGGACGAAGAAGACAGCAACATAGCTGACGACGTAATCATTCTCGACAGTCCTGAGGAGTCACAAAAAGTGAAGACTGCTTCCACGGGCAGTTCAACAACAAAAGCACGTGATATCAATAAGCTGAAGATGACCAAACCTCTTGTATCAGAACTGTCAGAGAAGGAACTCTGCCAGAGAGTAAGGCAGCTCTGTGTCGAGAACGATCTGCCCAGGGAACTGGAATTCTATATCCTGTCGGCAGTAGTGGAATACATAAACGAAAGCACAATAATGCCCATACTCCTTGAAGGTGATCCGGGCATAGGAAAGACATTCTTCGGTAAAGTCTTTGCTGACATCCTTGGCTTGGAATACTATAAGATATCTGCTCCCGGCGCGGCAACAGGAAGAGGTCTTACCGGTGATTCACCCTCATACAAGGAGTCGAGACACGGCGAGATAGTTAATGCGATGCTCACGGCAAATGCAACCAATCCCGTAATCCTGATCGATGAGATAGATAAGTGTGTTCCGGGATCCAATCACTCGATAAGCGACGAACTCTTAAGCTGCCTCGACAGAACAAGAGTCATAAGAGACCAGAATCTTGAGATGGAGATCAGCACTGCCAATATTCCGTTCATTCTTACGGCAAATGAACTCAAGAATGTTCCGCTCTGGCTTAAGGATCGCTGTGTTATCGTTGAGTTTCCAAAGCCTGACGTAGAGAGGATCTTATCCATCGTTACCAAGCAGTTCAACACACTCAGGCAGAACAGTCTGTACCGTGGCAGGATCACAATAGATCAGGAAGATCTGAAGAAGATCGTATCTTCTATGAGATCCAAAGGAACAGTATCACTCCGTCAGTATGTGAGTCTGATTGAAAATGCAGCCAAGGCTGCATACTTTGAGATGCTTGAAGGTGATGCGGATACGGCAGTGATTGACGAACGTATCTTAACCCAAGCATTGGCCCGTTCAGGCGGAGCAGCAAGGGAACACAGGATCGGGTTTGTCTGATAATCAGCAATTTGTCTGCTTTACGCGGTTTTTCTCCTTTTCTGTGATCAGCCCGGCGGGAAGCCGGGCTGGTTACAGAAATGAATAAGGTAATATGATTTTTTTAAGAATGATTTGGTTGGAGTAAATTCAAATGTAACATAAGCAAAATGAAGAACCTTTTTAATTGGATTTGATTGTTAGTGTTTATTTACACATTATATATGATATTGCCATACACAAAAAATATAATGAAAACATGACAATGGATTTTTGTTTGTTGGAGGTGTCTATTATTTATGAAATATACAATTAAAAAGATTGGGAGTGTTCTTTGCTCTTTGATTATTTCTTTAAGTGTTATATTGTTTTTTTACAATGAATCCCTGGCCTATCGGGTAGTTGCTTCCGGAACCTGTGGAGATAATATTACATGGTCTTTGGATGAGGGCGGTACCTTGCTTATTTCTGGTGAAGGTGATATGCCAAAATGGTCAAATACTAGTGAAGTGCCTTGGTGTAATAAAAGATGGTCTGTTGAAGCAATAGTTTTTTCTGGGAATATTACTTCTATAAGTGGAGGTGCGTTTTATAATTGCAAAAACCTAGGGCGAATAGATATTCCTGATAGTATTACCTCAATTGGTGCAAAAGCATTTATGGATTGTGAAATTATATATAGAATTACTTTGCCTGATAGCATAACTTCAATTGGTCAAAGTGCTTTTTCAGGGTGTAAAAATCTAAGTTCTATTAATATTCCGAATAGCATTACGAGAATTGAAAACAATACTTTTGGAAATTGTAAGAATTTAAAAAGTATTGCTATTCCGAATAGCGTAACTTCAATTGGTGAAGGAGCTTTTAGCAGTTGTGAAAAATTGACTAGTATAGATATTCCCGATAAAGTAACTGTTATAGGCGGGACTGCGTTTTATAATTGTAGGAACTTAACAAGTATTGATATTCCAAACAGTGTATCTTCAATTGGTGAAGCTGCATTTAGTGGATGTGAAAATCTCACTTGTGTTAATATTTCAAAGAACATTACATCTGTTAATAAAAATACCTTTTGGGGATGTACAAGCCTTGCAAATGTGGAGATTCCCAATAAAGTAACCTCAATTGGCGAAGGTGCATTTTCTGGTTGCTCAAGCCTTGCTAGTGTTAGTATCTCAGATAGTGTTACTTCAATAGATAATAATGCATTTATGGGTTGTTCAAGTCTAACAAATTTGGTAATTCCCGACAGTGTAACGTCTATTGGCGGAGGTGCTTTTGAAAATTGTCCTAATTTGACTTATGTTTTGCTTAACAAGAAAGCTTATAGTGCTGTTATTTTCCCAGACCTTTCTTCTGATATCTTTCATTACTACTATGACGTTATGTATTATAACGATGGCCATGGGATGGTCAGTGGAAAAACCAGGACATACTGTAATGATTCATTTGAAATAACAGTAACACCTGATAGTTGTTATCAAATTAGCCGAATAGAATGGTCTAATGGCAATGAAGTAAAGATATTATTTCCTGATACAAATGGCAAGTATACTATGCCTGATTCAAATTCGACTGTAACAATTTATGCAGTAAAAACAGCAACACACACTGCCGTAATAGATAAGGCTATTGCACCAGATTGTATTCATCGGGGTTTAACGGAAGGCAGTCATTGCTCTGCTTGCGGTGAAGTAATCAAAAGTCAAAAAATAGTCGATGCAACAGGTCATACAGAGGTTTTTGATAAAGAGGTTGCACCTGATTATACCCATACTGGATTAACGGAAGGCAGTCACTGTTCTGTATGCGGTGAAATATTCAAAAGTCAAGAAGTTGTTCCTATGTTGAAAGGATGGGTAAACAATAAAGGCCTTTGGTGCTTCTACGATGGAAAAGGCGCTAAAGTAACGGGTTGGCAAAAACTTGGTTCTTGGTATTATTTCAATAATAATGGGGTCATGCAGACTAGTTGGGTGAAAGATGGCAACAACTGGTACTACTTGGGTGATGACGGTGCTATGAAGACTGGTTGGCAGAAAGTTAATGGACTTTGGTACTATCTGAATTCTAGTGGTGTTATGGAAACAGGTTGGAGACAAATTAATGGAGTTTGGTATTACTTAAAACCTAATGGAAGTATGGCAGCAAACGAATTCTATGATGGTTACTGGCTCGATTCAGACGGTAAGTGGACATATAAGGCTAAGGCTACTTGGAAGAAAGATTCTCGGGGCTGGTACTATCAAGATACGAAGGGTTGGTACGCTAAGAATAGTACTTGGAAGATTGACGGTAAGAACTACAATTTTGATGCGATAGGTTATTGCACGAATCCTTAATTATTTTTTGAAAAAGTATAAAAATGCGATTTATTAAATAGCTTAAAATATGGATTACAATCAGATTTATTTTACAGAGTATGATGAAAAGATAGTGGGAGAATCTAAAAGAGATCCACTTGGATTACAACCCATATGGTCTTTTTTTGGTAGCAGAGTTATTAAGAATATCACGACTGTAAGCAATGATATTCGTGGCTTTAGAGAGGTTTTGCTGTGTCTTTCAATATGTGGAGAGTATCAGCAAATTCACGGAGGACTGCTCAAGGAATATATTCTCTTGTTTGAACAGTTATTTATCTATTCGATGATAGAAGTGAGAGATTCTGAGGGTATTATTGGCGGAGAAAATGGTGCTCGAAGATATTCAAAATCCAATAATCCTTACATTTCCGGAAATTCAAACGACGAAGTTGGGACGATATTAGCAAGTGAAATATCTCTTGGCTATTATGGCAGATACAAGACACCTTTGATGAATATGGGAATAATTGATCAAAGCAGTCATATAAAACCGTTGTCTGTAGATGTAAGGAGTCTATATGGTGATTATTATACAGAAGTGAGTCAATCGTTCAGTAGATTCGTTAGAAGACAGAATCGCCGTTGGAATCATTTTGATTCAAGCGGGCGTGAGGCATTGAGAAAAGCAGTCTGTGGCACTTTTCGAGAGCACGAGGAAACTTTTTGGCTGAAGAAACTCAAGAATTATGACGAAAGGGGAAGGAAAAAAGATGAACTGATGGAGGAGTGCTATAGACTTCTTCCGAGCAAGTTATCTGAATCAAATTATTCATCTTGGCTTGAATTCTACCGAAATCTTTATGAGACGACAAAGGATTCCAAGGTATTAGATGTTATAAATATTGAATTATACGTTGCTTGTGTTGAAAAAGTATTCTACGACATGCTTAATAGCAGAACAACACAGGATGTTTCGATTGATGATATTCATTATTTTAAAAGTTGTTATGATAATGCAAAAGGAATAACAATGATCAGTTCCCCAGATATGAACCTGCGTTTCCAAGAGCTGCTTAAGCAGTGTAATCCTTATGAAGATATCGTTCTTGGAGTGTATCAGTATCATAAGTATGTTAGCAAGCAGAAGAAAAGTTCTATGTGGCTGGAAATCGGCGAAGCGAATGACATTCATACTTTTACGCCAGATAAATTAGACGATAATTCAAACATGAAGAAAAGGAATTATTATGCTTCTCCGCTACAAAGCATAAAAGAGGGTTTTGTGGAGGCTAAGAATGGGCGATATTAAAACTGCAAATATCCTTAAATGTTTGAAGGAAGTATATGATAGATACTCAGAAGTAGAAAGCTTGGTGTTTACAACCTTTGATTTTGATCCAGATTTTTTTGCTAATCATATAGTTTCATATTTAATGGGGAATGAGCATGAAGGCATTACAAAAATAGGAGAACTAAATGCAGCAAATACATGGATAGAGAAAAACCATGTAAGTGTTTACTATGATATTTCCGGATTAAAGGCAAACGATAATACGATTCTCACGATTCCTGTGTACCCAGTAAAAGTTGTAACAGGCGTTTTTCACCCAAAGGTTATTGCAATTTGTGGCCGTTGTAGAAAGAACTCGAAAAGGATGGCTCACATGTTTGTGTCTTCTGCTAATCTGACGGTTAATGGTTATGGAAGAAATGTGGAGAGTTTTACAGCAATTGAAGTTACAACAAAACTGGTTGCAGAAAGCTTGAGTTCATTCTTAAAGGCACTGCGCAACACAAATAATCATCATGAAGCAAACCAGTTTAAAGAATTCATCAGTTTTTTGGATAATGGTCAGTTTATTGATAGTGATAAAGTTGAATTCTTTTGGAATTTGACTGGAAGGACAAGTAAAAAATTCTGGCTCGAAACTCGCTTGTCCAGTATTCCTGGCTATTGTTGTGAAGTTATTTCACCATATTTTGATGAAAACACTCTTCCGGAAAGAATAGACAACATTAAAACATACCAAACCAATCTATACCTATCTAAGGATAACGGAAGCTATAACATAAAAAAAAGCATTTATCAAAAGCTGCGGCAAAACGATAGGGTGAGATTTTATCAGCTGATTACTGATGAGAAAAGCTCCGAGAGATTTGTGCATGCCAAGTTGATAAAAAAAGGAAACTCTATCATTATTGGTTCTTATAACTTTACTGAAGCAGCACTTCGCGGTAAAAATGCGGAAGCAGCAATAATATTCAATAGAGTTAATTCTTGCTTTTTCCATTGTGATTTTTGTATTGACGAGTCTGCCTTTATTGATGATTCTGATAGTATTAACAATCAGGATACTGCTGTCTCCTCCTCGGGAGTGTTTGTTACTGTAACAGCTGATTGGAGTACTAAAAAGCTTACAGTTAACCTTATATCTGATGATATATCCAGTAAGAATTATGTAATCGCAATAGGCAGAAAAACAATAGATATTTCTAGTTCTATAATTGAGAGAGACATTTATGAAGCAAATATGGAAAATGAGCTGTTGATTAATAAACAGTTTGTTCTATATGAATCAGGAAAACAAATTTATATTGGTCGAATAAATGAATTTGGATGGGTTCAATGCCGACCAGAATTATCTTGTAAAGATCTCTATGAAGCATTGTCAGAGTGGTATCTTGCGAACGGGAAATCTAAAGATGATTTGCCTATTCAGTATGAGGTCCGTTCAATATCAGACGAGAATGATGTATATGCCGCAGCATCGATAAGAATGGATTCAGATAAAGATATCTTTGATAATTACTACTATATGTCTACTGCAATGAGAGGAATGCTTTCAGCGCTTGAAAACGCCAATGACAACCAAGAAAAATACCGGGTATTTTGGACCAGTCCCGGAAGTATGAAACGTCTTCTTAATTTTATAGAAAATGAAATGAACGATGAAACTGCTGAAGAAATCGACTATGCAAATCTTTGGATGATATTGCTCTATTTGGATGCTGCATATATAAAACTCCCAGATGAAATGAAGTCGTTCCCGAATTACCTTGATGAAAAAACACAGTTTCGTGTTCAACTAGATAACTGTATTACGAGATGCAAAAATGCACTGTATCAATTGTCCCAAAAGAAAAGAAAAATTGGGAAATTCCTTAAGTGGATAGAAAGTGAATTTGGTGTGGAGCAACTATGTTTGAAGAAATAAATATAGATAAAGTTAACAGCTTGATTTCTTTTGGAGGAAAAAACCAAGGAAAATTCAAAGGCAATGAGTATATTCCTCTTTTGCAAGTAAGAGGAGTTACTGCTCTATGCAAGATATTATCAACCCGAAAGTTTGCTTATCTTGCTGATGAGGTAGGCATGGGAAAAACATATCAGGCATTAGGTGTTGTATCTACACTATTGTCTGAACGCCCTGGAGCAAGAATCCTGATAATAGCTCCAAGTGAGAATGTTCAAAATAACTGGCGAAAAGAGATAAGCAGATTTAAAGCAAATAACCTGATGACCGATGCTAGTATTAATGAAAAAGCATATCAACGGCCTAAAGATTTCATAGTTGATTGTGTTAATAGAATCAATATAGATTACAATGTTTTCGTTCTCAGACTGACATCATTCTCTTCTGTTGCTGCAAATACCGTATATGGTGGAAGCGATGATGACAATTGCTTTAACCGAAAGTCGTTGAAAGATTCAATAGAATCAGTGACTCAACGGGATTATCCCTATCCACTCGAAAAGTATAAATATGATTCTACTGAAGCTGGGCAGATATGTGCTGAGGCGTTTAATAAGGTTACTCCAAGATTTGATCTGGTTGTAATTGATGAAGCTCAGAATGTCCGAAATTGGAATAATGCTACTGCATTTTTAAATGCTTGGCTTGGATATAGACGTTTTGAAACTAAGTCATCTTCAATAGCAACGAAGACTTTGCTTATGAGTGCTACTCCTGCACATCGAAATGTAGAAACACTAAAAAATCAGCTCAAATATTTTATTGCAGAGGATAAAATCCCGGAAAGACTATCGCATGATTATCTGGAAGAATTCATGATTCGAAGGTTGCGTACATATAAGAGTGAGAATAAGTATGAGTGCCGTTCTAATGTGGCTGATGATGTTGGAAAAGGGATTACAATTGAGCAACGCTTGTTCTTGGCCTTGATACAGAAAAAACTTGCTGACTATAAGATTAACAATAATGCCAATTACAAAATTGGTTTTTTGGAAACTTTTGAGAGTTTCGATCCAACAGAAGATGATCTTGGCGATGAAGATGGTAAAGATTTAAAGAAAATCAAAGAATTTGAAAATGGAAATTCTCATGAAAAAGATGAATATGGGCACGCTGTTGACAAAAAGATAATGCGCGATGTAGCCAAATCATACAGAAATGTTTTTAATGATGAAGATTTTCCTCCTCATCCAAAGCTAAATTATATGGAAAATATAATGGTTACCACATACAAAAGCGGGGAACCGGATGAAGATAATTGCCCGGATAAGTCTATTGTTTTTGTTAGAAGGATTGCGTCTGTCCAAGAGCTTCAGAAAAGATTGATAAAGAAGTATGAAGATCAAGTGGTTAAGTATTGGTCTCGAAAATTTAATATAAAAGATGGCAAGCTAAGGGATATTCAGGCAAGATTTGAACAAGATTACAACAAGACAGTTGGTTTTAAACAACCAGTAGATGATTTGGCGGATGATGCTGAAACCGACGATGAAAGCTATGATGCAGATACGCTAGAGACAAAGAGCCAATTGATTAAATGGCTTGCTCAAAAGAAAAGTGATAGAGGAACAACATTCAGCGCTGTTTCAAGATTTAAAAAATCATTGCAGAGAAATCGTAGCAACTTTGAGTTCTTTGAAGAAAACTACTTAAGGACGTTATTTGAAGCTCAAAGAAAAGCAGGTATAACTACGAGAAGTTTTACGCAGTTCGTAAATCATCTGGTTGATGATCGGATGGTTAACGAAGTTGCAAGATACATTGCTGCCAGGCCCGAATTATATTACCGCAAAGCTCCGGATAACAAAGGAAACAAGTATAGTAGAAGCAATCTGCTTGTGTTATGTTGCTATGTAGCTATCAGAATAATAAATACCAATCTGGCAAGTCAGATTTTCGAATACTATAAGATAAACGAACCAACGCTTGATAGTATTCCAAATCCAATTGTAAAGAAGAAAATGATAAGGGATATTCTTAAAGGTACTTCAGTATGGAATAAGATTATAGAGAACAACGATGTGTTGATTGATGAAGCATTATCTTATGATTTATTCGTCAAACGCGAAATGATGAAAAAATGCATCCAAAAGTATTTGTTATTGAGCGATGCTGTGCTTGAGATTCTTTACAGTTATTGCAGCATTGATCGTAATAGTTCATCGAGTGATGCGATAAGCTTATTTTTCAGAAATAATTGGAATAGAAAGACTGAAATATCCGTCAGAATTAGACAGTTTATCAATAATTACGAGTTAGTTCACTCACAGTTGTTTAGTGATATTACGGATAAGCTGGATATAACATATGACCCGCGCTTTCTAAATGATCAACGATGGGTAGTTGGTGCTATGGGTGGCACAGACAATAGTGCTATCATATCCCGCTTTAACACACCGTTTTTCCCAGATATTATTGTTTGTACAGATGTTATGAAGGAAGGCATTAATCTGCATTTGTTCTGTAATAAGGTTTTCCATTACGGACTAGCATGGACTCCTGGAGATTTGGAACAACGAGTTGGACGTGTTGACAGGTATTTCAGCAAAACATTCAGAGCTCGTTCCGATAATAAGGATATGAAAGTGGAGATTACTTATCCTTATATGGGGAAAACTATAGATGAGCATCAGTTAAAGAAAGTTCTGGGATTTAAGATAGCGGTAGATCCATTGCTGGACTACACAACAACTAAAAACATTGATGTAGATTCGCTTGAGTCAACATCAGTCGAAGAGTTAGCATCTTTTGTTCCGGATGAAAGTTGTATGACAAATACACCGTATTCAGGGAAACGATATTGGGACGGCTAAATTGGTTAATTTGCTTACAATAATAAGAAAAAGTGACAGGAGTAAATGATTATGTCAGGCACGAAACGCAAGCCCAGAAAAACAGATCCTAAGCTCTTAAAGACCTTCTCTGAATATAATACCTTCCAAGGGTATTATAAGATTACTCCTGTCAATAATGAACAAAACCTTGATTGGGTGTTCAATAAATGCGTGTTATATGTCACCGGATGGCTGAAAGACCGAATTAGTCGCAACAGCCAATTTGATAAGTCCGAAACACAGTTTCTTAAGGAATATCCTGATCTGAAAGATCCGGATGCAGATAACTTTGATGTCTTTGCCAAAGAAGACATGCATCTGAACCGTGCCAAGAAGCAATTTGACATCAGTATGCTTGCCATGAAAGAGTTTGGCGAATGGACCATAAGGATAAGAGAACCCAATAACCAGATAGAAACAAAGCATCTGGATCGTCTGTTTACCACAGATGTGGCTTTAAACCTGACAGAGGATTATGTTTATTTGGCCGTAAGGACAAAATGCAAGGAAAGCAATCACTATGGAAAGAAGGCAGCTCCTTTCAGACCGGCATTCTTACCTATGATATTCAAAGATAACAGATTCATAGTTTCCGAAGGTAGTATTGCTTCTCATGATTATCAGATCAATATGAAGAAGATGAGTATAAACAGAAGCGGCAACAGAAGAAAAGACGACTATGAGTTCATCAAGATCATAAACGATCCTGAGAGGCAGATGCCTGTGATATTCTGTCCTGCTTATGTTGATGAGAGTGATGAGAAGAATTCATTCAGAGTCAATAAACTTGCACAGCATATGGCAGGATTGGCTTATGTAGTTACAGATGAACCTCGTAATGGTTACAAAGATCTGTTTGGGGAGAGAATGAGTGATCTGTTAAAGAAGATCCTCATTACTCCCAAAGACTCTCTGGCTACAATAAAGACTAATTATCTGTGTATTAATCCGTTATCTGACACAGGCAAAGCATATGAATGGTTCAAAACCGATCCTGCGGTTGATACATCATCTTCCCGTGAGAAGGTGATTAGGAAAGAAATCGGACAGGTTGAGAAACATGTTGAATCACGTCTTCTTCAAATGAACGATAACGGTTCTGAGCCTGATATCGTTTATGGAGATGTACTGTTCTATTCCAATCTCTGGGATGCCTATATCAATAAAACAGACAGTAAACTACTAGATAAACTTAACAGTCAGCTTGAAGATGCAAAAACCGAGATCAAAAGACTGAAAGAGAATAAGGAAGAAGACTTCGAGCAAAGGCTCGACGAAATTATCGAGGAAGTTCAGGCTAAAGCAAAGAAACAGTTTGAAAAAGAGAAGGAAGCCGATGCTGCACGCTTTAAGGAGCAGATGAGGAAGAAGGATGCCGATATTGCTGAACAAAAAGAAAAGGCAGAACAGTTAGAGAAAGAAAAAGCAAAGCTTGAGGAAAAACTCCGTAAGAGTTACGACTATCAGCTTGATAACCAAGAGCAAAAGTATCTACTAGCATTCTTATCCAAGCCGTACAAAGGAAGAGCTCTTGATCAGTGGGTTCAGGATAACATGAGTAAATACATAGTCATGCATAAGAAGGGAATAGATTCCTATAAGGTTTTCCAATATCCCAAAGAAGATGTTTTAAGAAATGCTTTTATCCTACTATATGCATTTGAGATGAACTTCTGCGGAGAGATGACCGATGAACTGTATTCAAAGATCAAGGCAGACAAATTACTGTCAGGTTTTGACATATCAAGCAGTGGGGAGGATGCCAAGAAACTTCCCGTAGACGGACATACTGCTGACTGGCATGTTGTGTATTCAGAACACAGTTCAGATATGTTCAGGATATACTATTATCGTGACGAGGCTACTGGAAAGGTTACTGTAGTGCATATAGGGAAGCATATATAATTTTCTTTTAAGGAAGCTTTGAAAAAACGTAATATAAAATGCTGGTAAATGTGCTTCCACTCCTAAAACATGTTATTTCGCGGATCCGAATTTGTCGACAATTATCTAAAACTCTGAGTTTTACCAAATCTGTTGATTCAATAACTGTAAGAGAGATTACAAGTGAATTTTACCTGAATGCAGGAGTGTAATTATGCCTATTATCCCTTGAACTGTATTTTTTTGCCCTTCGAATTTGTGGCATACGTCCATGATAATCCTGTGCCAAATCCTCCTTTTTTGCGTTTCCCATTTTTGCTGTACATTATCTTATTTATATATTCTTCAGTTGAAAACAAATAAATATCTTTAATACATTCTTGATTATCAAGTTGATATTTAAGTAGAAAATCAGGATATCTTTCATCTGAAGGAGTCTCTGCTGTAGTTCCTGTTATAACCCAACGAACAAAGTCTCTACTAATTGGAGAAAGATGATCCGATAATTCTTTTTTTTCTTCTGTTGAAAAATTCTTAGCAGAACCTTCTTCCTGATGCTTTTTTAATAGTGTTTCCAATATGCTATCTGTTATGCCAACTTCCTCAACTATAGTTTTAACATCAAATTCTGCCATAGCGACTTTAGTTGCTGAGGTTTGTTTTATGCTTATTGGTACCAGGTAATCAAATTCTTGATTAGAAGAGGTTAAAACAGCAACGGTTACATCTGTTTTAGAGTAACCGCCAGTGTGCCGATGTTTTTTTAGTGTAGAAGCTTTTAGAGAAACAAAATTTGGATTTCTTCCTATTTTACATTCAATTTTCTTAATTACTTCAAAAAATAAATAGAAGACTTGCTCATCTGATTTAGAAGAATCAAGAGTACTATTTTTTGCTTTTTCTAATAGATGTTTGTTATTAAGTATTTCTACAGTATATGCTTCGAACGCATCACCAAGTGCATCGTAGTTTATGCCTTTTTTCAGATTAGTGACACGATATTCATTAAACAATCTGCAAAGCAGTTCTGTATTATGATACATACAAGTTTACCTCGCTAAAAGTGCACAGCTACCCTGCTCCTATATATTAACGATTATATGGAGTAAACTATGATAGTTCAATGATTTAACTGTTTCAGTTCATGAAAAGCATCAGGAACAGTAACTTTACAGTAGAAATAACAGACAATATATGCACGACAATAACGCAATAACAGTCGTTTGTCCCATTATTGTATTGGATAAACTGGTATAATTTACACAAACAGAAATAACAACTAGAGATGTATAGCTTTTATATTTTTGAGGTGATAGTGCTTGTCAGATATTCTTACCCCGGAACAAAGAACAAAGAATATGAGAAGTATTCACAGTAAAGATACTTCTATTGAAATATGCTTGCGAAAAGCTCTGTGGGAAAAGGGATATAGGTATCGAAAGAATTACAAATTAATTCCAGGTTCGCCGGATATTGCTATAACAAAATACAGAATAGCTGTATTTTGTGACAGTGAATTCTTCCATGGGAAAGACTGGGATGAACTAAAGGAACGTTTAGAAAAAAGTGAACGTGGCGAGTATTGGATAAAGAAGATCAGTAAAAATATTGAACGAGATAGACGAGTGGATTTGGAGCTGGCCAGACTTGGCTGGCAAGTTGTCAGGTTTTGGGGTAAGGAAATAAAAACAAATACTGAAAAATGTGTTTCTGTTATAGAAGATGCGATTATAGAATCTATTGTCAATAATATGGAATAAGATTGCCGGACAAATGATTGACAATGCACTGCATTTTGCATACACTTATCGTGGAGGTATTGCATATGAAAAAAACTACATCCATAAGCATACGAGTAAGCGAAGAAGAATTGGATATATTTAAGAGAGCTGCAAGGCTTGAATCTTATGCCACATATACTGAGTTTGTTAGAAGAACAGCTCTTATTGAGGCTTCTAGGATAATAAAAGAATCCGAGGAAGGAAGGGGAATTTCACATGAATGATAGCTTAATCAAGAGAATGAAAGAAGAAAAATTCTCACTTGTGAGCATAGATCTATTTTCTGGCCCGGGTGGATTATGTACTGGTTTTAAGTGGGCAGGAATACTTCCTCTTATTGCTGTTGAGTGGACAGATACAACGGTAGAAACATATTCTGTAAGTCACAATGCTGAAGTTCTGCATTTATCACAATATGCAACTGAACACGGCTTAGATAAGGCTTATCTTAATTCTTTTATGAAAGAGAGTACGAGAACCCTGCTCATTCATGGAGATATCAATTTAGTTGGTAGCGAAATGATAGTTAAGTTGTTGAAGTCGAGGTATGGTATCGACAGCAAGAAAGAAACTGTTGATATTGTGTCTGGCGGAGCACCCTGTGAGAGCTTTAGTTTGGCTGGCACCAGGACTCTTGGCGATGAAAGAGATGATTTGTTCAGTAACATAGTCCGAATAGCAAGAGCTGTTAAAACAAAAGCAATTCTGTTTGAAAATGTTAAAGGCATGTTTTCCAAACGTGATTCAAATGGAAAGAAGGGCGCAATTTTCGAATATATCTGTGATACGTTTGAGGACCCTAAAGCAGAAGTCAGTTATAAACTGGCTTCAAGAAACCAGGATGAAATTCTACTGAAAGCGTGTGATTATGGTGTGCCGCAGGTGAGAGAAAGATTATTTCTGGTCGGAATACGACGTGATTTGAAGGATGTTTATTTTTCTTACCCGGAAAAAAAGTATGGTCCTGACAGACAGTATCCTTATGTAACAGTTGAAGATGCTATTTCCGATCTTCCACAGGTTGATATGGGAGAAGGAGGAGATGTAATCACATATAAAGGCATTAAGAAGTATAAAACAGATAATCAGAAACGGTTTGTATCAATAGTTCGTGGAGAGTATGATGCTGAAGGAATTCATTCGATATTTCCTAAACATTTAATTGACAATAAAGTTGCTTCCAAGGAAACGGTGTCAGTTCATAAGGGCCCAGGACATGTTAAGCGCAAGCAAGAGCTGTTGGCTCTAATTCCTGAAAGAAGCACAATGAGAGACACGTATCAGAAACTTGAAGAAAACGGAGAACTTGATAAGTACCGTTCTTTGTTCCCGAACGTTATTTATGGTAGCCGAAACCGCAGATTGCTTTGGGATGAGCCTAGTTTTACTGTTACATCACACTGTTTGGATGAAATGCTTCATCCTAAGTTAAATAGAGCTATAACCCCAAGAGAAGCAGCGCGTTTGCAGAGTTTCCCGGATTGGTACTATTTTGCAGGACCATATGTCCAGTTCCACGGAGATAAAGAACAAGACAAGTACGAGCAGATAGGCGATGCTATACCGCCGCTACTTGCCAATGCTATGGCCTGTCAATTCGTAAAGTGTTTACCCTCACATCTTAAATAGGAGCAGACTATAATGGATAAAGGCAATGCTGACAAATCTGAACATGGAATGAATGGCATTTCTTCTATGGAACAGATGTTGGATTCTCTGTTGTCAATGGATTATATTATATTCTTTAACAAGGGATACAGAGTTGGAGATCCGAATTATGAAGAAAAGCAGTTTTATTTTCAGTATTTGATTGAGTTTACAAATAATGAACAATGGATTCTACACCATACTACCAGTATTAGAGATAGAATTCTTGAGCAACAGTGGCAAAGTGAACATATTAAACGGCTAAACCATCGTGTTAGTAAAGCGTATGTGGTTGTACCAGATGAAATGAGTGAACGCGAAAAGCGTAATGCCGAGAACTATAATTCTAAGATTGAAACTAAGAAAATATATTCTGCTTTAGATGGTGTATATAATTTTTCTAAGATGTATCAGACTATAGAACATAAAGCGGCAAGTCTTATGGAAAATGGACAAGCAAAGGCGAAAATGGGACTGCATTTTGAAACAAAACTGGTAGATTGCCTTAATAATGTTCAAAATATGGAACGTTGGAATCATACATCTAACACGAAGGTTGGATATTTATATTCGCTTTATTGTAATGTAATGAACAAATTTGGAGTTAGACCCCAAGAGTTACTGAGTGTATCGGCGACCTCTGATATTCCTAAATTACCTTCGGGCGGCAATCCAAAAACTGACGTCTTAGCAACAATAGAAACTACAAATGGCAGTTATGATTTTACTATTAGTTGTAAAAGAAGTACCGCAGATATAGTTACAATCCACGAATATACTGCCTATTCATTTTCCAAAATACTTAATCCTGATGATGCTGAATTGTTAGACCTGTTAATTGAATTTCAGACAGTTGGTGGAGTGAACTCAATGACTAAAGAAAGTTCAGACAGGCTTAGTGAAAAAATGAAAGTGTATAGTGATAGTTTGTGTGAATGGGCATTGGCTGGTGTTGGAGGAGAAGGAGATCCGAAGATACAGTGGGCTACGCATATTATTACTGTAAATGAAGAAAAGAATGAGTACTCAATCAGTACGATTGACGAATATTTATCTAGAATAAAAAAATCAGGAATAAAGGGACAGTTTGAAACGCCGTTTCAATGGACTTATCCTTCAGGCGGTAAGGGTAAGCGGATTCAATTAAAGATGAAGATGATATGATGGCATTTTAAAAATTTAATTAATTATCTTATGCGTTCCGCTATATACGAGAACAAGGGTATATAATATTTTTGGCATCTATCTTTAGGAGGCCTCTTCTAATGTCAAAGGAACGATCTAACCCACCTAAAGCAAATATCCTAATGGAATCTATGCGTTCTATGGGATATACGTTTGAGTCTGCTATAGCTGATGTTATAGATAATAGTATAGGAGCCGGAGCTCACAATGTAACACTGCTGTTTCCTACTGTGCCTGAGAAATGTTTCGTGGCAATTTGCGATGATGGAAGAGGAATGGATTCGGATTCTCTTTTTGAAGCTATGCGTTACGGAAGTGAGGCTCCTTCGAATAGACGTTCGCAAGAAGATTTGGGTAGATTTGGCATTGGATTAAAGTCAGCATCCTTATCTCAATGCCGAAAACTAACTGTAATTAGCAAAAAGGACGGTATCTTATCTGCTTTTGTTTGGGATTTAAAACTAATAACTTGTGATGATTGGAAAATGCTCGAGTTGGATTATAACGAAATTCAAGCAATCGATATTGTTAAATGGCTTAGTGATTATGATAACGGAACAATAGTTTTATGGGAAGATTTTGATGTTATTCAACGAACTACTGGCGATGTGTTTTCAACTTTAGATTCTTACAAATCTTCATGTTCAGAATATCTTTCCTTGATTTTCCACAGATACATAAACGAGAATGAGGTTGTTTTTAAAATAAATGATTATAAATTAAAGGGATTAGATCCTTTCCTTGAAAAACACCCAAAGACAACAATAAGAAAAAGAATAGAATTGCCTATAACCAATTCCCATGGAGAAGAGGTAAAGATTAGCGTAACACCATACATTCTTCCGTTCTACAAAGATATGAGCAAGAAGGATATAGAATTAGTTGGTGGATACGAGAAAATGCGAACTAAACAAGGGTTCTATATATATAGAAATAAGAGGTTGATTATTCATGGAACTTGGTTTGGAAGTGCTCCCAAAAACGAATTAACTAAGAATGCGCGCATTAAAGTTGACATACCTAATTCTGTTGATGATATTTGGAGCATTGATATTCGCAAACAACACGCGGCCATACCAAAGGTAGTAGCAAATCAATTGCGAAAAGCTGTGGATGAAGCTATGGGGATAGCAATAAAGAGTCAAAAGCATCGAGGAAGAATTGAAAATGTAGATGATGATTATACATATATCTGGAATCGGATGGATGTTCGAGGCAAGTATATTTATAGAATAAATCGTGATTCAGCAGCATTTGATTTTCTGAAGGATATCGAAGTTGATAGTGAACTATCAGCACGAATAGATATGATGATAAAACAAATTGAAGATTCCATTCCGTATCAGCAAATCTATATAGACATGTCTTCGAATAACATTGCCCAAGAAGATGAGAAAGAACGGTCAAAAGAAATACTTGCTGACGCTAGATATTTAGTTAGTCTTCAAAAAAGCATCGCTCCAAATAATGTCAAGGCTTTTATTCAACTGTTATTTCAAAAGGAACCATATTGTAAATATATTGAATTAAAGGAGATTGTAGAGAATGAATATTGAACGTGTAACAACTGTAGTTAACATAATAGACTCAATGTATGATTTTAATAAACAAATTAATCCTGATATAGATGAGTCCTTTCTCGATAATTTAATTGAACAGTATATTAACAATCCTAAATTTCCTTTGTCAGAGGAAGAAAAAAAGAGAGTAATAGCAATGGCTAAGTATGATTGCATTGCTAAACATGATGATGGAAAATGTCTGACTGATGATTACGAGCATGAAGAATGGTATACAAAACTACTTGACGAAGATAATTCGTATGATGAATTCTTCTGGAATAGATATAGAGAGTATCTCAAGAGTAATCCAAAATCCGGATTAACCATGCCGGCGATAAACAGACTTGATTTTGGAACATTGCGAGACTTGATGAATCTTTTAGGAAATCCTAGAAGTGAAAATAGTTTTTTCAGAAAGGGTTTAATTATTGGTGATGTTCAGTCAGGTAAAACATCAACATATATTGGTTATATTTGTAAAGCAGCCGATGCGGGATATAAAGTAATCGTATTATTAGCAGGAACCACTGAAAGTTTGAGATGGCAAACTCAAAAAAGAGTTGAAGAAGGTTTTGTTGGCTTTGACATTACTGCTAATGAAAATGGCCATTCTGCAAGAGTTGGTGTTGGATTAGATGGCAAGCCCTTGCAGGTAACTGCAATGACTTCCCGTGATGATGATTTTGTTGGTAACAAGAATAAAATTATGACATCATTAGAGAATAATCGGGTCGTTTTATGTATTGTAAAAAAGAATGCTACGGTATTAGATAAGCTGATAGATTGGCTGAAAACATCCAACATAGATGAGAGTATTGGCAAAATTCCTTTTCCTATGTTATTGATAGATGACGAAGCCGATAACGCTTCTATCAACACTCGGAAGGATGCAGATAATCCGACGAAGATAAATGATTCTATAAGAAAGCTTCTTGATCTGTTCGTACAAAGAACTTATGTTGGTTTCACCGCAACTCCTTTTGCAAATGTCTTTATAGACCCAGATGCAAATGATATTTTCCCGGAGAATTTTATTTATGTTTTGCCGACACCTGATGCATATATTGGTGCTTCAAAGATTTTTTATGATGACGGACAGTATCACTCAGCTCTAAGATATATTACTGATGCTGGAATGGTTGAGAAAGATGGGTTCCCGTTTTATGCAAAACACAAAAGAGATTGGAAAGGCGCATTTCCCAATAGCCTTACGGATGCAATCTATACGTTCTTATTAGCAAATGCAATAAGAGATTTACGCGGTGACAATAAAGAGCCTAGAGGCATGTTGATACACATGTCACGTTTTATTCCTGTGCATAAGTACATTCAGGAATATGTAACACAAGAATTTCAAAAGATTTATAGAAAAATACAGTTTGATTTACCAAGTGATAAGAATACAAGACAGATTTTTGAGATTAAAAAACTTTACCAGATGTGGGAGGAAAACTATTCAGAACTCGAGTTCACTTGGGATCAGGTCTGTGATATTTTGCTCGAATCTATTGAGAATATTCAGATATTAGTTATAAACAGCGATAAAGATGCTGATAAACTTGATTATGACAAGAATAAAGATTTGAGGGCTATTGTTATTGGCGGTCCTGCTATTTCCAGAGGTATAACAATCGAAGGCCTTGTGGTTAGCTATTTCTTTAGAAATACTGCTACATTTGATGTGCTTATGCAAATGGGACGTTGGTTTGGATACAGACCCAATTATGAAGATATTTTTAGGGTTTGGGTTGGTGAGAAAAGCGTTGAATGGTATGTTGAAATAGCCCAGTCGGTTGAAATTCTTAAGCGTGATCTGAATTCTATGATTGAGAATCATAAGTCGCCTAGAGAATTTGGAGTTAGGGTTAAAAATGATAGTGAAGAATTGAAAATCACAGCTTCTAATAAAATGCGGACTGCGGAGATGTATATAGATAACTTCTCTTATTTTGGTAGCTTTTTTGAAACTCACTATTTGTTATCTGATTATGAGAAAAACCAAAAGAATTGGTCATCGGTATTGGATTTGATAAGAGCAAACATAGGCGAACAAAGAAAAATGCCTGACCAAAAAGAATTTGTTCTCAGAAATGTTCCTAAGGCTGAGATTATTAAGTTGATGTCTTCTCTGCAAATTGAACCGAGCAATGACTACTTTAACCCCAAGAATTACCGAGATTTCTTAGAAAGGAGTTCAATTAGTGGCTTAGAAAAATGGAATGTTGTAATAGCTAACGGACAAAAAACAAATCCTGTTATTCCGAATGGGAAAACTGAGTTCGGTGAAGATATATATTCAGTGTTGAGAAGTTCTAGAATAGATGGCGATGACAGAATAGTAGTCGGCAATAACGGTAAGTTAACGGTTCCCTCAGATGGCTTATTGGGACTTGATGAATCTACAGTCTTGCGTGAAGAAATGGATGCAGCAAAAGCAAAGTTTAAAGATGAGTATTTGAAAAAGAAAAAAGCAGAGTTTACAAAAGATAAGGATTCTGATTTCCCAGCAACGGTATGGTACAAGTATATAACAAATAGAGAACCGACATTAATTGTTTATTATCTAAAGATAAATGCTCATAAAAACTGCGGTAATAATGATTTGAAGGCAAGATCTGAGGCCGTGTTTAATGAGCATGAATTAGGGTGGATTGGATTTGCGGTTGGTATTCCCAATTGTGGTTCATCGAGTGAAGAGCATATCTTTTATGTGTCAAAAGATTGGAAAGGTAATAACATTGATGAATATGATGTAGAGGAGAATTACGAAGAATGAAAACTGATTTTACTTCTCGATTTGCAGGGTTTAACAAGCCAGGTTATTTTGTAAAGGCACAACCCGATAATGATGTTGAATGGTATATAGGCATGGACGATGACGGAAATAAATGCCTTAAATACAGGGGGGTATTTGAGCCGGCAAGTGTTCATTCAACCAAATTTGTTAAAGTAAAACAGTATGTGAAAGAGATTAAGACAATTACCTTTTCCCTTTTAGATAATAACTACTGTTATCAGTATTACATTTTTTGTGAAGACATGGTTGAATCAACCATTGGAATACAGAATGAACAAATGCGCTATGATGCAATTGTTTCTGTGTTTTATAAATGGATGAAGATGTTTCAGAAGACTGGTTCGGATATTCTTTCTGAAGAAAAAATCCGTGGCCTTATGGCCGAGATTTATTTCTTAAAGGAATATGTGATTCCAACTTATGGTAAACACGATGCAGTTCAAAGCTGGTCGGGACAAGAACTTACACATAAAGATTTCTCTATTAGAGATACTTGGTATGAAATAAAATCAGTATTAAAGGGTAAACCGAGTGTTCATATATCATCTTTAGAACAATTAGACAGTAATGTTGAGGGGTATTTGGTGGTTTACTATTTTGAAAAAATGAGCACTGCTAGTAACGGTCAAAATTTGAATGAGTTGGTAAAAAGCGTACTTGATGTATTGGATTCGGAACTTGATAAAGATATTTTCTATGAAGAGGTTACAAAGCAGGGTTTTTCTTTCGATGAGCGTTATGAAGAATTCAAATATATAATAAGCAATCGAAATTCTTATATCGTGAGCGGTGATTTTCCTCGATTAACCAGAAGTAATATAGATGTCAATATTGATAAAGTAGAGTATTCGATTAATCTTTTAGGATTGGAGCCTTATAGGAGCGAACTGTGAATATTGACGAGTTCAGAAAAGAGTTTATAGATGAATTAAGAGTTGACGCATCAATTAATCAAACCGATACGGAAGATGCGTTTATTGAAAAATCACTTGGAATCCTTGTTAATTACAACGAAATTCAAGATCTAACACAATACTATTATATTAAGCAACGTAGCAATCGCTCCTATATGGAAATATACGGCTATGGATATGATGAAGCTGACAGTTCTTTGATATTGTTAATAAGTGATTTTAAAGACGATTATAACCCAACAAATCTCGGAAAGAGCCAAATAGATCAGCTTTACAAACGAATGATTAATTTTCTCCAAGAGGTTTATTTTGGAGATATCACAAATTATTGTGATGATTCAGATGAAATTATCAATATAGCAAAAGATATAAGGAAAAAAACAGGAGAAAACATATATTCAAGTAGTATCCTTAAATACAAATTTATTATTATTACGAATGCAAAACTGAGTGGTACGGTTAAGCGACTCAATCAGGAAGACTTTAACGATCGTCCTGCTGAACTATCAATATGGACGATTGAAAGATATTATGAAGCTTTGAATAGTGAAAGGTCTGAAGTAGTCTATATTGATACTAATACATTTAATGTTGATGGAATTCCTTTCCTTAAGGAAGAAACACCGGAAACTCTTGATTATGATGCTTATTTAACTATTGTTCCAGGAAAGTTTTTAGCTGATATTTATATAAAATATGGAAGCCGACTGTTAGAAGGAAATGTAAGAGCATTTTTGAGCGCAAAAGGAAAAGTCAATTCAGGCATTCGAAATTCTATTATTCAAGAACCAACAAAATTTTTTACATATAATAATGGAATTGCTGCAACCGCAAATTCAATTGCTGTTGATGAAAAAGCAAAGAGGATTACAGGTATTGATAATCTTCAGATTATAAATGGTGGCCAAACTACAGCATCTTTAGCAAATGCTGTCATTCGTAAAGATAATGTTGAATTGTCTGGTATTTATGTCGCAATGAAATTGACGGTTATTAAGACTGGCAGAGATACAGAGGAGAAAGAAGAGATTTACAATCAACTAGTTGAACGTATTTCTAAATGTGCCAATTGTCAGAATCCTGTTAAGGAAGCAGATTTCTTCTCTAATAGTCCGTTTCACGTTGCTATGGAAAGAATATCAAAAAAGTGTATAGCACCACCAGTAAATGGCTCTCCATATTCTACTCTTTGGTATTATGAGCGGTCGAGAGGAAAATACGATCAAGAACAGTTTAAAATGAAACCTTCTGAAAAGGAAAAGTTCAAGAATAAATATCCTAAAAATCAGAAAATCACCAAAGAAGATTTAGCTAAATATGTAACGGTATTGGATTGTCAGCCTCATTTAGTTGTTTATGGAGCTTCTAAAATGATGTCTTCCTTTGGAGAGAAGATAGAAAAAGAATACGAAACACATAGAGAAATATTCAATGAACACTATTATCAAAGGGTTGTCTGTGGAGCAATTATTTATAAATCTACTGATAGGCTAGTAAATATACAACCCTGGTATCCCAAAGGTGGTAATAAAGCCCAAATCGTTCCCTATACTATATCAAAGATAATATCTCTTATTCCTTCTGGATTTACTCTGGATTTTAACAGAATTTGGAAGAATCAATCACTCTATCCGTCATTTGTCAGGCAAATTGAAATTGTTTCCAAAATTGCTCACGAGTTTCTTTTAGATAGTAATGGAATAATTGTTAGAGATTATGCCCGGGACTCTAAAACGTGGGAACGTTTTAAGGCTATTAAAATGAAACTGACAGACGAGTTTATTTCAGATTTATATTCTGAAGATCTTGAAAAGGAAATAGAGAAATCTGCTCGCAAAGATCAAAAAGAGACAAATATGATAATGGCTGAAGTTGCAGTAGCTGAATTAGGTTCACCCTATTGGCGCAATTTAATATCTCAAGCGAAGCAAAAGGGACTATTAAGTGCAAAAGATGAGAGTATATTGATGTCTGCAACGAAGATGGATGCTTCATATCCCAAATATCCGACTTCTTCCCAAGCAAAAAACATAATGCAGATTAGAGCAAGGCTCGGAAATGAAGGAATAATTATCTAGCGTGTCTGAATGAGTTAGTTTTATATCCAATTAGTGTATAGTTGGTTGTATCTCATTATATGGAGGATTTGGAATATGTCTAGTGACAATGAATTAATCGGCAATTCATTTACTGAATGTGATGAGAAGAATACAGGGATATCTCAAAGAGATCCATTGGGTCTTCAATCTTTAAAGGATGATGAAGAATTTATCAAACAGCCTAATAGTAAGTTTAAGTTGGTTAAGATGAATATTGATGAGAAAAACTATTCAAAGATGTCTTCTGACAACTATGAAAGACCTGCACAAATTCCAATCAGATATAAAAGATTAGATTATTTGTTAAATGAGTATTCTCCTAAAGATACAGACCGCTGGATAATGTTTAACCATCCGAATCATTTTCTTATCTATGACAGAATTACAAAATTCTGCATATATGATGCTGAATACATTGATTATGAAAGTCAATACAAAGACCCTGAACCAATATGTGCAATAATTGTAAAAATGAAGATAAACAAGGATCCAGATCAGCATCCTAACGACATAAAGAATGATTTTATGACAGTAGCAGATTTGTTGGAAAAAGAACTCTGATTCTGTTGATATTCATTGAATAATATAGATGATAAAGCACCACTGTTCCTACACATCAATATGATAGATCATCGCATCAGCATCAATGCCCTCCGTTGCCAATAAGGCTTCCTTGTACGCGTTAAGCTGTTTCTCGTATGCATAGTCCAGGTCTTTTGCTTCTTCGTTGGTCTTATAATCAATTATGTGCCATTTTCCTTCGGAACAATAAAGAAGGTCTATAATTCCTTTTCTGACTACGGTCTTGCTGTCTTCGGTATATTTGTAACTGAAGGGAACCTCACAGTAGACTTGATCTGCCTTGAATAAAACTGGCAACAGATCCTGCGGAGCGTCGTTTGTCTGGGGATAACCGCCACTCTTCATTGTTTTGGCTACATCCTTCAGCGTGCTGCTCAATGCTGCTGAATAGCATTCGTTGTAAGGTGTTATGAATTCCTTGATTATTCCGTCAACTGTGACGCCAATATCAATGTCGCCTTTGGATAAGACTAATATCTCCAACATTCTGTGGACTGTAGAACCAAGCAGTGTGGGCTCTATGAGCTTCTTGGATTTATTCTCTTTATCTCCTGAAGAATGTGATTTAATTCCCAATTTGCTTGGGTTGATGATCGCATAGGATTCCGCCTCATTATCGCGCTTTGTTCCATCATCCCTGGTGTTGATGACATTGCGCTCTTTGCAGACCTCATATAGTCTTGTCGGATCTTTAACTTTTAGTGGAGGCAATTGTTCCGGTTCTTTGGGCGTGATCGAGCGGAACAGATCCGGTATGCCGAACTCTACCAAAGGTGACCATCTGGAATCTATCTGCAGTCTTTTCCCTTTGTATGCATATCTGTTGCATATTATCAGTGCGTTACGTGCTCTTGTAGCACCGACATAAAGGAGTCTTTGAGTTTCAGCTGCCCGGGATATTCCTTCTTCACGTTCCTTATCTGTGAATATATCCGTTTGGAAACTCGGGGGTGCATTGAAATCGGCATCCTGAGGTTTTTCCCGGAAGATGTAACCTTCCGTGCCATCTACGTTGTGTTCTATCCTGTGGCTTACAGGCGGTCTCCATGTTGAATATGCCGTAAGTATGACGATCGGAGCCTCCAAGCCCTTTACCTTGTGGAGATTTGCCATGTGTACACAGTCGATGTCGCTGCTCAAAGAGAGACACCTTTCCTGTTCCGATTTACCGGAAAGCAATTCTGCGATGAAACCAACACAATCACGGTGGTTTCTGATAAGCCCCGCCTTTTCAGCGTTGCGGAGAAGTTCGGCCGTGTAATACATTATCTCCAAGTTTTCAGTCGACACGTAATTATAGATCTCGAATTCTTCGATTATTCCTGTAAATAATGCGGCAGGGGACATGGTGCGGGATCGTTCATGCCATTTTCTGAGTTTATCTATGGCATTAGCTACTTTTATGGCATTCTCATCTTTGCATTCTGAACGGTCAAATTCATCGCCATATAATGACAGTTTCCCGCCGTTGTTTATGTAATCAATTATGTCAGCGGCTGTTACACCGATTATGCTTCCTGTCAGTGCCCCGTAGAGGGATATCTGATCGTTTGAATCCGTAATTGCTGAATACAGCGTGAATGTCTCCAGCAAAGCTATGTTTTTCTCAAACGGGATCTTGCCTTCGACTCTTGTAGGTATCTCATTAGCTCTTAATTCATCCATTATCGGAGTCAGCGCTCTCTTACTTGATGTAATGACCATGAAGTCACTGTATCTGATAGGGCGCAGTTCTCCTGTCTTCTTGTCTCTTATCTTATATTCTTCCCGGTTTGTAAGCTCCTTGATAATCTTAAGCACCATCAGAGGATCGGTCTTGTCTGAATGTTCCTCAGCGGCTTTGCCGATATAAGCGTTGTAGGTGAATATGCCCTCGAATTCATCTTTTGATTCTTCGCGGGGCGGAATCTCTTCGAACTGGCTTTGATCTTGTGTTGCTTCAGGAAGCATAACAGTAAAGATATTATTGAAGTGACCGATCAGGAACTGTGTCGATCTGAAGTTTCTGCTGAGTTGTAACACTTCACCGACAGGCTGGACGAAGAGACTCTTAACAAAAAGAAAAGATCTGACATCCGCGCCTCTGAACCTGTAAATTGACTGCTTCGGATCACCGACAATAAACAGGGAGCCCGGTCTGGGAATGCACTGATCCCACCGCTGAACAGGGTTTTTAGACGTGAGATAGAAGAATATCTCAGCCTGCATCGGATTCGTGTCCTGGAATTCGTCTATCAGGAAATGGCTGTATCTCTTATAGATATAAGATATCAGTTTTCCTCCGTTTCCTGCGTCCTTACGCAGCATCTCCTTAAGATAGAACAGATAATCGAAGAATGTCAGGCGGCCTCTTTCACGTAAGGCCTGTTCGAATATGGATATGCAGTTTACGAAGAAAGACAGTGTTATGTTGTATTTTAGTCTGTCTAATTCATCCTTGAGGCGTATTACATCTTCCTTGACCTTCAGGAACCCTTGCCGTTCTTCGAACCATTCGCTAATGAGTATCGGATACTCATCAGCAGAATCACTGACGACGCAGATATCAGCCAGACTCTTTAGGGCATAGAGTATGTTTGTGTAATTTGTGCTCCACTGCCTCGACAGGCGTCTTCTCGTCTTCTCGATCCTTTCCCATGCATCACGGCTTTCCTGATTACCTTCGTATTTCAACTCTTGGTGATCACAAAGGAATGTTGCAAGGAAGATAAGATCGTCGCGTATATCTTTATACCGTTTGTCAATATTGAATTCAGTTTCTTCGTGATAATTGAAGTGGACATTGCGGTTGTCCATGAAGAAAGGCATAAATTCGGAGAATACCTCTTCGCTGTCATCGTACAACAGCCTGAATGTGCGGGCCATTGATGCTTTGTCGTCTCCATATTCGCCCTCGCAGATCTTTACATAATACTGGCGGTATAATTCTTTGGCATCTGCATCGGTGATAAGGACAGCATCAGAAGGAATGCCGGCTTCCGAAGGGTGCTCTGAGAGGATCATGTTGCAGAATGAATCGATCGTACCCATAAAGCAGAGGTCGATATTCTTAAGTGCTTCTTCGCATCTTTTCTGAGTCGTAGGAGTTGGCTTTGGCAGTTGTCCCGGCAGGCCTTTATCTTCCCATTTCTCTTCGGGATTACTGCGCTTGATCAGCAATGCCTGAAATCTTTCATAGAACTCGTTTGCAGCTGCTTTGGTGAATGTGATGGCACATATCTTACTTATGTCGACACCGCCCTCGACCATGGCTACCATCCTGCTGACGAGCATGGTGGTCTTCCCCGAACCGGCACCAGCCTCAACGAGGAAGTTGGTATCTATATCATTAACTATTCGTTTTCTGGATAAAGAATCTGTTTCAAGGCTAGTCATCTTTATACCCCCTTACCGCACACGAGACCATACTTACAGTGTTCACACGGATTGAAATCTTTTACATTTGGAATGAAATTGCTGAATGTAGGGAAGTATCCGTTTTCCATATGTTCTTTAAAATCTGTAAGAATGTCATCCAGTTCACTCTTGGTCTCTTCGTTCCATTCACACCTGATCGTCTTTTCCAGACGGACATATCTGTATTCGCAGTGGGACACCTTGTATCCGCTCTGTTCCATCAGATAAGCGTAGATGAGTACCTGAAGACATGATGCCGGGTCGTTCTCTGCATGTCTTTCCTTATGACTTGTCTTGTAATCGACAATGATGCAGGAACCGTCTTCCAGTTTTTCCACGCGGTCAGGATAACCGTATAACCTGATGCCGCATTCGTGGGTCTTATGAATATCCTCTTCCTTGAGAATGATCTCCCTGTGCGGATCGCTCTCATAAGCCTGATCTGCCATTTCCAGAAACTGTGTTCTCTTATCTTTTACATTGTCGGGAATAAGAGGTGTATGTTCAGCTATATATCTGTCAAAGTACTCTTCAGCTGCCTGCATGAACTTATCTTTATCCGTTGCAGGATCGGCGAGCAGTTCCATCAATGAATGCAGCAACACACCTTCCTCGTTAGGTGCAATGACGAGGAAAGGATCGTCCTCATCAGGCTCATGAAGACCGATGATGTATCTGAGCATGAATTTGCGCGGACAGCCAACGTATTTGTCCAATGCCGACGGAGAGAACTCCCGCTCGGTGATGTCCTGGGCGACCTGACGTGGTGCGTTGTTGTGGGTATGAGTCGGAATAAGATTCTTCTTCAGATATGCTTTTCCTATATAACGTCCTATCGATACTTTGGGCTCAAAGTATTCAACGGTCTTGATGTTCTTCATCAACTGCTCGTATGTAATGTCGTTCCCGTGCTCTTCCTTGTAGAGTTCATATATAAGTGATGAAGCATTTTCCTGTTTAAGTTCAGAGACATTAAGTCCGGCATAGGATACCTGAATGTCCGATTCGAGTCCTGATGCAAGTCTCACCAACTCGAGCAGATGGTCTCTGTTGGCCATTATGCGTCCCGCAGATGTAAACCGTTCAGCAGGAGAGCCGAAGGCTCTTAACTCCTCATCTAGAAGCAGATAGTTCTCTTTTGGTGAACCGGGGAATCTTGTTGCGGACATTTCGGCGATATACATATTCTTCCTGACAGAAGCAGCCGCTTTGTCGACTGTGGTTATATGTATCTTACCGGGTTCGCTCTGTTGGGAGAGTTGTCCGGTAGCGAGAATGCTTCGGATTATGTCTTCAAGAGACTGATCTATCTCTGCTTTGCGTATAATTGCCAGTTGGTCGGCAATACCTTTTACGGAAGCCGAGTCCAAAGCCGAAAGCAGGGCTTCTGAATTACTGTTTTTGCTCTTTCTGAGATACGAGTATTTAGTTATGAATTCCTCGGGCAACAAAGATAACTCGTAAGCCATTCTCCTGAGAGATTCCAGACAGAGTTCCTTTTCATGGAATGCTTCTAGCGACTCAGTATCATCTTCGTCGATAAGCGCTCCGTCTTCCATCAGAGCTTTCTTAAACTTGTCGTAACGGGACAGATTGACATTGATGTCGTTGGTATATCTTATCTGACAGAGAAGCTCATAGAATACGTTCCAACTGAATTCTTCATCGGATAACGGCAGATTGCCTCTGTCAAAAGCGTCGCTGGTAAGCATTGCCTTGATAGAAGTAGAACCGAAGAAACCGCTTGTCATCCAGTTATAGTAAAGGACCAGAAGTTTTGCCGGATTGGAATTCATTATCGGAATCCCGCAGCCGAATGTTACGGGAATATCGTACATCAGTGCATAGTCAAGGAACAACTGACCGTAAGTAGCTGGGTCTGTTACCACAACAGTACAGTCATCGGTATTCTTGCCTGAATAGATGTCCGTAATTATCGTCTCTACTTCGTTTGAAGCCCCATAACAATTCTTATAGCTTGATATCTTTATAGGCTTATCTGAGGCGTTATATAGATCATTAATGCTTATTGTATTTGCTTTGCCATCAGATACTTTTTGTATAAGAGCGCTTTCAACGGGATTAAGCGGATATTCCTTCAGGATTTCAAATTCTGCATCGAATGAAGTGCATTCAGCGATTGCTTTCCTTATAAGCGATACGGAATCTATACAAGACTTGTCCTTCAGGATACGCATGTATTCCTTGTATGCTTTGATCAGGGCATCGTTCTTTGTTTTGAACATGCCTTCGGACAAAGTATCTTCGATTACCTTTGTTTCGTCAGGATCTGTAACAAGACTTCTCATCCGCCTTATGGCAGATGTTATATTTGAAAGATCGGAGTATGTGGGTTTATCAAAGTACCTGATACCTTTGATTGCTTTGGATATTATTGTGATCTCTTCGGTGGTATCAATGAATTCTTCTTTAACGGCTATGCCTGAACGGATCAGTGCCATCTGTGCAAGCTCGCTTCCGGTTACGATCCTCAGGTTAAAACACTTTACGTTATAAAGGGCAAGATTCTTGATAAGCTCATTTCCGTTAAGTCCGGGAACAAGTAAGATTCGTTCTCTCATAAGCGGTACTCCGATATCTTATGTTAAAAATGAAATATGAAAGCTGACTATCAGATTTATTTTACACTTAATTAAGATAAATGATTACCGCAATAGGTGGACAATCTGTCACTGTTCACTTACATCGATATCTCGAGTGTATTTGCACTCTGGATAGCTTGCACATCCCCAGAACTCGCCGAATTTGCCGTTGCGTTTCTTCAGGATATTGCCGCAGCGGGGACACACCTTAACATTCTTGGCGGCTTCCGACGGATTCTCTATCTCCTTGGCTAGGTTATCGTAGACCTGTTTAGTGATGTGACAGTCTGCAAGGGCACGGTGTGCTCCTTCGTAGGATATTCCGTAATGGTAAGCTAATGCTTCAAGAGAATGACTACTGAGATCAGGCAAATACCTTCTGGAGAGAATCAGGGTATCGACATAATCATTGGGCAGTGTTTTGCCAAATAAGTCCATACAATCCCTTTGAATGAATTTAAGATCGAAGTTCCTGAGATTATGTCCGACAAGGACGTTGTTTCCTATGAAGGAAATGAAGTCAGTTAGTGCCTGTTCGATATCCGGAGCATTCTGGACCATATCATCAGTAATCCCGTTGATGCTGCTGGCCATATAAGGAATGTGTATAACTGGATTTACAAGGGTAGAGAATTCATCTATTACCTTGCCATCAGATACTTTCAAGGCAGATATCTCAATTATGGCATCCTTTTCAGAAGACAAACCCGTTGTCTCGAGGTCGAAGAGGACGTAGTAGTGGCAATATTCCAATAAGAGCATTTTGTTTGCTGTAAATAATTAGTTCTTAGAGAACAGATTACCTGTGAGGTGTTTAAAATTTTTGCGATATCCGTATCCACAAGAAAAGAGGCGCTTTCTTATAGCTGCCCCTATTCCTGTGTCTTTTTCTTTGATTCTGGACACATTCCAGCTTCTTCGTTCTTTAGTTAATTTGTCACTCAATTATAATTCAAATCGCCTATTGATGGACTCTATATCATCAGGAAAAGCTTCTGTTATTTTTCCCTCAAGTAAAGTTTTTCTTTCATTAAAGAAAGATATAAAAGACTCAAATCCGTATCCTTCCCTAATCGGGATTATATTTCTATCAAACAAAGCGTTTCTTCTGTTTTCATCGCTGTAAAATGAATTAATCCAAGAATCAAAGAATCGGTCTCTTTTTTGTGAGTTTTCATTTCCAGTTAATAATTCAATATTAGGTAAAAAATCAGCGTTGCTCTTAAATATCTGACGCTCGGCTTCGCTAAGATTAGGTGTTGCTTCTCTTAGCCTTCTTATATTTGTTAAGTGTATTCTAGGCCAAATATGATCTTGAGCATAGTCACCACTTGGTATAGATGGTGATAATTCTTTTAATAATGGAATAATTCTATAGTCTGGCCATTTCCAATCAATAATATCTCTAATTTGTTCTTCAGTGATTCTAATAGGTCTCTTAATTGGATTTCTTAAAGTGAGGAATGCATCTAACGGGAAATAAGTAGCAGTTTGCAACGCTTCGTCTATAACTGTTCGCATTCTGAGCAATGATTTTCCGGTGCCTTCATCAAAAATATGATTGATCATTGTTCTAAACAACCACTGACGAATGTAAACACGATCACGAACAGAATCAACAGATTCATAATAGTTTAACCCCCTATCTGTTTTGTAAAAATAATAAGCAATAGGGACAAAGAAATTTGCACTCAATTTACTAACGTCAAAATCAAGTTTGTTGACAAAAATAACAGCAGCCTTAATCTTTTCAATTAACGTATCCCATATATCAACTATATTTTGAACGGAATGTCGCGAATAATTTTCTGGGTTCTTTAGCGATAATGACGGCGCATTAGTAAATAACAAACCGACACTAAGAATAAACTTTTTATCACATTTGAAGGAGTTGGTTGTGCATGCTTTTATTTCTTCTACTGCGCTTGAAGCTTTGTCATAAAAGTTCTCTTCAGCAATATCACCACTGGCGATTGATAGAATCAAGTCGGCATCATCTAATCTTTGTCCGCCGCTATTAACTCGGACAAAGATATCAACAATTTTGTTTAAACTTAAATTGTTAGGTGTTGTATAAACACTAACAACTTCTCTGCTTACTAGAGCATTTCGGAGTGTTGTCATTACATTATTAATAAATAGTCTTTTTTCAACGGTAAAAACATCCCGATTCAGCAACTCCAAATTTGTCACCCACGTAAACAACCCTCCATTGTTTTCATTAAACATCGCATCGTCACTGTAAATATCAGCCACTTTAACCCAATATTCATTTATTGTTGTCTCATTATCTTCTTCATCTCTAACAACATATGCGTTGAGATGGCCAATTTCTTCTTCTGGCAAAAAGCGGAATTGATATTTATCATCGTCATCTATAGGTTTATGGAGAATATTCAAACAAAAATACTTATCAACGAAACTTGTATCTAAATCCCAAGGCATTCCCCTTGTGTGCATTATGCTTTTTCCAAGTATACTAATCGCAAGAGAAGTTATTCTTTGTTGCCCGTCCAAAATAGCACAGTATTCTGTTCTGCCTTCGTCAGCGGGGCGTCCTCTATATTTTTTATCCCTTGATTCTTTAACCTCAGTTAACACTTTGCTAAAAGAATATTCCGCAAAGACTTCTGGCGTAACATCCCAAAACAAGAAAGTACCAATGGGGTATTCTTTGACCAAGCTATCAAACAAATCAATTATTTTATCTTCTGGCCAAACGAAATTTCTCTGAAGAGCAGGAAGAATCAGCTTACCACTAATTATATCTTCCATTGTCCTTTTTATTGTCTGTGGTTGATATGTTGGCATAAGAAACACCCTCCTTTAAAAATATAAAAAAATTATAACATCTTGAACATGAAAAAATAGGCTTTCTTTCATTTGTTTACGTTGCGATAACACACTTTTAATAATCGGGTTATCAGATTATTTCTTATGCGTTTGCATTATTATTGTTGACTTCATTCGATTTTATTGAAAGTCTTTTTAGTGCTACTATTAAACACTATGCCCATAACATATAGATGCTTGTTCTTAAGATGCTTTTATGGGTAAAAGGTATTTCTTCATTACATATTCCCCCACATAGCAAGGCACTACCCCCACCGCATAGCAAACAAGATCCCAGACAGAAAATCCTGTCCCGATAATTATCCTCATCAGCTGATTCGTTATTCCGAACCGGTCGCAGAATCCCCATAACTGAAGGAATTCCACAATGAACGAGAAGATGAGTATTACCGTCGGAAGGATGAACCATTTCTTTGGTCTGTAAGGAGATATGGTCCTTACTATCGTATAGATGAGTATTACCACGAGCACGTCGCCCAGATAAGCCCTTACCCATCTGTGCGCGAACAAGCCTATGAGTATCTCTATCCCCAAAAGGAGGGCGGATAAGATGCCGAATACTAGTCTTCTCAAATCTTTGTACCGATCCCCTTTGCTGTTTACCAGTTATTGAAAGCATCGCATTCGGACTTCCATAAAGGAGTTCCATCCTTTATCTCATCGGCGATGAGTTCGTAGTTCTTCGTGCTGATCTTTCCGTGTTCAGCCATGCATTTGTAGAATTTCTTTATGCTTGTAGCGGTCTTCCCGACGGTATCCGGCGTAGACCACATGCATTTATGGATGAAGAAATCAAAGAAACTTCCCAGTTCATACAGACCTTGGTCAATATGATGCAGACTTCTGAGCATCAGATAATCGTTAATGAAGAATTCCGCGTTTGATACATGGTTTCTGATGGTCTTGGGAGCCAGTCCTGCTGCCTTCAGATCTTCTTCGAATATCTTCAGGTATTCTTCGTTTTCCCTGCGTATCTCCTCGCACTTGATATCATATTCATCCATAAGCTCATCCTCCGTTGGTGTAAGGATATCACAATCGGGATAAAGTTCACTATAATAAGAGCAGTTACTCTTTCACACATGTTCTTAATGAGGTAACCGCATATGGACAGATCTTTGTTTCAGTATATTTCGGAAGCAGTGGACAGCGACGGAAAGCTGCCTTCAGGTTTTAGCCTTCCGCCCATGGAAGACGAAAAGATGGCGATATTTGCCGACGGTGCCATGGACGGCATAAATATCTACCATATGGGATTCTCGCCCATGTCGGAGGAAGAGGAACAGGAGCTTCTTAAGCTTCTTATAACCGCCAATGACGGTGACATAGACAAAGCAACTTCAGGTTTTGCGTCGTTCTGCAAGAAGAACAGGGCAGTCACGATAATTGACGATGTCCAGGATGCGATACTGAATAACCAGGATGATCTGTCGGTGCAGAACATGGTGAGATTTGCATTTCATCTTCTGACGGAGACGTCTGACCGTGAGTGCGTGAAGATAGGTCTGATAATACTTGAACTGGTAGATACCTCAAAAGATCCCGACCTCATGACCGTCATAAGGACCATGGGTCTTTCGGATGAGTTCACGCTCTTTACCGTGTTCATTATGAGGCACTGGTCGGACGGACAGATGGAGATATTAGATCTTGCAAAGAGAGTCCACGGGTGGGGAAGGATACACTGCGTAAGCTTCATAGAACCTGAGAACGATGAGATAAAGAAATGGCTTCTTCTGCACGGAGTGGATAATTCCGTTCTTCCCGATTATTCGGCACTCAAGGTCTTTAACAAAGCGGGTGTTGAAGAACTGCTGGACAGGAAAGATCTGTCCTTGGAAGAGATAAAGGGGATACTGAAGATAATGGATGCGATGCTCGACGAGGGCCCTGTTGCGGGCATATCGGCATTGGATTCACCCGAGCCCGTGCTAGCCAAAGTGATGGCAGTTGCAAATGCCTGTTCAGGTCTTGACGAAGAAGACATGAAGATAGTGAGCAGGATAGAGGAGTATAAACCGGAAGAATAAGTGAGGCTGCCATCTGGCAGCCTCTGCTCTTGTCTTTCTTACTTTGCCGTATAGGCTCCTGATACCCGGCCTACTCCGACTATGTTTCCCGTATTGCCTTCGGCATCGGTATCGAGCGCGTCGATGAAGTCTTTGACCTTGGCATAAATTGAGTTTATGCCGCCCTTCATCCTCTCGACGGGTGCCTTGAGGGCTATTACGTATACGGTATAGTGGTGTGTGCTGCCGCTAGGCGGATAAGGTCCGATGTATTCTGATTTGGGAGCCCAGCCTTCGGGAAGGGTTGTCTCCTTGATGTTTCCGGACTTCCAGTGGATAAAGTATCCGGTATCCATGTCGATCATGTAGATGGCATATTCAGTGGCGCCTTCGACTGGTTCCCAGGAAAGCTCGGGAGATGCGTTCTTTCCGTCCAAAGTATTTGCAGTTATCTCATCCCATTTGCCGTCGTGGAGGCTCTGGGAAGTGACCGCAAATGCGGGATATGCACTTACGAAGATGTCGTCGCTGTTATCAGGTACCGTTGCTTCTGTTTCTGTGGGAGCTTCAGTGGTTGCCTCTGTGGTTGCTTCAGTTGTCGTACCTTCTGTCGGAGCCTCTGACTGAGTGCTCGTGGCGGGTGTAGTCTGACCGCATCCTGCCATAGAGAGAAGTATGGCTCCGCAAAGAATTGCAGGGAGTATCTTATGTTTTTTCATGGTGTAGTCCTCTTTCTTGTTGTGTTTTCCTATTATCGTTTTAAGGATAACATAGAGAATGCTATTTAAAAAAGTTTACCGGGTGATACTGGAATTGTTTACCATACTTATCGCGTATAGGTCCCTGATACCCGGCCTACTGCGACTATGTTTCCCGTATTGCCTTCGGCATCGGTATCCAGTGCATCAATGAAATCTTTCACATTGGCGTAGATGCCGTGTATGCCGCCTTGCATCCCCCTGACGGGAGCCTTGAGGGCTATTACATAAACGTTGTAATTATGTGTGCTGCCGCTCGGCGGATAAGGTCCGTTATATTCGGTGATCACAGGCGCCCAGCCTTCGGGAAGTGTTGTCTCCTTGATGTTTTTGGACTTCCAGTGGATGTTGTAGCCGGTATCCAGGTCGATCATATAGATGGCATATTCCGTGGCGCCTTCTACGGGTTCCCAGGAAAGCTCCGGAGAAGCATTTTCTCCGTCATGTGCCGTTATCTTATCCCACTTGCCGTCGTGGAGGCTCCGGGAAGTGACTGCAAATGCGGGATAGGCGCTTACGAAGATATCGTCACTGTTATCCGGCACCGATGCTTCTGTCGCTGCGGGAGCTTCAGTCTCAGCTTCTGTGGTTGCTTCAGCTGTCGTACCTTCTGCCGGCGCCTCTGCCTGTGTGCTAGTGACGGGTGTCGTCTGACCGCATCCTGCCATCGAGAGCAGTATGGCTCCGCAAAGGATCGCCGGAAGTATCTTATTTGTTCTCATGGTGTTTTCCTCTTTTTGTTTCGAGTTTGTTTGTTCTATCTGAAGATCTAGCGGTAATCGTAGTAGAGCTCGGGTGCAGTATATGGAGCCTTGATCGTGCCGTATGCCAATACGTTGCCGGTTGTACCGTCTGCTGCGGTGTTGAGAGAGTTCATCTTCTGGCTGATCTCACCGCCGGACTGATCCAGAGGAAACTTGATGTCTTTGGGTTCCGCTCTTAATGCGATCACATACAGCTCATATGTGTGCGTTCCCGGAGGATATGGTCCGATATATACCGACTGGTCGGTGTATTCTCCTTCATCAAGGTGGATCTTATCGGTCACCACGTACCAACTGAGCCAGTTGGTTGTCGTCGTGTCTATCAGGAATACCGCATAACATGAGGCACCTTCGACGGGTTCCCAGGTAAGTTCGGGAGACTGATTGCCTTCTTTCAGGCCCGTTATCTGCTTCCATTCGCCGTTCTCCATGCTCGTTGTGGTAACTTCAAAGATGGGCAGCTTATCCATATATACCTTTGAATCCGATACTTCACGGCCTGCCGCCTCATCGTATTCCTGCTCGGATATCTGAACTGCATCCGTCTTCAGGTTAAGCCTTAATTTGCTGCCTTCAGACTCGATGTCGATGAAGAGGTCGCCCGAATCAGTTACCGATCCTCCAGTGATGCTTGCGCCTTTCTCCACTGTGCAGTTATTTCCTGCCCAGGCGAGCTTTGCTCCCGTTCCGACTGTGGTGAAGAACCGCTCTGTCGGCGTGTTCTGTGCGTTGCTGAGGTTGAAGGCAAAGAGTCCGATCTTTTTGGAGAAACGGATGTAGAGGATTCCCGTATCTCCGCTTTGTATTTTTCCGCCGAACAGATCCGATATCTCATCCGAACTGGTTATGTCAGTCTTCCAACTGCTCCATACGAGTGCCGAGTTGTCGACCTCACAGGCTGTCGTGGTCTCATCCGTCATCTCCCATGAGCCGGTCGTGCCGTTCAGGCAGAATTCGAGGTCTTTTGAGACCGTCTGGGACAGTATCCCGCCCATTATGTCAGCCTCATAAGTGACGCTGACGGTGTCTTTGAGCGTATATTGCGTGTTTTCGCCCGATTCTGCCGAATCCCTTGTGTTTATTGAGTTTATAACAATGTTACTTATGCCTTCCGAGGCAAAAGAGGCGGTTATCTCACTGTCAGACAGGGGTGTGATGCCAGTGGTCTCCGTCGTGTTTACGATCTCCGCCGAACACCCTGACATGAGGATGCCAAGGAACGTTATCGCCGTGACCGGATATGCCGCTTTTATTCGTAATGACATCTTTTTTGCCCTCCTTCTGACCCGATTCTACATGGGGGAGGGAAGAGGGTATTAGAAATATCCTCACGGAAAACAGTAATATCTGCACAAAGGAAGAAAATAGTTATTCCTTTCTCTGTGTCTCCCTGTACTTCGAAGGCGTCTTTCCGACCGCATTCTTAAAGATCTTGGCAAAGTAGTTTGCATCGGGATATCCGACCCTGGCGCTGATCTCGCCTATGGGGAGCTCGGTCTTGGTAAGGAGGATCTTTGCAAGGTCCAGCCTTAAATTGAGCAGATAGTTAAGGCACGTCATGGAGGACTGTTCCATGAAGAGGGCATTTAACTTGTTGCGGTTTATGGCGAACTTCTTCGTGAGTGTTTCAAGTGTTATGTGCTCGTCAATGTGTTCGTTCAGGTATTCCGCTATCTTCGAGAATTCTTCCTGTCCTGAGGATTCTTTTTCTTCAGGTGCGACTTCCACGAAGGAATAGACGATGAAGTGCAGCATTTCCATAAGATACGATCTGCTGCGGCAGGGCCAGAAACCGTCTTTCTGTTCCAGGAGTTCCTTCTCGGTCGATAAGTAATATTCCTTAAGGCGCTTGAATCCGTTCACGGTAAGCTGGATGACGTGGTCCGACAGATCCTTTCCGGCGCCGAAGAACCTTATGAGGATATAGTCCTGATAGATTGTCTGGCCGTATGCTTCGGCGAACTCGCCCGCATCGATGCGCTCGAACGTGAACTCGTCTCTTATTGCTGAAGGCTTGAAGAATAAGACCTCTGCTTTTATCTCTTTTACGATGCGGTAATCAAGTTTGTCTCTCTGCGTGAGGCATATGAGCGCGGGAGCTTTTACCTCGAATTTTTTCCTGCCGTCTTTTATTTCGAGCACGCCCTTCTCGAGAAGAACGATCTTGTAGTTCTCTTTGTCGTTTATGTATTCGGGAAGAACAGTGCATACTTCGGGATAGATAGCGACTATCCGGTCCCATCCGTCCCAGTGACATTCGGTGCAAAGATTCATCTGTTTTGTCCTCCCCTTAAACTTCTTAATTATCGTTATTATAGCCTATAGAATATAGTGTAAATATATGTGTTTGCGGTACCCAAAAAGTTTTTTGCAAATCTTCAAAAAACCCCTTGCATAAGGCATTTTGCAGTGCTACAATCTCGCCAGATGAAGGAAGTGCCTGTCCGACATCTGAACCTGAAATATAAGGTTTGGATCGTACAGCACTTCTTTTTTTATGACTTGCGGAAAGGAAAAAGGAACAGCAGATGGCTACTATGTTGAGACAACTTACGATTAACCTCAAAGCGCTCATGAATACGGCGTTAAGCTTGGCATGTTCATTTGTCCAGATATCTTCGGATAACCGCATACGCTTTTACGGCAGCTATAGATTTAACGAACACGGACGGTCGCTATGTGAACTGACTTTTGTTTAGGCACAAGCAAAAAGACTGATTTCATAAGACCGTCCGGAATGAGAATAAAACCGGACGGTCTTTTTATTCTCGCGGACCTTGACAACTTAATCTTTAAACATTCCCTTCTCATTCAAAGGTAGGATGCCTGACTGTTAATCAGATAATGCAGGTTCGATTCCTGCGAAGGGAGCCAATAAGATGTCTTGCAGGGAAACAGGCACTCCATGCAAAACATCCCCGGGGCAATGAGGATCAGTGACCCAATTGTCCCGTATTTTAGGGCGGTAAGCTAATCCGGTGAAAGCAGCGGTTTGAAGCACCGTGTAGGTTGGATCGACACCAACACTGCCCACCAGATACGGCCGGTTTCGGGCCGTTTAAGATAAACCCGGCAACGGGGATAAAGTGACAGCGCTTAGAACTTCCGCGCATCGCGACTGCATCTGATGCAGTTCAACGGAAAACCTGTACGACCGATACCCGGTCTTCTGCTCAAGGCCGACTGGTGAGAGCATGAACGGGCAGGGGCATTGAGAGATGCCCTATACTAACTCAGAAATGGGTGGACGGCCGGCAGCTTACCGACACGAACTCCGTAAGAGACAGTGTTGGTCTGATGTCCATGAAAGGTCTTAAACCGAAAGGCAGGTCTTTCATCTTCAAGTAAGTCGATAACAAGACAAGCATGACTGTGACGGATGGACGGTATCCAAAAGGTACCGGCGTCCAAAGACAAGCCTCGCAGCCAATCTGAAGTTCGGGCTAATTAGCTCAGCGGGTAGAGCATTCGACTCCTAATCGAAGTGTCGCCGGTTCGAATCCGGTATTAACCACCATTACGGCAAAAGTGCTTGTCACGTAAAGACCGACAATGAACTTATCCATCTGTAAGATGATGGCTTACCAGCCCGCAAGGCGAAGTAAGAGACGGTACGAGTAAGTGCAACTCTAACAGTCCGCAAACTGTGAATCCTTTAGCAGGGAAGAATGTGCCCAAAGGATATCTATAAGGCTTTACGTAAGATTTTGCAGGCTTTTACAAAACCTGTGTTCATCGCAGCTACAGCTTAACAGGCTGTGTGACAGCCCGCTTCCAACGGCGGATGATGCTGCGGTAAAACGTCACTGTCTCAGCGTTTTCATTCTTCGATCATTAAAGTCTTGAATCAATAGCGGTGATCGAAGTGCATATCCTCGTGGCCGGAACAGGTATACGCAGGCGTCTCAGAAGCGTCTTTATCCCGGTTCGAATCCGGGCGGGGATACCACATACCTTCGTAGCAGAACCGGCATATGCGCCGGACTAAGAATCCGGGTCTTTTTGTGGGTTCGACTCCCACCGGAGGTACCATAAGCGCTTGTAGTAGAACGGCATATACGGCGGGTTTAAGCCCCGTGTCACTCCCGGTTCGAATCCGGGCTGGCGCACCAACATACTCGCATAGCACAACCGGACAGTGCAGCGGTCTTCTAAACCGCGGATCGGAGTTCGAGTCTTCGTGCGGGTGCCAAATGTCTGAATGGTGCAACTGGCAGACACGGCTGATTCAAGATCAGTATCTTCAGGGTTCGAACCCCTGTTCAGACACCAAAACTGCGGAGAGGAACGGCTTCCGGGCAAGCCTCATAAGTTTGATCTCCCGGGTCCGACTCCCGGCTCCGCAACCAAACATGCCGGTGTATTCCGTTAAAGAGGCGGGGCGGACTGTAAATCCGTCGTCCCAGGACACTAGTGGGAGCGTTACCCTCGACCGGCACCAGTATCGTAGCATCTTTCAAAGGCAGGAACCCCGTCTGATAAGCGGGTAACGGTAGTTCGACTCTATCTGCTACGACCATGTGGGACAGACAGGCATACAACTTCTCATCTGATCCGTGCTGAAGGTTGTCCTGTCTTACACCCACACCCCATCGGAATATAGCGCAACGGTAGAGCAGGCGGCTTATATCCGTCAGGTTCAAGGTTCGAATCCTTGTGTTCCGACCAAATGCCTCTGCCGCCGATCGGCTCGGCATACAGTCTGCAAAACTGTGTCATGCAGGTTCAAGTCCTGTCGGAGGCTCCAATCAGGGTCGCATAGGCTAACGGATAGACCGTTCGGCTACGAACCGGAAAATGGGAGTTCGATCCTCTCTGCGATCACCACATTTAAGTCCCTTGGTGTAAAGGCAGCACAGAGGCCTTTGACGCCTTTGGTGTGCGTTCGAATCGTACAGGGACTGCCAATACGCCGTGTTACCTTAGCGGGGAGGAGGGTCGGTCCTGAAAACCGTTGTGTGTAAAAAGCACTGGGAGTTCGAATCTCTCACACGGCGCCATATAGAGATCTGGTGCAACGGCAGCACAAATGACTCTGAATCATTAGATCAAGGTCCGATTCCTTGGGTCTCTGCCATATGTCGGCATAAGCCTAATCCGGTAAGGCAGCGGTTTGCTAAACCGTGAGTAGCCGCTCAGGCGGTGTCCGGGTTCGAATCCCGGTGCCGACGCCAGAGAGGATTGTTTGTTAAGGAAATCAGAACTATGTGTTCTCGTATCTTTGGTTATCTTCGATTGCAACTTTGCAACGATTTCAAAATCGTTGCAAAAATGACGCGGCAATAGTAAGAAAACATCAGACTGGGGTTGCGACAATTTCCGGAGATTTGTCGTAGCAAAACAAAAATGAAGCCTATCTTGCACGTGGCAAAATGAGCTGAAATGCCTGATTATATTGAGTTTAAAGAACCAAATTGGACGCTGAATAGATAGACTATCGGTCAAGCGGTTTCATAGTCGGGATCGCCCTGAAATACCCTATTATCCTTTCTACACTCATCTACACAAATCTACCCTTACATATATGTAAATTCACGCTGGTTTAACATATCTCTACATAAGTCTAGCCTGTACTTAAGGAACTATTTCAGATAATAGATTCTCTGAACAGATTTCTCAGATAATCAACGATTCCGTTTGCGGATTGAATAGTAGCAATCATTAGTTCGTCCGTATCAATAGTTGAAAAGTTTATATCATGACCACTATGACGAATAAGCTGTGTTAAGAAAACTCTTTGAGTTCTTCCATTTCCCTCTCTAAAAGGGTGAAGCATATTAGTTCTGCAGTAAAAGTCAACGATGGATTCTATATACTGGTTATTATCGTATCCGATATAGCAGTTTTCTTTCTGCAAGCCTGTAAATATTCTATCCGCTAGAGGTTCGATTGATTCCGGCAAAGTGAAAATAGTGCCTTTTTTAGAAATGGAAGCAGTTCTTACTTTTCCTGCCCAATCGTAAAGATCCTCAAAGATATACTTGTGTATAGCTTTATAATGTTCAAATCCAAAATCGCCATCAATAGGATTTACCTCTAACTCCTTGCATTTTGCAGTAGTGATTAGAGTTTCCATTTGCGAGAGCTTTTTCTCATCTTTAATACCGAACTTGTTTATCAAACAAGTCGTACCTTTATAACAATCTGCGGAAATTGGATCAATACTATATCCCATTAGTCTTGCTTATTAACAAGCTCAAGTGCTTTAGTCAGAAATTCATTCCATGTGATTTCATTATTGGAATATTGGCGACACAATTCATAACCTTCATCACTAAGATAAAGGCCTTCCATTTCTACGGACGCGATTGCATTAGCTAGAGCCAAATCGTTTGACATAAGCACCTCCTGATACAGAAATTATATCATACACGGGTTGGTTCTACATTTAGTGTTAAGAAACGAATCATTCAATGATATTTATTGTCTTATCAGCTTTCCAGGCAGCTTGACCTGTATGTCCTTCAGGTTAAGTCTCAAATCGCACATTTGCCGGATAATCCATATTGAGCCAGAATAACGACATCTTTGGTGTGTATTTCACGATGTGTAAATTGGTGTCAGTGGCTCCACTCGGTGATAATATGCAAGGTTTTGTCAAGTGTGCGAATACTTATGACAAGTTAGTGCTTCATTGTTACGCAACGAAAAACGAAAAACGCCCAACAGAAATGCCGAAAAACGCCCAACAGAAATGCCGAAAAACGCCCAACAAAACTTGCGAAAAGTGTTTAACAAGTATAATATAAGGCTGAAAATCAACTGTTTAGAAGGTGGAGACCGTGGAATACAAAAGACGAGTTGTAGATAACGAACTGGATAGAAAATCCAAGGTTTTTAATGCAGTCAATATCGTAGGTCCGAAAGGATGCGGTAAAACCAGAACTGCAAGTGAAAGATGTAAAACCGTTATTGAATTTCAAGACGAAGAAAAAAGAAGCGGATATCTTTCAGTAGCGGAAACTTCACCAAAGCTGTTGCTAAATAATGAGAAGCCGATATTATTCGACGAATGGCAGGATGCGCCTAAGCTTTGGGGAACAATAAGAAAGAATTGCGATGATAACCCCGAATCGACAGGCGAGTTTTATCTTACAGGTTCAAGTAGTAAGAAGATCGATACACCGCATACTGGTACGGGAAGAATAAGCGAGATTAAGATGTATCCGATGACATTGTGGGAATTCGGTGATTCGGTCGGGAATGTATCATTATCCGAAATGATTGATAGGGATGGTTATGAGTTTGAAGGAAATAAATCGGAATTATCATTTGAGGAGTTGATATTTGCAGCTTGTCGCGGAGGATGGCCGAGATGTCTTATTTTCAAAGATAGACAGGAAGCTTTGGAGATAGCTAAGGATTATTATCAGCAGATTTATGAGAAGGATATAAGTGCAATAGACGGTGTAAAACGCAATCCGGAGATTGCAAGAACTATTCTATGGTCTTATGCAAGAAATATAGCGACTACTGCAAAAAAGACAAGTATTTACGCTGATATTAAAGCAAGCAAAGATGTATCGGATAGTACTATAGACACATACATAAACAGATTAGAGGAGTTATTTATATTAAAGGATATAGATGCCTGGACTCCGCAAATAAGATCTAAGACAGCTATTCGTGCTGCTAAGAAACACATTTTCATCGATCCTTCGATTGCGATTGCTGCATTAGGTCTATCTCCTGAGTATTTTAATAATGATTTTGATTTGTTTGGACATGTCTTTGAGAATCTTGTTTTAAGGGATCTAATTGCATATGCAGATGCTCACGGGGCAAAAATATTGCATTATGCAAATAGTGCTGGTCTTGAAGCGGATGCTGTTTATCAAGCAGCCGACGGGAAGTATGGTTTAATAGAAATCAAGTTGGGTGCTCAAAGAATTCCTGAAGCTGAAGAGTCTTTGCTTAGATTCAAGAAGGCAATTGCTGATCATAATGAAAAGGCCCTAATGAATTCAGAACATCCTAAACCGACATACCGAGAACCTTCAGCACTTATTGTTATTTGCGGTAATGCACCTATGGCTTATACGACTGAGAATGGTGTTCATGTAATCCCAATTGGATGTTTGAGAGATTGAAGATACATGAGTATTTCATGTTAGGCTCCTTTCTGTAGATTTTTTCATAAGAACAAGAATAATTAAGCAATAAAAAAGACCCGGATTGTGCCGAGTCTTTGAGTGTTATTGTTAGTTGAATTAGATCAATCAAGTTGTATCCACATAGCGGGGCGAACTCCATAGTCACTACGGTTGACACGTTCGCCATTCGTGCGGACATCGCCATAAATGTCAACTGTAGCTGCTTCAGAAGGACGACTACCAGGTGACCGGAGCCACCAAAAATTATCGTAGGCTCTTGCCTGACTGTTAGCGAATAATTGATTAGCTTCATCTATGCTCAACAAGAAAACCATGTCAGTAGTTGAATCTCCACCCGGAGTATTGTAATAAGGATTCTTGTCATTATTAAGTCTACAAGGTTGGATTCTTGCCTGTTCCGCAGGTGAAAAATAACCTTTAATAAATTCGTTGTTAAGATATTCCCTCAGCGTGCAGTCAGCCCAAGTTATTTTTTTTGCGGGATATTGATAAGGTTTTTCGCAGATAATTTTGCTGCTGATTATTAAAGCCGTATGATCTCTGACACTAAGCACTTTCCACCAGATACGTTGACCATTGTTAGTTCCAAAGTGTATCTCGTCTCCGATCTCGGGATTATTGTTTCTGGCATTAATGGAGTTGATATATCCCTGAAGTTCATTCCTAAGTTCAGGATCGCCGTACTGCATAGCCTTGAGATAATACTGATTATCATCAAACGGAGTCTTCTGATCGGCGAGATTATTTCTCCTTCTGCAACACAACTGAGACATAAGCATATATAAATATACTCTACCGTTCGTAGGATCAGTATCCAGAATGGTGTCACACCTTGACATTGCTCCACTGAAGTCCCCATCGCCAAGCATTATCTCTACTCTTTGGAGAAGGCCATCAGTATTTGTTCCACTAACATTGATTGTTGCGTTTCCAACCTGAATATTACCTCTGACGGTAAGAGTTTTGATAGCATCCTGAACGAGGCACTCTGTACCGCAAGTATCGCATCGAGCTACATTTGAAGTTGTATCAACCTTCATATGTGCATTACAGTTCGGACACATTGCAGGTACAAATGTATGCATTCCGTCAAGATTGATAGTTTCAGATTGGGTGGTTCCTGTTGGAGATACTGCTCCTTGAGGTGTTCCGCAATTCAAACAGAACTTTGCTCCATCAGGCAGTTGTTGTCCACAATTCATACAAAACATATAATTCCTCCGCGAACGAAATAGATGCATTAAATGAAGTATATCAAATTGTGGCGAATACTATTAGTGCAAAAAGGGAGGAACCCGTCATAGGATTCCTCCCCGAATGTCTCAGACTCTTGCGGAGCACTTGCGCGGTGACTCTGCTTCTCGTCTGAGTCGCTTCTCGCGTTCTTCTTCGACCAGGTCATTTATGCTGATGTGTTTAAGAGCCAGGCACCTTGCGACAACATCAATTGCCTCAGGGCCATAAGCCATAACATTTTGCATGTTCAGACCGACAGAATTAAAGTCGGCCAGGAACTGGCTGTTAAAAAGAACGTCCTTAATGTTTTCAGCGGCTTCACCCTTCATTGAAGAGCAAGTATAATACGCGCCGGGATTATCGTTCCGGCGCGTATCATTAAAGAAAAAGAGGTGTTATCTCGTTATCCTTTCAAGAATCGTTGCAGCGATAATGCAACGATTTCAATATCGTTGCAAAACAAAGAAATCCGGACCACTTTCTGATCCGGATTTTTCTCTGTGAAACAACTCTTAATTAATGTATATTTTTTTCGTCTGATCAGAATATCTTCGCGATCTCCCCGATCCTCTCAATTACCTTACGGGCTTCTGCCTCTGCCTCGTTGTATCTCTGCATCTCGTACTGCAGATTTCTCAGCTCTTTTTCCAGATTGTTGAGTTCACCGGTCTCTTTGTTTACATCGGAAGAATGTGACAGATCTTTTTCATACTGCTTGGTGCCGGCTTTCTGGTTGCGCTTGTATCTTACGTCGCTGCATATGCCGAATATCAGTATCAGAGGCAGTATTACGACTACGGATGCCAGGCCGTATTCTTTATGGAAACCGAAGAAACTTATGAGGAATATTACTATTGCCAGTCCGAGCGAGATCCCGAACAGCAGTAAGAGCGATCTCCATCCGCTCGAGTCGGAGTCATGGTAGAAATAATAATCGAGAGGACCGGGACGGTGGCTGCTCTTAAAGTCTTTGGTCTCGTCGTCATGCTTCTTTTTCATGCTGCTTATCTTGCTTTCCTGGGCTTTTATCTTCGATTTGACATTATCGATCTTTGCCTGGACCGCATCTTTGTTGTGTTTGAAGTTCTTCATGTCGCTGATGAAATCCGCTCCGAACTTGTCGAAGGATTTGCGGGCAAAAGAAATGAATCCGTTCCATGCCGCCTCGATCTCATACTTTTCGGCGGGCGGTGCGAACATCAGGCATTTTCTGTAATTCTCCCTGATCTCTGAGATGGAACCTGGGATATCGGAAAGCATGCGGTCGACTTTCTTTACGGTCGACATGCAGAAGTCCGGATTCTCATCCTTTATGGATTTCTGAGTCTGCCACGGTGTGTTTCCGAGCTCGTATCTTTTCATGCCGCATCTTGCAAGTCCCCACCATCCGCGGTGATCCTGGGGCGTCATGTCCCTTACATCGGCATATTTCCATACGGCTGATTCAAGATCACCTATCTTCATGAAAGCCTCTGCAGCCTTGAGCAGACTATCTGTTGATTTCGCGTCGGAGATGTTCACCACATCTGCATGAAGGTGTTCTATGTTCGTGACGGAGTTAAAGTAATTTATCGCGTCCTGTACGACATAAGCCGCGCCGCAGTACGGGCAGTTGGCGGCTTTGAGATCGGACCGGACATTGAGCAGCGCTCCGCAGTTCTCGCATTTTGCCTGAACTAATGGCATGTATCTGTTCCCCTGTTCTTAGTAATTTGAGGTTATGATAGCATAAGTATTTTATTTTTCCTGCGGGACGCACCAAGTGATCTTTCCGTAACCGGTTCTGCACATAAAATCCACAAAAGTATTCTATAATCACAATATGAAAAAGATACTGATCGTTGAGGATGAACCCGAGTTGAGGCAGCTTCTGGCAAGCTACCTGATTAATGACGGGTATTCGGTAGTGGAGGCGGAGGACGGTGTTGCCGCCATCGGCCTTTTCGGCAAGGAGAAGGTCGACCTTGTCATATTGGACATCATGATCCCGAAGATCGACGGTTACGGCGTCTGTGAATTCGTAAAGAAAGAGTCTGACGTTCCGGTCATATTCCTGTCGGCTTTAGATGACGAGAAGTCGATGGTAAAGGGCTACGATTCCATGGCGGACGATTATGTCACCAAACCTTTTTCGATGCCGGTGTTCCTGCGCAAGGTAAAGGCAGTGCTGAGGCGTGACACTCCGTCTTCAGCTGAGGAATACGCAAAGGTCTGTTATAAGGACATAGTCATGATCCCCGACATGGCGAAGGTCATGGTCGGCGGCAAGGAGATCGAGCTTACTTCAAAAGAATACGCCATCCTTCTGACGCTCATAGAGAATCCGGGTCGCGTGTACACGAGGGACCGCCTTCTCGAGATGCTTTGGGATTACAGCGCGATAGTTGACGAGCGCATAGTGGACAGCCATATCAAGAACCTGCGCCACAAGGTTGGCGAAGGAGTTATCGAGACAGTGAGAGGCCGCGGGTACCGTGTCGCGCAAACGGATAACTGACAGATTATCTTTCAAGGTCTTCCTTATCACATTCATCGTGCAGGTGATGTTCGGTGTGCTGATCTACGCGTTTCTCTACAGGGCCACTCCTTTGACCTGGAACATGGTCAGAAGGACCGAACTAGAGACGGCGTTCGAAAAGTTCGCCAAGGAACTCGGCACGGTCAAGTTCAGGGAATGCGGCCAGATGGTGGACGAGTTCATCCTCGCAAACGAATGCCACATAGTCTTCTACAAGGGCGAACATGATGACCCCAACAGGCTTCCCGTTTCCGTACCCGGTTCGGAGTATGCGCTGAGGACGAGGTGGGACGTAAAGCAGCTCACAGGTCCCGACAGTGATGCCGAGATGAACTTCATGATCTCCGAACACGTTTATTTCGCGCAGGAGATAAAGAATGAATATACTGTCGTCTGCCTGTGGTCGCAAAGAGGCGAGAACGTTCTCTGGCAGGCGCTGCAAAAGACACTGCCTCTGATCGTCGCGGCGATCGTGCTCGTCTCGCTCCTGTGTTCGTTTATCTACACTCTTCTTTTTGCAAGACCCGTACAAAAGCTTTCCGCCGTCTCGGGAAAGATCGCGAAGATGGATTTTACCGCGAAGAGCAGACTTAAAAGACGCGACGAGATCGGCGACCTAGGCAGGGATCTCGACATGCTCTCTTCAAATCTGGACGAGACGATAACCAAGCTCAACAACAGGACGGAAGAACTTGAAAGGGAGATGGAGCGCACCAGTGAACTCGAGAAGCAGAAGGATGTGTTCTTTGCCGCTGCCTCGCATGAGCTGAAGACCCCGATCACCATCGCCCAGGGACAGGTCCGCGGCATGATGGACGGAATAGAGCCTTATAATGATCTTGAGACGTATCTTCCGAAGACGTTGTCGAACCTGAAGCGCATGGAATCGCTGATCAATGAGATCCTCACGGCATCCAGGATGCAGGCGGGAAACGAGATCGCGCTCCAGACTGAAGACTTCGGCCTGATATTAAAGAAACGCATTGAAGAGATAAGTGATCTCCTGGACGTAAGAGGGATCGCTCTTGAGACGGCGATAGATGACGGACTTTTCTTTGAAGGCAATAAGGACCTCACTTCGATGGCGGTCGGTTCTTTCCTGTCGAATGCCGTGTTCTACTCATCCGAAGGTTCGAAAGTGACCGTCACTTCAGGAACTTCAGACGGAAAGATAGTAACGAAGATCCGCAATACGGATTCGCACATTGACGAGAAGGATCTGCCGCATCTTTTCGAAGCTTTCTACAGGACGGATAATTCAAGGAGCAGAAGGAACGGCGGTTCAGGTCTGGGACTCTATCTCGGCAAGCTGATAATAGAGCGCCAGAACGGTACGGTCGCCCTCGAGAACGACGGTCAGGATGTAGTCGCTTCGATAATTCTCCCGCTCTCCACGAAAAACACATAAAGTATTCAAGAAGACTCCAACTTGCTTTGCTATATTCATTTCAGGAAGCCTGAAAAAGGGCCTGACTTGATAATAACAGGGAAGGGTGGGATCAACATGAAAGTGCATGGACGAGGATACGTCAACAAGATTACTTCTGCGGTTCTTATCGCATCGATGGTGCTTTCTTTTGCCGGATGCACAAAGGAAGAGGAATCAGAGTATTCGCTTAAGAAGATACAGCTTACGGCAGACGAACGCAGATGGACCAATCCCGAAGAGGAATACGCAGACCTTCTTGCCGCTTACGGCAAAAAGAAATGCAAGGGCAGTCTCGTTGTCGCCACCGATGAGGATGTCATCTACCTGTATGCGGAGGACGCCACAGAGAAGGACGGACAGACCCTCGTGTCCCAGGATACTGTTTTCGACATAGCTTCATGCAGCAAGCTTTATACTGCCGTATGCATCCTCCAGTTACAGGAAAAGGGAAAGCTCGACATCAACGACACGCTCGGCAAATACTTTCCCGAATATGAGACAGGCAAAGACATAACGATATACAATCTCCTTCACATGAATTCCGGCATCCCGGATTATCTCAATGAACCCGAGCTGTTCTGGGGCCTTGAGGGCGAAGCGTTGAACGGCCGCATGCGCGACCTCTATCACGACAATATCTCCGATGAGGAATTCCTGAAGACGATGTATGCCGCGCCTTTGCTTTATGCTCCGGGCACCCTGATGACATACAGCAACACCAATTACAAACTCCTCGCCTACATAATCGAGAAAGTGTCAGGCATGAAGTACTGCGATTATCTGGAGAAGCACATCTTTAAACCTTGCGGCATGAAGAATTCATATTCCATGAGAGTCGACAAATATACATACGTGCCCGTGGACTTTAAGGAACAGCTGGAATTCGGAGCCGTTGATGAACACGGTTATTCGATGTCCCCGAACAGCGAGAGGGGAGACGGCGGTATCTGCACCTGCCTTACCGACTTCCTGGCTTTCGACAGGGCACTGTTCAACGGCAAGCTCCTGAAGGAGGAATCCATGGAGATCCTTCTTAAAAACGACAAAGGATACTGCTGCGGTCTGATGCCCGACAACACCATCGGCTACGGTCATACAGGCGGCGGTTTCACGGCACGGACAAACAACAGCATAATCATGTCGGAGAAATACGGGCATATCTACTTCATCTCAATGGAGCATTGCTGACATGCATCTATGTGTTTTACAGAAGTATCTGATCTTCAATTATGAGTTAATATCTTAAGAGGGAAATCATTATGGAAAAAGAGATCGTTGGTTTACTGGCAGTCCTTCTTTGCTGTGTGATCGTGGCATCCTGTCAGAAAAAAGGTCCGGAAGATACAACGGCATCTTCAGAATCCGAGACTGAGTCAGAGACCTCAGAGGAAGATGACGGCATCTCGGAGGGCGACCACATCCTGTTCGGTACCTATCCGCAAAGTGTCATATCCGGAACGGATACGTTTGAGACCGAACCCATCGAGTGGCGCGTGCTCGAGATACGTGACGGCAAAGCCCTGATCATGTCCGAATATCTGCTCGATGCGGCCATGTACTACTACGACATGGCGGATATTACCTGGGAGAAGAGCTCCATCAGAAAATGGTTAAACGAGAAGTTCTACGATGCTGCTTTCTCAGACAGCGAGAAGAGCCTGATACAGACCGCAACGATAAAGAATGATGACAACCCGTTATACGGAACCCCTGGCGGCAACGACACCGAGGATAAGGTGTTCTGTCTGAGCCTCGAGGAAGCCCAGCTGTATTTTACGGGCACTGAAGACCGCATGTCTGCTCTTACCGATTATGCTGTTTCCCGCGGCGCATCGGTAAATGAAGAAAATAAACCTGAAAGCGGCATGAAAACAGGCTGGTGGTGGCTTCGTACGCCGGCTTCATCTGCCAACAGAGCTGCAGAAGTCGACTGCTTCGGCAACATTGACACCGTTAAAAATGCCGACGGTGTTGACGGCTGCTTAGTCTTTTCCGAGGGGATCTGCGTCCGTCCCGTTGTCTGGATCACGCTCACTGACTCAATTGAAGAATATAAGCCTTAAAAGACCGCTTTCTGTCCGCAAGCAGCCTACAGACCAAAAACAGATCAGACGGAGGCAGTCAAGCCCGGAGCATTCGCCAGAATGTGGCGGAGCCAGGCTTGACGGCCTCAAGGCTGATCTGTAAACCCATGATGGCTGCTTGCGGTCTGAGATCCAAAGGATTACCGTTTTTTAGCTTTTCCGGGCGACAAAGTACGACAAGGATCCGACATGAAAACACTATTGATTCCGTACAAAAACCGACAATACCGACACAATATTACGTAAACCGACAGGCAATCTTACAGACAAACGACAAAAGTCCCTATAAAACCGACACGCAAATAGCATCAGGAAGGTTTATATTTTCTGGAATGACCTTCGGCAAAACCTACATTGCATTGTTGTTTTTGCCGAAGGTGGAGACGGACTTAGCCCGTTAAGCCTTAAACTTCACCGTGGCGGTGAACGTCCTTTTTTCGGACGTCAGCCCGAGCCTGTAACCCAGGATGTTCAGGTTGTTGTCGGCGATCGACAGTCCCAGGCCTGTGCCTTTGCTGCCTCTGGTGTTGTCGCCTTTGACGAAGGGCTGCTTCAGGGATTCCACATCGGCGTAGTTCATGTTAGTGCTGTTTGTTATCGTGAGCGCCTCGGGCGAGATCCCGATAATGACAGTGACGTTCTTATCGCCGTATCTGTCGCAGTTTGAGAAGAGATTGTCTATTGCCTGCTTAAACAGCTTCCTGTCTGTCTTGAGCGTTACGTCATCACCGGTTATCTCCGTCTTCATGTCTGGGAAAGCGGTGAGGCTTTCTTTAATAAGAGCCTGTACACTTACGGGTTCCGCGGTTACAACTGTCTTGCGCGATTCGCTTTTCGAGAGGGAGAGGATGTCCGTGATCATTTGATCCATCGACTCAACCTTGTCCGTTATGTTTTTCGAGTATTCACGGATCTTTGCAGGGTCATCTGCCGAAGCTTCGATGTTCTCGGCATAAGCGCGGATCGCCGCCAGGGGAGTCTTGAGGTCATGCGCCATGGCTTCGGTCGTTTTAGTCCTGTAGAGGAAGATGTTCCAAATGGTCTTTTCCCTCTGATACTTAACGAAAGCGAGTAAGAGCGAGATGGCCAGGGCAAGGAACAGACTGATGTAGATTATCAGGGCCGAAGATATGGGCGCGAGCTCGAAAACGGACTTTTCCACGGGATATGTGTACGTGATCATCCAGGGGAATTTCTGATCCGCAATCTCAGGTTTGACCATGAGTTCATATTCTTCCTGCGTGAAACAGGTATAAGTCATATCCGGGAAGCTGAATATAAGGAGGTCCGAGTTATCTAACGTAAGATCCGGATCCGCCCTGTAAAAGATCTGCAGAGTTCTGTAATCTTCGTAAATGCCGTCCAGTTCGAAAAATTCATATCCCTTTGTGTCCATCGGAGTGCAGTCAACTTTATAGCTTTCGCCTTCATCGTTTCTGACCCTTACGATGCCGGGTATGAATGTGTTTTCTTCGTAATTGATATATATGGTCTGGACTTCATAAGAATATTCATCGCCGACGTATTCAGCCATTCCCGGAGTTGCGGCAAAAAGGGGATCGTAATTGTTTTTGATCATGCGGTCGGATAATTTCTTATAACTGATCTTGCCGTCCATATATTCATCCAGCGGATCCAGATAAGATATGTCCTCGATTGATAAGACGAACGATCTGTTCGTGCCTTCGTCCGGAATGATGACGATCGCAGTATCCCTGTCGGTTGCTATCTTCATGTCACCGATGCATAATTCCGCATAGTTGTCATCGCAGGCCGCATACGCGTGGAAATTGAGAAGAACTGCATACATATACCAGTCGTATTCCATTCTTCCGGGATCAGCAGCGCAATATTTTACGACCGTTTCTTCAATGTGGTTCCTCTGTTCGTTCAGAATGTCCCATCTCTTATTCTGGGTGTAGCTGTCGAGCAGTTTTAACGATATCAATGCAAGGATCGAAAATGCTCCCAGACATACAAGTAACCTGATACCGAATATCTTCAAAAACTTCGGCTTGGTGATGGACTGCTTACTCTTCATACGTCCGCTCCTTTTCCCGCTGATCAGCAGATCTTATAACCTCCGCCGATCACAGTCCTGATCGCTTTCCCGGAATCACCGAGGCTCTTTCTCAGCTTCTTGATGTGGGTGTCCACGACCCTGTCCGAGCCGTCGAACCCCATTCCCCATACCTGATCCAGGAGCCTGTCTCTTCCGAGTACGATCCCTCTGTTCTCCATGAGAACCTTGAGGAGGAAATATTCTTTGGGAGCGAGCGTGACTTTTTGTCCGCTAACCTCAACTTCCATGCGCAAAGGATAGAGCCTGATGTCACCGCATTCGAGCACCGGTTCATTCTGAAGATCCGCATCAGTCCTGTTAAGGAGCGCGAGGCACTTGGCATACAGCACCTTGAGCGAAAAGGGCTTGACCATGTAATCGTCGGCACCCGTCTCATATCCCTTCAGGATATTGCTCTCATTGCCAAGCGCCGTCACGAACACGATGGGACACCTGCTCTTTCCTCTCAGAGCCTTGCAGACTTCAAATCCGTTCGCACCGGGAAGCATGATATCCAGGACCGCGATGTCGTAATCTTTGTTGCCGATAAGCTCGATCGCACTGTTGCCGTCAGCTGCGGCGTCGACCTCAAAAGAACCCTTGCTCCTGAAAAAGTCGGCAACAAGCGTCAAAAGCTCTTCAGAGTCCTCTACGATCAAGATCCTGGCCATCTACTTATTTCCTCCCTGGGGAAATGTTATACCGCGCATGTGTCCTTTGTATGTCCTGTTGCAAGATTCTTCTTGCCTGGGTATATGCTTGCCCGGTTATCGAATGTTTATAAAGATTTTATCGCATAATTTGTAAACAATGGAAACGGGAAGTGCATAAAAATACTTCGGAAACACTTCTTTGCCAATCTGTTGCTTATGCGCCAGAGACGCACCTGATTACTGATTGTTTGTCCTTTTCGCCGTTGTGATAATGATGTCATCAAACGATATTACCCATGGAGGAAACAGAAATGATGACTCACGATTCGATCAATGATAAGGATATGGCACTTATGGAACTGAACCTTGACGAAATGGATACCGTCAGCGGCGGCCTGGACTTTAGACATTCCGTCAACGGCATAGCCGAAGTTGTTAAGGATGTATACGACTGGTTTTCTGACTGGTTCTGATGCTTGTTAAGAAGTAAAGATATCGTTTTTCGGGAAAACTCTTCAATAACGATACTTTTTGAAAAGCAAAGGTATCGTTTTCAGAGAAAACTTTCCAATAACGATATCTTCTGAAAGGTGAAAGTATCGTTTTTGGAAGAAAACCTCCGATTACGATATTTGCTGAGAAAAAAAGGTATCGTTTTTGGAGAAAAATCTCCATTTACGATACCTTTCACTTTTTCGGACCGTTGTCACCCGAAGGCAGACGCTTCAACAACGACTCTTATGTAAAAATGCCGTCCCAGTAATGCTCGGAAACGATCTCGCCGGTCTTGGCGTCGACATCGACCGTGCTGTATTTGTTGACCGTGAATCTGTAAAGAACCCTGCCGTCGGCATCTGCCACGAGATCGTATGTGCCGCTGATCTGTCCTTTTCCTACCTTTAATGCCTTCTCGGACTTGGACGCATTCTCATATACTATGTTGAAAACTTTTTCGGCATCTATCAGACCGATCTTGCTGAAGTCCGTGCGTCTGAACCTGGAGTTGATCTCCCAGTGGCTGCCGGCTCCCTCGTCATACCAGCAGGTCATGTCGGCCGTATCGAAGATTACGCCGTCCTTCATCATCTTGCCGAAGAAACGGAACTCGCCCCTCACCTCGGATTCGCCTATCCCGTACACATAGATGTCATCGTGGATATCCTTGTCGGCTTCCTGGAGCTGTTCGATCATGTGATCCTTGTAATCACGGTCACGGTCGTTTTGATCGAAAAGACCAGCCGGATAGTATGTGTGTTCCCCGACCAGGACAAGCTCGGTTGCCTTAAACATTCCGGCAGCGATGTCCGTGTTATTCCCAACACCCGTGGCATCCGAATCATCCTCAAGCTCCGTGGCCTCAGAGTTTTCCTTGATCACCTCAGTAGTCGGAGCGGTGTTACTGCCGCCTGTTTTCCCGCAGGCTGCGACACCGGCCAGAAGAAGTGCCGTGAGTAAAAGTGTCAGTGACGTTTTCATATATTTTTTCATGGTTATCCCCACCTCCTATACCATATATACAGTAAGTAATATAAGAATGTTGCACTCACGGAGAATTTTCTTTTTCGTTATCCATACAGTACAATCATAATCGTTCGGATAAAGACAGGAGGTGTCCAATGAAGACCCGGATAAATGCGAAATATTTTATTAGTGCAGCTGTCGCTGCTGTTGCTGTGGCTTCGATCGGCTGTATCGCCATGGCTGACGAAGTTCAGACGGAAGACGGATTGTCAGATGAGACGGTTGCCGTTATTTATGAGGTCGAGGAGACCGTTGCCGATGAGGCTTCATATGCCAAAGACGGCTGGTCCAAAGAAGACGGTTACTGGTATTACTACATTGATGGCGAAAAAGCGGTAAGCTGGCAGGAGATCGGCGGCAAGTGGTATTACTTCAGTCAGGCCGGCAGGATGCAGACCGGCTCGATCCATGATTACAAAAATGACGTGTATTACATAACGGGAACGGATGGCGCAATGCTGGCAGACCAGTGGATCCTTTATAGCGGATCGTGGCATTATGCCGGAAAAAACGGAAAGCTTTTCACAGACTGGAAGAAGATGGACGGCAAGTGGTACTACTTCAACAGTGTCGGTGTTCTCATGACCGGCTTTAACAACTTTAAAGGCACATACTACTACTTTGGCAACGACGGCGCCATGCGGACAGGCTGGGTAAAATACAATGACCGCTGGTATTACTTTGATCCGGTTTCCGGTAACGCGGTAAAAGGCTTTCAAGAGCTCGATGGGAAGTGGTATTACTTCGTTGAAGATGATTTTTACGGACCGTATATGAAGACCAATAACAGGGTTTATCTCGACGGCAAGATCTATGGCTTTGACGAAAACGGTGTCATGAGGACTGGCTGGTTCCGTTACAATGAAGGGTGGTTTTATTTCGATCATGCTACGGGAGCAGCCATACGAGGCTGGCATAAGATCGGCGGCATATGGTATTACTTCTATGAGGATCCCTCAAGCCTTCCCTATACACCACACGGACTTACTGAGGTCGATGGCAAGAATTATTATTTTGACCCCGATACCGGCGAAATGGTTACCGGCAAATGGATCAGTCTGTACATCGGTTTTGCGGAGCGCTGGATATATGCGGACAAGAGCGGTGAAGTGGTCACAGGCTGGAACAGGATCGGCGGGAAGTGGTATTACTTCGGCTCGGCTAAATCACCCTATATGTATACCGGTTTCCAGACCTTCGATGGCAGCAGCTACTATTTCACCGATAAAGGTGTTCTCTCATACGGATGGGTCAAATATAACAACAGGTATTACTATGCCGGAAACGACGGTAGCCTCCTGAAGGAGACATGGAAGTTTATCGAAGGTAAGTGGTACTATTTCGACTCGGCCGGCGTAATGAAGACCGGATTATGCAAGATCGACGGCATTTACTATGACTTCGGTCCTGACGGCGCCTGCCGCAATCCATACTCAGATATTAAATAGTAACTTGTCAGATACATAGATAAATACTAAGCGGGCTGTCTCGAAATGCGGATAACATCTTGAGGCAGCCCTTACTTTTGGATTGGCGGAGATGGCAGGTATCGTTTTCGAAGATTTTTTCTCAAAAACGATATCGTTGCTCACCCTCTGATATCGTTATTGAAGATTTTTCCCCGAAAACGATATCGTTGCGCACCCTCTGATATCGTTTTCGAAGATTTTTTCTCAAAAGCGATATCGTTGCGCACCCTCCGATATCGTTATCGAAGATTTTTTCTCAAAAACGATATCTTTGTCTTTCCGAAGGTATCGTTTTCGAGGAGTTTTTCCATAAAACGATACACCGTGCTGAAAGTATCCAGTTTCGAAATATTTATGAGGCTTGGGGATATAACGATATCTTCGGATCAGCTGGAATTATCCCGCCGAGCCATTTTTCGGGACTTTGGGATAAAAATTGAGCTCGAAATTATCCCAAGAAGAGGTTTTCTTGCTGTTTGGGATAAAATCTGAGCCGAAAATTATCCCAAGTAAAGCATTTTTGAACTTTTGGGATAATTCTGCCTCTGAAAATTATCCCTCAGAGGCAATAATTAACAGTTTGGGATAATTTGCCGTCTATGGAGTCAAGTCAACATATGGTTTGCAGTTCCGGGCCGGGTCTGAACTCCACGCATGTGGTAGACGGTTTACGGCTCAGCTGTTATTCGTCAAAGAACGTATTCTCATTTTTATCATTCTTTATCATTTTTATCATCTTTTATCATTCTTTATCATTCGCGCCCTTTGCCCACCCCTTCGCCGGCCCGGATCCTAACACAGCATTACCCGCCCAACACCCGTCAAAACCCATTGTTTTAGGGGAACTTGTATATCTGCGCCCGTCTTTTATTGTAAACATTTCCTATAATTTATTTGATAAAATGAATATTACTTAATTATAAGGAGGATAGAATAATGGGAATTAAGAAAATTCTGGCGTCCGCACTGACCGCGGGAATGATGCTGTCATTCATACCGGCAACGGCCATGGCGGATTCGACGGGATGGAAGGAAGAGAATTACGGCTGGCGTTACTATACTTCCGGTACGGAATATGTAAAGAATGCCTGGAAGGAGATCGGCGGATACTGGTATTACTTCTATGATGACGGATACACCCTCACCAATACCTGGGCCATGATCGACGGTAAGGTCTATCATTTCGACGCGAAGGGCCACATGGAAAAGAACAAGTGGGTCGAGCGCGGATATCTGGGTCTCGGCTACGATGCCAACGGAAAATGGTTAGAGGATGAGACTAAGCCCGGCTGGGGTTACGTCGGTTCCAACGGCGCCGCTTACAGCGGATGGCAGAAGATAAACGGCAGCTGGTATTTCTTCGGAGACAGCAACGATGAAGGCTACTATTCGGAATACGGTGTCATGTATGCCGGAATGCGCTCGTTGAACGACGGTTGTTATTATTTCGGCGAAAACGGCAAGATGAGGAGCAACTTCTGGTATAAGGATGATACCGGACACTGGTTCTATTTTGACTCCAATGGAAAGGCTGTCGAAGGCTGGAAAAAGATAAACAACAAGTGGTATTACTTCGATCCTTTCGGCTACTACGGAAGTACGATGAGCACGGGTGTCAAGCCAGACTACAACAGCGAGGAGTGGTCGGTATGGGCTTTTGAGAACGACGGAACACTTACGACCAGGACCGGATGGTTCTACGATTACGGTGAATGGTACTACGTCAAGGGCGGCGGTGAATGCTGCAGGAGCGAATGGGTCAAGAGCAACGGCAAATGGTACTATTTCGGCGTTCTGGGCAGGATGATGAAAGGGCAGAAGAACGTTGTCATCAACGGCAAGGCTTATGACTTTGATTCGAACGGCGTCTGCACGAATCCCGATTCCGGCAGAACGGTAAAAGGCTGGCTCGAGTCATATAACGACTGGTACGAGGAGAAGGGCTGGGTCTACGCTGATAAGAACGGAAAGCTCTATGAGGATCAGTGGCTCACATACGGCGGATCCAAGTATTATTTCGATTACGACGGATTCATGGTATGCGATATGGAGGAATACCGTGTCGACGGCAGGCTCTATTCCTTCGATAAGGACGGAAAGTCAAAAGATATCACCGGCAACAAGACCGGCTGGAGCAAGATAAACGGCTATGATGTTTATATCGAATCAGACGGAAAGCTGGCCGAGGGCTGGAAGCAGATCAATGGCAAGTGGTATCTGTTCGATGAATATAACGGCGCCGCAGCACGCAACGGGTTCTACTATTGGTGGGGAGATACAGCCTATATCTTCAATGAGAAGTGCGAAATGGTCACAGGCTGGTATCAGTATGAAGATCAGTGGTTCTACGCCGGCAAGGATGGAAATCTTGTAGCCGACAAGTGGATCAAGTCCGGCAGTTCCTGGTATTACTTGTCACCCTGGTGTTCAGCTGCAGATTACGAGCACTATGTCGTTGACGGTTATGTTTATAATTTCGATTCCAACGGCAAGTGCCTGAATCCCGACAATCCGGATAACGTTATTATTCTTTGGCAAGACTGAGGAGGACTTTTATGAGATTTAAGAAGATTATGGCTTCCGCCCTGACTGCGGGCATGATGCTCTCATTCATCCCGGCTGCAACGGCCATGGCGGATACAACAGGATGGAAGGGCGAAGGCGAATACTGGCGCTACTTCATATCTGAGACTGAGTATTACAGGAACACCTGGGAAGAGATCGACGGTCACTGGTATTACTTCATGGACGACGGCAGCATCGTAATAAACTGCTGGGCTCTGATCGACGGCAAGGCCTACCATTTCGACACCAAGGGTCACATGGAAAAGAACAAGTGGGTCCAGCGCGGAAAGCTCCACCTGGGCTATGATTCCGACGGTTACTGGCTGGATGACGAGACCAAACCGGGCTGGGGCTATGTAGGTCCGAACGGTGTGGCATACACGGGCTGGAAGCAGATTAACGGCAGCTGGTATTTCTTCGGCAATGTTAATAACGATAATGAATATGGTCAGTATTGCGCGATGTATGCCGGTATGCGCGAGATAGGCGACACTTACTATTACTTCGGCACGAACGGCAAGATGCAGACCAACTGCTGGTTCGAAGACGATGCCGGAACATATTATTATTTCGGCCCGGACGGAAAGATCGTTGATGGATGGCAGAAGATAAACGGAAAGTGGTATTACTTTAATCCTTATAATTATCCGGGCTATTCCATGTCCACGGGCGCCACGCTCGACTGGTACAGCCCCGATGACTGGTCAGCCTGGGATGTCTGGATCTTTGAAAGCAACGGCGCGCTGACATCCAAGACCGGATGGTACTATGACAGCAAGACTGAATCCTGGTACTACATCAAAGGCGGCGGAAAGTGCCGCCGGAACGAATGGTACAAGGAAGGCGGCAAGTGGTACTACTTCGAAGAAGAAGGCCGCATGGTAGCCAATAAGAAGAACTTCATCATCAACGAAAAGGCTTATGACTTCGATTCCAACGGCGTCTGCAGAAATCCCGATTCAGGCAGAACGGTCAAGGGCTGGTTAAAGACATGGCTCTATTGGCTCGACGGGGAAGCATGGGTATACGGCGGCTCGGACGGCAAGCTTTACAGGGATCAGTGGCTTACTTCAGGCAACACGAAATATTATTTCGATGAAGAAGGTGTCATGGCCTGCGATTTTGCCACTTACACGCTTGGTGACAAGGTCTATTCATTTGACGCTTCCGGAAAATCAACCGACCTGACCGGAAACAAGAAGGGCTGGGTACCTGTCGATGACACTTACGTCTATGTAGGTTCTGACGGCAAGCTATACTCGGGCTGGCAGAAGATTAACGGCAAGTGGTACTACTTTGATGAATACGACTGCCTTGCCATGTGCGATACTTATCTCTGCAATTATGACGGTGACTATATCTTTGATAAGGATTGTGCCCTTCAGACCGGATGGAGCTTCTGTAACAACGACTGGCATTATTCCGATTCGAACGGAAGAGTCGTCAAAGACAAATGGATAAAGACAAACGGCTCCTGGTATTACCTCAACGAATATGGAGATATGGTCACCGGAGAGTACATTGTTCACGGCTTGCGTTATCAGTTCAGTGATGACGGCAAGTGCCTGAATCCCGATACCCCTGAAAGAGTAATATTACTCTGCAGGTAAGGGTTGAGTTAAACGGTTAAACGGCATGAGGGTGTCTCAAAAGTGACAGGGGTTGCTTTTGAGATACCCTTTTCTTTTGTTATGCGCACCCGGACCCGGCAGCAGCACTGCTTTGCCTAAGGTAACTTTATTTTTTGCGGGAAAAGTTATAGTAAAACCTCAACTATTTCGAGAAAAACTATGAATCCTTCAGGTAGAAAAAGGCGGGTGGTGCTTTTCGCCTACTAAATATTGTCTGCACATATGGCACCTTAAGCTATCCGGAGATCGAAAGCAAAAAAAATAAAAACGATTTGATAAAGTGTTCGGCAGGAATAAGGCACTAGCCGCATTATTGCCGAATCTTTTTTGAGACAACTCCTTTTTTATGTTCTTCACTGATCTGCCGCCAAACTGTTTCATTTCTGCATTTTGGCGGTACGGCAATCTTTCTGAATTCAATTGAATACCGCCAATTCATTCTTTTTGATGACTTTGGCGGTCAGATCTTATTCAGATCTTCCCATTGCAAACCGCCATTTACCGCAAATGAAACAAAATGGCGGTTATATGAGGGCATGCACTTTTCAAAGATACCGCCAATTCATATTAATCCGGCCGAATGGCGGTTGCCGGATGATAAGAATCTTGAAAGGTTACCGCCATTTTATTCAAAACGATCATATTGGCGGTTTTTGAGATAACGTACAGGAATGAACAACATCTTGCATTTTACGATGCCGGTCTTTAAACAATCGTCAGATATCGCAACCTGCCTAGCCACCCGACACAGATCAGACGGTGCAGTCAAGCCCGCAGCATTCGTCAGAATGTGCCGCAGGCAGGCTTGACGGCATAAGGCTGATCTGTAAAACAAACATGGCAGGTTGCGATTGGCCTGTCCCGCGGAAAACGCGAAGTCTTTTATTGGAACTTGTATATATGCCGTCCCCTTTTCTTGTAAACACTGTTTTTATATTTCTTGATAAAATAAACTCAACTATTTTTTAGGAGGACTGGATAATGGTAATGAGGAAGCTCCTTGCCGGCGCACTTACAGCGGGAATGATGCTGTCATTAATACCGGCAACGGCGATGGCTGATACTAAGGGATGGGTCGAAGACGATTACGGGTGGTACTACTACACATCCGATACCGAATATCTCAAGGAGACATGGCAGGAGATAGACGGCAGCTGGTATTACTTCCTGGAAAGCGGCGTCATGGCCAGGTCCATGTGGGTATTCATAGAAGGCAGGCTGTATCACTTTGACAAGCGCGGCCACATGGAGAAGAACAAGTGGGTCGACTGCGGCAGGGAGATCGCAGGCTACGATGATGACATGAACCCGATCTACGAAGGTGAATCACAGTGGCGCTATGTGGGCTCCAACGGTGCGGCTTATGCCGGCTGGAAGAAGATAAACGGCAGCTGGTATTATTTCGAGGAAGACGACACAGGTTACAGTTCCAATCACGGACTGATGGCCACGGGCACGAAATGGATAGACAGAGATCTTTATTGCTTCAGTGACAACGGAAAGATGGTATCAGGTACCTGGTTTGAGGAAGACGGAGTGTGGTATTTTCCGGGTTCTGACGGCAGGATAACAAGCGGTTGGAAAAAGATAGGCAGCAAGTGGTACCTGTTTAATGAACAATTTGACAGTATTTACGGCATGTCCTCCGGAGCCACCATTGACTGGAGTGACGATTACAACTTTGAATGCTGGATGCTCGATGACAACGGAGCCCTGACGTCAAAGACCGGCTGGGTACAGAGCAGAAACTCCAGGGATCAGGATGACAGCACCAAATGCTGGTATTACGTCAAGGCCGGCGGTAAGTGCGTATCAAGCGACTGGGTAAAGAGCAACGGCAAATGGTACTATTTCGACATGTTCGGAAGAATGGTGGCCGATAAGACGGGCGTCCTGATCAATGACAAGGCATATGACTTTGCTTCGAGCGGCGCCTGCAAGAACCCCGATTCCGGCAGGAAGGTTACCGGCTGGACCGCAGTCTGGGACGAATGGGACGAAGAATACGACTGGGCATACGGGGACAGGGACGGAAACGTCTATAAGGAGAAGTGGCTCAGTTACGGCGGAAACGATTACTATTTCTATGATGACGGCACCATGTACAGTGATATTCCCCAGATCCTTATCGACGGGAAACCGTATTCATTTGCCGAAGACGGCAAAGCGACCGATCTGGCAGGAAGCAAGACAGGGTGGATCAAGACTGAATCGGGCAGATGCTACATAGGCTCTGACGGCAAGGCCTGCACAGGATGGAAGCAGATCTCGGGCAAGTGGTATTACTTCAGTGAATTTGACGGCAGGGCATATACAGACGGCTGGACAATGGAAGACGGTACATATACGTTCAAAGATGACGGTGAGATGGCCACCGGCTGGTATAAGAGCCGCGGCATCTGGTATTACATGGATAAGAGCGGAAAAAGGTATAGTGACAGATGGCTCAGCTATAGTGGCTCCTGGTATTACTTTGCCGAGTGGGGCGAGATGATAAACGGTTCTGATTACATTATCAACGGCTACGGATACAGATTCGATGAGGACGGCAAGTGTACAAACCCTGACAAGCCGTTCGCCGTAATCGTCTGGTATGACTGAAGCTGAAGAGGAGGTCCGGTAAAGGTGAGGTTTAAAAAAATGTTGGCAGGCGCCCTTACGGCAGGCATGATGTTGTCGTTCATACCGGCGACGGCGATGGCCGGATCAAAGGGCTGGGTCGAAGACGATCAAGGCTGGCGCTATTACGTTTCAGATTCGAAAAGGAGGAGAATAATATGACTTTTAAGAAGATTATGGCTTCCGCCCTGACTGCGGGCATGATGCTCTCATTCATCCCGGCTGCAACGGCCATGGCGGATACAACAGGATGGGAGGGCGAAGGTGAATACTGGCGCTACTATACATCTGAAACAGAATATTACAAGAATACCTGGAAAGAGATCGACGGGTACTGGTATTACTTCACGGATGACGGCAGTATCATCGTAAACTGCTGGGCGATGATCGACGGCAAAGCTTACCATTTCGACACCAAGGGTCACATGGAAAAGAACAAGTGGATCAAGCGCGGAAAGCTTCACCTCGGATACAATTCTGACGGTTACTGGCTGGAAGACGAAACAAAACCCGGCTGGGGCTATGTAGGTTCGAACGGTGTGGCATACACAGGCTGGAAGAAGATGAACGGCAGCTGGTATTTCTTCGGCAATGTTAATAACGATAATGAATATGGTCAGTATTGCGCGATGTATGCCGGAATGCGCGAGATAGGCGGCACTTACTATTATTTTGGGTTTGACGGCAAGATGCGCACCAACACATGGTTTGAGGACGATGCCGGCAACTATTATTATTTCGGCTCGGACGGAAAGGTCGTTGAAGGCTGGAAGAAGATCAATGGAAAGTGGTTTTACTTTGATCCATACGCTTGGCCGAGCAATGTCATGGCCACGGGCGCCTGGATCGATTATTACGATCCCGCTAATGGGGATGAAGGGTCTCCCTGGGTATTTGACAGCAACGGCGCGCTGACATCCAAGACCGGCTGGTACTATGACAGCAAGACTGAATACTGGTACTATATCAAGGGCGGCGGTAAGTGCTGTCAAAACGAATGGCACAAAGAAGGCGGCAAGTGGTACTACTTCGACAATCAAGGACGCATGGTAGCCGGCAAGACTAACTTCATTATCAACGAAAAAGGCTATGATTTCGATTCAAATGGTGTCTGCAAGAATCCTGATTCCGGCAAAACTATCAAGGGATGGACAAAGGCATGTATCAATTGGGTTGAATCAGATGTATGGGTATACGGAGACTCGAACGGAAATCTATACAGGGATAAGTGGCTTACTTCAGGCAGCGCAAAGTATTATTTCGATGTGGATGGCTTCATGGTCAGCAATTATAGTGTTTACGAGGTCGACGGCAAAGTCTATTCTTTCGATGCTTCCGGAAAAGCAACTGACCTTTCGGGAAACAAAAAAGGCTGGATCGAGGTAGCTCTCTCGATACAGAATTCATACGTTTATATCGGTTCCGACGGCAATCTTTATAAGGGCTGGAAGCAGATAAACGGCAAATGGTACTATTTCGATGAGTATAACGGCGTTGCCATGCGCGGGACATACTTATACGATTATGACGGTGATTATATCTTCGATGATAATTGTGTCCTTCAGACCGGATGGAGTTACTGTAACGGCGATTGGCATTATTCAGGTTCAAACGGAAAAGTCGTCAAAGACAAATGGATAAAGACAAACGGCTCCTGGTATTACCTCAACGAATTTGGAAATATGGTCACCGGAGAGTACATTGTTCACGGCTTGCGTTATCAGTTCAGTGATGACGGCAAGTGCTTGAATCCCGATGAACCGGAAAGAGTAGTATTATTGTGCAGGTAAGGGAAATTCTGCTGTAAACCGGCATTGCGATTTGATCTGACAACCGGATGGACCGGTCCGCCTCGTTGTGCGGGCCGGCCCTTTTTTATATTCTTCACTGATCTGCCGCCAAACTGTTTCTTTTCTGTATTTTGGCGGTACTGCCATCTTTCTGAATTCAATTGAATACCGCCAATTCATTCTTTTTGATAACTTTGGCGGTTAGATCTCATTCAGATCTTACAACTGCAAACCGCCATTTACCGCGAATTAAACAAAATGGCGGTTATCTGAGGGTATGCACTTGTTAAAGATACCGCCAATTCATATTAATCCGGCCGAATGGCGGTTGCCGGATGATAAGAATCTTGAAAGGTTACCGCCATTTTATTCAAAACGATCATATTGGAGGTTTTTGAGAAAACGTACAGGAATGAACAACGTCTTGCATTTTACGATGCCGGTCTTTAAGCAATCGTCAGGAATCGCAACCTGCCTAGTCACCCGACACAGATCAGACGATGCAGTCAAGCCCGCAGCATTCGTCAGAATGTGCCGCAGGCAGGCTTGACGGCTTAAGGCTGATCTGTAAAACAAACATGGCAGGTTGCGATTGGCCTGTCCCGCAGAAAACGCGAAGTCTTTTATTGGAACTTGTATATATGCCGTCCCCTTTTCTTGTAAACACTGTTTTAGTATTTCTTGATAAAATAAACTCAACTATTTTTTAGGAGGACTGGATAATGGTAATGAGAAAGCTCCTTGCAGGCGCCCTTACGGCAGGCATGATGCTGTCGTTCATACCGGCGACGGCGATGGCTGCAAACAAGGGCTGGGTCGAAGGCGATTACGGCTGGCGCTACTACACTTCGGATACTGATTATCTGAAGGACACATGGCAAGAGATCGACGGTCACTGGTTCTATTTCTACGAAGACGGATGCATGGCCCGTAATTCCTGGGTCTTTATCGGAGGCAAGCTGTATCACTTCAACGAAAAAGGCCACATGGAGAAGAACAAGTGGGTCGAAGGCGAGAAGTGGGTCGATTATTACGATGAAAACGGAAAGCCTGTCTACTCCAAACCGACATGGCGTTTTGTCGGCTCCGACGGTGCGGCTTATGCCGGCTGGAAGAAGATCGGCGGCAGCTGGTATTATTTCGATAATGAAAACACGGGCTATGGTTCGTTATATGGTACCATGTATTCCGGTCTGAGGTCGGTCGACTGGGATCTCTACTTCTTTGGCGATGACGGAAAGATGAAGACAAAGTGCTGGGCTAAGGACGAAGAAGGCGGCTGGCATTATTTCGGTTCGGACGGAAAGGGCTGTGAAGACTGGCAGCAGATAAACGGCAAGTGGTATCTGTTCAATGGCTTCTCATACTATACCCACTCAATGTGCACCGGTGCCTCAATGGATTGGAGCACGGACAAGCTCAAGGTCTGGGTATTGGAAGATAACGGCGTCCTCACCACTAAAAAGGGATGGTATCAGGACAAGACCAGCAAGGAATGGTATTACATCAGGTCCGGCGGCCAGTGCATAACGAGCGAATGGTTCCAGAGCAGCGGCAAGTGGTACTATTTCGACTGCTACGGAAGAATGGTCGCAGATAAGACGAACTTCCTCATCAATGACAAGGCCTATGACTTCGCCTCGAGCGGCGTCTGCAAGAATCCGGATTCCGGCAGGAAGGTAACAGGCTGGCTCGAAGTCTGGAGCGACTGGAGAGAAGACAAGTACTGGGTCTTGGGAGACAAGAACGGAAAGATCCACAGAGATGAGATAGTCACATACGGCGGCAGCAAATACTATTTCGATTACGACGGCTTTATGCTCACCGGTTACGGTGCGTATCTCATTGACGGCAAGGTCTATTCCATCGCCGAGGACGGAAAAGTGACCGACCTTGCTGGAAGCAAGAAAGGCTGGCTCGAGACCGATGAAGGCAGATGCTACATAGGCTCTGACGGCAAGGCATACACCGGCTGGCAGCAGATCGGCGGCAAGTGGTACCGCTTCAGCACTTTTGACGGAACGGCTTACACGCATGTATGGGATATCGGTGATGAAGGCCTCTATGTTTTCAAGGACAACGGCGAAATGGCCACCGGCTGGTATTTCTGCGATAACAACTGGTACTATGCCAACTCGAACGGACGTCTCAATGTCGGCAAATGGGTCAACATCAGGGGCTCCTGGTACTACTTCAACGCATGGGGCGAGATGATCAGGGACTGCACATATCTCGTTAAGGGCTGCGGTTATGATTTCGATGCCGACGGTAAGTGCCTTAACCCGAACAAACCTCATGTAGTGGTCATCTGATATGATCTCGATGCCGACGGAAAGAGCGTTGATCAGAGCAAACTGTATGCAGTGGTCATCTGACAACTGAACTGATCGGCTAATATTTGAACAATCGAAGGAGGCTGTGCTCAAAAACGGGAGCAGCCTCCTTTTCTTATGCGGCGCGGAACCGTTGTGTTTACGGGCTTTTGCCGTCTGCAATATTGAAAACTGCATATATTTGCGCGGATTTATTGTAAAAACTGCTCTCCGGTTTCCTGTTAAGATTAAACTATCTTTACTTTTATTCAGGAGGTCGGGCAAATGAGTTTAAAGAAGATATTGGCCGGAGCTTTAACTGCAGGCATGATGCTGTCGTTCATCCCTGCAACGGCGATGGCTGCGAACAAAGGCTGGGTCGAAGACGATGAGCGTTGGTATTATTACGTTTCGGATACCGAGTATCTGAAGGACACGTGGAAGGAAATAGACGGCAGCTGGTACTATTTCCTTGATGACGGCGTCATGGCCAAAGACGGGTGGTATTTCATCGATGGCAAGATGTATCACTTCGACAAGCGCGGACACATGGAAAAGAACAAGTGGATCGAAGGCAGGAAGTGGGTCGACCATTACGATGACAACGGAAATCCGGTCTACTCCGAACCGAGATGGCGTTTTGTAGGTTCCGACGGTGCGGCATATTCCGGCTGGAAAAAGATGAGCGGCAGCTGGTACTACTTTGATGAAACGGATACCGACTACGTGAAAGATTACGGAGTCATGGCTTATGGCGTACGTTATATAGGCGGGGCAAGGTATTATTTCGGCGACAACGGGAAGATGAGATACAACTGCTGGGGTCAGGATTCTGAAAACAGATGGTTTTACTTTGGTTCTGACGGCAAAGCGGTCTCAGGCTGGAAGCAGATAAACGGAAATTGGTATCTGTTCCAGGATTATAACTGCGAAATGAGCACCGGTCCTGCGTATTCCTGGGATGAAAAAGATACAGGCTTCTGGATGCTCGAAAGAAACGGCGTTCTGACTTCGAAGACGGGATGGTATAAGTACAAGTTCGAGTATGAGGATGACGAATACTGGTATTACATCAAGTCCGGCGGTCAGTGCTGTTGCGATGAATGGTACAAGATCAACGGCAAATGGTACTATTTTGACTATTACGGAAGAATGGTAGCGGATAAGTCCAATTATCTGATCAAAGACAAGCTCTACGATTTTGCTTCGAGCGGCGTCTGTAAGAATCCGGATTCCGGCAGGAAAGCAACGGGCTGGCAGGAAGTCTGGATCCAGTGGTACGGCTATAAGGTCTGGATATACGGAGACAAGAACGGAAATCTCTACAAAGGTCAGTGGCTCAATTATGGCGGCTCGAAATACTATTTCGATTATGACGCGTGCATGAAATGCAGTGTAGTTTCTGTTATCGACGGAAAGCTCTATTCTTTTGACAAGGACGGCAAGGCAAAGGATGTTGCCGGAAACACAAAGGGATGGCTGGAACTCGATGAAGGCAGAGCTTATATAGGTTCTGACGGCAAGGCATATACGGATTGGCAGAAGATCGACGGCAAGTGGTATTACTTCAGTTGGAATGGTCTGGCAGCAACCGGTCGTTGGATCTTGGACGGAACCCAATACATTTTTAAGGATAACGGCGAGATGGTCACCGGCTGGTACGACGATGGCGACACCTGGTATTATGCCGATTCCAGCGGAAACCTCTATCAAAACAGATGGCTCAACTACAGGGGTTCCTGGTATTACTTCGATAATGGAGGTATCATGGTGCATTATGATTGGGAACCATTCATCATCAAGGGCCGCGGATATAAATTCTCCTCTGACGGCAAGTGTCTTAATCCTGATAAACCCGTGGCAGCAAAAGTCTGGAACTGATACATTTCGCTGATCACAACTGAAATGCATAGGGGGCTGTCTCACTGAATATGTGAGGCGGCCCTCTGTTTTGTCAGCATTCGGTTTTACGATTCGGTAAGGTTCCGGCAAGAGCTTTGTTTTTGCAGGAACAATCCGGTATATAAAAATTCGGCAAAGATTCGGCTATGCCGTATTTTTGCAAGATTTTTCCAAGCTAATGCTGGATAAATCTGAAAAACGGGGCTTTTATCAATATATCTTTTCTTGTGCTGGGGATCAGCTCTTCCGTCACTATTAAAATTGTCCGCGATATCTGCTGTTTTTTAATATTTTTCATCGTCAACTATAAAAATACCCTTGAAATGGCTTGTTTTTTAATAGTGAGTCACCGACCGCTTAGTCCGCCCCGCCTTGCCCGAAATATTTCCCGCCCGAAAACATGTCGCCTTCCAAGATCTCATCGCATCCCGAAAACAACATCTGCACATTCTCCTTATATCTGCAATATAGTCACGCTATCTCACATCCTGCGTCTTCCGCATTTGCTATAATCCGAATCATACGGACACAATAGGAATCAGACTTTACATCACATGCCGGAGGACAGGATATGCGTTTAGGAACATCTAGCCCCTTAAGACATGATTCACCTGAGGAATGGGCGAAAAACCAGACCGGACTGGGATGCGGCGCGGTGGTATTTCCGCTGTCGGCCGACAGTTCTGAAGAAGAGATAGAAGCCTACGCCGGCGCCGCTAAAGCAAGCAGTCTCCTGATAGCCGAAGTCGGCATCTGGAGAAACGCGATGTCAACAGATCCCAATGACAGAAAAGCGCAGAGAGATTACTGCGTAAGACAGCTGCAGCTGGCTGACAGGTTAGGCGCGAGATGCGCCGTAAACGTCGCTGGCGCGATGGGCCCCAGGTGGGACGGTCACTATAAAGAGAACTTCTCAAAAGAGACCAGGGCTGAGATCGTGAAGATGGTGCAGGAGATAATAGACATGGCGGAAGTAAAGAACACTTACTTCACTTTGGAGCCGATGCCGTGGATGGTGCCGACGGGTCCTGAAGATTACGCAAGGCTGATAGAGGAAGTCGGCCGCGACAGATTCGCAGTCCACATGGACATAATTAACATGACCAATTCTCTCGAGAGATACTATGAGGCTGAAGCCTTTATAGACAGGTGCGCGGAGATCCTCGGCAACAGGATAAGGAGCTGCCACATCAAGGACATCCACCTAAAGGGGGAATACACTTTTCAACTTGAGGAATGCGCTCCGGGAAAGGGCGAATATCCGCTCCGTTATTACGTTGAGAAGATGAACTCGATCGACCCGGACATGCCTGTCATACTCGAACACTTAAATACCGACGAAGAATACATTCAGTACATGAATTACCTCAAGGAGGTGCTCTATGGCATACAGTAGGATATCAGACGCAAACGAGATCACCGCGCGCTACATGGACAGCATCCTCATAAAGGAGCGTCTCATTGATTCCGTGGTGGCGGATACTTCCACGGAACTTTTCGGCACCACATTTTCGAGCCCGGTGATGACGCCTGCGTTTTCGCATCTGAAGCAGTTTAACGGAAGAGAACTTACAGGCCTTGAGGAGTATTCGATCGCCGCGAAAAACATGAACATCCTGAACTTCGTCGGCATGATGGAAAACGACATGTTCAAGCGCATCGCTGACACTGACGCGAAAACGGTACGCATCGTTAAGCCTTATGCCGACAATGAAAAGGTGAGAGACCAGATGAAGTTCGCCGAAGACAACGGCGCGTTCGGAATCGGAATGGACATAGACCATATCTTCGGTAATGACGGACTCGACGTCGTAATAGGCGAGCAGATGGCCGTCCAGACTTCGGACATGATAAGCTCCTACATCGCATCGACAAAACTGCCGTTCTTTATCAAGGGCGTGCTGAGCGAGGAGGAAGCGGTCAAATGCGCTGACCTGGGTGCGAAGGCGATAATAGTGAGCCACCATCACGGCAGGCTCCCTTACGCAGTTCCGCCGCTCATGGTGCTTCCTTCGATAAAGAAAGCGCTTGAGGGCAGGGACGTGAAGATAATCGTCGACTGCGGTATCTCTTCGGGCGCTGACGTCTATAAGTGTCTCGCACTTGGCGCAGATGCCGCCGCCGTCGGAAGATCCATGCTGCCTTCTCTGGAAGAGGGCGGAACTGAAGGCATGGAGAAGTTCCTGTCGGACGTTAATGCCGAGCTCAGGTACATCATGAGCTGCACGGGATTTGCGCACATTGAGAATATTGACGACAGGTGTATCGTTAAGACGTAAGGCTGTAGAACGCGTCATTCAGACGTGAAGCTTCAGTAAGTGCCATTCATATGTGAAGATTCAGTAAGCATCATTCAGACGTGAAGCCTTAGTATGCATCATTCGGGCTTTTGATTTTTTTGCCTTTTCTGAGGGGCGAAAAAGCAAAAATTATCTGTTTTTTGATTTTTTTTCTATATTTTTTCAAAGAAAAAAGCAAAACCAGTTCGCCCGGTTACTTACGTAATCTTCTTTATCAGGAAATATTTGCTCAGCTTCGGGTTCTTGTCTTCTCTGACGAACTCGATCTCATAGCCGAGCTTCTTGTAGAACTCAGGTGCCTGGAACCCGAACGTGGTGAGTGCGATCTTCTCGTAGCCTTTGCCCCTGTAGGCGTCTTCGACGGCTTTTACGAGCATGCTGCCGACGCCGCCTCTCCTGCAGTTTCTTCCCACTATTAGATCGCCTATGTGCACTTCATTATAGTATGCGCGGCCCGTGATGGCGCCCATGAGCTCGCCATCCTCCTCGGCCGTGAAGCAGAACTCCTCGTAGTTTAGTTCCACGCCGCTCTGCTCGCCGTACAATGCGAATTCCTCGCCGATGAAATCACCGGTCCTGCTGTCAGTTTCGTCTAGTCTTTTTATTATCATGAGGCTTATCCTTTTGTCTGAACAATGTGTTTTCAAAAACGACGATAACCCACATCCAGACAAAAACAACGGATTTTTGTCTATATCTCGATTTTTAACCCACATCTAGACATAAAATCATGGATTATTTGTCTATATCTCATTTTTTAAACGACATCTAGACAAAAAATCCGCCCCTGTATATAAGTCAAATTATAAGCCGGTCAGCAGAGGGGAGGCGCTGACCGGCTGCGAAAAAGGGATAAAACCCAAACGGAATAAGCTTATTTAAGTTCCTCTTTCCTGAACTTCAGGTAGCACAGACCGAGTGTCAGTGCGATCGCCGCGACGGATACCGCCGAAGCCGTGATAAGGTTGAAGTTGCTTACGTCGAAGAACAGCAGGAAGAGCTGGCCCAGGGGAGTGAATCTCAAGACGTCGAGCACATGGTCCCTGCCGATGAATATCTCTGCAACCGAGTAAATCGTGATGAGCGAGATGAGATTTACGGCGATCGCCGCACCGAGATTCTTTACCAGGAGCGAGATGAGCACGCAGATGTTCGAGAAAGCTGTCTCGACAAGAATGAAGACGAACCCTCTGATTATGACGGCGCGTAAGAAACTCCCGTCCATTTCGCCTGCGCCGCCGACTGCAAATGCGGTTATAGAGGATACCAGGACAGATATAGTGCAGAATGCCGCGACGGAAAAAGAGTAGGACAGTATCTTTGCGAAAAGGATGCTGAGCCTGCTGTTGCCGGCCATTACCGCAGCCTGGATGCGTCTCTCGTCAAACGCTCCGGTGATGTGGATCCCCGCAAATGCCCCTATGAAGAAGAGCAGGAGGGAGTTGAAGTCGTTTAATGTCGAAAGGTACATGTCAAAGCCGGTGTTTCCGCCTTCCGTTATCGGGATCAGGAGAAGCAGGAACGTGCCTATTACGAATGCAGCTCCCAATCCCCAGAAGGCCTTTGACTTAAGAGTGTTTTTCATTTCCCATTTAAGCAGGTCTCTCATCTTCATGCCCTCCCCAGAAGTTCCATATAGTAGTTTTCCAAAGACCTCTCGTGTCTTGCGAGGAGCGTGACGAGTATCCTTGCGTCGAACATCCATGTTGCCACCGTTCTGAGGGAGACGTCATCGTATATCCTTATGATGTTTCCTTCAAAGCCGATGTCGGAGGCGCCGTTGTTCTTTAATACTTCCAGAGCTGCTTCGGTGCGGTCAGTCTCGAGCGTGACATAGGACGCGCATTTCGCATCGAGTTCTTCTTTCGAGATTGTTTCAAGGATCTCGCCGTGCGAGATAATTATGTAGTCCGTTACTAACTGATAAAGTTCTGCGAGGATGTGGCTGGAGATCACGATCGTTATCCCGTCGTCTGCCGCAAGAGACCTTAAGAGCTCTCTTACTTCGACCATGCCGACCGGGTCAAGTCCGTTCACCGGTTCGTCCAGTATGAGAAGTTCGGGATCGTTTATCAGCGATACCGCTATGCCGAGACGCTGCTTCATGCCGAGCGAGAAATCCTTTACTTTCTTGTTCTTCACGTCGCTCAGGCCGACTCTTTCAAGGAGCCTGTCGATCCTGGACGCGTCATCCTGTCCGTAGAGGAGCTGCTGCATCGCGAGGTTATCGTGTGCCGTTTTATTCAATGAGATTATCGGGTGCTCGACAAGGCATCCCATCTTTTTTCTTCCTTCTGAAAGTCCTTTTGCATCCGACTTTCCGAAAAGTTCGACCTGTCCGTCTTCGACAGCCGTAAGTCCCGTGACAGCTCTTATCGTCGTGGTCTTGCCTGCACCGTTCTCGCCGATGAAGCCGTATATCTTTCCTTTTTCGACGCTGAAGGTGACGTTCTTTAAAACCTGTTTCTTTCCATAGGACTTACTGAGTCCGTTTATCTTCAGGATGGTCTCACTCATATAAAAAATCTCCCCTTTGGTTCGTGAATACGTATACGATACTTCGCGAACCTTAAGGGGAGACTCGGTTTATCTTAATGTTGCCTTAACAAAAGCGGGAACGGACGCCGCGCATCCTGAACGCCGCACAGCGCACCGTCGCGGCGCCAAGCGTTACTCTGCTGCCTTGAAGTTATATACCGGCTTTAATACTTCGATCACGTCAACGGATTCTGCGATGACATCTATTATGTCCTCTAAAGACTTGTACGCCATGGGCGCCTCGTCGAGCGTGGATTCGTTTACGGAAGTGGTGAAGACGTCCTTCATGGCTTCCTTGTATTCGTCCATGGAGAGGGTGGACTTCGCCTTCGTTCTGGACATTATCATTCCGGCGCCGTGGGGAGCGGAGAAGTTCCACTCGGGGTTGCCCTTTCCGACTGCCAGGACGGAACCGTCCCTCATGTTGATGGGGATGAGGACCTTCTCGCCCTTGTGTGCCGCAATGGAACCCTTCCTTAAGATCATCTCATCGGTGTCGATGTAGTTGTGGATCGTGTGGAATGCTTCGCCTGCGGTAAGCCCCGTCTTTTCGATCAGGATCTCGGCCATCTTCTCTCTGCTCCTTCTGGCGAACGCCTGGCATATCTCGACGTCGTGGAGGTAGTCCTCAAGATACTTTCCGGAGAGGTAGCACAGGTCTTCGGGTATGGGCGTCTCTCCGCCGAAAACGTTCTTGTGGAGAGCCTTTATCGCTGCCTGTATTTCGCTCTTTCTGCCTTCCTCCTTGTAGGTCCTTATTATCTCTTCCTTCTTTTCGAGATAATCGCCGTAGCCTCTGCTCAGGTTTATGGCGAGCTTCTGGTAGAGCTCCGCGACCTGCTTCCCGAGGTTTCTGGAACCGGAGTGTATTACGAGATATTTCGTGCCGTCTTCAGATACGTCGACTTCTATGAAGTGGTTTCCTCCGCCAAGGGTTCCCAAAGACCTTCCGAGCCTTTTCGTGTCCTTGAGCTCTCTGTAGCATCTGAGTTCAGTTAAGTCGAACTTCTCCTGTCTTCCGGGCCAGACGTTCCTGCCCGAAGGGATGAAGTGCGCAGCAGCGTCAAGGAGCATCAGGTCGATGTCACCCTTTCCGAGACATACCGTGTACATCCCACATCCGATGTCGACACCTACGACGTTGGGAACGGCCTTGTCAGTGATGGTCATGGTCGTTCCGATCGTGCATCCCTTACCGGAGTGGACGTCGGGCATTATCCTTATCCTGGAACCCTCGGTCATGGGGTAGTCGCACATTCTTCTGATCTGTTCTATCGCTTCGTCTTCCACGACCTTCGCATAGCATACGGCCGTGTTTACTTTTCCTTTTATCTCTATGTATTCCATGATCTTTTTCCTTTCGAAATAAAAAATCCCCGGCATCCTGTTAAGGCACCGGGGACTTCTAAAGTTTTAGGCTGCTATCTTCTCATATCTTTCGGACATGAGGACGTCCAGCATGAATCTGTAGGGCTCAAGTGTGCCTTCCTTGAGCATCCTGAATATCTGAGGCGAAGAGCCCGATACGAGCGCGACGCCCTGTTCATTCTTTGTGACAGGCTGCTGACGGTTCCTGCTCTCAACATTCCAGAAGATTATCTGAGGCAGTTTGTAGCCATTTGCCTCGAACAGCTTTTTGGCCTGCTCGAAATTTGTTTCATCAGCTCCTTCAGCGCACCAGTCGAACTCCATGTCGGAGATGATGTATATCTTTGAAGGCATGTCTGCCTGCTTGACTTTGTTCTTTACAGCAGTCTTCAGGATCAGCTCAAAGACCTTCGCGATGTTGGTGTTGCTGCACTCATTAAAGCTCATGCAGTAACGGACCTTTTCTATGATGTCTTTTCCCTTGATCTCGACCAGCTGAGGATTGGTCGAAAAGGTGATGAAGCAGTTCCTGAATGCGCCTGTGTTGCGCTCTGCAAAATAAATGCCGAGCGACTGGGCGACAGCTGCAGCACGGCCATCAGAGCAAAAGTACATGGAGCCGGAGCCGTCTACGACTACGAGTGCATTTTCTGAGCCTGTGAAGTCTTCCTGGGCATTCCATGTTGCATCTATGGCTGCCCTCTCATCCTTGCTGAGCTGACCGCTGAGTTTGCGGTTGCTCTTTACAACAGGTGCAATGATGTCATAAGGAGTGAGTGCTCCTGTGTTTATTACTGAAGGCTCTGATATGGCCTTTGTTATGAATGCGGCATACCTGTCATAGTCATTTCTGATGAAGGCTCTTCTGTACTTGAAGAGAGCTCTGGAAGGCTGCTTTTCATAGTCAAAAGAATAGTCTCTTTCCCTTAAGCTGTTCTCGATTATCCTGATCTCAGCTCTTAAGGCAGACAGAGTCTTTCTGTACTGTGCTTCAGTCATGCCGCAGGCCTTGGCTATCTTCCTGGCTGTCCTGACAGCCTTTTTATTGCTTGTGTTTACTGAAGGGAGCCACTTGGCGAGCAGAGATATCTCTTTACCCTCAGCAAGTGCCTTTGCGTCGGAAGAGAGCTGCCCGCTCAAGTACTCCATGCATTCCTTCTCACAGGGTGTGCCTATGAGAACGAGGATGTCATCATATCTGCCATACTCTGCGATATTCTCTATGTTCTTCAAAACCGTTTCAGGTTCAGCTGAAGCGAGGTATGCCAGTATTACCTTGAAGAAGCGTCTTTCTCCCAAGCCGCCTCTGATGTCTCTGGCAAAAAAGAGTATCTTCATTGCAAGATCCCTGTCTTCGGCGAAAGCCTTTATAAACCTTTCAACTATCTCTTCATTGGATGCATATCTCAATGCGCCTGCAGTTGCAAAGAGGTCAAGGCAGAAAGACTCCGTGCTTGTGTATGTGGAAGCACCATTTTCTGTAAGAGTCCTGTTTGCTTCTTTCTTTAATAATTCCAACATTTTCTTATTCTCCTTTAAAACAAGGTGCCCCCGGACTACCGGGATCTTTGCCGTAAGAGTTTTCTTTCTCTTCGGCCCTCGAGATTTCGTTGCTGTATGCACCTTTACTCACAAGACTTTCAAGACACTGTCCCTTTTGGGGAACAATTCATGATTCGAACATGTCATACCGCCTTAGATTGCTGTATGTGTCTTTGTTCCTGTTGTGGCTTTATGATAGCCTCTGTAGTTGGGGACTTAAAGATGCAGATTGACTTGTGATTATAACCCCAATATAATTGAATAAACGCATTGATTTTGCGTATTTTCGCGAAAAACACAACCCCAAAACGGAGATAACACACCGGCTGCTTTCCCGTTTTTTCTTGAAAATGCTCCTGCAGCAGAAAGGAATTACCGTGACAGAGAAATATAAGATATACCTTTCCGAAGACATCAGATCCAGACTTGTAAACGATGCGGAATTCTTCGAGTTCGTAAGGAAAGACGAGTCCGTGAATCTTAACGGTTTTCTTAAAGAACTGATAGTAAACTATTTCGAGCAATACAGGAGCGACAATGAGGAACTCGTAAACGGGATAATCGGCGACATCACGTCCGTCAGGAACATGAAGCCGGCCGATGCAGCTGCACTTGCAGACAGGCTGATAAGTACATACATAAGGTCCGGTGATACTGATACGGGTAAAAAGACCGCTTTGACTCTTACCGTCAGCGGTGCATCTTACAACGTTATAAAGAAGATAGAGAATAATCTTCTCGGTGACAAATCGCTCTCGGGATACATGAAGGACATGTTCTGCGCATACCTTGCCATTCCCAGGCACAGAAGGGAAGAGATAATATTCCGTGATGTATACGAAGACATAAGGCGTGCGATAGAGGAGGACCATGTCCTTACATTCTCGTCGACAACCAACAGTTACAAGGTGGCAATCGAGCCTTACATCATCGCTATGTCCAAGGAAGAGGAGTGCAACTATCTGCTCTGCCGCGACCATAAGAACGGAAAGACCAGGACATTCAGGATATCGAGGATAAGGAATGCATTCGTGACATCGGATGTTTTCGAGCCTGACGAAGATTGCGCCGAAAAATTACATGCCATTGCGATAAGGAGCCCGCACTCCGCCGCGCCCGACATTCACGCGGCTGTCCGTCTCACCGAAGCCGGAATGAGATACTTCAAGGTAATAGTAAAGAACAGACCGGTCGTGTCCAGGATCGACGGCAACGTTTATCATTTCGACTGGCCGGAGATACAGCTCGAATCCTACTTCAGGAGATTCGGAAAAGATGCCGTCGTGATAAGGCCGAAGACATTAAAGAAAAAGCTCCGGGACTATTACATGCAGGCGCTCGAGGCATACGAAAAATAAGTTGCTGCCTCAATATGAATTAACGGAAACAGCGTCCGTCTGCTTATCCCGTTCCCTCAAATTCACCTCTTTATTGACTGATTCCTGCCACAGGTATCGCCATGTTCTGCCCAAATTAATCTTAAGCCCTCGTATATAGTGAAAGCATACTACCGAAGGGAGGTATGCAAAATGAAACGAAAGAGAATCATGGGGATAATGGCTCTTGCCACAGTTGCTTCGCTTGCGTTCTTATTTACTGCATGCAACACAACGGGCGATACCATCCCTTATACACCGGGTTCTCAGACAGAGACAGAACAGACGGCCGGAGATACTGCCAGCAGGGAAACTACCAAAGGTGATAAAGCCGGCGGAGATACGATCGCAGGAAGTGATCAGCCAGGTGACACTGACACCGGCGAGACGCAGGATGCTCAAGAAAATGTACAGCAGCCATCTGACCAGGATGAAAGTTTTCCTTGTAATGAGGACGAGTCTCTCATCGATGAGGAAGCGGCTGCCGGAGAGGAGTACGGAGCGGAAGACGGGCCTGAAGATATGGTCACACCTGATTACGACCATAAAGTTGACACGGAATATGTGATCGACGAGGACGTGGGATTGGAGGTCCGTGTGGACGAAATGTCGGCAGGGTCCCCTGCGTCCAGACAGCCGTTCGGTGCAAAGATGCCTGACGGTTATCCGCTCAGAGATCCTGACAACACCGATATCGACGGAGAGACTCCGCCCGCGGCTCTCGTGCACGGCGGCATTCCTTACAGAGATCCTGACAACACCGAAGAATTGAAAGACGGTCAGAGACCAGTGCGCGTACCATACGGCACAAGGATGACAGATCACGGTTATACGGAAGGAGAAAGCTGAAAAAAGAAAAGCAAAAACACATCACACTGAAACACTGACAGACTAAGAATAACTTTGTAATCCAAGCAATAAAAATAAAGCGAAAGGAGTAGAAAAAAGAACCGTCTCAAAAGCGTAAGAGCTGACGAGACGGTTCGTTTTTTATGTTATATGATGCAGTGAGGATTACTGTCTTTTGTTTGTCAGGCATTCCGGGGGCTGCACTTCGGTATCTGCAGTTTCTTTATTTTCCGATGGCCGGACCGATCGGGACGATGATGCTGACTGCCGCTCTGATGATCATGCTGCTTTCACTCTTTAAGACCTCTGCGGATGAGATGATCTTTTCAACTGTCTCATTATCCGACCTCAGCACGATGGGTATTACGACTCCGCCGTTTACGTCTTCGAGCATTTCCATATTGAGTTCCCTGATATCTGTGTTCTTCATTTTATTGTCCTCCGTTTGAGTTGTGTTTTGTTTGATGGCTTCATTATCACAGGCAAAGCAGTACCCAACAATCAGTAATGCGGACGCGTTTTGTGGGTTAAGCAACAGAAGGTAAGACGTGTGATGTTTATTTGAAAATTCTCTGAAGTCCGGCATTGTCAGATGCATGAGGCGGGCACCGCCTCTTGCAGACCTTACAGCACCTGCATAAGCCTTGGCAGTCAATGGTGCCTCAGGCAAGGCGGAGCCGTTCCATTGACGGCGAAGGCTGCAGGTGCTAATTGCCGTGTTATGGATAAAATTCTTTTTTATGGTGTTTTAACCATATTTTCCAGCGAATTATATGGATAAAACCGAAAAAACGGACATTTATCCATATCGATTCACTCCTACGGTAACTGTTTTGCAATTGCTGAAGTAATGAATGTTTTATTTCACCAGCATCATGTAGATGTAGCATCCGCCGACAGAGATCACGTTGCTCATGCTGTGCATCAGCATGGGGTAGATGACGCTCTTCGTGCGGAGGAGGGTATAGCCGTATGTCAGACCGAGCACGAATGCGTAGCATACCTGGAACCACGGTATTTCGAATGTGTTGATGTTAATGTGCGCGAGACCGAAAAGGAGCGTTGTCAGTATAACGGCGGCAGCTCGGGTCTTTTTGCAGTCAGGCTTCAGGTAGTGCATGAACGAGGTGATCGGGAGTGACCTGAAGAGGATCTCTTCAGAAGGACCCGCGAGCAGGAGCTGGAAGCCCAAGGTACCCATGACGTTCGTGCGGTTTAGCTCGTAATCGTATGTGCCGATCGTGTGCGTAAAACTTCCGATGATGTAGACGGCGAGGTAGTAGAGTGTCAGCGCACCGCAGAAGATGAGAGTGTAACGGATGCCTTTTCTGTCGAATCTCGGGCGGAGCTTGAAACCTTTGATGCCGCGTGCTTTGTTAAGGAAAAGTATTATCAGAAGGGCGCATGTCATCTGGACTATGTGGTGGATCGCAACGCTTGCGAAAAGCCCGTCGGGATCGATTTTCGAGCAGTCGAAAAAGTTTGCGATGAACCATCCGGCCTTGCTCGACAGGAACTGCGCGATGAACAGCAGCACTGTCAGTACAAAGGCTATGACGGGATTAGCGTTCTGTTTTCTGCGTGTAGGCATAAGAGGGTACGAATGGATCAGATAACTCCGTTCAGTCCGCCTATCGCTTCCTGCATTATCTTTTCGACATTGGCGCCGTCGACGTCGAGGTTCACGGCGCGGATCATGCGGACGTCCTTTATGCCGTAGAAGCCCTCAGCAAGAGCCTTTACGTAGCCGAAGCCGAACTCCTCGGGCACGAAAGCGCCGCCCGCGGTCGTCACGTAGTAGAGGCGTTTTGCATTGCAGAGCGGGATCGGGTAGCCTTCGGGGCTGTATTCGAATGTTATGCCGAGCACGTTGATCTGCTCGAAATACTGCTTAAGGCAGGCGGGGAACGAGAGGTCCCAGTAGGGTGCCGCGATGACGATCGTGTCTGCATCGGCGAACTGCCTTGCAAGGCCGAAGAGCGGATCGTCCCAGGCGCATTCTTCTTCGAGCCTGTCGCGCTTTAAGAGAAACTCCTCGTCGACCACCGGGAATTTGATCTCAGCGACATCCACTTCGAAGTAATCTTCATCGAGTTTATTGAGAAGAGCTTCTGCAAGGCGGTTTGTCCTGGAGTCTTTTCTTACACAGGCATTGATATATAAGAGCATGGGAAGGTCCCCCGTTTCTTTTTTCTCCGATTATAACATCAGCGGGGCAGACAGGGCGTGCGGAGTTTGACACACAAAGCGCACACCGAGATAATTAGTTCATCGGAAGGAGGCGCAATGGATTTTACCGGCGAGAAATATTGGGAGGGGATCCCCACGGAGTTAAGGCTCCTGTGCCAGCTCGAGAAGACGTACAACCGCGTCCGTCACGAGTGCGTGCAGCCGGCCCTGATCTTCCTCTGCGAGCGCAATCCTTACCGCATCGCACCCGGCAGGTGCGTCACCAAAGAGGATTATCTGCGCTGGCTTCAGGCCGCGTTCGACTATTGCCTCATCCCGCTGAACGTTCACGAGGAGGACTGGGTCAGCAACAAGGAGCTGATCATAGGGGCGCTCATGCGCGCGGAGAAAGTCCTGCTCGACCTCATGCCCGACGCTTATGAGACGAGTCTCTTAAAGCCTGTCCAATTAGAGCCCGACAAGTGGGACATCAACGAGTTCGCGCAGAAACTGAATGCGTATTTTTTCTTCTACCACGCGTGCAACGATGAGAATGACGAGATGGTGATAAGACTCAAGATGATGTTCACGGACACGAAGCGCAACGTCTCTTTCCTGCTCGAAAATAAGGAGAAGGCTGATTTCGATAACCTGGACCGGTGGCTCGGATATTATTTCGGCGGGTATCACCCGTACGACACCATGGTCTGGCTCCTGCAGGAAGAGGCGATCTCGATCGAATCTTTCGAGGCGCAGACCGATACTTATGAGCAGTTCGCGTTCTTCCTTTCAGACCTCACAGATAAGCTCCAGGGCCTGTCCAAAGAAAAAGCCAGGAAGGTACAGGGGCTGATCGAAAAGCGCCTGCAGATGCTGTGTGACGGCCTTATAAACATCCTCAAGGAAGCGAAAAAGGAGATCAAGCCGCTGGCTTCCGAATTCGAGGAGAAGATCCGCCGCTACAAAGAGATGAAAAAGGACAGCGTTGAGCGGTTAAAGGAACTGGAGCAGGGTTAGTTGTGTCATGTCCCGTCTTAATGTGCTAGAATTAAAACATCTTTGACAAAGGGGAGGACAGGATATGGTAATCAGAAAATTTCTTGCGGCTGCCCTGACGGCGGGCATGATGTTGTCTTTCGTGCCTTCGTCGGCCATGGCGGATTCCACAGGCTGGCGTGAAGACGACGGATACTGGATGTACTACACATCAGAGAGCGAATACTGCGTCAACACCTGGAAGGAGATAGGCGGCTACTGGTACTATTTCCGCGATAACGGCCATGCTCTTATGGACACCTGGGTATGGATCGACGGTGACATGTATCATTTCGATACCAAAGGCCACATGGAAAAGAACAAGTGGATACCGTGCGGTTATTTCATTACCGGTTATAAATATGAAGACGGACATCCTGTCTACGACAAGAGCCGCACGCAGTGGCGCTATGTAGGTTCCAACGGCAAAGCGTATTCCGGCTGGAAGAAGATAAACGGCAGCTGGTATTTTTTCGGCGATGACAAGTCGGGTCCTTTCTCCGATGATTACGGGATCATGGCTGTAAGGCAGAACTATTTTGTCGAAACCGGTGCGGACTATTATCTTCAGTACTGGTTCGATGACAACGGCAAGATGGTAACAAACAGCTGGCGTCAGGATATAAACGGATTCTGGTTTTATTTCGGTGCCGACGGCCGCGCGTATGAAGGATGGCACAAGATCAACAATAAATGGTATTACTTCGAATACGATTACAAAATGGTCACCGGCGTCTGCGTTGATTACGACGGGGAGGTTCATATTACCGATAACAGCGGTGCCATGATAACAAAGGCCGGCTGGCACTGGGACAGCAAAACGAATGCCTGGTACTATATCAAAGCCGGCGGACAGTGCTGTCAGGCAGAGTGGCTCAGCCTCGGCGGAAAATGGTACTTTTTCGATGTTAACGGGAAAATGATCAGCAACAGGAAAGACGTGATAGTCAATGAAAGACTTTACGACTTTAATTCCAGTGGTGTCTGCACAAATCCCGATTCAGGCAGAAAGATCAGCAAGTGGAAGAAAGTATACAATCCCTATTATTACGGTGATGAAGAGTACGATTGGTGGGTATATGCCGATGCGAACGGAAAACTGTACCGTGAAAGGTGGCTCGAATCCGGAAAAGACAAGTATTATTTCAACGACCTCGGATTCATGATCGACGGCTGGGAGCATTTCAGATCGCCTGACGGAAAACTCGTTTCATTCGAGCCGGGCACCGGCAAGGCAACAGACCTGATCGGCGGCAGGACAGGATGGATAAAGATCAACGATTATAGGTGGACTTATGCCGGTCCGAACGGGGAATACTATTCTGACGAATGGAAAAAGATCGGCGGCGAATGGTACTATTTCGACTATGACGGAGTAGCTCTTTCAAACTGCTTTTTTTCACATAATGATAAATTGTATTTCTTAGATGAAAACGGCAGGATGGTTACCGGCTGGTTCTGGGTTGAAGATGGTTGGGATGACTGCTGGCATTACGCTTACTCCAACGGCGAAGTGATCAGGAACGGATGGCTGTATTACAGGGGCGCCTGGTATTATTTGCGTCAAGAGGGAAGCGCGGGTGCAATGATCACTGACAGAAGCGATGTTCTCATCGACGGCCGCAGCTATGACTTTGGCCCGGACGGAAAGTGCCTGAATCCTGATGATCCGCACATTTATATCGTATATGATTATGTGATCGAAGGATAATGCGTTAAGTTAATTCTTACAATAAAAAGATCCCTGTACTTTTGAGGTATGGGGATCTTTTGGTTCTGCTGATATTCTGCCGTCTGCTGCTAAATGAGTTATCTTTTGTGCCCGCCTTCGCCGTAGAAGGCATCCTTGTCCTTGTACATGAGCGCGTCGATCTGTGCTACGAGGTGGTCGACGTCGGCGCCCGTGGGATCGAAGATCTTGCCGCCTATCGCTGTCGAGAGCTTGTAGGGCTTGCCGGAATTCGCGTTGTATTCGTCGACCTTTTCGGTGATGCGCTTCTTGAAGTCACTCAGGTCGCCGCCCTTGAACTTCGGCATAATGATGATGAACTCGTCGCCCGCGAACCTTACTACAACGCCTTCCGAGCCGACGACTTCAACGAGGATGTTCGCGAAAGCGATAAGCGCGTTGTCGCCCTCTTCGTGGGAATAGTTGTCGTTGATGGATTTGAAGTCGTTGAGGTCGAGCATCAGAGCTGCGATGTTGCCCTTGCGGCGGATGCGGCGCTCGCGGATGATCTTGTCGAGCTCATAGCGGTTGTAAACGCCCGTCAGCTTGTCGACGTAGATACACTCGTTCTGCAGCGAAATCGCGATGGCGGAGAAAGCGACCGCGAAGCTGACAGGAAGGAGCGAGATGCCGTAGAACTTCATCTGCACCAGGTTTCCGATGAGGATCGGCAAAAGGAACTGGATGACAGGGAAATTGCGGAGCGAGGGGTTGCGTAATTTCGAGATGAGATAGTAAGCGTAACCGTAAAGGATCAGCACGAAGCCGATGATGACGAATGCCAGATAAAGCGGTCCTCTGTGATATGTGTTGCGGTCGTCGATCTCGAAAACGATAGGCTGGAAGAAATTTACGATCAGGAGGCCTGCCTCGATGATGCTCAGCATCCAGAAGAAGAACATGTGAAGTCCCGTCGTCTTGTGGTCGATGTGCTTGATGATCATGTAGATGATGCCGACGCCGATGATCATGTTGTAGAAGTACAGATACGTGTTGCCGGACATCAGGATGAAGTAATACTCGGCACCCTGTTTGCCGTCGCATGTGAACACGAAAAGATCGACGATGCAGTTCAGCACCGATGCGCCGATCAGCGCCATCATGATGGTACTCTCGTCCTTACGCGTCGGCAGCTTCCAGCCCTTCGTGAGATAGATGATCACGAGTATCGCAACTCCGACTAAATCGGTGACGTATACAGACTGTAGGTTTATCGCAGATTCCATGTTAAGCCGTTCCAGAATTATTATCCCGCTTGTTACTTAACCTGATTATAGACTCAAGATTATTTTAATAATTATGTTTGGTGTAAACAATTAGAAAACGATGGATAAATGCGGCTCTTCACGATTTTTGCGGGATAGTCCGATCGTAACCTGCCATGTTTATTATGCAGATCAGCCTTAAGCCATCAATCTTAAGTCATCAATGGTACCTTCAGGTAAGACTTGCTGTCCGTTTACGGCGAAGACCGCAGTAGAAGCATGCGACCTGTAAGACTTGCTGTCCGTTTACGGCGAAGACCGCAGGTGCTGTAAGACTTTTTCGACTTATCCTTTGTTAATGAGGATTTAGTCGAAGATAGTTGCGTTCTCGAAACCTGTTTTTTGTGTTTTTTTCGACTGAAGTGAAAAAATGATTAATCAGGTCGAAGAAATCAGGGCAAATCGCTTTGAATCTGAGTGTTAACCAAGTGATCCTAGCTTCTGAACAGGCTTTAAACCCTCTTTTTTTCGACTTGTCTTTTTGAATTTGCACTTTAGTCGAAGATTTCCGTTTTTAATGGCCCGTTTTTCTCTTTGACTTTCGACCTGATTGTCAAAATGGCTGCTGAAGTCGAAAATCCGGGAAAAACCGATATTCTGAAACATCCTTATAGGGCATTTATCGCTTGTTCATCCATGCACGTTATCTCAAAAACCGCCAATATGATCGTTTTGAATAAAATGGCGGTAGTCCTTCAAGATGCTTATCATCCGGCAACCGCCATTTTGCCGGATTAATATGAATTGGCGGTATCTTTAACAAGTGCATGCCCTCATATAACCGCCATTTTGTTTCATTCGCGGTAAGTGACGGTTTGAAACGGGAAGATTTGAATGAGATCTGACCGCCAAAGTCATCAAAAAGAATGAATTGGCGGTATTCAATTGAATTCAGAAAAAATGCCGCACCGCCAAAATGCAAAAATGAAACAGTTTGGCGGCAGATCAGTGAAGACAGAAATGTCCGCTACCGCCAATACTCCTCATTTCAGTATATCTGGCGGTTATCTGTTGTAGTGCTGCATGAGTGCGACGACACCCCATGTGAGAAGGCTGTCTGCGATCGTTGTCAGCGTAATCATGACGATGTTTATGATGGGCCACTTGCTCTTTTTGTTGATGATCTTCGCAACGATGGAGGGTGCAATGCCGCCGAACCCCAGGACGCCGCAGATGATCAGCACGAAGGTCGCGTGCGCGATTTCACGTGAGGAATGCTGGAGCTTCGCGATCAGGTAGAGCCAGTTGCCTAACGGCGCAAGCCCCAAAAACAGCAGCGATATGCCAAGTCCGACACCGCATAAGATCGTGGATATATCCGTTTTCTCGAAATGCATCTTCATATTTATTTCTATCTCCTAATCCGATGTATATTGTATCAGGGTTTGGGGAGATTGAAATATCTGATTGTATTCTGAAGGTTTCCCGAAATAGTGCTAAAATGAACATACAGAGTCCTGATGGAGCACGCAAATGCATGATCACGGCACCCGCAAAGGAGAGAACACTATGAACCCTGAACTGACACGCAAACTTGAACTTTTGGCTTCAAACAAGATCGCAATCGACAAGGCATTTTTCCTTGAGATGGGGATCAGCCAGGTGATCGGCGGACTGCTTTTCGCAAGTGCGGGAAAAGAGGTCGACATCGAGAGACTCAAGGAGTCAAAGAAGATCTTAAGCAAGCGCAAGGGAATCTTCTCTGCATTCAGGGATGTCGCAGAACTTGTCATAACATCCAGGATGACGCTCGAAGCCGATCCGGAACAATATCTCTCCGATCTCGAGGCGGTTTTCGACGTGCTGATGAAGGGCAAGGTCATGGAGGATTCATATATGGTCATTACCGCCATGATAATCGTCGACCGCGGACGCAAGGCTGATGCTGAGGAGATCCGTGACAAGACCAACGAGATCATGCGCAGGATGAGCAAGGAACATCCTCTCCTGACATCGTCGGAGGACCTGGCACTCGCGTCGCTCCTTGCCATGAGCGAACGCGATATTGACACCATCATCGAAGAGATGGAGGAGTGCTACAAATACATCAAGAAGGAGCTCAAGATCAAGGCTGATTCGAATTCAGTTCAGGCTCTGAGCGAGATATTGGCGCTTACGGGCGGCAGCATGAAGGCCAAGTGCGACAAGGTTGCGGAGCTCTTCAACGCATTCAAGGAGCAGGGCTCCAAGTTCGGAACATATCTCGAATTCCCGGCGCTCGGCACACTCATCAACATCGATGTGCCTGCTGAAGACCTCGCGGGAGAGATCATAGAGGCGGCTGATTTCCTCAAGAAGAACAAGGGCTTCGGAGGCCTTTCGATGGACAAGAAGACGCGTCTGATGTTCGCAGCTCTTCTCGTGGGCGAAGTCTATACCGAAGAAAATACTGACGAAAACGTTGTCAACAAGGCTGTGATCACCAATAGCGCGCTGGCCATTGCAATCGCTGAGGAAGTAGCGATCATGGTGGTAATGATGTGCGTCATGACGTCGAACAATAACTGACGGGAGATTTGACAGGGCAGCAGATAAGCAGTGAAGCAGCGCAGCAGATAAGCGCGTGCCTGCGGCTTAGCCCTTTTTGATCCTGATATTCGTAACTGCGCACTGGTCGCCCGAAATGGCCGCGTAGATCTTCTCGACGTCGATGTCGAGGATCGTCGTGTTCTTTATTGAGATGCCGCCGTTTGATGTGGTTACCGTGATGCGGTTGCCGTCCCTTACGACATCGATGCTGCAGTCGTAGCCCTCTTTATTGAACTGTTTCCAGGTCTCCCAGTCCTTGAAGCCGGATGACTTGTCGACAGAAAGTTCGATGGAACTGTCGGGGTCGCCTTCCCAGCATTCGCCGTCCATTCTCATGAGCGAGAATTCCCTGTAGCTTGCGTCGTCGACATTGCCGCTGTCCGAACTGTAGATGCATATGAAAGGGCAATGCCAGACGAGCCTTGCGGTAGGGAGGCTCATCGTGTGGAACGAGATGTTCAGCTTGTCGTCTATGAGAATGCCGTCTGTCGATGCGGTCCTGTAACCGTCGATCTGGATGTTCGGCACGTCGCCTGCGGGAACGTCGATGAAGGTTATCTCTTTCGCGATCCTGGGAATGTAGTCTCCGGGCAGCGTATCGGGAGACTTACTGATGTCGATGTCCGTCATGAGGCAGTGCTCGCCGGTAAGTCCGAGATATACGAATCTCGAGCAGTCGGGGAGGGCGATGACCGTCTCGGCGCACTTGCCGTTGCCTGAGATCCTGACGAGCGCGTGGTCCTTTATCCTGCACGCTTCTATCGTGTACATGCCGTTTTTGCCGGGCTCAGCGTCGGTGATCTTCGTTTCCATCTTGCGCGTGCCGGATACATTATGCTTGCCCGAGAACCATATCTCGCCGTACTCGAAATCCAGCATCGCCTTTTTGTCTTTTTCAATGATGTGGATGTGTCCGTCCAGTGAGTCGAAAAGAAGGGCGGCCGGCTTGGGCGCGGTAGCCGTAATCGCATTGTCGGAGGAGACGCGGACCTTCAGCGTCGTCATGTTGGCATCGAGCAGGATGCCCGGTGACACCATGCTCCTGTGATAGCTTATCGCTATCTGCTTCATGTCGCGGAGCTCCCTGTTTTCGACGCGGTCCTTCATGGCGTACTCGGTATCAAGGTCGATGAGGTGGAGCATGTTCCTGGCAAACTCCGGATCGAACTGGGTGCCGATGCCCTTTACGAATTCCTCTCTTACGATGTGCTGCGGGATGGGATCACGGTAGCTTCTCTGCGAAGTCATGGCGTCGTAGGCGTCCGCACATGCGATGATCCTCGCGATCTCAGGGATCTCCTCACCCTTGAGACCGTTGGGATAGCCCTTGCCGTCGTAGCGCTCGTGGTGGTAATGCGCGCCGACGCTGAGGAATGAGAACTCGTCGATCTGCGACAGGATGAGGTTACCCTTCTCGGGATGCTGCTTGATGACGTCGTATTCTTCGGGCGTGAGCTTGCCGGGTTTGCTGATGATGGAGTCGGGGATGCCGACCTTGCCTACGTCGTGGAGGAGCGCGGTGTAGTAGATCTGCTGGCATTCCTCCTCGCTCTTGCCGGACAGCTCAGCGATCTTGACTGCGTATTCGGCGACGCGCGAAGAGTGGCCGTTCGTGTAAGGATCCTTGGCGTCGACCACCTGTGCATAGGATTCGATGACTTCCTGGAGTATCTTCTGGTCGCGGTCCTTTTGCTCGGTCGCGATAACGTATTCGTAAGCCCGGCGCGCATAGGACGAAACGAGCACGCCGATCAGTGCCACGCCGCCCAGGAAGATGATCGAGATCGCGATGACCCACAATGTGAAGGCGTTCGTGTATTCCTCAATGCCCTGCATCGAGATGTCAGCGCCGACATAGCCTTTGCATTCGCCCAAGTGATCGTAGATCGGTTCGTATTTGGTAAGGAGCCACCCGTAGGTGTCATCGGTCTCTATGACGCGGACCTTCTCACCCGCAAGGAGTGCCGGAACGTAGTATTCCAGGCCCTTCTCGAAAGGGAAGACCGTACCGATCGCCAGTTCGCGCGGCTCCGTTTCCATGTACTTTTCCAGTTCCGCATCGCTCGTCGTCAGGTCGTACACGATGTGGAAACCGTCAGGCTCCACTTTGACCACATACAGGTACTGAAGGAAAGGGGTGTTGTCGAGGATGATCTGGAGATCTTCCTTAGTCGAAAAATATTCCTCATCCGCACCGTTCTCGAGCCATTCGTCGATCTTGTTGAAATCTATCTCCGAGCTTGCGAGCCTAACTACCTTGGTAAGCGTTTCTTCCCTGTAGGTTCTTGCGTATTTCTTGAACATAGTGATGCTCGCAACGATGCCCGCGCCCACCGCGATGACGGCGAGTAGCACGAACAGCATCATGACGCGTTCGTAAGTCTTACCGCGGATGTACTTGTGTGTTGCAGGTTTTTCTGTCTTCTTATCAGCCAATTTCCGTCACCCTTGTCCTTGTGCCGATACGCATCCTTCACCATTATGAATTTATTATATCCGCACCGTTTTTTGAATGGGATAACGGCTCTGTAAACATTTCGAAAACTAAGGCATATCGGTGGGTTTTATGTCGGAAATCCGATTTGAACTTTGAGCGGTTTTTGGCGAGGTGACTATGCGGGAAAACAGTAGCGGTACGTGCGGAATGAACCGTATAAAAATACCGGCCTGACTGCTGCTGCAGATCAAGCCGGTATTTGTGAGAGCTAACCTTGCACGTCACTCTCTATAGGTCACCCGGGGGTCAAGTTCAAAGTAACCTTAGGTGTGTTCTTGTGTGTATCAGACTTCTTCGACTCTGACGTTCGTGATGTGGATCGTGGCGGTGTCGCCGTGCTTGCCCATGTTGAACTCGAGACGTCCGTTGTTGTCATCCTTTTCGGTCATGTCGAAATTGAATTCGAATGTCTGCCACTCGGTCGTGAGGTCGATCGAAGTGTCGGGGAAGTAGCGGATCCAGCCCGCATTCGGAGCGGATACGCAGACGATGCACTTACGGGGTTCGTCTGCCCTGATGTCGAAGGTGATCTTGTAGGAATGGCCCTTGCGCATCGGGAGATCGGGGTGTACGAGCTGGACGGAATACTCTTCCGTACCATACTTCTCGGTCGTGATGATCATCTCGCCGTCCTTGATCTCGGCTGAACCTACGCCCTCGTTGAAGAGGAGGAACTTCCAGTCGACGTCATCGGTCAGGTCTTCCTGCTCGGTGAAGTTTCCGTTGCGGATGAAGTTACCGTCGGGGAGAGCTTCACGGAAAGGCTTTTCGGGCTTTGTGACGTTGGTGTCGTAAGCGTCCTTCTGGTAAACGCGTACGTAGTCGATCTCGAATTCAGCCTTGTCGAAGTCGGTGGTGTCATCAGGATTTCCGGGCCAGTTGCCGCCTACTGCGAGGTTCATCTGAACGAAGAAAGGCTGGTCGAAAGGTGCCGGATAAGGCTTGTCGTCTTCGCCCTGAACTGCGGTGAACCAGTCGTTGCATGTGAGAACGAGCTCGCCGTCAGTATAGAAGCGCATCTCGCCGGGTTCCCACTCAACGGAATATTCGTGGAACTTCGCGGAGAAGCTGTCAGCGCCTTCCTTAGTGATGGTGCCCTGCTGCTCGCCGTGAGGTTCGCCGTAATGGATGGTCGAATAGGAAATTGTTGTGTCATTGCCCAATGACTCCATGATGTCGATCTCGCCGCACTTCGGCCACTGGCCGTAGTATGACTCATCCTTGGGCATCATCCAGATTGCGGGCCAGAGACCCTGTCCTTCGGGCACCTTGGCGGAAACGACGACCTTGCCGTACTGGAAGTCTGTCTTGTTCTGGCCGGTGACCTTGCCGGATGTGTAGTGAACGTTGCCGTCCTTTTCTGTCTTGATGGCCTTCAGTACGAGTTTTCCGTCGCGCACGAAAACATTGTCCGTGGACGTCGTGTACTCCTGAAGCTCGTTGTTCGTCCAGCCCGGTTCATGGGGCTCGTAGTTCCACTTTGTCAGATCCATCTCGCCGCTGCCGTCGAACTCGTCGCTCCAAAGGAGATTGTAGCCTTCGAGCTGCGGTGTCTCCGTTTTCGCTTCCGCGGTCGTTGCAGCCGTCGTAGGCTCCGCCTGGGCGCCTGAGCAGGATGCGAGAGGGAGAAGCATGGAAACAGCCAGGATCGAACTGATTATGGTCTTGCTCTTCATAAAAGCCTCCTCGAAAAAATTTTCTTTGCAATAACCTGATTGCCCTCAAAATAACAATTATCTTGGCGGCATTATTGCCTTTTCATATCTTATTTTTGCGTTTTCATGCTATAATGCCCTCGTAAGCCCTTGTTTCTCACGCATATTTGACACTTCCCGCACTTTACCGGCGGAAGCCGTTTTCAAGGAGGCCCGAAATGCCCGCTCCGCGCAAAAAGATTTCCTACCAGGAGTTCCTTCACAGGGAATATGAGTTTTTCAGAGCGCCCTTAGCGCCCGAAATGGATTTCTACGAGACGATCCGCTCGGGCAATCTCCGCAAGGTCAAGGGCCTTCTTTCCGAGCCGTTCCACGAGAAAAAGGGCCTCGGCATCCTGTCCGACAACCCTCTCCAGAATCTCAAATACCACCTGACCATCACGGTTGCCCTGGTCGCGCGTTTCTGCATCTCGGGCGGCCTGTCGCAGTCGGAGGCGTACAACCTGAGCGACTACTACATCCGCCAGGCCGACGAGGCGCGCACGCCGCAGGAGATCTCAGACATCCACAACGAGATGTGCCTTCACTACACCAGGCAGATGCAGACGCTGCAAAAGAGCGCCATCACGTCGAAGGCCGTGAACACCTGCATCAACTACATTTACGAGAACCTGCACACGCGCATCACGCTCGCGACCCTGGCGTCGGTGACCAACCTCTCGGCGCCTTATCTGTCGCGCCTGTTCAAGAAGGAGACCGGCTATTCGATCAGCGAATACATCCAGACCAAAAAGCTCGAGACGGCCAAGTCCATGCTCGCCTCGTCCGACTATTCGATCGCCGAGATATCGGCCTCTCTGGCGTTTCCGAGCCAGAGCTATTTCACGAACGTGCTGAAGAAGGACTGCGGCATGACGCCAAAGGAATACCGCGCGTCGAATTCAGGGCAGATACTGAGGCGCGCGAAAGGGTAGATTAAGGGACTGTTCCGGGAACTCCCGGATGATCAATGTACCAGTGGTTGCCCTTACAGATACAGCTCCATGTCCGTGCAATCCCACTGGCCGAAAGGCGTGTCGACCGTGTGCGAGCCGTATTCTTTGAAGCCGGCGGATACGTAGCACTTTTTCGCTTTCGGATTGTTCTCGAAAACGCCGAGACTGATCCTCGTTGCCGACAGGTTGTTCCTTACATAATCAATGGCGAGGCGGATGAGCTCGCGGCCGTAACCCTTGCCGCGCATGTCGGGATCGACCACGACAAAGCCGAACCTTACCAAAGAGTCGTCGTTCTCATTCGGATATTTTATGAAGAGGTGCGCGACGGGTTTGCCGCCGTCATCGACGCCTGTGAGCGGGATGAAGCGCCCTGTCTTCAAAGAGGGTGCGTAATGCTCGTCGATGCTGCAGGGGAGGAGCGGGAAGAAACCGAAGTGGCTGGCGGACCACTGGTAGAGCTCGGTCTCGCTGCGTATCCATTTCGCGATGACGGGCGAATCTTCTTTAGTATATGCGCGTAAGATCATGTGACACCTCGTATAAATGCTTTTCTTGGATTTTAACACAGGGCGCGATCATAGGATTTATCCGGCAGAAATGCGGCTATGCCTTAATTTTGCAAGATTTTTCCAAGTTAATGCTCGAAAAATACGGCAAAATATTCGGCACTGCCGCATAGTTGCCGATTTTTTTGAAGTGGTGACTGGCAAATGCGAGTCGATTCAAGTGAATATCAGCACTTACCCTTACTGAACTCCCCAATCTCTTTTTCCAGCAGTCTGTACACGTTGGCGACGAGGAATCCGTCGGCGACCGCGTGATTCAAGCGCACCGTGAGGGGCATCATGAAGCGGCCGTTCTCTTCTCTGTACTTGCCCCAGTTGACGATGGGGAGGAAGTAGAGGTAGCCGTCGGGAAGCTCGATGTCCAGAGAATCGTAGGACAGCCACGAGATGTAGGATGCGTCGAACCAGTTCGGGTGGTTCTGTGCGTCGAGCATGTATTCGCGTGTGTTTTTCGCGCGCTCGACGTCTTCCAACGCATGTTTATAGAATTCGGAATAATCCTCGTAATAGGTCGTGTAGACGGGCGTGCAGGTCTCCGTGTCATCGTGGAAGACGTACTGGATCGGGTTGATAACGTCGTAGCAGACTAGCTCGTCCGACTGCCAGAGATACTGCATCCTGTAGTCGTCGCGCGAATTCAGGACCTTGCTCAGGAGGTACAGGAAGTTGATGTAGAACTTCGTGTCCGTTTCCTTCGAAAACGCGACAAGTGAGGTCACGTCGATGCGCGCGGTCATGGAGACCGAGCACTTGCAGTCTTCGGTGAAATGGCGGTAGACGCCCTTGCGGTAATATGTTTCCCTGTCTATGATCTTGTAGTTCATTTTTATTTATCCCTTCTCGTAAAAGACGATGTCCATCCTGTCGTTGATCTTCTCGGTCTTGCCGGTCCGGTGGTAGCCCATCTTCTCGTAGAGATGGCAGTTGCCCTTTTCCTGCAGGATGGTGTCGAGCGACCAGTTATCGGGTCCGTAGATTTCTTCAACGGCGAGGATCGCCTGCTGTGCATATCCTTTGCCGCGGTATTCCTCCATTATCCAGAGCGGCGAAATGCGTTTCCTCGAGCCGTCCTTCCTGTCGACCACGCGGATGACGCCGACGTTGACGTCCTCAGCGACGATGAAATAGTATACGGTCCACGGCTGTTCGAATCTTGCCAGAACCTTCTCGAAAGGCTCCGCGCCGGGGCTCATGTCGTAATCCTGATATGTCTCAAGAAGCCCCCTGAATGCCTCGATCTGCATCTCCCAGACGGTCTTCATGTCTTCTCTTTTTGCCTGCACAAGTCTGATACTCATATGCCACCTCGCTTCCTCCCATTATATCGCTGTGACGGCGTATGTAGTAAAATCAGCCTTATAAAGCGTCAGCGCGCGAAAAAGAGGTCATCCGGATGCAGAACGATCAGTATGGACAGAATAACCAGTACGGGCAGAACGCTCCTTATCCGCAGGTTCAGTACGGTCCCGCTGTGCAGCCCGCTCCGTATCAGCAAAACGCGCTATATCCGCAGACCGCTCCGTATCAGCAGGTACCTTCTGCCGTCAATTCCGGGAAGTCCAAAAAGACCGCTATGATCTTCTGCATCATATCGAACGTGCTGATGGTTCTTGGCGTACTTGCCATTCCGTTTCTCTTTGTCATGATCCTTGCGATGGGTTTCGGTGCTGTCGGGGATGCGTTTTACACGGCATTTCTCATTGCGGCTGCATGCGCTTTAGGGCCGATCGCGAGCCTTGCTTTCGCGATCGCGGCGAAAGTAAAGAACCGTAAGAGCATCTGGGCAGTGGTGAACATGGTGATCTCAACCATACTGATACTGACTCCTGTCGCACTCGGAATAATCTATGTGAATGACAGGAAAAACAATCCGAAAACACCTGCCGTGAGTTCCTCTTACTATGCATATGAGAACCCGTACTATGAGGAGATGAACGCCTGCCTTGAAGAACATGACTTTGACGTTGTCATGAAGAACGACACGGGCCGAAAGCAGGCGGGCGATTTTCACTTGTACAGTTATACCCTCAGGATATATGTTTCTTCTGAGGCTTCGGAGGAGAAGCGCAGTGAAGTTACCGAGTATCTGAGGCAGATGCGCGACATATGTATCAAGACGGATGAGACGGGTAAATATCCCGGCGGTATGAGGGTGATCCTCGAGTTCTATTATTTCGATCCTGATAATGAGGAGGAATTATATCATCCTTATATAAATCTGTATATTCTTGCGGATACTCCGGATGACGAGATAGATGTCGAAAACTATATCGACATGGCACTCTCGATCGCACCTTCCCGTGGCAGTGTCAGGGATAAACCGGTCCATGAAGACGTGCTTATCGTAGTAAACTGATTCTATTGACGAGAGCAGCATCCGCCGGATATGTTTTCCGGCAAAAGGAGAAAAATATGGGTAGAAAGATAATAACAACAGTAATGAGCATGGTGCTCGTGATGTCCATGTGCATCGCGTTTGCGGGGTGCGGGTCGAAGGCGAAGACCGGGATAATTTCTCTTGACTTCCTGGCTGCGACGGGAAACGCCGATAATCCGAACACGTTCTTTACCTACAACAGCTGGGGCAAATACGAATTCAACAAAGAAAAGGATGAAATGCTGAGAAGCGACAAGGCGATGGAACTCATCGACGTGATAGCCGCGCTTCCCAATGTGCTGGGCAGTGAGGAAGAGCCCCTTGCATACGAAATATATCTCACATATTACGATTCCGAAGGTGTCGAGCGATATTTGAGAAAGAACGGTTACGGCGGGTTTCCCGACAACTGGAAAGAGATCGTAAAGCTCGTTAATGAAGTGACGCTGGACCACAAGAACGTTACGGACAGCACCGAGATCGTGACGATCGATGCCGATTTTTTAAGGCGGAATTTTGATGCCAGCGACAGCATGCTCCCGGAAGGAATGACACTCGAAGAGTACGTGAGCGACACGGGTCTTACTTACAAGGACGTATTCGGCAGTTACTACAATATCGAGATCAAACTCAACGATTATGTCTATGACCGTTTGGAGATCGCATCGCACAGGATATATGAGAACACTGAGGCCGTTCCTTCAGACTATGAGTCTCTCGAAGCATATGCGAAGGAAAACCTCGACAGCATTACGGAAAAAGGTGAAGTCAGCATCAGCGGAAAGTTCATGGACTGCTATTTTGACATCGTCAGGTTCGACTGCATCGACAGCTGGAAAAAAGAGAACGGCATCGACACCGGGATGATCGAACGAGACGGCACGTACGATCTCGGAATGATAAAGGATGCGGGCATGGAGGGCATGACATATACAGAACAGTATAATGTCTACACCGACCCTACAGGAAGATTCCTCATCATCACCAGGTGCGGTGATTACGAAGTGATCTATGCATTCTTTAACAGGTGACAGTTCAGTCTTTTGTCAGCACCATGCACTCTGAAGAAGTCTTAAAACCGAGGCTCTCGTAAAGCGGCCTTCCCATCGTGGTCGCGTCGAGGCTGATCTCAGTCGAACCCCTGTTCCACGCGTCTTCTATCAGCATTAAGACCATCTTTCTCGCGATGCCCTGACGGCGGTATTCATTTCTCGTGTAAACGTTCATGAGATGCGCGCGCTTTCCCGTCGGATGCGAGAAGGTAGGCATTATCCGCATGTAGCTCATCGAAGCGCAGCCGATTACTTCTGCGCCGTCTATGGCGATGACCGTGGTCTGGTCGCCGTTAAGAAAATAGTCGCGGCTCTCGTTAACTATCAGGTCTGGAAAAACATAGTCGTCCGTAAGGTTATTTACTACTTTGAGCATCTCCAGGCGGCTGCTCATTAGAAGTTCTATGTCATCTGCTGTTGCGATGCGGTATTCGATCATAAATCTTTCCTCTTTAAGATTGCCGTTGCGGCATAGTGCAGCACGTCGAATTCATCTGGTGCGTCTGCCAGGAGCGCCCTGTGCTCGGCGTCCCATTTCGCGAGTTCGTCAGGGGAGAGCGAAGCGCCGACGCCTCTGCATGCGAACATGCGTCCGTGCCAGGACTCTTTGGTGAAGTGTACGTTCACGTCGTATTCCTCGTGTTCTTCGAGCTCGAAATAGTCATACATGACATCCGGTATCCAGATGGGATGTCTGGTCTCTCCGCCGCCCGACCACTTGGGGTTGAACTTCCTTACGAGGTCCTCGCTCTTTCCGGCGAGCTCATCTTCGAAGGGGAGCCATGCCATGTAGAGTATCACGAGTTTTCCGTCCTTTTTGAGGATGCGCTGAAACTCGGGTGCGACTTTCGCGTGATCGAAATACCAGAAGCACTGGCATGCCGTTATGACGTCGAATGACTCTGACGGGAAGTCGAGTTTCTCCGCTGAAACAGCTTTGAAATCGATATTCATGCCGGATTTTTCCGCGAGCTTTTTTGCCTGTTCTATCTGCTCGGGAGAGATGTCCGTGCCGGTCCACTCTGCGCCGTACTTATACATGTTGCGCGGCAGAACGCCGGTGCCGGTTCCGAGATCCAGGACCTTCTGTCCTTTTATGCAGAGCCCTCTGTCGGCGATCTTTTTATAGAATATGTCAGGATAGATGTCTCTGTATTTTGCGTATTCTTCGGAGGTCTTTCCCCAGTCGAAAGCCTTTCCGTCGTCGATCCTCTTATCGGTTATATCCATCTTTTCATTCTCCCAAACTCTTTAAAAATCTGTCAGCCATCTCAGGCCATACGCACACATCCGGAAATCCGTGGAAATCCGGATCGTAAGGGAATGGTCCTAAGAATCCCAAAAGGCTTTCCGCACCTTCTTCCGGAGCTTCGATCAGGCCTTCCTTTATGGCCTTGACGAGCGCGAAGCTCTGCTCTGCGGTGTAGGGTTCTCCGTGCCTTCCCTGTGCCCAGTCGTCGTTGGGGACGGACAGTCCGTGGAAGCCGTGCGGGAATGTCTTGTGTTCGTATTTGACGCCCGCTTCTTTCAATGCGTCAGCGTAAAGGTAACTGTTCTTAACGGGCACGAGATTGTCCTCTTCGGTCTGCCAGACGAAGCAGGGAGGATTGTCCGCTCTGACGTGCTTTTCGAGCGAATAGCGGTCCAAAAGATACTTTGCCTCATCGTCTTCGCGGTCGTAGATGTCGGCGCCCAGAAGGAAGCGGAACGAATCCTTATGCGCATATTCGCCAGATGTGATGACGGGGTAAGAGAGGATCGCTGCGTCGGGACGGCAAGAGATGTCCTTATAATCAGGATCCGTATCTTCGATCTCACTCCAGTAATCGCACAGCGAGCCGCAGACGTGACCTGCCGCGGAGAACCCGCAGACATAGAGTTTTGAAGGATCGATCCGGTATTCTGAAGCGTTCTTTCTGACGAAGCGGACAGCCCTTGCGAGGTCTTTCATGGCCTGTTCCATAACGGGTTCGCGCATGAGCTGGTTGGTCGTGTATGTCATGACAAAACAGCTGTAGCCCAGCTCGTTGAATCTTTTTGCGACGAGTTCGCCCTCAGGCGGAACGACGACCGCATATCCGCCGCCCGGAAGCACCAGGATACAGGGATGGGTTTCTCCGTCGTCCAGGAGATAGGGCCTGAGGTTCGGCCTGAAATCAAATGCGAGGGGATAGGTGTATTCTCCGTCTTTCCAAAACTCTATCTTATTCATACGCGCGGGCTCCTATTATTTTTTCCACAAAGTATTTTACCCCACTTTGAGGATTCGTGCTCAGGCGCGTGAATGACGGTCCACCGTGTAATGTGCAGCGCAACTGACTTTTGCAGAATGAAAGTTTATGTATCAGTGGATCTCTGCGGTTACCGCGCGGATCTTGTCTTCCGCGTGTACGAATGCTTCGACTATCTTGGGATCGAAATGCTCGCCGGAACTTTCCTTTATTATTCCCATCGCCTTGTCGAAAGGCATGCCCGGCTTATAAACACGCTCTGCGACCAGCGCGTCGAAAACGTCGGCAACGGCCATTATCCTTGCGGACAGAGGGATCTCCTCGCCCTTGAGACCGTTGGGATAGCCCTTGCCGTTCCACTTCTCGTGGTGGTAGTGGGCCATGTTCTCGGCTTCTCCGAGATAGTCTTCCTTAAGTTCCTTGTTGTCGACGGTCTTCTTGACGGTCCTTATGATCTTCGCACCCTCGGCAGCGTGAGTCTTCATTATCTCGTATTCCTCGTCGTTGAACTTGCCGGGCTTATTGAGGATAGCGTCGGAGATCTTTATCTTGCCGATGTCGTGCATAGGTGCGGAAGCTACGACGTTCGCTTTGTATTCCTCATTGACCACATCGGGATAGATGCCGTCCTCGATCATCTGCTCGCAGATTATCTCGACATAGGCGGAGGTGTTCTTGATGTGCGTGCCGGTAGATTTGTCTCGGCTCTCGACCAGGTCTGCCATGACGCTGATCATGCCGCTCTGGAAGGTCGATATCGCTTCGTTTTTGCGCTGCGATTCGTTGATGTAATCGACGGTGTCGCGCGTCGTTTTCGCCATCGCGTCATAGAGCTGCTCGATCTCGTCACCCGTCTTGATCTCAAGATCCCTGATGCTGTCGAGTGTCTCCTTGCGCGCCTCGTCGTCCGTGTAGGCGAAGTCGCCCGCGAGCTTTGCGAGATTGTTGACCGGAGTGACGATGTAACGTTTCGCCAGATATACGCTCAGGGTGAGGATCGTGATGAAGAATCCCAAAAGGAGCGTCGTGGTCTTGAATGCGAACGTCCTCTCGGTGTCGACGATATTCGGCATCGAGGCGTCAACGCAGACATAGCATACGCACTTGCCGTTTTCGTCATAGAGCGGAACATATGTGGTGAGGAGCCAGCCGTAGGAGTCATCGGATATTATGGGTATATCGATCGGATTGCCGGCGAGGAGTTCGTCCTTATATTCCAGGAATGTCTCGTCGAACGGTATTATCTCTCCGTGCTCGCTGCCCGGGAGATCAGGCGTGTCGGCATCGAAAACGACATGGCAGCCGTCCTCTTCGATCTTATACACATAGAGGTACTGTATTCTGTCCGAGCTCGAAAGGAGCATGTTGATCGTCTTGTCGATCTTGTAATATCCTTCGGCGCCGGGACCTCTTGCTATGTATGAATCGACCCATGCCGGATCGATCAGCGTGGCTACATATTTCGCGACATCGGTGGCATATTCGTATTCCGACGCAATCATGGTGTCCGAGAACTGCCTGTAGCTTACATAGGTGACGACCGCGGCCGCGATGCCGAAGATCAGGGATACGCACAGCACTATCTTTGCACTCAAAGACAGTCCCTTCTTGGCAAGAGCCGCTACGATGTCCATCTTGTTCCTTATCGGCCTTAAATGCTTCGGATATATCTTGTAGATGATGAACGCTGCGGCGGTGCTGATGAGCTTGTCCGGCAGATCCATTACGAGTCCGGCGCACATCTGTGACCAGAATACGTTATGTATATAGTTGTCATTGAGTTGGGTTGCCAGTGCGGATGCAACTTCCTCGCCCATCGAGTCTCCGTAAAGCCCCCATGTTATGGCCGAACCCAAACCGCCGCCCACGAGAACGAAACAGATGATGGGGAATACCATCTTCCAGGTGAGCTTCCTGAGCATTCCTCTCTGTGAGAAAGTGGCTGCGGTTATGGCAATAAGGACGTTGATGACGCTGTAATAGATGTTCGGGTAATAGGATAAGCTGCTGATGAGGTTGGTGAAGAAACCGACGAGCACGGCGGGCATAAAGCCGCCCGTAAGCGCTACCGCTATGGTTCCTATGCTGTCGAGATAGAGGGGAAAGGAGAATTCCTTGGCGACAAGACTTCCGGCAATATTTATCAATATGCCTACGATGACAAGTACAAGTGCTTTTATGTCGTTATATGCATCATCTTCGGCATTAGGCTTTTTCCTGAGTGCCAAATTATCGCCATTCATCATAACGGTGCTCCTTTGTCTGTCCTTAAAACAGCCTGTTTAAGGCAACAAACGCAAAACCCTTTAATTTATTTATAGTATCAAAGGAGCAGGTTATCTTCCATTAACATTATGTAAAATTCTCTTTACACTCCGGCCGCTTTACATATCAGACTGACGATAATGTCGGCCGCAAAGAGCCCCGCGGGGATGAAACAGAGCGCGAGCCATGCCTTTCTGGGGAGCTTTTGCTCGATCTTTTCGAAAAGCGGCACCAGGACGAACCTCAGGAACACGCCTGAAACGCCGAAGAACAGGACAGATCTCGCGCATACGAATCCGCCGATGTTGCCCCAGTTCAGTATCTCCTCGTTGTAGTCCCAGAGCCTTATGCCGAAGACGGTAAGGACCACCCAGCCCGTCGCAAGCTCGAGCACACCGGACGCAACGGTCGCGAGCAGGAAGACCAGGAAGGGATTCTTTCTGACTTTGAATGTAAAGCCCAGTATCAGTAGTCCGCCGAAGCCGTAGATCGGGATCCACGGACCGAACGTCGTGCCGCGTTTTACCCATTCGCCCAGGTCGAAACGGTAGAATATCTCTTCATATATGAAGCCGAAGACGCCGCCGAATGCGAAGATGAGCATCAGCAGCGGGAATCTCTTTTTCAGGTATTCTTTGTTCATGGTTTCTCCTAAAGGCGTCTTTGTCAGGAGCCTATTTTAACGTAAGGCTGAGGATTATGTCGAGCGCGAAGATCGCGAAAGGCACGATTGCCACGACATTAAACACCTTGGGGTGCTTTGCCTGAAGTTTTTCGAGAGGAGGGAGGACGCCGTACATCAGAAGGAGTCCGAAGAGCCCCCATGTAATTACCGACCTTACGCATATATAGCCGTTCAGGTTGCCCCAGTTGAGGATGACTATCGAGTAGTCCCAGAGTCTCATGTGGAAGAAGTGATCGAGAACGTAGCCCGTGGCGAGTTCCAGAAGCCCGCATGAGACAGTACTTACGAGGAACACCAGCCACGGTTTTTTGCGGAATCTGTTTGTCAGGAAAAAGATGAAGAGCGACCCGAAGCCGTATATCGGGATCCAGGGGCCGTATGTCGTGCCGCGCTTGGCGAAAACCCCGTCGTTTATGTAGACGCAGATCTCCTCATAAAAGAACCCTATTATGCCCGCGATGGTGAATATCAGGAGGAGCAGGGGGATCAGCTTCTTTAATGAGGGCCTGTTCAAGTCGGTGTCTCCTTATGCAATGTCAGCACTGTATCAGTTTTCCTTCAGCTCATCCCAGGTTCTGTTGTCTTCTTCAAAACCCTTACCGGACTTGGCTTTGACGATGCCTTTGATGATGAAGCCCGAGCAGAGGATCAGGGTAGCCGTTCCCCAGCCGAAGATTATGTTCGAGACGAGCGTATAGCCGTCTCCGGCGCCATAGATGCCGCCGCCCTTGATGAGGTTAATGAGGTTCCATATGAAGAGTCCCGTGAGGATGATCGGCGAGATGAACTTGATGGAAGGCAGGAACCACCATGAAGGCATCTTGAGCTTGTTGGTGTTGCGGTTCAGTTCGTCGAGGATCTTATAGGTTTTGAAGAACCAGCCTGCGACGATCATTTCGAGAACGCCCGTGATGAGGAGCGTGTAGCTGTTGATGTAATAATCGACGATGTCGAGAACAGCAAGGCCGGCGCCTGTTACGTATATGAGGCTGATGACGCCTTCGACGATGCAGATCGTGAGCGTCGTCTTTTTCTTGTTGAGCTTGAATTTATCGGAAAGTGCGGTCGAGATGCCTTCGATGATGGAGAAGAGCGAGTCGATAGCGAGAGTGATCAGGCAGAAGTAGAAGATGAACGCGAAGATCATGTTGAATACGCCGTTGTCGGAGATCTTGACGATCGCCTGAGGGTAGATGATGAATGCGGTCGCGATGCCTGAAGCGGAGATGTTGTCGAGCATGCCGACGCCTGCCATCGTCGTGAACATAACGATGCCGGCGAGGATGCTGATGAACATGTCGGAGAAAGCGATGATTATCGTGTCGACGACTATGTTGGATTCCTTGTCGAGGAATGAGCCGTAAGCGAACATGATCGCCATCGATGTCGAAAGGGAATAGAAGACCTGACCGATCGAGTCTACCCAGAGATTGGAGTTGCCGAGAGCTGTCCAGTCGGGGATGAAGAGCTTTGCGATGCCGCTCATGGCACCGGGCATCATCATGCCGCGGACTGCCATTATGAGAAGGCAGATGACGGGGAGGGATACGGTGAACTTAACGACCTTGCCGACCGTTGTTGTGCCGTTGCGGATGCAGATGTAGCAGAGCGCCCAGGAAAGGACGAGGCATCCCAATACTGGCCATGAGATGGTAGTAAACCCTGAAGTCGTGCCTGTTGTCTTGATGGTGTCAGCCCAGAGCGAACTTGCGGCTTCCGTGTTGCCCGTCATGCCGGCGAACTTGAAGCTTATGATGAACATCAGGATGACCCAGGCGAAAACTGCGGCGTAGTAGATCGAGATGCCGATACCGTTTGAAACGGCGAGCCAGCCGACGCTTTCCCACTTCTTGTTCATCGCACGGATTGAACCCGGCGCGCCCTGTCTGGTGTACCTTGCCACGGCGATCTCCATCATGAGAAGCGGAATGCCGATTACGAGCATTGCAATAAGATAGACAAAGAGAAATGCACCGCCGCCGTACTTGGCTGCAAGTCCCGGAAATCTCCAGGCGTTGCCCAAGCCTACGGCAGAACCGATCGCTGCCAGGATAAATGCCGATCTTGACGACCATTTTTCGCGCATATAACGAACACCCCCCTCGCGAAATACCATTTCACCGAACAATAATATCACGCAAACTGCGGTTTTTGTTATACCCGCCAAATAGTCAAAGGAATATGAGGTGTGTTAAAATCACTCTATTCCCAAAAGGAGGGTGAAGTATTATGAAAAAGATTAAGGCAATGGCATGTGTACTTACAGCTACTATGCTGGCAGGTATCTTCGCAGGCTGCGCCAAGACTACAAAGATATCTACAGATGCATTCATCAAGGCTTGCGAGAAGCTGAAGTTTGAAGAGTACGATATCGAGGGAAGAGCTCCTGATATCGAAGATCTCGAGGATGGTATCTATACTTATGCTGACGAGGAAAACATCGAGGACGCACCCGAGCAGATGGAGACACTGCTCCGCAACGTCGGTCTTTCCGAAGTAATCGATGCAGATGACGTCGTTTCTTTCGCTCTTGCTGCACAGTGCAAAGGCATTGAGGACGCTCAGGACTTCTTCGAAAATTTCGAGGACCTGGATGATCTCGAGGACATCGCAGATCTTAAGCTCGACGGTGCATTCGCATGCGTCATGCAGCTTTCCGAAGACAGTTATGCTGCGGACGTAATGGAGTTCATCGAAGACACGCTCGACGATACGGCTGACATCAGCACAAAGGACATGACTGCAAAGGAATTCTTCTCATCAAAGAAAGAGGGATTCATCAGATTCCACATCGATATCGCAAAGCTCGGCAAGATGGCTCTTGATAACGACGACATCATGGATGTCGTAGACATGGTATATGACCAGGATGATTTCGAGGATATCGTAAATTCTCTCAAGGGCGACATCTCCATCTCCGTTGAAGTCAACGGTTCCAACATCTTCATCATCGGCGGTCTCTCGCTTAACGAGAAGGGCACTGTCCTCAACACATTCGTTAAGTCTTTCAAGGCTGCAACAAACCCGACAGGCGTTCCCATGAACGATAAGATCGTTGAAGATCTGGTCGATCTCGGCGCTGCTGCTGCAACCACCTTCTCCGGCGAATTAGGCGGCGGTTACGATGATTGGGATGATTACGATGACTGGGACGATTACGACGATTGGGATGACTACGACGACGAGGATGACTACGACGACGAGGATGACGATGTAGGCTGATCCTCCGGTCTGAATAATAATCGGTAAATTACAGGGGCGGTTCAATGATGAGCCGCCCCTGATTTATTTGCTTGCTTTAATAATCTCGAAAATTGTGTCTTGAAAACAATCTATAAAGTTAAGCGTGTCCGATTGCTATGACTTTACAGTAAAGAGGATTATTCCTCGTCTTCATCAATCTCAGAATCTATTTCATCATACATATCATTTAGATTTTTAATCATCTCGATATCACACTCTTCGTCATCGAGTTCATATAAAGTTGGAGTTATTCCAAGTTTTGTTAATCCCTCATAGCATTTTATTATTTTTTTTACACCACTATCGTCTGTATAGTCATAAGACAGAACGTATTCATCATTATTGATGCGGCTGCTGATATCGGATATGGATAATGACGGTTCGATCTTTCTTATTACAGCAACACACTTTGCTATCGGGGTTCCTTTTGGGATTTTGATTCCTACTGTATCACCTGTTTCACACATATTTTTTTCTCCTTATGTTTTTCTTTTTCTTTTAAATGGCACTCCTGGTAGGCTGTTTTTAAAGTTTCCGCCATGCCAATCGTATAGATGCTCTTCAAATGTCACAGGAAATATTACAGATCCTTGGTTGGCTAGATGAGGATATTTTGAAACGCTGTAGGTATGATGTCCTTGATACTTCTTCCCATTTACTCTTGGTATTCTATTATTAAGAATATCTTGACGTTGAGCTGCTGTCCAATTGCGTGTTGTCGGTTCTCCTTTTTTAATACGACGACGTTCTTCTTTCCAAAACTCCCTGACCCCTTTACTACGTCTTTTTGCCAATCTGATTTTAGAATAATATTTCTTCAGTTCATCCTTAGTTGCCGTGCGATTATCGATTTTTTTCTTAATCGCCTTCACGCTTAATGAGCTCTTATATTTGACAGGATGCTCTCTTAAGTCTAACCCTTGGACTCTACCTTTAATTATATCACCTTCGGATTCCAGGTGTTCACCAGGGAACATGCGTTCCCCGGTTGTGCCATGAAAATGGTTACTTATTGATTTACTCATTTGCTGCCCTCCTTCATAAAAGCGAGATTTGTTTTGCTTGGGAAGGCAATGATTTTTATTCCCAGTTCTCGAATCTTGTCGAAAATATCGTAATTGTCTGAACCGTATATAATAATTGTGTGTGGCTTTAGCACTTCAATTGCTTTGTAGAGTCCATCTATGAAATACTTGCGGTTACTGATCTTTTTAATGCCACTTGCAATGACACCAATTGCTATTATTCCATTTATAGGAATGCCATCAAAACAGTATTCCCAGGTTTCAGATGTGCCCCAACGTACATTTGGTATGACTCTTATGCAATTCTTCTGAAGAATATAGTCAAATGCCCTCATCCTATAGATGTTCCAGCGCTTTAAAGAATCAGGAAAATCGGCATAGGTTGAGAAGTCCGGACTGATTACACCAGAATAATGGTGGGCTATATCTATGAACTTTTCCGGATAAAACCAAATACCACTGCGATTTCCATCAAATTTCTGATCGTCTATGTAAGTATGAATATATTTATCTACATGGTAATTCGGATCTTCTCTGAAAAGCTTTTTGTGCAAACTTAATGCATCGTCGTATCCGGTTACCCCAATAGGGATAGTTCCATTACATATATGACAGATTGGCATATCATTGCCTTCTGTGTAAGTAGCACCATCTAGAAGTCGAGCATTCCAAATGTCTTTGCTGCCCGATCTTGGCTTGTTATAATTACAATTAGGTTCATTGCTAAGCATAAGTTTTCCTCCTTTCTTAGCAAAAGTGATTAATAATCCGATAAATAATCACAGGCTAAAGGTTTCATCACCCTCTTCGGATTTCAGTGGCCCACTGACGAGTGGTGATGCCGTAAGATTACGAAAAATCAATTGGTCAAGCCATGACTGAACCTTGACCAGAACTTGACTGGGACTTGACCGAGAAGTCAAAAATGGTGAATTATGAGCAGATTGTGTTTGGGAACTTTCTTAAAATCCGTAAAGTTATGTGCTGTAAAAAGAGGTTTTGTTCAGAAAATAATCTTTCAGGATTTGTTTTCTTCTATAGATTATGACTATGCACCGGATGAATCACTGATTGGACATTTAGTACGCGGCGCAAAAAATCCCTCTCCGGCATTCATCGAAAAAATAAATAATATGGATTCTCAAAAATATTTTGAAATAGCGGGCTGCATGGATATAGTTGCGGACAAAATTGATCCAAATAAAGTGAAGTTATTAGAAAAACTATTAAAGAGAATATTAGATGAAGATGATTCAATAGCTCAGGATACTATCGTTGACCTTATAAATGGAACTGCAAAACAAGATTTTCCTGGGAAATATGAAACGCTGTCTTCATTGTTGGCAGGTGTATTTCTCTATGTAATCAAGAATACTGATAACAAGAATCAAACGGACAGTGTTAAAGAAATAGACGACAACTTCATTGCAGAGATTATATCGGAAACAATAGTTGTTAATACTTCTTCTACTGAAAAGAATGATACAAACGATTTTTGCGAGAACGAAGAATTACAAGCTAGAAGATTCATGATCAGATACGAGAATAAGAAAGAGCTTATTCCCTTATGCCAGATAGCATATGTTTATAATCCGACTCATAACTACGAGCGCACCATGTATACAGAATACAATTTGTTTTCTGAGAATGTACGAGAATATATTCTTAATCGATGTGATGCTTCGATTTCGATTAACATCAATGAACTACATTGGGAAGAAGGTTTATCCTTGTTATGTGATGACCTGGAGAAATATGAACTATCTTCACATCAGTATATTTATTTGTTTCGACAGTACTTTCCGAAGTTTCAATACTATTCTTCTTTAAAAATATCGAATTATGAAATATACACATTTAAACGGATAATTACTTCTAAGAAAGCTGCTGTTCATTTAGGACTCGCTCTTTGCAGTCTGGATGCTTATATTGACGATTATTTATGGCTAAAAGAAAACAATCAAGAATGTAATTATCCTAAACCTATGGATTGCCTTTTTGTCAGCAAAAGTTTCAGCAATTGTCCTGAAGAAGATGTTATATTCTGGCTATGCCGTTTTGTTATAGATGCTTGTAACAATTTGAGCAGTCGTATTATTGGAAAACCAACTCATGTGGATTGTTTTGACGAAAATGCCGAAACAATCGAGGACTTGTCTTTAAGCGCGTTACTTGCGCTTTATAGACATTATGCAATTCATCAAAATAATTATGATGAATTACATATAATATGCGATGAAGAATAACAAAGAAGTGAATTGATTAGCCGAATTATCAAAAAAATTGAAAGGGGTATTTAAACCTGAATTCAAATACCCCTAGATAATTTATTTGGCAGCTTTCTTACGGGTTCGTGCACACGCCCTCGGAATCGAAGTTGTAAGTCTTGCCGCCGATCACAAGGCTCGTGGACTGTGCCATGATGCCGTTCGTTCCCAGGTAATACCATTTGCCGTTAAGGCCCAGCCAGCGTGTCTTCATGGCGCCATCGGCATCGAAATAGTACCAGTCGCCGTCTATCTTCTTCCAGCCGGTCTGCATCTGGCCGTCGCTGTTGAACCAGTACCATTTTCCGTTAACGCTCTTCCAGCCGGTTACCATCTCGCCGGAGTCTTTGAAGTAATACCACTTTCCGCCGACCTGTTTCCAGCCTGTAGCCATGTCGCCGTCCTTGTTGAAGTAATACCAGATGCCGCCGGAGAGCTTCCAGCCGGTGATCATGACGCCCTCGTCGTTGAAGTAGTACCACTTTCCGCCGATCTGTTTCCAGACCTTTGCCATGACGCCGTCGGTATTGAACCAGTACCATTTTCCGCCGATATCCTGCCAGCCTGTCTGCATTACGCCGCTGGCATTGAGATAGTAGGTGGATCCCTTAATGGTGACAAAGCCTGTATACATACGGCCGGTGTTGTCGTAAAGGTACCACTTGCCGCCGCTGCTCTTCCATGTGTAGACGGGTTCGACGATGGAGAAGTTTACAGTCTTTGTTCCCTTGTAGTTGCCCTTGCCGGTGATGGTGATGACGGCTTTGCCGATCTCCGTGTTGTTGGAATAGGAGACGGTGTAATCCGTTCCCGAAGTCATCGTTTTCGTACCGTCCTTGACAGTGACGGAAGGCTTGATCTCGGAACCCGTATAAGTCTGATCGTTTATGGAAGAAACAGTGACATCGCTGACGGGCTTGGGAGTGATCTTGAAGGTCTTTGTGACGGAGCCCTCGAACTTGCCGGTGCCGGCGATGGTGACGGACGCAGTTCCCGCAGCTGTGTTATTTGAATAAGTCACGGTGTAGTGAGTACCCTTGGTAAGAGCCGAGCCGTTCTGCTTTACGGTAACGTCGGGCTTTATCTGGCTGCCCGTATAGACCGTGTCGGATATGGAAGCGACCGTGCAGTCTGCAATGTCGGCCTTTACTATCGAGAACTGGATGTATTTCGAGCCGGAGTAACTTCCCATGCCGGTAACCTGGACATAACCGTTCTCGGTTATCAGGGTGTTGTTCATGTAGCTTGTTATGGTGTAGTCCGTACCTTCCTTGAGAGTGGTCGAACCGTACTTGATGGTGGGCTTGGGCGTGACGCCGTTTATGTCATATGTGCAGGTGGGCACGGAGCAGGTGATAGCTTCGTTCGAGAGGTATATCTTCGGGACAGAGACGCTCAGGCTGAATGTATAGGATTTGCCGTCGTATGTTGCGGTGGCGGTGAGCGTGCAGCTTCCGGCGCCGACAGCCTTTACGGAGGTGTTGTTTACCACCTTGAGAACGGAGGTGTTGCTCGATGTCCAGGTGACTCCCGTGATGTCTTTGGAAGGAACCTTGAGACCTTTTGTGCCCCAGGTCTTGGCAGTCTTATATCCGCCGACTATTTCGGGCAGAGTCTGTGTGTCACCGAGTTTAACCTGTGAGAAGGAGGATGAAGGCGAGATGGAGAATGTGGCGGTCGACGTATCTATCGTTACCGAACCGGTCTTTGTTCCTTTCAGCGCCGTGGTCTTTGCCGCGCCGCTGTTGGTATAACCGAATTCGCCGACCCAGAAATCTTTTCCGTCCAATACCACGTGTGCGAAGCCTACTGCCTTGTAATTGTAGCCCTCAGCTCCGAGCATTATCCTTCTGTGGCCCTGGCCGCTGTAATCCTTGTCTTCCTCCTGCCATGCCTCGAAAGCTTTGTCGGCAGTCGTGCGTCCCGCGACAAGGATTTCGCCGTACGATCTGGTGCCGATGTAGTAGCAGGTCCAGCAGTCCGTGTTGTCGGGCCTTGCGTGAGCGAAGCTTACCGCGATCTCATAAGCGCGCTGCAAAGCGACCTGCTCGAGGTTATAGTCGTAGGACAGCGCGTCGAGTTTGCCGCATGAGACCTTTGTGCCGGATGAATTGTAGTACCAGGTCTCGCCGCTCTGTCTCCATTCGTTGAGCATTGGGAAAATGTTCCTGGCAACTTCGTTGTCGACGCTGTAAGTCATTGAAAAAGTCTTGGTCGTTGCCGCGGAGACGCTGCCTGCGAAAAGGAAAACCACCAGTAAAGTAACGAGAGAATAGCGAAGCTTACGCAACATAAAGAACACCTCCAAATTTATCAGAAGTCTATAATCAGATTATTACGCCTTGCGGTCTGTTTATCCAACAAACAATATGTAAACCTTTATGGGTTCAGACATATTCCTTCGGTATCGAATTCATAAGTCTTTCCGCCTATCACGAGGCTCGTTGAATGAACCATGATGCCGTTCGTGCCGAGGTAGTACCACTTGCCGCCCGTGTAGAGCCAGCGTGTCTTCATGGCACCCGAGGACTCGAAATAGTACCATTCGCCGTCGATCTTCTTCCAGCCGGTAACCATGTCGCCGTCTTTGTTGAAGTAGTACCATACGCCGCCGATGCTCTTCCAGCCTGATACCATGCTGCCGTCGGTGTTGAAGTAATACCATTTATTCTTGATCGACTTCCAGCCCGCGACCATACTGCCGTCAGTGTTGAAGTAGTACCATTTGCCGTTGACCGACTTCCAGCCTGTGACCATGGCGCCGTCGTTGAAGTAATACCACTTGCCGTCTATCTCGTTCCAGCCCGTCATCATGGTGCCGGAGGCGGTGAAGCAGTACCACTTTCCGCCGATGCCCTTCCATCCCGTTGCCATGCTGCCGTCGGTATTGAAGTAATACCAGGAGCTGTCGATCTTCTGCCAGCCGGTTACCATTGCACCGGTACTGTCCATGTAGTATGTCTTGCCGTCCATCTTGGCAAAACCTGTCTTCTTGACTCCGTTGGAATACAAGAGATACCACTTTCCGTTTTCGCTCTTCCAGGTGAGTACGGGAAGGATCTCGAACGTCACGGTTGTGCAGTCGGAGTAGTTGCCCTTGCCGTTTATGGTGATCTTTGCATTGGTGGTCACATATGTATTGTTTGTGTGGACGAGAGTATAATCAACATCCTTTACCAGGGTCTTTGTCCCGTCCTTTATCGTGACATCCGGTGTGATCGGAGATCCCGTATATTTCTGATCCGGAACGGGTTCGATCGTAAGGCCGAGGATGCTCTTTGACTTTATAGTGAATGTATCCGATTTGGAGCCCTCGAGATTGCCGTTGATGCCTTTTACGGTAACCGTGCAGATGCCGGCGTTAATGTTGTCCGAATAAGATACTGAATAATCCGTGCCCTCTATATAAGTATGGTCGCCGTAAGTGACGGAGAGAGCCGGCTTGATCGCAGATCCGGTGTATTCGACTATGTCTTTTGCGAGAACGAACTTTGCTTCGGACATCTTTACGGTGCCGTAATCGAATTTCACGATGTTGAAATTTACCGTGAGCGTGCCCGTATAGTACGGTCCCTTACCCGTGATGGTGGCGGTGGCCGTGCCGGGATTTACGTTGTTCTTATAGCTTACCGTGTAATCCTGTCCCTCTGTCAGGAGCGTTTGGGAATATCTTACTTCGAGCTTCGGAGTAACGGCTGATCCGGTGTAATCCGCGTTGGCCACGGAGCAGACGGCATCAGCAATGTTTCTTGCCGATATCTTGAAGTTAATTGTCTTTGTGCCATTGTAGTTGCCTTTGCCTTTGACCGTTATCGAAGCGGTACCGGGCTCGGTGTTGTTCGAATAAGTGACGGTATAATCCGTGTCTTTGGCGAGAGTTTTCGTGCCGTTCTTAACGGTGACGGAAGGGGTGATTGCAGAGCCGGTATAAACATGATCACTTACGCTCGAGAATGTCAGGTTTGCGACAGACTGAGGCTTGATCTTGAAGTTCATGACCTTCTCGCCGAAGTAGGAACCGGTTCCCTTGACAGTAACGGTCGCGGTGCCGGCATTCGTATTGTTTGCATAGGTTATGGTATAGTCGGTGCCTGATCTTAAGTCGGTTCCGTTCTGTTTCACGGTTACGGCGGGTTTGATCGCGCTGCCCGTATACGAGGTGTCGGCAACTGATGAGACCGTCACGTCATTGATGTCGACCGGCTTAATCTTGAAATGGATATTCAGGAATCCCGTGAAGCGGTTATTTCCCACTATCTGGACATAAGCATTGTCATTTGCTTTATTGTTTCCGGAATAAGCCCTGATCGTGTAATCGGTTCCTTCGACGAGCGTGGTCCCCTTATACTTGACGGTCGGCTTCGGTGTCACGCCGTTTATGTCGAAATAAACGTCCGGAACGGAAGCCGTTATGTCAGCCGAACTCTCGATATTGACCGAAGCGCCGCGTGAATTGATCGAGCATGTGTAGGTCTGGCCTTCAAAGACACCTGTGGCTGTGAGAGTGCAGCTGCCGGCGCCCACTGCCGTTACCGTTTTGTTATTGTTTATCCGCAGTATGGACGGATCGCTCGAAGTCCAGGTAACGTTTGTGATCGATGTGGGAGGGATATAGAATCCGTTGCCGTAGGTATCGTCGCAATAGTAAAAGCCGGCGACGAACGGGAGGTCGACGGTGTCTTCGTAATCGACTTTGCTGAGCGTTCCGGAGAAGAAATAAAACTCCATGGCCGAAGTGTCTATTGCCACGGTTCCGTACTGCTCGCCCGTGACTGCCGCTGTGGCCTGCGCGCCGCTGTTCGTCATGCCGAATTCCTGTACCCAGAAATCGTAGCCGTTTACTTTAACATGCGCGATGCCGATTGCCCTGAAGGTTACGTCAGCGCCCAGCATGTTCCTTCTGTGACCCTGGAAGTTGTAGTTGCAGTTTTCTTCCTTCCACTGATCGAAAGCATCGGCAGCGGTCTTTGATCCCATGGCGATATTCTCGCCCCATGATCTTGTCCCGTTGTATTTGCAGGTGAAGCAGTCTGTGCCGTCAGGTCTGTCGTGACTGAAGCATAAAGCGATCTCATACGCTCTCTGAAGAGCTATCTGCTCCAGGTTGTAGTCGTATGTCAGGGCAGAGAGGACGCCGCACTGGACCTTTTGACCCTGAATGTTGTAGTACCACGCGTCACCGCCTGTCCTCCAGTCGTTGATCATGGAGAGCATGGACCTGGCCGATTCCTGGTCAACGTCATAGAGCATGCTGTATGACTTGACGGTGCCTGCAGAGACACTGCCTGCGAAAATGAAAACGACCAGCAGGGCAATAAAGGAAAAACGCAGTTTGCGGAGCATGGAAATACCTCCCGGAGATCTTATGTCTTATAGTTTTTATTATGGAACGCTTTTGTGATTTGTCTACGCTTCGAGGTAAAAAAAATGAATCAGAAATGTTTTCGAAAACCTCGGCTAAAAACACGGTTACAGCCGGGTTTTTAACCGTGCTTTTGCCGGATTTTCCGAAAAACCCGGCTAAAAATACGGCGCACGCCCGGTTTTCAGCCCGGTTTTTGAGTCAATGGTTCTAATTGTCAATCAACAGGGGCTGCCTCATTTTATTCAGTGAGACAGCCCCATCATTTCAGTCAGTTAATGGGACAAGTTCCGGCAGATATCATTTCTCTATCCAGTAGCCTGATGCGTCGAAAGCATAATCCGTGCCATCGATCTTTCTGGTCTCGTTCTTTGCGTACCAGCCTTTGTTATCGCCGTACCACCAGCCCCTGGAGTCGTGTCTCCAGCTTGCCTTTTCCTTGTAGGTCCACTTGCCGCTCGCGTCGAGCCTGTAGCCGCCGATGTATTCATTTGAAGCCATTGCGCCGCTCGGCTTGAAATAGTAGTAGAAGCCGCCGATCTCTTTCCAGCCGGTCACCATCGCGCCGGACTTTTCGAAATAGTACCAGACCTTGCCGATCTCTTTCCATCCAGTTGCCATGTCGCCGCCGGCGTTGAAGTAATACCACTTGCCGCCTATGGACTTCCATCCTGTTACCATATCGCCGGAGGTTGTGAAGTAATACCATCTCTTGCCGATCTCTTTCCATCCGGTGACCATGGAGCCGTTATTGACGAAGTAATACCATTTGCCTTCGATCTGTTTCCAGCCGGTGACCATTGCGCCTGTTTCGGGATCAAAATAGTACCAGACTCCTTCGACCTTATACCAACCGGTTACTACTCTGTCGTCCACGAAGTAGTACCATTCACCGTCGTACTCCTCCCAGCCGGTGAAGTATTCTTCGACGGGACCTGCGATCCTGAAAGGATAGATGTCAGGATCTGCCTTCCAGTCATTCTGGCCGGTGTACTCATCGATCTTTTCCTCATCGGCTGCGTAGTCGAGGTGGCTCTTCTGGACATCGGTAAGCTCAGCCAGGGCTTCTGCAGCTGAAGGATCGAAGCCGAAATATCCGCCCTCGATGTCGATGTGACCATACATGCCTTCGTTGTTGCACATCGTGTCTTCGTCCATGGTGATCCTCATCATGCGGATCGTTGCTTCTTCTGTAATGGAAATATACGATTCACCGCATTCATTATTCGACCCGTAGAAATCGAACATCGCTTCGACTATCTGTGTATCTCCCGTGATGCTGACCATGGGAGCGCCCATGTTGTTCAGGACACCGATACAGTCGATCTTGCCGCCGGTTATTACCGCTCCTCCTCCGTCTATGCAGAGTGTCATGATCTCACCGCCGGTTACGGACAGAATGCCGTCGAACAGCTGCGCATATTGGACTTCGCCGCCGGATATGCAGATGATGCCGTCACTGATCATAAAACAGGGTATGAACGCACCTTCGTTGACATTAACTAAGCCGTCATCGCAGATAAAGTAATCTATTTTTCCGCCGGTAACGTTAACGAGCAGATCGCTTGAGCATATATACAGAAACGGCTCGACATGGCCCTTGATCTCCACGATGCCTGAAGAACCTTCCGAAGTATCGGCGAACATGTCGATGCCGTAATCATCGCCTAAGATCTCCGCATCTTCTGCTACCGTAAATGTGTATCCGTTAACGAAAATATTTAGGTCTTCGGTCAGTGTCAGCTCACCTTTCACTTCAGTGTCTTCCAGGAGTCTGACGCCGGCGTAAGCACCTGCATCGTTTGCGGCTGCCACGGCATCCTCAAATGTCTCGTAACTGCCTAACTTGGTCTGCTGGTCGGGAGACCATACTTCCGCCGCGTATCCGTCAGCAAATGAAGTCATGGCAAGTCCGGGCAGGATGCCGGCTGTGAGTGCGGCTGATAATATGCCGCTTGTTATCTTGTATCCGGTCTTCTTTTCTGTCATGAAGTTCACCTCCTCACAAAGAATGGGTTTTGTTTCTAATAAGAGCATTATAAGAAACCCTTCTTTGCGAGTGGTTACATAACTTTGAATATTCATTAAAGATATTTTATTGTCCTCAGAACATCGACGGAGGGAACAGCGTCGACAAGGTGCGGAGAGCCGTACCGAAGTTGGTGAGGTCCATCAGGATGCCTGAGAACAGGAAAGACAGTATCAGATAGACCGGCAGCACGGCGGAGAATATCTTCGAACGCGCGGTGCGGATGGGGAGGACTGTCATTACGGTACCCAGGGCGAAAGCGATGAAGGTGACCAGAAGCGTGTAGATGATAACGTGCAGAGGGTCGAATTCCGTCCTTGAGATAAGGAAGCAGAAGACCGATACGATCAGCGCGGGGAACGTGAATACCGCAACCTGGATGAGGCCCAGGTAGATACGCTCGGCGAGCCTGAACCTCAGATAGATGCGGTTGTCCTGGTCGTTCAGGAATGCAAGCGCACCGAGGAGAGCTGCGGTGAAGATGAAGAAGCCCGCGAATTTATAGAGCGGGATCGGGACCTTTTCCGAACGCGTGATGGCGTTGTAAACCGTGCCCTCGACGCTCTCGAGCGCGAAAAGTGTCTGGTCGTCTATGTACTTGCCGAAAAGCCTTTCGAGCTCGGGGTCTTGAAGGTCGACTTCATAGCCGTATCCTGCAAGCGTGTCGACGATTATCTGTTTGCAGCTGTACGAATAGAAGTGTCCGAAAACCTCTTCTCTCGAGAGGAACGGGAAGCTCGAAGCCGGTGTCTTGACCTGCTTGACGTCGTATTTTCTTCCGCTTTCGGTGAGATGTTCGGTGAAGTGTTTGGGGAAGATGTAGGCGGTGTTTGCCTTGCCTGAAGCCAGGTCTTTGTAGAGCTCCTCCTCGTCATCGACTTCATAGAAGTGGAAGATAGAATTCATTTCGCACAGTTCGCTGACAATGTCTTCTGTCTCTTCGGAGTTGTCTTCGTTAAGGACGGCGACGGGGATGTAGACCGAAGTCTCTTTCTCGGGCACGAAGATCACGAGCAGCGCCATCAGGAGTATTACTCCGCTCATGACGTACATCGCCGGGTTTATGAAGCTCCTTTTCGAGAGGACCGATAATCTGTTTAAGAATAACTTCATAAGAACATCGACCTCATAAAGAACTGGATGAGATAGTAGAGCGGGTTGAATAACGCGGCGTTCTGGAAGAAACGCGGCATGTAGTCCAGAGGGATCAGGCCGCCGGCAAGATACATCAGGCTCGTGCCTGCGCCGAAGGTGATATAGGATACGGCGGTCGGGCTCTTAACGATATAGCAAAGGCCCGTGCCGGCGAGCGCAACGATGATTATTACCGGAAGGACCGTCACGAGCGAGAAGATCTTCATGGAATCAAAGATGAAGGATGCGCAGACGAATATCAGGATGTAGAGAAGGTACATCATGAAGGCGGCGCACAGGGATTCGAGAAGGAATATCTTCCATGTGCCGATGCCGGAGAGCTTTGCCCTCGCTCTGAAGATGCTGCTGTTGCCCTTGTAGAAGAATGATATGACGAAGACCGACATCATTATTATGTACAGCGTGTAAGATGCGGTGAGGCGCTCCCTTACGGCGTATTTCGCGACCAGATCGTCGACGTTTACCCCGTGGAACAGCGTCTTTCTGTCCATGACATAGTTAAACAGGTTATTGGAAGTCGTGCGTTCCACGTCGTAGGCTTCGGAAGGATCCATGCCGAGTTCCTCCGCCAGGTCGCCCGCGGTGAGGATGGTGCACTGCGTGGTGCCCAGAAGGTCGCTCATGGCATAGAGAAGATCGTTTACGATATGCTCTTCGAAGGTGTCGGCATCCCTGTAGATGACCTGCACCTGTTTGGAATCGGGGGTTCCCATCGTCTCGATGAATCCGTCCGGAACGATTATGCCGGCTATCGCGTCGCCGCTCTCGACCTTGCGGACGACGTCTTTTTTGTGCTTGACCTGATCGATGTCTATCGTGTGCTTGACGCTGTCCATCTGCTGGACGAGGCCGATCCCCAGACGGCTGTAAGCCTCTTCGTCAGGAACGTAGCATGCGACGGATACTATGCTGTCCGTGTTGTCCTCGAAAAGAAACTCCGACGCGTACATCACGAGCGCGAGCAGCGCAAGGCCGAGTGCCAGGAAATAGCACATTACGAAAGGAAGAAAAAGCAATACTCTCTTGCAGTACGCTTTAATCATTAAGCGCCTCCGCAGGAGATGTTCCCTCAGGGAGCAGCGTGCAGACTCCTTTTTTGAGAAGATATATCTTTGAGCAGTGTCTGAAGACATCCTCGCTGTGGCTTGCGATGAAGATCGTTCCGCCTCTGCTCCTGAATGAATCCATGAAGTTGATGATGTCGTTCTTTGCAGGGATGTCGAGTGCGGCCAGGGGCTCGTCCATCAGAAGGATGTCGGGCTTTGCCAGAAGGACAGAAGCTATTGCCAGACGCTTTTTCATGCCGCCCGACATGCGCTTAACTTTGAGGTCAATGAAGTCCGACACCTTGAGGATCGAGAGCTCGGTCTCGGTCAGTTCCTTTAAGATATCCGCCTTGCTCAGGGGAGTCCACATCTTGAGATTGTCCATGGCCGTAAGCTCGTCTATCAGGGCGTTCTCCTGGGTGACGAAGCCGGCTTTGCCGTTGACCTTTATCACGCCCGTTGCGGGTTTTCGGAGGCCCGCGATGGCGGACAGGAGCGTCGATTTGCCTGAGCCGTTGAGGCCTAAGAGACCTACGGTCTCGCCTTTGCCGGCGCTTATTGAAACATCGGTAAGTACCGTCTTTTTATATCTGAGCGAAATGTTTTCGATGGTAACGATCGGGTCGGACATGGTTTTCGGGCTCCTTTTACAATAGGGTGATTATAGCATAGAAGTACTATCGTTATATTAAATACAGATATCCCGTCAGGCCGTGTCTGTGGTATTCTTTTCTTAAGTTAATCCGCGAACGGAGGTGTTTTCTATGCCCGCTAAGACAACAAAGATAATTACCATCGGAAGGTCGTTCGGAGCAGGAGGCATGGAAGTCGGAAAGATAATTGCCGACAAGCTTGAGATCCCATACTACGATATGGGCATCCTGAAGGAGACCGCCGAGAAGAGCGGACTTGCAGAGAAATATCTGGAGTCTATAGACGAGAAAGAGATCAACGATGCAGCTCTTTATCTCTCCGTGGGTTTCATGACCCCCGCATACACATCAGTAAGACAGATCGCCGCAAATGCGCAGAGGGAAGTAATAGAGCAGATCGCGTCTGAGGGACCGTGTGTCATTGTCGGACGCCGTGCCGACGAGATACTGAAAGATAAGTATAAACTCCTGAGGGTATTCATCTCCGCAGAACCCGAAGACAGGATAAAGAGGATAATGGCGCGTGACGGCATGGATGAAAAGGCGGCACGCAAGAAGATGATTAGGGCAGACAAGGAAAGAGCAGCTTACTATAACCAGTTTGGCGGTGAGGGCTGGGGACTCGCGTCCAATTACGATATCTGCCTGAATACGAGCTTCATGAGCTTTGAGAAAGCGGCTCAGATAGTAATAGATCTGGCGAAAAACTGATCAGCTAAACCCCAATCAAAGACCGGCATTCTTTACGAAAGACTCGAGATCGTCTGCTGCGATCGCGGGTCCCATGAACAGGCCCTGGAATCTGTCGCAGCCGCTGCCGACCAGGATGTCGAACTGGTCTTCCTGACCGACGCCCGTGGCAGTTACCGTGATGTCGATGTCATGCATCAGCGAGATCGCAGAACGCGTAAGGATCCTGACCGTGGCGTCTGTTGCGAGGCTCGAAGTGAAGTGGCCGTCGAGCTTTAAGATCGAGACGGGGAGGAGAGGGATCGCGTTGAAGGACGAGTAGCCTCTTCCGAAATTATCCAGTGCCATCTTGACGCCTGTCGTCGCGAGTTCCTCAATGGTCATCCTGATATCGGCAAGGCTCGTGATAAGGCTCTCTTCCTGGAGATCCAGGATGAGGTTCTCGACATTGCAGTCGGTGCCCGAGACGATGTTGGAGAACGACTGTATGAAGTCGGGTTCCCTGAGCTGTAAGCTCGAGATGTTGATGTTCATGGTGAGCGAGGGATCGATCTTATTTATCTTTGCGAGCGCATCGAGGGAATTCTCCATCGAATAACCGCCGATCCTGCGCATGTATCCGGCATTCTCTGCGGCTGCGAGGAATACCTGCGGCGGGATGATGCCGCCGTCTCTCTCAAATCTTAGGAAAGCCTCAAATCCCGTAAGCTCGTGACTTGCCGTGAAACAGGGCTGATATACCATGTGTAGGCTGCCGTCGGCGATCGCGCGCTCGAAGAAAGCAACGATCTCATCTTTTGTTTTGTTCTTAAAGAGTTCTCCGCCTTCGTCGGAAGAAGTGTTCTGCTCTTCGGTGATCCCTGCGGAAGCTTTGCTCATGCGCTCTTCGGCCATGGCGATCAGTTCGCCTGCGTGACGGGAATCCGAAGGGTAGTGGGCGGTGCCGTAATTGATGCTCGCGTTCATGGAGTCAATGCCGGCAGCGAAAGCTCTTGATGCTTCTTTCGCGAGCTTGTCGGCATACTTGGCTTCAGCTTCGGGTGTCAGTGCTCTTCTGAAGAGGATGACGAAGTCGGCATCATCGATCCTTGCGACTATGTCGGTCGGATCTGCCGCTTCACGGAGACGGTGAGCCATATTCTGGATGAAGAGATCCATCGACTTGTGCCCGATGGCTCTTGTTATGTTGTCGAAATGATCGAGCGCGAGATATACGACCGTGAACGGACGGCATGCCGAATCGGGAGTCTCGCTCTCCTGCATGTTCGCGATGTCTTCTCTGATGAGCTTGTCGGCGCGCTCGGTGATCATGTCACGGCCGGGGAGCGTCGTAAGTGCATCTATCGAAGTGCGGCCAAGTGCCTCGCTCAGGTTCTGATGGCTTCCCATTACCTCGTGGTTTACGATGAGGCTCGTACGGGAGAACATCTCGTCTTCAAGTTCTTTCCTTATCGCCTTGCCGCGCTCATTGCGCTTTGCTGACTCGATGCCCTGGATCTTGGCTGCCACCTTTATGATGTAGTACTGCAGGAGCATGTCGATCAGCATTATCACGAATGTCATGGCCAGAAGGATCGGAGCCGATTCGGCCTTCATGACGATGTATTCGTAAGTGTAGATCATGAACTGGACGAAGTTTAATGCGAACGAGATGTAGAATCCGAACTTGCCTTCGAAGACGTTCATTACGAAAGACAGCAATAGAAGGGAGACGCCGAAGAAGATCCTTGCCTGCGTTACTCCCGAGAATATCTGGGCCGCGAGCAGGAATATGAAGAATATTACGCTCGCGAAAACGACGGCGACATAAGCCGCGTCGTTCTTAATGAATAGTCTGCTGTCATTTTTTCTCATATGCCCTATTATCCTATTTTTCTGATGTGTATTGTGTTACACGCATTTTAATTTAGTATTAAATTCTCGGGGTTATTAAGGAGAGAATGTGTCATTCCGCGGCCAAAAGGTCGTTTATAACAGCGCCGGCCAGAGTGATGCCTGCAGCGGCGGGTACGAAGGAAATGGTGCCGGGACGGCGGCCTTCCTTCGGAGGAATGGGGCTCTCGGGCGAATAGACGACCTTGAGGTGCGTGATGCCCTGTTTTTTGAGTTCCCTTCTCATTACCTTCGCGAGAGGGCAGTATGAAGTCTTGGAAATGTCGGCTACCGTAAACTTTGCCGGATCGAGCTTTCCGGCGGCGCCCATCGCGCTTATCACCGGGGTGCCCGCCTGCTTTGCGCGGCAGATGATGTCCACCTTGGCAGCCACCGTGTCGATGCAGTCGGCGATGTAATCGTATGCGCTGAAATTAAATTCACCGCTCATCTCTGGAAGATAGAATATGTTCTTCGTGATGACCTCGGCTTCGGGATTGATGTCGAGGAGCCTCTCTTTGCAGACGTCGACCTTGTATCTTCCTATGGTCGAATCCAGAGCAAGGATCTGGCGGTTGATGTTCGTGATGTCGACTTTGTCGGCGTCGACTATGGTGATGTGGCCAACGCCTGCTCTCGCAAGACACTCGGCAGTATAACCGCCTACGCCGCCCACTCCGAAGAGCAGGACTCTGGCATCAGACAGGCGCGTCAGCTTTTCGCGCCCTATAAGAAGCTCTTCTCTCTCAAATCTGGAATCCATTTTCCTTATGCCCCCGCATATTTTTCGAACATATTTTAATATATTGAAGGACAATTTGCTTTGATTTATTCGCATGAGTATAATTTGAGTGCAACATTTTCTCCGCCTAGTCTGTATTTAGGGTGAAAGCGGAGAGGAAGCTTACAGGGAATCAATGGAATTAACTTACGAAGCCAATCTGCCGCTTTTAAGAAAGCTCGCCATACTGCTGGCCGTTACGGGTCCGGGCGAACGCGCAAGGTTAACGCGCGAAAAGCCCGTGAACGCAACAGCGGAGCCTTCTGGTGATGAACCTTCCGAAGAGGAGCTCACCATAAGGACCGGCCGGAAGTCTGACGCGCAGATAGAAAAGGAAGCGGAAGAGATACTTGACCTTCATGGCAACGCCATCCTGCGTCTTGCGCTCTCTTACCTTCACAACAAGGAGGACGCGGAGGACATTCTGCAGGAGACGATGATCAAGTTCGTAACGGTCAGACCGGAATTCGAAAATGAAGCACACCGGAAAGCCTGGCTCATGCGTGTTGCATCCAATCTTGCGAAGAACCGCATTGATTACAACAAAGTCCGCGACACCAGCGAACTCAACGAGGAGATCGCGGGTGAGGTGCAGGAGGACTTAGATAACGGCGAGGAATACAAAGCCATCTGGGATGCCGTAAGAAGTCTGCCAGTGCACCAACGTGAAGCCATCCACCTTTTCTATCAGGAAGGATATTCGACCTCAGAGATCGCCGTAATAACCGGCAGACGAGAGGCCACCGTACGCTCGGATCTGAAGCGTGCACGTGACAAACTGAGGGAATTGCTGAAGGAGGCGGATGATTTTGAATAAGTATAATGAAATCATGAATCGCGTAACCGTGGATCCTGCAATGAAGAGCAGGGTCATGGGTGCTGTCTCCTCCGCGATCAAAGAACAGGCAAAGGAGAGGTCGGAAGGCAAGGCCGTCGTAACCGGCATACCTAAGTCCGAGACGACCGAACAGCCTGTCAGAAGAAAGAAAGCATCCAAGGTTCCGGTAGTTGTAATCTCCACTATCGCAGCTGCAGTCGTTGTCGGCCTGGGCATAATGTTCTTCGGATCATATCTTGGCAAGGCTAAGAGCGCGAGCGCGGAAGTACATTCACACAACGCATACTCCACAACGGTCAACGGTGAGATAAATTCTTACCTCGGAGGCGATTCCGCAGCCGAGACTGTGGCTAATGCCGAAGAGTGGGAATGTGAAGAGACGACTACCAGGGCAGATACCAAGGACACCGGTTCACGTGATAACGAACTGAGTGTGGATGGCCATCAGAATTACGCCATATCGAACGGCGGTGATACTGCAGGCGAGTTAAAAGTCGATGAGGACCGTGTCATTGGCGACGACCGTGTCGAACTGATAAGCAGTGTCCTTCCGTTCGACGTCATGGGCAGCGGCAAAGGTTCTCTCGGCGATTCGATCGACGGTGAAGTATACCTGGGCGTGAACGGTGAGAAGTTACTGGTCTTCTCCGCACCCGAAGGCACCGACATCATCAAGGCTTTCGACCGCTCGTACAAGGGCATTGCGACCGGCGGTACATCACCTGACGGCACGGCTCTGAATCTCCATCACATTCCGTTCGGCAACGTCGTCGAAACCGAGACGCCTTCCGACTGGAACGCGGCACTCTTCAACAAGAACGGTCAGACATACCTGATCATATTCTCCGACGTACAGAGTGTCGAACTGATCGGTGCGGTGGCTGACGTAGTATAAGTTTTCTGTTTGGTTTAAGTGTTTTAGTGAGGACCGTCTCAACCGGTGTTGGGGCGGTTCTTTTTTCGGGAGAACAGTATCAGTAAGGACACCCTTTTTGTAAGGGGACCGCATTAACTCCGGGCGGTTCTTTTTCTCAAATAGTTGCTATATTAATAAATACGTGTGATACAATGAGCATATCATGTTTTATCGGGTTTTCATGCCCGAGGAAAGGGTACCACTATGTTTTGTCCTAATTGCGGAAAAGAAAACCCTGATGGTGTAGCTTTTTGCGGCGGTTGCGGAATGTCTTTCGGCGCGGCAGCTCAGCCCGCACCTGCAGCACAGCCTGTCGCACAGCCGGTAGCTCAGCCCGTTGCAGCAGCTCCCGTTGCAGCAGCTCCTGTAGCAGCAGCTCAGCCCGCACCTGCAGCTCAGCCTTACGCACAGCCGGTAGCTCAGCCCGCTGCAGCACCTGTCGCAGCAGCTCAGCCTGCACCTGCAGCACAGCCTCAGCCTCAGGCACAGCCTAGACCTCAGGCTCAGCCCAAGCAGCCTTCTGACAAGATTCCTTTCGGCCAGCATTTCAAGAATATCTTCCAGGCTGCCATCCATCCTGTCACAGGTCCTGCCGAGATCGCAAAGAAGTACGATAATATCGGCAATGCGCTCTTCCTCGCAGGAATCGTAGTTGTCGTTCTCTGGATGGTCGACTTCACGACATCCATGTCTGTCGTTCACTGGAAGTATCTGTATGGCAGCGAGATCGTTTCAACGATCCTCAAGGCATTCTTCCTCGATTTCTTCTACTATGCAGTCCGCACATTTGGCTGCGCAGGTCTGTTCATGCTCGCAGGACTCATCCTCAAGGAAAAGTGGTCCTTCCCGAGACTCCTTGCGATCGCTTCTCTTTCAGTTGCTCCCGCATACCTCGTATCAAACCTTGTCGGAACATATCTCGGACTCATTCCTGTAGTAAGATTCGGTTCGCTCGTCAGCACAGCAGCTTACATCTACTACATCGTAATGCTCTATGAGGGCATGAGCGCAGAGACAAAGCTCACAGGCAACAAGAAGGGCTTTGTACTTGTAATCTGCATGGCTCTCACGGGTATCATCGCAAACTACTTCTGATCTGGTTTTGAACTTAACTTAACTTAACTTAACGGACTGCCTCAGGCTGATAACCTGGGGCAGTTTTTTGTTTGTTGTCATGACTTCGTTGAGCACGCGAGGTCCGAAGAGCGCGAAAAAGACAGATATCGGAAACGGGAAGTTTTTCCTTAAAACGATACCTTGATTGATCCGCTGATATCGTTATTGAAGATTTTTCACAGAAAACGATATCATGATTGATCCGCCGATATCGTTATTGAAGATGTTTTACAGAAAACGATACCTTGATTGATCTGCCGATATCGTTATTGAGGATTTTTCACAGAAAACGATATCTTGATTGATCCGTTGATATCGTTATTGAAGATTTTTCACAGAAAACGATATCATGATTGATCCGTTGATATCGTTATTGAAGATTTTTTACAGAAAACGATATCTTGATTGATCTGCTGATATCGTTATAGAAGATTTTTAACAAAAAACGATATCTTGCAAAGTCGGCTGATATCGTTTTTGAAGACTTTTTCCCGAAACGATACCTTGCAATGGCGATTTTATCCCAAACCGTGAATTATTTCCTCCGTGGGATAATTTTCAGAGGTGAATTTATCCCGAGATAACAAAAATGCTTCACTTGGGATAATTTCCGGCCCGTATTTTATCCCAAACTGCAAGAAAACCTCATCTTGGGATAATTTCGAGCTCAATTTTTATCCCAAAGTCCCGAAAAATGGCTCGGCGGGATAATTCCAGCTGATCCGAAGATATCGTTATAGAAGATTTTTCACAAAAAACGATATCTTGCTTCAAAGTCCGCCTTCGAAAAACGAAAGCCTTTCACTAGACGAAAAGATTCACCAGATGAAAAACAACGCTAGATGAAAAAAGATTCACCAGATGAAAAACAACGCTAGATGAAAAAGCATCACTAGATGAAAAAACAACGCTAGATGAAAAAGCATCACTAGATGAAATGCCTCACTAGATGAAAAAGCCTCACTAGATGAACCCGCATCAGCCGCACCCGCAGACAGTCTGAAACTGCCCGTTATCAGGTCATGTCACTTTGACTGCAACGTGTGTGACGGTATTGGAAGCGTTGCGCGTGACGGCGATGGTGGTGCCGTCTTCCAAAGTGACGGAGACCGTCTTTGAATCGACACGCTTTGCGCTGACTGCTCCTGAAGCGATCATCCTTGAGACGCCGTCCTTCCAGTTCATGCCGGGAGCGATGCCGTAGAGAGAGTACTTGCCGTTTCCTCTGACCTGGATGTATTTGATGTCTCCGGACTCGTTTCCTTTGGTCGTGCTTATGAACATGTCGTCATTCTGGAAGTCGACGGATTCTTCCGAATCGACTTCTTCGAGTCCGCCGATCTTGTCTGCGGAATCGCGGATGTCTTTACGCATGTAACTCTTGAGGTCGGTAGCTGATGAAGCGTCTGACGATCCCTGATCCAGATAATCCCATGCGGAATAATCGGATACTTCGACTGCGAGCGCATCTTCACAGGAAGACGAAGCGTACTTGATCGAGCTTGTTATTCCTGTCGAAAGGTCGGTGTAGAAGCAAAGGTATTCGCCGTTCGTAAAAGTGCAGTTGAAGAGGCAGATGCCGTTGTCGTTTCCGGCGAATTCCCAGGTGAAGTCAACGCCTTCGGAGATGTTTTCTGAATACAACAGATCAGCCAGGTGATTCGTGAATGCGGTTTTTGCCTGTTCGTCTGTCAGTTCCGTATCGCCGGCACTGTTCTTTATGTCGGAGTCCCATTCGCAGATATAGCTGACTGCGGTGTTTTCCTTGTGTGCCTTGAATTCATAGTCGTTCCACTTGCCGTTGTTATTACTGAAGGCGAATTCGGCGAAGTTCTCGTCTTCCGTAAAACCGTCAGGCTGGCCCTCGGCCCAGTTCGTATAGGTGAACGGTTCGCCGGTTACCCATTTCCAGGTGCCTTCCTCTTCGGAATCAGACAGGCCGATGAAAACGCTCTCGTATCCTGAGTTTCTGGCAAAAGCCCATACGGCGTCATTTTCTTCTTTCGAGTTTATCGTGACCAGATGACCGCCTAAAGATTCGCAGTATTTCTCGGCGTCTTCCCATGAGTCCGCGTTCGAAAAGAGCGCATATGAATGTCCTTTGAATGAGAATGAGGAGGGATTGAGCACGATCACTGCAGGTGCCGAGAAAGTCTTGTCGGCATTGATGAAAGGCTTCGGAGCCTGTGTTTTGTTTCCGGCTCTTACTGCAGCCGGAATTAGAATGGCAATGGCAATTGTCTCTGCGAGTACCACGCCGCCAAGGATCTTTACCCACAACGGAGCGCTGACGACAGTGCCTATCAGACCGCCTTTGGAGTTTGCGTTGGCTGAGTTAACCTGAACCGCCGTATCAGATCTCCCGTATGACGTGTTTTCGGGTCTTGCCTGAACGGTGTCGGCCTTCTTGAAGACAACCTTCTCGGGCTCGCGTTCTGCCGCACTGTTATTGACTGCCGTATCTCCGGCAGGGCGGAAGACCTGGGGCTGAGGCTGTTGCTCGGGCTGATTCTGAATCTGCTCCTGAGGTTGCTCCTGAACCGGCTCCTGCGGCTGTTCCTGCGGCTGTTCCTGAGGCTGTGCAGGACGGAAGACTTCCGGCTGGGGCTGCGGTTGCTGCTGGGCCTGGAAATCATTCGCGAAATATTTGTCCGATTCGGAATATTCCATGATCATGTAAGCGGTGTTGTTTTCGGCTATGCAGTCGAACAACCTTGGAGTGCTGCCCGCGCTGTCCAGGCGCTTAGCCTCTTCGATGAATGCCAGGAAACCCTTGTCGAATGCGGCGCTTCCTGCCTCGTCGCGTGCAAACAGTTCATTGGAATCGTCGGCTCTTACCACATACTCGATGGGAAGGAACTCGGTGATCTTGACCCTGACGCTGTAAGAACTGTCCCAACCGATGTAGGTTGTGTAGTTATCGTCGTAACTCAGTACTTTTCCTATCCTGTAGGTTCCCGACAAAACGGTTCCCGGTGCAAGGTGCAGGGGATCGGTCTTGGCCTTGGATTCATTGTATCCGCAGTAGGGACAAACTTCGATAAGATCATCTATCTGTTTGAAACAACCGTAGCAGCGTCGCATTTGAGGTCTCCATAAGTAAAATGCTTTTTATATTATAGCACGGTTGAAAACTGTATTCTGCAGCCGGGCGTTATCTGACCGGCAGGCCTCAGGTTAACGTGTTTTTCGAAAACCGAACAGAACGGTTATATATCGCGGACAGAAAAAATATTTGATATAATTGCATTCGGGCGGCGTGAACGGAATACACGCGTTTCAATATTTCGCCAGGGGATAGAAGATGACAGTATTGAATGCGACACCTATATCTTTAAAGTGCAAAGTATGCGGCGGTGATATCATCAACGATTATCTCGCAGGTATTTCCGCGTGCGCAAACTGCGGCAACAGATGGTCGATCACCGATGTCATTCCCGACTACGGAAAGTATTCGCGCATAATAGCGAATATCACCAAAGCCAATGACATGGTCGAGAGCAGCAACAAGGCAGGTTCCGCCAATGAGGCGAGACTCCTGTTCAAGACGGCCATAATGGACTGCGTGAAGTTCAATGACCCGGTCTCCGCGGATCTCGTAAGGATCTGCGAGGAAGGCCAAAAGAGAGCTGAACTCCATGCGATCTACATCAAGGGAAAGACATATTACGAGAAGAAATCCTACAGCAGCGCGATCCATGAGCTTACAAGGGTAAAGGGCTACAGGGATGCAGATGCGATGGTCGAGATCTGTAAAGAGGAGCTCGAAAAGCAGCGCAAGAAGCAGCTGCCGTGGGCGATAATATTCAGCTTTATCCTTCCGGCGATCGTCAGCCTTTTCTTCAGAGAAAAGTGCGGATGGCCGTGGGCGGTCTGCATCATACTGTTCCTGGCAGGTTCGGCAGGACTTGGATACATCTTATACAGAGGCGGGATCCCGTCGATAATAATCAAGATAGTGTCGTTCCTGTGTGCGGCACCCCTGATCACATACGCAGTGCTCGCATACATATTCCACGTGCCGGTCGTAATGGCCGTGATAATAGCGATAGGCGCGCCGATCGCACTTTTCGTGCTGATCGCGGTACTGTCCGAGAGAAAAGACAAATAGAATTCTGAATATACAGTTTAAGAGAAAGGAAAGTTTAAGAAATGGTTGAAGCTATTAGTGTTATCAAGTACGAAGGCAGTAATGAAGTCCTCGCGCACAAGCACGAAAAAGAAGATTTTACGATCGGCTCGCAGCTGATCGTCCATGAGACCCAGGAAGCTTTATTCTTCCGCGACGGTAAGATCTTCGATCAGTTCAAGGCCGGCAGGCACACGCTCGTTACGAACAACATTCCTAAGGTCCGTGACTACATGAAGCTCGGTACCGGCGGCATCAATGTTTTCCACTGCGAAGTCTACTTCATCAACATGGTCACCCAGATGGGTATCAGGTGGGGTACTGACAGCAAGGTAAGACTTTTCGATCCCGCATCCGGACTCCACATTGAGATCGGCGCATCCGGTAACTTCAATATGAGAGTTACTGACCCTGCCAAGCTTATCTTAAAGCTCGTCGGAACAACCGACGGACTTCTCCAGAGTGACGTCTCAGGTGAGGGCAAGTCCTACGGAACAGGCATGTTCAGGGCTTTGATCATCAACAAGGTCAAGGCAAACCTCGCGCGCATCATCAAGGAACAGAACCTCAACATCCTTGAGATCGACGCTTATCTTGATGTCCTTTCTTCGGCCCTCATGGTCGATATCAACACCACACTTGAAGAATACGGTCTCACGATGCCGGAGTTCTACGTAACTTCCATCGCCACCCCCGACGACGATCCGAACTTCATCCGTCTCAAGCAGCAGTTCGCCGACAAGACGCTGAAGGTCCGTGAAGAGGAAGTCAAGAAGGCTGAGGCAGAGGCTGCACAGCAGAGAAAGATCGTCGAGGCACAGACTGAAGCACAGCTCAAGGCCGTAAGTGCACAGGGTGAGGCAGAAGCTCTCCGCATCAAGGCTCAGGCAGAGGCCGACGCATACAAGATGCAGGCAGAGGCTGAGGCTCAGGAAATGCAGATGAAGGGTTACACATACCGCGACGAGACAGCACGTCAGGTAGGCCTCGAAGCAATGCAGAACGGCATTACCGGCGGCTCGGGCGGCGGCGCAGGCGGAGCGATCGGAGATGTCGCAAGCCTCGGTGTTACTCTTGGCGCAATGGGCGGTGTCATCAACATGACAAAGGATGCCATGGCTCCGATCATGGGCGAGTCCCAGCAGGTCGGTCAGGGCTTCGGCAATGTGGTCGCAGGAGCTGCGGCCGGAAGCGCTGCGGCAGCAGTAGCCGGCGCATGGAATTGCCCTTCCTGCGGAAAGACGCTCACTTCAAAGTTCTGTCCCGACTGCGGCACCACAGCACCCGCACCGGCACCCGCTGCACCTGCAGCTCCTGCTGACGGATCATGGACATGTCCTTCATGCGGAAAGCAGCTGACATCGGGATTCTGTCCTGACTGCGGAACAGCGCGTCCGACAGAGTGATCTGAACGTTTCTGAAAAGAAATAATAACGGCGGAGGGATCGCAAGTCCTTCCGCCGTTTCTGATATAAGGAGATATCCATGACACGCATAGCAGTTGTAAACGACCATAAGAATATCGTCCCTTATTCACGTGCTGCGCATGTTACCGTTTTCGTAAATGAGGACGGTGAGTTAAGAGTCTTAAGCGGCAACCGCACCTATTGCGGCGGATAAACGGCTGCAGAGAAATCCGCGCTGCGGCATAACAGGGAACGCGGAGTTCAAGCAACTGTGGCAAAACTAAGGAAAACAGGCTTTTTTGGTTTTTGCCGTTTTCGCGGTGCAACATTTTCGTGAGCAGGTCTGTATATAGGGCATAAAGCAAATTTGAAATGGAATTCGGAGGTACAGAAAAATGAAGATTTGCACAACGAAAGATATAAAGATAATGACAGGGATAATGGCTGCAACGATGTTCATGGGCGGCTGCTCGGTAACAGGCAAGGTAAACACAAACACCAATGTCGTCAAGAACGCACCCGAAGTAAAGACCGAGATCAATCTCAAGGAAGTTTCCAATACTGAATTCAACCAGGATCAGATGGATCAGGAATACAGAAGATACTGCTTCGACATCTTCAGCCAGACGATCAGGGATTACGGCACGGAGAACAACATAATGATCTCGCCCGCATCCATCATGATGGCTCTCGACATGGTTGCGGCAGGTGCTAAGGGAGATTCATTGAAGCAGCTGACGGACCTTTTCGCAGCAGGACAGGGACCTCTCACTCAGCAGGCATACGCTTCGGCTCTCATGGATAAGATCAACGGCGCCAAAGAAGTTGAGTTCTCCTGCGCCAATGCCGTATGGAGCAACAAGGCGATCCTGGGCGATTCGGTAAATCTCGAATACATCGACTATATCGAAGATACGTTCAAGGCTGAGTACAGGGTTTCAGAATTCAATGAAAAGACTCCCGTTGAGATCAACGACTGGGTATACGACCACACCGACCACATGATCGAAAAGGTTATCGATTCGCTGGATCCCAGCACGGTCATGGTACTCGTCAACGCAATCTCTTTCGACGGCAAGTGGGCCGAGCCTTATGAGGAACACCAGGTCAATGACGGCGAGTTCACAAAGTACGACGGCAGCAAGGAGACGGTAAAGTTCCTGAGCGAGACCGGTTCCAACTATTTCGAGACGGAGAAGGCAACCGGATTCATGAAGTATTACGAGGGCGGAGAGTATGCGTTCGTCGCTATCCTGCCCACGGATGAGAGCATCAGTGCCAACGAGTTCATCAAGGGCTTCAGCTCTGACGATTATGAGAAGTTCATTAACAGCGTTTCATACGACTATATCGTAACCACGAAGATGCCCGAGTTCGAGTCCGACTTCAGTTTCCTTCTTAACGACACACTCGAGAATCTCGGCGTAAAGGACATTTTCCACAGCGAGCTTTCCGATCTTTCCGGCATCGCAGGCGAAAAGGGAGACCTCTATGCATCAAAGGTCATCCACAAGACACACATCGAAGTAAGCGCGGCAGGAACAAGGGCGGCTGCAGTTACAGCAGTAACGCTTGATTGTGCAGGTGCAATGCTCATGGAGCAGGAATTCCGCGAAGTAATGTGCGACAGGCCTTTCGCTTATGCTATCGTTGACGCAGAGACAATGGCTCCCGTTTTCATCGGCACGGTAAACGAGGTCTGATAAGAACAATAGTCTGAACTAAATGATGGAATAAATACCCGCAGTGTGGCAGGATAACAGAAATAAAGATTAAGTTTTGAAACGGAGGATATGAGAATGAAGATCTGTTCAAAGAAAGATATCAGGGTCGTGACGGGAATACTGGCAGCGTCTGTGATACTCGGAGGATGCGCATCGGCAGCTCCTCAGGAGACGGCAGGGAAACCCGGGAAGGACGATACCCAGGTAAAGACCGAGATCGATCTCAAGAAGATCGCCGGGACTGAATTCGACAGCGGAAAGCTGGACGGTGAATACAGAAAATACTGCTTTGAGATCTTCAGCCAGACCGTAGGCGATCACGGCGGAAAAGATGAGAATGTCATGATATCGCCCGCATCGGTCATGCTCGCCCTGGACATGCTGGCGGCAGGCTCAAAGGGGGATTCCTTAAAGCAGCTGACGGATCTTTTCGCAGACGGAGCCGATCCTATGGAACAGCAGGCTTATGCGGCCGCTCTGATGAAAAAGATAAACGATTCAAAGAAGGTGGATTTCTCCTGCGCGAATGCGGTCTGGAGCAATTCGGGTATCCTGGGCGACACGGTGAATACCGAGTATGTCGATTACATAAAGGATACGTTCCGCGCGGAATATTCAGCGGAACCCTTTAACGCCAAGACTCCCGACGAGATCAACGGATGGGTCGACGAACACACGGACCACATGATACAAAAGGTCATAGACGAGCTCGATCCGATGGATGTCATGGTGCTTGTAAATGCGATCTCCTTTGACGCCAAGTGGGATGCGCCTTATATGGATGACCAGCTCGGTTCCGGTGACTTCACGGCATCTGACGGAAGCGTCCTGGAGGCAAACTACCTGAACGGAAAATCACCTCTTTACTATGAGACCGAAAAGGCAACGGGCTTCATCAAGGAATATGAAGGCGGAGAATACGCGTTCATCGCGATCCTGCCTGCTGATGATTCCGTCAGCGCAAATGAGTTTGCAAAGAACTTTACGGCTGATGACTACGAAGAATTCGTAAACAGTGCGACTGATGAATATGACGTATATACAAAGATGCCCGCGTTCTCGTCCGATTTCGAGGCATCGCTCACCGGGACTCTCTCAAGGCTCGGAGCACCTGATATTTTCGACGGAAGCAAGGCTGACCTGTCAGGCATTGCAGGAAACCAGGGAGACCTCTTTGTTTCCGACGTCATCCACAAGACTCACATCGAAGTTGACAGCGAAGGCACCAGGGCGGCAGCCGTAACGGCAGTCACCGTAAGGGCAAACGGCATTGAGTTCTCCGAGAAGGAATCACGCACCGTTATCTGCGACAGACCGTTCGTCTATGCTATAGTCGACACGGAGACAATGGCTCCCGTCTTTATCGGCACTGTCAATGCGGTTTAATGCAAAACCCATAGACGGCGCATGGAGCCGGATATAAAAACTGTATCAAAAGTCAATCAATTTCCGTCCTTCCACGGGTTATAATATGCGGAGTGTCCGGGGGTTCCCATTTGTCCCCGGGCGCTCCGCAATTAATTTCGAGGAAGTTTCATTTTGGAAAACACCGAAGACAAGAGTCTCATAAAGAAGATACTGTATGTCATCGTGACGCTGCTCCCGATGGCCATTTACATGGTCGTTTACATGCCCACGTTCTTCTGGGTCGAGAGCCTGGATCACGGCGGGAACTTCCACATCATCCACACGGCTGTGGATGACATGATCCCCGTCATCGAAGTGTTCATCATCCCTTATGCGCTCTGGCTTCCTTATCTCTGTGCCGGCATGATCGCAATAGCCATCAGGACGCGCACCGTTTCACGCAAGACATCCTACATGCTAATGGCGGGAATGACGCTGTTCATCATCATTTCGCTCGTATATCCGAACATGCTCGAGCTCAGGGCGGCGATCCCCGACCGTCAGAACATATTCATAGACATGATCTCTTATCTTCATTCAATCGACACGCCTACGGACGTGCTGCCGAGTCTTCACGTTTACGATGCCATCGTGGTGGCTTCCGGCCTTCATCTGGCTTTCCCCGAGAAGAAGGGCATGCTCGCCGCAAGCGACCTGCTGACGCTCCTCATCGTGCTTTCCACGATGTTCATCAAGCAGCACTCGATAATCGACGTCATCTCCGCTATCGTGATGTTCATCCCCGTATTCATCATCATCTGCTTTGTGATAAAGCCTTTGAAGAGACCTGTGCCGGCCGTAGCCTGAAATCCCCCGTCTTTTTGCCCGGAATACAGACCGCAGGCTTTTCCGCACACGGGAAAAAGCCTTATCCCTCCGTGGTATAATATACGGGTTTAAGACCTGCACGGTGTCTTCATGCTCAGGGGGATAATTCTATGAAAAAGAGTCCGAAGGACGGCGAGACTGAAAAGAAGATCAGTGTTGCTGCTGTCACCGGATTTGTGTTATCGGCAGTATTTCTGATCGTTTCCGTTATCGCATGGATGAACATATACTCTTTTTCGGATGCGGAAGACAGCGCTTCCGTATGGATGAACCTGTTCAGGATATCGCTGGCAGGCACTGTGGCTGCGCTCATAGCATCGGCAGCCGGCGTTGTTATCTCCAAAGTCAAGGACAGGAACGGCAAAGAGATCGGCGTGACGGGAATAATAACCTCAGCCGTGGGGATCGCCGCCAACATTGCGGCTTATGCCATCTTCCTAAATATGGTTGCCGGCAGTGTTGCCGTGGGGAATCCTCAGGACAACACCGGACCGGAAGAGACGGAACCGACATCAGGACGCAATTATTTCATGGAGACCACTATACCTGATGACATAACTCCCGAGATAATGACATGCATCTACGGTTACGGTCCTGAACACATCACTCTCTGGTCTTATATGGATGAAGTCCCGTCGATGGTGGAGATGTACGTGGGACTCCATCCGGAATTTGCGGAGAAATATTCGGTGGAATGTACGATCCTGACCACGGATTATAACTACCAGAAAGCCCTTGATAATGCTCTTACGGGCGGCGGTGACGAGGCTCCCGACATCTATGTGGTTGAAGCATCTTATGCCACGAAATACACGAAGGGCTCAATGTCTGAATATGCGGCAGCCTATGAAGATCTCGGCATCGATGTCGAGACAAAGATAATGGAAGCTGATATAGCTTCTTTCATAGTGGATGTGGGATCGCGCAACGGTGAAGTGGTCGGCCTGAGCTATGCAGCTAACAGCGGTGCCATGATCTACAGGGCATCCATTGCCAGGGAAGTATTCGGCACGGATGATCCGGTTGATATCGAGCGGCTCCTGGGCGGAGGCTCAGGCAGCTGGGATAAGTTTTGGATCGCGGCAGAAATGCTGAAAAGTTACGGGTATCCCATCGTTACCGGCAGTGAAGAGGTCTGGATGGTAATGGAGGGAAATGCTGAAAGCGGTTGGATCACGGAAGACGGCGCGCTCTTTGTCGATCCCCGGCGTGAGGAATTCCTCGATTATGCAAAGGATATAAGGACAAACAACTGGTCCAACAATGCAAGGGTATGGTCTGACCAGTGGTACACGGACATGTGCGGCGAAAACGGCTGCTTCTGCTTTTTCGGGCCTTATTGGATGATCCAATACATCATGTCAGGCTGGAGTACCACAGGTAAGGGCGCGGGAACCTTCGGCGACTGGAGAGTATGCACTCCTCCGGAAGGCTTTTTCTGGGGAGGCTCGTGGCTCCTTGCAAACAGGGATACTGATAACAAAGAGGGAGTGGCAGAACTTCTCGAATGGTTCACGCTGGATTTCTCCGATACAGGACTGCAGTACTATCTTGCAAACGGCGTGCTCGGTGACGGTTACAAGGATACCGTTGCTTCAAATACCGTAATGCGCATGTGCGACGGAAGTGATCCGTTCTGCGGCGGTCAGGACGTATTTCCGGTATTTGCCGAGTGTAATTATTTTGCATCGGGCATGGTCTTTTCCGAATACGATGAGCTGATAGGTGCGATCTGGGTGTATGAAGCCTATGAATATGCCGAAGGGCACATAAAGAGGAATGATGTCATTGATGTCTTCACTAATGATGTGTACAGTGAACTGAAGCTGGGGCAGGGGTGAGGAATCTCAGGATTTGCTTCGCTTAACCGCCAATTCGGATAAAAGGATGAAGAATGGCGGTATCGGAAAATTCACTCTTTGCTGTTCAACCGCCAATCTGTTAATAATCAGCATATTGGCGGTGCGTCTGGTTTTCCTGATTAGAGTGAATACCGTCATTCCGTTCAGTATTGAGTCTTTGGCGGTTGGATCTCATTATGATCTTCCCGTTGCATACCGCCATCTTTCGAAAATGAATTGAAATGGCGGTTTTTAGTATACAAACATCTTGTAAGAGTACCGCCAGTTCATATGAATCCGGCAGAATGGCGGTTTCTGGAAAATACACTTTTGGATAATACACCGCCAGTTTAAAGAAAATGAGCAGAATGGCGGTTGACGGCTGACAAGCTTATGAAACAACCAATGCTTGAAAAGGTGTCTCCCGCTCCTGCTAAAGAGCCGCACAATAAAAGGGGCCGCTTCCTGCACGGAAACAGCCCCTTTGATGTTTTTAATCCAGATTTGCTTATCAGTTCTCGAACTCGACAACGAGCTGTGATACTGTCTGCTTTGCGTCGCCGTAGATCATTACGGTGTTGTCCATCGTGAAGAGCGGGTTCTCGATGCCGGAGAAGCCCGTACCCTGACCACGCTTGAGAACGAATACCGTACGTGCCTCGTAAGCGTTTACGATAGGCATACCGTAGATAGGTGAGGATTCGTCGTTGATGGCTGCAGGGTTGACAACGTCGTTGGCGCCGATGACGATCGCGATGTCCGTGTTGGGCATCTGGGGATTCATCTCGTCTGCCGTCTTGAGCTGCTCGTAAGGAACGTTAGCTTCAGCAAGGAGAACGTTCATGTGACCGGGCATACGTCCTGCAACGGGGTGGATGGCGAAGTTGACTTCGCAGCCGTTCTCTTCGAGGACGTCGCAGAGCTCCTTAACGGCGTGCTGAGCCTGAGCAACAGCCATGCCGTAACCGGGTACGAATACTACGCTCTTAGCAGCCTCGAGGATGAGGAATGCATCCTCAACGGACATTGATTTGGGTTCCTTGTGCTCGCCTTCTGCGGAAGCAGCCTTCTTCTTTGTTGTCTTGAAGAGGAGAGCTGCGAATGTCTTGTTCATGGCCTTGCACATGATGAGTGTGAGGATGACGCCGGAAGCACCTACGAGGCAGCCGGATACGATAAGGACCGTATTGCCGATAGGGAAGCCCGCGAATGCTGCGGCAAGACCTGAGAGGGCATTGAGGAAAGAGATGATGACCGGCATGTCGCCGCCGCCGATGGTGATAACCATCGTTACGCCGAGTACCAGTGATGAGATCGTTGTGATGATGACGCCTGCAACGCCGAGACCACCGTCAGGTGAGATGCAGAGGAAGAGGATTCCGAGGACTGCAACAGCGAGGATGCCTGCGTTGATGAAGTTCTTGCCCGGGATGGAGATGTTCTTCTTGAACATCTTGAGTCCTGCGAGCTTGCCCCATGCGATGAGCGAACCTGTGAAAGCTACTGCACCGATGAGGATCGTGAGACCGAGTGTGAGTGCCGTGAAAGCATCCTCGGTTACGCCTGCGATGTACTGTGAGATCGCAACGAGCATTGAGGACAGACCGCCGAAGCCGTTAAAGAGGGCAACGAGCTGGGGCATGCCGGTCATTTCGACCTTCTTGGACCAGATGAAGCCTACAACGCTTCCGCCTGCAATGGCTAAGACGATGAGAATGTAACTTACGAGACCTCCGTCGATAACGTCCTGTGAGATGAGGACGGATACGACAGCGATCAGCATACCGACTGAAGAGTAGAGGTTACCCTTACGTGCGGTATCGGCTTTTCCGAGTTTCTTGATGCCCATGATGAAAAGGACACAGGACACCATGTAAAGTACTATGCAAATATAATCGCTCATTTTTTAGGTGTCTCCTTTTTCTTAAACATTGCGAGCATTCTGTCGGTTACGAAATATCCGCCGATAACGTTGATGGTCGCGAAAAATATGGCGATGGCGCCGATGATGAGTCCGAGGATGTGATTACCGGATGAGTTGATCGCGGTAGCTGCGATGGCACCGACGATCGTGATGCCGGAGATGGCATTCGTACCGCTCATGAGAGGGGTATGAAGCTGTGAAGGGACCTTCGAGATGAGCTCGACGCCAAGGTAGGCGGCGATGATGAAGACGAAGATCAGGAGCATGATCGTATCAGTCGTGATTTCCATATATTAACCCTCCTTAAATCTCTCGTGGATGATGGCTCCGCCCTGTGTGAGCAGGCACCCCTTCATGATCTCATCGGACAGGTTGACTTCGAATTCCTTGGACTCCTTGTTGTAGAAGTGGGTGAGGAAAGCGGAGATGTTGCCGGAGAGCATCTTGGATGCATCCCAAGGTACCTGACGCTGGAGTTCGTCACCGGGCATGATGATTACGCCGTTGTCCGTGACAACTTCCTTTGTGGGATCGGATCCTTCGACGTTACCGCCTGTGGAAACCGCCATATCCACGATGATCGAACCGGGCTGCATTCTCTCGATAACGTCCTTCTTGATAAGGACGGGAGCCTTGCGGCCGAATACCTTGGCGGTTGTGATAACTATATTTGCCTTCTCGCAGACTTTAGCCTGAGCTTCCTGCTGCTTGGCGATCTGCTCGGGAGTGAGCTCTTTTGCGTAGCCCTGAGCTGTCTGGCCCATCTCGCCAAGGTCGATCTTGACGAAGTTTGCGCCCAAGGACTTAACCTGCTCTTCGACTACCGGTCTTGTATCGAATGCGTCTACACGTGCACCGAGTCTCTTTGCGGTCGCGATAGCCTGAAGGCCTGCAACGCCAACGCCGATAACGAATACTCTTGCAGGATTGATCGTTCCTGCAGGCGTAACCATCATCGGGAGGATCTTGGGCATATGTGCTGCTGCGTTGAGCACTGCGACATAGCCTGCGAGAGATGTCTGTGAAGACTGAACGTCCATCTTCTGAGCGAGAGTCGTTCTGGGGATCATCTCGAGGGAAACTGCCTGGATGTTGTTCTTGGCGAATCCGTTAAGAAGATCTTTCTCGTTGAAGGGATCTAAGAAGCTGATGTGAACCGTATCGGGGTTCATTCCGTCAGCTGAATCGGGCTTAAGGATCCTGACAACAATCTCGGCATCGCTAAGTCCGTCTTTTTCTGTCTTGACGATCTTGGCGCCGGCCTGTTCGTAATCCGCATCTTCAAAGCCGCTCTTGAGACCGGCACCGCTTACGACCGTGAACTCAAAGCCCATGCCTGTGAGCTTCTTGATGTCATCGGGAATAAGGGCAACGCGCGTCTCGGCAGGCAGACTTTCCTTGCATACCAGAACTTTCTTCATTTGCACACCTCTTCTGACTTGGATTGTGTGGACATGGAAATCTACACGCTAACTTTCAAAGTATAAAACAAAGCCCCACCGATTTAAAGGGCGGGGCTTTAGTTAATTAAATTAAATTTACGGTCCGGAATATCACTAATTGTCGAAATATCCGTCCTTATTTGCCGAAATATTCGTCCTTGAGTTCTCCGACACCTTCCACTATATCCTCCACGAGATGCTTGAATTCACGCTTGTCCATCTTGGTGACATCAGTGAAGTTTCCGGGAACGTTCGGCATAGGATCGTGCCTGTCGATAGTGATGGTCAGCTCGAGAGCCTTGACGCCGGCGACAGCTTCATCGTCGCCCCTTAAGTTCGTGAGCAGGAAGATATACTTGTCACCCTTCTGTATGAGGTTGCCCTTGACGGAATAGTCGGAATACTTGTCCTTATATCTGATTGAGAAATCGCCGGCTCTTCTGTCCCATTCGATCTTCAAAGCGTTCCCGGTGGTCTCGAGTTCCTGGTCGTAATCCCGGTTGTCACCGTAATCGGCATATACGCGCCTGAGCTGTGTCTCCGTAGTCTTTATGACTGCCTCGTATGCGCTTGAAGTGTTCGTCTCGACGGAATATGTGATCGAGAAGCCTTCGCCTGTTCTCTTGTCCTCACCGGCAAGGCTCATCTCTTTGGACTTTGTTACGTTCTTGCCGAGAGCCAGAGTAAGCTCGTAGTCATCCTTGCCATATTCCAATTCGGCTTCGAACTGTGCGAGTCTTCTGCCTGACTTCGTTACGTAGAAAACGAGCTGGAGCTCAAGGTCATCGATCTCTTCAAGCTCGTCTTCGATATCGTCGAGATAATCGTAGAAACGGTCAACGTAATCGTCGGGTTCCTCTCTAAGAGAACCGTTTGAAGCGATGCGGTAGAGGAACTTCTCGAGCTCCTTGTCGTTGTTTGCGTATTCGATAAGATCTGCGCCTGCCTGAGCCAGAGCTTCTTCGTCAATGGTGAGCGTGACAGCGGTGCAGGGGATCTTCTCATCGCCTACCGTGATCGTCTTGCTTGAAGTTCCGACATCGGAATACTTGACGAGGAGCTCGATCGCGCGGGTCCTGTATTTTGTGTTCATGTTGGACATGTCGCGCTGGAGATTCTTATCGTTCTTGACGGTATCCCTCAGGTTCATGAAATAGTCGTACTGTTCGTCCGTGAGGGAGTAGTCGGTCTCTTCATCGGGATCGAAAATGGAGCCCGGAAGGTTCTTTTCGAGATTCTTGATGTTGACGCCGTATGAGCCGTCAAACAACTCGGGGCACGTCATGGCCATCCTGTCTGAGTTGCAGAGGATCCTGGGCTGGAAAACGACCTCGTCGTCATCCTTGAGAGTCAGCTCGTAAGCGCTCTTCATGTCCTTGGCGTCAAGGTATATCTTGCCCTGTACTGCAAGGTCGTTCTTGAGGACCTTGTCCAGATCGGCCGAAACAGAAATGGAACCGCCGTTTATGACGTCATCCGCAACATCAAAGACTTCAAGCTTTTTCGCATCAGAGATCGTGTTGGCGAAAGCCCTTACGATCAAGGCGCTGGGCCTGTTGGCAACCGCGATGGAAGTCACTACCAGAGCAACGAGCGCCGCTGCTCCGATCGAACCGCCTATGATCAGCCCCTTCTTCTTATCCATAACCAGTCCCTCCTGTTTCCAAACGTAAAAAAAGTATAACACATAAACAGCAATATGACTCGCCGTGCCTAGCCGCCGGTTGTACCGGCATCCGTCTGTTTGCTCGCAATTTACACGCATACACCTGCAAAATCTCACGGCATATGAGGGAGTTTGTCAGGTTGAAAACGGCTTTTTCCAATATTATTATTAAAGAATGAGGTAAAGCGTCTCCTGCCGTGAGGGAAAGCTTCCGGGCTTGTTGGCGGAGACATGGGGGGATGGTTGTTATGACCAAGGAAAAACGGAGGGCTGTATTTAAGTCCGGTTATAAGTTCCTGATCGGGGGGATCCTGGCGGTCCTCCTGTGCGTATCTGTGTTTTTGGCTGTCGGGCTGAGCAATTACATAGCGCTTGGGACGAAGACAGGAGAGATGGGCTGGACCGTCTCTTCCGATGAGGATGCGGCAGGCATCGGCGTAGGTGTCATCGAGTCATATTCGACCGAGACGGAGCCGTCTGAGACCGAGGCTGTCGTAATGGTTCCGACGCTGAGCGAGCACGACGACATAAAGATATTCACCACCACAGTTGCAGGCGACAATTACTATTCCGCCAAGAACGAGAAACTCGAACTCTATATCGTGCCCAAGGAGAGGGAAGGCTACAAGCCCTGGATACTGGAGGGCATCGGTTTTGAGGTGCTCGGCTTTTCGAGGGACGGATGGGCCGCCATTGATTTCCGCGGCAACAGGTATTACGTCAAGAGTTCTGACATAATCAAGGCGGAAGCGCCTGAGGATGCTCTCGAAAAACATGTCGATCCCGTGGATTCACAGTCTGTCAGGTTCTTTACCCCCGTTGATGGAGACATGGAATATGTGGTAAGTCTCAATACCAGGGGCTACAGTCTTCCCGATGTCATGAGCAGCGGCAACAAGATCGATCTCAAAGAAGGGGAGAGGGCAGTGGTCGTCGCCACATGCGGCGAATGGTACAAGATAATCTACATGAACGCCGAGTACTATGTCCTCAGCTATCTTGAGCCCAGAGACACATATCTCGAAAAGCATCCCGATGCCGAGATAACGGACAACACCGGATATGAACCCGTGGCCGTGGGGGCGGAGGATGCTTCCAGGATCCTTGAGTTTTCAGAGAAGGAGTCTGAAGATTGACCATTAAGCAGGACAAAGTAACCGGAGTACTGGCGAAGCACCCGTTCGTAATAACGGCGCTTCTCGTTCTCGTCGTGCTGATCGCGACCGGAATGCAGTTGTCCGGAAATGCCGCCTGCTGCGCTCTGATGGTCTGCGGATACCTTCTTGTGGCAGGTTACGGCTTCTATCTCAAAAAGGCGAAAATGCTTACGGACGAGGCGCTTGTAACATTGTTATTCGCTCTCGGATTCGTCATGAGACTGGGTTATACGCTCTATACGGGACTCTACACGAGGCAGTGCGATCTCGGTGAGTTCGAGGAGGGTGTGTACAACACATGGCACTCGGGTTATATCATTTTCGTCAAGGAAAACTGGACCATCCCTAACTTCGATGTCAGGAACATGGGCGAGTTCTATCATCCGCCTTTCCATTACTTTGTCAGCGCCCTGTTCCTGAAGATCTGCGAACTGTTCATGCCGAAGGGAACTCATAATTACGAGGTGCTCCAGGCGCTGTCGTTCCTCTGGACCCAGTATGCGCTGATAATGATATACAAGGTCGTAAAGCTGATCGGGATAAAGAAGGAGAGCCGTGTCACGGCTGCGTTCGTGATCTCCGCTTTCCCGGCATTCACGCTGATGTCAGCATCAATCAACAACGACATATTGTCGATCCTCCTGTTCTTCACGGGGTTCTATTTCGGGCTCAAATGGTATCAGGAAGGATCTTGGAAAAACATCATCCCCGCCGCTCTGAGCATCGGATTCGGCATGATGACTAAGCTCTCTATTGGCATGATCGCGTTCCCTCTGGGATTCCTTTTCGTGGTGAAGCTCATCAGGGACCTGATGAACCGGAGCGAAAAGAAGGCCGGGCTCACATCGTTCCTTCAGCTTGTAGTTTTCGCCGTTATCTGCGCGCCTCTGGGACTCTGGTACCAGGTCAGGAATTACCTGAAGTTCGGCGTGCCATTCACTTATGTCCTGAGGTCAGACAACATCTATCAGGACCTGAGCAGATATTCGCCGGTGCAGAGGATCTTCGGTTTTTACGGGTTCCCGATCGAGGATTACTACATGAATCTCGGTTCGGACGGCGAGCAGGATTACAACATCTTCATCGCGCAGATCAAGACGGCGCTCTTCGGAGGCGAGAACTGCAGGGATGATTTCACCATGAGCATGGCGGGTTATGCGCTCCTGCTCGTATTCCTCGCGCTGATCGTCATCTCGCTGATCGGCATGGTATACACGGTCATAACATTGAAGAAGAGAAAGAGCCTGTGGGAGGATCTTTCCCTGATCGTGCTCGCAATCGCGCAGACGGTGTCGGTCGTATCATTCTCTTTAAGTTATCCGCACATCTGCTCTCAGGATTTCAGGTACAGCACTCCGTTCCTGCTCTGCGGCACGGTATTCCTGCTTAGGGCGGGCGAGATAAAGATACCGGGCACCAAGGAGGATTCGGCTGCCAAATTCATTAAGGTGCTGTCGCTTGTATTCTTCGCTCTTGCTATACTCTTCTATACGATCCTCTGGACTTACGTCAAAGGGGAGGTTCTGGTGGTGGATCCCGTATGATGAGCGAAATAAAGAACACAAAAGATTTCCGCGATACCGCAAAGGGCTTCGGCGTGTGCACCATAGCTGTTCTGATCCTGTATGCCCTTACGGGAATGAACGCCGTAAACATGCGCGAGCTGCACATCTCGGTGCTTATGGCAGTCTTCACCGCATGCTGTGCATTCTACGTCACGTCAGCCTTTGTCACTTCGAATAAAAGGTTCTGGTCGGCAGCATCTGTCCTGCCCGCGTTTGGCCTCTACATGCTCATTTTCAGACTGTCATTTGATGCTGCTCAGAGAATGACCATCGTCTGCCTGTCGATAATGGAAAACGTCATGATGTGGGCGGGCCTCGGCACGGTCGCCATATCGGTTCTCATCCTGATACTGGGACACAAGCTGAAAGAAAAGGACATCTTCACCGCAATACTTGCGGCGGGCTTTGTCATGAGAGCCGTAATGGTGCTCCTGACGCCTCTCAATTTTTTTCAGCACGACGTGTCGAATTTCGAGAGCGACGGAACGTGCTTTCACGACGACTACATACTCTATATCGCCAATAATTTTGCGCTGCCGTCGGGAGATGTAAGGGACTACGGAATGTTCTACCATCCGCCGCTTCATTACATGATCAGCGCGATGTTCTTCAGGCTTCAGAACGTCCTGCCCGTAAGGTTTGCAGGCGACATAAACGGTCTGAAGATGCTGCCGATGCTCTGGACGTCTTATCTCATACTTTTCGCGGAGAAGACGCTCGACGTGTTCGGCCTCAAGGGCAGGGCAAAGGCTTTTGCCCTCGTGATGACGGTATTCTGCCCGCAGATGATCTTCCTGTCTATCCAGGTAAACAACGACGCACTGGCGCTCATGCTGTTCGTCGCATCTTTCTATATCGCGCTCAAGTGGTATTCGAAGCCCGAGCTTACGACCATCCTGTTCCTGGCCATCACCATCGGCTGCGCCATGATGACCAAGCTCTCGATGGGCTTCATCGCTTTCCCGGTCGCATTCCTCTTCCTCGTGAAACTCGTTAAGACATACAGGGAAGCAAAGGCGTCAGCAAGGTCGAAGGACAAGTCCGCAAAGAGGCTTTTAAAGGATCTGATAAAGCAGTTCGCCGCGTTTGCCGTCGTGGTATTCCCTCTCGGAATGTGGTTCCCTTTGCGCAACCTCATCTCGTATGGCACGCCGATCACCTATGTTTTCGCGATCGATGAATCCGCAAATCAGGATGTGTGGATGTTTTCTCCCGTACAGAGGCTTTTCGTGCCCTCGAAGGAGATACTTGAGATCCCGTTCCTTCTTGCCGGCGGAACGCTCAGCGATTACAACATCTTCCTGTCGCTTTTAAAGACAGGGCTTTTCGACGAGAGAAAGTCGATGGATGTCTACCTCACGCGCGTTGCACAGATTATGCTCGTTGTGGCTTTCATATATGTTCTCGTGATCATCGTCTGCTCAGTTGCAGGCGCGGTAAAGAGGCTCTCTGCAGGCGGGAAGAAGCTTTCCTTAAAGCCCGAAAATATTGCCCTTTGGATCTTAGCGGCGGTCCTTGTTGTCCCCGAGATCGTGTTCTGTTTCCAGCATCCCGTCGTCTGCACGCAGTCGTTCAGATATATCGCGCCGGTCCTTATCCCGGCTGCCGTTTGGAGCGGAAGCTTCATTCAGATGAGTGAAGAAGGGAAATCAGGCGCAGTCAAAGCAGGCGCCGCGGTCAAGACCGGTGCCTGGGCTCTTATGGTTATGACTGTCGTTTTCGTACTGATGGTGCTCTTATTCTACGGACCGTTCCCGCAGTATTCGATGCCGTGGGAATTCATGATCTTCAAGAGCACGGGCTGATATCAGCCGTTGCCCTCGCCGGATCCCAGCTTATTGTCGGAAAGCAGATATCTCCAGTGCTTTCCTTCGAGCTCGAAGATCATCTTGACTCCGGCGGACATCTCGTCATCAGTGCCTTCCAGGTCAACAAAAGCAAGGGAACCCGCGATCTTTATCATGTCCTGCTCGATGGATTTGAGGAAATCGCCCGGAGTGGTCTCGACATTGCCGTACTTGCTGTATGAGACGTCCACTGTGGTCAGCGGCACTATGAAGCTTCTGCACTGATCGTCCAGGATACCGGGGAGGATCTCGATAAGCTTATCCTTCAGTTCCTGCGGCAGGTCTGCGACCTCTTCCCAGGTGAGATCTACCTGGCCGTCGGAGTCGCCTCTTATGAAATCGAGCAGATCGCCGTGTGTGGTGAATGCCTTGATGAATTCCTGTTCAAGCGGATCGAAATTGCCGTCCGCACATGCCACGCTCAGGAGAACGCCCTGAAGTATCGTGTCGAACTGCGCGATCGTAAGCGCGGAATCGTAATCTGCGCCCGTGACCTTCTTGAATATCCCGTCCATTGCATAGATCGTGGATATTGCGTGTTCATAGGCTGTTGCAGCCATGTCCAACATGTCCTGTCTGGTCAAATCTCCCATAAGTAATTCCTCACAAAAATCGTTATAAGCGGACTTTAATTCCGCGGTTGGTATAATTCTAGCCCTGACCGGTGCCAAGGTAAAGGCACAAGAGCCTCAGGATGTGATATAATCCCCTTCTGGAAATAAATAATAAAAGGGAGCCACTACAAAATGGGTTTATTCGGAAAGAAAAAGAAGCCTGAGATCCAGAATGAGGAATCTTCAGCAGAGAATACAACAAGCAGCATCTCCGACGAGATGAAGGTCATCCTTGAAGCGCGCGAGGAAGCGCAGCAGGAAAAGGAAGCAAAGGCCATAGAGAGACAGCAGGCCCAGGAAGAGGCCGGCAAGGCTCTGGACCAGAAGGAAAAGGATGCCGGCACTGCGGCCGCAAACATCCTTGAAGGCCACATCACTCCTGAGGGAATGACATTCTTCATGGTCAGCGACGAAGTCCCCATGACTTCCGCACCCGAGATCGAAGGCGACATCATCATCCGCGGCAATGTCAGAGGAACGATAAAGGCAGGCACCGAAGTTTTCCTCTATCAGGGCAGGGGCGACAGATATACTGTCAAGGTCGAGAAGATCAGGAACGAGAGCAGGGAATTCGTCGACGAGGCCTCCAATGAGAGATGCGAGATCGAGATCTCCAGGGGCGATATCCCTGAAGCTGCAAATCCCGATGAGGGTGCTTCCACGCCCGTACAGAGATTCGCGGTCCTTACGGATGCAAAGGGTATCGAAGACATGAGCGATCCGGCATGCAAGGGCATGGCTGTCGCAGGCAACCCCAGAACGATCGCGATGCTGACAGAGTACGGCAGATTCGGCTCCGAGGAGCCTGTTTATTTCGGAACCACGATGGACTGTATCATGACATCGGAGTTCGTAACACTCGCAAAGGTATCACCCGTCAAGAACGGCAAGGGACAGGTCGGTTTCTCCTCCATCAAGACGAAGAAGGATCCCGACAAGAATTACCTTCCCGTATTTACCGACACCAAGATTGCTGCCATCGCGCAGAAGTCGGCTTTCGGCAAGCAGGGAGGCACAACGCAGTTCTTTATGCTGAGCTTCGCACAGCTCGCTGCGATCGCCAGAGACAACCACTACGGCGGATTCATCATCAATCCTTTCGGACCTCTCACCATGACCATAGACAAGGATCTCATCGACAAGATGGTCGGTACACACCTCTTTGCCGAGAGATTCGGTGCAGGCGCTGCGGACAATGCTTCGCTCGCACTCGGCGGAACGGGCAATAAGAGCCTCGACAACTTTATGGCAAACGGCGGTCCGAACATGCCCGGCATGCAGAGGATCGTATTCAGAAATCCCGTCAACACGCCGGAATTCCTGGCACTTGAGAAGGCCATCAAGACTCACTGCGGAACACGTCCGCACATCGTAAAGCTCCTGATCCTTCTCGCAAATCCCGAGAACGATCCCAAGGATGTATCCTATCTGTTCGTCATCGACTGCAAAGAGGAATTTTTCGACGCAGAGGTCAAGGGCATCCTTCCGGTCATAAAGCCGTTCGGAAAGAGCATAAAGAAGGCTCAGTTCCAGCTGTTTGAGAAGATGCCGAGACCCGAGGGCGTCAACGCTAATTTCAAGTGGCTGTACTCGAAGCTCCCCATGTGAGAAGGGTAAGACAATAGAATCTTTAAGGCATCTCGAAAATAAGGAATAAGGGTTTTCGCGCCGGCTGATAAGACAAGAAACCTGTTGAATTGCTCGGATTTTTCCGATAATTCACAGATATCGTAAAGATTGTTAACTGTGCGCATGTTAGAATTTGCGGGACTATGCTACAGATTAAAGACATACATAAGGAATATAAGACCGGGAGCCTCGTTCAGAAGGCCCTGGACGGAGTGTCCCTGAATCTCAGGGATAATGAGTTCGTTGCGATCCTGGGACCTTCGGGTTCTGGCAAGACTACGCTCCTTAACATAATCGGAGGTCTGGACCGTTACGATTCGGGCGACCTCATAATAAACGGCGTTTCCACCAAGCGTTACAGGGACAGGGACTGGGATTCATACAGAAACCACACGATAGGCTTCGTATTCCAGAGCTATAACCTGATCCCGCACCAGACCGTTCTGTCGAATGTCGAGCTCGCGCTCACCATCTCGGGAATATCCAAGAGGGACAGAAGACAGAGGGCTCTGGACGCGCTCGCAAAGGTCGGACTCCGCGAACAGGCACATAAAAAACCGAACCAGATGTCGGGCGGACAGATGCAGCGTGTCGCCATAGCCAGAGCTCTCGTAAACGATCCCGACATCCTTCTGGCAGACGAGCCGACGGGCGCGCTCGATACTGAGACCAGCATCCAGGTCATGGACCTTCTCAAGGAGGTCGCAAAGGACCGCCTGGTCGTAATGGTTACGCATAACCCGGAGCTCGCCGAGGAATACGCCACGAGGATAGTAAAGCTCAAGGACGGAAAGATCATAGGAGACAGCGATCCTTTCGAGCCCGAGGCAAGCGCGGTCACGGCAGCTCCCGTTCACAAGAATCTGGGCAAGGCTTCCATGAGTTTCTTTACTTCGCTCGCTTTGAGCTTCAACAATCTCTGGACCAAGAAGACGAGGACCATACTCGTTGCTTTCGCCGGTTCGATCGGCATCATCGGCATTGCGCTGATCCTGTCGCTCTCGAACGGCGTCAACACTTATATCGACAGGATAGAGGCACAGACATTGTCTCAATATCCGCTGTCCATTGAGTCTTCATCGATCTCTTTTATGTCGATGATGATGGTCTCTACCGAGACGTGGGAGCCTGCCAAGGAAGGCGAAGTCACCGAAGTGCCTTCCGTCAGCCAGCTCCTTTCGACGGTCACAACGAATGACCTTATCTCGCTGAAGGAATATTTCGACAGCGGTGAGACGGATATCTATGAGCTTACGAACGGCGTTGAGTATTCATACGGCCTGGATCCTCAGATCTTCCGCTATGAAAGAGGAAAGAGGGAATACAGACAGGTAAATCCCAACAACGATTTTGCTTCGATGGGACTCACGTCTTCGAGCGTGTTCACATCGGCTTACAGCATGAACGTCTTTTTCGAAATGCCGGAGAATGAGGCGCTCTACATCAACCAGTACGATGTCAAGGCAGGCAGATGGCCCGAGAATTCCCAGGAGGCTGTCCTCGTTCTCACACAGAACGGCGCCGTGTCTGACTACATAATCTACGCTTTCGGATTAAGGGATACCGGTGAGCTCGATAAGATGATCAGGGACTTCAGCAACGGCGTGGAAGTCGTATCCGATCAGGAATACTACACCTGGCATTACGAGGACTTCATGGGCAAGAACTTCAAGGTCGTTCCCGCTTACGAATTCTATAAGTACGACGCTACAAACAAGATCTATACCGACATGAGGAACAGCAGCGATTATATGTGCGACCTCCTGAACAAGGCTCAGGATCTCAAGATCGTCGGCATCGTCCAGCCCAAGAAGGGTGAGGATATATGGATGCTCGATTCGGGCATCTACTACGGCAAGGACCTGGTCGAGGAACTCAGGGAAAGTGCCGAGAAATCAGACATCGTCAAGGCACAGCTTGCTGACCGCGAAGTCAACGTACTGACGGGCGTAAGGTTCGATGAGGAGGAATCCGATTTCGATATGGGCAATCTCTTCTCGATCGATGAGAATGCCATTCAGGATGCATTCAAGTTCGACGAGAGCAAGTTAACCATCGACGAGAGCGCTTTCGGCGACATGAGCGGAATGGATCTGTCGGGCGCGTTCGGCAGCGCGATGCCGGATCTTTCTGCCGACCAGATCATGGGTCTCCTTGACGGAGTGGAACTCAAGATAGATTTCGATGCTCTGGGACAGGGTATGTCGGCCCTTTTCACGGATTATATGGCTTACGCTTCGGAGAATCCGACGACGGATTTCGCAAAGCTCCCCGATGCCATCACGCAGTTCATCAGTTCTGAGGAGGGCAGTGCCGTCTTAAGATCCGAACTCGAAAAGGCGATAGAGGAGAGCGGTGTCACATCGATCGACCAGACTCTGGTCAACACGGCGCTGAACAACATAACGGACGGCTTTGCCGAATACGCTGTCGCGCACGGCATGGACCTCTCCGACCAGTCAAACTACGGCGAATACTTCAGGGAATACCTGGAGAGCGACGAGGGCCGCGAGATCGTCGGCGAGCAGTCCGACATGATCTCGAAAGAGATAACCGACAAGATCGACATCTCCCTCGAGAAGTCGCAGGAGATCGCGGAAGCGCTCCTGGCAAGATACAGCGAATATGCGCTTGAGAACGAGCTGCCCGATCCCCAGGCTCTTCCCCAGTCCCTCGTGGATTATCTCGGAAGCGAGAGAGGCCAGCAGCTCATCATGTACACGATCAACACCGCGGTAAATACCGACGAGATCGTATCGGCAGTCATGACCAATGTTTCGGGTCTGACAACGCAGATGGCAACATCGATAGCATCGGGCGTTGAGAAGGCGATCAGCATGGTCGTTGAGCGTATCGCATCAAACCTGACGACAGCCCTGCAGAATACTTTCGAGGATCTGGGAAGTGCACTGACGATTGATCAGGATGCATTTGCAGATGCATTCCAGTTCAACATGGGTGAGAACGAGCTCCAGTCCTTCATGACTGAGATGATGGGCGGAGGTGTGTCTTCCGCTGAAGGTAACCTCTCCGCATTCGGTTACTGCGACAAGGAAGATCTGCAGTCGATCACCATATATCCGAAGGACTTCGAATCCAAAGACCAGATCACGCAGATCCTGAAGGACTACAACAAGATGGCTGAAGACGCCGGCGAAGACGATAAGAGCATCGTCTACACCGATATCGTCGGAGCCCTTATGAAGTCGGTTACGAAGATCATCAACACGATATCCTACGTGCTCATCGCATTCGTTGCGATCTCGCTCGTCGTATCGTCCATAATGATCGGCGTCATCACATACATCAGCGTTCTCGAGCGCCGCAAGGAGATCGGTATCCTGCGTGCCATGGGTGCATCCAAGCACAACGTAGCACAGGTCTTCAACGCCGAGACCATGATCACGGGCTTCCTTGCCGGCATCATCGGCGTCGGCATCTCGCTGATACTCCTTATCCCGATCAATGCCCTGATCCACAAGCTCGCCGAGTCTTCGGACGTCAGCGCGATCATGCCCTGGGCGGCAGCCATCCTGCTTGTCGTATTGAGCATAGTGCTGACCTTCATAGGCGGTCTCATCCCGTCCAAGTCGGCTTCAAGACAGGATCCGGTAACGGCTCTGAGGACAGAGTAAGGCTCACTGATAACAGAAAGAACTTTGAGTGCACTTTTGCTTATGCGGGAGTGCGCTTTTACTTTCAGGAAATACACCATTTCATTTTCGGGAGTGCACGTTACAGTACGTTATTTGGCCAAAAACCGTACTCAAAAGTGCAAATAGAAGTAAAAGTGCAATTTTAAGTACGGATTATTGCGAAAATCCGTACTCCTTGGTGACTATCTTTTGGAGTGACCGACAAGACGCAAAATCTGTGATCAGTCTTCCTGGTTAGTCTTGAAATACATATCCCCGATGCTAGAATTATAATGGTGGAGAACAAAAATATGAAAAATAGAGTTAAAAAAACAAATCCCTTATTATTTTTTTTAATTGTTTTAATCGCCTTATTTGTTTTTCTTTTATTCCCGAGAAAGATATACCTGAAGGATGGTGGAACTGTTTTGTATCAGAGTGTTGGTCTTGGTTATATATATCAAGTTGAGCAGCGTCACAGGATATATACAGAGGGAAACTATAGTTATTATGAAATTGGTACTCGTGTAATGATTTTCCGTATGGATATCTTTGATGATATCCATGTGGATTATGACCATCCATCCCCTTTGGAACGCTCCCCTGAAATCGAATCTGCAAATAGTGAAATAGATGATATCTTTGCATCGATGCATAACAGTTGATTTCTGTTTTTGCCGTTAACAACTGGCGCATACACTGTGATCTCCTGACCTGTTTTCCGGATTTTCGAAAAAATCAGAATTCATTTATTATTCACCCAAAAACCAAGCTAATTACTATATAATAGATTTATGCTTTCCGCGAGGGAGCGCCAAATCGGGAGAAAGGGGAACAGTATGGACAGCAAAGCCATGTACAACCTGACTTACGGTCTCTTTGTCCTGACTGCCAAAGAAGGCGGCAAAGACAACGGATGCATCGTCAATACCGTATCTCAGGTCACGACGGAACCCAACAGGATCTGTGTTGCCGTAAACAAGCTGAACTACACGCATGACATGATCGTCCGGACAGGCGAGTTCAACGTGTCGATCCTGACGGAGGGTTCGAAGTTTGAGACTTACAAGCATTTCGGATTCCAGAGCGGAAAAGATACCGACAAGATGGAATCGATCGACTTTAAGCGTGCGGCAAACGGTATCGCATATATCGCGAAAGAGACGAATGCCTATCTGTCCGCAAAGGTCGTAAGCACGACGGATCTCGGAACGCATACGCTGTTCCTTGCAGACGTAACGGACGGGGAGATCTTATCGGACGATCCTTCGGTCACTTATGCTTTTTACCAGAAATACATCAAGAAGAGACCCGCGGCGGCTTCTTCCGAAGCTCCGAAGAAAGGCTTCATCTGCACGGTCTGCGGATATATCTACGAAGGCGACACGCTGCCTTCCGATTTCATATGCCCGTGGTGCAAGCACGATGCAAGTTATTTCATTCCCACCGGCGGAGAAGCGCCCGTTAAAGAAACAATAAAAGAAAATACAATAACCAAAACGCAGGAGGAAACAAAAATGAGCAAGTACGCAGGCACACAGACAGAGAAGAACTTACAGGCTGCTTTCGCAGGTGAGTCACAGGCAAGGAATAAGTATACTTATTTCGCATCCAAGGCTAAGAAGGAAGGCTACGAGCAGATCGCAGCACTCTTCCTTAAGACTGCTGACAACGAGAAAGAGCATGCAAAGATGTGGTTCAAGGAGCTCGAGGGCATCGGCACGACAGCTGAGAACCTTGCAGCAGCTGCTGACGGCGAGAACTTCGAGTGGACAGACATGTACGAAGGCTTCGCAAAGACAGCTGAGGAAGAGGGCTTCCCGGCACTCGCAGCAAAGTTCAGAATGGTCGGCGCCATCGAGAAGCATCACGAGGAAAGATACAGAGCTCTCCTTAAGAACGTTGAGGCTCAGGAAGTATTCGCAAAGAGCGAGGTCAAGGTTTGGGAGTGCAGGAACTGCGGTCACATCGTAGTCGGCGAGAAGGCTCCGGAGATCTGCCCTGTATGCGCTCATCCCCAGGCTTATTTCGAAGTCAACGCGGAGAACTACTGATACCTCAGTTACAACTTAAGAACTTAAAGACCGCTCCGGGCATGTGTACCCGGGGCGGTTTTTTCGTGGCCAATAAAGGAACGGATCATTTGCCGCCCGGGCGATCCGGAAACGGCGGGATCACGTGAAAAATGGTACAAACGGGTGATATTAATTTCTGTTGTAATCCATTATTATTTCAATTATATTTTATTAGTGCTTCAGGCCGGCAGTGTTTTCAGCTGCAAACAGACCTCGATCGAAAAGGAGACTGATATGGGTAACAGGAGATTGGAAAAATGTGCGGGCAAAGCCGCCGCAGCGTTTTTATCTGCATCAATGTTCGTCACGTTACTGCCGAATGTGCTTGGAAACGGCACGGTACTGGCGTATGAGAGTAAGGATCAGGATAATACTTTCCTGGGGGTTTCGGGTATATCAAATCCGGAGGCTCCGAAGGATAACAGGGGCTGGACGGGCAACTATGTATATTTCGGAATGTATGACAGTGTACCGATCAAATTCCGTGTGCTGCAGAAAGATTCCCAGGTTTATTCTTCCAGAAAATCCCTGTTCCTGGACAGCGATCTCCCTTTGTTCGACATGAAGTTCGATGACGATGATGCTTCGAAATCATGGAAGGAAAGCGATGTACGGGAATACCTCAACGATGAATTCCTGTATTATGCATTTACTGATACGGATATCAATGCCATCTTAAAGAGCAGCGGCAACGGAAAAGTCTCTTACGGACAGGGATCGTTCCTTAAATATATGTATGGTTCACCGGTTTCTGTTGATGATAAGTTGTTCCTTCTCGATGCGGGTGAATTAACAAACACTGCATACGGGTATTCATCTGATGACGGCTGGGATTATGAAGAACTGTCGGATCTGAATTCTCCTTATGGTTGTTCTTCTCATACGGTCACAACCAGGTTAAAGTACTACTCATCCGGAGAAGCATACTGGATGCGTTCATCCTCAAGAGGGTTTTCCCAAAATGCCGGGTACGTCCATAAGAACGGAGTTTTGGCAACTTGTAATGCCGGCAGCAATTATTGTGGCGTTGCACCTGCATTAAACATCGACCAGAGTTATATTATCTTTTCTTCCAGGACCGGAGAGATAGCAGACGATTTCAAGCTTACTTTACTTGACAATAAGCTCAATATCGCACTTCAGAACGGACTTGCCTGTGATACAGACGGCGCCGGAAACGTAACTGTCCCGTTCGCCATCTCAGGATCGCATTCGTCCGATGTCAACAGAGTATCCGTACTGATCCTCGACAAGGAATATACGGCAGGCAACACCAACGGGGCTAAGATCCTCTACTACGATTCCATTGCCGAAGAATTCGCCAAGAAGGACACCGGCTCATTTAAATTCCCCTCATCTCTGGATCCCGAGAAATGGGGAAAGGACTACCATGTGTATATCCTTGCTGAGATGGCATGCGCTGAATATCTTACTGATTATGCGAGCAGACCGCTCGAGATATCTTCGCCCTTCAAGCCTGTTCACAGAAACGAATGGGTCGAAGCAGACGGCATCTGGCATTACTATGACGGCGACGGAAACATGGTCAAAGGCGGCTGGTATGAGATCAAGAAGGTCTGGTATTACTTCAATGCTGACGGCGACATGATGACTGACTGGCAGCAGATCGGAGGCTCATGGTATTACCTGGGCAGCGACGGTGCCATGAGGACAGGCTGGAAGCAGATCGGCGGGAAGTGGTATTACTTCAAGAGCAACGGTGTCATGGTAACCGGCTGGCAGCAGATCGGCGGCAAGTGGTATTACTTTAACACCAGCGGCGTAATGCAGACCGGCTGGCAGCAGATCAGCGGTAAATGGTACTTCTTTGACGGTAACGGCATCATGCAGACAGGCTGGTACGCGAGCGGCAGTTCCTGGTATTACCTGGGTACCGACGGTGTGATGGTGACAGGCTGGAAGGAGATCGGCGGTTCCTGGTATTACTTCAACAGCAAGGGCATCATGCAGAAAAACTGGCAGCAGATCAGCGGTAAATGGTATTACTTTAACGACAGCGGTGCGATGCAGACGGGTCTTACTAAGATCGGCGGTACAACGTACTACTTCAAGGCTGACGGCACGATGGCAACAGGCTGGGTTGAGATCAGCGGTTCGTGGTACTATTTCGAGTCCTCCGGCGCAATGCATACCGGATGGCTGGAGTCAGGCGGAAAGACATATTACTTCAAGGCTGACGGCAAGATGGTCACGGGATGGATCGAGATCGACGGCGTCTGGCACCGCTTCAACGACAAGGGCGAGAAGTATTAAGGCTATATTTTGTATATTTAAAGCACAGGGCTGTCTCAGGTGAGCAGCCCTTATCTTTGCAAAGAAGTTCCTGTAGACGGATTGAATTTATTCGGCAAAGATTCGGCTATGCCATATTTTTGCTAGTTTTTTCTAAGATGATGCTTGAAAAATACGGCAAATGATCCGGCAGTGCCGCATAGTTGCCGAATTAAATCCGGCCTATGTGCCTGGCTTGAAAAAGCAGGCTGAAACCTCGGCTGTAGCCGGGCTTTTAGCCGGGTTTTCTGAAAAAACTGATCAAAAGCAGGCTGAAACCTCGGCTGTAGCCGGGCTTTTCGCCGGGTTTTTGAAACCACTTCGGAGATAACACCTTATTGTGTCCGCGTAAGCGTGGCGGTGATAAGCAGACGTGATTAGATGCGGTGATCAGATAATCCCCGTCACTTCTCCATGTACAGCAGTCCGAATGTGCCGGCGCCACAGTTGACCGCGATGGCAGGGGAGGCCTGCTTGAAGTAGATCTCATCGAAATGCATGCGCTTCTCGATCTGCTCGCGGATCCAGTCCAGATCGTGCTTGTTAATGCCGACGTAGGTTACGAAGAGAACTCTCGTGTCGATGGACGCGCCGCGGTTCAGGACGGAGCTGATGTATGCTTTCCATGCCTTTTCCCTTGAGCCGAAGTAGGACATGCCTACGCCCATCTTACCTTTGCGCAGGACGAGGATGGGGCGCACCATGAGCGACTTGACGATGTTGGCGGTGCCGTTGCCGACCTGGCCGGCGCGTGCGAGGAAGTCAAGATTGTCTACGATGAAGCTCGTATGGATCTTCTTCTTTACGACTTCGAGATCCTTGATGATCTCTTCGGGCGTAAGACCTGCTTCGGCCATCCTGCATGCTTCTATCGCGAGAAGACCCTGGCCGCTCGACAGGTGCGCGGAATCGATTACGAAAACGTTGTCGAAAGACTTCGACGCATCGAGCGCGGGCTTATATCCGCTGTGCTCGATCTTGCTCGAGATCGAGATGTGGACGATGTTGTTTGAGTATGAAAGCTGCTTTGCGAAGAACTCCTCGACCTCTCTAACCGTAGGTCCCTGAGGCAGGACGATATGGTTCGGATCTTCCATATACTTGAGGACGCCCAGAGTCTCTATCTCCTTGCCGTCCTTGAAGATGCCTTCTTCCGTGTGGACCTTGTGGGGGAGGACAGCAATGCCGTACTTCTCGATGATCTCGGGTGAGAGGTCGGCGACGCTCTCCGTGGTAATGACGATGCTCTTACGCTTCTTGGCGCCCTTCATCCAGGAGATGGACTCCTCGGCGATCTCGCTCCTGTTGCCGGTGATCTTGACGATCTCCTTCGGCAGGTGGTTGTAGAGCTCGTTCTCGAGTGCCTCGCCGCTAACGGGCTTGGCAAGATATCCGTCGAAATTCTCGCGGGCATAGAGTGCGCGGTTCTCCTCATCGGCATTGGCCGTGAGGATGACGATCGCCGATTCACGGCAGCGGCCGCCCGTCTGATCCTTGATCTGGCGTCTGCACTCGATGCCGTCCATCTCGGGCATCAGGTGATCCATGAAGATGACGTCGTACTTGATGTTAAGAGTTTTTCTCAAAGCTTCAACGCCGCTCGAAGCCGTGTCGATACGGACTTTGGTATCACGCAGGAGCTTGCTGACGACCATGAGGTTGGCCTCGTTGTCGTCGACGACCAGGATCCTCGCCTGGGGTGCTTCGAACTTGGGAAGGTACTCCTTCTTGCGCCCAGTGGTGCTGCCTGCCTTTGCGAAGTCGTAGTTGCCGACGGAGCCCTCTCTCTCGACGCGCTGGGGGATCTCGATGATGAATGTCGAACCTTTCTTGTAAACGCTGTTTACGGTGATCTTACCGCCCATGAGGTCGACCAGCTGCTTTACGATCGAGAGTCCCAGACCGGTTCCTTCGATGTGCTTTGTGGCTGTCTCGTCAACTCTCTTGAAGGCGGAGAAGAGGTAGGGGATGTCCTCTGACTTGATGCCGATGCCGGTGTCCGTGACCATGTAGATCATGTTGCAGGTCTTGTCTTCCTTCATCTCGCACTGTACCGTCAGGGATACAGAACCTTCTTTGGTGTATTTGATGGCATTGTTGATGACGTTTATGAGGATCTGCTTGATGCGGACCTCATCGCCGACTAGTTCAGCCGGGATATCGGGAGATACATCCACGGTGAAGTCGAGTTTCTTGTCCTTTGCCCTGATCCAGAGCATTCCGACGATGTCTGAGAGCATGTCGCCGGTGTGATACGGCTCTATCAGGAGCTGCATGCTTCCTGACTGGAACTTGCTCATGTCGAGGATATCGTTGATGAGGCTTAACAGGAGTTTTCCTGCAGCTTTGATGTTGACTGCGTCTTCTACTACTTCCTCACTTACGTCCTCGCGGAGGATCATCTCATTGAGGCCGATGATGGTGTTGATAGGTGTTCTGATCTCGTGGCTCATGTTGGAGAAGAAGCTGTTCTGCGACTTGTTCAGCATGACGATCTCTTTACGCTGGCGCTCGGCAGTTACGAGCTGTTCGTTGAGCCTGAATCTCGTGTAGGACATGATGATGCCCATTACGACCTGGAAGACTGAGAAGATGGTGAAGTTGGCGAGCTCGTTCGGTTCGATCGCGCCGTTGGAGACCATGTAGAACATGAATGACGCCATCGCAGCGTTGGAGAGCAGCGCGATGATGACATATGCTATCGGGTTGAAATATACGCAGAGAGGGACTACCAGCGCAACAGTCATAAACAGCGTGGTGTCGAGTGTTCCGCGTGCAAGGGAGTTGACGATTACGAGAGATACTACCCAAAGATAAAGCGAGATGCCCATGAAATGGTTGAGCACATATACTGTGCGGTATCTTGTCTCAAAGTCCTTCATGGCATGGTTTATGCCGAACATCCAGATGAGAACGACGGCGAGAAGCCATACATAGCAGATCTGATGGTAAAGTACCGTCGTGCCGCCGAAATAAGCCGGGTAAACAAATGTGAGCGTCAGGAATATGACCGCGGCGAGGAATGCAAGGATCATGGTGACGCGGGTGGGTCCGACGGATTCATAGTAAGCTGATTTGATCGCTTCAGGATCGTTGCTCGAAGGCTTGAAAAGATATCTCAACATGTCTCTCATACCTTATCACCTCCGTTGCTTTCGGGTTCGAACTCGAAGACTTCATCCTCTTCGTCGTCGGAAAGGAGCAGCTCCTTTATGTCCGCCGTGACGCGGTTGTAGTCCATGAGCATCTGTTCGTGATTATCGAGGATATATTCCTCGTTGTCTTCTTTCGCTGCCTGCTCCAGAGCTTTCGCCTTCTCGGACAGCGCGGCTATGCCGATCATCTTCGAAGTGCTCTTCAGGGCATGAACGAGTATCTCATAGTTATGCCAGTCGCGTACGGAGTAATAGTTCTTCATTGCAGCCATCTTGTCGGCGCTCTCTGTTGCGAACTGGATGAGGAGCGACCTGTAGAAATCGACGTCTCCCACGCAGTAGCTGATGCCTGCGACGGTGTCGATGCCGCTCTTTTTGAGTTCCTCCATCGGATCCTTCTCTGCAGCCGGTTTGGAAGATGCCTCCTGCGGGATCTCGTCTTTTACCGATGTTTCCTCTTCCGCTATCTCGCTCGCATCGACGAACGATATCGAGGATTTGGGGAGGACTTGCTTCAATACGCGCTCAAGCTCCTCGATCTCGACTGGTTTGCTTACGAAGCCGTCGAAGCCTTCCTTAAGGAACATCTGCTTTGCAGAGCTCATGGCATTGGCTGTGAGTGCAACTACCGGTATCGAGCCGTTTAATCCGGCGACATCGGTCCTTATCCTCTTCATGGCTTCGACGCCGTCCATTCCGCTCATCATGTGATCCATGAATATGATGTCGAATACTTTTTCGCGGCAGATGTCGATGGATTCCTGACCTGAGGAAGCGGTGATGACCTTCATGCCGTATCTTCCGAAGATGCTCTTAGCGACCACGAGGTTCATGGACTCATCGTCAACGACGAGCGCCCTTACGCCTTCGCAGCGCAGCAGTTTTACGTTCTCTTCCTTGGTGTCGACAGTGGAGTTCAGTATGGATACGACAGGGAAGCAGTAGAAAGGCTTCTCGAGTATCTTAACGTGTGTGTTCTTGGGAAGGATCATGCCTTCGTTTGCGACGACGGCAACGACCATCTCTTTCGCGAGTTCCTCAATGAGATCGACATTGTCGTTGTATTCCTCTTCCGCGATGAACAGGTGCGTCAGATGAACGGAGTTCTTGAGGAGTTTCAGGTTTTCAGCGTTGTTAACGCGGTGCATCTGGACGCCTAAGCCCTTAACTATGTTGAGTACCATTGAGTTGTAGTAGTCTCTGACTGCCGGATTCTCGTATTTCTCGAAATGCAGGAACGCGCCGAGGCAGAGCTTGTCGGGTGCGGCAACGGACATGCAGCTCAAAGGATCGACGATCCTCTGCGGAATGCTGACGGTGACCGTGGTGCCGATGTCGGGCTTGCTGTTGATCGTCATGAAGCCGCCCAGGAGTGAGACGAAGCCTGATGCTATCGCAAGTCCAAGACCAAGACCGCCGCCCTGGCGGGAACGTCCGGAATCAGCCTGATAGAAGCTGTCGTAGACCTTCTCGAGTTCGTATTCGGTCATGCCCTTGCCGGTATCGGTGACTTCGATGTTGAGGTTAAGTCCGTACTCATGCTTGGCTGCCGTGATCCTTACGTAGACGCCGCCTTTCTGCGTGTACTTGAGACCGTTGGTGATGAGCGCCTTCAAAACTTTCTTGAGCTTGGCAACGTCGGAATTCATTACCGCCGGGATCGAGGGATCGACGTCGATGATGAGCTCAACATTCTTGGATTTATACTGCTTTACGTCAGTGACGAGATCGTGGAGAACGGAAGAGAGCATGTAGTCTTCATTGTTGCAGACTGCCTTCTTACGGTCGATCTCGGAATAGTCGAGGATGTCGCTTATCTGCTCTGCGACCTTGCGTCCGGAGTCCCTTACCGCTATCAGATCGTGCTGTATCTCGCGGTTCTTGGACTTGTCGATGGCAAGGCTGGTAAGACCGATGATGGCATTTACCGGAGTCCTCAGTTCGTGAGAGACGTTTGCGAGGAAATCGTTGAGACGTTCGGTCGCTTCCTTGAGCTGTTCGACCTCGTCATTGGAACTGCTGAGGACCTGAAGCCATCTGTCGATTATCGTTTTCGCGAACCTGCCGATGAAGTAGACCATGCAGAGGTGGAGGATGATGCGCGTTATCATGAGAGCGTCGAAGGTCTCGCCGCCGATTATCAGCATCACGATCTCGTAGATCATCGTGACATAGTAGGTGAACTGGCAGAGCGTGATGAGGGGCTTTTTGCCGGTCATGATGTTGAGCGTGATAATCGCGGACATTACGATAGCGAGATCGAACGTGCTCGTATCGTGGATGCCGTAGAAGAAGAAACATCCCATCATCAGGATCGCATAGATCCAGATGCGGATGTTCGCGGGCGTGTTATGCCTTATGTGGAGCGTCCAGGCTACGATGACACCGACGAAGATGAGCAGTATCGCCCATTTTTCCCAACCCATGAGAAATGATTCGGCTATCAGTATCATGGAAAAGATAGTGTAACTTACAAGAAGCGTCAGGTGGGAGGACTGAAACATATCTTTGATGTCGGTTGTCGTAGTCATAAGGATTATCCCCTGTATTTGTATTCTTTATCTTCCTCTATGATCTCCAGCATTATTTCCGCGAAATGCGGATCGAACTGTCTGCCTGATCCGGACTTCAGTTCATCTTTTATCATTTCCTGCGTGAGGCGCGTCCTGTAGATCCTGTCGCTCGACATGGCGTCATAAGCGTCAGCCACGGCTATTATCCTGGCCTCTTCGGGGATGGCGCTGCCGCTGAGCCTGTCGGGATAACCGGTGCCGTCATACCTCTCGTGGTGATGTTTTGCGCCCAGCGCGAACTTGGGATCGCTCTCGATATTCTGAAGGATGGATGCGCCCATCTCGGAATGCTTCTTGACCAGCGCGTATTCTTCTTCGGTGAGCTTGCCCATCTTGTTGAGAACGGAGATCGGGATGCCGATCTTGCCGACATCGTGAAGGATCGCGATCATGTAGATCTCGTCCTGTCTCTCATCGGAGAAACCGAGTCTTTTGGCTATCATCCTCGAATACTCAGCGACGCGGCTTGAATGGCCTTTGGTATAAACGTCCTTTGTATCGATCGCCGCTGCGAGGCAGCTTATGGCCTGCAGGAACAGAGCCTTGTTTTCCTTTGTCTTCTGCTCGACCTCGAAATAGAGCTGCTTCTGTAAAGTGACGAGCTGTATGAGGTTATTGACGCGCAAAAGGAGGACTTCGGGAACGAAGGGCTTTCTTATGAAGTCCATCGCGCCCAGCTGCAGGCCTTCTCTCTCGGAGCCTTCGCTCTCGTCAGCCGTCAGGAATATGACGGGGATCTTAGATGCGGCCGACTCGAGGGAATGGAGCTTCTTTATCGCGTCGAAACCGCCCATTCCGGGCATCTTGACGTCCAGGAGTATCAGACTCGGCATCTCGGCTTCCTTGTCCAGGTACTCGAAAAGGGCCTCTCCCGATCTTAATGCGACGACATGAAGTCCGCCCGAACTGAGGATCTTGCCCGCAACCTGGAGATTGATGACGTCGTCATCAACGACAACGACAGTCCTGACCTTCTCCTTTTCGGCGGGTTCTGTATAGCTGCCGATGAATTCCGACTCGTATGTGATAACGAGATTGGTTATCTTCCTGGCGTTCCAGGGATCCATGATGTGTGATATGACCTTGCCTACGGAGTCGGCCCTGATGTCCGTGAGGAATACAAAATACTGGTTCTTGCTGTTCCTCATGAAGATATCCGACTTGCGGAGGGATTCCCTGATGTGGTTACCGAATTCGTCAACGCCGTCGTAGAAATCGTTGTCCGCCGTTCCGTTCTCGGGTGAGAGCGTGAAAAGGACCTTACATGCGTTGATGTGGTGTCTCATTATGTATCTGATGACATAGCGGTAGACAGGGGAGAAGGAGTCCTTGTCGAGCTGGAGCGCGACATCGTGGATGGAACGCTCGCCCAGGATCTCGGAGATCGCGTGGATGTCTGCGGCCGATGTCTCCTGTCCGTTGTCGACGTCATCGTCGTAGAGTCCGTAACCGTGCTTGCCGTTTTTCTTGATGATGTAGAGAGCTTTGTCGGCGAGCTTTAAGAGTGAATTGTAATCGTTTCCGAATCTCGGAACGAAGATGCCTCCGATGGAAGCTCCGAGCGGTATGCTCATGTCCTCGCCCATCAGTTCCTTTGCCCTGCGGGTGATGTTATCGTTGATGGTCTGGGCTATCTCGGCAACCGCCTTCTCGGTCGTGACGCCGAGTGCGAAAGCGGTGAACTCGTCGCCACCGATCCTTCCGCATTTGCTGCCTGAAGGAACTGCCGAACGGATGATGTCCGCACATGCGATGAGGACCTTGTCGCCCATCTCATGTCCGTAAAGGTCGTTTACGAGCTTGAATGAATCGAGGTCGATCATCATGAGGCAGCCGGTGGAATTGGAGCATGTCTTTGAGAGTTCGACGCCTGTCGCTCCTTTGTTGAGGAGACCTGTCAGTTTATCGATCGTGGCTTCACTCTTAAGGCTCTGCATCTCCTGTGAGTTCGACATGATGTTGTCGATCCTCCTGAGGAGGACGTCGGGATTGAAAGGCTTTCTGATAAAGTCGGATACGCCGACCTCAAAGCCTCTCGTCTCGGTGTCGACATCCTCATCCGCCGTAAGGAAGATGACGGGAGTCTTCATCAGACCCTTCTGCTGCTCTATCTGCCTGAGTTTCCCAAGCGTCTCGAAGCCGTCCATCACGGGCATCTTGATGTCAAGAAGCACCAGATCCGGCATGCCGTTTGTGTCAACGTACTCGAGAAAAGCACTGCCCGATTTGAGGGCGGTAACGCGCATGTTGTTCTTACTCAGGATATGACCTGCCATCTTAAGATTGGCAGTGTCGTCATCTACGACAATAATCCACTTCGCCATATGTGATCACCCCGTTTTTATACAAAAGAAAGCACTAATGCTAATAATATAGCACACGAGGATATAGGTTTTTCTTACCTTCTTATGACACTGATAAAGATAAAAAATCTTTAAAACAATGGATGTTTAAGGGTTTGTGCAATAACCTTCGCTGTTGAAGTTATAGTTCTTGCCGTCGATCTTGTAAGTGGCGTTTTTCGCATACCATCCGGAAGTGTCCTGATAGTACCAGCCCTTGGAGTCCTTCTTCCAGCTTGCCCTTTCCTTGTAGAGCCACTTGCCGCTTAATTCGAGCCAGTATCCGCTGCAGAATTCATTTGCTGCCATGGAACCGTCAGACTTGAAGAAATAATAGTATCCTTCTATCTGTTTCCATCCGGTTACCATTGCACCTTCGGAATTGAAGAAGTACCACTTGCCGCCGATCTTCTGCCAGCCCGTGACCATGGAGCCGTCACTGCTCAGGTAGAACCATTTATTGTTGTTATTGAGCCAGCCGGTTGCCATGATGCCGGACTTGTTGAAGAAATACCACTTGTTGTTGAATTTGGCCCAGCCGGTGATCATGACGCCCTGATCGTCAAAAGCATATTTATGACCGTCGACCGTTGCGATCTTGTTGTAGAAAACCTTTCCGTCGTTGTCAAAAAACATCCACTTTCCGTTGCCCAGACTGAACCAGCCGACACGGACATTGATATATTTATCCATGTAACCGTTATCTGTCTTGCGTATGACGATATCTCCGTCATTGCAGTGGACAACGGTACCGTCGAGGTGAAGCGCGGTTCCGATAAGGGTTTCTGAAGAGTCGATCTCCTTGACAAGCGTCATCCATTTGCCGCTGTCACCGTAATATTTTATGGATTCCAGACCTGATCCCGTAAAGGCATTGAATCCGATGCTCTTAATGGTACCCGGAATGGTTATGGATTTCAGGTTTGTACACTTTTTGAAAGCACTGTATTCGATAGAAGAAAGACCTGAGGGCAGGGTAACAGATGAAAGATTTTTGCAGTTGTAGAATGCAAGTTCAGGGATCTTCGTTGTTCCGTTCTCGAAAGAAACTTTCCTGATAGCGTTTGAATCGCAGAAAGAATAGTCGAATGAAGGATTAGTTCCGGTGAATTTTGAGGGGACTATCACGTTTGAAGGACCGTCATATTTGTCAAGACAGAAATAAACGGTACAATCGGAAGCTGTGCCGATCGTTTTTATCTCGGGAAGATATGTTGCGGCATTTCCGTTGATACCGGTCATATCGAGTTTTATATATTTGCATTGATTATTTTCTATAGTTATCTTTTCAAGCCAGGTGCAGGTTGCAAGGCCTGAAACTTCACGGTAATTTCCGGTGAATGAAATGTCGTGAACCTGCTTAAGTGATGAAGGCATTACGAATGTTTCCGGATCCGAGTGGGGGTTGTAGACTGAAACCTGGTCTATCTTATCGCTGTGAGATTCAAAGCTTGAAGGAGTGAATGAAGTCTCATTAGTCCTGATAAGCTCGAGATATCCGTACATCCTGTCGACCAGAGTATATCTCCACAGATAGACATCGCCTCCGATATAGCAGTAACCGCTTTCATCAAAAGCAAGAACGCTGTTGAACATTGAGACAAGAATACAAAGCGAAATAAAAACCGATGCAAATGCCTTCTTCATAACAGATCCTCCCCATATATCATAAATATTTAAAATTTTACTATGGCAACAGTCATTCATCAACTGAGATTGATAAATATGTCAGTTGCTAAGGGCAGTACGGGAATCTGCCGTGAGTTATCCGGCAAACTTGATATAAGGGTACGGCGTAATTATAATGACGGCAGAATAAACATTTCGAGAGTTATGGAAAACAATGTCTGATATATCCATTAACGGCAAATTAACCAAAAAGGCCAAGAACCATGTCTCGAAGTTCTTCTCCGGGTTCGGATACTTTCTGCAGGAGGTCTTCATCCTTTTCAGGCAGAACTTCAAGGAAGTCATGATCTTTCTCCTTATCAGCTCGGTCTTTACAGTCTCGCTCACAACGTTCCTCAAGGGCAGGCTGATCGAATTTATGATGATGGTAAGCGGAGAGACGTACATCGCGCCCGAAAACATTCAGCGCGTGCTTTTAAATCCCTTATCCATCCTTGCCATGGCGGCTTTCGTGATCGTGGTCACTCTCATGTCGCTGTTCCAGATCGCGGGACTGCAGCATGCGTTTTCCATGGGAAGCGTGGGACGCAATACGAATATCACCAGCATGATCTATGCCGGACTCCACGTATGCAGAAAGGCCATCCACCCGAAGAACTGGATAATAATCATATTCATCCTTGTCCTTTTCCCGCTGACAAAGCTGCTGCCGCTTTCGGGATCGACCTTCAAGCTCATCCTGCCGGGATTCGTTGACCAGACCATCGACTATACGAAAGGCCTGGGCGCGCTGTACAACGCGATCTATTTTATCCTTATCGTATTTCTCACCGTATACATCTTTTCGGTCAACAGCTTCGTTATCCAGAAGAAATCATTCATCCAGAGCTGCAGGCAGTCAAGAAGACTCATAAAAGGCCATTTTGTCGAGACGATACTCACCATGATCCTTCTTACGATCCTTATGAACTTCACGATAAATTCCGTTTCTTCGATCATCGTCATCAACTATAAGGAACTGATGTCCTGGATCCGCGGCAACACGAGCATCGTCGACAAGTCCGAGGCGGTCGGCACTTATACATACATGCTCAGGCAGATCCTGAAGAGCTATCTCTCGCCTGCGGTAAACAATGCCGCACTGACGGTGCTGTTCTACAAGTATTTCGACGGGGAGGCAAAGTTCAATACGATCGCCAAGTCGACTTTCAGGGCCAGAAAACCTTCAAAGGAATTTCTCATAACCTCTATGGTTTTGTTATCGGTACTCGCCACCGTATCCTGTTTCTTCGTTTACCAGAAGTATTCATTCCTCGCTGAGGATGTTGAAAGACCGTTAGTCTGCGCGCACCGCGGAGATAACGTGAACGCACCCGAGAACACCATGGAGGCGTTCGAGCTTGCAGCCAGCGAGAACCTGCAGTGGATAGAACTCGACGTCCATCAGACTTCTGACGGCGTCATAGTCTGCAATCACGATTCAACGATAAAGAGGGTGACCGGGTATAACCTGGCCATCCATGAGCATACTTTTGCCGAAGTGAGAGCCTGCAAGGTAGGCAACTGGATGCCTGGAGATTACGAGCACGTAGTCATACCGACGCTTGAAGAGGCGCTCACGTTCGCGAAAGAGAACGGGCTGAATGTCCAGGTTGAACTCAAGGGTCACAGCAGTGATGTGAATTTTGAGGAAAACGTGCTTAAAGTTATAAACGACACCGGCATGCACGACAACGTCATGGTGATCTCGCAAAATGCCGCGCGCATGAAGCGCATCAAGGAGCTCGATCCCAACATCACCAAGGGCTACTGCATGGTTGTCGCTCTCGGCAATCTCGAAGATCTGGAATACTCCGACAACATCACGATCGAAGAGACATATGTTACTCCGGAACTCGTACACCGCATGCACGAGCAGGGCAAGAAAGTCTTCTGCTGGACGGTGGACCGCGACGATACCGTACAGTATCTCATCAGCTGCGGCGTGGACGTCATCGGAACGGATAACCCGATCCTCATAAGCAAAGCCGTGGACAAGGCCGACTACTCAGGCGGATTCATGAGGGTGTTCCACATCGTCATGCATGCCATCGCGAACATGGATACATAAGAAAGGCCGCCTCACTGAAGCAGCCTCTCCAATACTTAAATTGAATAACGGATCTTAAGGATTCGTGCAGTAACCTGACTTGTCAAAGTTGTAATTCTTTCCGTCGATCTTAAGAGTCTGGTTCTTTGCATACCAGCCGTTTGAATCGCCATACCACCAGCCCTTGGAATCTTTCTTCCAGGAAGCCTTGTAGGTATATGTCCATCTGCCGTCGGCATCGAGCCTGTAGCCGCCGCAGTATTCATTTGCAGCCATTGAGCCGTTGGTCTTGAAATAGAAATAGTAACCGTCGATCTTTTTCCAGCCTGTAACCATCTGGCCGTTGGATCCGAAATAATACCAGACGCCTTCTATCGGCTTCCAATACGTGGCCATGTCGCCATTGGGATTAAGATAATACCATTTGCCGCCGTCAAGGAGCCATCCTGTCTGCATGATGCCCTTGTTATTCAGGTAATACCAATAGCCGTTTGACTGCACCCAGCCGGTCTGCATGACGCCGGACTTATTGAAGAAATACCAGTTGTTATCGAACTGGGCCCAGCCGGTTATCATGTAAGCGTTCTTGTCAAAACCGTAGGTCTTTCCGTCTATTACCTGCATGCAGCCATAGGAGCATCCGCCGTTTTCGTTATAGTACATCCACTTGCCGTTGCTTTCCTTTGACCAGCCGTAGTAGTTCTGGTAATAACGGTAATAGTAGCGCGTCTCTTTCTCATTAAAACTGATAAGGATGTCTCCGTCGTTGCAGTGAACCACAGTGCCGTCAAGGTAAAGGACATTCGCGCCGTTGATAGGTCCGTCTTCATTCCACTGTTGTACAAGTCCGTACCACTTCGATCTTGTTCCGTCGTAGTAGATGTCCTTTACTCCGGAATCCTCGAAAGCGTTGTGACGGATCCTGGTTATGGTTGAGGGGATGGTTACTGAAGTGAGGTTTTTGCACCTGGCAAAGGCGCTGTACTCGATCGTGGTTACTCCCGTGGGGATGCTGACCGAATTGAGCTTCTCGCAGTCATAGAAAGCATCATCAGGTATGCATTTTGTTCCTTTCTCGAAAGTAACATTTTTAATGCCTGACGAGTTCTTGAAAGAGTACTCTATGCGGCTGTCTGAGCCGTATTGCGCAGGTACGGTGATGTTAGCAGTTCTTGTGTCGCTGATATTAAGATTGAATTTAGTGTCTGACGTGTCGCAGAGGATCTTAGGCAGCGTGACCAGATAATTCCTGGAAAAATCAAGTTCGACCCATTTGGCGCTGTTTGCGCTGAAGGTGATCTTTGACAGATTTGTACATACATGGAGATTTTTTACGGACTCGCATGTGCCGGTGAAGGTGATCTCTTTAAGAGCAGGCATATCATACGGGTAGATATAATACTCATATTCATTTTGACCGTCGGGAAGAGGCTGTATTCCGCTTATATTCATCTTTACGGCTTCTTTGGCCGTGTCCTTGTCATATCTGGAATCCTGAAACCCGGATGATGAGCCCTTGCTGATATTCAGTGTCTTACTGCTCGTCTCATAATTCCACTTATAGTAACCCTCGTTCATCTTGAACTGGCCGCTGGTCGGTGAGTCGGCAAATACAGTGCCGAAAAACGTAAATACCGTACTCGCAGCCAGGACGAGCGACATTACGGATCTTTTCTTCATCGTTCTGATCCCCCTTGAATTAAATTTATAAAAACAATTTTACTATGAATGGGTGCACAGCGCCATCGCGGATTTCAGTAAGATGCCCGCCGTGCACAGTTATTACCGCAAAGCCTTGTGTCTGTTGATATATAGATAGCAGTCTATGTAATCTGAAACACAACATTTTCTGATTTTACATATCGCCGATTTGACGATAAAATACGATAGAAAATAAATTATTTGGATCAGTGTCGGAGCAGCATAAGATATGGACGTTTTCTCATTTATAACCCTTTTTGGAGGACTCGCATTCTTTCTTTACGGAATGCATACACTGTCTGAATCTTTAAAAAAGACCGCAGGCGGCAGGCTCGAAAAACTCCTCAACAAAGCGACTGACAATAAGTTCAAAGGACTTGCAGTCGGTGCGATAATAACGATCGCCATCCAGTCATCATCGGCAATGACGGTCATGCTGGTCGGTTTCGTTAACTCCGGCATCATGGAACTGCCCCAGACAGTTGGCGTTATCTTCGGCTCCGACATCGGCACGACGCTCACCGCATGGATCCTGTCACTCGCAGGCATCGACAGCGGCGACAGTCTGGTCTTAAAACTCCTTAAGCCTTCATGCTTCTCACTGGTCGTTGCACTCATCGGCGTCGTCATGATCATGATGTGCAAGAAACAGCGCCACAAGGACATCGGCTCCATGCTCATCGGCTTTGCCATCCTCATGCAGGGAATGACCATGATGTCCGCTTCGATGGAACCTTTGAAGGAGATGGACAGCTTCGTCTCCATAATGACGGCATTCAAGAACCCGCTCCTGGGCGTTCTTTCCGGCGCGATAGTAACGGGCATCATCCAGAGCTCCGCGGCTGCCATCGGTATCCTGCAGAGTATCTCCATGACGGGCCAGCTCACTTACGGTATGGCGATCCCGCTCGTAATGGGCGCCAATATCGGTACCTGCATGACTGCGATCCTTTCTTCGATCGGCGTTAACAGGGATGCAAAGAGAGTTACCGTCATACACGTCACGATCAAGCTCCTCGGCACTGTCATCTGGCTCATCGTTTTCTATGCGGTAAATGCCATCTTCGATTTCAGTTTCATGGACAACCAGGTCAACATCGTCGGTGTTGCTGCCATCCACTCGATATTCAACATCGCAAACACGATACTTCTTTTCCCGTTCAGCAAGCTCCTCGTAAAGATCGCCCACCTCATCGTCAAAGAGACAGAGGAAGAGCAGGAGTTCAAACTCGACGAGCGTCTCATGCTCACGCCCTCCATTGCTGTCGGTGAGTGCCGCAACATGATGATCAAGATGGTCAGCAAGGCCAGGGACGGGCTCGACAAGTCAATGGGCATGCTGATCAACGGTTACAACGCAACTGATTTCGAGTTCATCAAGAAGAACGAGGAGAGGGTGGACGGTTACGAAGACCTTCTTGGTTCCTATCTCATGAAGCTTACCACCACGCAGCACCTGAGCGTCGAGGACAAGAACAAGTCTTCGAGGATCCTGCAGGCGATCGGAGAAGTGGAGAGGATCGCGGACCACGCGAACTATCTGTCCGATTCGGCCGAGGAGATCGAGACGAAGCACCTCGCTTTCTCTGATGCCGCCCAGGAAGAGCTCAACAGGGTCATCCCCGCCGTCCGTGACATCTACACGATGGCTTTGGACTGCTTCCTTTCCAACAATGCAGCCAATGCCGAGAACATCGGACCTTTGAGAATAGTAATCAGCGAGATGTGCGACCAGTTCAAGGCAAACCACGTCGAGAGACTTGCGAACGGTATCTGCACGACCGAGCAGGGATTCGTCTTCAACGACATCTTATACAGCTGCGTCAGGATCGCCGAGCACAGCCTCAACATCGCCGCCATCGCATACAGATTCAAGACTTCCGGCGAGAACGTTTCCGACACTTACATGCACGACTTCAAGCAGCGTAAGGATAAGGACGAGAAGAAGTATCAGGAGTACGTCAAGAAGTACAAGGCCTGATGTTCCGGCCGTCATTTTCGGATTTTTAAGAACCCGTTGTATATCTGGGCGCGGGAACGGCTATTCGACTGTAAGATACTTTACGTCGTATCTGCCGTCCTCTTCCATCTCCATGATCATGTAACCGCGTTTTGAGCCGCCGCGGGGGAGGGAGATCGATCCCGGATTGAGTATGCGCGGACCGGACGGATTGCCTGCATCCGATCCGTAATATCTTCCGTAAGCCCTGACCGCATCACCGAAGCTGTCGTACGGCACATGCGTGTGTCCGAAAAGGCAGATGTCGCAGCCCTGTGCCTGTGCCGAGAGCGAGAGTGTCAGGAGCCCGTAACCTGCATGCTGGATGTGGCCGTGAGAGCAGTAGAATCTGTGTCCCTTGAGTTCAAAGACTGCCACGGTCTTCACGATGGAAGGATCGTATGAGGTGATGTCGCAGTTGCCCCTTACGAATACGCACGGGGTCCTGGGCGATCCCGCCCATGAAGCGATCTCGGACTGTGAATATTCGCAGTCTCCCAAATGGATCAGCATGTCGGGAGATTCCTTTGATATCGCCGTCCTTAACGGTCCGTTTATTCCGTGCGAGTCGCTTACGATCAGTATCTTCATAAGGTTTCCTTATCAGACAAAATAGAAGTCGGTATCCCATCCCGGGATGCATCTGGTGTGGCGCATGAAGACCTTGTAGTCGTCCCTTATCCCGAGCACTTTTTCCGGAATGGCGAAAACATCCTCGCTCCTGTGATAGCAGGCGATCTTCATGACGGGGTGTGATCTGAGTATCGTTTCACGTGCCCCTTCGATGGCTTCGGATTCGGAACCCTCGACATCGAACTTTATGAAACTCACGTCACTTATGCCCAAAGAATCGACGGTTACCACGTCGATCTCGCGGGTGTTCTTTATTTCCACATTGCTGTTGGACAAGGCTCTTGTGCCCCTGCCTCTTGATGAGGATACGAGTTCTGTCCCGGTCCAGCTTCCGGCAAGTGCGTTGATGCATCTTATGTCAAAGCCTTCGTCCGACAGATCCTTCGCGTATGCTTCGAGCTTTGCAAAAGAATGGCGCTCGGGTTCGACGGCAACGCATGATGTTAAACCCGGAATGATCTCGCGGTATCTCTTTACGGTATCTCCATAGTACGCTCCGAGATCGACATAGCAGCCGTTCCTGATGCCGGAAAGAAGGGCGGCTTCATCGTCAGGAGACGATTCGCAGGCGGCAAGATATGAGAGACTTCCGGAGAGCTTATAATCGATGTAGTTTCTGAAGCAGTTTTTTGAAGCATCGTCCTCAAGGCGCGCACAGACTTTTCCGATGTGTTCCTTATTGGTCTCATAGTATTCGCGGTTGAACAGTATGTTTCCGTATGCGGGGACATCGGGGACGTAGAGTTCCCTGCCTGAAGCGATCTTTCCGACCTGCTCGAGGACTTCGGGTCTTGAAGAACCGAAACAGACGAGGACGATGAAATCGTCTGCCAGAGTCCTGCAGCAGTCAGCGTATGACATTACCTTATAGCCGTGGAACATGCGGTCCCTGACAAAGCCGTTGCTCGCAAAGACAGCGGCTATAAGGTCAGCAAGGCCGTAACTCTTTAACACGGCGATTATCTTGTCGGCGCCGTCGCCCGTGCCGTAGAGGGCGATGGGGCGGCGTTCAAGCGCAAGGTATTCCCAAAGGTCATGTTGTGTTTTCGAGATGCTCATAGGGATAAGTATATACTCTTTGACCCCGCCCCGCGAAAAAAATCATGGAGGGGGTGCAACATTTCGCGGACCCCGTCTGTATATAGGGTAATAACGGGAAACAAACCATGCCCGGATACGGAGGATATATATATGAAAAAAGGTGCGATCATAGGTATAGTGGCAGGCTCGGTTGCGACCAGCATGCTCGTGTTATTGCTTTTCGCAGGCACATATCTGAGCAAGGCAAAGGCAGCTTCCTCGGAGGTGCGCTCCCACAATGACAGCGCTTATGCCAATTATGAAACGAATTCATACCTGAGCGGTGCTTCCTCGAACAAGGGAATTACATATTCCATGGATATGAGCGACAACTTCGGATATGCCGATGAGGAAGCGGAATATTTCGAGAACGACGTGGTCACGCAGAACACCCCGGACATTACCGAGGTCAACATGGATCCCACACAGGGAAGACTTCTTATAAGGACCGTGAGCATCACTGCCGAGACGACGAATTACGCATCGGTTTCCGCAGATCTCGAGAACAAGGTCAGGGAGTGCGGAGGATATATCGAGTATTCTTCCATGAACGGAACGGGCAACAACAGGGACCTGCGCACCGGAACATACACCGTACGCGTTCCCGCGGAAAAGCTTGATGCTCTCATCAGCGCTGTAAGCGGAAGCTGCACGGTAACTTCTTCGAGTGAGGGCACATCAGATGTTACTCTCGAATATGTTGACACAAAGTCCAGGATCGAATCATTAAGAGTCGAGTACGACCAGCTGATGGAACTCTTAAAGCAGGCTGAAGATCTCGATACCATCATCATCCTTCAGAACAGGCTTACTGATGTCAGATACCAGATCGAGAGCTCCGAATCCAGGATCAGGGTGCTCGAGAACCAGGTACAGTTCGCAACGCTCAATCTCACTTTAAGAGAGGTTCTCGAAGAGAAGGAAGTCGAGGAGGCTCACGTTGTAACTTACGGCGAGAGAGTCACGGATCAGTTCAAGGACATGTGGGAAAACACGGTAGAGTTCTTCCAGGATCTCCTCCTGTGGATCATCTCCATAATCCCGGGTCTCATCTTCATGACAGTCCTTACGGTAATAATCCTCATCATAATCTTCTCAGCAAACAAGAAGAGAAGAAAGAAGATCGCAAAGGCCCGTGCGGAGAAGGAAGCAGCAGAGAAGAAGGCTGCCGAAATGAAAGAAGCAGAACAGATTTCCGAAAATAAAAAAATGTCTAAGGAGGAAAACAAAGAAGAAAAGAAGGAGGATTGAAAACAGAATTAACCCGGATAAGCATAGTATCATTCTGTAATCAATATCTGAGTTACGGCCGTAGATTAAGGGATAAAGGAAAGGGCAGGAGGTAAAGGAACAACCCGGAATAAGTACTGATTCAGAAACGCATTACAGAAAAATCACATTCGGCTGCGAAGCGCTCCCACCCCTCGGGACCTCCGCAGCCGATATTATCATATACGGCACACGTGAGGAATCCGCCGGATCTGGCGCCTTTCAGCGCCTGCGGAACGTCGTCGAAAACGAGAGCCCTGCAGGGCTCGATCCTGATGCCTGATGCTGACACATATTCAGTCGCGCGGAGGAAGATGTCGGGTGAACTCTTGTCGATCTTTCCGCCCAGATCTTCCAGAGTAATGACGCAGTCGAAGAGTTCTTTTATGCCTGTGTGAGTGAGCGCCGCGCCGGCGTTTTGGCGGGAAAGGGCAGTGGTAACGCTAAGTGAAAACCCGAGCCTTTTTGCTTCCTCAAGATACTCTTTCGCGCCTTCTTTGAGGTTTACTTCAGAACGGTAAAATTCATATACCATCGATTCCCATGTGGCGGCGACTTCCTGCCATGTCATGGGGATGCGGTACTTGGTCTGCGTATATCTTGCGGCATCCTCGATGGAGACGCGCTTGACGAATTCCGTGTAGTCGGGAGTCACCTCATATCCGTAACGGCCGAGGAACTCCTTGTCGACATCGTGCCATACGCTCATGGAATCGAGAAGCGTTCCGTCGAGATCGAAGATGAGAAGCCTGACGCCCTCTTTTGAGAGCGCTTTGAGGTCAGGATAAGATGTGCTGCTGACGGCGGGACTGCTGTTCGGATCCATCAGTTAACCCATGAAATCGAGCTTGCCCTTGAGTTCTTCCAGAGCTTTTTCCCTGCGGTCGTTGAAATCGACCTTGTTATTCTCGATGAGGTTGTTGCCGTATGAATCGATCGATACGATCAGGGGTCCGAAACGCTCGGCCTTGAGCTTCCACATGGCTTCGGGCATTCCGAGGTCGAGCCACTCGACGCCTTCGACGTCCGTTACTTCCTCGGCTGCAACCACTGCGCATCCGCCCGGGAAGATGGTGTGGATCGCGCAGTTGTCGATACATCCATGTGTCGTCTTGGGACCCATTCCGCCCTTTCCGATTATTATCTTAACGCCCGTCTTTTCAAGGAACTCCGCTTCGGCTTTTTCCATGCGCATTGAAGTCGTGGGGCCTACGCTGATGACCTTGTACTTGTCGGGTTCGCCTTCGGCGGAGATCTTCTTCATTATCGGTCCCGCGTGGAAGATGGCCTTGCCCGTAAGATCCACGGGAGGCATCTTGCCGGACATTACGACTCTGTGGTGAACGTCGTCCCTGCCGGTCACGATGTCGCCTGTAAGATAGATGACATCGCCTATATGTACTTTCCTGATATCCTCATCGGATACGGGTGTCGTGAATTCGAAAGTGCTCATAAGACTGCCCCCTTGTGTGTGAAGAGATCGTAGGTGAAGTCGGGATTGATCCTGATGCCCGCTCTCCTGTGCGCCCAGCATGCTGTGGACATGCCCATGGCGAGAGTTGCAGGGTGTCTTGATGCCTGCTCGATGTTTACGCCCATGACGGAGAGCTTTCCGCCGAATCCGCCGGGGCCGAGGCCTATGGAGTTGAGGCCGTCCTCAATGAGCTTTTCCATCTGGGCAGCCTTGGGATTAGGGTTGTGCGAACCGACCTGTCTTAAGAGTGCTTTTTTGGAGAGCTTGGCTGCAACTTCGGAAGAGCCTGCGATGCCGATGCCTACGAGGCAGGGAGGACATGCGTTTACGCCGTATGTCGTCATCTGTTCGAAAACCGCCTTCGCGATGCCGTCGTATCCTTCGAGCGGCATAAGGACTTTGGAGAAGCCCGGCAGTGAGCATCCGCCGCCTGCCATGTAGAAATAGAGTTCCAGAACGTCGCTGTCCTTTACGATCTCCCAGTCGATCCAGGGGCTGTGCGTCCCGATGTTGTTGCCTGTGTTTACTTCGTCGAAAACCTCGACCGCGTTAGGTCTCAGAGGAGCCTTGGCTGTAGCCTCCCTGACTGCGTCTATCAGTGTGTCTTCGATGATGTCCATGTAAGGCCATCTGGAGCCGACCCTTGCGAAGAACTGAGGAATGCCGGTGTCCTGGCATGAAGGCCTGCCCAGGGAATGAGCAAGCTGCATGTTCTTTTCCATTACGTTGTAGATATCGGGTGCAAAGCCCTCGTTCTCGGTCTCTTTCATCTGTGCGAGACGGGCTTTAACGTCATCAGGAAGATGACCTGCGGAGTAGCTCATGAACGATGCGACGAGCTTTGTAAGCTGTTCCTGCGGTAAGTCAACAGACATATCTTTTCCTCCCGGAGATTCATTCTGTGACAATTATATATCATTGTCGAAGTATAGTACTCACGGACTTTTAAATGGTTTGCAAGTTCTTTATAATGAATCAGATTACTAAATGTTTTGTGTTAAAGGGGTTATAAAGGATGACTGCTGAAGCTGAGGCGAAGGTGCCTGTTCTCGCGAAGATCACTTCCGATAAAGTATTCTGTTACGTGTCAATGGCGCTCCTCATGTTCCTGCCTGTTGCGGAGATCATCACGGAGTTCCTCATCAAGGCGAAGATCAAGAAACTGAGATTCCTTTATCCGTCTTACTATCAGCCTTATATCGTCATGATATTCGGCGGCATTTTTGTCCTTCTCATAGTATTGAATCTGATCTCGAGAGCGGTCAGCGGAAAATTCAAACTGTACCTTGCCGACATCTTCTTTTTCACTTTGACGGCATTCATGCTCATCTCGATGTTCTGCTCGGTAAACTTCGGCGTGTTCGCCGACGGCGTGCTCTTCTACAGCGAGCGTCCCGAGACATTCCTCTGCTATTACGGACTGTTTTTCGCAGGCTCCATGATCGTGGATCCGAACCTCAGAAAAAAGCTCCTTTTCTCATATGCGATCATAGCTGTTATCGAAGGCATTTTGGGTTTTTTGCAGTCCTTCAACATCGAGATCTCATACTGTCTTTACGCGGTCAACCGCATGCCCAACACGGCATACGGAACGCTCCAGAACACGAACTTCTACGGCACGCTCTCATGCGTTCTTACAGCTGCGGTATCAGGCCTTTTCATCTTCAGTTCGAAGCTCCTTAAGTCAAAGGCTGCGAAATGGGGAACGCTGGCATTATCGCTCCTTCTTTTCTACACGCTCCTCGCGAGCAAGGCGCGTCTTGCTTGGATCGGCATGGCCGGCATGATCTTCATGTACATCGTGTCGCTCATCGTCATGCGCAAGGGCGCGATCGACAAGGATTCATTAAGACAGATAACGATCGACTTCTTAACTCTCATTATCGGTTACATCGCGGTCATCATCATCGCAATTATCTGCACGCCTTACATCACGAGCAGGATCGAAGTTACTGCCGAGGATCTCCAGGAAAAGGCCGGAAGCGACGGTTTCGGAAACGGCAGAGGCAGGATATGGAGAGCCGCGCTCAACAGCGTCCGCAGGCACTGGCTTACGGGTATCGGTCTCGATAACCTTGCACAGGCATTCAGGGAAATGCCCGGATGGAAGCAGGGTGACTATGTACAGTCCAAGGGACACTGTGAATACATTCACACGCTCGCAACACAGGGTGTATTTGCCCTCGTTAATTATCTCGTAATGCTTATCTGTGCAGGCGCAGGTGCGGTCAAGACAGTCTTCACCGAGAAGGACGATGTGAAGAGAAGCCTCACATGGATCTTCCTGGGCGTCTTCATCGCATACGCGGCACAGGCCACATTGAGCAGCAGCATTATGAATGTTGCACCGTATTTCTGGATCATCGCCGGTCTGCTGTTACCAAGGACCAAGCCTGTCTCGCTGAAGAAAGGCTGACCTCACATAAAGGAGGCGTCACATGCTCAATTCTTTTGTCCGTTATAAAGCAGAGAAGAACAGACAGCTCTTCATAAAGAACTGCACGATCAGCGACGCACCGAGACTCGAAGAAGAGGTTTTCCCGGCCGAATGCAAGGCGGAGATGGACTTCGTTTACAAGAACGGAAACGAACCCTTAAAGCTCGACGTCTATACACCGTTCGGCTGTTACGGCCCCAAGGAATGCTTCATCCTGATCCACGGCGGAGCATTCGTATACGGCAGCAAGGTCCTTGACCAGAACTTCGGCATGCACCTTGCGATAAAGGCCGGCATCCCGGTCGTAAATGTCGACTACACTCTAATGCCCGATTCCGACATATCGCAGATAGTAAACGAGATATTCCATGCGATGAACTACATCAGCAGCAAATACGGCATCAGGACCTTCCATACTGTCGGAGATTCCGCCGGCGGGTACCTGGCTTACCTTGTCGCCATTGCCGCAAGGAGCAGACATATCCGTCACGGCCTGTGGGTTTTCGAAAAGCTCAACGGCACCGTTCAGTCGGCCGGCCTTGTCTGTCCCGGCATCAGAAACCCCAGGAAAGGTTTCCCTGGTATATATTTCGAGAAACAGATCAACACCAAAAATGAACCTCTGCGCCTTCCGGATTATGTCTACGATCTCAACCTCATAGCGGAGCGCGACACCGACTTAAGGCTCGCGATAATCACGGGCGAAGAGGACTTCCTCCGCGAACAGGACCGCGAGTTCAGCAAGCATTTCGAGAACGTGCTCTTCTACGATGCCGAAAACGACGGCGACCTCATAATGCACCACGTCTTCCCGGTAGCACATCCCGAATGGCCTCAGTCGGTCAAGGCGATATCCATGATCGCCGAGAATGCGGTCGGGAGAAGATAGGATCGGCAAGAGTGCTCTGATATGCATCTCAGCGTGACAGGGTGATTCCGCGAAGTGCACCGGAGAGTACGGATTACGGCGAAAAAACGTACTCAAAAGAGCAAAAAGGTTAAAAGTGCATTTTTCAGTACCGAAATCCGGTTAAAAACAGCACGAAAATCAGCACTGGTGCACCTTCTGCAGACGAAAGTATCACGCCCTTTTGTTCTTGGGCTGTTCGTGCGTCTGATCGTAAGTCCTGTTGATCAGCTTTGAGATAGGCTTGTAAACGAAGAATGTGATCGTGCCGACAACGATACCCTTGAAAAGGTTGAAGGGAACGAATACTGCGAGGAGCAGCGAGATCTTGTCCTTTACGAGCGGATTGGCGCCTGCGCTCATTCCGATGATGGCTTCAAGAGGGAATCCCATCGCAGAACCGTAGAGAGGCAATGTGATGAATGCGTTTACGGGGATTGCGATCAGAGCGAGAACGAGTGTTGAGATAATCATGGATACTGCAGCGCCTTTTCTCGTGCGGAACTTGCGGTAGATGAGACCTGCCGTGCCGACATAGATGACTCCGGTGATGAAGTTTGAAAGCTCTCCGATACCCATTGTCTGTGTGACGGGAAGGTGGATGAGATTCTTTAGAAGCTCGATCACGATGGCCCAGACCGGGCCGAGAGCGAATGTGCCGATGAGTACGGGAAGCTCGGCGAAATCGAATTTCAGGAATGCCGGCATGAACGGGAGCGGCACTTCGAGATACATCAGGAGTACTGCCATTGCCGTGAGGATGGCGCATGCGGCGATGCGGCGGATCATGATCTTGCGCGCAGCACGGGAATCCGCCTTAACGGTTACTTGAGTTTCAGTCATAGAAAATACACTTCCTTTCTTCCGGACTTTACCGTCGGCCCCTAGAATCTCACTGGGTCAACCTCACCTTGAAAAAAATTATGAGGCTTGCGGGCTTACGCTTCTGGCGCTCACCGCCGGTCGGAGAATCACACTCCGCCTTGGACGCCTCAATTATACATTGGAAAGACGATTTGTAAAGACTCGTTCATAGCAATTCCGCTTGCTCCGGGTCCTCCGCGCTTCGCTTGTGCGGAAGTCGCAAGCTGAATGCTATGAACTCGTACGGAAACGTGAGCACTGCAGAATCGCAAGCTCGATACTATGAACGAGACGAAGAAGCGGAAACGGGCCGCCGTTCACTACGGAGTCATATTTATATAATTTTGCTTGTAATAAATTATAGTGTTATAATCGCTTATCACGGCCGGAGCGGGTCTATGTTCGCTTGCCGTGAATCTGCCGGGAGTGGATATATGGAGAGGATTTCATCAGATACGAGGAAAAAGGTCCAGTATGTCATCACTGACATGCTGCGCCAGTTCGACAAGATCTGCAGAGACAACGATATAGAATACTTCGTTTGCTACGGTACCGAATTGGGTGCGGTCAGGCATCAGGGATTCATCCCATGGGATGATGACGCCGATGTCGGCATGATGCGCGAGGATTATGAGAAGTTCAGGAAGGTCTTCGAGTCACAGGATACGGGGAACCTTTATCTGGCAAGTCCTGACGGCGATTACGAATGGCATGAGAAGGTCTATCCGAGACTCTACTATCTCGGAACGGAGATGGAGCTCGGGTACTGGAACGACTGCTTTGAGCTGAGCGGCGACAAGTTCGGCAAGGCGATCAATCTGGACATCTTCCTTTTCGATTATGTGGACAACGATCCTGCGAAGATTGAGGATACGATCAAGAAGGCGCTGAAGCTCAAGCGCAGATACATGTACTACAAGTTCAAGTCGAAGATCGTTAAGAACAGGGGTGCGAGGGCATTCGTGATGAGCCTCATGAAGCGCCTTATGTATGATTTCCATCACAACGATCCGGATGCTTCGAGGAAGCAGTATGAGAAATATAAGCAGCTCGTGCAGCACCCGAAGAGCGATTACATAATTAATTTCGATGACCTGGAAGCAGTCGACATAAGGGCATCGCTCTTAAGATACGACCAGGTGTTCCCGACGGTCCCCGGCATGTTCGAGGGGTTTGAGGTCAGGATGCAGAGGGATTACGACGCGGCGCTCACGAAGCTCTACGGCGATTACATGACGCCTCCCGAAGGGGATGCGAAGGATGTCCACAAGACGGTACGCGCGTCTTTCGGAGACTACAAGTTCCCTGATTCTTTTGAGGATTAAGGCAGCAGGAAGGAAGTAACTCTTTGATCAGCAGCAAGGAAATGTATTCGAAGAGCTTTAAGGAGTACATCCTGAGCGATGAGACCCTGAAGAAGGTTCAGGGAGAGCTGTTCAAGATCCTTTTGGACGTTAAGTACGTCTGTGAGAAATACGACATCAAATATATGCTCGCCGGCGGCACTATGCTCGGCGCCGTAAGGCATAAGGGATTCATCCCGTGGGATGATGACATCGACCTCTTCATGTTCAGGGAAGAGGCCGTAAAACTCGTCGCAAGGTTCAGGGAGGAGTTCCCCGACAAGTATCTGGTTGCCGAGCCCCTGTGCGACGACCTGTATTTTTCGAAAGCGATCAAGATATACAAGAAGGGCACGAAATATGTCGAGATCCCGCTCGCGGGGATCGATGCTTTCGACATGCTCTTCGTTGACGTGTTCATAATAGAGAATGTTCCCGCGAACAGCTTCATGCGCAAGCTTCACTGGAAGCACTACAAGTTCGTCTACAACGCAGCGAGCGTCTGCATCGACTACAAGTACCCGTCGCCGATAATCATGGAGAAGGCGAAGGAAAACAAGGATATCGCCGAATACGTGAACTTCAGGAGAAGGATAGGCTGGTTCTTCTCGCATTTCGGAGGAATGAAGTATTACCTCAGAAGATGCGAAAAGATCGGCAACATGAAGCGCCATACCGGCTGGGTCGGCGTTCCGTCAGGAAGCTACGACAACGAGAACTATCCCGAAGAGATCCTCCGCGAGACGACGATGGCCGAATTCTGCGGATATGAATTTCCGATACCCGCCGCATACGATACGGTGCTGGGCAGAATGTTCGGCGACTACATGAAGATCCCCGATCCGTCAAAGCGTGAGTGCCATGTGGCATATAAGATCGAGATCTGACAGGAGATAGCGATGGGCAAGGAATACGAACAGGACCTGCTTAAGAAGACACAGATAATTCTGACGGATATGATGCGTCAGTTCGACAAGATCTGCAGGGACAATGACATAGATTATTTCGTTGCATACGGCACCGCGATCGGCGCCATAAGACACAAGGGATTCATCCCGTGGGATGACGATATCGACGTCGGCATGATGCGCACCGAATACGAGAAGCTGAAGAAGGTTTTCGAGACTCAGGATACAGGCAATCTCTATCTGAGCAGTGCGGACAGTGACGACGAGTGGCACGATAAGTTCTTCCCGAAGCTCAACTACAGGGGCACCGTCTATATCTCGGATAACTGGCATGACAGTTTCGAGAAGGATGGCGAGAAGGACGGAAGGCCGATCAATTTCGACATATTCCTTTACGATTATGCTGATGAGGACCATCTCAAGATCGCGAAGAAAACGATGGACCTCAAGCGCAATTACATGTACACCAAGTTCAAGGCCAAGCTCATAAAGGGCAAGGGTGTGGGGGCGTTTGTCTCGAGCCTTGCAAAGAGGCTGATGTACGACATCCATGCTTCCGATCCGGACTATCCTAAAAAGCAGTTCGCGAAATACTTAAAGCTCATCGAGCACCCGAAGAGCGACTACATCATCTGCTACGACACCTGGTCCGAATTTGATGTCACGAGTTCGTTCATCAGGTACGATGAGTCCTTCCCGACGAAGTCAGTACAGTTCGAAGGGATCGACGTCAAGATACAGAAAGATTACGCGAAGACACTGACGGCCCAGTACGGCGATTACATGACTCTGCCGCCCGTGGACCAGAGAGTCGCCCACCCGCCTTACAACGTATCGTTCGGCGATTATAAGTTTCCGGATGAGGCCTGAGCGGCATCAGAGAACAAATCGAGGGAGTGTTGCTACATATGAAAATACCTTTTGTCAGTTTTATCCCGCTCGAAAAGGAGCTCGATAAGGAACTCCGCGGAGCCTTTGACCGCGTCTTTACAAGATCGTGGTATATCGAGGGTGAGGAAGACAAAACCTTTGAGCAGGCATTCGCCGAATACTGCGGTGTTAAGTATGCCGTGGGAACGGGCAACGGCCTCGATGCGCTGATGCTCGCGCTGAAGGCTCTCGGAATAGGCGAAGGGGACGATGTCATCGTTCCGTCGAACACGTTTATCGCGACTGCCCTTGCGGTTACCTATGTGGGTGCAACGCCCGTATTTGTCGAGCCTGACATAAGCACGTTCAACATCGATCCTTCCCGCATCGAAGATAAGATAACGGCTAAGACAAAGGCCATAATGCCGGTCCATCTCTACGGTCAGGCCTGTGACATGGATCCGGTTATGGAGATTGCGAAAAAGCACAGCCTTTATGTCGTCGAGGACTGCGCTCAGGCTCACGGCGCGACATACAAGGGAAGAAAGATCGGAACCTTCGGCGACGTTGCGGGATTCAGTTTCTACCCTGGAAAGAACCTGGGAGCGCTGGGCGATGCGGGAGCCGTCATAACAAACGACAAAGAGATCGCGGAAAAGGTAAGGGCTTTGGGCAATTACGGTTCCGACTATAAATACCACCACATCTACAAGGGCAACAACAGCAGGCTCGATGAGCTGCAGGCGGCTTTCCTGGCTGCAAAACTGCCAATGCTCGACAAGGTGAACGAGGAAAGAAGAAGGATCGCCGCACTCTATTCCGCGGGCATCAAAAATGAGAAGGTCATACTTCCCGTGGTTAGGGAGGACTGCGTTCCCGTATGGCATATCTACGCCGTAAGGTGCGCAGAAAGGGATGCATTGGAAAAGCACCTTGCAGACCTTGAGATAAAGACGAACAAGCACTATCCGATACCGATCCATCTGCAGGAATGCTACAGTGATCTCGGCCTCGGTAAAGGTTGCCTTCCTATTGCCGAAGAGATAAGTGCCACCGAACTCAGCCTTCCGCTATACTACGGGATGACTGATGAGCAGATACAGTACGTTATCGATTCTGTAAACAGTTTCTAAGGAGAAATGCGATGCATCTGAGACAACTGGAACTTAGGGATGCCCCGCTGATGCTCGAGTGGATGCACGACGAGAGCGTCGTAGGACAGCTCCGCACGGATTTCGCTTCGAAGACATTGAGCGACGCCGAGGCATTCATTAAAAAGAGCATTGAAGGCAGCAAGGACATCAACCTTGCAATAGCATCCGACGAGGATGAATACATGGGCACGGTAACGCTCCGCGACATAGAGGACGGCAGTGCCGAATTTGCGATCACGGTAAGGACCAAGGCCATGAGCAAGGGCTATGCCTGGACCGGCATGGAGATGATCCTGAAAAAGGCTTTTGAGGAACTTGGACTTGAGAGCGTTTACTGGTGCGTAAGCAGAAAGAATACGAGAGCCGTAAGGTTCTACGACAAGCATAACTTCCACGAGGCTTTGGACATTCCCGCAAAGGTCCTCGCAAGATATGAAGGCATCGATGACCTCAAGTGGTATTCGGTGCTCAAGGATGATGACATCAACGAGAAGGATACCGTTGCGGGCTGTAAGGTAATTCATATCAAGACGATCCCGACGGTCAATGCCGGCGAGCTCTCTTTCTTTGAGGCTGAGCAGGACGTTCCTTTCGACATCAAGAGGATCTACTACATCTCCAAAGTGCCCGAGGGCGTAAGGAGAGGATTCCACGCACACAAAGCGCTCAAGCAGCTTTTGTTCTGTCCGTACGGACGCATCCAGCTGATACTCGAGAACAACAACGGCAGGGAAGAGATAGAACTCTACGACCCTTCCATAGGCGTTCTCATAGAGGAACCCACCTGGCGTGAGATGCTGTGGCTCCAGAAGGATTCGGTACTGTGCGTTGCTGCTTCGGATCACTACGATCCCGCCGATTACATCAGAGACTACTCTGAATTCAAAGAGTACATACGGAGCAGATAATGACCTCGATCAGGGAAAAATGGCAGAAGATTCCGGTCACTTTAAAGGCTTCGGGTGCGTATGCGGTCTGCAGCATCCTGCAGCGCTGCATCTCTTTCTTTACGATGCCGATCTTTGCCAAACGGCTCCTCACGACAGAGCAGTACGGCGACGTTACTCTCTATAACACGTGGTCGAGCATAATCACGATAATACTGACGCTCAATCTCGCGTACGGTTCGTTCTCGACAGCGATGGTAAAGTTCGAGAAGGACAGGGACGGTTACATATCGTCCGTACAGGGTATTTTCTTATATCTGACGGGATTGTTCGTGCTGATCTATCTTCCTTTCAGGAAGCTTTTCAACACTGTTTTCGAGATGCCGACATGGATCGTGCTGATAATGTTCTTCGACATCATCACGAACAGCGCATGGTCTCTCTGGGCAGGCAAGAAGAGGTTTGAATTCAAGTGGAAGGAAGTCGTTGCGGCTTCGCTCGTTAACTCCATATTGTCTCCTGTTCTTGCACTGTTCATCGTGCTCAATATCGAAGAGCGCGGTTACGGAAGGATCATCGGTTTTGCAGCCGTAACTCTCGTGTTCGGCGGCTACCTCTTCATCGCGAACACCTTCCGCGGCAAGAAGCTCTACAAAAAGGAATACTGGGAATATGCCTTGAGCTTCAACATACCGCTCATCGCGTACTATCTTTCCCAGACGATATTCAACATGAGCGACAGGCTCATGATCGACCACATCATCGACAAGGGCGCCGCGGCCGTCTACGGCGTTGCCTACCAGCTCGCCACGGTCCTGACGTTCGTGCTCAATGCCATCAACAACTCATATGTGCCGTGGTTCTACGGACAACTCAAGGAGGGCAAGCAGAAAGAGAACAGGAGCGTCACGGTCGCGATATCCGTGCTCATGAGCCTTCTTCTGTGCGGCGTAATCTGGTACGCGCCTGAGATAATCCTGCTCTGGGCGGGCGAAAAATACACGGGTGCAAATTACGTCGTTTTGCCGGTTGCTGTAAGCATACTTCTCCTGTTCTATTCGCAGCTCTTCATCAATGTCGAGTTCTTCTATGAGAGGAAGAAGGAGCTCGTATGGGCTTCCATCGGATCCGCCCTGGTCAACATCGTACTGAACTGGTGGCTGATACCTTATTTCGGTATCGTTGCCGCAGGATATACGACGCTCGCAAGCTATGTGCTCTTTGCTCTCTGCAACTACATCGCGATGAAGAAGGTACTGAAGGAAAAGAACATGAAGGACGACATGTACGACTACAAGCTCCTTCTTGCCATCCTGGGACTTTTCTGCATCGTGGCGGCAGGAGGAGCACTGCTCTACAGCCTCCTATGGGTACGCATCGTCATCACGGTCATCGTCTTAATAGTCATGGTCGTAAAGCGCAACTACTTTATCGACATGTATAAGAAGATCAAGGGGAAGAAGTGATGGCTGATTCTGCGTTTAAAGAAGCATTGAGGAAAGCCAAGCACCGTCTGGATGCACAGGGTGCCAAGCGCTTCATCCGCGAGTTTGAATCAAAGCCCGTTGGAGATCCCGTCAAGGTGGGATTCATCGTCCAGATGCCCGAGGTATGGCATGTGCTCGAACCCGTATATAAGATAATGTGCGGCGATAAGCGTTTCGAGCCATGGCTCATAATAATCCCGTCCTATGACATCAAGAGCAGGACTTTTGCGGATAATGTCTCCGATTATTTCGTAAACGAATGCGTTAACGGGAATGTCATTACCGCCATAAAGGACGGCGCATGGTGTGACATCGATCTTCAGGGCTTCGATTACGTGTTTCTCCAAAGACCATACAACGAGTACTATCCCGCACATCTCAAGAGCGGGGAGATCGCCCGTCAGACGAGGCTCTGCTACATAACCTATGCCACGCATGAGATCATCCATGACGATGAATATCCGAATGATTTCTTTGAGAATGTATATCTTGGTTTCATGGAAGATGACGCGCTCACGGACATGCTGAACAAAAGATATTCGTCAGGCACCCACAGGCGTTATTTCAACGTCGGTCATCCCGCATACGAAAACGGGTTAAAGCTCGATAAGGAATGCGGTTATTCGAGCGTTCTCTGGGCGCCGAGATGGAGTACCGATCCGGCTGTCGGAGTCAGTCATTTCAGCGATTACTGCAAACCTCTGACAGGCTTTGATATGGGCAGCGGTTCACTTACCGTAAGGCCTCACCCCATGATGTGGGACAACTTCATCAAGAAGGGCGTAATGACTGAGGAGGAAAAGGCTGAGATCCTTTCTGATTGGGATAATGCGGGAATAAAGACTGATCCCAACAAGAGCATACTCGACACTTTTAATACGACGGATATCCTCATCTCGGACATCTCATCCGTCGTTCCGATGTTTTTCTTAAGCGGCAAGCCCGTGATATACTGTCCGTTCGACTGTGATTACACTGACGTATTCAGGAAGATCCTTCCGGGACTTTATAAGGCTTACGACTGGGACGAACTCTCAAAGACCCTGAAGATGCTGCTTTCCGGGGAAGATCCCCTCAGGGAGGAGCGCCTCCGGATTTTAAATGAGTCCTTTTTGAAGTATAATCATTCATCAGAAGCTATAGTCGAAGAGATATATAAGAATTCAACTGAACACAAGAAAAGAGGTCTTGATACATGAACATTATCGTAACGGGCGGAGCAGGATTTATCGGTTCTAACTTTGTTTTCCACATGCTGGACAAGCATCCGGACTACAGGATCATCTGCCTCGACAAGCTTACATATGCAGGCAATCTGTCCACGCTCAAGAACGTTATGGACAACCCGAACTTCAGATTCGTAAAGCTCGACATCTGCGACAGGGAAGGCGTTTACAAGCTCTTTGAGGAAGAACATCCCGACATGGTCGTAAACTTCGCTGCCGAGAGCCACGTTGACAGGAGCATCAAGGATCCTTCGATCTTCCTTCAGACAAACATCATCGGCACGAGTGTTCTTATGGACGCGTGCAGGGAGTACGGCATCAAGAGATATCACCAGGTATCCACGGATGAGGTCTACGGCGACCTTCCTCTGGACCGTCCCGACCTGTTCTTCACAGAGACGACACCCATTCACACATCTTCACCTTACAGCTCGTCGAAGGCCGGCGCGGATCTTCTGGTAATGGCATATCACCGCACGTTCGGTCTGCCTGTCACCATTTCGAGATGCTCGAACAACTACGGACCTTATCACTTCCCCGAGAAGCTCATCCCTCTCATGATCGTAAACTGCCTGCATGACAAGCCCCTCCCGGTATACGGTGAAGGTCTTAACGTCCGTGATTGGCTCTATGTTGAGGATCACTGCAGGGCGATAGACCTCATCATCCACAACGGCACAGTCGGCGAAGTATATAACGTCGGCGGTCACAACGAGATGAAGAACATCGACATCGTAAAGCTCATCTGCAAGGAACTCGGCAAGCCCGAGTCGCTGATCACATACGTTCAGGACCGTAAGGGACACGACATGCGTTACGCGATCGACCCGACGAAGATCCACAATGAACTCGGCTGGCTTCCCGAGACGAAGTTCGCTGACGGCATCAAGAAGACAATACAGTGGTATCTCGACAACCGCGAATGGTGGGAAGAGATCATAAGCGGCGAATATCAGACTTACTACGAGCGCATGTATGGCGAATCCTGATATCTCGGTCATCGTACTGACTTATAACGCCGATCTTAACGATCTTAAGAAGACACTACGTTCCATCATGCTCCAGAAAGGGGTCAGTTATGAGATCGTCATCGCCGATGACGGTTCTTCCGACAATCTCTCTGATGAGATAAGCGCTTTTTTCGAAACTTCCGGTTTTGAAGATTACGTTCTTGCCATGAGTCCCGAAAACCACGGCACCGTCATCAACGTCATAAGCGGTGTCGAAAAGGCTTCGGGAAGATACGTCAAGCTCATAAGTCCGGGCGATTATCTCTATGATGAGGATTCTTTGAAAAAACTCTTTGACTGCGCGGCAAAAAATGACGCGCCGCTTGTTTTCGGAGATATCCTGATCTTCGATTCGAACGCTGAAGAATTTACTGTCATCAAAAAGTGGGCTTATCCGCAGATCGTTAAGTGCTATTCGGAAGATAGCTATGATCCTGAAGCCGTAAGGCTCAATAATCTTGTCGTTGCAGACAACGTCCACGGCGTATCGACGCTCATCGAACACGTGGTGCTCCTGAAATATCTGAAGATGATCGAAGGCAAGGTCATCTACTGCGAAGACCTCTCATACAGGCTCATGGCATATGAAGGCGTGAAAATGATCCGCTGCCCGTATCCCGTCGTAATGTACGGCTACGGTGAGGGTATATCCACCAGCGGCAAATGGGAGGAAAGGCTCCGCAATGACACGCGCGCCGCAAACGAGCTGATGCTATCCATGCCGTGCAGTGACGAAAAGTTCAAGGAACTGATGCGCCAGGCTTTTGAGGAGCGCTTTTCGGGCGACAGGAAGAAGATGAAGGCGTTCTTTGCGAAGCACCCGGATCTCCTGCTTAAAAAGCTGAAGATGGAGCGCTCGCCGCGTTATACCGCCACTGAATACAATGAGGCATTTGTCAGTCAGATCCTCGGCGCCTGACGGAAATAACAGTTTGAACGTTAATATGGTTTTGTACGTTCATATAGTAGAATATACTTCTAACGAAGAGGAGTATTATGGCCAAGCTAAGCGTATTGTTGTCGCTCTACATAAAGGAAAAGCCTGAATATGTCGAGGAGTGCTTTCAGAGCCTCCTGAGACAGACCGTACCGGCTGATGAATGGGTCGTCGTCGAAGACGGTCCTCTTACCGGTGAACTTTACGCAGTTCTTGAAAAGTACGAGAAAGAGCATCCCGGCCTCATAAAGCGCGTTCCCCTCGAAAAGAACCAGGGCCTGGGACTTGCCCTCCGCGCAGGCGTTCCGGAGTGTTCGAATGACCTCATCGCGAGAATGGATACGGACGATATCTGCAGGGAAGACAGGTTCGAAAAGCAGCTTGCCGAGTTTGAGAAGGATCCGTCTCTGGATGTGGTCGGAAGCCACGAGGACGAGTTTGAGGATACTCCCGACACCATCGTCGCGAAGAGAACGGTCCCGCTGACGGACGCCGAGATAAAGAAATACCAGAAGCGCCGCGACGGTTTTAACCACGTAACCGTAATGTTCAAAAAAGCCGCTGTCCTGGCTGCAGGCAATTACCAGTCCTGCCCGCTCATGGAAGACACTTATCTCTGGGTCCGCATGATGAAGAACGGCATACACTGCAAGAACATTGACGAGTCCCTTGTCTTTGTCAGGATCGGCAAGGACATGTACGACAGGAGAGGCGGCTGGGCTTATTTCAAGAAATACAAAGCCGGATTTAAGATGGTCTACGCCACGGGCTACATCTCGTGGTTCGACTATGCTTCCGTAATAGTCATCCAGTTCATCGTGGCTTTGGTACCCAGAGGCATACGCGGCTGGATATTCAAGAAGATGCTGCACAGGAAGAAAAAGTCATGATAATACTGCATATAGGTTCGATCGCGGATAATCCGTTCAGCGGCGTGTGCGTCGTCGTGCCGCAGTACATCAAAGAGCAAAGGGCTCTCGGTCATCAGGCTGCCCTGTACAACATAAGGGAGAAGGACAGAACGGATCTGATCGACCAGTTCCCGCTGATGGAAAAGTTCGACATAGACAGGATTCCGGAGCCATTTAACCGCCCCGACCTTGTTGTTTTCCAGGAGTGCTACCGCAAAGAATACCTAAGCATATGGAAGCAGCTCAAGAGCAGGGGCATCCCCTATGTCGTGATCCCGCACGGCGAACTCCGCAAGGAGGCGCAGGCTCAGAAGAAACTCAAGAAGACGGTGGCAAACATCCTGCTCTTCAACAGTTTTACAAACAACGCTCTGGGACTGCAGTGCCTCTCGCAGCAGGAGTACGACACCACATCATTCGGACGCAGGAAGTTCATTGCGACCAACGGCGTGACGATGCCCGGGATCAGGAAAGAGTCTTTCCGCAGTGAAGGTTTGAAACTCGTATTCATAGGACGTCTCGACGCTCACGTAAAGGGCCTCGACATCCTCCTGGAAGCCGTCAGCAAGACGATGGATCTCATGAAGCAGAACCATGTGACATTGGATATCTACGGCCCCGATAATTTCGGCAGATACGAGAACATGGAAAGGCTCATCGAATCTTTCGGAGTCGGTGAAGTCGTAACGCTCCACCATGAGGTGCTCGGAAAAGACAAGGAGGATACACTCCTGGACGGTGATGTTTTCGTGCAGACGTCGCGCCACGAGGGAATGCCGGGCGGCATCCTGGAAGCGCTGAGCTACGGCGTTCCGTGCCTGGTAACAAGAGGCACGAACTTAGGTGAGAAGATCACTGAGACGGACTGCGGCTGGATGGCCGAAAACAATGCCGAAAGCGTTGCTGACTGCATCAGAAAGGCCATTGCCGGGAAGGATACGTTAGCAGCCAAGTCGGCTAATGCCGTAAGGTTCATCGAAGAAAATTACTCGTGGAACGTCGTCATGCAGAAGACGGTCGAAGAGTATCAGAAACTGCTGTCTCAGAAATAATATGTGTGACTGATGCCGGGGACGATGCCTTCAAGCGGATCGACTCCGGGATTTTCATGGAGCGCGCTCAATACCACGTCCATCATCTGAAGCTGTTCTGCCGAGGCGTAATATCCTCTTCCGCATATGGAGACATTGTATTTTTCGGGCTGGCTCGGGTTTGCGGGGCGGAGCCTGATCTCGAGATTGTGGGATATTATCTTTATCTCGGTGATGTAGAGTTCAAGATCAGAACCCTTGGGCGTGGTCCACGTTCCGATATCGGTATAGCCCGAGAAAGTGACGGATGTGTCGTTGTCGTAGAAGCCGAGGAAACGGTAGGAAGAATCCATTTCGCTGTAATCGAAGGCTTCCTTTACATAGAAAATGTCTATCCAGTCGCACTTGCATGTCCTTGCCTCGTAGTCGTAGACAGTGACGTCCTCAGGCTGGATAAGCATCGAGATGTCGGTATACGAATGGTATACGAGGTCGCCTTTCTGAAAGCCGAAAGAGCCCGATCCCACATCCCTGGATGAAGTTTCCGCGGTGTCTGAAGGAGCGGAAGTGTTTGATGTGTCAATTGTTTCGGATGTGTCAGAGGTGTCGGAGGCGTCAGTTGTTTCCTCTGTTGTGTTTTCGGTTTCCGAGGGAGTAGTCTCCGATTCCATTTGGCTTGTCTGCGTTGCGGAAGACGTGGTGTTCTCTGAGGTGGCAGCCGATGTTTCCGTGGTTTCTGTGGTTTCAGCTGTTGCGGAAGTTCTGTCCGTACTTTCAGAGGATGCTTCCGAAGGAGCCGTGCTGCAGGCAGAAAGCAACACGCCGGTCAAAACAACCGACGCTATAAGCCGCCGTATCTTACTGGATCCTGCATTGATTGCCATCCGTTATATGCACCTGTTCTATTATTCCCCAAGCGCAATTATATACCAAACCGGAAGATATTCCAGCCCGAAAACCATACTGAGAACGTCCGCTGTCTGTGGAAGTTATAATTCCTGAACAGCCGAGATCAGCCGAGATCAGCCGAGGTTCGTTCCGGAGGGCTTGTTGAAGAAGATCTTGTCTGCGGCAAATTCGAAGCAGACTCTTCCTTCATTTATGAACGTGAATATCGATGTGCCCTCCTTGGCATTGTTCCTTACGACCAGCTTGTCAAAGGTGAGATAACCGGGGGCCTTGGCCAGAATCTCAATGCGGTGGTTTATGTTTTCCGCAGGGAAAGAGAAATCGAGCCTGTCGCTCAGGCCGACGCGGAGCGCCCATGGCTGTACCGACAGCGACAGGGGTGCCTTGGTGTCGGGAAAGATGGAGTGGCGTCTTATCGTGAGCTTAAACTTGCCCTTAAGCTTCTTTGCGCGGAGCGAGTAATACGCGGGGAACGGAGGCCCCGTAAAGTCGTCGAAGACATCGGAGACGTCCTCATTGCCCAACATCTGCCAGGATGAATTGATCTTGATGTGATCCTTCGGCGTGAATTCGTTGATGACCTTGTCTATCTCGGTCTGTATGTGCTTTGAGAATTCAAGGTCGGAATAGAGCTTGTTTGTCTGATAGCGGACGAAAGAGGAATAGGATGCCTCAAGGAGAAGCTTGAGCCTCTTGGCCTTCTGGTCCGGGAAGATCGCAAGCGCATGAGCGATCCTCAGAGCGCTCTCCGGCAGGCATATGTTGTACTCGCCGGATTCAAACCTGATCCTGGCGTCGTGATATACCTGAAGGAAGATGTTATATGCAAGGAGCGGATCCGGATTGCCGGCCTCGCCCAAAAGGAGCATGTCCGCGAACATGAGCTTTGCTTCGAAAATGTTGTAGTTCGAAGCGATGGCAAAGTAGGAAAACGCCTTGTTGAAGTCGGGCTTGCCCGTAAGCCTGCCGTCGTGATAGATGAATCCCAGCGCGTTGGCCGCATAGCCGAAACCGAATTCCCTCAGCAGGATCTCAAAGAGCCTTGCAGCCTCGGCGTAATCGCAGCTGTAAGCGCTGTTGCCGCCGTTGCAGGCAAAAGCCTTGATCTTGAGCGCTTCGAAAACGTGCTCTTCGCACATCAGGTCCGTGAAATAGACGAATCTCGAGATGATGCTCTTGGGAGCATCCGACAGGAGCAGGTTGTTGTCCCAGTGGTTTACGAAAGCGAGCATCTGCTCTTTGGTATATGTGCGTTCTTCAAAAGGAAGATCCTTGTTTTCCTCGAAATTCTCGATGAGATTAAGGAGCTCGGGTATACCGAGGACCTCTGATGCCGTTCCTCTCGGGAATTTGCTTTCCTCATCGAGCTTGTCAGCAACCTGGGCGAGCTTGACCATTATGGTGACGATCATGTCCTCTTCCGTCTCGGGGATGGGAGGGCACGGAAAATCGTAGATGCGGTCGGGGTCGGGTCCCAGAAGTTCATCCAGGAGCAGATCCTCATAGAAATAAGTGGTGAGCGGGGCCCACCAGTCGAATATGAAATCCTTGAAAGAGAGCTGTTCATCCTCGAAATGTCCGAGCGCAGTCTTAAGGTCTGACAGCTGCATCGGATATTCATTCTCGCACTGGACGTCAAAGCCTGACTCGGGATATGCATCCGTGTCATCTCCGCCGACGATATCGATCCAGCCGACATCGTATCTGCAGATATCCATCAGTTTGTCCTGTGTCATAAAGATGTATGGTCTGTGTTTGCTCATGTGTATATTATAACGCGTGCTTATCCTTATTAAAGTCTTGACAAGGGTTTGTCCCATAATCGGGAGGGAACGGGGCGGGCGGAAGTCCCGTATTTACGGACAATGGAGGCTGTACCGGTGAGGGCTGGGGCTGTTCCCGGGAGGCGCATGACGCAAAGTGATGAGATTATCCCGTTGGGGTAGTTTTCGGGACTTTGGGATAAAACGGAGGCGAAATATTCCAAGCGGGTCATTTTTCGCGACTTTGGGATAAAACGGGGCTGAATTATCCCACCGAGCCATTTTTCGGGACTTTGGGATAAATTTTGAACTCGAAATTATCCCAAGATGAGGTTTTCTTGCAGTTTGGGATAAAATCCCAGCGGCGAATTTTCAAGTCAAGTGCAACGTGGTTGAATAGAAGACCTCGTAAGGTGTTGCATAGCCCAGACACTTTCTTGGCCTGGTGTTCAGATTATACACGACCTGTTCGACTAATTTATCTGTCATTTGTGTTATGTCCTTTCCTTTTGGAAAATATTCTCTAAGTAAGCCGTTGGTATTCTCGTTTGTTCCTCTAGCCCAGGGTTGGTGAGGTGCCGGAAAGTAGAATTCAATGCCGGTTTCTTTAGTGATCTCAGCATGTCTGGCAAATTCTTTGCCTCTATCTAAGGTCACGGTGAATACCGGTTGTCCTTTCAGGAGAGAGGACATAACTTCATTTACGTCATCTGACAACTTGGATCTGGACTTCTTACTAAGCAAGAATCGGCTGCGTCGATCTGTAAGTGTTACCAGACAAGACTTGTTAAATACACCAGCTACGGTATCACCCTCCCAATCACCGATTCTCAGACGTTTATTGGCCTCTTCAGGACGATCCTCTATTCGGTTGGAGATTATAATCTTTCCACGCTTTTCAAATTTGCGTCTTACATTTTTACCTTTACGCCTAAGCTTCAAGATCAGACCTCTGCCGTATTCACCTTTTCTGTTAAACACTTTCTTGTGCAGTGCACGGTAAATCGTGCTGTAACTTATTGAGTATTCTGAGTTCTCATGTTTGAGACGTCCTGCAATCTGTTCAGGGGACCATTGGTACACTTCTATCTTTTCTCTTACAGTCTCTTTCAAAGCCTCATTAGAGAGCTTGGGCTGCATCCGGCAAGTCAATCTTCTTGTTTCATACTTTCCTTGGGCAGTAGAAGCTCTATAGAAAGTTTGATATGAATTTCTTTTTATCTCACGTGATATGGTTGACTTGTTACGTCCCAAATAATCTGCAATAGCTGTAACACTCCAACCGTGTGATAGCCACAGCATTATCATTTCCCGTTCCATTAGTGTAAGATGATGGTAGTTGCTCATAAGGTGCTCCTTTGATGTTTTTTGTTTAGCAACACCATTATATCAAGGGCCCTATGGGCAATTCTTATTTACTGCGGTTGCACTTGACTTGAAAATTCGCCGCTCAAAATTATCCCAAGTGAAGCATTTTTAAACTTTTGGGATAATTTCACCTCTGAAAATTGTCCCGCGGAGGTAATAATCTAAGGTTTGGGATAAAATCGCCATTTAGGAGTCTTTTGGCAGGTATCGAGTAAGAAGTGCTTTCCTTTATTTCGATACCTTTGATTACAGAAGATATCGGAAAGGAAGACTTTTTAAGTTTTCGATACCCTGACCTTCCGGTTGATATCGTTTTTAAAGACTTTTTCCTGAAAACGATACCATGACCTTCCGGCTGATATCGTTTTTAAAGACTTTTTCCTGAAAACGATACCCTGACCTTCCGACTGATATCGTTTTTAAAGACTTTTCCCTGAAAACGATACTTTGGTCCTTCAGAAAGTATCGGAAATTGGGATTTTCCTCCGAAAACGATACCTTGAGTTTCGGCGGGTATCGGAAACGAAGAATTAAACCGGATTTCGATACCTTTGCCTCAGCTGGTATACAGCACAGCGGTTCTGACACCCGCGCAGCCCCGCCCCCAACAAAAAGTGCCGCCCCACCACGTGAGACGGCACCATTCAAATATCAGTTAAAGAATACGCGGGTAAGAGAACTTACTCTACCGTTACGCTCTTTGCGAGGTTACGCGGCTTGTCGACGTCGAGACCTCTTGCGCAGGATACATAGTAGCCGAGGAGCTGGAGCGGAACGACTGCCAGGGAAGCTGCGAAGAGCTCGTTGATCTTCGGGACATAGACCACGAAGTCCGCGGAGTCCTCGATCGCATAATTGCCGAATGACGTGAGGGCCATGAGGTAAGCACCACGAGCCTTTGTCTCTACAAGGTTGGAAAGAGTCTTCTCATAAAGACCGCTCTGTGTAAGGACACCGATGACAAAGGTGCCTTCCTCGATGAGGCTGATCGTGCCGTGCTTGAGCTCACCTGCAGCGTATGCTTCGCTGTGAATGTATGAGATCTCCTTCATCTTGAGGCTGCCTTCCATCGTGATAGCGTAGTCGATGCCGCGGCCGATGAAGAAGATGTCCTTCTGGGCCGAGAGCTTGGCGGCAAACCACTGGAGACGCTCCTTGTCCTCGAGGACCTTGTTGATCTTGGCGGGGATGGTCATTACTTCGGAAGTAAGCTCTTTTGCCTCATCTTCTGTAATGGCGCCTTTTATCAAAGCAAACTTGATGGCAAGAACATAGCAGATAGCGAGCTGGGCTGAATATGCCTTGGTGGTGGCAACAGAGATCTCGGGACCTGCAAGTGTGTAGAGTACATAGTCTGCTTCACGTGCGATGGTGGATCCTACAACGTTAACTATGGCAAGCGTCTTGATGCCGTTTGCCTTAGCATCTCTTAATGCTGCGAGTGAATCTGCAGTCTCGCCTGACTGGCTGATGATGATGCAGAGGGCATTCTTGTTGAGAGGCATGGATCTGTAGCGGAATTCGGATGCAAGCTCGCATCTTACCGGAATGCCTGCCAGTTTCTCAACGATATACTGGGTGCAGCAGCCGACATGATATGCGGAACCGCATGCAACGATGTAGATCTGTTCAAATGATTTGATGTCCTCATCCGTGAGATTTGTGGCGGAGAGATCGATCTTATATGAGTCTCCGTCGGGTACGATAACGGAATTAAGAGTATCTGATACTGCCTTGGGCTGCTCGTGGATCTCCTTCATCATGAAGTGCTCAAATCCGCCCTTTTCGGCAGAAGCCGCATCCCAGTCGATCTCCACGGGAGTTTTCTCGATTGTGTCACCGTCCAGGTTATAGAAAGTAACATTGCCGGGTTCGAGACATGCCATTTCAAGGTCATCGATGTAGTAAACGGTTCTTGTGTACTTAAGGATGGCGGGAACGTCAGATGCAAGATAGGAAGCATCCTTGTCGAAGCCGATGATCATGGGGGAGTCCTTGCGGGCGACGAAGATCTTGCCCGGGTGATCCTTGAACATTACGGCGAGAGCGTAGGAGCCTCTTACACGGACCATTGTCTTTGCGAGGGCTTCGATCGGGTCGTGTGTGTATTTCTTGTAGTAGTAATCGATGGTCTTGATGGCGACTTCGGTGTCTGTCTCGGAATAGAACTTGTAACCCTTGCGGATCATCTTGTCCCTCAATTCCTGATAGTTCTCGATGATGCCGTTATGTACGCCGACAACGTTATAGTCGTCAACGATGTGGGGATGCGCGTTGTTCTCGGTGGGTTCGCCGTGGGTAGCCCATCTCGTGTGGCCGATGCCGCAGGTGCCCTTGAGGGCCGCGCCGCCGTCGGTCTTTTCAGCGAGGACTTTGAGTCTGCCCTTGGCCTTGACTACAACGGGGTTCTTTTCGCCGTCCCTTACCGAGAGACCGGCAGAGTCATAACCTCTGTACTCGAGCTTTGCAAGACCGTCCAGGAGGATAGGAGCTGCTTTTTTCTTTCCTGTGTAACCAACGATTCCGCACATAATAAGGAATTCTCCCTGCTTTTTTTAATTGAAGTATTTTATCACACGGCGAATATCCCTATTGAAACTCTCTGGGTATCATAATCATTTCCGTTAAGTATGATAGCCGTTTACAAATAATTTTCGTCATATGTCGAAAATAACTATTGATAATTGCCCCGAAACAATTTAAAGTAAGTTGGCTTTAATAAACGGAAAGGGGAAGTCATATGCTCGAACTGCAGAACATCAGCTTTCATGCCGATGACAAAGACATCCTTAAAGATATAAACCTTACGATAGACGACAAGTTTGTCGCCATCACCGGACCCAACGGCAGCGGTAAATCGACCCTGTTAAAGATCATCATGGGCATCATTAAGCCCACTTCGGGAAAGATCATCTTTGACGGGCAGGACATCACGGAACTAGCCGTCAACGAACGCGCCAACCTGGGCATCAGCTTTGCATTCCAGCAGCCCGTCAGGTTCAAGGGCCTTAAGGTAAAGGACCTTCTGACGATCGCGGCAGGCGAAGGCGTTGACGTCACCAAAGACTGCAAATACCTGTCGGCAGTCGGTCTCTGCGCCAAGGATTACCTGAACCGTGAGATCAACGATACGCTTTCGGGCGGTGAGATGAAGAGAATTGAGATCGCAATGGCGGCTGCAAGAGGCGGAAAGCTCAGTCTTTTCGACGAGCCTGAGGCCGGCATCGACCTCTGGAGCTTCCAGAGCCTCATCAAGGTTTTCGAGAACTTAAGAAGAGTCACGAACGGAAACATCATGATAATCAGCCACCAGGAAAGGATCCTGGAGATTGCCGACAAGATCATCTACTTGAAGGACGGTGTTGCCGACAGATACGACGAGTCCGCGAAGATCATGAGCGAGCTCAACATGGGCCGTTACGGATGCGGCTGCGCATACTCTCAGAAAGAAGGTGTCTGCAATGGATGATCTCGAAAAGAGAATGCTCAAAGAAGTTGCGGAGCTGGACAGCCTTCCGGTAGGCGCGTTCAACATCAGGAGCAACGGCAAGAGCGAGGCAAGGAACTCAACGGCAAACATACAGATCGAATCCCGTGAGTCGGGTGACGGCATCAACGTATATTTCAAGGACGGCACGAAAAACGAATCCTGCCACATCCCGGTCATCATCAGCATGTCCGGTCACAAGGAGTGCGTATATAACGATTTCTTCGTCGGCGAAGACTGCGACGTCACCATAATCGCGGGCTGCGGCATCAGCAACTGCGGCGGTCACGACAGCCAGCACGACGGCATCCACACCTTCCATATCGGTAAGAATTCGAAGGTGAAATATGTCGAGAAGCATTACGGCGAAGGCACAGGCACGGGCAAGAGGTTCATGAACCCCACGACTGTGGTCCACCTCTCTGAAGGCGCAACCATGGATATGGATACTTCCCAGATCGCCGGAATAAACGACACTTACAGGATCACCAGGGCCGATCTCGGTCCCGGCGCGAGCCTGGTCATGCACGACAAGATCCTTACGAATTTCGACCAGACGGCCAAAGCCGAGATCGTGGTCGAGCTTAACGGCGACGGTTCCTCATGCGATATCGTAAGCCGCGGCGTAGCCAAGGGCGAATCACAGCAGGATGTTATCATCGACATTGCGGGAAACAGCGCATGCCACGGTCACGCAGAATGCGATTCCATCATCATGGACAAGGGCGTCATCGTAGCAACTCCGAAGCTCAAGGCAACATGCGTAGATGCTTCGCTCATCCACGAGGCAGCCATCGGAAAGATCGCCGGCGAGCAGATCATAAAGCTCATGACTCTCGGCTTAAGCGAGCAGGAAGCCGAGCAGAAGATCATCGAAGGATTCCTGAGGTAACGGAGACTGTCCCGGACGCCGTCATTTAATAAACAAAATAAAAGAATTGTCTCCGCAATTGTGGTAAAATAACTTTAACATTTTTTACCGGAGGCACGGCGTATGGGACTTAATTTCCGCAAATCTATCTCTTTGGGCAAGGGCTTGAAGCTCAACTTAAGCAAATCAGGACCCAGTGTATCATTCGGTAAGAGCGGATTCAGACAGTCCGTTAACCTGAAGGGACAGGCAAGGACAACGGTCGGCATTCCAGGCACGGGCATCTATTACACAAAGACAAGCAATGTAAAGAATATCGTCGGCGGACTTACCGGAAAGGATAAGGATACGTCGGCAAAGGGCAAGAAGGCGGCAGGCAAGGCTGCCGGTGAAAAGGCCGAGAAGGCGCCCAAGACAACAAAGGCTGCTGCAGCCGCACCCGCAAAGAATGCGGTAAATGAAGAGCTCATCGCAGAATCCAAGGCGAAGATCGAGGAATTTGCAGCAGGCATCGAAGCGCTCAAGTCAGTACATAAGCAGTCCGACGGATACATCGACTGGGAAGCAGTCGCGAACGGTGCTGTATCAGGCCAGATGAAGGAACTCCAGCCCTTCGCACAGAGCGTTCTTGCCGGTGATATAGATTCTTATTTCCAGGTTATCTCCGAAGTCGGACCTTTTGATGACCTTCTCGAATACGGCAGCGGATTTGAGGTCGGAACGGACGATCCGAAGATCCTTGAGATCGAATTCCAGGTCAAGTCAGATAAGATCATCCCCACGGAATATCCCGACATGAAGGCAAGCGGAGAACTCGTCATGAAGGAGTTCAGCAAGTCTGCGTACTATGAACTCGTCCAGGACTATGTCTCGAGCACGATGCTCAGGATCGCAAGGGATACATTCGCCATCCTTCCCGTACAGACGGTCATCATACACGCCGTTGACAAGGTGCTGAACCCGGCCACGGGCAATGACGAGGAAGTCACCATCTGTTCCGCAAAGATCAAGAGAGATGCGCTTGCCACCCTTAATTTCGAGCGTATCGACCCTTCAGACTGCCTTGAGAGCTTTGAGAGCAACGTTAAGTTCAGGAAGACTTCCGGCTACGCTCCCGTCGACAGAGTGCTCGCGTAAGTCCCGCCTGAAGCAGGGCTTCCGTTTGTTGACAGAATGTAAACTTTCAGACGGTATCCTGATAACAAACGCGTGCGTTTATTGCTTTTCAGGATGAGGCTGATTAGTATTACAATATAAGTGCTTTTACTTTGTTTTATGGATTATTACTCGTAGAGGGTCGTTGATGTCGAGACGCAAGAGAATAGCTTTATTTGTAGCCCAGGCTGATGAATACTATCAGGCCCAGTTTATAGAGGGCTTTATCGGTAAGGCATTCGAACATGACGCGGACGTCCTTGTTTTCAGCAGCTATCTCAAGTATCAGAACAATCTGGGAAGAGAAGTGGGCGAGACGTCCATCTTCACGCTTGTGCCCTATGAGGATTTCGACGCCATAGCAGTAATGGCCGACACTCTCCAGTCTCCGGGTCTTTCCGACAGTATCGAGGAGATCATCCACCAGCGCTGCAAATGCCCCGTAGTATTCATCGACAAGGAGAGCAAGTATTTCCCGTCGGTATTCCCGAATCACTACGGCGCCGTAAAGAAGCTTGTCGATCACCTTATCGAAAAGCACGGCTATACAGACATCGCTTACCTCACAGGTAAGGCATGGCACCACTATTCCAAGCAGAGATTACAGGCATTTATGGACGCTATGTCCGAGCACGGTCTGACGGTCGGAAGAGACAGGGTCTTCTACGGAGACTTCTGGTATACGAGCGGCGAGAATCTCGGTGAGAGGCTCTTAAAGAAGGGCGGAAAGCTCCCTCAGGCTATCGCGTGCGCCAATGACTGCATGGCCATAGGTCTTTGCAAGGCGCTCGAAGGCGGCGGGATCAATATTCCCAACGACATCGCCGTGGCAGGTTACGATTCCACCGAAGAGGGCAGGTATTCGCCTAAGCCCGTCACATCGCTCAGGATCCCGGCCAAGTCTCTGGGCGCATATGCTTTGGGACTTCTCTTCGATAAGATGGAAGGCCGCGAGACGCCTCCTTTCGAAGATTACGGCGATTTCTTCTGCGGAAGGACATGCGGATGCAGCGAGGACAAGGTCCAGTATGAGACAAAGCTCCGCAAGGTATGGGATACCGATACATCGCATAACAGCGTTTTCTCGTCTTTCAACCATCTCGATGAGGATCTGGTCATCCAGAATGATTTCGATGGTCTCGCGAAAACGACATTCTCGTATGTTTTCCAGATAAGAGAATTTGAGAGCTTCAGCATCTGCCTGAACGACAAGTGGCAGCAGAAGGCTAAGGCCATGTCCGGAGCCATCGACGATTCTAGGATCTCTCCCGAGAGGCTCTCGGACGTTGACAGGTTCTTTACCAAAAAGATGATGCACGTCATCGCGTGCCGTGAGGAGAGGCTGAGCCTCGACAGGGTAAGCGACGACGTCTATTTCGACAGGCACGTTCTTATCCCGAGGCTCGACAGCGAGAGGATGAAACCCGAGGCATTCTTCTTCACGCCGCTGCATTTTGAGGAATCGACGTTCGGCTACGCGGTACTGTCTTATACGGAACCGAGATCTTACAAGAAATCCTACCGTTTCTGGCTCCACAGCATTATGAGGGGCCTTGAGAACTTCAGAAGATATGACGAGCTCATCGCCATCAACAAGAAGCTCGAAGCGAGCCTCGTAAGAGACCCGCTCACAGGTATCTACAATTACAACGGCTTCCTCCAGCAGACGGAAGACATCATAATAATGAATCCGCTGAGGGAAGAAGAGCAGGTCGGAGTACTCGCCGTCGACATCAAGAATCTTTCGAAGATCAACAACGAGAACGGAAGGTCCGCAGGCGACAATGCCATCATCAGCATGGGGCATTTCATGGACGAGGTATTCTCCCACGGGCGCATCTACTGCATGGGCAACGGCGAGATGGTCGCGCTCGAAGTCATGGGCAAAGACGAAGATGTCATGCAATGCCTTGAGCAGAGGGTCAAGGCACTCTACGAAAAGATCGAGGAGTATAACGCATCCCTTGGCGAAGGGTCGAGAAAACTCGAGGTATATTACGGCACTTCCGACGGAAGACCGAAGACAAAGTCAGATTACGAGAGCCTTGTAAGCGTTGCGCTTTCAAGAAAGAACGGACAGAAACTCAATTTCCAGAAGATGAACGCGGACGGCTTCGACGAGTCGCAGATCGAGGAGGCAAAGGTCGTAAACGAGATCCTCGACAAGAACAGGATAAACTACCATTTCCAGCCTATCGTAAATGCGCGCACAGGCGAGATCTATGCTTACGAAGCACTGATGAGAGCCGACACGAATCCTTATGTGCAGCCGCTCCTTGTCATCAAGTACGCAGGTTTCTTCAACAGGCTGTACGATATCGAATATGCCACGTTCCATAATGTTCTCAGTTATGTCATGGAAAACAGAGGCAAGTTCGATCCTGAGGCCAAGATATTCATCAACTCCATTCCGGGCCAGCGCCTGAAGAAGGAGGACATGGATAACATCTCAGAGATGGCAAAGGCTCTTCAGGGCAGGCTCGTAGTCGAGTTTACCGAGCAGTCTGAGATCGATGACAAGGAACTTGCCGACATGAAGAGGGAGTATCAGGCTTTCGGTTTTGAGACCGCGGTCGACGACTACGGCACAGGTTACTCCAACGTCAGCAACCTCCTGCGCTACATGCCGAACTATGTAAAGATCGACAGGGCGCTCCTGGCAAACATCCAGGATTCACCGCAAAAGCAGCACTTTGTAAAGGACATCATCGAGTTTTCGCACGACAATAACATTATGGCTCTCGCCGAAGGCATCGAGACGACAGAGGAGATCGAGACGGTCATCAACCTCGGCATCGACCTCATCCAGGGCTACTACACCGCGCGTCCTTCCGAGAAGATCATCAAGGAGATAGCTCCCGAGATCAAGGAAGAGATCGTCCGTTACAGCTCGGGCAAGGCAAGGAACCGCACGAGAAGAGACTATGTCGCAGGAAGGGAAGTAAGGATCTCGCTCCCGATCCTCATAAAGGAAGGCTATAACACCATTCACGTCACGTCCGGACATGTCACCCACAGGGATCTTCATATCCTGGGCGTTCCGGGCGACGATGCTGTGATCAGTCTCGAGATCGAGAGCGGTTACAAGGGTAAGATCGCCATTGAGAACTGCTCGTTTACGGGCAGGATGCACGATGCGGCAATTAATATCGGCGACGACTGTGAAGTAGTTCTCTCGCTTACCGGCGACAATGTACTGTCCGGAGGAGGCATCAAGGTATCACCGACTTCCACGCTTACGTTTGAAGGCACCGGTAATCTGTCGATCGGTTCGACCGGAGTCGAGGCGTTCGGCATCGGAAATGACATGGATTCCTATCATGGAGACCTCATCTTCGATCAGGACGGGCAGATAGAGATATCGGTCAATGCCAGCAAGAGCGTTGCCATCGGAAGCGGCCTCGGCGGACACATCATCGTCAGAAGGGGTATGTACAAGATCAACCTCATGGGCCAGCACGCGGTCGCCATTGGATCGAATTCCGGCGACATCGAACCGCTCATAAGTAACTGCTATGTAGGCATAAAGAGTGTAGCGCAGTATGCTGTGGGTATCGGTTCCGTCATGGGCAGATGCGACCTGATGATCGAGCACTCGTCGGTAAACATGGATTTCGAGGGAGCCGAGATAGTCATGATCGGTTCAAAGCACAGCGAGAAGCTCCAGGTAAGGATCTACAGTGCGACCATTACCGCGAAGTCCAAGGCGCACGATATCACCGTTATCGGATCCGGTACGGCCGCGCCCACTAATGTTTCCATCGATTTCGTAACACTGAGGGTCGATCTCGGAGGCACACACTCCGGCATCTACAGGGGCATGGATAAGAACGTCAAGATCAGGGTATCCAACTCAAAGACGGAAGGCGCCATCTTTACGGGCCTTTCCATTCCGGAACATATGGAGAGCATGGATTTCCGCTCTACGGGCTCACTTACCAACCTCGAAATCAACGGACATCTCATGACCGAGAATACGGTCGGCATTAAGGACAGCGACAGCTGATAAGCTTACTCACTTAAGATCGAGATAGATAGGGCAGTGGTCGGATCCCATGATATCCGTCATCATGTTCGACTCCTTAACACGGGAGTTGAGGCCGTCTGTCGTAAAGAAATAGTCGATCCTCCAGCCTACGTTACGCTCTCTTGCGGCCGTCTTGTAGGACCACCACGTGTAGCATTCCTTATCGTCGGGATGGAGCATCCTGAAGGTGTCAGTAAGGCCTCTTTCGATGAACTTGTCCATATAAGCGCGCTCTTCAGGCAGGAAGCCTGAGATCTTTGAGTTCGCCTTGGGGTTCGACAGGTCGATCTCCTTGTGCGCGGTGTTGACGTCGCCGCAGCAGATGACTTCCTTGCCCTTCGCCTTGAGCTCATCGACCTGGTCTAAGAAGCAGTCGTAGAATCTCAGCTTGAACTTGACGAAGTCGTCGCCCCTGCCGCCGTTCGGAAAGTAGATGTTATAGAGCACGAAATCGCCGAAATCAGCCTTTATCACGCGTCCCTCATGGTCGAACTCCTCAACGCCGAAGCCGAATTCGACGCTTACGGGCTCGATCTTTGAATAAAGGGCGGTTCCCGAATAGCCTTTGCGTTCGGCGGAGTAGAACCAGCTCCTGTAGCCCGGGATGTCCGTGATCTCAGGACCAAGCTGATCTCTCATCGCCTTGATCTCCTGGATGCCTATCACGTCGGCGCCGATCTTTTCGAGGCTTTCGGCAAATCCCTTTGTTGCAACTGCTCTGATACCGTTAACGTTCCAGCTCGCTATTCTCATAAAACTGCTCCTGAATTATAATTGCTATGGATAATTTTACTCTAATTAAGCTTCGGAAGGAAACGGATATGCGGATATTAGGCGCGATGCTCGGAGGTACGATCTCTTCTTATTGTGTGTCAGGAACAATTAAACTCGGCAAACCATCTTTTGTCCGTGAGTTCCTTATAGAAAATTTTCCGTTCAACGAATTCATAATCCCTGAGTTTGAGACATATTCTTCAGAGAATGCGACACCGGAACTTTACAGGAACGCATTGAAGAAGATCATCGAGGAGACAAAAAAGTCCAAATACGACGGCGTCCTGATAACGCACGGCACAGACACATGTGCTTTTTTCGCGCAGCTCGCAGCAAGGGTGTTATCGGGAATAAACATTCCTTATGTAATAACCGGCGCCATGCATGCTCCCGACATTGATCCGAAGGAGGCTTCGGGCAATCTGATGTATGCGGTTCAGTGCCTCGAGGAAGGCAGGACCGGCGTCGTTTTCAGAGACGAAAATGGCGAGCATCAGCTCTATCAGGCGCACCTCATAATGTCGCCCGACATCTACGGATTATACAGCGAGTACAGGGACGGATCGTCATTCCATCCGAAGGAACATCCGGATTTCTTTACAAAGAAACTTCCCAAAATACTTACAGTCAGCGCCGTTCCCGGAAACGTTGCTGCTGACGGGGATTTTGACAGAGTACTGATCTGCTGCAACCACTCGGGCACTGCTTCCGAAGACCTCATATCCCTGGTTGAGCGCTGGACCCGGGAAGGAAAGGAGTGCTACATGGCTCCGATCCCCAGGAAGGGCGCCGTATATGAGAGCCGCAAGAAGTTAAGGGAAGCGGGAGCCATTGAACTTACGGGAATGCCTTTGGAAGGCGCATGGTGTGAGGTGTTGTTAAGATGAGTTTGCCGCCTAAGATAAAGGATAAACAGGGACTTGAGTCATACGGAGGAAGCCAGATGTGGCTTCCCGATGCCATGCTCCTTAACAGCGGATGCGGAATAATCGCCGGACTTGACGCTATCATGCGTCTCAAGGGCGAGGAAGGCATGACGAGGGACGAGTATTTTGAAAGGTTTTTCGATGCCAAAGACTACATAAGGCCCATCACAGTCGGAAAGAACAGGGAGCCCAGAAAGCTGTTCGGCAAGGAGTTCTTAGGGAGCTTCGGCGTCAGCGCGGGCAGGTTCAGAAAAGGCGTGAGAAAGCTCGGGGCAAAGGAAGGCCTTAAGGTCAGAATCAAGCCCTTCTGGTTCAAGTGGTGGGAGAAGATCCCGAAGTATCTTGAGACCGGGGATCCTCTGGTCATGCTCATAACGGCGCCTTTCAACAATGTCGCGGTAGAGACGCCTTCCGGACACAAGACGATGTGCGGATATCACTGGGTCACGATAACAGGGCTTGAGGGCGACACTCTGTGGGTATCCTCGTGGGGCTGGAGATGTAAGATGTCGATGAAGGAACTCAGGAGATTCAACGTGATTTTGCACTTTTATTCCGTTTCGTTGGAAAAACAGGGCAACATAGTGTAAGGTTATTCAGTAGTTTTTATTTATATTTTAGGAGGATTTTGGAAATGAATAATGAGATCGCCGAGAAGATCAAGGAAATGCTGGTAGAAAGACTCAGGATACCGGCAGATGAGCTCGAGTACGATTCAGAGCTTTTCGGTGAGGACATCGGACTTGATTCCATCGATTCCATCGAGATCATTGTAGGCATCGAGAACCTCTTCGGTGTGGACCTTTCCGGTTCAGGCGCAACAAAAGAGGATTTCCGTTCCATCGAGACACTTACCGCATTTGTAGAAGCACATAAAGAGGACTGATAATGCTGATGAATGAAAGGCGCTGTGTCATTACGGGCCTGGGACTTGTCTGCGCTATCGGAAATGACACGGAAGAAAGCTTTAAGTCAGCACTTAACGGTATCTCGGGGATCAAGGACGTCAAGAGCTTTGATACTTCTTCCTGCTACTCTCACAAGGGTGCTGAAGTTGAGCTGACCAACGAACAGCTTGCTAACGGAAAATATGACAGGACAACGGCACTTGGCATCAAGGCTGCCGGAGAAGCCATAAAGGATTCGGGAATCGACATGGATTCCGAAGATGCTTCCAAGATCGGTGTTATCCTTGGAAGCTGTATCGCCGGCGCTGCATGTGTCGAGAAATACTACAACCAGAAATGCAAGGGCGAAAAGGGTGACTTAAATGACCTGAAATCAATGCCCGCTACGGTCATTGCAGGTAATGTCGCCGACTACTATAACTGCGGAGGAATCACCGCGAACATAGTAAATGCCTGTGCTGCAGGAACATTAAGCGTGGCACTTGCCATCGACCTTATCAGAGGCGGCAAGGGAGAGATCTTCCTTGCAGGAGGATGCGATTCATTCTCATCGCTCGCTTTCTCGGGTTTCCACGCACTCAGGGCTCTCGATGCTTCCGAGTGTTCTCCTTTTAACCACAGTGAGGGAATCACTTTAGGCGAAGGCGCAGGAGTACTTGTTGTAGAGAGTTACGAGCATGCGATCAAGCGTGGCGCAAGGATCTACTGCGATGTATTAGGTTCCGGAGTAAGCTCGGATGCTTACCATATCACGGCTCCGAGACCGGACGGTGAAGGCCAGATGAGCGTCATTGAGCGCGCCATCAAGAATTCCGGACTCGATTATTCGGATATCGATTACGTAAATGCACACGGAACGGGAACAGCAAAGAACGATGAATCCGAGTTCCTGTCCCTTAAGACATCTTTTGCCGGAAACGATCACGTATCGGCAAGTTCTACCAAGTCCATGACGGGACACTGCTTAGGCGCCGCAGGTGCCATTGAGGCAGTACTTACAGTCAAAGCATTAACGGAAGGAAAGCTTCCTCCCACGAGCGGCTATTCGGAAGAAGACCTCAAGGTACTTGCCGAAAAGTCCGGCAATATTGACTTTATCGCCAATAAGCCCCGTGAAAGGGACATCAAGTATGCGATGTCCAATTCATTCGCTTTTGGCGGAAACAACGCAAGTATCGTTTTCGCTAAGGATCCAAACAAGCTTAATCTCTTGTGCCCCAAGCAGGATCTTTACGTAACCGGCATCGGAATCGTAAACGGCGAGTTCGATGAGAGCACCAATGCTTACACGGCCAAACTGGATGCTGACATGTTTAAGGCATACGGTGTCAAATCCGCATTCCTGAGAAAGCTCGACAGGCTCTCACAGCTCCAGCTCTTAAGCGGAGTTAAGGCTCTGGAAGATGCGGGCATTACCGTTACTCCGGAAAATGAAGGCATCATCGGCATCTGCATCGGCACCAACGACGGACCGATGACTGAGATCGCAAATTTCCAGAAGGGCATCATCAAGGACGGCATCGAAAAGGGAAGCGCGTTTGCGTTCCCGAATACCGTCTATAACGCTGCGGGAGGATACCTCAGTATCTTCACAGGTATCAAGGGCTACAATGTTACCATCGCAAACGGTTTCCAGTCAGGTCTCCAGAGCGTCTGTGCCGCAGCCGGCGCGATCATGTTCGGCTATGAGAGCATCATGCTCGCTACAGGTACGGATGAATGCACCGAGATAGATGAAGAGATCTACACTGATCTCGGCTATACAGGCAACGGAAGTTTCAAGCTTGGCGAAGGCTCCGTAACCTGTGTCATCGAGAAGGCTTCCTGTGCGGTCGAAAGAGGCGCCAAGCGCTATGCGAAGATCGGCGGTTTCTCTTCTGCAAGAGACACATCAGGTGACAGGAACAACAACACGAGACTTTCTGAAGCCGCGCTTACCAAGGTCATCGAAAATGTCCTGGAAGAAGCACAGCTTAAGGCTGAAGACATCTCCTGTATCTATGGTTTCGGTAACGGAATAGAAGAGATCGATTCGTTCGAGATGGAAGTTTATAAGAAGATCTTCGGAGAAGGCATCGAAGTCAAACTCGTAAAGAAGGATTTCGGTGAAGCCAGGGCGGCATCTTCATCACTCCAGTTTGCCATGCTCGCAAAGGATATCTACGAGGGCAGGTTCGAAAACGGAATAGCAGTCTCGTTCGGTACGAGCGCGCTTTATTCGGCACTACTGCTTACCAAAGCGTGAGGCACACATAAAGGAAGGCACTTTTATGAGCAAAACAGCAGTTGTAACAGGCGGCTCAAGAGGAATAGGCAAGGCAATCGCGCTCCGACTCGCTCAGGAAGGCTATGACATAGCCCTCAATTACGCGAGCAATGATGACGCGGCAAAGGCTGCACAGGAAGAAATCAAGGCTCTCGGCGTAAACTGTGAAATCTACAAGGCTGACACTTCCGACATTGCTCAGGTAAAGGCGATGTTCAAGGAGATCAAGAAGGCTTTTGAGACTATCGATGTCCTTGTAAACAATGCGGGAGTCGTCGATGATGCTTATCTTCTTATGATCAGACCGGACTCTCTCGAGAGGAGCCTTTCCATCAACATCAAGGGTTATATCAACTGCGCACAGGCGGCAAGCCTTAAGATGTGTTCTCAAAAGAGCGGAAAGATAATCAATGTGTCTTCCGTTAGTTCCATCCTCGCAGTGCCCGGCCAGACCGTCTACAGCGCTACAAAAGGCGCAGTCAATTCCATGACCCAGACGATGGCAAAAGAGCTCGCTCCCTACGGCATCCAGGTAAATGCCGTAGCTCCCGGATTTGTCGGTACGGACATGATCAAGTCCATCCCCGGCGATCTGGCTGAGAAATATCTTGAGAGCGTTCCCATGAAGAGATTCGGCTCTGCCGAAGATGTTGCCAACTGCGTTGCAAGCCTTGTCAGTGATGCTTTCTCATACATGACAGGCCAGGTCATTGTCCTTGACGGAGGTCTTAGTCTGTAAAGATGAAAGTACTTATCTTAAACGGCAGTCCCAAGATAGAACGCAGCAACACGCTCAACGTAACGAATGCCTTTGTTTCCGGGTTCCCTGAAGGCACGGAAGTCAAAAGGATAGATATCTATGCAAAGGATATTAAGCCCTGCAGAGGCTGCTTTGCATGCTGGGCATCTTCTGACGGAACATGCGCCATTAAGGATGACATGGCTGAGATAATCGCTGCCATCAAGGAATCGGACATAATTATCGAAAGCTTCCCCTTATATTTCTATGGCATGCCTTCACAGCTCAAGGCAGTCACCGACAGATGCCTTTCTCTTGCAGAGCCATACATGGGCACGAGGTCTGATGACGGCCAAACATTCAACAAGATGAGAGATCCATCCATTTTCGAAAAGAAATTCGTCATAATCAGCTCCTGCGGTTATGTGGAACTCGAACCCGTTTATCCTGCACTTCTCGCACAGTATGACTTGATCTGCGGCGGAAGAGACAGATATACATGCATCCTATGTCCCATGGGCGAAGTCTTCATGACGGGCAAAGCTAAAAGGCAGATCAGGGTATATCTCGACGATCTAAAGAAGGCTGGTGCAGAATATTGTGCCAATGACTTTAAGCTCGATCCCGAGACGATCAGGAAACTACAGATCCCACTCCTTTCACCCGAGGGATTTGCCAACCTTACAAGTTCCCATTTAAACGAAGGCGGATGGGCTGCGAGCAGATTCGATAATTAGTCTAAAAAAGCCGCGGCCTGCGGCTTTTGTATTAATATAAGGAAAGATATTTAATTTCAACGCGGAAGGTTACTGCACGAATCGGTAAAGTTTTTTCGGAGGCATGGAAAATGAGAAGGTCATTACAGCTTTTAGTTACATTTATATCTGTTTTGATCACTGCTTCGTTATTTTCGCTGGCCGTTCTGGCTGACGGAGATTCAGCGACCGGCTGGCAGGAGAAAGACGGCAAATGGTATTACTACGATGAAGATGGCAAAATGGTAACCGGCTGGCTTTATATAGAAGAAGATGATAGTAGGTATTATCTTCTCCCAACGGGCGAGATGGCAACCGGCTGGCAGGAGATTGGTGATGAGTGGTATTACTTTTTCTCTTCTGGCAAGAGGGCAGAAGGTTGGAATCAGATTGCCGGTGAATGGTATTATTTTGATTGGTACGGAATGGAGACCGACTGGTCTAAGATTAATAATGAGTGGTATTACTTTTATCCGTCAGGCAAAATGGCTCACGATACAACGGTAGACGGATTTACGTTTAACTCCCAAGGTTTGATTGAAAGTGCAAAAGGCAGCAATGATTCCTTCGATTGGGAACTTTCCCCCGGCGGTGAATTAACGGTTTATTGCAGATCAAATACATTGAATGTTAAGGCCAATATTGAGTACGCGGTAATTGTAATAGATTTGTCAACCTCTTTGAAAATAAAGGAGGCAACCGATTCACAATATAACAGTATCGAATTGGACAGCGGTGTTTTTGGTGATTTCTATTATCTGAAAACTGTTGACATATCAGTTCCTGTCACTTCATTAGGAACTTATGCATTTGCCGGATGCACAAATCTTGAATCAATAACAATTCCGGATTCAGTTACTTCAATTGGAGCTTATGCATTTCAAAGCTGTGAAAGACTTCAATCAGTAACAATTCCAGATTCAGTTACTTCAATTGGAACTTATGCATTTTCAAGTTGTGTAAGCCTCAAATCAATAACTATTCCTGATTCTGTTACAACCTTCGGAAAACAGCCCTTTGGCGGGTGTACCAGCCTGAAAACAGTCAATCTTCCCGATTCTCTTGCTGATTACGCTTACAAAGGTTTGCTTGCAGGAACAGGAATAGAATCAATAGTTATCCCTTCATCAGTTACTTCGATCACAGAGGAAGCATTTATAGATTGTGATAGTCTTAATTCAGTAACGATTCCGGATTCAGTAAAGTCAATTGGAAACAGTGCATTTGAAAATTGTGATAGTCTTAGATCAGTAACAATTCCGAATTCAGTAACGTCAATTGGCAAAGGAGCATTTTCAAGTTGTGACTGTCTGAACACTGTTAAGTTATCTGATAATATATCGACTGTACCTGATTGGGCATTCAGTTATTGTCCTAATCTTACAACTGTGTATTTCTCAGCCGGAGTTAAGCGTGTTTCTGCCGGTGCTTTTTATAAATCTCCAGTTAAAGATATTTATTTTACCGGCACTAAAAATGATTGGGATAAGATAGCAATAACATCTGCTACATATATGCAACGGTACTCTCCAGATGATCCTTATGGTGAACCTGTGGAATTATATGCAGAATCAATGACTGTGCTTTTTAAAGGAACATATATCCATTATTTGAAAAATGAGTGGGTACAGGACAGCAAAGGCTGGTGGTATCGTTTTTCTGACGGTTCTTATCCTGTATCCCGGTGGGAAAACATAGATAAAAAGTGGTATTACTTTGATGCTTCCGGTTACATGGTTACAGGCTGGCAGAAAATAGATAGCAGCTGGTTTTTCTTAAATAAAAACGGTGTTATGCAGACCGGTTGGATTGAAGACGGCGGCATATGGTATTACCTGAAATCTTCAGGTGCCATGGCAACAGGTTGGCAAGAGATAGGTGAGATCTGGTACTACTTCGGCACTAACGGGAAGATGGCAAAAGGTTGGCAGAAGATCGGCAGCAAGGATTATTACTTCAAGTCGAATGGCTCGATGGCTTCTGATGAATATATCGATGGATACTATCTGGATAAGAGTGGTGCATGGACATACAAACCGAGATCTTCTTGGAAGAAGAATTCAAAGGGCTGGTACTATCAGGATACAGCCGGATGGTATGCAAAGAACGGCACTTGGAAGATCGACGGCAAGAACTACAATTTCGATGCTAAAGGCTACTGCACGAATCCATAAGATTTCTTGCTTTATTGAAGCAGCAATTAGGGTTGCGGAAATTTCCGCAACCCTAATTAATGACTGATAAACACACTGTAAATAGATTATGCTGACTTATTACCGGCAAGCTCTCTGACTTTTTCGATTGAGAGGCCGGAAAACTCTGCAATCTTCTCGAGTGATAACGAGCCATCATTAATCATCTTTTTAGCATTCTCTATTCTGTCTTTTTCAACAGCTTCATTTCTCATTTCATCTAATATATCGCACATATCATTAACTCCTTCCTCAGTTTCCTTAAACTGTCTGACTCTGTCAGATAACTCTTTGTAATTGATCTCATCTGCATCGGTGCAATACAGATCTTTTATTAGCTTACCGAGAGCTGTGTCATTAGTTTTCATTGATCCGCTTACGTATATTATATGCGAGCCGTCATCAAATTGCACATTCCTCTCCTGTATGGTGCGGTCAATGTGATAGATAGGTTCGTTGTAACCTAACACGTCATTCTCGGTGATGAATATAACGTAGCACTCCGGAAGGTCAGTAAATTCATCACCTGGATTAAGGCTGTTTGCATCGATAACGCTCGAGTGATATCTGGCCCGTTTCTTGTGCGGGGCATCCCGCGGGAGCTTTACACTTGACAAAAAACTGTACCTGTGAAATACTTTGACAATCAAACTATTTAGTTTGGGGAGCCGGCATGTTCATGATCCGGGCTTCCCAAAGGGATAGAATAAAGAGGTTTTAGTAATGACAGGAAGAATCATAGGACTCGGATCGTATATACCGAAAAAGGTCGTAACCAATGACGACTTTGCAAAATTTTTGGATACGAGCGACGAGTGGATCACAGAGCGTACCGGTATCAAGGAAAGACATATTGCAGACCATATTACAGAGAAGCCGTCTACGATGGCTGTCGAGGCTGCAAAGAAAGCCGTAGAGGATGCGGGGATAGATCCCAAGGACATCGACCTCATCGTAACGGCATCCACTACATCAGACAGCGTTATACCTGCTTTATCCTGCATCGTTCAGAGAGAACTGGGCGTAACCGAGAATTGCGGATGCTTTGACGTTGTATGCGCATGTCCCGGCTTCATCGTTGCATTCAATACTGTTCAGGGTTTTATCGAGTCAGGCAACTCCAAGACTGCTCTTGTAATCGGTACCGAGTGCAATTCGAATTTTGCGAACTATGAGGACAGAGGAACATGTATCCTCTTTGGCGACGGTGCAGGTGCTGCGGTCCTTAAGGCTGAGGATATCAAGCGTAACGAGTTCATCATGAGATCTTCAGGATATAGAAGCGACTGCCTCAGATGCGAGGCTGCAAGACAGCCCGACAGGTGGGAGGAAGAGGGCTTCAAGACAGCTACTTCTTTCTATATGCAGGGCAGGGAAGTATTTAAGTTTGCAGTATCGGAAGTTCCTCAGATAATCAAGGATCTTGCTGAGAAGTACAGCTTTGATCTCGAGAATGACGTGGATTACTTTATCCTCCACCAGGCAAATGCGCGCATCATCGAAGCTACCGCTAAGAAGCTCGGGATCGACAGGGCTAAGTTCCCCATGAACATTATGAATTACGGCAATGTTTCATCTGCGAGCATTCCGATGCTCCTTGCCGAGATGAAGCAGGACGGAAGGCTCAAACCCGGAATGAAGCTCGTGCTTGCAAGCTTCGGAGCAGGCCTCACATGGGATGCTAACTATATTGTTTACTAAAGTTAATCAGTGAAAAAGGAGATATAAGATTATGACCAGGATCACAGATTTGATCGGAATTAAATATCCTATTTTCCAGGGCGGTATGGCCTGGGTTGCTGACTGGCACATTGCTGCAGCAGTTTCAGAGGCAGGCGGTCTCGGCATCATCGGCGTCGGCGGCGCTGACGAGAACTGGCTCCGTGACCAGATCAAGAAGTGCCGTGAGGCAACAGACAAGCCGTTCGGCGTAAATCTCATGCTCATGAATCCCAGAGCACCTGAGATCGCAAAGGTCATCGCGGAAGAGAAGGTCAAGGTTGTTACTACGGGTGCAGGTTCACCTGAGAAATACATGGATATGTGGAAAGAGGCAGGCATAATCGTTGTTCCTGTAGTTGCAGGTGTTGCGCTTGCAAAAAGAATGCAGCAGTGCGGTGCTGATGCCGTCATAGCAGAGGGTACAGAGTCCGGCGGACACATCGGCGAAGCTACTACGATGACACTCGTTCCCCAGGTGGCCGATGCCGTATCCATCCCCGTTATCGCAGCAGGCGGTATCGCTGACGGCAGAGGCGTGGCTGCAGCATTCATGCTCGGCGCCGAGGGTGTTCAGTGCGGTACTGTTTTCTGTGCATGCGATGAAGTAAATGTTCATCAGAACTACAAGGACATGGTTATTAAGGCTAAGGACAACTCAACAAGAGTTACCGGAAGATCTTACGGCCATCCTGTAAGACAGATAAGAAACGCTCTTTCCAACAAGTATCTTGAGATGGAGCAGAGCGGGGTAACTTTCGAGGAGCTCGAGGGACTTACGGTAGGAAGTCTCCGCAAGGCTGTTGTTGAGGGAGATACCAAGGAAGGTACTTTCATGGCAGGACAGATCGCCGGTCTTGTCAATGAGATCAGACCTGCAAAGGTCATCATCGAATCAATGTTCGAACAGGCAGATAAACTTATGGGAAGGAAGCTTGAAGCATAATGAAGATCGCTTTTTGTTATCCGGGCCAGGGAGTACAGCAGGTAGGAATGGCGGAAGGTTTCGTCAGAGCAGACGAACACTATGCCGACATGATCGCCGAAGCAACAAAGGCTTCGGGAGTAGACATGAACAAGCTCCTCTTTGAGCCCAACGACGACATCAATATCACGGAATACACGCAGCCCGCACTCGTTACGGCATGCTGCATCATCACAGACGCTCTTCTGATCGCAGGTTACAGACCTGAGGTCACTGCGGGACTCTCACTGGGCGAATACTGCAGCCTCTATGTTGCAGGCGCCATGAGTTTTGAGGATGCCGTAAGACTTACGAGGATCAGGGGAAAGCTCATGTCTTCCGAAGTTCCGGCAGGCGAAGGCACGATGGCTGCTGTCATCGGTCTTGACGCTGAGACTATCGGGAACGTTATCAAGGATATAGACGGCTGCTGGTGTGCTAATTTTAACTGCCCCGGCCAGATCGTTATCACAGGTAAAAAGGAAGCCGTCCTGGAAGCCATGCCCAAGCTCACGAAGGCAGGCGCAAAGAAGGTAGTGGAACTCAATGTATCAGGACCGTTCCATTCACCGCTTCTTAAGGGTGCAGGCGAAAAGCTCGCAAAGGAACTCGAGAATGTTGAGCTCAGCGACCTGAAGATCCCTTATCTTGCGAACGTCAGCGGTGCACAGGTAACGGACAAGTCACAGATAAAGGATCTGCTCAAGCAGCAGGTATTCAGTCCCGTAAAGTGGGAGCAGACTCTTTATGAACTTGAGAAGATGGGCGTTGACACAATTATAGAAGTAGGTCCCGGAAAGACGATTGCAGGTTTTGTCAGAAAGACTGTTCCGTCTATCAGGGTAATCGGAGTTTCGACACCGGAAGATGTCGAAAGCTTAGCGGAAAAACTCGGCTGATATCAGGAGGTAAAGATCATGTCAGAGATTACAGGAAAAACAGCAATCGTTACAGGCGCTTCAAGAGGTATCGGCAGAGCTATCGCCGTCAGGCTCGCAAAGAGCGGATTTAACATCGCGATCGTTGATGCATGCCCTCTCGAGATGAGCAAGGATTGTGAAGATGAAGTAAAGACACTGGGTGTTGAGGCTAAGGCTTACCAGTGCAACGTCGCTGATTTCGAGAAGGTCGGAGAGACAGTAGCTCAGATCGCTGAGGACTTCGGCGGCATCTATATCCTCGTAAACAATGCGGGCATCACAAGAGATACGCTGCTCCTCAAGATGACAGAGCAGAATTTCGATGACGTAATCGCAGTTAACCTCAAGGGTACATTCAATTTCATCAAGCACTGCACGCCCTTCATGATGAAGAAGAGGGAAGGAAGAGTCGTAAGCATTTCTTCCATCGTAGGTCTTGAGGGACAGGCAGGCCAGGTCAACTATTCCGCTTCAAAGGCAGGAATCATCGGTGTTACAAAGTCATGCGCAAGAGAGCTGGCTTCAAGAAACATCACTTTCAACGCCATCGCTCCCGGATATGTTGAGACACCCATGACGGCTGTTCTCACAGACAAGCAGAAGGAAGCGATCTTCGAGATGATCCCTCTCAAGAGATACGGACAGCCCGAAGACATCGCCAATGCTGTTAACTTCCTCTGCTCTGCTGATGCTTCTTACATCACAGGTCAGGTATTGAGCGTTGACGGCGGAATGCATATGTAATCAACTGCCTTTACGGCATCACGAAATAAGAATCACGGAGAAATTAATTAAATGGCAAACAGAGTTGTAGTAACCGGCATGGGTGCGATCACCCCTCTTGGTAACAGCGTAGAGGCTTTCTGGGAAGGTCTCAAAAAAGGAAAGGCAGCTACCGCGCCGATTACAAAGTTTGATGCGAGCAATTCCAAGGTTAAGCTTGCATGCGAAGTAAAGGATTTCGATCCTCAGAACTACATGGATTTCAAGACGATGAAGCGTATGGAGCCTTTCGCTCATTTCGCTTTGGCGGCAGCAAAGGAAGCAATCGAGCAGTCCGGCCTCAACATGGAGAATGAGGATCCCTACAGAGTAGGCGTCATCGTAAGTTCAGGTATCGGATCGATGCAGGCTCACGAGAGAGAGCAGGTAAGGTTCGAGAAGGCCGGCAAGATCGCCCCCATGTACATTCCCTTGATGATCGCCAACATGGCATCAGCAAACATCGCTATCCAGTACGGTATGAAGGGCATCAACACTTGTGTCGTAACGGCATGCGCAACGGGCGCTCACTCAATAGGCGATGCCTTCAAGGCAGTCAAGTACGGCGACGCCGACGTCATGATCACCGGCGGATGCGAGGCAGCTGTCTGCAAGACGGGCGTACAGGGATTTGCAGCTCTTACGGCTCTTTCCACCAATGAAGATCCCGAGACGGCTTCCAGACCGTTCGATAAGGACAGGGACGGATTCGTCATCGGCGAAGGTTCCGGCGTCCTTGTAATCGAAAGCTATGAGCATGCAAAGGCAAGAGGCGCAAACATCCTTGCTGAGGTTGTCGGATACGGCGCGACATGCGACGCATATCACATCACTTCACCTGCTGAAGACGGATCCGGCGCCGGCATGGCCATGATCATCGCGATGAAGGAAGCAGGCATCAAGCCTTCTCAGATCGACTACATCAACGCTCACGGAACTTCCACGCACCACAACGATCTTTTCGAGACACGTGCCATGAAGTATGCGTTTAAGGAAGATATCAGGAACATCTCCATCAACTCCACCAAGTCCATGATCGGCCACGTTCTGGGCGGCGCAGGCGGCGTTGAGCTCATCACATGCGTAAAGGCAATCCAGGACGGATTCGTTCACGTTACGGCAGGTTCAAAGGAGAGCGAAGGTGAGATGGACCTCGATTACACATTTATCGAACCGAAAAACCGTAATATAGTTTATGCTATGACTAACAACCTCGGCTTCGGCGGACACAATGCTTCCCTGATAGTCAAAAAGTTTGAAGAATAAGGAGGATCCTTGAATATGGCAAATGCGCTTACCACAACAGAGATCATGAAGATCATCCCCCACAGACATCCCTTCCTTCTCATCGACAAGGTAGAGGATTATGTTCCGGGCGAATACTGCATCGCTTATAAGAATTTTACTTATGATGAGTATTTCTTCAGGGGACACTTCCCTGAGATGCCTATCGTTCCCGGTGTCATAACAGTTGAGGCTCTTGCACAGGCAGGCGCCGTAGCCATCCTCTCGAGAGAGGATTTTAAGGGCAAGATCGCAGTATTTGCAGGCATCGACAAGTGCAAATTCAAGGCAGCCGTCACACCCGGCGACACCGTAAGACTTGAGACAAGGATCACGGCAGTCAAGGGTCCCGTCGGCCTAGGCGAAGCGGTCGCAACGGTAAACGGCAAGGTAGCCGTACAGGCAACTTTGAAGTTTGCGATCCTTACGAATTCATAAGAGTAAGTAAAACTGACTGTTCATTATCAACTGACCCCGTGGCGCATGCTGCGGGGCCTGTTTTACCAGGGAAATACTTATCAGGCAGATTTTTATTAATCACCTTGCGGGTTTAGTGCTATCCTAATCAGTATCATTTAAATATCAGAATAAGAAAAACAAAAGAGGAAGTAATATGGAAAAGACATTGAGAAAGATAACGGCTTTTCTGTTGGTTTTGGCTGAAATGGTATGTTTCCTGCCGCAGCTGTCAATGAATGTGGCAGCAGATGAAGCGGAAAAACAGGAAGGCTATACAGTAACGCTGACAGGTGGTGCAAATGCGGTTGCCAGCGGCGGCAGTACGGTTCAGAGCGGACTGACCGATCAGATGGAGGCAGTTTACTATACTGCAGATACCGGTTATTATTTCGAGGATTTTGAAGATATTACGATTAACGGTATTACCGTAGATAAATTAGGTGATGGTGTGGTAGAGGTTTACGGAATACCGGAGGCCGATGTGGAGCTCGTTGTTCCTGATGCGGTCAGGATTCCTGTAACAACAACCTATACAGTAACGCTGACCGGAGGTGCGAATGCGGTTGCCAGTGGCGGCGACACGGTTCAGAGCGGACTGACCGGTCAGATGGAGTCTGTTTACTATACTGCAGATACCGGTTATTATTTTGAGGATTTTGAAGATATTACGATTAACGGTATTACCGTAACAAAATTGGGTGAAGAGCTTATACAGGTTTACGGAATACCGGAGGCAGATGTGGAGATCGTTGTTCCGGATGCGGTCAAGATACCTGTCACCTATAAAGTAAGATTCGTAGTGGAAAACGGCGCATGGAATGACGAGTCATCAGATGTAATCGTTGTAACACTTGAAGGCGATGATATAAAACTTACGGCAGAGATGATCCCTTCTGCCGGCAATATGCCTGACTTCTCATTCGTTGAAGGTGAGTGGGATGTTGTACCGGATGAAAAAACGGTAATCACGGAAGATGTTACTTATACATATACTTATGCTCCTCACGGACCGGGCTGGTATGAATACAATGATAACTGGTTTTACTTCGATGAAGAAGGCAAGCTGGTAGAGAACAGATGGTTCCGGTATAAGAACAAATGGTATTACATTGACCTTGAAGGCATGATGGTGACAGGCTGGCACGAAGAAGGCGGCAGGATATATTATCTGACAGATTCGGGCGCCATGGCTACAGGATGGGCCAGGGTAGATGACGAATGGTACTATTTCGATCCTTCATCCGGTGAAATGAGAAAGGGCGGATGGTTCGAGATCAACGGCAAGAGATATCTCTTTTATGACGATGGTACTATGTGGTCATCCGCATTCTATTGCGAGGATGACAAGACATACTATATTACGGAAGAAGGCACTTTTGCTAAAGGTTGGCAGAAAGTGGACGATTACTGGTATTATTTCGATCCTTCGACCGGTGTTATGAAAACAGACGGATGGAACAAGATCAATGGCAAGTGGTTCTATCTCGGTGAAGACGGTATTATGTTTAGCGAAACATTCTATGATGAGAATGACTATACATACTATTTTACGAAAGACGGCTACATGGCTACAGGCTGGCAGAAGGTTGACGATTACTGGTATTATTTCGATCCTTCGACCGGTGTTATGAAAACAGACGGATGGAACAAGATCAATGGTAAGTGGTTCTATCTCGGTGAAGACGGCATTATGTTTAGCGGTACATTCTATGATGAGAATGACTATACATACTATTTTACGAAAGACGGCTACATGGCTACAGGCTGGCAGAAGGTTGACGGTGAATGGTATTATTTCGATCCTTCGACCGGTGTTATGAAAACAGACGGATGGAACAAGATCAATGGCAAGTGGTTCTATCTCGGTGAAGACGGCATTATGTTTAGTAATAATTCCGTTGAGGTGAACGGCAAGACATACTATCTGAAGGAAGACGGTTCCATGGCTACAGGCTGGCAGAAGGTTGACGGTGAATGGTATTATTTCTCGATCCCGGACGGTGCTATGAAGACCGGATGGCTGAAGGACAACGGCAAATGGTATTGGTTCGGTACTGACGGTGTTATGGCCTGCTCCACAACAGTTACCATAAACGGAAAGGCATATGAGTTTGACAGCGAGGGCATATGTCTGAATCCTTAAGGAAAGACTGCTGATCTTCAGAACCTGTTTATTCAAACCGGTTATATTGTGAAAGGTTATTTCAATAGGAAATTGGATATTAAGAAACTGCTGAACAACATGACAGTTGCCGATAAGGCAAGGCTTCTTTGCGGGACGACCGCTTTTTCGATAGGCGGGTTTGAATCTGCTGCGGGGTATATCCCTGAACTCAACATGCAGGACGGCGGCACGGGAATTAATTACGAGCATCTCCTGATGCATGAGTTTACGGATGTTTCGAAAGATTACGGATTCGGCGAACTCTATAATGTCATCCATTATTTCTATGAGACGGACAGGCTCACAAAGACGGAGAAGGAGTTAAGGGATAAGATAGATGTCCTTCTGACTGATTACAAAAGCGGGATAGATGTTGCCCCCGGATGTTATCCTCCGGGGATACTTCTCGGTTCGACATGGGATCCCGAAGTGGTCTATGAGACGGGCAGGGCTCTGGGAATGGAGGCTCTCGTCTACCGCGTGGGCGTGCTTCTGGGGACCCCAAATGTGAATATCCTGAGAGAGCCTGTCTGCGGGCGTTTCTTTGAAGGTTATTCCGAAGATCCGTTCCTTGCAAAGAGCCTTGCGCCTGAGATGTGCAGAGGCGTTGAGGATATGGGAGTCGCATCGGATGTCAAGCATTTCGCGTGCAATAATCTTGAGATCAACCGCAACATCATTAATGAACTGATACGCATGAGGGCATTAAGGGAGATATATTTCCCGGCCTTTGAAGCCTGCAGCAAGGTTGCTTCGACGCTCATGACAGCTTACCCCATGATCAACGGCAGGAAGTGTACCGAGAATCCCTGGTTGCTCAAGGATGTGTTAAGGAAAGAATGGGGTTATGAGGGTGTCACCGTAACCGACTGGTCGGCATGCACCGGGAAGACCGGTGATTCGGCGGTTTCGGGCCAGGATCTTTTCATGCCCGGTCCGTGGGATCCCTCGGACATCGTAAAGGCAGTGGAAGACGGCAGGCTTCCCTTGAAGGATCTCGACGGAGCAGCGTTAAGAGTCCTCAAACTGATCGACCGGTTTGCCGGCGGCAAAGCGCCTTCTGAACTGACAGCCGGGAAATATAAGAAGACCGGTGACAAGGCGGCTTACAAGTCTGCCTGTGAGGGCATAGTTATGCTGAAGAACAGGGGCGGGCTGCCCCTTAAGAAGAATGCAAAGGTGGTATTCTTCGGGAAGGACCGTTTCAGAGACTACGGTATAGGGAGCGCGCAGGTGTTTACCGACAGGACGACGGTGCTCTCGTCTGAACTTGGCTCAGTCCTCGGCAGCGGAAACGTTCTTTTCAAGGACATGGAGGCATTCCGGAAAGGCGCCACGGCAATAGTGATCGAGACGATCGAGTCTGCGGAAGGTGCGGACAGACCTGATCTCAAAATGAACAAAGAGACCGTGTCACTTATTAAGAAACTTGCAAAAGATAAGGGAAAGGGCCGGATCTGCCTGATACTGAATGTACCCGGACCGGTTGAACTGGAAGGTCTTGAAGAGCATTTGGATTCCGTATTTGCCGTATTCTATCCCGGCATGATGGGCGGAAAGGCCATGGCTGACATCCTTTTGGGCAAGGTTAATCCTTCAGGCGCCCTGCCTTGCACTTTCCCCCGTTCGTATAAGGATACTCCCGCATATCTCTGTTATCCCGACAGCCTGACCTGCACATATGGTGAGGATATATATGTCGGTTACAGGGGCTACGCGAAGCGTGACATGAAAGTGCTCTATCCGTTCGGATACGGACTTTCCTATTCGAAGTTTGAGATAGATGGTGCTTCATCGTCCATGAGGGGCGGAAAGATAAGTGTTTCCGCTGATATCAGTAATAAGAGCAGGATCGATGGCAAGGCAGTGCTTCAGGTCTATGTCTCGAAAAAGAAGCCGCTGACACCCCGCGCGCCCTTTGAACTCAAGGGGTTTAAAAAGCAGCTGATAAAGGCGGGGAGCAGCCGGAGACTGACAGTCACGATCGATCCGGGTGAGCTTTCCTATTTCGATGAAGAGTATGGCAAATTCCTGCTGGAAGAAGGCAGATACGATATTTCCGTAAGCCTTACGGGCGCGGAAACTCTGATCCCGGCAGGCAGCATCACCGTCAGGAACGGGTCGGATGAATTGAAGTGCGGGGCAAACTGGGCCTGCGGTCTGATCGCGCAGTATAAGGAACTTACCGATGCGCTCAGGAAGGACAGCGAGGCTTTGGGACTGCCGTTTGCCGGATTTGAAGTGACGGTAAGATATTCGCCTTACACAAAACTCAGGGAACTCGTCAAGGAAACGGATAAGCTTGTAAATTTCAAAAAGGCAGCCGGAAAATTCAGACCGGAATAGGCTTCACAACCGCCTCAGATTAGGCGAATTCCCGCAAATAGTGTATTATTATCAGGACTTTCAGATAATCGGAGGGATAAATATGGGTGAATATGATTTCCTGATCGTCGGTGCGGGATTATATGGTGCGACTTTCGCACGTCTTGCAACGGATGACGGCTACAAGTGTCTCGTTATCGACAGAAGACCGAATGTGGCAGGCAATGTCTATACCGAAAACGTCAACGGCATCAACGTTCATAAGTACGGAGCACACATCTTCCACACAAGCGACAAGGAAGTATGGGATTTCGCCAATAAGTTCGCGGAGTTCAACCGTTATACCAACTGCGTGGTAGCGAACTACAAGGGCGAGCTCTATTCGATGCCTTTTAATATGTATACCTTCAATAAGATGTGGGGTGTTGTGACTCCGGCCGAGGCAAGGGCAAAGCTCGACGAGCAGATCGCTCTGGGCAAGGTCGATGAGCCGCAGAATCTTGAGGAGCAGGCCATATCTCTTATCGGTCCCGACATCTACGAAAAGCTCGTCAAGGGCTATACGGAGAAGCAGTGGGGCAGAAAGGCGACCGAGCTTCCCGCATTCATTATCAAGAGACTTCCCGTAAGACTGACATACGACAACAACTACTTTAACGATAATTATCAGGGCATTCCCGTCGGCGGATACACGAAGTGGATCGAGAACATGCTCGGCGGCATCGAGGTCAGACTGGGTGTGGATTACCTCAAGGAGAGGGATTCTTTGGACAAAATTGCCAATAAGATAATCTATACGGGAATGATTGATGAGTATTATAATTACTCCCTGGGCAAGCTCGAGTACAGGAGTCTGAGGTTTGAGACTGAATATCTTCCCGATACTGATGACTTCCAGGGCAATGCTGTAGTAAACTATACCGACGCCGAGACGCCGTTCACGAGGATACTGGAGCACAAGCATTTCGAGTTCGGCAAGGGCAAGGGCACCGTCATCACGCACGAGTATCCGGCTGAATGGAAACCCGGTGACGAGCCTTACTATCCGCTCAACAACGAGAGAAACAACGGGCTCTACAAGCAGTATGAGGAACTTGCCGCATCGGACGGGAACGTCATTTTCGGAGGGCGTTTGGGGAAATACAAATACTATGACATGGACGATACGATCGCTGCATGCATGCAAGATTACAAGAGGATAACTACTACATGAAAATGAAAAAGATCAGCACAATCATCCTGGCTGCGGCCGTATCCGCATCCGTGATCCTTCCGGGCGCGACCGCACTGGCTTACAACGAGAACGGCGAGCCGGAGACATTTGAAGAGCTCTACGGCAACCAGCTCGTGAACTACCTGAACCATCAGTATTATTTCGATGGCGAGGCCATTCCGGTAAATGAGTCGAACTTCTACTTCATCAACTCATTCCTCGAACTCGGCAATTACGCTAACATGGGCTACACGCCTGCAACGACCCTGAATTATCTGGATCTCGCTGCCGAATATCCGGGCGACGGTTACGGAACATGGGGCGACTATTTCGTTGAATACGCCGAGAATTCACTAGAGATGTCATGCATCCTCTGCAAGAGGGCGGAAGAAGAGGGCGTCAAGCTCTCGGATGACACGCTGGCCGATATCGATTCGCTCATGGAGAGCATGAAAACGGGCAATGCTGCCAGCGCCAACATGACACTGGACGAATATCTCCAGTTCTATTACGGTCCCGGCAATGATGAGGTCAACTTCAGAAAGGTTGTCGAGAAGTACTATCTCACCGATGCTTACTCGAAAAAGTACTGTGAGGATTATGTTTACTCCGATGAACAGAAGAATCCTCCCTATATCAGATATGCGCTCTTCTATGCGCCCGAATCCGCAGACCAGACGACGAAGGACACTGCCCTCGCGGATGCTACGGCCATGAAGGAAGCGTGCACCGGCATCGACAGCCTTTCGGATCTTATCAATACGGCTTATACTGACGGAAAGCTCTACGATCAGGGCGGAGACGTTGTTCTTTTCAAGGGACAGATCTCACCTGAGGCCGAAGATTTTGAAGCATGGGCTTATGACAGCAGCAGAAAGAAGGGCGACATTGACGTCGTATACGATTCCGATTGGGGTTACTACGTAGTCGGTTATCTCGGAACACAGGAGCAGATCTCCTTCGTTCCGAACATCAGATATGCGCTCTTCTATGCTCCCGAGACAGACGATCAGACCAACAAGGACAATGCCCTCAAGGCTGCACAAGCCATGAAGGATGCATGCTCCTCGATCAATGATCTCACGGGTCTTGCAAAGACCGCTTACGAAAACGGCACTGTCCGCGACCAGGGCGACATCCTCGTTCCCAAGGGACAGATGGTTGCCAAGTTTGAGGAATGGGCTTACGGTGAAGGCAGGACAGAGGGTGAGATGGATATCATCTACGCTCCCGAATACGGTTATTTCGTAGTAGGTTATCTCGGAATCGAGAAGAGCATCACCGATTCGCTCAAGCAGATCGCGCTCAAGGAACTGAGCGATTCCATTCTCGAAGAGATCAAAGCAAAGTCCCACGACTTCCATACGGATGAGACATATGGTCCGGCTCCTGCGGCACCTACCGCAACACCCGTACCGGATGAAGCTATCCCGACAGGTCCTGATTTCAATCCTTATTCCACGGATCCGACTGATGCTTCAGGCAACCCGGCAGGACAGAACATGTCCACTGCAGATGTACTCGTAGTAGTATTCATCACCCTTGCAGGCGTTGCCATCGCCGCAGTCATCGTCATACTCATTATGTATGCCGTAAAGAATAATAAGAACGGCGGCAATACCTCTTCCGGAAAGTCTGACGGAAAGAAGAATGATTCCGGAAAGGGCAAGAGCGATAAGTCTGACAAGTCTGAAAAGGCTGAAAAGTCCGAAAAGAAGGCTCCTGCAAAGAAGAAGGCTTCGAGAGACGAGGATGAGGACGATGAGGATGAGGACTTTATCGGCGGTTCCGACGACGGTGACTCCGACGCATGGAAGAAGCCCGATGATTCAGACCCTGATGATGCCGGCGACGAGGATTCCGATCCGGATGACGAAGAGTAATGGCTTTTCGTAAAAACTGATTGCTTAAGGACCGTCTCAAGATACTGAGGCGGTTCTTTAGTCGTAGTATCCCCCAAGCCCTTTATTATAATTAGGCGTCATGCTAAAATCTTAAGGTTATAGATTAAGATGGAGAACTAGGAGTTTAATTCCATGGAGATTACCAAAGATTTGGTCCAATATCTTGAGAGCCTCGGCAGACTTGAGCTGAGCGCCGAAGATGAGGAAAAGACACAGAAGGCTTTAGGCGACATCCTGGGCTATTTCGACCAGCTGAGCGAGCTTGATACTGAAGGCGTCGAGCCCCTGAGCCATGCGGCAGGCGTTGCGAACGTCACGCGTGATGATGTTATCGCCAACGGTGATATGAGGGATGCGGTATTGTCGAACGCACCCGAGACAAAGGACGGTACGATCCTCGTGCCGAAGACCTTTGATTAAGGGGGCGCTTATGACTGATATCGAGATCCGTAAGATGGGAGCCCTTGAGATAGGCTCCGCCATAAAAGAGGGAAAGATCACTTCCGTTGAAGCGACGAAGGCTTACCTTGATGCGATCGATGCGATTGACGGCGAGTACAAGACATACATCACCGTCATTAGAGACGAGGCTCTCGCTAAAGCCGCAGAGGCTGACGCAGCCATTAAAGCAGGTACGCTGACAGGTCCTCTGGCAGGCGTTCCGATCGCAATTAAAGACAATATCTGCACCAAGGGCATAAAGACCACGTGCGCTTCGAAGATGCTCGGAAATTTCGTTCCGCCTTACGATGCAGAGGTTATCCGCAAGATAGAGGATGCCGGGATGATCATCCTGGGCAAGACCAACATGGACGAGTTCGCGATGGGTTCTACGACCGAGACGAGTTATTTCGGCGCCACATCCAATCCCTGGGATAAGGACAGGGTACCGGGCGGTTCGTCAGGCGGTTCCGCCGCTTGCGTTGCCGCAGCTCTGGCACCTGTCGCACTGGGTTCCGACACGGGCGGATCGATAAGACAGCCCGCTTCATTCTGTGGCGTTACGGGCCTCAAGCCCACATACGGCTCTGTATCGAGATACGGACTTGTCGCTTTCGCATCCTCGCTTGACCAGATCGGACCCATCGCCAGAAAGGCCGAAGACATTGCTGCCGTTTATAACGTCATCAGCGGCAAGGATCAGAAGGACCAGTCTTCACTGGAGTCCGAAAAGATCGACATGGCAAAGATCGCGGATTACGACCTCGCCGGAAAGAAGTTCGGCATTCCCGAAGAATACATCAGCGAAGGCATCGATGAGGACGTCAGGAAGGCAGTCCTTAATGCCGTTGAAATCCTTAAGTCAAAGGGTGCGACGGTTGAGACATTCTCCATGCCGATAATAAAATACGCCATCCCGACTTACTACATCATCTGCACGGCAGAGGCATGTTCAAACCTCTCCAGATACGACGGTGTTAAGTACGGCTACAGACCCGAGGGTGTCGAGGACCTGGGACAGCTCTACATCAAGTCCAGGAGCGAGGGCTTCGGACTCGAGGTAAAGAGAAGGATCATGCTCGGCAACTTCGTTCTTTCTTCAGGCTACTACGATGCTTACTACAACAAGGCGCTGAGGGTAAAGAACCTGATCAAGCAGGCTTTCGACGAGGCATTCGCAAAGTACGATGCCGTCCTGGGTCCTGTTGCGCCCACTCCCGCTCTTAAGAAGGGCGAGAGCCTCTCGGATCCTCTGAAGATGTATCTGGGCGATATCTGCACGGTACTCGTAAACATAGTCGGTATCCCGGCGATGTCCGTACCCTGCGGCTTTACGGCCGATGGACTTCCCGTAGGTCTCCAGATCATGGGAAAGAGATTCGGCGAAGAGACGGTGATCGGCGTGACATCCGCTTTCCAGAAGGCGACCGCCGAAGAGGGGTTCGAGAATAAGATCCCCGAAGAATGCATCAGAGGGGAGGGCTGATATCATGCAGGAATACGAGATGGTAATTGGCCTTGAAGTACATTGCGAGCTCTCGACGGAGTCAAAGATCTTCTGCGGATGCTCAGCGAAATTCGGAGGCGAGCCCAACACACACGTATGTGAAGTCTGCTCCGGTATGCCGGGCACTCTTCCGACACTCAACAAGCAGGTTGTAGAGTACGCCGTAAAGGCGGGACTCGCGCTCAACTGCGAGATTACAAGGAACAACAAGTTCGACCGTAAGAACTATTTCTATCCTGACCTTCCCAAGGCATATCAGATATCACAGCTGTATTTCCCGATATGCAGGAACGGTCACGTTGACATCAAGACATCCAAGGGCATGAAGTCCATCGGCATCCACGAGATCCACATGGAGGAAGATGCCGGAAAGCTCGTCCATGACCCTGTTACGGGCATGACTATGGTAGACTTCAACCGCTGCGGCGTTCCGCTCCTCGAGATCGTTTCGGAGCCTGACTTCAGATCCGGCGAAGAGGTTATCGCATATCTCGAAAAATTAAGAGACACGATGCAGTATCTGGGGATCTCCGACTGCAAGATGCAGGAAGGTTCCATGAGAGCCGACGTCAACCTCTCCGTAAGACCCGTAGGCCAGAAGGAATTCGGCACAAGGACCGAGATGAAGAACATCGCGAGCCTCAAGGCCATCGAGCGCGCCATCGAATATGAGCGCGACAGACAGATCGACCTCATCGAAGAGGGTGGCAAGGTCGTTCAGGAGACAAGACGCTGGGACGACGAGCAGGAGTACACATACTCCATGCGCTCGAAAGAGAACGCCCAGGATTACAAATATTTCCCGGATCCCGACCTCATGCCGATCAACATCTCCGAAGAGTTCCTCGACAGGGTGAGATCAGAGCTCCCCGAGTTTGCGGACGCAAAGCGCGAGAGATATGTAAGCGAATTGGGACTCCCCGAATATGACGCGGAGATAATCACGGGAACACCCGCCCTCGTTAAGGTTTTCGAGAGCGCGTGTGAAGTCACTTCGAATCCTAAGGACTGCTCAAACTGGCTCATGACAGATCTCCTCAAGATCGCCAAGGACGCTAAGGTCCTTGCTGCCGACATCGATTTTGACGGTAAGGTCATGGGAAAGATAATCAACCTCGTAAATGAGGGTAAGATCAACAGGAAATCGGGCAAGATGGCTCTCGAGGAAGCATTCCTCAACGGCACCGATCCCGAGAAGTATATCGCCGACAACGGCCTCGCCCAGGTATCCGATGCAGGTTCCATCGAGCCTGTCATAAGAGAGATCATCGCCGCTAACGAGAAGGCTGTAAACGGCTATCTCGCAGGCGAGGAGAAGAACCTCACGTTCCTCATCGGCCAGTCCATGCGTGCCCTGAAGGGCAAAGCGGATCACCAGGTCGTAAGACAGACCCTGATCGATATTCTTAACGGAATGAAATAATGGATATACTGCTCAGCATCTTACTGGTCTTATTCTTCGTCCTCGTCAATGCCTTTTTCTCAGGCACCGAGATGGCTGTCATCTCGCTCAACGATGCGAAGATGCATAAACTCGCCGAGGAAGGCGACAGAAAGGCTTTACGGGTAATTAAGTTCCTGGATAACCCCGGGAGTTTTCTTGCTACCATCCAGGTAGGCGTTACCCTGGCCGGATTCCTGTCATCGGCTTTCGCGGCCAACAGCTTCGCGAGCAGGCTTGCCCTTTGGGTGGATCCTGATTCTGTCCATCCCTGGATGGAATCCCTCTGGACAGTGGTCATCACCATCGTGCTCTCGTATTTCTCTCTCGTACTGGGAGAGCTCGTTCCTAAGCGCATAGCGCAGAACAAGCCCGAGAGATGGGCATTTGCGGCCGCAGGCATCGTTAAGTTTTTCGGCGCCGTCTTAAAGCCGTTCGTATGGTTCCTTACCAAATCGACGAATCTCATCCTCATGCTCTTCAGGATCGATCCCAATCAGACCGACAAGCCGGTAACTGAGGAAGAAATCCGCATGATGGTCGATGTAGGCTCTGAGTCGGGCAACATCGAAGATACCGAGAAGGAAATGATCGAGAATGTTTTCGAGTTCAACGACAAGGAAGTCTCGGAGATCATGACGCACAGGAAGAAGATCGTATCCCTTCCGATCGATGCCGGTTACGACGAAGTAATGCGCGTCGCCAGGGAAGAGAAGTTTACCAGGATCCCTGTCTACAAGGATACGATCGATGACATCATCGGCATCCTTCACATAAAGGACCTCATAGGCATAATGCCTCCCACTGAGGAGAAACCCTTCAAGCTCGAGAAGTTCATAAGAGAGCCTCTCATCGTTCACGAGACCAGAAAGATATCTTCACTCTTCGGCGAGATGAAGAACTGCGGCATGCAGATGGCTGTCATCGTCGATGAGTACGGCGGAACGATGGGCATCGCCACGATAGAGGATATGCTCGAGGAGCTCGTCGGAAACATTACCGATGAGTTCGACGATGAGGCTGACGAGTTCGTCAGGCTCTCTAACGGCGATTATATAGTCAGGGGCGACATGACGCTGAGCGATCTCGAAGACGTTCTCGATATTGAGCTCACCGACGATGAATATGACACGATCGCGGGACTCGTAATCTCTCAGCTCGACCGCGTTCCCGAAGAGACCGAACACCCCGTGGTCAACTACAAGAACCTCAGGATCAAGGTGCTCAAGGTCGAAGAGAATGCCATCGCAAAGGTGCTGATCCACATCAATCCGGTCGAGAAGCCCGAAGACGGCAAGGAAGACGGTTCGAAGTCCGATGAGTAAGTACGACCTTGTTCTCTATGATCTGGACGGAACGCTGCAGGACTCGATCCCGCTGATAATGGAGTCTTTCAAACACGCATACGAGGTTGTTCTCGGCGGCACCGACAGGACCGATGAGGACCTCATGAGTTATATCGGAAAACCGCTGGGTGATTCTTTCGCAAGACACGACGATGAGACCAAAGAGCGGCTGACCGCGGCTTATCTCGAGTATAACTGCGCCAGGATGAAGGAGAACGTGATCCCCGTATTTCCGGGCGTTTACGGGTTCCTCTCGAAAATCCGGTCCATGGGCGTCAGACAGGGAATAGTCACTTCCAAGCGTGAGACATCCGCCATGATAACCATTGAACTGCTCGATCTGGGGCAGTATTTCGATACCATGGTATTCCGCGAAGCAACGGAACGCGCCAAACCCCACGGCGACCCGCTGGTATATGCAGCAAAGGCCATGGGTGTCGAAGACATGAGCCGTGTTCTCTACGTCGGAGACGCGGTCCCCGACCTGCTCTCGGCAAGGGATGCGGGGTGTGATTTCGCCCTCGTGGGGTGGACGAAGATGGACAGGGAGGAGCTGGACAGCTTAAATCCCGATTATTTAATAGAGATTCCGGAGCGACTTCCTTGCATTATCAAGGGCTCCGAATTATAATGTTCAATGCTTTTTATAAAAATAATAAGGTAGGATAGGTAAAATGGCTAAGACCTCCAAGTCCGGAAAGTCGAGCAGAAAAGCAGTATCTGGCAGCATGATGGCGATCATCATCGCTATCGTCCTCATCATTGCATGCTTCTTCACATATATTTCCGGAATACTTCCCAAGACGCTGACGGGCGTAAGCATCACAGAGACCCGTGACAACGGCACGACCGGAACCGTAAAGAATTTCTCTCTCTTAGAGACGAACTTCCACTTCCAAGAGGTTTACAACTCTTATGCAAACTACGGTATGGTATCGTCTGAGCACCTCGATGAGGTCTACAACGAAGAGACCGGCGAGACATACAGAGACTGGCTCCTCAAGGAAGCTGCAAAAGAGATGAAGACTCTTGCACTCGTTGAGCGCGCAGCAAAGAACAACGGATTCATGCAGTATTCCAAGGCCAGGGAATATGCAGCTTGGGATGTTGATACTCTTGACCTTTATTCCCAGATGTACGGTTACCAGACAAGCCAGCAGTATCTCTCGGCTATCTACGGTACAGGCATGACAAAGAGAAGCTACGTTGATTTCTCTTCACGTGAGGTTCTCGTTCAGGAGTACGGCTTCTATCTTAAGCAGTTCGATACAACCATCGTTCCCACAGCCGAGCAGATCCAGGCAAGGTTCGATGAAGATCCCAGCCAGTACGCAATAGCAACATTCAATTATTTCACCATCACCGCAGGCACGGATGCCGACGGAAATGAGACAAGCCTCAGCGATGCAATCGCAGCTGCAAAGAAGATCGCGGAGAGCACAAAGGATTCCGCTTCCTTCAGAGAAGCTGCCCTTGCTTATCTCCAGGGCAAAGGCGCCAGCGCTACATCTTTCGATGACGGTGCTGACCCGACACTCTACGAGAACTACTCATATTCGCAGGCTTCATACCTGAATACGGACGTTAAGAACTTCGTATACAACGAGGCAAAGGCCGGTGACGTAAAGGTTATCGAGACAGACACAGGTGCTTATGTTGTTTATGTTGCAGAGTGCAAGGTCGATGATTCAAAGACTGTTGCCTACAGAACACTTACGCTGAACAATGAGACGGCTTCCAAGACTGACGCAACAGCAGAGGAGATCGCTCAGGCTGCTCAGGCACTTGCCGCTGAAGCAGCAACATACTGCACACAGGGTCTGGATCCTTTCACATTCTACAATGTGGTCAAGGAGCACACATCCGACAGGAATGAACTCCTCACAGGCGGATACAACGCAGGTGTCACGGAGGACTACTTTGTCGCTACTGATGAGAACGGATTCAACAACACACAGGTTGAGTGCGGACAGTGGCTCTTTGAGGATGGACGCAAGACTGGTGACGTCAAGATCGCCATCTCCGAAGATCAGAAGACTGTATATGTTTACTATTTCGAAGGCTCCTGCACAGCTTGGGAGAATTCAGTAAAGAACAACATCATCTCTGAGAACTTCAACACATGGAATACAAGTCTTGAGAGCGGCAATCCTCTCTACGTTGTAAACGCAGGTCTGATGAAGTATCTCGTATATTAATAATAGATATTCATAAATTACCAGAGGGCTGTTTCCTTGCGGAGGCGGCCCTTTTCATTTGCCCCCGCGCTTCCAGAAAACATATTGAATATACGCGCGCGTATAAGACAGTTGCTTTTTATAGATTATGACTACTGTACGTTGCATGCGTTTGAGTTTAAGATTTATAAGTCTTTATTGATAAATAAGGAGGATAATATCATGAAGAAGATTATGGCGCTTATTCTCGGACTTGCCATGATGCTCGGCATCGCTTCCTGTGCGAAGAAGGTTGAAGTTCCGTCGAAGAGCGATGTAAGGAAAGCCGTTGAGGAAGAGTATGAGATGGAGTTCAAGTGCAAGTCTCAGGACATTTCCGACGATGAGAAAGAAGCTGAATGGGTATTCCTTTCAAAGGACGGTTCCCTCGAAGTAACAGTTAACTGGAATTCCAAGAATCCCGAAGAGTTTGAGTTTGACGAGGAAGAGCATCCCGAGGCTACTGAAACAGAGCCTGTTATTGAGACAGAGACTGAAGAGACCACTGAAGAAACAACAGAAGAGACAACTGCTGAAACCACCAAAGAGACAACGAAGGAAACACAGACTTCCGAGTCTTCCGATGCTTCTGAGACTTCCGGCGATGAGACAAAGTCCACAGCAGCTCCCCAGGGCAACGGCAAGTATGTTAATTTCGATGAGATGAACTTCTATGTAAACGGTCAGAAGTTCACACTCGGAAAAGTAACACTCCAGGAGATGATCGATGCAGGCGTTCCTTTCGAAGCAGACGACCTCGAGGACGCAGGTAACAACCTCAAGTCCAACTATCAGTCATCCGGCTTTGAGATCGTTCTCGGAGAATACTATTCCGCATATATCTATGTATTCAACGATACAGATTCAGGCAAGCCCATGAACGAGTGCTATGTCAACGAGATCTATTTCCCTTACAATCCCAAGAAGGAGCAGGACATCCTCTCATTCGATTTCCCGCTCAACATGACAATGGATGATCTTAAGGCAAATGCCGGTGAGCCTACAAAGGAATCCCACTATGATTCCGAAGACAGCGACTACTATTCTGATACACTCAAGTATGAGACAGAGTCCGAGAGATATATCAGCGGAAGCCGTTATCAGTTTGAATTCTCAAACAGCGAGCTCAGATATATCTACATCACATACATGCCCTGATAACGAGCATTAAGTTAAAGACAAACAGGAGGCTGTCCGTAAAGGGCAGCCTCTATATTTATGTTGACAACCCACCTTTCATATAGTATTTTTATCTCAATTCAAAACCGTTGACGGAGAGTGAGTAGTTTTAGGAATTCCTGTCAAAGAGAGTCCGGGATGGTGAGATCCGGGCACAAGGAGCTTAGAGCGAATGGACTTCGGAGGGCGCGAGGGAAAGGGGATATCCCCAAGTATATTGCGACGTAAGGCATACGTAAGTTGCCGGAGATATGATGGTATCTCGTCTAAGCGCACGGATCAGACCGTGAATCAAGGTGGCACCGCGGATAAGTTGTTATTCGTCCTTGACAGAAGATAAAGGATCTTTTGTCGAAGGGCGTTTTTTATTGCCTTCGGCAAAAAGAAAAGCCGGAGGTGACAAGAATGAAAGTTGTGCCGTCGATCGAAGAAGTAAGAGAGCTGGCCAAAAGCGGCAGGTACGACGTCGTACCGCTCAGTACAGAGATACTGTCTGACTTTACCACGCCCATAGAAGCTATCCGCATTCTCAAGAATGCATCGACTCATGCGTATATGCTCGAGTCTGCGCAGGCAGACGAGAGGTGGGGAAGATACACCTTCCTGGGCTTTGATCCCAAGCTTGAGATCACATGCATAAACGGAGAGATTACATACGGCGACAAGACCGAAAAGACGGATGATCCTTCCGAGATAATAAGAGACATCCTCTCAAAGTTCAGAAGCCCGAGATTCGACTATCTCCCTTCGTTTACCGGCGGCCTTGTCGGATATTTCTCATATGATTACCTTTGCTATGCTGAGCCCACCGCGAAATGCGATGTCATCGACAGCGAGAACTTCAAGGATGTCGATCTCATGCTCTTTGATAAAGTCATAGCTTTCGATCACGTAAGGCAGAAGCTGATCCTCATCTCCAACATGTCTTTGGAAGACGTTGACGCGGGATATGCAGAGGCATCTGAAGAACTGGGGGCCCTCATAGACCTTCTGAAGAACGGCGCGAAAACGGAAGAGCCCGAAGGAAAGCTCCTTTCTGAAGTAACGCCCCTGTTCTCGAAAGAAGAATACTGCGCGATGGTCGAGAAGGCCAAGCACCATATCCTTGAGGGAGACATCTTCCAGATAGTGCTCTCAAACAGGCTCTCGGCTTCTTTCGAGGGAAGTCTTCTCAATACATACAGGATCTTAAGGACGATCAATCCTTCACCTTATATGTTCTATTTCGCCGGCACCGACGTGGAAGTCGCGGGAGCTTCGCCGGAGACTCTGGTAAAGCTCGAAGACGGTATCCTTCACACATTCCCGCTCGCCGGAACCCGTCCCAGAGGAAAGACGGAAGAAGAGGACAGAAGGCTCGAGGAAGAACTCCTGGCTGACGAAAAGGAACTTGCCGAGCACAACATGCTCGTCGACCTGGGCCGCAACGACCTGGGCAAGATAAGTGAGTTCGGATCGGTCGAAGTCGAGAAATTAAGGAGCATAGAGCGTTATTCCCATGTCATGCACATCGGTTCCACGGTACGCGGAAAGATCGACGGGAAGCACGATGCGCTCGATGCCATCGAAGCTGTCCTTCCGGCAGGCACGCTTTCAGGCGCACCGAAGATAAGGGCATGCCAGCTGATCGGCGAACTCGAGAACAACAAGCGCGGCATCTACGGCGGCGCGATCGGCTATATCGACTTTACGGGCAACATGGATACGTGCATCGCGATCCGCATTGCCTACAAAAAGAACGGCAAGGTCTTCGTAAGGAGCGGCGCGGGCATCGTTGCCGATTCCGTTCCGGAGAAAGAATACGAGGAGTGCCTCAACAAGGCAAAGGCCGTCCTCAATTCGCTTAACCTTGCGCAGGAGGTGGACGTATGATCCTTCTTATAGATAATTACGACAGCTTTTCATATAACCTTTACCAGATGATCGGCCAGATCGATCCCGACATAAAGGTCATCCGCAACGACGAGATGACGGTGGATGAGATCCGCGCCTTAAAGCCGGACCGCATAATTCTTTCACCCGGCCCCGGAAGACCGGAAGACGCAGGCATCATCTGTGATGTCGCAGCATCTATCCATGACATTCCGATCCTGGGCGTGTGCCTCGGCCACCAGGCCATCTGCAAGGCTTACGGCGCCGTCGTTACTTATGCCGAGCACCTGATGCACGGGAAGCAGTCCGATGTGGGACTTTACGCTTTATGCCCTCTGTTCAGGGGAATAGGCGAGCGCACCAAAGTCGCACGTTACCACTCACTTGCAGCAGACCGTGACACGATCCCTGATTGTCTGCAGATTACGGCTGTGGCAGATGACGGTGAGGTAATGGCCGTGCAGCATCGTGAATATCCGATCTACGGTGTACAGTTCCATCCGGAATCGATCCTTACGCCCGACGGAAAGAAGATGCTCGAGAACTTCCTTAACATAAAGTAATCTAACGTGGTGATAACCTTCTCCTTAAGAATGGGCTGTATCAAAATGCTGGTACAGCCCCTTACTTTCGCTTTTTGGCTGGCATTTGCCCAATGCCTGCTTTTCTGCCGTGTAAAAACGGCGAAAAACTGACCCCTTGAAGTGGATGTGCTAATGACCAGCCATGTCTGCCGGAAGGCCAAAGTATCGAAATGTTTAAAAAACTTCCGTTTCCGATACCTGTCGAGAGTCCAACGTATCGAAATCCGGGGAAATCCTTTGTTTTCGATACCTCGGCTGAACCGCAGATATCGTTATTGAGATTTTTCTTCCGAAAACGATACCTTTGATCTTCCACTGATATCGTTTTTGAAGACTTTTTCCTGAAAACGATACCTTTGATCTCCCGCTGATATCGTTTTTGAAGACTTTTTCCTGAAAACGATATCGTAGCTTTACTTGCAGGCGATTTTATCCCAAACCGTGAATTATTGCCTCCGTGGGATAATTTTCAGAGGTGAATTTATCCCAAAAGTTTAAATATGCTTCACTTGGGATAATTTGCGGTCCGAATTTTATCCCAAATCGCAAGAAACCCTCATCTTGGGATAATTTCGAGCACAAATTTTATCCCAAATCACAAGAAAACCTCATCTTGGGATAATTTCGATCTCACCTTTCAAAAGTCGAGGTATCGAAACGCAGATAATCACTTCGATTTCGATACCTGTCGAAAAGACAGGTCAGAATTCTGCAATCAACTGCAACTGCCACACTTGCTGAAACAATAAGGGGCTAAATGTTATGTAACCCGGAGTTTACGTTCCTGATTAATTGACGTCCTGTACTGTAAGACGGCATTTAAAATCTTACGCTCTTGAATTTTGTTTTAAGATAAGTTACAGAATAAGAAAGTATTCTCAGCGGGGGATACTATAATTATTATGTGGTTTTCCGTTTATTCTTGTGTGTATCGAGGAGATATCATGGGCACTCAGTTAAGAAGATTTATTTCATCTTTATTGGCAGTAACGATTGCATTGGGCGTTGTCATATATGATAGATCGACAGTCAACGCAGATGCAAATAGTGTATATATAGTTAAAGAGATCGATCTGTATTCAACTGCAAGCAAGAGTCTGGTAAGCATACCTGAAGAATATAAGTCATCTTACAAGATCACCCTTGCAGATCTGGGCCTGACCAAGGGGAAGATCGTCAGTTGCAGTGTTTTGAAAAGTTCGCCCAAAAACATATATTATGATGACTATTACGAATACTCTGTCAGTGTAACCAATGACGGACTTGTTACTCCCGGCGGCTTGTTTTGGATTGGTGATGATTGCTATGAGGAACGCCCGCAGGACGGGGTATATGATGAATTTGAGCCGAGCAACGGAACGGCTGTTGTCATGGTAGTATTAGAGGGCGGAAAAGAGTATTACATAACATTCCATAACCATGACTATGACCGGATCTATGCGGATAAAGTCATAGATGATTTCATTGCCGAAAACATAACATCAGACATGTCCGTGGAGGAGATCGTCACTGCAGCAACAAAATGGGTAGCAGAAACCTTTGATTACAGCGATAAATGTGCGGCAGCTTACACAATGATCTCAAGAGGTGGCGGTGATTGCCATGCAAGTGCCGATCTGATCAGCCGGATCTGTCAAAAGTGCGGACTTCATGCCTGGTCACGCAATGCCAACAAAGATCCCGGCGCAGGTTCAGGTCATATGAATGCAATCGTTGAAGATAAGGAAAACGGTGTCTGGTATATCTGTGAAGCCGGTTATGGCGGAAAAGCTCCCAGATATTATAATGTTTATTTCAGGAAAAGCTTGTACTGTTATCGTTTTATTTCTTCGCAGGATATAGAGCTCTATCAAATAGATGCTGATAATGAGACATATGCGAAAACAACGAGCATAACGGTCCCTTCTCAGATCGAGGGCTATACGGTCTCTTCGTTAGGCAAGTACTGCTTTAATAATTCTTCAAGGATTAACCATATAAGCATTCCGGATACTGTCAAAACTTTGAAAGAGGGAGCTTTCCGCAACTGCTCATCATTGGATTCAATGGATATCCCTTCAGGTGTTACTTCGATCGACACCGGAGTCTTCTATAACTGCAGGAATATGAAGACCGTAAAGATCCCATCTTCAGTTACTTCAATCGGCCAAAATGCATTATACGGATGTCAGAAACTGACGGACATTTATTTTGAAGGTTCTGAAAGCGATTGGAAAAAGATCGAGATCGGAACGGGTAATGATGTCCTGTCCAAGGCTGTCATCCATTACGGTTCTTCGCCTAAGAACGGCTGGGAAAAGACATCAGACGGAAAGTGGACATACTATGACGTTGGCCGGCTTGCAACAGGCTGGCAGGAGATCGACAACCTGAGATATTATTTTGATGAATCGGGAATAATGCAGACCGGCTGGCATTTTATGGATTATTGCTGGTTTTACTTTGATGCATCCGGAATAATGCAGACAGGTTGGCTTCGACAGAATAACAAATGGTATTACCTGGATCAATCAGGGCGTATGTTAAGTGATTCTATTTGGTGGATAGATGGTAATGGTTACTGTTTTTCCGAGGCAGGAGAAATGGCAACTAACGGTTGGATTCAGCTATATAACAGATGGTATTACTGCAGTTCGTCAGGAAAATTTCTAATCGGTTGGAACCGGATTGGTGGCAGATGGTACTATTTCTACCATTACGGAAATATGGCGACCGGCTGGGAAAAATTGGGCAACAGATGGTTCTATTTTGCAGACGATGGTTACATGGTCACAGGATGGAAGAAGATCGACGGCAAGTGGTACTATTTCGACAGTAACGGGTATATGCTTACCGGCTGGCAGAAGATAGATAACAAGTGGTATTTCTTCCAAACTGACGGCATTATGCAGACCGGATGGTTCAGCAAAGGCGGCAAATGGTATTACTTCAGATCTGATGGTTCCATGAAGACCGGCTGGCTGAATCTTGGAAAGGATTGGTACTATCTCGGAAGTAATGGCGATATGGTCACTGGCTGGCTTGCCAGAGGTGGCAAATGGCACTTCTTTGATGGCAGTGGAAGAATGGTGACCGGCTGGCTTTCAGATAATGGTCATTGGTATTATTTTGATTCTTCAGGTGGTATGGTAACCGGTTCGGTAAATATCTCCGGAACCACTTATTATTTTGATAATTCCGGCATTTTGATCGAATAATAAACTCGAACGATCGGCTGATCAGTTTTTTGGAAAACAGAATTAACATCCTAAGAGGTGATATCATGGGCACTCAGTTAAAAAGATTTATTTCATCTTTATTGGCAGTAACGATAGCATTGGGCGTTGTCGTGTTTGATAAAAAGGACGCCAGAGCAGCTGTCATCAAGGAGATCGATCTGTATTCAACTTCAAGCGACAGTCCGGTAAGTGTTCCGGGAAACTACAGAAAGTCGTATCAGATCACCCTTGCGGATCTGGGTCTGACCAAAGGAGAGATATCATCTTACAGCGTTCTGTTCAGACAGCCGGATGGAATTCTATATGAAGATTATAACTTTGCCGCTGTCAATGTATCAAACACCGGCCTCGTTACTACGGCTTGCTGGTATTGGAATAACGGAATTGGTTACAGTAATCCTCCGGAGGATTGGGACTACACCAGAACTACTCCTATTACCGGAACGGCGACGGTAAGAGTATATCTGAAGGATTACACTCATTACGACATAACATTCCACCACATTGATTACGATGCTGTTTATGCTGATAAGGTTATAGATGATTTTGTCGCGAAAAACATAACGTCGGACATGTCCGTTAAAGATATCGTCACAGCAGCAACAAAATGGGCCGCAGAATCATTTGATTACGGCAATATAAGTTCCGCATATTCAATGATCATCTACGGATATGGTGACTGCTGGGCAAGTACCGACCTGATCTGCCAGGTTTGCACAAAGTGCGGACTGAAAGCCTGGGCTCGCAATGGCAACAAAGATCTGGGCGCAGGCTCAGGCCATATGAATGCGATGGTTGAAGACAAAGCAAACGGCGTCTGGTATGTCGGTGAAGCCGGTTATTCCGGAAAGGCACCCCGTAAGTATTCTGTCCGTACAAGGACAAGTTTGTACTGTTACCGCACATTAACTTCGGAGAACAATGCGGTTGAACTCTATCAAATAGATGCAGATAACGAGACATATAATAAGACAACGAGCATCAGGATCCCGTCAAAGATCGAGGGTTATACAGTCACTTCACTTGGTGCAAACTTTATAGCCGGCAACACGGTAGTTAACCATGTGATAATTCCGGATACAGTCAGGAATCTGGGAAACGGAGCTTTCTATAACTGCTCGTCATTGTCTTCAATAGATATTCCTTCCGGTGTTACTACGATCGGTGCCGGAGTTTTCGGGTACTGCACATCACTGAAAACGGTTAAGATACCTTCATCAGTTACTTCTATCGGCAATGAAGCATTTTTCGGGTGCGAGAAACTGACTGATATCTATTTTGAAGGTTCCGAGAGTGATTGGAAAAAGATCTCGATCGGCTCGGATAACGATGTCCTGTCCAATGTCACATTCCACTATGGTACTTCACCTAAGACCGGTTGGACAAAGACGTCAGACGGCAAGTGGACATACTATGATCTTGGCAGTCTCGCGACCGGCCTGCATGAGGTCGACAACAGCATGTACTATTTCGATGCGTCCGGAATAATGCAGACGGGCTGGCAGCAGATAGATTCTTTTTGGTATTACTTCAAAGCTTCAGGGAAAATGCTGACCGGCTGGCAGTATCTGGGCAACTACTGGTACTATCTGGACTATACGGGAAAGATGCTCAAAGGTTTTCAGAAGATCAACGGTTCCTGCTATTACTTTGGTGAAACCGGTGAAATGGCAACCGGCTGGAAAGAGATAAACTACGGCTGGTTCTATTTCGGGACATCGGGAAATATGCAGACCGGCTGGCAGAAGATCGGAAACAAATGGTATTTCTTTGAAAATACAGGCCGAATGATAACCGGATGGGAAAACCTTAGCGGCAGCTGGTTCTACTTCGACACCGACGGCTGCATGGCCACAAGCTGGAAGCTGATCGATGGCAAGTGGTACTACTTCGGAAGCAACGGTTACATGGTCAACGGCTGGCAGATGATCGGAAATAAATGGTACGTCTTCGATAAGTCGGGCTACATGCTTACCGGATGGTACAACAGCAGCGGCAACTGGTATTATCTTGCGGAAACAGGCGAGATGGTTACCGGCTGGAAGCAGATCGGCGGCAACTGGTACCGCTTCGACAATTCGGGGAAAATGACTACAGGCTGGTACTTTACCGGCGGTGACTGGTATTACATGAACGGTCAGGGAGTAATGGTTACCGGCACCCAGACCATAAACGGAAAAGAATATGTTTTCGATTCCACCGGAATATGCACCAACCCGTAACAGCAGCTTTGTAATGTTCTGCTTTTTGGAGGAAAGACAGTGAGACCAATTAATGAATTGCTCCCCTGGTTTATCAGTGAGCAGGATTCGTGCCAGAAGCGCGGATTAGGCCATGTCCCGCCTGCGCTCAGAAACCTTTCTGAGGGAGTAGAGGAAGATGATGATAAAGCTGCTTATCTTTCGACTCTGATCACCATTTTGCAGGACTATAAGTTTTATGAAACTCACGGCGGCGCTGCAGGCGATATAACCATCAGTATTATGGAAGATCTCGTGGAATTTCTCGTTGCCGAAAAAGAGAAGCACAGAGAAAAAGCATATGAGTATGTCGCCTTCAAGGATAAATGGGAAATGTCGACACAGGAATTGGATGCGATGACATCTTATTTCGATGCGGAGATATATGTCCGCATGCTGATAACTATCGCGAAATCCAATTAAAGAACAGGAGAACGGAACATGCCGTTAATCAGAATAGAAATGATCCGCGGGAAAGATCCCTCCCATGAAGACTGACAGCTTCATGATCATTGAGATCACCATGTTTCCGGGAAGGACCGCCGGGCAGAAGAAAGCGCTGATCGAATGCGTCACCTCAAAGCTCGTCGACCGGTTATCCATTGACTCAACAGATGTTTTCATCGTGATAAATGAACCCGCAAATGAGAACTGGGGCATGGCAGGAATACAGCGGGCTGAGAAGAAGTAATACGTGCTCCATTGACTGCACCTGACAGACGTGACTTCAGTGTTGACAATTTTGTTGATGACATTGCTCAAGATGTTTTGCGACAGCCCTTTTTTGCGCGGACCGATATAACTGACGGACAGTGCAAAAATCTTGTTTTTGTATCTTCTGATATAGTAATATTTTCTTGTGCGGAAGTTTTTTGCCAAAGAATAAGGGGATAAGGTTATGGCAACACTATGTAGGAATTGCAGTCACGCATTGGTTTTTAATCCTGAGTCACAGCTGCTTGAATGTTCATATTGCGGCAGTTCTTTCAGGCCCGATGAGATCGAGTCAGAGGCCAAGGAGTACAGGCAGGATCTGAAAGCCGAATCAATGAATGAAGTCTATGGTACTGAGATCGGAAAGTTCATGGACTGTTATGTTTATTCATGCAGCGAATGCGGCGGCGAGATCATCGTCAACGGAACGGAAGCTTCGACTACATGCGTTTATTGCGGGAACCCGAATGTTGTTTTCAGCAGGATCGCAAGGCAGAAGTGCCCGGAGTATGTTCTTCCGTTCTCGGTAACCAAAGAACAGGCAATTGAGCTTGTCCGCGGGAAGATCGGCAAGGGCTTTTTCATTCCTAAGCAGATCAGGGAATTCTCACCTGAATGCGTACGCGGAATCTATGTCCCATATTGGATAGTAAACGCAACATTTTCGAATGCCGTTATTGTCTACGGCAAGACCGGCAGAGGAAAGTATGCTGAAGTCAATCATTACGGACGTGCCGGAGATCTGGAACTGAAGAATTTCCCGGTAGATGCATCACGCGCTTTGTCAGATGAGAGCAGTTCAAAGCTCGAGCCGTTCGATCTCTCGCATCTCAAGCCTTTTGACGAAGACTATCTCGCAGGTTTTTATTCGAACATCTCAGATGTCACCTACGGTGATGTTAAAAATGCCGTATTTAAGAGAGCTCAGAAATACTTTGATGAAGAGGTACAGGATAATGTAAGAGCCGAAAAAACGAAGATCTTACATTCCTGCCCTTCCTTAATGCTCGACAACGATATGGTATATGCAATGATGCCGGTCTGGTTCATCACTTTAAAGCATAAAAGAAAGCACGTTACTATTCTGGTCAATGGTGATACAGGAAAGGTCGTCTGTGGAATTCCCTTTGATAAGTCAAGGTTCTATCCGATCCTTTTTGGTCTGGGGATCCTTCTGACGGCTGCGGCTTTCGCCTTGTTCTATTACGCATTTTTTATCCTGGCCATTGCCCCGTTGCTGACCTATTTCCTCGGTGCTGGCATAATCGTACTGTTTTCGATGGGGATCAGAAAAATAGTAAGGGCAATGAGGAGCATAAAACTGGCGCAGGACGATGATATGTTTACCTTCATGAATAAGAGACAGGGGTGATCATATGGATGCTGCAATGCTGATTATTTATTTAATTATATTGGTGTTTGCTCTCGGATCAGGATTAGGCTTAACCTGCCTGATCATGGGAACGATAATCGATAAAACAAACAACATCGGTGACAGCCGGGGTACAAACGATGATTACAAGGCGCACATCCACTTTACTGCCAGAAAGGACAAATTAACCCGTAAAGAGGAGAAGGAATTCCTCGGCACATATGGTGTTAAGAATGAAGATCCTACATCAGAGCCTGAGGGCAGAGATCTTGTAAGAAGACTTTCCGGTGAAGAACTTGCCGGGGACGGAGATGCTTCCGCTAAAAGGGAGAAGATGTTAAAAGGTCCGGATAAGAAGCAGAGCTTATGGGATGACAGGCAGCCTCAAAATGATCTTTCCGGCGTGTTCAGACCATTAAAAGACAAATAAACACAGCAAAAAATAAGGGGCCATCTCTTCAATCCGGAGACGGCCCCGCTTATTTATGAGTACATATTCCTTACATGTTCTATGAACTTCATGGCCAGGGCGCTCGGGATCTTCTCCTTATCCCATGACAGGATGTAGTCGACGTTGGTTTCGGGAGTTATTGTCTTTACGACCACGTTCGCGTCGGCGGAGATGTTCTTTGCGACTGAAGCGGGGAAGATAGCGATGCCGATGTTCTGGTCAACGAGCTTTGATGCGTTTGAGGAGTGTGCAGTCTTAACTATGAAGTGCGGCTCCTTGCCGGTGCTCTCGAACCAGCTCCTGATCTCCTCTTCTCTTGAATGTCTTGAGGAGATGATGAGATCGGTATCTACTATGTCATTTAATGTGACGGTCTTTTTCCTGCTCTTGGCGAGAGGGTGGGATGCGGGGATTATCGCTGCCCACGAATCGCTGTATACGGTGATGCCGTCAAGCTGCTCGGTGTTGAGGGGCGTCATTGTGATGGCAAGCTCAAGAAGCCCGGACTTCATCCTGTATGTGAGGTCGTCCACGGTGCCGCACCAGAGGTTATAAGTAACGTTAGGATATTCTTTCTTAAAAGAAGAGATCCATTCTGCCGCAAGGGAAGGACCGTTACTGTCTACGTGGCCGAGATAGAGCGTTCCGCTCAGACCTTTCTTAACGTCGGTGATCTCTGTTTTCGCGATATCAGCAAGAGCTAAGATCTGTTCACCGCGTCGCTTGAGCGCGAGACCTTCGGGAGTGAGGGTGACGTGGCGCTTTCCGCGGATGATGAGGGTACAGCCGAGTTCTTCCTCGAGGTCCATGAGCGCTCTTGAGAGCGGGGGCTGGGATAAGTGCAGACGCTCTGCCGCGCGTGTGATGTTACGTTCTTCCGCAACTGTTAAGAAATAACGTATCTGACGTAGATCCATGGGCTGTCCTCCTTATGTCGCTATCATACTCTAAAGGTATGGTTATACGAATATTATATGTATTTTATTTCCTGTACCCTTCGAGATACAATCTCACTTGAAATCGATTAACGATATTCTAAACGCATTGAAAAAGAATATCAATACTCTTTGAGAATGATTTCAACCGGCATTACATCGTGGTGGATGAAAGTTAGAGTTGCCGGACGGGTGGAGGAGAATATGAGACCTTACGAAGAGAAGTATGTCAGAGAATGCTACCAGGCAATGCAAGAAGAACATGATGCTTGCGGTATCGGCTTAGTAGTTAACATTGATGGTAAAAAAGAATACCGTACTCTTGATGACGCATTATCCATTGTCGAAAAGCTCGAGCACAGAGCAGGTAAGGACGCTACAGGTGAAGTAGGCGACGGCGTCGGTATTCTTGTTCAGATCTCACACAAGTTTTTTAAGAACGCTGCTAAAGAGGCAGGCATCGAAGTAAAGGACGAGGGCGATTACGGCGTCGGTATGTTCTTCCTTCCCCAGGATAGCAAGAAGCGCACGCTCGCTATGCGTATGTTCAAGGTCATCACGGAGAAGAACGGCCTTAAGGTAATGGGCTGGAGAGAAGTTCCCACAGATCCCGATATTCTCGGCAAGGTTGCAAGAGATGCTATGCCGGTCATCATGCAGTGCTTCGTTGAAAGACCTGCTGATTGTGAGAAGGGTCTTGCATTTGACCGTATGCTCTATGTCGCAAGAAGAGAATTCGAGCAGAGCACAGACGATACATATATTACTTCTTTATCTTCAAGAACTATCGTATATAAGGGAATGTTCCTGGTAGGACAGCTCCGCAAGTTCTATAAGGATATGCAGAGCAAGGATTATGAGACAGCCATTGCTATGGTCCACTCAAGATTCTCTACTAACACAACACCTTCATGGGAGAGAGCTCATCCTTACAGAATGATCGCTCACAACGGTGAGATCAACACGATCAGAGGTAACTTCGACAGAATGCTCGCCCGAGAAGAGACATTGTACAGTCCTTCGATCGAGAACGATGTAGACAAGATCTTCCCGATCATCCACAAGACGGGTTCTGACTCTGCAATGCTCGACAACACTTTAGAGTTCTTCATGATGAACGGAATCCCGCTTCCTCTGGCAGTCATGATGATGATCCCTGAGCCCTGGAAGAACGATTCCTACATGGAGCAGGAGAAGAAGGATTTCTACCATTACTACGCAACAATGATGGAACCCTGGGACGGTCCTGCAGCTATCCTCTTCACAGACGGTGTTATCGCTGGCGCTACATTAGACCGTAACGGCTTAAGACCTTCCAGATATTACATCACAGACGATAACAGACTTATCCTCTCATCTGAGGTAGGCGTTCTCGACATAGATCCCGAGCATATCGTAAAGAAGTCCAGATTACAGCCCGGCCGTATCCTTCTTATCGATACAGAGAAGGGCAAGCTCATTTCTGACGAAGAGTGCAAGAAGTACTATTCCGAGAAGAACCCTTACGGTGAGTGGCTCGCACTGAACCTCCTTCATCTGTCTGAACTCAAGATCCCCAACAAGAAGATCCCGGTTCATACACAGGAGATGAGAAACAAGCTCTATAAGGTGTTCGGATATACATTTGAAGACGTTAAGAATGAGATCCTGCCGATGGCTACGAACAAAGTTGAGGCAACAGCTTCAATGGGTACGGATATCCCTCTCGCAGTTCTCTCAGAGAAGCATCAGCTTCTGTTCTCGTTCTTCAAGCAGCTTTTCGCGCAGGTTACAAATCCGCCGATCGACTCCATAAGAGAAGAGATCGTTACAGATACAACAGTATATATCGGTTCCGATGGTAACCTTCTTGAGGAAAAGAGCGGTAACTGCAGAGTGCTCGAAGTCAATAACCCGATCCTCACAGGCGTTGATCTCGTTAAGATCAAGTCTTTGGACCAGCCCGGCTTCAAGACAGCTACTGTATCTATACTTTATTATAAGAACACATCGCTCGAAAAGGCTCTGGACCAGCTCCTCATCACTGTCGACAGGACATGTGCAAAGGGCGCCAACATCATCGTTCTCTCAGACAGAGGCATCGATGAGAACCACGTTGCAATCCCGTCGCTCCTTGCTGTATCAGCAGTTGAGCAGCACTTAGTCCAGACAAGAAAGAGAACGGCTGTATCCCTGATCATCGAGAGCGGCGAGCCCCGTGATGTTCACCAGATGGCAACACTTCTGGGCTTCGGTGCACGTGCTATCAATCCTTATCTCGCACATGAGTGCATCGCTGAGATGATCGACAAGGGAATCCTCGATAAGGATTACCACACGGCAATCGATGACTACAACTACGCTATCCTTCACGGAATCGTTAAGACTTCCGCAAAGATGGGTATTTCCACACTGCAGTCTTATCAGTCCGCAAAGATCTTCGAAGCAGTCGGAATCTGCAAGGAAGTAGTTGATAAGTATTTCACAGGCATCGTAAGCCGCGTAGGCGGTATCGGCCTGGAGGAGATCTCCGAGGGAATCCTTTTCAGACATGACAAGGCTTTCGATCCCATGGGTCTTGAGAATGATACGACTCTGGACAGCACAGGCTTCCATAATCTGAGAAGCGGTGATGACAAGGAAGATCATCTGTACAACCCCAAGACGATCGTTGCCCTCCAGAAGGCAGTAAGAGAAGGTTCTTACGAACTCTTCAAGGAATATACGGCAATCGTAGACAACGAGAAGCCCCATACATTAAGAGGTCTCCTCGCATTCAAGAAGACAGGCAATTCCATCCCGCTCGAGGAAGTGGAACCTGCTTCAGAGATCGTTAAGAGATTTAAGACCGGCGCTATGTCTTACGGTTCTATCTCCAAGGAAGCACACGAGTGCATGGCAATCGCTATGAACCGCCTGGGCGGCAAGTCCAATACAGGTGAGGGCGGTGAGTCACCCGAGAGATTCGGCACGGAGAAGAACTCCAAGATCAAGCAGGTCGCATCAGGCAGATTCGGCGTTACGAGTGAATATTTGAACAGCGCTGAAGAGATCCAGATCAAGATGGCACAGGGTGCTAAGCCCGGTGAAGGCGGACACCTCCCCGGAAAGAAAGTCTATCCCTGGATCGCAGAGAGAAGATATTCAACACCGGGTGTTGCTCTTATCTCACCTCCGCCTCATCACGATATCTATTCGATCGAAGATCTAGCACAGCTCATCTACGATCTTAAGAACGCAAACAGAAAAGCAAGGATCTCCGTAAAGCTCGTATCCGAGGCAGGTGTAGGCACTATCGCATGCGGCGTTGCCAAGGCAGGCGCACAGGTAATCCTCATCTCAGGTTATGACGGCGGTACGGGTGCAGCTCCCGCAAGCTCCATCCACAACGCAGGTCTTCCTTGGGAATTAGGTCTTGCAGAGACTCATCACGCATTGATCGAGAGCGGCCTTAGAGGAAGAGTTGCAGTCGAGACAGACGGTAAGCTCATGAGCGGCAGAGACGTTGCCATCGCAGCACTCTTAGGCGCCGAGGAATTCGGTTTTGCCACAGCACCCCTGGTATCCATGGGCTGTATGATGATGAGAGTCTGCAACAAGGATACATGCCCGTTCGGTATCGCATGCCAGAACGAGGAATTGAGAAAGAGATTTAAGGGCAAGCCGGAGCACGTTATGAACTTCATGCTCTTCATCGCAGAAGAGTTAAGAGAGATCATGGCAGACTTGGGTTTCAGAACGGTCGATGAGATGGTCGGCAGATCCGACCTCCTCAAGGTTAAGGACAAGCAGATAACAAAGAGAGCCGAGATGGTCTCCCTCGCGCAGATTATAGATCCGTCCTATGCGGATTCCGAAGTACGTCATTTCGAACCCGACCATGTATTCGACTTCGAGCTCGAAAAGACGATCGACGAGAGAGTGTTCCTCCCTGAACTCGCGAAAGGCCTTAAGAAAGGATCCATCAAGATTACTGACGTTAAGGTATCGAGTACCGACAGAGCAGTAGGAACTATCTTAGGTTCGGAGATCACAGCCGAATACGGAACACAGTTGGCAGATGACAGCGTCATCGTTGAACTTGTTGGCGGCGGCGGACAGAGCTTCGGTGCATTCATTCCGAAGGGCCTGACGTTAAAGCTCACGGGCGATGCGAATGACGGATTCGGAAAGGGATTATCCGGCGGAAAGCTCATCATCAAGCCTTATGAGAATTCCGGATTTGAAGCTTCCAAGAATGTCATCATCGGAAACGTTGCCCTTTACGGTGCAACAAACGGTACTGCATACGTCTGCGGCGTAGCAGGTGAGCGTTTCATGATCAGGAACTCCGGCGCGACAGGCGTATGCGAAGGTACCGGTGACCACGGTCTGGAGTACATGACAGGCGGCAAGGCAGTGATCCTGGGCGAAGTCGGAAAGAACTTTGCAGCAGGTATGAGCGGCGGAATCGCTTATGTACTCGATGAACACCACACTCTCTATACCAAGATCAACAAGGCTCTTGTAGAGATGAGTGAGATCACAGAAGACGCAGATAAGAACGAGCTCAGAGCAATCCTTCAAGATTATGAGCAGGCAACAGGTTCTCTTAAAGCAAAGGCCATACTTCAAGACTTTGACAAGTATGTCGCAAGCTTCAAGAAGATCATCCCGACAGATTACCGTCACATGCTGACCTTGATCGCCAAGTACGAGGAACAAGGCATTGCGCATGAACAAGCGGTCTATGAAGCTTTCAAAGAAGCTACAAAAGTCGGTGCTTGAGCTGGGGAGGATCGTATGGGTAAAGCTACAGGTTTTTTGGAATACGACAGGCACGAGGACTCCTGGGTATCTGAAGAGAAAAGGATCACCGGCTTTGAGGAATTCCACAATCATTTAAACGAAGAAGAAAGACGCTGCCAGGCAGCAAGATGCATGGATTGCGGCGTACCGATGTGCCAGTCGGCCATCTGCCTCAAGGGTATGGTAACGGGATGTCCCTTACATAACGTTATCCCCGAGTGGAACGACGAGATCTACAAAGGACATTACGAAGCGGCATTGGGAAGGCTTCTGAAGACATCGAACTTCCCTGAGTTCACCGGAAGAGTTTGTCCCGCACTTTGCGAAAAGGCATGCATCAACGGAATAAATTCAGGAGCAGTTACGATTCACGATAACGAGCTCTTCCTCATAGAAAAGGGATATGAGATGGGTTACATGAAGCCCAGGATCCCTAAGACCAGATCGGGAAAGAAGGTCGCAGTAATCGGCGCAGGCCCTGCGGGACTCGCAGTTGCAGACCAGCTCAACCACAGAGGTCATGAGGTCACGGTTTTCGAGCGCGAAGATCAGATCGGAGGCTTACTGATGTACGGCATTCCGAACATGAAGCTCGACAAGAGCGTGATCGAGAGAAGAAGAAAACTGATGGAAGAGGAAGGTGTCATCTTCAAGACCGGAGTCGATGTAGGTAACGGTGCCTCTTTCGAGAAGATAACAGATGAATTCGATGCGGTAGCTCTCTGCTGCGGATCAAAGAAAGCAAGAACTATTACCGCAAAGGGTTCAGAAGATTGTAAGGATATGCATCTTGCTGTTGATTTCCTTAAGTCTGCGACCAAGGACCTTCTTTCAGGAAAGGCAGGCAAGTGGACGATAAGTGCCAAGGACAAGAACGTTGTTGTTGTCGGAGGCGGTGATACCGGAAACGACTGCGTAGGAACATGCATAAGACAGGGCTGCAAGAGCATCACACAACTTGAGATGATGGCAAGGCCGCCCAGGGAAAGACAACAGAATAACCCCTGGCCTGAGTGGCCCAAGGTCGAGAAGACCGACTACGGACAACAGGAGGCCATCAAGGTATTCGGTTCCGACCCGAGAATATATGAGACAACCGTAAAGGAACTCATTACTCAAAAGGGAAAGCTTAAAGAGATCAAGACAGTCAAAGTTAAGTTCGAAGACAGAAAACTGGTCGAGGTCGAAGGAACCGAACAGACAATAAAGTGCGATCTCCTGATCATAGCTGCAGGCTTTGTGGGATGCGAAGACTACATTGCGAAGGAAAGCAAAGTCGAACTTACACAAAGAGGAACGGTTAAGACAGAGCCCGAACAGTATAAGACTTCGATACCGAAGGTGTTCACGGCAGGAGACATGCACAGAGGCCAGTCGCTCGTTGTGTGGGCCATAACAGAAGGAAGGCACTGCGCGGCTGAGATGGACAGATTCCTGATGGGTTACAGCCCGCTGATCTGATAAACAAGTTATTAAATTTTAGGAGGAATATATTATGGAAACTAAGTCTGTACCGGAAATGTTCGGTGAAAACGTCTTTGACGACAGAGTGATGAGAGCGGTCTTGAGTGAGGATGTTTATCAGTCACTCAGAAAGACTATCGATGAGGGCGCCAAGCTTGATACCAAGGTTGCCGAGCAGGTGGCAACGGCAATGCGTGACTGGGCACTTTCAAAGGGTGCGACACATTTTACCCACTGGTTCCAGCCTTTGACAGGCGTTACCGCTGAGAAGCATGATTCATTCATCGAGCCTTCACCTGACGGTGGCGTAATAATGGCATTCTCAGGAAAGAACCTCATCCAGGGCGAGCCTGACGCATCCTCATTCCCGACAGGCGGCATCAGAGCTACTTTCGAGGCAAGAGGATATACGGCATGGGATCCTACGTCTTATGCTTTCATCAAGGATAAGACACTCTGCATCCCTACGGCTTTCTGCTCTTACACAGGCGAAGCTCTCGATAAGAAGACACCTTTGCTCCGTTCAATGGAAGCTTTGAACAAGCAGGCTCTCCGTATCCTGAAGCTTTTCGGAAACGAAGACGCAAAGTACGTTCATACATCAGTAGGACCTGAGCAGGAGTACTTCCTCATCACAAAGGAAATGTACGACAAGCGTCCCGACATCAAGTACACGGGCAGAACACTCTTCGGCGCCAAGGCTCCCAAGGGCCAGGAGATGGACGACCATTACTTTGGCGTTATTAAGCCCAAGGTACAGGAGTTCATGAACGATCTTAACCAGGAACTCTGGAAGCTCGGCATCCTCGCAAAGACAGAGCACAACGAGGTTGCTCCCGCTCAGCACGAGCTTGCTCCGATCTATTCCTCAACGAATATCGCCACTGACCAGAACCAGCTCATGATGGAGATCATGCAGAAGGTTGCCGCACGTCACGGTCTTGTCTGCCTCCTCCACGAGAAGCCGTTTGCAGGCGTTAACGGATCAGGTAAGCATAACAACTGGTCAATGTCGACAGATACAGGTATCAACCTCTTAAGCCCCGGCGCTACTCCTTATGAGAACGCTCAGTTCCTGCTTTTCCTCTGCGCAGTAATCAAGGCAGTTGACGATTATCAGGATCTCCTCCGTCTCGCGGTAGCTACTGCAGGCAACGACCACAGACTGGGCGCCAACGAGGCACCTCCGGCAATCATCTCCATCTTCCTTGGCGATGAGCTCACCGCCATCCTCGACGCCATCGAGAATGACACACCTTATGCAGGTGCAGAGAAGAAGATCATGAAGCTCGGCGTTGATGTATTACCCAGATTTGCACGTGATACAACAGACCGTAACAGAACATCACCTTTTGCTTTCACGGGCAACAAGTTCGAGTTCAGAAGCCTCGGTTCCTCCAACAGCATCGCCTGCGCAAACATGATGCTCAACGCAGCTGTTGCAGAATCCCTGAAGATCTATGCCGACAGACTTGAAGGCGCTGAAGATTTCGAGACGGCACTTCACGACATGATCAAGAAGACCATTAAGGATCACAAGAGGATCCTCTTCAACGGCAACGGATACGACGATGCATGGGTCAAGGAAGCCACAGAGGTCAGGGGCCTGTCCAACTACAAGACAACACCTGACTGTATGCCTCACCTCCTCGACGAGAAGAACGTTAAGATGCTCACGGCTCATAAGGTCTTCACAGAGGCAGAACTCAAGTCCAGAGTCGACATCATGCTCGAAAACTACAGCAAGTCAGTCCTCATCGAAGCTAACACGATGCTCGAGATGAGCAGACGCATGATCCTCCCGGCCATCGAGTGCTACGAGAACAAGCTCGCAGGAGCAGTTGCGGCAAAGAAAGCAGTAGCTCCTTCAGTAGCCTGCGCTTATGAAGGCGACATCATCGCCAAGCTCTCCGACCTCGCAGACAAGGTCTATGCCGGAGCTAACGAACTCGAGAAGGCGATCAGCGCGGCAAACGGCGAATCCGACATCATCGCAGAGAGCTTATCGATCAAGGACAACGTCATTACTGCAATGAACGATATCCGTAAGGCAGCCGATGAGGCCGAGACATATGTCTCCAAGGAATGCTGGCCGCTTCCTTCGTACGGCGACCTGCTCTTCAGCGTAAAATAACAGATCCTCATATTCCACCCAACTAAGTAACCCCCGGAGCTTTCGAGCTCTGGGGATTACTTAGAATTATGTTTAGAGAAAAAATAAGAAAAGAGATGAAGACGTATGACTAAGTATATATTTGTAACCGGAGGAGTTGTTTCAGGATTAGGTAAAGGGATAACGGCCGCTTCGTTGGGCAGGCTCCTTAAGGCGAGAGGTCTTAAAGTGGCGGCTCAGAAGCTCGACCCGTATATCAATGTCGATCCGGGAACCATGAGCCCCTACCAGCACGGTGAAGTCTACGTCACTGAAGACGGCGCGGAGACGGATCTCGACTTAGGTCACTATGAGAGATTCATCGATGAAGACCTCAACAAATATTCAAACCTCACATCCGGTCGAGTCTATTGGAACGTCCTCAACAGAGAAAGAAGAGGCGAATACCTGGGCTCGACTGTTCAGGTTATTCCGCATATTACCAACGAGATCAAGGAATTCGTTTACCGCGTCGGCAAGAAAACTAACGCAGACGTGGTCATCACCGAGATCGGAGGAACGGTCGGCGACATCGAGTCACAGCCCTTCATCGAAGCCGTAAGACAGATATCGCTCGAAGTAGGAAGGGAGAACAGCCTCTTTATCCATGTAACCCTCGTTCCCTTCCTCAGAGGTTCTGATGAGCACAAGTCGAAGCCTACCCAGCACTCCGTAAAGGAACTGCAGGGAATGGGAGTTAACCCGGGCGTCCTCATCTTAAGGTGCGACGAGCCCCTTGAAGACGAGATAATGAAGAAGATCGCGCACTTCTGCAACGTTAAGGAAGACTGCGTTATCGAGAACATCACGCTGCCTGTCCTTTATGAGGCACCTCTCATGCTCGAGGAGGCAAACTTCTCCGAGATCGTCTGCAGGGAACTGGGTCTTGAGACCAAAGAGCCTGACCTTACACACTGGAAAGAGATGGTCGACAAGATCCATCACATCGAAAGGGAAGTAAAGATCGGTCTCGTAGGCAAATACGTACACCTCCACGACGCATATCTCTCAGTTGCCGAAGCTCTCAAGAGCGCCGGCTATGCCAATGACGTCAAAGTGGTCATCGAATGGATCGACTCCGAGCTTATTAATGAGAACACCGTAAGCGATATGCTTTCCGGCATGGACGGAATAATCGTGCCCGGCGGTTTCGGCGACCGCGGTATCAACGGCATGATCCTTGCTGCCAAATACGCGCGCGAAAATAATATACCTTATTTCGGTATCTGCCTCGGAATGCAGATAGCCGTCATTGAATATGCCAGAAATGTCCTGGGTATCGCAGATGCCAACTCGGGAGAGTTTGACGAGCAGTGCTCCAACAAGGTAATAGACTTCATGCCCGGCCAGAGCGACGACATCGACAAGGGCGGCACGCTCCGTCTTGGCGCATATCCCTGCAAGATCGCTCCGGACAGCCTGCTCTATGCCTGCTACAGCGAAGATGAGATACAGGAGCGCCACAGACACAGATATGAGGTCAACAACGACTACAGGGCGCGTTTTGTAGAGAGCGGCGCACGTTTCGCGGGCACGGCTCCGGACGATTCGCTCGTTGAGGAGATGGAGATACCGGGCCACAGGTTCTATCTGGGCGTCCAGTATCACCCCGAGTTCAAGTCCAGACCGGACAGGGCGCATCCTATATTCAAAAAGTTTATAGAAGCCGCAAAAGGTTAAATCCTCAGCCAAGTAACTCCAGAAGTTCTTCTGGAGTTACTGCTTTTACGGGGCCGTTCCCGAAGTCCTGGATGTTGCGGGTTACGATATAGTCTGCGTCAATGGATCCGGCACAGGCGTATTGAATCGCGTCTTCAAAGTCGGTGATATCGTCGTTGGCGAGAGCTTTATCAATAATCTCATCTGTTATTATTGCGGTGTTGAGATATTTTCTTATTTCTTTTATGTATTCTTTCCTTAGAGCAGGCGACATAGCTTTCCTGAGAATGTAGAAAATATCGCAGAATGAGCGCGATGAGAGATAGCCGGTTACTTTTGAATCAGCGCACAATTCTATAACACTGAGAGATTTTTCCATAAATGGTTCACGGTGTGCAGCGACATCGATAATTATATTAGTATCAATCAGTAAGACCATATTTGCGCCTCAATTCTGCTTCTAAAGTCGCTTTATCGTCATAGCCTATATCCATTGGGTTGGACAAAGCCACTGTTCTTTCAAATGCCGCTCTTTTTCTTTGGCGCTCCTCTTCTTTCAGTTCGTCAGCATAAGATTTGATCCTTTTCAGGTCATCCTCACGCAGCGTATCCAAGGTACTGTTGATATCAAGAGTGATTTCAGACGCCGGTCCTTTGCCGCAGGGAACTATAGCGAGGGTATAGCCCATGGCTTCGAGCATCCTGAGCATGGTATCAAGCCTGGGGCTCGTGCTCCCGTTTTCGATCCTGCCGATGGCGGCCTGGTGCATGTTTGCCTTTTTGGCTATCTCGGCCTGGGACATGTGTCTCTTTTTCCTTACCTTGATAAAATCATCGATTATTCCGCGTTCCATCTTTACGGGATCCGTATGTTCATTAAGTGCCATATCAATACCTCCTGCCGAAATAATAACATTTTCGATATAATTATAACGAATAGGCAAGTGATGTTCAATTCGGACGGGAAGGAAAAGGTGGTGAGGTCCTTTATATTGGCTCTTTTCGCGGCCTCCGGGCCGGCAAAATGGCGTATTGGTGAATAGTGCCATAGTTTTTGGGTATCGAAATAACAAATTGCCCCATAGCGCACAAAAAAAGATGTTGACAAGAATTGTTTGGTTCTATATAATTCTTTACTGCGTCGTAATGGGTTTGGGCAACTATGCCCTTTTCTCTTGACGGAAGAGGATTTTTATGATAAATAAAAATACTTTTCAACCAAGAAACCGCTTAAACCTATGGTTTTTAAGCTTTGTGTGAGGTGATTCGTTAACAATGGTCCATTCCGTAAAACAAGGCAAGACAGAGCGACAGTCGTATTCCAAGATCAAAGAAGTAATCGAGGTGCCTAACCTTATCGAGAACCAGAAGCAGTCCTATCAGTGGTTCATCGACGAGGGTATGCAGCAGATATTCGACGAAGTATCGCCGATTACTGATGAGCAGGGCAAATACGAAGTCTATTTTGTCAGCAAGGTCTTCGACACTGAGAATCCCTGTGATCCCACAGGCAAGGAGAAGGAAGGCAAGGGTAAGAAGAACAAGGAAGCAAAGTCTGCCGTTAAGCTTACCAAGTCGGCTATTATCGACAGCTGCAAGAAAAATGACAGCAACTATGCCGCTCCTTTAAGCATTCAGCTCAGACTCCACAACAAGATCGACGGAACAGTTACTGATGAGACAGCTTTCGTCGGCAATTTCCCTATCATGACAGATCAGGGTACATTTATTGTCAACGGCGCGGAGCGTGTCGTCATCAACCAGATCGTAAGATCTCCCGGCGCTTATTACAGCGAGATGAGATCCAAGATGGGTAACAGACTTCTTTCCGCTGAGCTCATTCCTTACAGAGGATCCTGGATCCTTATCGAAGAGGATGAGAAGGAAAGCAAGCTCAACGCTAAAGAGAGAGCTCTTAAGGCTGCAGGTTCTCCCGATGCAAACACAGATCCCGATGAATATAACCTTATCTACATCGTAGTAGATAAGTCCCATAAGATTTCCCTCTCAGTATTCCTGAGATGCCTTGGCCTCGTAAAGAACGAGGACATCATTGCCATGTTCGGTGATGAGGAGTGCCTCAGGATGACACTTGAGAAGGACGAGACTGAATTTGCCGCAGATCCCCAGACTGCAGCATTCGCAGAGTTCTTCAAGAAGGTCCGCAACAACGAGCCCTTCTCTGTTGAGAACGCAAGAAGCATCCTCAACAAGACATATTTCGATTCCCTCAGATATGATCTTGAGAGAGTCGGTATCTACAAGGTCAACAAGAAGTTCGAGCTTTCCGCAAGAATCATCGGAAGCAAGACTGCTGACAACGTAGTAACGGATGACGGCGAGCTCATCTGCAAGAAGAACACCGTCATTACCGAAGAGATCGCCAAGAAGATCGAAGATTCAGGCGTTATGGCCGTTCAGATCTTCCCCAGAAAGCTCGTTCGCGCAGCTGATGAGGATGAGTTTGAAGAAAAGCCGCTCAAGGTTATCGGCAACGGCAGGGTAGACGCTGAGGTCTTCATCGCAAACAGCATCACAAAGACAGAATTCAAGAAGTTCGATATCACAAGGACAGGCATCAACGAGAAGGTCAGAGCCGGTGTCCTCAGAGAGATCATCGAGCAGGTCAAGGCCGAGAGCAAGAATGACGTTGCCGCAAGACTTGAGGCAGCCATGGCTGAGCGCAAGGAAGACCTTATGCCGAGAAATCTCACTGTTGACGATATCTATGCGTTCGTTTCCTACTACATCGGACTGCACAGAGGCGTCGGCAGGATCGACAACATCGACCACCTGGGCAACCGTAGAGTCAAGTCTGTAGGCGAGCTCCTCCAGAACCAGCTCCGTACAGGTATCCAGAGAGTCGAGAAGAATACAAGAGACAGGATCTCACAGATCTCCAGCAAGGAAGGCGAAGTCGTTACGGCATCCAGCCTTGTCAACACGAGACCTTTGAGCGCCGCTTTCAGAGAGTTCTTCGGATCGTCACAGCTTTCAGCTTTCGCCGATCAGAACAACCCGCTGGCCGAGCTTACGAACAAGAGAAGACTTTCGGCTTTGGGTCCGGGCGGTATCTCACGTGAGAGAGCATCGATGGAAGTCCGCGATATCAACCCTACACACTACGGGCGTATGTGTACGATCGAGACACCGGAAGGTCAGAACATCGGTCTCATGACCTCCCTTGCTATCTATGCACGCATCAACAAGTACGGATTCATCGAGACTCCTTACAGAAAGTACGACAAGGAAGCTCACAGGGTTACTGACGAAGTTGTCTACATGTCCGCTGACGAAGAGGACGAGTTTAACATCGCCCAGGCCAACGAGCCTATCGACGACGAGGGCCGTTTCATCGGCAAGAAGATCGTCTGCCGTTATCTGGACCAGTTCCTGCAGCTCGATCCCGATCAGGTCGACTACATGGACGTATCTCCTAAGCAGCTCGTATCCGTATCAACATCACTCATTCCGTTCCTCGGAAACGACGACGCTAACCGTGCCCTCATGGGTTCGAACATGCAGCGTCAGGCCGTACCGCTCATCAAGCCTGAGGCACCGATCATCGGAACAGGTATGGAATACCGTGCCGCAAAGGATTCCGGCGTATGTATCGTCGCTTCACACGACGGTGTTGTATCCTTTGTAGCTTCAGACAAGATCGAAGTAACCTGTGCTGACGGCACCGTAGACACCTACATGCTCGCCAAGTATCAGAGATCCAACCAGAGCACATGCATCAACCAGCGCCCGATCGTTGCGATGGGCGAGAAGGTAAAGGCCGGCGATACGATTGCAGACGGTCCTGCAACCGACAACGGCGAGCTTGCTCTCGGACGTAACGTTCTCATCGGATTCACCACATGGGAAGGTTACAACTACGAGGACGCTGTTCTCGTAAATGAAAGAATCGTAAGAGATGACGTTTATACGTCCATCCATATCGAAGAGCACGAGTGCGAGGCACGTGAGACAAAGCTCGGTGCCGAGCAGATCACAAGAGAAGTTCCGAACGTAAGTGACGACGCTCTTTCCAACCTCGACGAGAACGGTATCGTAATGATCGGTGCCGAGGTCAAGGACGGAGACATCCTCGTAGGTAAGGTTTCACCTAAGGGCGAGACAGACCAGACAGCAGAAGAGAGACTCTACAAGGCTATCTTCAACGAGAGGGCAAGAGAAGTTAAGGATACTTCAAAGCGTGTTCCTCACGGCGGTTCCGGCGTAGTCGTTGACGTTGTTGTTTCCACAAAGGAGACAAACGGCAACCTCAAGAACGGTGTAGACAAGAGAGTCCGCGTATATGTCGCCCAGAAGAGAAAGCTCTCCATCGGCGATAAGATGGCAGGACGTCACGGAAACAAGGGTGTCGTTTCAAGAGTACTCCCTGAAGAGGATATGCCTTTCTTACCCGACGGTACTACACTCGACATCTGCCTGAACCCCTTGGGCGTTCCTTCCCGTATGAACATCGGTCAGCTCCTCGAGGTACACCTCGGACGTGCTGCCAAGGCACTCAACTGGAAGATCGCAACACCTGTATTCGACGGTGCGAACGAGAACGACATCGCTGATGCTTTCGAACTCGCAGGTATCGATAAGGACGGTAAGACCGTACTTTACGACGGACGTACGGGTGAACCTTTCGAGAACAGAGTAACGGTAGGTATCATGTACTACATGAAGCTGCACCACCTTGTCGACGACAAGATGCACGCAAGATCCACAGGACCTTACTCACTCGTTACACAGCAGCCTTTGGGCGGTAAAGCCCAGTTCGGCGGACAGAGATTCGGTGAGATGGAAGTTTGGGCACTCGAAGCTTACGGTGCTGCTCATACCCTCCAGGAGATCCTCACGGTCAAGTCCGACGATATCGAAGGCCGTTCAAAGACATACGATGCCATCATCCGCGGCAAGAACATTCCTGAACCGGGTATCCCTGAGTCCTTCAACGTCCTTGTCAACGAGTTAAAGGCTTTGGCATTGGATGTACGTACATATACAGACGATAAGGAATATATCGTTGAGGAGAGAGAATCTTACGACAATTACAGCGAAATGGATGAGTCGACAAGAGCTCTGCTCGACGGCGAGGATGCAGAGTCTCCTTCCGATATCTTCAGCGAAGGTTTCGTAGAGGCAGATGCTGAGGGCCATATCAAGGAAGAGGATTCCGACATGATGGACGATTCCTTTGAAGATGACGACATTTAAAGGAGATAGAAGAAAGATATGAATAATGCAAATCATCTTACTAAAATCAGTATTCAGCTTGCTTCTCCCGAGGTCATCAAGAGCTGGTCACACGGCGAAGTAAAGAAGCCTGAGACCATCAATTACCGTACACAGAGACCTGAGGTCGACGGACTCTTCTGCGAGAAGATCTTCGGACCCACAAAGTCCTGGGAGTGCCGCTGCGGCAAATACAAGAAGATCAGATTTAAGGGTTATATCTGCGACAAGTGCGGCGTCGAGGTAACAAAGAACACGGTTCGCCGTGAGAGACTCGGCCACATCCAGCTCGCCACACCCGTATCACACATCTGGTACTTCAAGACCCAGCCTTCAAAGATCGGTACACTGCTCGACCTTACAGTTAAGCAGCTCGAGAGCGTTCTTTACTACTCCAAGTACATCGTAATCGATCCGGGCAACAGCGTTGAGACCGGCCTCAACAAGTATGACATCATCTCTGAAGATGAATATAAGAGAGTAAGAGAGAACTGCGGTAAGGATTCTTTCGTTGCAAAGATGGGTGCCGAGGCTATCAAGATCCTTCTTGCAGAGCTCAACATCGATGAGATCATCGAGCAGCTCAAGCAGGATAAGACAGGATCGGTAAGCACTCAGAAGAGACTCAAGATCAACAAGAGACTTGAGATCGCAGAAGCTTTCAAGGCTTCAGGCAACAAGCCCGAGTGGATGATCCTTGACGTAATCCCCGTTCTCCCTCCGGAACTCCGTCCTATGGTACCGTTGGACGGCGGCCGTTACGCTACTTCAGATCTTAACGATCTCTACAGAAGAGTTATCGGAAGAAACAACCGTCTCAAGAAGCTTTTGGACCTTGGCGCTCCTGAGATCATCGTAAGAAACGAGAAGAGAATGCTCCAGGAAGCTGTTGACGCTCTGATCGACAACGGCCGTCACGGCACACCTGTAAAGGGTTCCACGTCCGCTACGAGCAACAGACAGCTCAAGTCACTCTCTGACATGCTCAAGGGTAAGCAGGGCCGTTTCAGACAGAACCTCCTCGGTAAGCGTGTAGACTACTCCGGACGTTCCGTTATCATCGTCGGACCTGAGCTCAAGATGCATCAGTGCGGTCTCCCTAAGGAGATGGCATTGGAGCTCTTCAAGCCCTTCGTAATCAAGAAGCTCGTCGAACTCAACGACAAGCTCAACATCAAGACTGCAAGAAGACAGGTAGACGCAAGAGTACCTGAGGTATGGGACATCCTCGAAGAGATCATCAAGGATCATCCGGTACTTCTCAACCGTGCTCCTACGCTCCACAGACTTTCCATCCAGGCATTCGAGCCTGTACTCGTTGAAGGCCGTGCCATCAAGCTCCATCCGCTCGTCTGCACAGGCTTTAACGCAGACTTCGACGGTGACCAGATGGCTGTACACGTACCGCTCTCCGCTGAGGCACAGGCAGAGGCAAGATTCCTCATGCTCTCAACGAACAACCTCCTGAAGCCTCAGGACGGTAAGCCGGTTACGGTTCCTACACAGGATATGATCCTCGGCTGCTACTACCTCACAATGGAAGTAGAGCACGATAAGGGTGAGGGCATGGTCTTCTCCTCCATCGACGAGGCTCAGATGGCATATGACGAGCACCAGATCACGCTCCATAGCATGATCAAGGTCCGCATTAGCAAGGAAGTAAACGGAAAGATGGAGACGGGTCTCGTAGAGTCCACACTCGGAAGATTCATCTTCAACCAGATCGTTCCCCAGGATCTCGGATTTGTCGACAGAACAAAGCCTGAGAATCACCTTAAGCTCGAGATCGACTTCAAGAAGCTCAGCGAGCAGAAGGAGAAGGCTGCAGAGTCCAAGGCAAAGGATCCTGACAAGGAATTCAAGTTCGAATTCGCTCTCGGCAAGAAGAAGCTCGAGAAGATCATCGCAAAGTGCATCGCCATCCACGGCCTCGAGAGGACAACGATATTCCTCGATGACGTTAAGGCAATGGGCTATAAGTTCTCCACCATCTCCGGTATCTCCATCGGTATCGAAGACATGATCATCCCTGACATCAAGGATAAGATGATCGCTGAAGGTGACGAGAGAGTCGAAGAGATCAACGAAGCTGCAGAAGAAGGATTCTTCACAGAGACAGAGCGTCACAACGAGGTCACGAAGATCTGGTCTGAGACGACAAACAACATCACCAAGGCTTTGATGGACAACCTGGACATCTACAACCCGATCAGGATGATGGCTGACTCCGGCGCCCGTGGTTCCAACAACCAGATCAAGCAGCTCGCAGGTATGCGTGGCTTGATGCAGGATACGACAGGTAACACGATCGAGATCCCGATCAAGTCCAACCTCCGTGAAGGTATGAACGTGCTCGAGTTCTTCATCTCCTCACACGGTGCACGTAAGGCCCTCTCCGATACGGCTCTCAAGACAGCCGAATCTGGTTATCTTACAAGACGTCTCGTCGACGTTGCCCAGGCAGTCGTCGTTACAGAGGAAGACTGCGGTACTGATGACTTCACATGGGTCAAGGAGATCACAGAGGTTTCCAACAAGCACGTTAACGTCATCAAGTCCCTTAACGACCGTCTCTATGGCCGTTATGCAGCTGAAGATATCGTAAATTACCAGACAGGCGAGATCATCGTTAAGAAGAACGAGCTGATCGACGCACTCAAGGCAGAGGAGATCTGCAAGTCTGTTGACCAGGCTAAGAAGGAAGCCGATGAAGCCAGAAAGGCTGTCAAGGAATCCGTCAAGATCAAGGGCGCTGAGACACCCGAGAAGATCGCCGAGCGCGACAGAAAGATCGCTGCAAAGGTTGCCGAGGCTGAGGCTGCAGGCAAGATCCTTTCGAGACAGCAGATCGAAGATCTGGGCAAGCTCAAGATCAGATCAGTATTCGACTGCCGCTCCAGAAGAGGCGTCTGCTCCAAGTGCTACGGTATCAACCTTGCTACAGGCCGTCCTGTTGCAGTCGGTGAAGCTGTCGGTATCATCGCCGCACAGTCCATCGGTGAGCCTGGTACACAGCTTACGATGAGAACGTTCCACTCCGGCGGTATCGCTGCTTCCGGTGAAGATATCACACAGGGTCTCCCCCGTGTTACCGAGATCTTCGAAGCAAGAGATCCTAAGGGTCACGGCATCATCTCTTCCGTTCCGGGTTCTGTCAAGATAGTTGAGAACGAGAAGACAAAGCAGAAGACGATCGTTGTAACTCCTGTTTACGACGAGGGCATCGATCCCATCCTGGATGCAAAGGGCAACCCCATCGAGAAGATGGAGTACAAGGTTCCTTCACACGCAACCATCACCGTTACAGACGGTCAGGTCATCGAAGCAGGCGACCAGATCATCGACGGTAAGATCGATCCTAAGGAGATCCTCAGAGTTAAGGATATCCGTGCCGTTCAGAAGTACATCATCTCCGAGATCACAAAGGTTTACTACACCGGTGGTGGTGTAAACATCAACGATAAGCACATCGAGATCATCACAAAGCAGATGATGAGAAGAGTCCAGATCGACGATCCGGGTGATACAGGCTTCATGACAGGTACGACTGTTGACTGGTATAACTTCATTTCCAGGAACAGGGATATCGAAGAGCAGAACAAGCAGATCGAGAACGAGGACGAGAAGCTCAGACCCGCTAACGGCAAGACGATCCTCCTCGGTATCGCAAAGGCTGCAAGCGCATCTGACTCCTTCATGTCCGCCGCATCCTTCCAGGAGACTGCAAAGGTTCTCACAGACGCAGTCATCAAGGGCAAGGTCGATCCGCTCATCGGTATCAAGGAGAACGTCATCATCGGTGCGCTCATCCCTGCAGGTACCGGTATCAAGGCACACAGCGACATCACAGCTGTCCCCGTCATCAAGGCTAATGCCAAGCTCATCACAGGCCATGAATATGGTGAGGGAGAAGGCGATACAACACTCTTCGCCAACGATTACCTCGACCAGGTTCAGGCAAGGAACGAGCTCCTCGATGAGCAGGACCGCCTGGATTCACAGCTCGAAGCTGACGGGATCAAGGAAAAGAAGTAACTTTTTTGTCCCGTAATTGTAAAGCAACAGCGGGTATATAGAGTTTATAATGACGCCGGAGGAGTTTATTCTCTTCCGGCGTTTTTGTATGCTGTGCGTCAGGTCAGCCTTTTCGGGATGATTGCAGACAAACGGCAGCTTTTGCGCCCAAGAATTGCCACAGATAACCGTTTCATGGGGTTGTATAATTGAAACAATCTATGAGAAGGCTTGGAGATTAATGAAGAAAGCAGTTTTGAAACATAACAGAAAGCAGCACATACTCGCCATCGCGACGGGCTTTTTTGCAGCTCTTCCGATAATCTGCCTGCCCATAGGTCTCCGCGAAGGCATGACTCCCGCAATGGCGGTTTCCCATGCTTATGAAGCCATTTTCGGCACCGGAAATGTCGAAACGGGCGAGGTAGTCATTGAGGAATGGGCTTTGGTCAGCAGTGCGGACGAGCTCATCAGCGCCGATGTGGGCGAACCCGTTTATGAAGGTGAAGGCACAGAGCCTACCGAATATACGGAAGTGTGCGGCACTTCAAGTTATTCAGACATTCCGAAATATGTCATCTATCAGCAGTACGACGATTCAAATCTCCCGATCGAGCTTTTGGATCCCCAGTTCTTTGCTCCTGATGACACAACATATTATGTGAGAGCAAACCAGTCTATCCTCAAAGAGACTCCCGACATGGATTCTGTTACTCTCGTAAAGCTCCACCTGGGTCAGGAAGTTACACGTACCGGTGTCGGCGACACATGGTCTAGGATCAAGACTGAGAAGGGCGAGGAAGGATTTGTCCTCACCAATTCCATTCAGGATACGATGCTCTCTATCGAAGTCGACAGAACGGTATGGGTCGATACGGACAGCCTTATCGTAAGATCACAGCCTTCTACTTCTTCAGAAGAGGTAACGGTAGTTAACCAGGACGCAAAGCTCTACTGCAGCGCGATCGTAGGTGATAAATGGTACAAGGTAAAGACGACAGGCGGCAAGTCCGGCTACGTATATAAGTCATATACGACCACGAATCCCCCGCCGACGCCGACTCCCACACCCACACCCCGTCCGAGATCATCAGGCGGCGGTGGTGGCGGAAGCTACGGCGATACCAGAAAGCTCCCCAAGATCACGGGCTGCAACGGCGAGAGTATCGTAAGCATCGCTGAGTCCATGCTCGGTGTACCTTATGTATTTGCAGGATCTTCTTCGAGCGGCATCGACTGCTCCGGTCTCGTAATGTACTGCTACGCACAGGTCGGCGTATCACTGCCGCATGGTGCCACACAGATCTGGCTCCACTCGGGCGTCAGCGTGCCGAGGAGCGACATCCAGCCGGGCGACGTTGTCTGCTACGACTACGGAAGCTACTGCGGCCACGTTGCGATATACGTCGGCGACGGTCAGGTAATCCACGCGTCGAGTACGAGAGGACGTGTATGTTACGGCAATGTCGACATGATGAGCATCAAGGCGATAAAACGTATAATCCAGTAAAACAACAAGCTGTCTCCGGTCGAAGAACTTCGCAAGCGGGACAGCTTTTTTATTTAGTGCATTAAAAACGATCATCATCAGTCATTTTCAGAGTGGCGATTTTATCCCAAAAGTTCAAAAATGTTTCACTAGGGATAATTTTCAGAGGTGATTTTATCCCAAAAGCTTAAAAATACTTCACTTGGGATAATTTTCGTCCCGCATTTTATCCCAAACCTCAAGAAAACTTCATTTAGGGATAATTTTGAACTCAATTTTTATCCCCAAATGCAAGAAAACCTCATCTTGGGATAATTTCAAGCTCACCTTCCCAAAGTCGAGGTATCGAAATATTGAAAATACATTCTTTTTCTATACCAGAATAACTATGCTATTTTCAACCCTTTTTGTCTTTTCAGAGGGTCGGGTTGCGGCACCCGTGAGATACTCGTCTCCAAATTGCCACAAAGGATCTTTCAGTTCATAGTATAATCTGATGTAGAAAACACAGGTGGGGATTTAATGAGAAAACCGGTTCTGAGACAAAACAACAAATGGGGTATCCTTTCCATTGCGACGGGGCTGTTTGCCGCGCTCCCGATAATCTGTCTGCCAATTGGTCTGCGTGAGGGCATGTCGCCCGCCATGGTGGTGGCAAATGCGAATAACCGCGTAAACGGCGTAACCAATGTCGAGACAGGTGAAGTCGTGCTCGAGGAATGGGCGCTCGTCAGCAGTGTTGATGAACTCAGCAGCGGTATTACGGAAAACTATGAAGAACTCCCGGAAGGTACTGACCCCGTGGAATTATCTGAAGATATCAGCTTTTCTGATATCCCGAAATATGTAATCTATCAGAGATACGACGATTCCGATCTCCCGATCGAACTTTTGGATCCCCAGTTCTTTGCACCCGACGATACAACTTACTATGTAAGAGCAAGACAGTCGATCCTTAAGGAAACGCCTGACATGGATTCGCTGACCCTTGTCTCGCTTCACGTCGGACAGGAAGTAACGCGCACGGGCGTAGGCGATACCTGGTCGCGCATAAAGGTAAAGGATAAGGAAAACGAGTATGAGGGATTTGTCCTGACCAACACCATCCAGGATACGATGGTCTCGGTAGAGATCGACAGGACGGTATGGGTCGACACGGACAGCCTCATCGTAAGAGCCGAGCCTTCGACTTCATCTGAAGAGGTCACGGTCGTAAATCAGGACGCAAAGCTATACTGCAGCGCGATCGTTGGCGATAAATGGTACAAGGTAAAGACCACGGGCGGAAAATCAGGTTATGTATACAAGTCTTATACGACCACGAATCCCCCGCCGACGCCCACACCCACTCCGACACCGCGTCCGAGAACGTCAAGCAGTAGCGGCGGCGGTGGCGGCGGAAGCTACGGCGATACCAGAAAGCTCCCCAAGATTACGGGCTGTAACGGTGAGAGTATCGTAAGCCTCGCTGAGTCCATGCTCGGCAAGCCGTATGTATTCGGAGGAACGACTTCGAGCGGCGTTGACTGCGCGGGTCTCGTTACTTATTGTTATGCCCAGGTCGGCATCAGCGTTGCTAACGGTTCAAACACCATCTATAAATCCTACGGCGTAAGCGTGCCAAGGAGCGACTTAAAGCCCGGAGACGTCATATGCTACGACTATGGCGGCTGGTGCGGCCACGTTGCGATCTACATCGGCGACGGGCAGGTAATCCACGCATCGGCTTCAAAGGGCGTGGTAAAATACGGCGTTCTCGACATGATGGGCATTATAGCCATCAAGCGGTTTATACAGTAACCTTGGACTTTATAACCTGCTTTGTTTTACAATCTCCTATAGCGAAAACGGGTCTTTTTCGAGTAAAATAGCGTCGTCCCAAAACACTGTACAGGAGATCGGAATATGGAAGACAGAACAGTCAGCGTATTTTTGGAAGAACTCTCTTCAGGCGCACCCACACCGGGCGGCGGCGGAGCATCCGCGGTATGCGGCGCGATAGCTGCAGCACTCGGTTCCATGGTGGGCAACCTCACGAGCGGAAAGAAGAAGTATGCCGAGTATCAGGAAGAGATAGAGATCGCCATCGCGAAATGCGGCTCTCTCGTTAAAGAGTTCGAAGCACTCGGAAAAAAGGACGAGGAGGTTTTCGAACCTTTGGCAAAGGCATATTCCATCCCCAAAGACCAGGAAGGAAGAGACGAGATCCTTGAAGGTGTATTAAGACAGGCAAGCACCGCGCCTTTTGAAGTAGTCGAAAAGGCTTATGAGACATCACTTGTACTCGCACGTCTCGCGGTCATAGGCTCAAGACTTGCGATAAGCGACGTTGGCGTTGCCGCTGCGGCATGCGAGACAGCCGCAAAGGGCGCTGCCATGAACGTATACATAAACACGAAGTCCATGAAGGACAGAGAATATGCGGAAGACCTTAATAAGAAGACCATAGATCTTGTAAACGAGACATCCGGGGTCTGCAGTAAGGTCTACGAAGAAGTAAAGACACTTTTGATCGGCGGGAAATAAACATGAGAAGACTGGGCGGCAAAGAAGTTGCAGACGAGATACTGGAAGAACTCAAAGTCAGAGTGGAGGCGCTGAAGGGCAGGGGCATAGAGCCCAAGCTCGCCGTACTCCGCGTCGGCGAAAGAGACGATGACCTGGCCTATGAGAGAGGCGTTCTCAAGCGCTTTGAATCGGCAGGCGTAACGGTGGAAGTCACGGCTTTGGACAGCGGTGTCTCGCAGGAAGAACTCGACAGTACATTCGACGGCATCAATAATGATCCGAAGGTCCACGGCATACTTGTTTTCAGACCTCTGCCCAAGCCTCTTAGCGATGAACATATGAGAAGAACGATCGACTCCGGCAAGGACGTCGATTTCATGGATATCCGCAATATGGAAGACTGCCTTGCGGGCGTGCCCGACTGTTCGGCCCCCTGTACTGCGGAAGCCGTAATGGCACTTATCAGGCACTATCAGATAGAGACAAAGGGCAAGAAGGTAACGGTGGTCGGAAGAAGCCTTGTCATCGGCAAGCCCGTTGCTCTCCTTCTTACGACAGCGAATGCGACGGTAACCGTATGTCACACCAAAACGGTCGACATAGAAAGCGAGTGCAGAAATGCCGACATCATCGTCGCATGCTGCGGCGTACCCAAGAAGATAGATCTTTCTTACGTAAAAGAAGGTCAGATAATAATCGACGTCGGAATGAACGTCGATGAGGAAGGAAAACTCTGCGGAGACGTCGATTACGACGCCGTATCGGAGATCGCCGAAGCGGTTACTCCCGTACCGGGCGGCGTAGGCTCCATAACCACTGCGATCCTGTTAAAGCACGTGGTCAATAATGCTGAAAGGCAAGCCTGATGAAATCCGGCAAAGAGTCAGGATCAGAGAAACTGGCAGGGAATTTTAATGTCCGCAACACCTGTCCCGCAGCAAAGAAATGCGGCGGTTGTTCTTATGCCGGCAGGACTTATCTCGAACAGGCGGCTGCCAAATACAAGAAAGTCCAAAGACTGATCTCGCCTTTTTGCGATGTGATGCACATCTACTACTGCGATGATCCGCTGTTCTACCGCAACAAGGTGCATTCCGCTTTCAAGAAGCTAAGGAACGGACACGTCATCTGCGGTCCTTACGAAACAGGTTCCCACCGCATAGTTGAAGTCGATTCATGCCTCATTGAGAACAAGACCGCGTCGGCGATAATCAGAGACTGCGCCGTGCTCGCGGAGAAACTGAAGATAAGCATTTACGACGAACGCCGCGGAGTCGGTGAGTTAAGGCGTATCCTCGTAAGGACGGCCGATGCCACAGGCGAAGTGATGGTCGTTCTCATAATCGGCAGCAACGTATTCAGGAAAAAGAAGATATTCACGGACGAGTTATTAAAGCTCCATCCCGAGATAACAACCCTTCTCATCGACATCAACAAGCGTCACGACTCCATGATCTTAGGCGGGACGGAGATCAGGAAAGTCATGGGCAAGGGTTATATCACGGATATAATTCTTGGAAAGAAGTTCAGGGTATCGCCTGAGTCATTCATGCAGTCCAATCACAAGATGGCGGAGATCCTTTATTCTGAGGCCATAAGGCTTGCCGATTTTACAGGCAACGAGGTATGCATTGACGCATACTGCGGAACAGGCTCGACGACATTGTCATTTGCTGATTCCGTAAAGAGCATCACAGGCGTCGAACTCAATGAACATGCTTACAGGGACGCCCTCGCGAATACATCATTAAACAAGGTGGAAAACGCCAGTTTCGTTCATGCCGATGCGACCGAATACATGGAGAGGCTCGCAAAGCAGGATGCGAAGATCGACTGCGTCATCCTAGACCCGACAAGATTGGGCACCACATCCAAGTTCATCAGCGCCTGCAAAGAACTCGGTCCTTCAAAGATCGTTTATATCTCATGCTGTCCCGAGACGCTTGCAAGAGACCTTAAGGAATTCAGGGACAAGGGCTTCGAACCGTTCATAGCCGAGCCCGTCGAACTCTTCCCGTGGACAGATAAATTAGAGACCATCGTTATCCTCTCAAATATCTCCAAGACCCGCAAAAGCTGAACAGGACATAAATGCCTTGCCGGTACCGCTTTTTTATGTCGGCCTTACGAGTACCACGAAACGGTATGTACCGTCCCTGTATTCGTAGACCGAGTATTCCCATGTCCAGTATTTCAGCGTTCCGTCTTTGTTCAGGTAGTCGAAGTTAAGCGGGAGCGATGTGTTCATGCTGTTGAATGGACAGATCGTCTGGACCTTATATTCTTTCACGCTTTTGTTTTTTATGTCAGATGATTTTTCCGGGTTGGATGACATGGCATTTCTGATGGCTGTTTCGGAGCCGGAGGGCAGGGCGGCGCACAATTCGTCAATGCTCGCGAACGGACATGTCTCAACCTGGAGATCGACATCCTGGAACCCGCGCGTGCCGCTCCTTTCCACGTAATTGGCCAGTTCCGGGATAAGGGCCTCGTTGCTTAAAGATGTTTTTGTTTCGATGCCCGGTGCCTCTCTGACGTGCCATTTCGTGAGAGAATAGACAAACATATACATAAAACCGAAGTACAGTATGACGGGTGTTAATAAGATAATAAGGATCCTGAGGATGGGATGTTTTACCTGTTTGTTCTTCATAAGTCTTATCTCCCTGTAGCGGATTACCATGATTGTTGTCATATTACCATCTGAATTATCGTTTTTCAAGCGAAATATATCGAAAAACGATATAAAATTTCTGTTAATCGCAAAATGAATGGTACCGGAGCGCTCTTTCTGCCGCAGCTTAATAAGTATCTGAATGTCAAACGCGGTGAAAATCTGATAGTATTAGGCGGTGAAGGTCAGGGCCTTGCCGATATAAAGGGGAAAAGCCTGCCCGGCCTCCTGCGCAATGCGCGGAATATATGACGGAGAGAACTATGCATAAAAAATTGGTTTGTATCTTGGCAGCGGCTCTGATGATGGGTGCAGCCGCATCTTGCGGTAATACTCCTTCCGCAACCCAGACCGAATTTACGGGAGTGCTGACAAGAGAGACACTGGAGACCAAGGATCCCTATAACGGCTACAAGACCATATGTGTTTACTATAACGGCACAATGATAGAGGCGAAGGATTTCGATGAGTCCGGGCGCCTCGTAAAGGATCAGATCCTCGGCAACGACGGATATACCCTGATCTATGAATATGACGCTTCGGGCAACCTCATAAGGGACGACAAGCTCGGATTGGACAGCAAGAGCCTGGGCGGATACAGTTACGAATACGATGCTTCGGGTAATCTTACGAAAAAGACATATATCGACAAGGACGGCAATAACGGGAAAGCTCATGTGTATGAATACGACGCTTCCGGCAACATGGTAAGGGATACCGAGACCGACCAGAACGGGACCAAGCTTCAGTGGATCGAATACGAATACGATCCTCTCGGCAATCCCGTACTCCAGAAGCAGACTGATGCGGACGGAAGCTCTTTCGAGATAAAGAATGAATACGAGTACAACGTCTACGGTGACATAATTAAGTCCCAGTGCTACAGGAGCGGTAAGAAGAGCGAGAGCTCCGAGTATGAATATGACGATGCCGGCAGAGTTACGAGCGAAAAGACGTTCAAGGCCGACGGCAAGATCAAGAGCTGGTGCGAATACCAGTATGACGCTTCAGGGTACAGGATTAAGAAACTGAGCCACACCGAAGAAGGCGGCATCTTCCAGATAACCACATACGACAACGACAGTGACGGCAACGTCGTCGTGGAGACGAAGGTCGATTCCGAAGGCGAGATCGTGGAAATGTACCAGTACGTCCTCTACTACTGATCCCGATAAATAAGCGAAAAAAATACACAGGATTCCAAAGTGACTAAATTGTCACTTTGGAATTCATTTTTTATGCCCGGCGGTCTGTTACCATTGGCATATCTTGAACAAGGAGAAACCTGAAATGGAATTATTGAGATGTGAGAATCTGAGCAAGGTATACGGCACGGGGGATGGTAAGACCGTAGCTCTTCAGGATGTGTCCTTTACGGTCGAAAAAGGGGAGTTCGTATCCATAGTAGGCGCATCGGGAAGCGGCAAGTCCACGCTGCTTCACATAATCGGAGGTGTCGACAAGCCGACATCCGGAAAAGTGTTCATAAACGGAACGGATATACACAGCCAGTCTGAAGACAAGCTCGCGATATTCAGGAGAAGACACATAGGACTGGTCTACCAGTTCTATAATCTGCTGCCCGAACTCAACGTCGATGAGAATATCGTTCTTCCCCATATGCTGGACGGAAGAAAGCCTGACAAGGAAAGGCTCGACAAGATAGTCGAATATCTGGGCCTTTCAGACAGGCGGAGCCATCTTCCGGGTGAGCTTTCCGGCGGCCAGCAGCAGAGGGCGTCCATCGGAAGGGCGCTGTTCTCAAAACCCGAACTGCTCCTGGCAGATGAGCCCACGGGCAATCTCGACAGAAAGAACAGTGCCGAGATAGTGGAACTCTTAAAGGAATCCAACAAGAGATTCGGCCAGACCCTGATCCTCATAACCCACGACGAGAACATAGCTCTTCAGGCGGACAGGATCATATACATGGAAGACGGAAACATCGTAAAAGATGACCGCATCAGGGTCACTGACTTAACAGGCCGCGAATAATGGGGAAAAGGATAATAAGGAAACGTCAGTATGAGAAACACGAAGATAGTTCACCGGGTGACATTAAAGCACATGAAGATGAACTCCAGGCGCACGCTGATCTCTGTAATCGGCATCGCGCTCATGGTAATGCTCCTTACATGTGTGTTCGTCGGAAAGGATACGGTCTACAGGTATTTTGTGGATCTGGGCGCTGCAAAGTCAGGCTCGTATCACTATGCAGTCTATAACATCGACAGGGAACTGCTCGGAAAGATAAAAGAACTGGATCCCATAAAGGAAATCGGTGTAACGGAAGACCTGAAATACACGGAATTCGACAGGACCGGAAACCCGCAAAAGCCTTTCCTGAACATAAGAAGGTATTCAGCCGAAGCAATGGAGTATATGAACATCAGCGTGACTGAGGGAAGACTTCCCGAAAACGGTGATGAGATCGTGATAAGCAGATCGGCCATTGAGGACGGCTCGTCCATAAAGATCGGCGATACCATTGACTGCGCTACATTCCAGAGGTTCATGTCAAACACTGCAGAGTCGGGCTCAACGGTCATCCAGTATCCGATGCTCGAGATACCCGCCGGAGAAACGGTCGAGCTCCCTTACAACATGTTCTATTTCGTACCCGGCACGGAATTCGGTGACGAGTTCTATGAGACGCACGAAGAGATCCACGAGATGACAGGATTTACGCACACCTATAAGGTTGTCGGCATAATAGAAACTCCGGGATTCGAAGAACCCGGATGTGCATGGTATGCCGCCATCACACAGGTCGATGAGTCTTCGCTCTACGGTGATGTTTTTAACGCTCTCATTATTACGGACGAAAAGAAGGTCCCTGCGAATTTTGCCGTTACGCTCGGTGAGATCGCTGGATATGTGAACGTCCACTCCAACGACAGCGTTCTCATCTTCTCCGGAAACTCTTCAGACAATTCTCTGAATTTCATAGTCGTTGCCGCACAGGTGTTCTTCGTGATCCTTATCGTGCTCATTTCGATAATGCTCATATACAATGTTTTCGCACTTTCCTATGACGAACGCGTAAAGTATCTGGGCATGCTCTCATCCGTCGGCGCGACAGGCAGACAGAAGAGAAGCTCGGTATACTTCGAGGCATTCGTTCTCCTGCTCCCGGCACTCCCGGCAGGCATAGCCGCGGGACTCGGCATTGTCAGGATCGCATCCGATATCGGAGCTCCCATGGCGCAGAAACTCTATGATTTTGATGCCGTGCAGAGCATAAACCTGAGACCTGCTCTTGAGGTTAAGCCTGTTACTGTTGCTGCCGTGCTTATCTTAAGCGCCGTCACGGTATTCATTTCCGCTCTTATCCCGGCCCGTAAGATAAGCAAGGTCGGCCCGGTCGAGAGCATTAGGGGAAATGCCGGCAAGGCAAGAAAGCACGGAAAGAGCAAAAACCCTGACAAGCTTATCACGGGATCTGCCGAAGGCATGCTCTCCTCAAGATCTTTCAGGAACGGCAGGAGCAGATCCCTGGGCATCATAAGAGCGGTATCGATATTCCTGCTCGTTACGACGGTGGTTTATTTCGCTGCATCGCTCCTCATGCAGATGGTCGACTTCAAACTTGTCGACGACACCGTACATTACAAGTACTACGAAGACAGGGATTACGCATTTGTCATGTCCCTGTCGGGTGATGACGACTGCGATCCTGATGAGGTCATGAACTCGATCAAAGAGATGGACGGCGTTACGGATTTAAAGGTCTGCAGATCTTCAAGCATGATGTTCTATTTGGACAACAGTGAGCTGAGTGATGAGTATTGGGACGCTTTATACGATATTTTATGTCTTTATTATCCGGAGGGAGAATTCTCGAGGGAAACATTCAACGAGAATTTTAAGGAACGCGGAGAAGGCACAGGTAATCCCATAGATGTACTGGTTTTTGAAGATGAAGATTTCGCTAAGATAGCAAAGAAAGTGAAAGCTGAAGATTACGAAGAAGGAGAACTGCCCTGCATCATCCTCGATACGGCATCGATCTCCACGGATTCATACAGGATCTACGGCAACCATGCAAGAGATTACAGATATCTTCAGATAGACAGTCCCTTGGTTGCCGAAAAAGGCGGGGAACTCCCTATATATCCGTATACACTGACACGCGAACAGGCGGCCGAATTGGGATACGAAGCAGATCAAATGGCGTTCCCCGAGATCGAGCTTGACGGACCTCTTAACCTTAAGGTGATCGCAAAGGCTGATATGGATGACCTGAGTGACTACCTGGATGGAGATCCCGGATTTGACGTACGCATTATCGTCCCCATGGGCGTTGCCGGATACATGGAAAGATTATCCACCGACCGTATGGATGTGGAGATCTATTTTAACTGTGATGACGAGGCGAGCCTTTCAAAGATCTCGCTTCTCGAAAAGCAGCTCGTAAACGACGACATAACGGGTATCTTTGCCCGTACATCCAGAGTCGCCGAATTCAAGGAGATCATGGCATACCTGATCAAGATCGTGCTGGTAATATTCACTGCGATCGCTTCATCGATCTGCCTTCTCAATGTATACAGTTCCATCTCCGCGCTCATGGTGTCAAAGCGGAAGAGCTTTGCCGTGCTGAAGTCGGTCGGCTCAACGTTCAGGCAGCTCCTGACAACTGAACTTCTCGGGAGTGCAAGGGTACTGGTATGGTCATTCCTCGTGGCAGCGCCTTTCGTGGCAGTCATATGCCTGTGGCTCTCAAAGACGCTCATCAGGAGATTCGGCTACTTTACTGTCAGCTTCCCGTGGGCCTATGTACTGATCATCTCCTGCGCGATAATCCTGTCGGTCATCATCATGACCATCGCATGCTTAAGGCGCGAGAATAAGATTGATATAATAGACGAGATAAAACGTGAAAGTGTCTGACGCATGGTACTGGTGGTTGAAGACGACAGCATAATAGCAGAAGGCTTAAAGCTTGCACTGACAGGCGAGGGTATGGAAGTTACCCTCGCTTCTTCTGTTGCCGAAGCTTTCGCCGCTCTTGAGAGCGATGAGCCGGGCATGAAGATCGATTTCTGCCTTTTGGACATGACGCTTCCCGACGGAAACGGCATGGAGATCTGCACGAAGGTAAGAGAGTCTTCCGAGATGCCGATCATCTTCCTTACCGCGATGGATGACGAGATCCACACGGTACTGGCTTTCGACAAGGGCGCCGATGACTATATTTCGAAGCCTTTCCACATCAAGGAACTTATCGCCAGGATGAAGCGCCTCATGAAGCGCACCAAGTCATCCGCAAATACCGTCTGCAGGATCGGAGACAACAACATCGACATTACGAATGCGAAGATGTCCAGAGGCGGGGAGGAGATCCCGCTGACCGCCATGGAATATAAACTTCTTCTGGTATTCATCAATCACGCCGGCGAGATCCTCGACAGGGACCGGATACTGAATATCCTCTGGGACGATGTCGGGAGCTTTGTAAACGACAACACCCTGACCGTCTATATAAAGAGGCTCAGGAGCAAGCTCGCCGACGATGAGGGCAGATACATAGAGACCATCAGGGGACAGGGGTACAGGCTTAATCTATGAACCCTTATCTGATACTGTCGATTGTCCTTGCCCTGATAGTTGCCGCACTGATTATCTATATCGTGCTGGATAAGATCAAGAGGAAAAAGGAACTCGACGAACTGATAGAATTCCTTACCAGGGTGCAGGACCGCGACAGTTTCCCGGAACTGGGCCGCGAAGCCGAGGGCCGCATGCTCATCTTAAGAAGCGAGATCTATAAGCTTGCCTCGACCCTCCAGGAGGAATATGCGGGTGAGGTAAAGAAGAATGCCTACATGGCGGACATGCTCTCAAACATCTCACATCAGATAAAGACTCCGCTTACCGCGATAAACCTCATGACGGATGCCCTCAAGAACGGCAATCTCGATGAGGCCCAGAGACGCCGCTGCATCGCGAACATCGAGACGCAGACAGATCACATAACCTGGCTTGTCAGAACTCTCCTGACACTGGCCGAGATAGATGCCGGAGTGCTCGTTCTCAAGAAAGAAGACGTCAGCGTTAGTGAACTCGTGGACGGCATCGTGTCAGGCATTGCCATTGAAGCCGACATAAAGGACGTATCGATAGACATCGATGTGTCACCCGAAGACAGGATAACATGCGATAAGCGGTGGACGTCAGAAGCGCTTTCCAACATCATCAAGAATTCACTGCAGCATACGGGCGAGGGCGGCAGCATAAAGATCTCCTCGGAAGAGACGAACGTTTCCGTCAACATCAGGATAGAAGACACAGGCTGCGGCATCTCCAAAAAAGATCTTCCGCACATCTTCGACCGCTTCTACCACGGTGAGAGATCGGATCCGGGCAGCAACGGGATAGGTCTTTCCCTGTCAAAGCAGATAATCAACTCCCAGAACGGAACGGTCTCCTGCGAGAGCGAAGAGGGAAAGGGAACTATTTTCGAGATAAAGATATATAAGTCTGCAACTATTTGAAAAACCCTGTATAATATGTCGCGGTATAAGTTTTGTTTATAACGCGGAGTGCATTTAATGATCTATAACAACATTCTTGAGGCAGTAGGCAATACCCCCCTCATCAAGCTTAATCGCATAGTACCCGAAGGCGCGGCAGATATCTTCGTTAAGAACGAAGGCCTCGACGTCGGAGGTTCCATCAAGACGCGCACGGCGCTCAACATGATCGAGCGCGCCGAGCAGGAAGGCAAGCTCAACAAGGACAGCATCATAGTCGAGCCAACGAGCGGCAACCAGGGCATAGGCCTTGCGCTTATAGGCGCCGTAAAGGGTTATAAGACGATCATCATAATGCCTGATTCCGTAAGCCGCGAGAGAAGTCTCCTCGTTAAGCACTACGGTGCCGAGGTCATCCTCATCCACGACGACAACGACATAGGCAAGGCGATAGACGACTGCCGCAAGAAGGCAGAAGAGATCGCTGCTTCCGATCCCAGGGTATTCATCCCCCAGCAGTTCGAGAATCCCGCCAATACCGAAGCGCAGTATGCATATACCGCCAAAGAGCTCCTCGAGGCAATGGACGGCCGTGTTATCGACGGCTTCTGCTCGGGTATCGGCACCGGCGGCACCATAACGGGTATAGGCCACGCTTTGAAGGAGGCAAATCCTTCCACGGTCATCTGGGCGGCAGAACCCGAGAACGCAGCCATATTGTCCGGCGGCTCTATAGGCACCCACGTGCAGATGGGCATAGGCGACGGACTTATCCCCGGCATCCTTGATACAACGGTTTATGACGACATCTGCATCATCACTGACGAAGAGGCTCTCGACACATCGCGCAGACTGACACGTGAAGAGGGCATGATGTGCGGTATCTCATCAGGCACCAATGTTGCCTGCGCCATCAAGCTTGCAATGAAGCTCGGAGCAGGAAAAACAGTTGTTACGGTATTGCCTGATACAGCTGAAAGATACTTCTCCACGCCGCTTTTCGAAGACTGATATCTTTTATACAATTGCTGTTTCATTACCCGCTAAAACCTGTGTTTGAGTTTTAGCGGGTGTTTTTTTGGGGGGTGAAAACTTGCAAAACTACACCAAAAGTGTAAAATTACACTATTGATAGTTTGACCATCAAAGGAAATTGGGAAAGAACATGAAACGCGAAGAGTTCATCAAGGCTGTAAGCAGCAAGCTCAAACTAATCAGGACTGAGTACGGAATTACCCAGGAGGCGATGAGCGAGATGCTCGGCATCTCCAAGAAGACTTTGGTCGAAACCGAAAAGGGCAGGAGAGAACTGTCCTGGACCGAAGTTATCGCGGTGGCGTCAGTTTTTGAGAAGAGCGAAGTGCTTCAGGGGATAATGGGCGGTGATTCGGGCGACGTCATCCATGCGCTCGCTTTTGAGGACAGGCATATTCAGTATCCTCCGACAATGGGAGGGAAGGTCTGGTGGCGGGTGATCGATGAAAAGAACGGCATAAGACTTCAGCAGAATTACGTTACCGGCCATTACAGGCTTTTGGATGAGAACGATTGCAGACTGATCTCGTCTTTTGACAGGAGCGAGGTTGAAGAATACAGAGATTCACTGGGGAGGAAATAAGCATGTCAACGTATAACATTGAGCGGTTCTTAAGTAATATCGGGAACTTGGCAATATGGGCGGCTCCGGCTGTCCTTTTCATTGTCTTTTTGGTCCTGTTCATAGTGAATTTGAGAAAATTCAAGAAAGAAAGGGCTAAACCGTTTAAGGTCAAAGCAATAGTATTCGGATGTCTTTCAGGATATTTCCTGCTTACGGTCGCCGGTGAGATCTGTCTGGTGCTGTTCCTTGCTGCGGCAGTGGCGCATATGTGAGGTAGGAAATATGAAGGATAAGACTTTTGTAATCATATTGGCGGCAATAATGGTCATTGGAATAGGGACTACTGCTGCACTCTTGATCCACGGATACAATCTTTGGAAAGAGATCTCGATAGTCGAGATGATCGCGAATTGGGGATGCTGATATGGATAGGAAAAAACTTGTAAAGCAGCTTGCCGTCATTGCTTTGTTTATTGTTTTGTTTGCAGGTCTTGATCTGGCAATTTATCAGCTGTTTATAAAGAGAGTCATAAGCCACCACACGCCCGGCATGCAGAAGATGAGCGTTGAAGTGGCAAACTACGTGCCTTTTACGGGTTCCGAAAACGTTTTTCCGGCAAAGGATGCGGAAAAACTTGAAGGTGACATCCCGACGATCGACGGTGCCGCTGCTCTGCTCCCTGTATATGCGGGCTTTGTTGAGAGCATCTACCCTGAAGATTCCGTCATATATAAAGGTGAAGACTACGATACAGCGAGCGCCATGCATTACACGAATACGAGAGGTGCCTACAAGGATATCGTCGACGGGAATGCCGACATAATAATATGTGCGCAGCCTTCGGATGAGCAGCTCGCATATGCGGCGGAGAAAGGCGTTGAGCTTGAGATGGTTCCGATAGGATCTGACGCTTTCGTTTTCATAGTCAATTCCAACAATCCCGTATCGGACATTTCGATAGAACAGATACGGGGCATCTATTCCGGACAGATCACAAACTGGAGCGAACTCGGCGGAAATAACATGCCGATCGCAGCGATGCGGAGAAATAAGAACAGCGGTTCCGAGACCGCTCTCGAAAAGCTCATGGGCGACCTTCCGATAAAACCTGACTACACGGCGCTTTTCGGCAGCCCAATAGGATTCTCGTTCAGGTATTACGTGACGGGAATGCTCGCTGAAGGCGGAGTTAAGATCCTGACGATAAACGGTATTTCGCCCACGCCCGAGACGATAGCCGACGGCTCATATCCTGTGGCGGGAAATATCTATGCGGTCTACCGCAAAGGCGAGACAAACGGAAATGTATACAAGGCGATCGATTTTATGCTGTCGCCGGAAGGCCAGAAGATAATCGAAGACAGCGGATATATCCCTTTAGGGCAGTAATTATTGGTGGAATATAACAAAACGAGATGTATTTGCCCATAGAATACTGTTATTGCTCAAATGCATTTGTGGATTTACTTTTTTTGTGAGTTGTGTAAAAATTGCCTCATGACATCCAATATGCATGTCAAAATTCAAGGAGGGTCTGTAAATGGAAACCACAAAGAATAAGCAAATCGTTGCATTGGTATTAGGTATTGCATCCCTTGTTATCCCTAACATCGGAACATCTATTTCTAACGCTGTCGACACATCCACAAACAGCGGTTCTCTTACCGCAGGTATCATTGTTATTGTTGCTACTTTGGCAGCTATCATTGTCGGTATCATCGGTATGATCAAGTCAGCTGGTGCCAGAAAAGAAGCTAAGGAGGCTGGTGAGAAGCAGATTCTTGCTACTATCGGTCTTATTACATCTATCGTAGGTACAGTTGAAAGTGCTATCGTATTCTTCTCCTGCGGTCTCTGCATCGCTTGCGTTGCTTGTGCAGCAGCTTCAGTCTGATAGATAGTTTAATCTAAGCATAAGAGGTCAGTTGCTTAAGTCATTAAGCAACTGCCTTTTTTATTTAAGGTCATTCATGTATCCATTTATCGAAATATTCGGAAGAACAATAGGAACATACGGCATATTGGCAGCTATCGGAATGTTTGCCAGCGCTTTGTGCTGCTATCTGCTTTTACGGAAAAAAGAAGTATATTTTGAAGATATCGCCATGACCGGTCTGATATTCGCTGCCGGAGCCGTGATCGGCGCGCATATTGTTTACGGATTCACGAATACGGATAAGATCATCGAATTATTCAAGAATCTCAAGGACTATAACTTTATAAGTTTTGTTCAGACGCTGTTCGGAAACTATTTCGGCGGCATGGTGTTCTACGGAGGTCTTATAGGCGGTCTGATCGCGCTTGTCATTTCAGACAAAGTATCCCAGAAGTATTTCAGGGGAGATGTCATGTTTGATGCCGTAGCCGTTGCCATTCCGCTTTTCCATACATTCGGCCGTATCGGATGCTTTCTGGGCGGTTGTTGTTATGGCGTGGCCTGTGATGTCGGTTTCACGGTACACGGAAACACGCTGTATCCGGCCGTAAATGATGTTAACAGGCTTCCGATACAGCTTATCGAATCGGCACTAAATCTGATCCTGTTCTTCGTTTTACTGGTGCTTTATAAAAAAGGAAAGTTTCAGCACAGGATGCTGATCGTTTATTTTTACATCTATCCCGTCATCAGATTCACGGATGAATTCTTCAGGGGAGACGAGATCAGGGGATTCCTTTTCGGATTGTCAACATCACAGATAATAAGCATATTGCTGTTCTTATTTGCGGTAACCGTCACGGTAATCGACGTCAGTAAAAAGAGACTTCAAAAAGAATAGATGCCTGTCAATTCATAAGCAACAAAAAAGGCCGTCCGGGAATCCCGAACGGCCTTTGGCATTAATGACGTTTATCAGTAGCTTGAAACGCCTGCAGCTGCTGCAGCAGCAACGATGATGATCATGATAGCGCCTACAACGATGTTGAGGATGAGACCGATGATACCTGTGATCTTACCAACTTTTGTGAATGTGTTCTGAACGCCTTCCTTAGCGCACTGGCTGCCGAGAACGAGGCTTACGATAGCGGGAATGAGACCAGCTCCGTAACATTCGCAAAGTACGATAGATGCGATGCCGCATGCCATGCAAGCGATTGACTTGCCCTTAGACTGACCCTGTACAGGTGTGTTTTCTGCCATTTGAATGACCCTCCAAATAATAATATTCAGGGATTTCGCTATTTGTTCTACCCCATGCACCGTTGATTTTATCAAATGCTTATGTGAATGTTAATGGAGTTTCGGCCAAAAAGTTTGACAATCAAATTACTTTTTTGGTGTGAATTGACAAAAGGCTTTGAGGTTCGGTCAGAACAGTGGATAAATCATACACAAAGCCCGAAATCTATCATTTACTTTTGGCTCCTGATTAATTATTATTCTTGTGTATTTTATTCTAAAGGAGTAATGCTATGGATATTTCACCACTTCAGAAGGCAAGATATGAGTATCAGCCCAAGCTTCCGGGCATGCTTAGAAACGGTATCGCTGAGATCAGCGTACAGGAAGGTGCTGCTACACAGTCTGTTGCAGACCAGGATAAGATCAAGGCTCTTTTCCCCAACACATATGGTAAGCCCGAGATCACATTCGTTAAGGGCGCAAATACATCCGCTGCTAAGAAGCAGGTTGTCGGCGTAATCCTTTCCGGCGGCCAGGCTCCGGGCGGACACAACGTCATTTCCGGTCTTTATGATGCTTTGAAGGCAACAAATCCCGAGAACAAGCTCCTCGGTTTCAAGAAGGGACCTGACGGACTTCTCAAGAACGACTATGTTGAGTTCGATGACAAGTTCATCGATGCATACAGAAACACAGGCGGATTCGACATCATCGGTTCCGGCAGAACAAAGCTCGAGACAGTTGAGCAGTTCCAGACAGTTGCTAACTATGCAAAAGAGAACGGCCTTACTGCTATCGTCATCATCGGCGGTGACGACTCCAACACAAATGCTGCCACACTCGCTGAGTACATGGCTGCCAACAACACAGGCATCCAGGTTATCGGCTGCCCCAAGACGATCGACGGCGACTTGAAGAACGAGGATATCGAAGCTTCTTTCGGTTTCGATACAGCTACAAAGACATATTCCGAGCTCATCGGCAACATCGAGAGAGATGCTAACTCCGCAAAGAAGTATTGGCACTTCATCAAGGTTATGGGACGTTCCGCTTCCCACGTTGCTCTTGAGTGCGCACTTGAGACACAGCCTAACATCTGCCTCATCGGTGAGGAAGTTGCAGCTAAGAAGATGTCTCTTGCAGATATCACAAACCAGATCGCTGACTCCGTTGAGAAGAGAGCAGCTAACGGCGACAACTTCGGTGTTGCCATCATCCCTGAGGGTATCGTAGAGTTCGTACCTGAGTTCTCCGCTCTCATCGCTGAGATCAACGAGCTCCTCGCAGGCGAGAAGACAGCTCAGTTTAATAGCCTTCCTGACTGGAACGCTAAGTATGAGTTCATCAAGGCCGGCCTTTCCGCTGATGCTTTCAAGGTATTCGACATCCTTCCTCAGGGCATCCAGCAGCAGCTCTTCCTCGAGAGAGATCCTCACGGCAACGTTCAGGTATCCCTCATCGAGTCCGAGAAGCTCTTCTCCGAGATGGTCAAGAACGAGCTCGCAAAGAGAAAGGAAGCTGGCACATACAAGGGTAAGTTCGGCGCTCAGCACCACTTCTTCGGTTATGAAGGCCGCTGCGCATTCCCTTCCAACTTCGATGCTGACTACTGCTACTCTCTGGGCTTCAACGCATTCATGCTCATCCAGTATGGTTACACAGGATACCTCTCAAAGGTTTCCAACATCTCCAAGCCCGCTGATGAGTGGGTTGCAGGCGGTATGCCTATCACAAAGATGATGAACATGGAGAGAAGAAACGGCGCAGACAAGCCGGTTATCAGAAAGGCTCTCGTTGAGCTCGACGGCAAGCCGTTCAAGTATTTCGAAGCAAACCGTGAGAAGTGGGCAGTTGAGACTGCATTCACATTCCCCGGTGCCATCCAGTACTTCGGACCCTCAGAAGTTTGCGACAGAACAACAGTTACACTCGCACTCGAGAAGGGCTGATACCTGACTTAAATATCAGATCGATCAAGGGCTGTTCATTAGGGAGCAGCCCTTTTGCATACCGTGTATAATTTACTTATGAGCAAAAAGAGTCAGACAGCGGAAATGATCATTAATGCCGTTATCGTTATTCTTACGGTGACCGGTACTGTTCTCATGCTCACCGGAAAGCCCGAAGAGGGAGCGCTGCAGTCGACAGGTATAGAGAACTTCAAGTTCTACACTGTCCTTACGAACGTGTTCTGCGGCGTCATCGCGGCTGTTTATCTGGTGTTGTGCCTTCTCAATAAGAATACTGACAGGATGGCGGCTTTAAAGCTCGCGGCTGTATGCGGTGTGGCGATAACATTTGCTGTTGTTGCGTTCATGTTCGGGCCATTATACGGTTATCCGCAGTTCTACAAGCGGGGCAATCTCTTATTCCATCTTCTGGAACCTCTGACGGCAATGACGGAATTCATCTTCGTTAAGCGGAAAAAGATGCCGTTCAGGTTTACGGTGATCGCGGCGGTTCCGACGCTCCTTTACGGCATCGGTTACCTTTTGAACATCCTGATAAACGGGATCGGCGGTCCCTGGCCTTATACCAACGATTTTTATGCTTTCTTAAGCTGGGGCTGGCCTGTGGGCATCCTGATATTTACCGTGATAACTCTGTCGGCTTTCGGAGTTGCCTGCATATTCAGGGCGGTAAGCAACAGGCGGGCCGTGCGTTGAAATTGCCCCTTTTCGGTCGCAAATAATCCTGATGACAATGTTAAGATAGTGAGCGGGGAAAAGGAGAACTCATATGAAAAGATCCGAGATCAACAAAGCGCTTAAGCGCATGGAAAGCGTGACGGAGGAGCTGAAGATAAGTCTTCCGCCGTTCTGTCATTTCACGCCGGAAGAGTGGCTTTCCAAAGGCCATGAATACGATGAGATCAGGGAAAACATGCTCGGCTGGGATATAACGGATTACGGTCTGGGCGATTTTGACAAGGTCGGATTCTCGCTGATAACTTTGAGAAACGGCAATCTCAAGGCAAAGGATAAATATCCCAAGTCCTACGCGGAGAAACTCCTGTTCATCGAGGAAGGGCAGTATTCGCCCAATCACTTCCACTGGAACAAGATGGAGGACATCATAAACAAGGGCGGCGGAAATCTGCTGATCAGGGTCTACAACTCACTCCCGGATGAAGAGATCGATAAGGAGAGCGATGTCACCGTCCACACTGACGGCAGGACATATCAGGTTAAGGCCGGAACTCAGATAAGGCTTACTCCCGGAGAGAGCATCTCGATACAGCCTTATCTTTATCATGATTTCGAAGTGGAGAAGGGAACGGGTGCGGTGCTCCTTGGCGAAGTGTCCCAGGTAAATGACGACAACACAGACAACAGGTTCAATCCGCAGGTCGGAAGATTCCCCGAGATAGAGGAGGACGAGCCGCCGTACAGGCTCCTGTGCAACGAATATCCGCCCGCTGAATAGAGGGTAATTGCACAAAGCGGCATGGCTTTTGTAGCAAAACGGTAACCTATATGTAAGGTGTTTCTGCCTTGACTTAAAAAGGGTACTAAAGCATTATTATCATGAATATTTATGTTTTTTAACAGGTGGTATTGATTTGAAAAAGAAAGCGGAAAATAAAGAACAGAGCTTTTTCGAGCGCTTTTGCTCGGCTCAGGAGAACAAGGCGAGATTAAGCCTTATCCTCGCGGCAGTGCTGGTCGTCGGTACGATCGGCTCCGTATGCACCGCGGCCATCACGCTCAAAGCGGATTCCTCCGTTCCTTCGGAGAATCTGGAACTCAACACCGCAGAGCAGTTCCTTGCAAGGGCAGCGATCGAAGCTTCCGAGAGCGAGGAGATCGAATTCGTATCAGCTGAAGATTATATCGAAGAGACAACATCCGTCGAGCCCAGGGAGACCAAGCGCGGCGGACTTACAGGCGAGCATGTCGTCGACGTCAGCGACTTGAAGTCCCTGACGGACGAGGAACTCGTTGAAGCCATCAAGGCAGGTAAGGCAGGCGTTATCGCGAGGAGCGATATCGACACGGACCAGTCCCAGAATCAGAACAACGTTCACCACGGTTCGGGCGGAAACGCACCTGCTGCAACTGATACACCGACACCGGTTCCGACAAATGTCCCGACACCGACGCTCGCGCCCATAACGATGGTCAAGTACCAGCTCGGAATAGACATCTCCGAGTTCCAGGGCAATATCAACTGGTCGAAAGTAAAGGCTGACGGTATTGATTTCGCATTCATCAGATGCGGCGGCCGCGGCTGGGGTGAATCGGGCAAGATCTATGAGGACACCAAGTTTGCCACCAACGTCAAGAATGCCAGGGCGGCAGGCATCAAGGTCGGCGCATATTTCTTCTCACAGGCGCTCACTCCTTACGAGGCTCTCGAAGAGGCTTCCATTACACTGTCAAAGGTAGGCAGTGTTACGATGGATCTTCCCGTCGTGCTCGACTGGGAGACAGGCGGCGGATACAGGACCGAAAACCTGAAGGGTGAAGACTTTGCAAACGTCATCACCGCTTTCTGCAGCACAATCGCGCAGAACGGCTACACACCCTGCGTATATCTCAATACGGGCGACATCAACAACAGACTCGGAAGTTATTCCGGCGAGATCCTTTCCAAATACAAGCTCTGGTATGCATATCCATACAGCTGCTACAGCGACGGCAGTATGTACAAGGCCGGCGACACGATCCCGCCCAGGAGCTTCTCCTATGAGTACTGGCAGTATTCATGGCACGGAAAGGTATCCGGCATCAGCACCGACGTCGACCTGAATATCAGGATCATGGGCAAGACGACACTTAATGCGCCCGAGGTTAAACTGACAAACACGAGCATTACCAGCGGAGTCGGCCAGACGATCGATCCTTTGGAAGGCGTATCGGCCAAGACATCCCAGGATGAGACCACGACGAGCGGGATCACCTATGAGATCACGGATGAGTCCGGTCAGAAGGTATCGCTCGAGCAGGCTCAGCAGAAGATAGGAAAATACACGATCACATATACTTACAAGGATTCGTTCCGCGGATCGGTAACCGCTTCCGCTACATGGGAAGTAGTGCAGGCAGTATCGCCTACGCCGACGCCTGCGGAGCAGGAAGCTGAGACTTCCGTCACACCTTCTCCCACTCCGGCTGAAGGCGAGAACGGCGACAACCCGACTCCGACACCTGTTGACCAGGAGCAGGGCGGTGAGACGACCGAAACACCGACACCTACACCTGTTGATCAGGAACAGGGCGGTGAGACGACTGAAACTCCGACACCTACACCTGCAGAGCAGGGCGGCAGCGGAGAGACCGGCGGTTCATCCGGAGAAGGCGGAGACAACGGCGGTTCAACCGAAGAGACAGGCGGAGACAATACCGCGACGTAACATTCGTTAAGGCACATAAAGGATGGACACGAAGCTGACAGGCGATCCCGCGATGCGGAATCTTGAAAGAAAGATAAGGTCCGAGATTGAGAAGCTCCTTCTCATTTCAACTGTCGTGTGCTTGTGTCTGGAGATCGCTCTTGCGTTTTATTACTACATAATCCAGGATCTCGGTCAGCCGCTTAAGTCCTATATAGAGTTCAGGATACTTGTTCCCTTCGGGATAAATATGCTCCTGTGGCTTATCACCAGGTTTTCGAACAGATCGGGGAACAGCACCGACAGCACGAAGAACAGGGTGTGCTCCATTTCGACTCTTTTGATGACGGGCGTAATATCGCTCGCACACAGCTATTTCATCCCATTATGGATACTGCCGCTGTTCGTCGTCATGTTCAGCTCGATCTTCCACGATGACTTCCTTCAGAAGATCCAGGCGGGAATCTGCTTCGTCCTTATCCTGTACTCAGGCATACTGCATATGTACGATTACCCGACGGAAAGGACGTTCACGATCATCTGCATCGTGATCGCGGAGATAATGGCGATCATAGTAAGTCTTATGTCTTTCAAGCTCGAATCCTACACCAAGATGAAATTCCTCATCACGGAGAGGAGCCTCACCGGTGACGGCAAGTTGGATACGGACAGCGTTACTGGCGTGTACACCAAGGCATTCCTGACCGGAGAGGCCGAGAAGATCCTCTCGCAGACAAATGAGAACGAGCCCTGCGGCATTGCCGTCCTGGATATAGACGATTTCAGGCTTATAAACGATGAGATAGGACATGACAAGGGAGATGACGTTCTCCGCGCGCTCGGTTCCATCCTGTCAGACTATATCGATGCCGGCACCCTGATCGGAAGGTACGGCGGCGAAAAGTTCGTGGTCTTATTCACTAATGCGGTTCCGGAAGAGAACATGGAAGATCTCAACCGCATGCGTAAGGAATTCGCGAAAAAGAAGTTTTCTTTCCTGGACAGGTCCGTTACGTTCAGCGGCGGATATGCCTGGTTTGATATGAAGACGGATCTCTCCAGGGCAGTTCGGGAGGCTGAAGAGGCACTTGCAAGGGCAAAGAATTCGGGTAAGAATAAGATAGTCGCGAGCGATGAAAGTGACGAAAGTGAGGAATGAATACATGGCTAAGACAAAGACCCAAAAGAAGAACAAGATAAGTGACTACAATGTCGGTACGATAATCGTCGACATCGTCATGCTCTTCCTGGGACTCATCTTCTTTATAGGAACACTGGCAGGCAAGGGCGATGCCATCGCAGCAGGCTTTGTCAGGGTCGTCGGCGGTGTTCTGGTCATTGTCGGCATCTTTGAACTGATCAACTTCCTGAGGATAAAGGAAAAGACGATCTTCGACTGGATCGTTCTTATAATCGGAGGTGCCATAGCTGTCACCGGAATAATATTCCTCATCAATCCCGCGCCAATCATCACGGTATTTAATTTTGTTTTCGGCATAATCGTATCTGTATACGCCATCGTTATCATAGTTGCTTCGGTAGGCACTCTGAGACCTGCGGGCGCCAAGTACTGGTGGTTCTCGCTCCTTTTCGGCATCATTGCGCTGGGCATGGGCATCTTCATCGTTTTCTTTAACGGTGCATCAAAGGCTCTGACCATCATCATCGGCATCACGCTCGTTATCGGCAGCATCGGCGGCATCGCAAATGCGATCCTTGCTTCCCAGGCAAAGAAAGAGTTCAAGGCAAACTCCAAGATCCTGGAAGACGCTACGTTTACCGTTGAGTCCACGACAGCCTCATCCGGTGACGGAAAGAAAAGCGCCGGTAACAGCGAAGACGACAGCGTCGATTTCTGATCCGTTATATCCGAAAACATCACCTGAGGAGGATCCCGTCCCATGGATATCACATATATCGGACACGCATGCTTCATGATAGAGCTCTCAACGGGTTATTCGATATGTTTTGACCCGTATGCACCGGGATCCGTACCCGGTCTCGGCGAAGTGTGTGTTGTTGCCGACAAAGTGCTCTGCTCACACGGGCACCGTGACCATAATGCCGAAGAGTGCGTAAAGTCTCCTTCAAGGGCCTTTAACGGACCGTTTCCGGAAATTGAGTTCATCGACACATACCACGATGAGGTTAAGGGCGCCAAGCGCGGTCCCAATAAGATCACAATAGTAAGATCGGAACCCGACAATGCCGTGATCGTTCACATGGGAGATATCGGCTGCGGTCTTACGGATGAGCAGCTCGAAAAGATAAAGGGCTGCGATCTTCTCATGATCCCGGTCGGCGGATTTTACACCATAGACTGCAGGCAGGCCTTCGAACTCTGCTGCAAGATCGATCCCAAAGCGGTTATCCCGATGCACTTCAGCGGTGACGGATTCGGCTATGACGTGATCTCGGGAATAGAGGAATTTGCAGAGCTCATCAGGGAGAACGGCGGACGTGATATAGTCGCCGCAGGAGAGAAGGTCAGGGGCCTTCCCGAAGGGAAAACGCTTCTCCTGATGGATCCGGTCAGATTTTTGCGCTAATCGTTTTTTGTAACATTCGAACGGACTTCTTTACGATATAATCTTTCGATAAAGGGGGTCGTTGTTATATGTTTAAGATCGGTTTTTCCAATGACAAATATGTAGAGCTCCAGAGCGAGCACATCAGAGAGCGCGTCGAGAAATTCGGCGGCAAGCTCTATCTCGAATTCGGCGGCAAATTATTCGACGATTATCATGCTTCCAGAGTATTGCCCGGCTTTGAGCCTGACAGCAAGATCAGGATGCTCAAGGCGCTTTCCGAAGATGCGGAGATCGTTATCGCGATCAATGCCGATGCCATTGAGAAGAACAAGAGAAGAGGAGACCTGGGCATCACTTACGATCAGGAAGTTCTTCGTCTCATCGATGCATTCACGGAATTCGGCCTTTATGTGGGAAGCGTTGTTATTACCCAGTTCGCAGGTCAGCCTTTGGCAGAGAAGTTCGAAGCAAGGCTCAGGGGTCTGGGAGTCAAGTCATACAGACATTACCCCATCGTAGGATATCCTTCCGACATCCCGCTTATCGTTAGTGAGGAAGGCTACGGCAAGAACGATTATATCGAGACTTCACGCAAGCTCGTCGTCGTAACTGCTCCCGGTCCGGGTTCCGGAAAGATGGCCACATGCCTCTCACAGCTCTATCACGAGAACAAGCGCGGCATCAAGGCCGGTTATGCGAAGTTCGAGACATTCCCTATCTGGTCGATCCCGCTCCAGCATCCCGTAAATGTTGCATATGAGGCAGCTACGGCTGACCTTGCGGACGTAAACATGATCGATCCTTTCCACCTTGAGGCATACGGAAAGACCACGGTAAATTACAACAGAGACGTTGAGATCTTCCCCGTTGTAAATGCCATTTTCGAGAAGATCTACGGCGAGAGCCCCTACAAGTCACCTACGGACATGGGCGTCAACATGGCAGGCTTTGCGATCGTCGATGACGAGGCATGCCAGGAAGCTTCCCGTCAGGAGATCGTAAGAAGATATTACGAAGCCAAGATGGCTGCTCGCGCCGGTCTTTCAGACGGTTCTGACGTAACCAAGATAGAATTCCTCATGAAGAAGAGCGGCATTGACATTACTTCACGCCGCGTTATCGGATCAGCTCTTGTCCGCGCTGAATCAACAGGTGCTCCGGCAGTTGCACTGGAACTTCCGGACGGCCAGATCGTTACAGGCAAGACCACTCCGCTTTTGGGACCTGCATCCGCAGCTCTCCTTAATGCTCTTAAGGTGCTCGCCGGGATCTCTCATGACATTCCGCTCATTTCACCTAATGTTATCGAGCCTATCTCTGATCTTAAGATCAATCACATGGGCAACCACAATCCGAGACTTCATACTGATGAAGTCCTCATTGCGCTCGCTATCAGTGCTACCACAAACCCTGTAGCGGAACTTGCCATGCAGCAGATCGGAAATCTCGTTAACAGCGATGCTCACTCAACCACCATGATGAGTTCTGTTGACCTCAACATGTTCCATAAACTCGGCATCAACCTTACGTGTGAGCCTGTTTACGAGACAAAGAAGCTGTATCACAGGTAAAGAGAAGAAACAAAGCTTTTGCCGGAATTATCTTAAAAAGTAAGATTAGATTCCGGATAACTGTCTGCACTTCCGGGGCCGCGTTATTCAAGTTCACTTTTTCGTGCGGATTTGACGAAAAGCTGCACGATTCCATGCACTTCAGGTGCAGCAGTAATCTTTGGGAGGAATTGCATGGGAATCTCAGCGATCAGAAAAAGCACAGACAGATTTGCCGGAACAATGATCAGGTTATTGGTTATGGTGGCAACCGTTTTCTCCGTTACGGTCCTGACCGGTAATGCCGTATCTGCAGATTCGGCATTGATCGAATCGGGAGATGAAGGCGAATATAAATACGAACTGTATTCAAACGGCGAGTTGAAGATCAGGGATATGGTCATATATGGAGATACTGTTTACCAGGTTTCTTTAAGCATGCTCAATGAATCCATCCTGGCTGAAGTTAAAACGGTTACTGTTGATATGACCGGTGTCAAAGAAGGCTGCTATATCCAGATCGGTACGAGTTTTCTCTGGGGTGATTACGATCGTGTCTGCAATGCAACTAAGCTGACGTTCCTCAATGCTCCCGATAACTATTCCTACGACATAGTCAATCTCCCGAAATTGAGCGGAGAGAATATAGTTTTCCCTGAAGGTGTGAAGATCGATGCACTTTGGCTGGAGAACCTGGAGAGCATTGATTCTTTTGAATTCCTTTCGAAATACTCTGTATACTGGCTGGATATCGGTCTTTCCGGTGATCTTAAGAAGGCAGATCTTACTTCCTGCAATGCAGGCAGAGTAAGTATTCATCAATGTGCCGGTTTGGAAGAAGTCAAATTCCCGCGCAAAGCTTCAATAATCGATGTCGACTACTGTGCGAGCCTTACACAGCTTCGTCTTCCGGCTTATTGTGAATATGTAAGTGTAAAAGACTGTGGAAAACTGAGAAGTGTTTATGTCAATGCAGGCCTCAAGTCGGCAAACAATAAATGTTTTGAAAGATGCAATAATCTGACAGATATCTGCTATTCAGGGTCAGCACTTTCCTTCGATGCAATTACCTTATTTAAATGGAATCTTGACAAGAACCCTGTTAAGGAATCAGGCTTTTTCAAAGATATAACGGGGAAATACACGGTCCATTATGCCGGACAGGGATGGAATCTGACCGGTGAAGATATGTGGATCTACTTGGATCAGGACGGAAATATCATGACAGGCTGGCAGCAGATAGACAGCAAATGGTATTTCTTCGATGAAATCGGTGTCATGCTCACAGGCTGGCAAAATGACGGCGGAGCATGGTATTTATTAAAGACATCCGGAGCTATGGTTACCGGTTGGCAAGAGATAAGCGGTGCCTGGTATTACTTCGGAACTAACGGAAAGATGACCACGGGTTGGAAGCAGATAAGCGGGAGCTGGTACTACTTCGGAAGCAACGGAAAGATGAAGACCGGCTGGCAGCAGATCGGCGGCACGTGGTATTACTTTGCCGGTTCCGGCGCCATGGTGACAGGCTGGAAAGAGATAGGCGGAGTGTACTATTTCTTCAAGTCAAACGGAGCGATGGCGGCAAATGAATACTGCGGCGGTTACCGGCTTGATTCAGACGGCAAGTGGACATACACATACAAGGCTTCCTGGAAGAAAGATTCCAAGGGCTGGTGGTATGGCGACTCGAACGGCTGGTATGCAAAGAACGAGACCTGGAAGATCGACGGCAAGGACTATAATTTCGATAAGTCTGGTTACTGCACGAATCCTTGATCTGAACTGATTCAAATGATTAACGAGAGGTTGTCTCACGTGTTGTGGGGCAGCCTCTTCGTTTGTTTGGGGCGGAAAGGGATTAGTCTGTTGCCTCCGGAACTGCATTATTTAACGGCTGACAGCTCAGTCGTTGGGATCGCTCCAGTACTTATTGATATCCAGGTTATTCCCTGTCTTCTTCATAACCAGCATCAATGCGTCATATCTGCTTATCTTTCTGCCGCGGTAGTAATAGGTATTGTTGAGTATGGGAGCCGAAACGCATGTGATTCCGAACTGTGCCCATGCTTCATCGACTTTTGCAGAGCCGGATTCCCAGCTGAACATCAGTCCCGATGCGCTGTAAGATTCGCTCATTATGCCTATATCCTGGAAGAATTTACTGTCGCTCGCGGTCATGCCGAGATTCCCGCCGGAAACGGTATCGAGCTGTTCCATGTTAAGTCCGTTTCTTTTTGTGTTCTTCATTGTTCTGTCCTCCTTGTCTGATGACTCCATGTCTTATGGTTTTATTATCCTGTGCGACCTGGAGCCGGACAATCAGTAATGTCAGACCACTCCGTTGATTAAACAACATATGCAAAGCAGGATGTTGCGGAACGGAAAAACAGAAAACCCAGACACTTCCGGTCCGGGTTTTCGTTTTTGGGGGCTGTTATGAAGAAACAAATCTTTTCTGATGACATTATTGCATCCGAACTTTAACTAAACCTTAAAGCAACCTGAATATTTTCTGAGATCTGAATACGGACCGCAGGGAACGGCGGAGGACTTTTTTGACTTTCAGGTGCGGCAAAACACAGGAAGTTGTTTCCGCGGGTTGACAAATGACCGGAACAGTACCATAATTTCATTAGTCAAAGAAAGTCAAAGTCAAAGTCAGGAAAGAGCAAATTGCAAAGCAGCTCTGATAACAAGCGGAAGGAGGATGATCTTGTGGCTAGACTGGTTGATGTTATAGAACAGATGATCAAGGATATGGTCGACGAGAATGACGGAACGGCTACGATCTGCAGGAGCCAGCTGGCTGAGCAGGCGAACTGCGTGCCGTCTCAGATCACTTATGTGCTGTCTACAAGGTTTTCGGGCGGAAGCGGATATATAGTCGAAAGCAGGAGAGGCGGCGGAGGACAGATCACGATCACGCGTGTAAGTCACGTCGGTCCCGCAGAATACCTGAAGGCGATAATCGACAGCGTGGGAGACGACCTCTCGCAGCAGCAGGCGAAGAACCTTCTGATGAACGCGGTGTCTGTCGGCGCCATGACTTCAAAGGAAGGAACGGCGATCATGGCAGCGGTATCCGACAGGGCGCTTGCCAGAGTCGATTCGGACATAAGGGCGGTCTTAAGGGCGGATATCTTCAAGCATGCGCTCCTGGGACTGATGGTTACTTGAGATAAAGAATTCCGGTAAAGGAGAAAGATAAATGAGATGTGAAAGATGCGGCAGGGAACTGACCAATACCATGTTTACGATAAACGGTACTGTCCTGTGTGAGCAGTGTGCAAAGAACGCAGGTTTCTACAGAGGACCTTCGGAATTCCTGGACAATCCGTTTGTCGAGCTCGATGCGATAGCTTCGACATTCAGGGAGATGGCCAAGAATGAGATAGATTTCGGCAACAGTACGCTTACATGTCCGAAATGCGGGATGACTCTGAAGGAATTCGAGAACGAAGGACATGTCGGATGCATCGAATGCTACAACACCTTTAATGAGAATATCATCAGGGAGATGTTCAAGCAGCAGGGCAACAGCGAGTACACCGGACGTCTTCCCTCACAGTCTGCAGGCACCGTAACGGAATCTCCGGCGGCAGTAAGGAAACAGATCCCGGCTGAAGGAGCTTCACCCGATGAGGGACCTGCGGCAGCGCCCGTACCGGGTCCCGCAGAAACGAAGAAAGAACACGCTTCGGGACTGACTATCGAAAAACTTATGAAGGCAGACCTCGGAATGCTCTCGGACGAAGAACTCGAGAAAGGCATAAAGCTCGCGGCTGATGCTGAGGAATATATCCTTGCGTCAAAGCTCAGAGACGAACTCAAAGGCAGAAAGGACGGTGGCAGCAATGGCTGAGTGGTATACAACGGAAGGTGCGGACAACGACGTTGTCCTCTCGACAAAAGCGTGCATCGTCAGGAACATAAAAGGATACAACTTCATGCCGAGGCTGGATGACAAAGACTGCCGGAGCCTGATGGATACTATTGACGGAGCCGTTGATAAGGACACATACATTGGCGGATGCGCTGCCGATCTCGACAGGAATACCGTATTGAAGCTCACGAGACTCCAGCTCCTGGGCCGCGAGGCGAGCCAGTTGGCTAATCCTGAGAGAAAGGCATTCTACTACAATGACGATGCGAGCCTCTCGATAACCGTGGGATGCGGCGAACATCTGACGATAAAGGCACAGGCACAGGGTCACGACATAAGCGTATACAAAAAGGCTGAGATGCTGGCGGTTGATCTCGAGAAAAAGCTCGATATCGCATTCTCCGGAAATTACGGATTCCTTACTTCGAATGTCAGGCTCGCCGGAACGGGTCTGAAGATCCTCTATACGGTCGCCATCCCTGCTCTTTCGAAAACGGAGAGCGGCATAACGGCGCTGTCGCAGCGTGTAAGACAGTATGAATGGACATTGTATCCGTTCTCCGAGAGGGGCGAGACCGCTGATTCCGATGTCTATATCATCGCGAGCGTCAACACTTTGGGCGTTACCGAGGAAGAGCTCCTCAGAAGGGGCGAGATGCTCATCGCGGATGTTATCAAAGCGGAGAGAGCCTGCCGTGAAGAACTTATCTCCAGCAGGAAGGAACAGGCGGAGGATAACTACGGAAGATCATACGGCACTCTGAGATACGCGAACATGATCTCCAGGGGAGAGGCGCTCCAGGCGCTTTCATGGATCAGGCTCTACCATGACCATGACGATTCGGGTGAGATAAAGATCTCCTGGAATACCATAGACAAGCTTACGATGGATATCCTGTGGGAGCCGGGCGCACCGAACAGAAAGTCGGGCCAGAGCACGGCATCACAGAAATACAGGGCGAATGGAATAAGAAAGATCCTGAAGGGAGTTGATAGAAATGAGAATAACTGAAGATACTGCAAAAGTGCTCGTTACGGCGAGCCTTATCGCTGAGGAGAAGCATACTTCCCTCATACGTGACACCATACTTTTTTCTGCGCTGTGCGTAACTGATACGCCTGCACGCGAGGTTCTGAACGACAACATCCAGGACATGTCGATAGTATTGGAACGTCTCGGAGTCGACGGCGAATACGAGATAGACGAGGCCGCTATCAAGATGCGTGCCGACAGGGCATTTTCAAATCTAAGGATCGACGTCAGGAGGATCTTCGCGAATGCCGCTGAACTGTCCAGAAGGACTGGCTTTGGCGGAGCGGTAAATCCTGAGCACCTTCTTTTCGTTATCCTGTCACGCAAGATATCCAATCATCCGGAGATCTTCAGCTGCCTTGAGGCCGCAGGGTGTGATCTTGAAGGCATAAGGGATTCCATCATCAGCATCTTCAATGAGCAGGCCGAAGAGGCAAAGAACGGAAACGGCCCATTCATGGACAGCGGTGATGACGATTCCGACAGACCTTCGGGCGGTCCTTCAGCAGGTCCGTCTGCAGGTCCCCGCAAACCTTCAGGCAAGGGATCGGGAAAGACCGGACACAAGACGCTCGACAAGTACGGCAAGAACCTGACAGAGCTCGCCAAGCAGGGCAAGATCGATCCGGTAATAGGCCGTGAGGAGGAGATCGCCAGAGTAATGCAGATACTCATCAGGCGCACAAAGAACAATCCGTGCCTCGTAGGCGATCCGGGTGTCGGCAAGACCGCGATAGCAGAAGGTCTCGCTCTCATGATCGCCGAGAACGACGTTCCTGACGTCATCAAGGGCAAGGTCGTTTACAGCGTCGAGATGGGTTCGATGGTCGCAGGCTCAAAGTACAGGGGCGAATTCGAGGACCGTATCAAGAGCATGCTCGATGAGGCGGTCGCAGATCCCAATGTCATTCTGTTCATCGACGAGATCCACACGCTGGTCGGAGCAGGCGAATCCTCCGGCGGTTCGATGGATGCTGCAAACATAATGAAGCCGCTCCTTACAAAAAACGAGCTCCAGGTAATTGGTGCAACGACGCTCGACGAATATACGAAGTTCATAGAAAAGGATCATGCTCTCGAGAGAAGATTCCAGAAGGTATTGGTCGAAGAGCCTTCCGTTGAGGATGCGATAGCGATAATGAAGGGCTTAAGGAGCAAATACGAAGAGCATCACAAGGTCCACATCCCGGATGACGTCCTCGAGCAGTCGGTAAGACTCTCGGCAAGATATGTCTCTGACAGGTTCCTGCCTGACAAGGCCATCGACCTCGTCGATGAGGCAGCCGCCGCAAAGAGGATCAACTATGCGCTCTCCAAGGCAAGAGGAGATCTCGAGAGGGAGATAGCGGATGTTGTCGCAAAGAAGAAGGAGGCTGTCGAGCGCCAGGATTTCGAGGCGGCACAGACTCTCAAGGAAGAAGAGGAGAAGATCAGGAACAGACTCGTGCTCCTGCAGGATAAGGTAAAGCCCGACGAGGAAGGCTTTACGGGCACTCTCACGGTTGATGATGTTGCCGTTGTCTTAGCGAAATGGACGGGAATCCCGGTAACGAAGATCACCGAGTCCGATGCCGAGAAGCTAAAGAACCTTGAAGCCGAGCTCACAAAGAGAGTCGTCGGTCAGGATGAGGCTGTTCATGCCATTTCAAAGGCCATCCGCAGAGGAAGACTGGGTCTCAAGGATGAGAAGAGGCCTTCCGGCTCGTTTATCTTCCTCGGTACGACAGGTGTAGGTAAGACCGAGCTTGCAAAGGCACTCGCGGAAGTAATGTTCGGCAATGAGAATGCGCTCGTCAGGATCGATATGTCCGAGTACGGCGAAAAGCACGATGTCGCAAGACTTATCGGTGCTCCTCCGGGATATGTCGGATACGATGAGGGCGGCCAGCTCACCGAGGCTGTAAGGAGACATCCTTATTCAGTCGTTCTTTTCGATGAGATCGAGAAGGCACATCCCGAGATATTCAACACCATGCTCCAGGTTCTGGACGACGGCCGTCTTACGGACGGTCACGGAAGAACGGTCGACTTCAAGAACACGATAATCATCATGACATCCAACATCGGAGCAAGGATGCTGGTCGGAAGCGAAGGCAGGAAGATCGGTTTTGCGATGGCAGATGAGAGCGACAAGGACGAACTCTCGAGAGAGGGCCTCTACGGCGGCAAGTCTTACGACGAGGCAAAGAAGCTCGTTCTGGACGAACTCAAGAAGACATTCTCGCCCGAATTCGTAAACCGTGTGGATGACATCATATTCTTCCGTATGCTCGGCAAGGATTCCCTCATCAGGATCGTAGACATCCTCATGAAGCAGGTCGGTTCAAGGATCAGGGATCTCGGCATGGACATCGTGCTCACAGACAGCGCGAAGGAACTCCTGGCAAAGAAGGGCTACGACCCGCAGTACGGCGCAAGGCCGCTCAGAAGAGTCATCACTTCCATGGTCGAGGACCGTTTCTCCGAAGCAATGCTCGACGGCGTCGTAAAGCCGGGACGCGTTGCGATAATCGATGCGGTAGAGACATCAGATCCTGAGGCGCTGATCGCTCAGGGGAGCGCTGCGGAAGACGGAAAGGTCATCGTCATCAGGGACGGAGGCGAGATAAAGAAGGACGGCGCAGAGGAAAAAGTAGCGGAAGACTCTGCGAAATAAAGATACAGTAAGCACCTGACGGCGAAATGTTGTATAATACTCACGCAATTACTTCGGTAATCAAAATAATTTCCGGGGTAACATAATTAATACGGAGTAACGAGATGCAGGAAAACACCAGTAATGCGGCCTCCCGTTCCAAGGCGCCGCGTGATTATGACATAGGATGCGTGCCGAGCAAATTCTGGTTTGGATTTGTCGGTTCACACATAATTGTGCCGTTGGTATGTGCTTACGCCCACATCAAGGTCAAACCCGACATGGAGTTTGTTAAGCATGAGGGTCCCATCATCGTCGTCTCCAATCATGAGTCTTACTTTGATCCGATCGTCATCAACCGTCTGACCAAGGCAAGACCTGCAAATTTCGTAACAGGTGAATTCGTATTCAGAGCTCCCGGCTGGGGGCACTGGTTCAAGCTGGGCGGCGCCATCCCCAAGAAGCAGTTCGTGGTTGATACGGCTGCGGTCAAGGCCATGATGCGCGTCATGAAGAGAAACGGTGTCATCATCGTATATCCCGAGGCAACGAGGCACGTCGACGGCAAGTCCATAGGATTTGATGACGGCGTCGCAAGGCTTGCGAAAAAGGCCGGCGCATCCGTCTATATCGCACACATCCACGGCGCCTACATGGCATGGCCGAGATGGTCCAGATCCGGCATGCGCAAGGGCAGGATCAGCGCCGAGTTCGTAAAGAAGATCTATTCTGACGAGGTAAAGCAGCTGTCGATCGAAGAGCTCCAGCAGAAGATCCTCGATGGAGTCGATTACAACGAGAACGACTGGATCCGCGAGAATCCCAGGACATACAAGAGCAGGAAGCTCGCGGCAGGTCTTCAGAACATTGCTTACGCCTGCCCGAAGTGCGGTTCCGAGTATACGATGCAGTATATGAATTCCGGAAAGCACGACATGATACAGTGCTCCAACTGCGGCAACGCGGCCAGATATCTTCCCACGGGTCTCATCGAGAAGGTCGACCCGCAGTGCGTCGTTTTCGACGATCTCCATAAGTGGACCGAATGGGAGAAGGGACTCATAAAGGAGCAGCTCGACGCCGGCGGATTCAAGATGGAGATGAATGCCGACCTCTTCAAGATTTTCGACAGGTTTACTTTCGCGAAAACGGGAAAGGGAAGGGTCACCATCACCGATAAGGAGATCATCTACTACGGCACAGACTGTCCTGCAGAGGAAGGAATCCCTTACAAGAAGGGCAAGCCGATGAAAAAATACAAGGACAGGGTGCTCGATTCGAGTGCGCCTTTCGAGCGCAAGGTCTTCGAGATCGACACGATGAGAGGACTTGTCGCTTCCTACGGCAAACATTTCGAGATCTACGACAAGGACGGCGAGCTCTACAGGTTCCATGTCGACGGCCAGAAGGTGTTCAAGATACACGAGATCGTGGTGCTCCTGGGCAAGAAATAATTTTCACTAGGTTGATTTAAGCGCAAATAAGAGCGGGTTTGGCAAAATATTCGCCAAACTCGCCTTTTTTATTGCTTTTATCTATCGCGCGAAGATAGTATAATCTTCAAGTCAGTAAATAAGAGGCGCTCATTTACGGGTGCTTCCCAAAACACAAAATAATGAATCAGGAGTGTGACAATCCATGGCAATGTATGACAAGAAAAGCGTCGAAGATTTAGACGTAGCCGGCAAGAGAGTTATAGTCCGCGTTGACTTTAACGTACCGCTCGACAAGGAAACAGGCACAAAGATCACAGATGACAAGCGTATCAAGGGTGCCCTCCCTACGATCAAGTATCTCGTAGACAACAAGGCAAAGGTTATCCTCGTATCACACCTCGGCCGTCCGAAGAACGGACCTGAGGCTAAGTTCTCCATGAAGCCCGCAGCAGACCGTCTCGCAGAGCTTCTCGGCCAGCCCGTTACTCTGGCTGCTGACGTTATCGGTGAAGATGCAAAGGCTAAGGCAGCTGCTCTTCAGGACGGTGAAGTTCTCATGCTCGAGAACGTCCGTTTCCACAAGGAAGAGACAAAGAACGATCCTAAGTTCGCTGCAGAGCTCGCTTCCATGGCTGACCTCTATGTAAACGACGCATTCGGTACGGCTCACCGTGCTCATGCATCCACAGCAGGTCTTGCAAACTTCCTGCCTTCCGCTTGCGGTTATCTCATCAAGAAGGAGATAGACTTCATCGGCGGCGCACTTGATAATCCGGCAAGACCGTTCGTTGCCATCCTCGGCGGCGCTAAGGTTTCCGACAAGATCGGCGTTATCACAAACCTCTTGGACAAGGCTGACACCATCATCATCGGCGGTGGTATGGCTTATACATTCATCGGCGCTCAGGGCGGCAAGATCGGTGATTCCCTCTTCGAGGCTGACAAGGTTGACCTCGCTAAGGAGATCCTCGCTAAGGCTGAAGAGAAGGGCGTTAAGCTCCTTCTTCCTACAGATACAGTTGTTGCTGATGCTTTCGATGCAAACGCTAACAGCAAGGTAGTTCCCACAATGGAGATCCCTGACGGATGGCAGGGCCTCGACATCGGCCCTGAGACGATCGCTAAGTTCTCTGAGGCTATCAAGGGCGCTAAGACAGTTATCTGGAATGGCCCTGCTGGCGTATTCGAGTTCGAGAAGTTCGCAGTTGGTACAAAGGCTATCGCTCAGGCAATCGCTGATGCAGACTGCACATCAATCATCGGCGGCGGTGACTCCGCAGCTGCTATCGAGAAGCTCGGCTATGCTGATAAGGTTTCTCACATCTCTACAGGCGGTGGCGCTTCTCTCGAGTACATCGAGGGTAAGGTTCTCCCCGGTATTGACTGCCTCAACGACAAGAAGACAGGCAGGATCTTTGCTGCAGGCAACTGGAAGATGAACTGCGGTATTCCTGCAGATGCAGTTAAGCTCATCGAAGAGCTCAAGCCCCTCGTAAAGAATGCTGAGCACAGAATCGCTCTCGGCGTTCCTGCTACAGCACTTGCTGCTGCAGTTGAGGCTGCTGCTTACACAAACATCAAGATCGCTGCTCAGAACTGCCACTTCGAAGAGAAGGGTGCATTCACAGGCGAGATTTCACCTCTCTGGCTCGCTAAGATGGGCGTAAATTACTGCATCATCGGCCACTCCGAGAGACGTGAGTACAACGCAGAGACAGACGAGACAGTCAACAAGAAGGCTCTTGCACTCCTCAAGTACGGCGTAAGACCTATCATCTGCTGCGGTGAGTCTCTTGCTCAGCGTGAAGCAGGTGAGACATTCGACTGGATCAAGGGTCAGATCGTCGGCGCTTTCAAGGATATCCCTGCTGACAAGCTCTGCCAGATCACTATCGCTTATGAGCCTATCTGGGCTATCGGCACAGGCAAGACAGCTACAGATGAGCAGGCTGAGGAAGTCTGCAAGTTCATCCGTGGCGTAATCGCTGAGCTCTATTGCCCCAAGTGCGCTGAGGCTATCACGATCCAGTACGGCGGTTCCTGCAATGCCAAGAACGCTGCAGGTCTCTTCGCTCAGGCTGACATCAACGGCGGTCTCGTAGGTGGTGCTTCCCTCAAGGCTGAGGATTTCTCCATCATCTGCAACGCTTGATAGAACATTAAGCAAACGATATTTCAGAGCCCGTGCTTTCAAAGAGCGCGGGCTCTTTTCGACAATAAGGGGGAGACATGGAAAGAAATATACGCACATCAGCCAAGGCTCTGGTGATCAAAGACGGCTGTCTTCTGGCGGTAAAGATAAACGATGAGGCGACACCAATCAGGATGGCTTCGAGTGGCTCCGGTGATCCGGAGATAACTGATTAAAAAAACGGCATCTCAACCTTTGAATGCGGATTGATAGTATAATATCAGCATAAGACAAGACTGCGCGAGGTACGGATATGTTCATCAATAAACTCAACCAGTTATATAAGCCCAAAAGGGTCATGTATTATGTTGACGCAGACGAGGATGCTGTCGCGGCTTTTTACGGCGGCAGGATTCCGGAGGAAGTCGGACGTTATGCCAACAGATTCGGCACTTACGACTATCCCGGGCTCTTTTATGTGAAGTCTCTCGGAAAGCCGGTTATCGGCATCGAATTCAGGACTGAAGATGAGAACGTTGATTATCCTGAAGATCTTAAGTCTGTCGTGCTCGATGAAGCGTTTTTCTATTCGATAGAGATCGATAATGACATCGAGGTCAGCATCGGTTCGATAAACGACATGTTCAAAAAGATCAGGGAAGACGATGATGCCCACAGGAATTACTGCGACCTGTCGGTCAGGGAAGATCCTGAGGTCATAAGCATTTTCTTAAGCGGCAAGAAGATCAGGATCCTCTACGAGATGCAGGTCGACACGGATCATGCCGCGGAGATCATAAGAGACGAATATGACGCTTTCGGGAAAAAGGAACTCTATACCAAGGCATTCATCGACCCGATCACGGGACACTACAACTGGAATCATCTTGTGCCTTTCCTGGAGATGCCCATGGACTACGGCATCAGGGATTATGCGTTCGTGCATTTCGATATCAAGGAATTCAGGGTCATCAACGAAGTCTATGGCCACATAGCGGCCAACAAGGTGCTGAGCAATGTCGTAAAGGCGATGAACGGATCTGACTTCGTCTATACCAGCGCCAGATGCCACAATGACAATTTCGCGATGATGATCAAGGACATGCCTGAAGATCAGATGATCGCAAGGCTCACGGAGTTTTTCGAAGACTTATCACACCTGGAAGAGGATCCGAACTACAAGATCTACTACAGATGCGGTGTCGTTCCGATGCAAAGATCGATCCTCTCGGGCAACAGAGTCGCCGATGCCGGCAAGCTTGCGCAGAAACTGGGCACGAATCACAACAAGACTGACATTGTCATCTTTACGGACAGGATGCACGAAGACATCCTCTGGGGTAATTACATCAAGGCTTATCTCGATACGGCCGTTGAGAACGATGAGTTCGTCGTTTATCTGCAGCCGAAATTCGACATCAGGACCGAGAAGATCAAGGGCGCCGAGGCTCTGATCAGGTGGAATTACAAGAAGAAGGAATTCCTCTATCCCGGCAAATTCATTCCGTTCTTCGAGCGCGACGGATCGATCGGCAAGATCGATGATATCGTGCTTAAGAAGGTCTGCATGACTTTCGAAAAGTGGAGAAAGGAAGGCAGGATACTCTACCCCGTATCAGTCAACCTCTCGCGAGAGCGCCTCTACGATGAGAACCTCGTCGATCACCTGACGGAGATCGTCGATTCGTATAACGTTTACCACGACCTTATTGATTTCGAGCTTACCGAGAGTGCCTCTTACGATAATACCGAGCAGATGATCCATGTGCTGAACGAGCTGAGAGACAGGGGATTCCACATATCGATGGACGACTTCGGAACAGGCTATTCCTCGTTCTCGCTCCTTACGCAGATGCCTCTTGATACGCTTAAGATCGACAAGAGTTTTGTCGATAAAGTAGGCGTCGAAAACATGATCGCCAAAGACGTCTCCGTAATAAGACACATCATATCCCTTGCAAAGGAACTGGGCTTCACGTGTCTGGCCGAAGGTGCCGAGAGCAAGCGCCAGATAGATGAATTAAGATCTTTGGGATGCGACGTAATCCAGGGCTACTATTACAGTAAGCCCGTCTCCATTGAAGAATACGAGAATAAGTATCTGAACTGAAAGATCTGCTTTTAACCTTTCGACAGATATTCGTCGATGCCCTTAGCTGCGGATTTGCCGGCGCCCATGGCGAGGATTACCGTTGCAGCTCCCGTTACCGCATCGCCGCCTGCAAAGACACCTTCGCGGGAAGTCATCTCAGCCTCGTTGACTATGATGCCGCCGCGCTTATTTACTTCAAGACCTGAAGTTGTTTTCTTGATAAGCGGGTTAGGTGACGTGCCGAGTGACATGATGACTGCATCGCACTCGATGGTGAACTCAGAACCTTCAACCGGAACAGGAGATCTTCTGCCGGAGGCATCGGGTTCTCCGAGTTCCATGCGGATGCACTTGCAGCCTGTTACCCAGCCGTTCTCGTCAGCGATGATCTCGACAGGATTTGTGAGAAGGTCGAAGATGATGCCTTCTTCTTTTGCATGATGGACTTCTTCAACACGTGCAGGGAGCTCAGCTTCCGAACGGCGGTATACGACATGTACTTCAGCACCGAGACGCTTGGCTGTACGGGCTGCATCCATTGCAACGTTGCCGCCGCCTACGATGACAGCTTTCTTTGCTCTCATGATGGGTGTTCTCGAATCAGGTGAGAAAGCGCCCATGAGATTGGATCTCGTGAGATATTCGTTGGCGGAGAATACGCCGAGTGACTGCTCTCCGGGGATGTTCATGAAGCGGGGAAGACCTGCGCCTGAGCCGATGAATACGGCTGAGAAGCCCTCGTTTTCGAAAAGATCGTCGATGGTAAGCGAGCGTCCTATGACGGCGTCAGTGACGATCTTTACACCCAGTTCCTTTACGTTTTCGATCTCTTTTGCAACGACCTTATCCTTGGGGAGACGGAACTCGGGGATACCGTAAACGAGTACGCCGCCTGCTTTGTGGAGAGCCTCGAAAATAGTTACGTCGTAACCCATTTTCGCGAGGTCACCTGCGCATGTGAGACCAGAAGGCCCGGCGCCTATTACGGCAACTTTCTTGCCTTTCTTTACCATGTCAGCCGGAAGCTTGGGCTTGATGCCCATATCCTTTGCAGTGTCGGCAACGAATCTTTCGAGACGTCCGATGGATACTGCTTCGCCCTTTACTCCTCTGATGCACTGTGCTTCACACTGTGTCTCCTGAGGACATACACGGCCGCAGACAGCGGGAAGGGAAGAAGACAGCGAGATGACTTCATAAGCACCTTCGACGTCGCCATCCTTGAGCTTTGCGATAAAGCCCGGGATGTTTATGGATACAGGGCAGCCCTGCATGCAGCGTGCATTCTTGCAGTTAAGGCAGCGTGAAGCCTCGAGAACTGCTTCTTCTTTTGTATAACCGAGGTTTACCTCGTCGAAGTTAGTGGCACGGACCTGCGGGTCCTGCTCTGATACGGGAACTTTCTTAAGTACGTCAAATTCCATTTTCATATCCCCCTTATGAACACATACCGCAGCCGCCGCTGTGGGTATCGCCTTCAGTGAGCCTTAACATGAGCTCACCTTCCTGTGTCTTATAAAGGCGTGAACGCTGCAGAGCCTGATCGAAATCGACTTCATGGCCATCGAATTCAGGACCGTCAACACATGCAAACTTGACCTGTCCGCCGACCAGAAGCCTGCAGGCGCCGCACATTCCAGTGCCGTCGACCATGATGGTATTCATGGATACGACAGTGTGGATGCCGAGCTGCTTTGTAAGCTGGCAGGCGAACTTCATCATGATGACAGGTCCGATAACGACGCAGTGATCGTAGCGGATGCCTTCGTCCCAAAGCTTCTGGAGTGCAACGCAGACATTGCCGTGGATGCCGTAGGAACCGTCATCTGTTGCGAAGTAGAGATTCTTTGTAACCGATCTCATCTCGTCTTCGAAAATGAGGAGTTCCTTTGTTCTCGCACCCTGGATGCAGTCGACGTCCACGCCGTTGTCGTGAAGCCACTTAAGCTGGTTATATACAGGTGCCGTACCGACACCGCCGGCGATGAAGACGATCTTCTTCGCCTTGAGTTCTTCTATTGAAAGATCGCATAGATCAGAGGGATTGCCCAGAGGACCGACCACGTCAGCAAAACATTCACCTGCGTTCATTCTGCTCATGCGTTCGGTCTCGGCTCCGACCGTCTGATATACGATAGTGATTATGCCGGTATCGCGGTCAAAGTCGCAGATGGTAAGCGGGATCCTCTCTCCGTCCTTGTCAGCTCTTACGATCAGGAACTGACCGGGCATAGCTCTTCTGGCAACGAGCGGTGCGTAGATGTCCATACGCCAGACCTTCGGGCCGAGCATCGTTTTTGTCTTTATCTCGAACATATATCCCATTCCTCCTAAGGACAAATATATGGGTGTCTGCTGTATCTGATCCGCAGATCAGGTATATAGTAACATACTACAATACAAGTTGTAATTGTTTTAAACCGATTTGATATTTGGTTTGTAAATATTTTATGCAAAAAGAAAAGATTATCAAATACAGAAGAAGCGCGGTTGTGAGGCAATACCGTTTCCCGTAAAGGTGATAAAATAGTAATAATCAGGTCTTTTGGAATAAGGCGGTAAGAGGAGGCGGTCAGATGTATTGGTATCTGGGAAACTACAGCGGATTGTTTTATTTGTTTGCGATAGGCATCATGATCTGGAGCCTGATCGTCAGGGGCAGGCTCAACAGACTGGTCAAAAAGTACAGTACCGTACCCGTATCCAGCGGAAAGGATGCGAACACGTGCGTGAATGAGATGCTCCGCGCCAATGAAGTGTATGGTGTTACGATAGGTCATATCCCGGGTGAACTGACTGATAATTTCAATCCCAAAGAGGAAGTTATCAATCTGTCGGACACCTGCTACGGAAAGAATTCGATCACGGCTGTCGCAGTTGCCGCACACGAATGCGGTCACGCCTGCCAGGCCTCATCAGGAATGGCTCTTTACAAGATCCGTCAGCTGATAGCGCCTGCCGCCGGCTTTACTTCGAAGATAAGTGTCTGGATCGCTATAATCGGCGTCCTCATTATGTATGCGGCAAGGACCTACGAGATGTCGGATGCCGGTTACTGGATAAGCACGGCAGGCATCGTCCTGTATTCAGTGGTATTCCTGTTCTATCTGGTAACTCTGCCCATTGAGCGCAATGCGAGCAGAAGAGGCCTTAAGGCTATGAAGGAATTCGGCTGGGTCTCTGACAGCCAGCTCGGAGCTGCCAAGAAAGTCCTTTGGGCTGCCGGCGACACATATGCTGTGGCACTCGCGAGCTCGGCACTTACACTGTTAAGGCTCCTGCTCATGAGAGGAAGACGCAGAAGATAAAAGGAGGATCACAATATGGCTCAGCTTAAGTCCGAGAAGATAGCCTTTATAAGCTCCATCGGAGGCGGCGTTCAGATTGCGGGATTTTTCTATCCGTCATCGGCGCCCGAGATAAAGGGAGTCGTGCAGATCTGCCACGGAATGGCTGAGTACATAGCGCGGTACGAGGAGATGATCGCCCGCTTCAACGAGGCGGGATACCACGTCTGCGGCATGGATATGCCCGGACACGGAACCACATATGAGATCAACAAGGATAAGGGCTTACCGAAAGGGTATTTCGGAGGCGTCAAAAACTCGTGGCAGATGCTCCTCACTGACGTCATGGGTTTTCATGAATATGCCGAAAAGCGTTTCGGAAAGGACGGGCTCAAGTACATCCTTTACGGTCACTCGATGGGTTCGTTCGTCGTAAGGTCCATCTTCTGCACACCGAGATACAATAAACAGTTCGACGGTTATGTTTTCGCATCAACGATGGGTCCCAACCCGGCAGTCGGAGCGGGCAAGTTCCTTGCAAGTACCGCCTGTGTGTTCGGAGGCAGTAAAAAGAAGAACAAGCTTTTGGAGGCGATCGCTTTCGGCAGTTACACAAAGCGCATAAAGAATGCCAAGACCAACTGCGACTGGATATCCTCGAGTGATGAGGAAGTCCGGAAATACATAGACGATCCCATGTGCGGATTCACGTTCACGAGCGAAGGTTTCAAGACATTGTTCAGCCTGATCTCATTCATGCAGAGCAAAGAAGCATACGCACAGGTTTCCGACCGTCCGTGTTTCCTCACATACGGAAGCGAAGACCCTGTGGGAAATTACGGTACGGGCGTCGAGAAAGTCATTGCCAGGCTGAAGGAATCAGGCGCAAACGTGAAGTCAAAGAACTACGGCGCATACCGTCACGAGATCCAGAATGAACCCGTGAAGGAAGAATATTTCGCCGATCTTATAGAGTTCTTCGACAGTGTCGAAAAGGCTTAACCCAGACTGATGACCAGTTCGTTGCTCGAGAATTCGACTGACGTTCCGTAGCTGAGCTTGTCTGGTACGGATTCGGACAGACCTACAACATTGAAGATCCCTGAAAGGATAAGATGCTTTGTGCCGCCGAGATTTTTCGTGCGGACTGTTATCTTGTTTCCGGAAACCTCGGCCGTGATTATGCCGGAGTTCTTGCCGCCGTCTGCGAAGACCTCGCATGCTGCCGTCGCGCCCTGGCTGAGCCCGAAGCATGTGAACGTCAGGTTGTCCAAAGCACCTGAGATCGTATTGGCATCCGGAGTCCTCGTGGGAACGATGGAGTTCGGACGGACGAAGACAGGTACTGAAGTGGATGAAGCCTTGCGCGAGATGTAGCGCGGTCCCTGGATCTTCTCGTGTGTCATGAAGTCTGTCCATATGCCGGAAGGAATATAGACTCTTACGTTATCATTCTGTGTCGTGACCGGGGACACGAGGAGAGAAGAGCCGAGCATATATTCGGTGTCGAATGAGACTGCGGCAGGGTCGCCTGCAAATTCCAATGCCATTGCGCGGACAACGGGTGTGCCGTAGTTTACGTTCTCGCAAAGACAGGAATAGATGTAAGGTGCGAGGACGGTCCTTATCGCGGAGAGAGACCTGATCGCATCTGATGTCTTTGCGTCTTCAAGTAATCTTAATGTTCCCCTGAACCTTGTGTGCGGAGCATAGGAGGCAAATCCCGTCCAGCGCTCAAAGAGCTTGGGATCCGTGAGTTCCCTGGCGGGAATGTCGATGTTAATGCCTCCGAATCCCGTAAGACCATAGGATATCGCGCTCTTCAGAGCTGCGGTGAGATCCGGATAGTCGGGTTCGAGCGTGCTGTAGATGTTCATGTAAGGAGCCTTCTGGTCACCTGAACTTACTGTATCGGATATTATGAAGGATCCGAGGCGTCCGTGCTCTCTGGCCGAGACTTCACTCAGACCGGAGTTTAAGATGCCCGGGAAGTTAAGGAGATATCCTTTTTTGCCGACGGCATTTTCAAATGCCTCCGTAAGCTGGTGAGTATAGTTCGATTCGTAGATGCTGTACCCTGCAGCTGCAAGACCCGTACATGTATTGAGAAACCAGCTTCTTGCCGCGGGGATGTTCAGATCGAGAGAAGCGACTCCGCCCTTGTCCGCATCACAGAGAACGGCGCATCCGTCGGGGTAGGAGATAAGACAGCCTGTATCAAGGAGTTCCTGATACTCAGGTGCTCTTTCTGAAACATAAGGATTGATCGAAATGCCGAGAGTGATGCCCATATCGAATATGGTCCTGGCGAAATTCTTCGGATCGGGGAATCTTACGGTGTCGAAAGTAAAACCGTAAGGTGCATAATCAGGGTGCCATAAGTTGCCGAGCCAGAGTTCTTTAACGTTGATGCCGGCATTGAGCGCTGCTCTGAGCTTATCGACGATCTCCTGGGCAGTCAGTGTGTAGTCATCTTCCAGTGCCAGTGAGATGCCTCCCGTGGTGTAGGAAAGCGGAGGCGTATGACCGTTGAGCTGGCTGAAGATCTCGAGAACCTCGGCCATGGTGTCGCCTGCGATGATGTTGTATTCGATATCCTCGCCTTCGGCTTCAAAGCTCAGGTTTCCGCTGACTGAACCCACATCGAATGTGACGGGTCGGTTGGTGTTTACGAAAAGACCGTACTTGGCATCTGAAACGATGAACGGGATATGTTCGGTTCCGGGCATTCCGGTGAAGTCCTCGCCTTTTACCAGCTGACCGTTGCGGATGACGGAAGCGCCTGCTCCGCCCAGACCGTAGATCATTTCGCGCGGTCCGAGATCTATGGATGCGCCTGTCTTCGAGTTCGAAGAATTGACATAGCTGTGTTCGGAGCCGGAATCAGTCTTGTAGTAGACCGGCATGTTGGCGGTCTGGCTTACCAGTTCGTTGCCGCAGTAGAAGAATCTGATCGAGAAGATCTTTTTGTTGATGCGTGCTTCAAGCGTACCGCTCTTGAATATTATCTCGTCGCCGCTGTCCTCTATAAGTCCGGATACGGAAGGGGCAAGTTCTATGACTTCCGAAGACTTTGCCCTGGGTTCGGCGTGATGGTTGGTTACCTTTACGGCGATTATCTTGCCTGCCGGAGAGAAAACGGAGACCGTGATCCTTCCTTTGGCATCCGTGAAACAGGCCTTTCCTCCTGTAAGGGATTCGGAGTATTCTTTGCATTCGCACCCGATCTTGAGTGTGTTGTTCTCGAAATAAACAGAATCGATCTGATAAGGTTTCCTGGTGAAGATCATATTATCCCTCCCGTAAAGTGAACACTTTTGCATTAAACAGAATAATTATATCCAAACTGTCCTTATATAAGTATTTCAAGAATATGACGATTCTAGTTATAATCTAAATATGGATAACGGCAGTTCTGTTTCATCTGAAAGGATTCCCGGTTATGTGCGCAGGATCCTGGAACTTATCTGTTCCTCAGGGTATAGGGCATATGTGGCCGGCGGTGCGGTGCGCGATATCGTGCTGGGCAAGACCCCGCATGATTATGATGTCGCGACTTCGGCCAGGCCCTCTGAAACTGCCGCGGTATTTAAAGCGGCAGGCATAGATTTTTACGACAACGCCGCCAGACACGGCACGGTTGCCGCCGTTACCGGAGAAGGGGATGTGGAGGTCACAACTTTCCGCAAGGACGGTTCCTATACCGACTTGAGACGTCCCGATGAAGTTGTTTTCAAGACTACGATCGAAGAGGATGTCAGACGCAGGGACTTTACCATCAACGCGATGTATATGGATTCCGACGGCAGGATATACGATCCCGTGGGCGGGGAAAAAGACTGTGAAGACAGGATAATAAGGGCGGTGGGCGATCCTGAGGAACGTTTCGGAGAGGATGCCCTTAGGATATTGAGAGCCTTGAGATTCTGTTCGTCTCTGGGATTTGACATCGAGCCGGGGACACTCAGTGCGATGGAGACATGTGCCGGCGAACTGAAGAGCATATCCGCCGAGAGGATCGCGGCTGAGCTTATCCGCATCGTGACCGGAAAATATGCATCAAAAGCCATCCGTACGGGGTGGAGGATACTTGGCGTTATCATACCTGAGATCAAGGAATGCAAGGATTTCGACCAGAAATCGGTATACCATGATATGGACGTTCTGGAACATACGCTGTATGTGCTCGATCTGTTGCCCTGTCCGGACGGAGGCAGAGACCCCGAGATTGCAATGGCCGCGCTGTTCCACGATCTCGGAAAGCCCGAACGTTTCAAACTCGGCGATAACGGCCAGGGACATATGAAGGGTCATCCGGAAGCAAGCGCAAGGATCACGGAGAGGGTCCTGAATGAATTGAAATATCCGAAGCAGTTTATCAATGACGTGTGTGTTCTTGTTCTGCTTCATGACACTTTTATCAAACCGGACAGGATAGAAGTCCACAAGTTTATGTGTATATATCCCGAAGAGTTATTGCGTAAACTGGAAGTCCTTCAGCGGGCCGACATCCGGGCTCATACCGAGCTGGGACAGCGGAGGATGGCAAAACTCGATGAGCTGATCAGAATAGCTGAGGAACTGAAGGCTTCGGGTGCCGTTTTCGATATAAAAGAGCTTGATATCGACGGAAATGACATCATTTCCCTTGGTGTCGGGGAAGGTCCCGAGATAGGCAGGATACTTGCTCAGGTCTTTAACAGTTATCTCGAGGAAAAATGCGTCAACACCAAGGATTCTTTGCTGAAAGAAGCCCGAAGGATCATCGGGTCCGGTCAAGTTTAATTGTTTGTAACATATTGTTTAAAACACCCTTACAAAATCAATATCTTGGTGATTGAATTTTAATGAAACGGTTCTTTATAATCTGAATATCAGCACACAAACAGGTTGATACAAGGGAGCGTGATCTATATGAAAAAAATGAGAAACAGCAAGAGGGGCTTTACCCTCACTGAGATCCTGATCGTTGTTGCGATCGTGGTTTTCCTTTCGGCAGCCGCATTTGTCGGCGTAGCAGTAACATTGAACAATGCCCGTAATACCAACGCAAAACTTCAGCTGGAGAACGGCGACAATTTCGAAGTCGAGGCCAGACAGGCAGTAAAAGACATTACCGCCAATGCTGCAGAATTCTTCGACATTCCTTATTACACACCTGAAAACAACTCCGGTGAGGAGACTGAAGAAACTGAAGAAAATGAATCGACAGGTGAAACTGAAACACCTGGCGGCGGTGGCGGCGATACCCACGAGAACAGCCCCACTCCGACAACGAAGGCGACGGAGACACCTACTCCGACTCCGGAACCTACTGCCACTACAGCACCTTCCGGCGGCGGCTCAAAGCCTTCCAACATTTCCAATCTTCCCGGAACAGTATCTTCCGGCAAGACCAACACAGTCAGTTGCTCTGTAGGAGATGCAAGAGACTGGGGTCAGGATTCCAGACGTGTCAGCGTCAAAGGTGAATCTCCGATTTATAGCGTAAAGCTAAAGTTTGAGGGCGGATCTCCTTCGTTGGATGATGCTAACTGGATGTACGATATAAAGAGCCTTGGTAACGGTGTATTTGAACTTACCTATAAGGCTAATGACGCAAGCAACAAACCTATTAAGAATTTCGAATTCAATTACAGAAGCGACAAGGGTACTTCAACCGGTAATGTTGTGATCCAGTCAATCCAGTATTATAACGAATAAGACTTTTGTTAACAAAAACATAAAGAAAAATACTCAGAAAGGCAAAGACACAGGGTGCTTTCGAAGGTAGAATTAATACGTATATATAAGTGACTTCACTTTATATAGATCACCCTTGAGATGGGCTGCTCCTCGCGGGCAGCCCTTCTTAGTGTCCGGGAATATTTCCGGTGCGGGATCTGTCAGAGTCCGTGGAGACTGCGTTCCGCCTCAAGGAGCCTGGCCGTGCTTTCCGATTTCGGGTTGCCCAGCACTTCACGGGTCGGCCCCTCCTCACATATCTCGCCGTTATGAAGGACTATCAGGCGCGGAGCTATCTGTCTTACGATATGAATATTATGAGTAATGAGAAGGAATGCCGTATGGCGTTCCCTGTTGATATCCGTCATGAGCTTCAGAAGTTCTGCCGAAGAACTGGCATCCAGAGACGAAAAAGGCTCGTCGGCAATGATCAGGGCAGGTTCCTGGATAAGGCACATTGCAATGGCAACACGCTGACGCTGGCCGCCCGAGAGTTCGTTTGGGCGGCGCGAGAGGTATCCGGCACCGAGTCCGCATTCTTCGAGTACGGCGGTGATGCGTGCCAGTTCACGTGATCTGCGTTCGGCTCTTGAGCCCGGCTCTGAAGACAGCTGTCTGCCGGATGCTTTCAAAGCTTCCAACATATGCCATCTGATGGTGTGTGCGGGATTAAGGCATGACACAGGATCCTGGAAGATCGCGCCGATGCTCGAGCTCTTTATGTTAACCGTGCCCGAATGCGGGAGCAGGCCGAGAAGTGATCTGATGAGAGTTGTCTTGCCGCTGCCTGAGCCGCCGATGAGGCCGAGGATCTCGTTGGGGAAGACCTCCAAAGAGACATTGTGAAGCACGTTCGTGTCAGTCTGTTTCTTATTCTTTACGCGTTCGAACAGTGATCTGCCGTAGCCTGCGGTTATGTCTTTTGCCGTCAGGACAGGGCTTCTTGAATAGTCGACAGTTGCGGGTTCAAGTCCCAGGATCCTCGTATCGAGCCTGGAGTTTGTAAGGAGTTCCGCCGTATAGCTGTTGCGCGGGTTGGTGAGTATGTCGGATGCCGTATCCCTGTCGATTATCTTTCCGTCCTTCATGACCATTACGCGGTCGCAGAATCCCCTTACCGCCGACAGGTCGTGCGAGATAAAGAGGATCGTCATGTGCAGCTTGTGACACAGGTCCTTGAGAAGGGCGAGGATCGACACCGTCGTGACTGTATCGAGCGACGAGGTGGGCTCGTCGCATATGAGAAGACGGGGCTTCAGAAGTGCGGCTCCCGCGATGAGGACTCTCTGACGCTGTCCGCCTGAGAGCTGGTGAGGGTAACGGCCGCAGATCTCTTCGGCATTCGTGAATCCGACTGTCCCGAGCATTTCGACAATTGCCTTATGGCGTTCTTCGGGAGTGCCGGCTTTATCCTTGTGAGCGGTCAGGACCTCATCGAGCTGTTTGCCGCATGTCATGAGCGGATCCAATGCCGTCGAAGGCTCCTGGAATATCATGCCGATGTCTCTTCCGAGCATCGCCCGCCTTTCTTTGGGTGCCATTTCGAGAAGATCGTTGCCGGCGAACTTTATAGAGCCTGAAGTGATCCTGGCCGATTCGGGCAGAAGTCCGGCTATGGCAAGCGACGTCATGGTCTTGCCTGAACCGGAGTTTCCGATGAGCCCCAGGATCTCTCCGTCCCTTATCCCGAAATCCACGTCATCAAGTACCGGCTTCGGGTTCGGATCCTTGCGGGTGGGGAAAGAGAGTGTAAGATGATGAACCTTTACGATGTGTATATGGCGGGGCATCACTTGCCTCCTTTCGAGAGGCTGACGCGCAGTCCTTCAGAAATAAAGTAAAGTCCCAGGATATAGAAGACCAGCATCAGGGCCGGGAATATGATGAGCCAGGGAGCGACGCGGATGTAAGCCTGCGCGTCTGCGAGCATCTTTCCGAATGAGGCATCGGGCGGCTGGACACCAAGACCCAGATAGCTCATGCCCGATTCGAAGAGTGTCATGTTTGCAAGTCCGATCACCGTTGCGGGCAGGAGCTGAGGAATCAGGTTCGGGAATATGTGAAGAGTCATTATGCGCCCGGGTCTGACTCCCATGACACGCGCATGGGTTATATAGTCAAGTTCCTTTATCTCCATCGTGCCGACGCGGCAGACCCTTGCGAATGTCGGCGCGAAAACTAGACCCAGCGCCCAGATGACGTTTGTGACAGAAGCTCCGAACACCGCTACGGCGACCAGCGCCAGGAGTATTCCGGGGAAGCACATAATGCTGTTGTTGAGGAGCATTATCCCTCTGTCCGCAAGACCACCGTAGTATCCTGCCGGGATGCCTGCGGCCGTGCCGAGTATGAGAGCGATCGCGACACCGGCGATCGAGATGAATATCGTGTATTTGGATGCCGACATCACGCGCGAAAGGACGTCTCTTCCGAAGTTGTCGGTCCCGAACGGATGGCGGAGGCATGGAGCCAGGAGCTTGGATGAGGCATCCGTGGCATCCGGAGCGAACGGTGTCCAAAACAGGGATATGATGAATGCGATCACGACTATCCCGAGCAGCATGAGCCCCGCCGTGTAGAAGGCGGATGCTTCGGGAGATCTGTAAGTCCTGTTCTTCTTTGCTGATGCCATCCCGTTCACACTCCTCTTATTTAAGCCTGATCCTGGGGTCGGCAAGGCTCGAGGCGATGTCGGAGATGAAGTACAGGAGGACGGTGACAAATGCCAGATAGAATACGATCCCGGACAGGAGCGGAAAGTCTCTGCGGGATATGGCGGAAAGCAGAAGGCGGCCCAGGCCGGGCAGATTAAAGACCTGTTCGACAATGAGACTTCCGCCCAATATATCTGAAAGGATTATGGATATTATGGTAATCGAAGAAACATTGGAATTCGGCAGTACGTGGCGTATGAGAATCTTAAGGTCCGAAAGCCCGTGGCTCTTTGAGGTGCGGACATAATCTGCCGTCTTCTGCTCGATTATCGATGATCTGAGGAACTTGAAGCTCATGGCGATCTTTGGCAGCGCGACCGCAAATGAAGGCAGGAGAAGGCAGGCGATGTAACCCGCGAAGTCATCTGAAGGCCTTACGTAATTGCCGACCGTAAGGAGTGAGAAGATAGAGCCTGCCAAAAGAATGAGCAGGAGAGAAGCGACGTAAGGCGGGATCGCAAAGAGGACATGTCCGATGACAGAGCATATCTGGTCTCCGAGCCGTCCTGGTTTACGCGCACTTAAGACAGCCAGTGGATAGGAGATGATGATGACCATGATCATGGCGATCACGCTCATGCCGATCGTGACGGGAAGTCTCTGAGCGATAAGCTCGCCGACGCTTACGTTGTATGCATAGGATTTTCCGGGATCAAATGTGATGAGACCCGCGAGCCATGTGAGATAACGTGTCGCAAGTGGCTTGTCCAAACCCATTTCAGCCCTCAGGAGTTCCACCTGGGATTCTGAGGCGTCGGGCCCCAGCATAACGCGGGCGGTGTCTCCCGGGATGATGGAAAAAGCGGCGAAAACAAGCAGCGACACGACAAGAAGTGTCAGGATCAGCTCAACAGTCTTACCGATAAGATAGCCGGCCTTGCTCTGCAAATCCATTCCTCCTGACATTCCGTTTATTCAATGTAAAAACCTATTATATATGCTTTTATCCCAAAGCTAAAGAATCGGGCTGCCTCTGGAGCTCCAGCTCCAGAGACAGCCCGCTGTATATTTAAAACCCGAATACCGTCAGTTTTGTGCCAGTTTGACCGTCGACATATCCTGAACATACATGGGGTATACGTGGTATCCTTCAAGTCTTGTGGATACAGCGGTTATCGTCGCGGGATCCTGGATATATGCGGAACATGCGTCTTCTGTAAGTATTCCGAGAACCTGATGATAGAGAGCCGTTCTCTCTTCCGAATCGGCAGTCATGGGGATCTTTTCCATCAGTTCATCGACTTTTGCATTGGAATAGTTAATGAAGTTGCCGTCGGATGTTGACCTGTAACGCTCCAGGACGTCGTAAGGTGCATATGTGCTGGTAAGCGCGATGACTGTTGTCTCATACTGACGTCCAGTGTAAACGGTGTCGAGCCATGTTGCCCAGTCGACCTGCTTGATCTCCATGTTGATGCCGATAGCCTTGAGCTCTGAAGCGAGTTCAACGGCGGTATTTACATGGATCAGGTAGGATGAAGTAACCGTGCATGTGATGTCGAAGCCGTTTTCATAGCCTGCTTCTGCCATCAGTGCCTTTGCTTTTTCGAGATCCTGGTCGAAAGTGCCGTCAAGCGAAGTGTCGTAATAACTTCCAAGCGCAGGGCTCATAGCTGTGGTGAGCTTGACTCCGGCGCCGTCCATCGTAACGGAGATGATGTCATCCCTGTTTATCGCATAGTTGATCGCCTCACGTACTCTTACGTCGTTCAGCGGCTCGACTTTGTTGTTGAGAGCAAAGATCTGGACCATGTTGGAACCGTTTGAAAGGATATTGTATCTGGAGGAATCGAGCTGGGCCGCACGGTCTGTCGTGAGGTAAGGGAAGATGTCTATGCTTCCGCTGGAGAGCTCGGTAAGACCTGCATCCATGTCTGCGCAGACCTTGAAAGTAACCTTGTCGAGGTAGGGAAGTCCCTTCTGCCAGTAGTTTTCGTTCCTTACGAGGATAACGCTCTGCCCGGGATTGTATGAATCGAATTTGAACGGGCCGGTTCCCATGGGAGCCGCCTGGCAGTTATCGTAACCTTCGGGGATGATGCCTGTGGTGAAGTAGCTCAAAAGTTCGCTGTTGCCGGATTCGAGAGTGACCTGGACGCGTCCGTCGGAAAGATCCGTGACTTCGCTTACCGGATCGAGTTCCCTTACGAGGGCAACGCCGCCCTGACCGTCCAAAAGTCCTGCCGCACGCTTGATCGAGTATACGACGTCAGCGGGATCGAGATCGGAACCGTCGTGGAACTTGACGCCTTTCCTAATCGTAAATGTATAAACGGATGCATCGCCCGAGATCTCGACATCCGTTGCGAGACAGGGATTGAGGTTTCCTTCGGAGTCAAACTTGTAGAGTCCCTCGTAGATGTTGAAGATGATCTCTTCATCACCTGCAGCGACTACCGTATGCGGATCGAATATGCCGGGCTCCTGAGTGATGCCTACAACGGCATAGTTGTCGGCAGCGGCCGGTTTTTTGGCGCATCCTGCCAGTGACGTGAAAATAAGAGCTGCAGCCGAGATGATAACAACTGCTTTGGAAATAAAACGGTGCATCTTACCCCTCCCGAAAAATCAGTTATTACATTATAAGGATGGGCTTATTTGCCACAAATAGGGCAACGCACACAAAAAACAGTGGGTCCTTTTACGGCTCTATCCGAAATTTAACTAAAAATTTATAAAATCTGTTTGAAGAAAAGATAATATTTTTTGACAGCCTGGTATATAATAAGTCCATGTAATTTCTGCGCGTGTTTTTTCGCGCGCATTTTTAGGAGAAACAAAATATGAAGAAGTGTCCGGTTTGCGGCGTAATGATGGGTGACAACGTTGCCCGTTGCTCAATGTGCAAGTACGATTTCCAGAAGGCTTCGCAGGGTAATAACGACGAGGCTGCGGCTGAAGCGAAGAAAGTCCTTGACCAGAAGCAGGCTGAGAACATCGCCCGTGCCGAGGCGAAGCGTTCCGAAGAAGAGAAGAGGATCCTTGAGGCTCTCGATAAGCTGAAGCGTGACTATGCCTCCATGGAGGAACAGTTTGAGGCCGAAAAGCAGAAGCTCGATAGGGAATTTACAGCATATCAGAAAAAGAAGCTTGCCGAGCAGTCAGCTTTGGAGACAACAGTAGAGACGGTCCGTAATGAAGTCATCGAAGCACGTGACAAGCGTGATGCTCTCCGCAAGGAAGCGGACGAGATGATCGAAGAGGCAAGAAAAAAGTCCAAGAAAGAGCACGATGACCTCATTGAAAACGCAAAGATCGAACAGCAAAAGATATATGATGAGACCCAGAAGCAGACTGAACAGATCGCTGCTGAGGTCGAGAAAGAATATGCCGCAGCCATAGCAAAGAGAGACGAGATCCTCGCCCAGGCAAAAGAAGTCCAGGCGATGATGGACAATGCCGACAAGATCAAGACCGAGAAGGAAAAGGAGATCAAAGCGGCAGAGGATAAGATCGTCAAGCTCAACGAAGATTTCGAGAAAGAGAAGATCAGGATCGCTGAAGAGCATAAGAAGCTTTCCGAGAAGCAGGCTGCAGAGGCCCTCAAGATGAAGGCTGACGCAGAGCGCGACAGGGATATCGCAAATGCCGAGAAGGAAAAGCTTATTGCCGAGGCACAGGCTGAGAGAGATCAGATCATCAAACATCTTGAAGAGCGCAATGCCAGCGCCCAGGCTGAATTTGACGCGATCAAGGAAAATGCCAATGCGGTTGTCGCAGATCTGCAGGCTGCACAGGCAAAGCGCGATGAGATCGTAGTTGAGATCCAGAATTTCGAGAAGGATGCCAAGAAGCAGCAGAAAGAACTCGATGAGGCCCTTAAGGAAGCAAATTCCCAGCTTAAGGAAGCTCAGGAACAGAGAGCCCAGGCTGAGAAGGATTATAACGAGCTTGTTGAACAGTCCGCAAACATTCAGGATCAGATCAACGGTCTGCAGCCTGAACTCAAGGAAGCGAAGATGATCATCGCTGACTCGAAGAATGCCACGGTTCTTGCGGAAGCTGCTGCACAGGAGATCGTTCTCAACGCCGAGAAGCAGGCAGTATTCCTTAAGCAGGCCGCCTTAAGCGAGAGCGAGAAGGGCGCAATGCTCGACAAGATCGAGGCTAAGGATAAAGAAATCAAGGAATTAAACGATAAGATCAAGGAGATGGAGATGGAGAAGGCTGAGCTTGAGAAGAAGCTTGCAGCGCTTGACGCAGCAGTTGCAGATTTGGAGAAGAAGGTCAGGACAGGCGGCGGGGCTGCCGGCGGACCGATGGATTATTCCGTTGAGGTAGTCGAGCACAATAAGTCTTCAGAGGTCAATGTCGATGCACTTTCCAAGCTCCTCAAGAAAAAGTCGGCAGAAGGCTGGACGCTCATCTCGGTAATCGATGATGACGGCGGTAAGCTTCTCGCTTCAATGGGCGGCGGACAGGAAGCCACACTTTCATCCTCGCTCTCCGGCGGTAATTTCAACTCCAAGGAGGACAGACTGGTCCTCATCTTCGGAAAACCGCAGAAGTAATCCGCGAACATCAAATTGTTTATGCCGGGGGCTGTCTCAGACTGATGAGACAGCCCCTGATTTTTGTTCTGCTGCATCCTGACGGAAGCTGTGACAGTAAGGGCATTTTTGTGGCAGAGCATAAGGACGCAGTGCATCCCGGACGATCAAACTCCATTAAAATCGGGCTTTGGACATGAAATTATAATGCACAAAAAAAGTTTTCGCCCGCGGGATTTTTTTGTGGAATTGGCATACCGAATCCTATATAATAGGAAAGTATTTAATTTTTGACTTCGAAGGAGGAAATGACTGATGGAAAATTATTCCGCAGACAAGATTCGCAACATTGCGTTGTTCGGACATGTAGGTTCCGGCAAGACGACATTAGCTGAGGCTATACTTTTTTACACCAAAGCTATTAATCGTCAGGGCCGCATAAGTGACGGTAACACGACACTTGACTACGATCCTGAGGAGATCAAGAGACAGATGTCGGTAGGCCTTTCAGTTGCCTGCTGCGAGTATAAGGGAAGCAAGATCAATATCATCGACACTCCAGGTGATTTCGATTTCCTCGGAGAAGAGATGAGCGGAATAAGGATCGCCGATTCCGGCGTAATCATGATCTCGGCAAAGGGCGGCACATCCGTCGGTTCCGAGAAGGCAATAAGACTTTTGAACGGTAAGAAGGTTCCCTTCCTGTTCTTTATGAACAGAATGGATGAGCCTAACGCTGACTTTGAAGCAGTAGCCGAGCGTATGATGGAGCGCTACGGACCTTCAGTCATCCCGCTTTCTTTCCCTATCATGGAAGACGGCAAGATGACGGGTATAGTAGACGTTATGAACCGCAAGGCTTTTTCTATAGATAAGGCTACAGGCAAGTTCGTTGAATTCCCGCTCCCCGAGCAGTACAACGAGCGTGTTGACGAACTCCAGGAAAAGGTTAACGAAGTAGTTGCAGAAGCAGACGACGAGCTCATGGAGAAGTTCTTCGCAGGCGAGAAGTTCACCGAGGACGAATTCCGTCACGGCGTACACGCAGGCTTCCGTGAAGGCAAGCTCCACCCGATCTACTGTGGTTCCGCATTCATGAACTGGGGCATTGACTTCCTGCTCAACTGCATCTCCAAGGACACACCTCCGGCAGGCAAGAAACCCGCTCTCGAGGCTACTCTCCCTGACGGCAGCACCCAGATGGTAGGGTGCTCCATCGACGATCCTCTTGCAGCATTCTGCTTCAAGACGATCTCCGACCCGTTCGTAGGAAAGATCAGTATCTTTAAGGTCAATGCCGGTACACTCCGTGCAAACTCCACTGTCTATAACGCAACAAAGGGTAAGGATGAGAGGATCGGCGGACTGTTCTTCCTTAAGGGTAAGGAACAGATCGCTACGGACTGCATCACCGCAGGCGATATCGGCGCTGCTTCAAAGCTCGCCAACACGGACACCAACGATACTATCTGCGACCGTGCACGTATCCTTGAGATGCCTAAGATCAAGTTCCCTCAGCCTTGTCTTTCAAAGTCCATCGTTCCTGTTAAGAAGGGCGACGAGGATAAGATCATCTCCGGTCTTACAAAGCTCGCTGACGAAGACCATTGCTTCACAGTCGAGACAAACCCTGAGACAAAGCAGATGGTACTTTCCGGTATCGGTGACATGCAGCTCAAGGTTCTCGTAAGCCAGCTCAAGAACAAGTACAACGTTGATTGTGAACTGGGCGAACCCAAGGTTCCTTACCGTGAAGCTATCCGCAAGAAGGTTAAGGTACAGGGTAAGCATAAGAAGCAGTCCGGCGGTCACGGTCAGTACGGTGACGTATGGATCGAGTTCGAACCCAACCCCGAGTGCGAAGAGCTCGTATTCGAGGAGAAGGTATTCGGCGGTGCGGTTCCGAAGAACTTCTTCCCCGCAGTAGAAAAGGGCCTGCAGGAATCCATCAAGAAGGGCGTACTCGCAGGCTATCCTGTCGTTAACCTCAAGGCTACTCTGGTCGACGGTTCGTACCACGACGTAGACTCTTCGGAAATGGCATTCAAGATCGCTGCAAACCTCGCTTTCAAGGCAGGCATGACACAGGGCAACCCCGTCCTTCTCGAACCCATCAGCAAGGTTGAGGTTCACATTCCCGAGGATAAGCAGGGCGACATCATGGGCGACCTCAACAAGAGACGCGGACGCATCATGGGTATCGATGCAGATGAGCTCGGATCCGTTGTAAATGCTGAAGTTCCTACGGCTGAAATGCTCGAATATGCTACCGACCTCAAGTCGATGACACAGGGCAGAGGATGGTTCGCAATGTCCCACGAGCGTTACGAGGCAGCTCCTCCGGAAGTCGCTGAGAAGGTTATCGCAGCAAGCAATGTAGAGGAAGAATAATCAAGCAATTCTGACAACAAGAATAGATATTCATTTGCGTTAAAACAATTTACACTTTTTGATACAAATACGTTGTTTTTGGGCGACAGTTAGTCTTTACTAACTGTCGTCTTGCAAAGTAAAATAGTCAAGTCTGGAATATTCCCAAAAGAGGCAGGAGGTTTTTTATGGCTAAATTACAAGAAGCTGCTGTCGCTCAGATCACGGAGATCTGTGATCGTCATAAGGACGATAAGACTCCTTTGATGATGATCCTGAGTGACATTCAGAATGAGTACGGATACATTCCGCTCGAAGTTCAGGAATTGGTTTCCAAGAAGACAGGTATTTCGGTTGCAGAGATCTATGGAGTTGTTACGTTCTACTCATTCTTTTCTCTTACTCCGAAGGGAAAGTACGTTGTAGGCTGCTGCCTCGGTACTGCCTGCTATGTTAAGGGCGCTCAGAACGTTATCGACAAGTTCCAGGAGCTCTTAGGCGTTAAGCCCGGCGAGACAACTGAAGACGGTCTGTTCACATTGGACGCTCTCCGTTGCATCGGCGCATGCGGTATCGCACCCGCAGTCAGCATCAACGGCCGTGTTTACCCCAAGGTAAAGGTAGACCAGGTTCCCGAGATCATTAAAGAATTGAAAGAGGAGGCAGCAAAGGCATGATAAGCACAGTTACTGACCTTAACGAGAGATTTGAAGCTCTCTCAAAGAGCCTCGATGATAAGATCAAGGGTGGAGACGGCAAGCGTCACATCGTTCTTTGCGGTGGTACAGGATGCCTTTCAGCTCATTCCACAGAGATCATGGAGAGATTTAACGCTCTTATCAAAGAAAAGGGCATCGAAGACAAGGCTACCGTTAACCAGGTTGGTTGTTTCGGTTTCTGCTCACAGGGACCTTTCGTAAAGATCTATCCTGAGGATACTCTTTACAAGATGGTCAAGATCGAGGATGTTGATGAGATCGTTGAGAAGGACCTCATCGGCGGCGAGATCGTTGACAGACTTCTCTATGTTGACCCAAAGACACAGGAGAAGGTTACAAAGCAGGAAGATATCACATTTTATAAGAAGCAGAGACGTGTAGCTCTCAACGGCTGCGGCGTCATCAATCCTGAAGATATCAATGAAGCCATCGGCATGGGCGCTTTCCAGGGTATCAAGAGAGCACTCACCATGACACAGCAGGAAGTTATCGATGAAGTTTTGGCTTCCGGACTTCGTGGCCGTGGCGGCGGCGGATTCCCCACAGGCAGAAAGTGGCAGTTCGCTTTAAATGTTGAATCAGATCAGAAGTACGTTGTTTGTAACGGCGACGAGGGTGACCCGGGTGCATTCATGGACCGTTCCATCCTCGAGGGAAATCCTCTTGCTGTTATCGAAGGTATGATGATCGCAGGTTATGCTTTCGGCGCTTCAGAAGGTTACTTCTATGTACGTGCCGAGTATCCTATCGCAGTTAAGAGACTTAAGATCGCCATCGAGCAGGCAAGAGCAGAGGGTCTCCTCGGAAAGAACATCCTTGGTTCAGACTTCAGCTTCGACTGCCAGATCAGACTCGGTGCAGGCGCATTCGTCTGCGGCGAGGAGACAGCTCTCCTTAACTCCATCGAGGGTAAGAGAGGTATGCCCCGTCCGAGGCCGCCGTTCCCGGCAATCAAGGGTCTCTGGGGCAAGCCGACATGCGTTAACAACGTAGAGACACTCGCATGCGTTCCTTACATCTTAAGAGAAGGCGCTGCTAATTTCGCTTCCGTTGGTACTGAGAAGTCCAAGGGTACAAAGGTATTCGCATTAGGCGGAAAAGTTAATAACGTTGGTCTCGTAGAAGTTCCTATGGGTACAACACTCAGAGAGCTCATCTATGACATCGGCGGCGGAATCCCGGACGGCAAGCAGTTCAAGGCTATCCAGACCGGTGGTCCTTCCGGCGGATGCTTAACAGCAGAGTACCTCGATGAGCCTATCGATTTCGATAACCTCGTAGCCAAGGGATCAATGATGGGTTCCGGCGGTGCTATCGTAATGGACGAAGACAACTGCATGGTTGACGTTGCAAAGTTCTATCTCGAATTCATCTGCGACGAGTCCTGCGGTAAGTGCACACCTTGCCGTATCGGTACAAAGAGAATGCTCGAGATCCTCACAAGGATCACAGAGGGCAAGGGCACAATGCACGATCTCGACGAGCTCGAGGAACTGAGCCAGACGATCAAGGCTAACTCCCTCTGCGCTCTCGGTCAGACAGCATCCAACCCTGTTAACTCAACACTCGCTCACTTCCGTGATGAGTACATCGCTCACATCGTTGACAAGAAGTGCCCTGCTCACGTTTGTAAGAACCTCATGTCTTACAAGATCGACGCTGATAAGTGTATCGGCTGCGGTATGTGCGCTAAGGGATGCCCTGCAAGCTGCATCACACGTACAGATTACGTTGCAGAAGGACACAAGCTTGCATCCATGGCAATTGACGCTGATAAGTGCGTTAAGTGCGGTGCGTGCATCAGCACATGTAAGTTCAACGCAATTTCGAAGGTTTAATCAGGAGGCAAAAGAATGAGTTTAGTTAATATTAAAATTGAAGGTCAGCCCTATCAGGTTGAAGCCGGCCTCACCATTCTTGAAGCTGCTAAGGCTTGTGGCTATGAGATCCCTTCACTTTGTGCATTTAATCACGGAGAGTGCAACCAGGGTTCATGCCGTGTTTGTCTCGTTGAGGCAACAGGCGCAAGAGGACTCGTTGCATCCTGCGTATATCCTGTAGCTGAGGGTATGGAGATCAAGATCTCTTCTCCTGCAGCTGTACAGGCTCGTAGAAGATCAGTAGAGCTCATGCTCTCCAATCACAACAAGAACTGCCAGCAGTGCGACAAGAACGGCCAGTGCGAGCTCCTCCACGTTGCTCAGGTCACAGGCGCAAGAGAAGACGCATTTGCAGGCGTTCACTCTGAGACACACATCGATACATTGGCTCCCGGACTTATCCGTGATACATCCAAGTGTATCCTCTGCGGACGTTGTATCGCCCGCTGCTCCAATGCTCACGGCATGGGCATACTCGGCTTCGAGAACCGCGGTTTTAATACATTCGTAGCACCTGCTGAGAACAGAAGCTTTGCAGATTCTCCTTGTATCCAGTGCGGTCAGTGCGTAAATGTTTGCCCTACGGGCGCACTCATGGAGCACTCCGAGATCGACAAGGTAGACGCAGCTTTCAAGGCAGGCAAGCACGTTATCGTTCAGGCAGCTCCTGCTGTACGTGCAGCTATCGGCGAAGAGTTCGACAATCCTGTAGGAACACCTTGCACAGGCAAGATGATCGCAGCTTTGAGAAGACTCGGCTTCGAGAGAGTTTACGACGTTAACTTCGGTGCAGACCTTACGATCATGGAAGAGGGCACAGAGCTTTTGGGACGTCTCCAGAACGGCGGCGTTCTCCCTATGATCACCTCCTGCTCACCCGGATGGATCAACTACGCTGAGTACAACTACGGCGATCTCCTTCCTCATCTTTCTTCCTGCAAGTCTCCTCACGAGATGCAGGGTGCCATCATCAAGTCTTACTGGGCACAGGAGAAGGGCATCGATCCTAAGGATATCTTCGTTGTATCCATCATGCCTTGTGTTGCCAAGAAGTTCGAGAAGGAAAGAGAGCAGCTCATCACAAACGGCAATCCTGACGTTGACGCAGTTCTCACAACACGTGAGCTCGCAAGAATGATCCGCCGTGCAGGTATCATGTTCAACCGTCTCCCTGATGAGGATTGGGATCAGGATATCATGGGCGATTACACAGGCGCAGGCGTTATCTTCGGTGTAACAGGCGGCGTTATGGAAGCAGCTCTCAGAACAGTTTACTTCAAGCTCACCGGCAAGGAGTGCGAGCCTATTGAGATCACAGCTGTACGTGGTCACGATGCAGGTATCAGAGAGGCTTCTCTCGACATCAACGGTACAACAGTTAACGTTGCAATCGCTTCCGGCATGAAGAGCGCTAAGGTTCTCTTGGACGAGATCCGCGAAGGCAAGTCAAAGTATCAGTTCATCGAGATCATGGGATGCCCCGGCGGTTGTATCAACGGCGGTGGTCAGCCTTATGTACGTCCTTGCTTCATGCCTAACGAGGCAGACGATATCCTCGACACATACAAGGAGAAGAGAGCTCAGGCACTCTATTCCGAAGATGAGCGTCAGGTTCTCCGTCAGTCTCACAACAATCCCCAGATCATCGAACTCTATGAGAAGTATCTGGGCGAGCCTAACTCACACAAGGCTCACGAGCTCCTGCACACAACATATGCTGCAAGAGAAGGCTTCAACGACGTAGAGAAGAAGTAATTTCCTATCGGAACAGTAATCACACAGGGTGTCTCAGATGAGGCACCCTGTTTTCATTAACAGTAAAGATTTCGGTGCGATTAAAGAATTTTGATTTATCGAGTGATATAATACCGCTTGGACAGAATATGAGGCCCCGCTTTTGCTTATTTCCATATGAAACACAGGATCGCAATTTACTCGAATGGTTATAACGGCAGCATAACTCTCAAGGCCATTGAGGGCATCAAAAGGTATGCCGCGGCTGAAGATCTGGACATACATTTTTATATCAGTTTTGCAGCAAACAACAGGCGGCCTGACACAAATGAAGGACAGCTCAACATCTATAATCTTGCGAAGCTGGAAGAATACGACGGACTTATCGTCTTTTCCAATCTGCTGAATAATATATCCACGGCTGAAAAGCTCTGCATGGAGGCCAAGGAAAAAAACGTTCCCGTAGTCAGCATCGGAATGAAGTTTGAAGGCATTCCGTTTGTCGGTAACAACAACGAAAAGGGAATGGCACAACTCGTCGAACATCTGATCACGGAACACGGCGTTAAGGACATTGTCTATATCGGCGGCGCGAAGGATCATGTGGATACGACGGACAGGGCACGTGTGGTCCGTGAAGTGATGGCACGTCACGGCCTTGAGCTGAATGACGGGAACATCATCTACGGTGACTGGACCAATGAAAAGCCAATAGAATATACGGATAATCTGATCGATTCGGGAGAAAAGTTCCCTGATGCCATAGTCTGTGCAAACGACATAATGGCTCTGGCAGTCATAAGCAGATTCCTCGAAAGAGGATACAATCCGCCGGATGACATTATCGTAACCGGTTTCGATCACATAGATGAATCGGGAATATCCTATCCCGCGCTTACCACGGTCGACCAGGATTATGAGACGATCGGTTATGAGAGCTGCGAGCTTCTTTACAGGATCATCAACGGCGATGACGGTAACCTCAATGTGTCAGTGGCTTCCAAGCTCGTCTTGGGCGAGAGCTGCGGGTGCAACTCCGAAGCAGACAGCTGCTATAATATCAAACGTCGTGAATACTGCAAAGGCGTGCATTCCAAGAACAAACAGGCAAGCTACTTCAACCGCTTCATGCGTGCCGAGAGAAATGCGATCCTTGAGTCTTCTGACTACGACGACATGAAGTTTAACTTGAGGAAGTATTATCTTTCAAATAATGATTACTTCCGCGGCAATTTCTTCCTTATGCTCAACAAGTACTATTTTGAGGATGCCGCATCTGAAGACAGTGAGGCATTGTCCGAATGCTATGAGGTGGATTTCGATACCACAGTGGCGATCAAGGACGGCAGGGAAGCCGATGAAATGATCGACAAGCGCCTGAGAATGCCGGGCTTTATCAAGAAAGAGGGCGAGCAGCATATCTATTTCTTCTATCCGCTGCAGAATGAGCGTTATAACTACGGCTATGTCGTTTTCGTTGACGGAACATACATAATCCAGGAGGATTTCCGCGTATACGAGTATCTCGAAAAGATGGAGCAGACGCTGATGCAGTTCAGGATCAACCTGCGCCTTGAGATGGTCAATAAAGAACTGAGATTCCTCTACGATAAAGATCCCATGACGGGTCTTTACAACAGATTCTGCTTCGTCAGTCATGCCGTTCCGCTTGTTGAGGAGAGCAGGAAACACCACAAGGCCGCCATGGTAATGTTTGCCGATATCAATGATCTCAAGCTGATAAATGACCGCTACGGACACATTTTCGGAGATAAGGCGATCATCACGGTAGCCGAGGGGATCAAGGAAAGCATCGGCAACGACAATGCCATCGGCATCCGTTACGGCGGCGACGAGTTTATCATAATCGCTGCAAATGCTGACAGGAAATATGCCGAGAACATAAGGCGCAGCATTAACGCCCACATCGAAAAAGAGAACAGCCTGGGTATCAATCCGGTCAGGTTTTCCGTAAGTATCGGCTATGTGCTCACCGATCCGAGATCAGACAAGTCAGTTATCGACTATGTCGATGAGGCTGACAAGCTGATGTACGGGATCAAGAACGATTATCACAAGAACAATCAGGATCCTTCTTAATAGATCCTGTAGATCGTTGTATTCTCCTCTGCGAAGTATGCGACCTGCGTAAGGTTCTCTTCAAAGAACTGCCTGTTGAACGTGATGCCGTTGCCGAAATCGGCGTCGTAGAACTCGGGATCGGCGATCAGATATCTGATATGACGCTCCTTGCAGTATCTCGTGAATTCATCAATGTTATCTCCGCAACCCGATACGAGCCACAGATAGATGGTGTCTCTAGTATATGTGTCATGACCTGCGGACCATGCGTAATAAGGCCAGCCGTAGTACATCGGGCGTCCTGCGAGCAGGAAACGGTTCATTGACCACATGGGGGTAAGGAAAGCATCATCAGGATCAGTATTTTCGGAGATCCATTTGGTTACAGGCGAGTTCATGTCGACTGTAAGAGGTGTTCTGTTCAGATTGACGTAAGTAGCCCATTCGCTTACGCCCGTGGCTGTAAGGGGAACCATGAGCGCGAGAGCCAGTATTACTCCAGCGAGTTCCAGAGCGATCCATGCGGGAAGCGCAAGACCTGAAGCTTTCTTATTCTGAACGGGTTCGTGCTTAGTGGCTTCGGGTCTTATCTCTTCGTCCTTAATGTCTTCGGCAGGGAGCTCTGTAACAACGGCTGCACCTTCTTCGGCAGACTCGATGGCAACATTGGCATCAGCCGCGTCATCAGCTTCTTCGCCGAATGTGAGTCCCAGAGCCTCATTGCCGGGACGCATGGACAGATGTGCAGGCCCGGGTGTGGAAGCCATAATGCCGTCGTCCGAATCGTCGGTCTCATCGTCATCCGCAGTTGCCGCAGATGCGGTATCTGCAGGAATAACGGGTGTTTCAGCCGGTTTCTCTTCAACAGGAAGTTCGGAAGGTTTGACCTCTTCGCCAAAGAGCGCCGCGATGGCTGCAACTCCGGCCTCCGCTTCTTCCGCAGTCTTATCTTCTTCAGAGTCAGCGGAAGTCTCTTCATCAGACGCTGCCGTATCTCCGGATGATTCTTTTTCTTCAGCCGAAGTTTCTTCTGAAGTATCTGCGGGTTTGTCTTCATCTTCTGATCCTGTCTCTTCGAGTGAGACATTCTCGCCGAAAAGTGCCGCCATGGCAGCGATACCTGCTTCAGCTTCAGGATCTTCAGGCTCCTTGTTGCTGCTGTCATCACCGAAAAGAAGTTCTTCGGGGAGAGCTTCCTCGACGATCTCTTCAGGGATCTCAGAGGTCTCTTCCTCAGCTTCAGTATTCTTTTTCGAAATGTCGGAAGGCTCGTCGGACAGCTTGTCCTTTATGACGGCCAGGTCGGCGTCGATGCCTGTGTGTGAGTCGGCAGCATCGAAATCAGGCTTTTCGGCAGGCTCTTCGTCATCTGTAATGGGCTCACCGAAAGCGCTTTCCGAAGGAAGCGTGGGCGTCCTTATGCCCTTGTTCGCGGAAGCTGCAGCCAATGCGACTTCACCGTCACTCGAATCTGCATCGATAATGTCGCTGACGATGATATCTGTTTCAGGTTCTGCAGATGCGTTTCCGGCTTTTCTGCGCTTGAAGGGAATAAAGAGCATGTTTGCGATCAGCGCTGCGACAAGTGCATCGAGAAGAATGAGCGTGACCTGGATGAACTTATGATTTGCGAGCATCTCGAGAGATACTTTAAAGAGGAACGCAAAGATCATGGGGTTAAGGAAGCAGATAAACAGCAGGAAACGGTGTACCGGCTTCTTGTGGATTATATCCAGGATGAGTACGACAATGGCAAATACAGCCGAGAGGATGAGCGTACCTCCCGTAACGATGACAAGATATTGCATCAGTGTGAGGACCGTGGGTTTATCAAGGATAAAGCCGGGGAGGAACTCGAAGGATACAACATTCTGATAACCGCCCGAGAATACAAGCGTCTGGATGTATGAGGATGCTACTGCACATACCGCAACAGCCAGATACAAGAGCCTGCTCTCGGAGAATACTGCCATGCCGAAGAGCACCAGAAGAAGCGCGATAAGGCATGAACCGTGGAAGTAAGGCATGACTATAACGAGTACGCATGCCAGAAGAGTTATCGATACGGGATAAAGGGGATCGTGTGATCTTGTGATCCAGGCGTTCCTCGAGAACGCGATCGCCTTGATCTTATCTGCACCCTCGGCTCTGGAAACGGAAATGCAGAGTCTCCTGATGAACGGCAGGAAGAGGATAACCATAATGAGTATTACCGCTACGCCGAGCATCAGATGACGCTGGTTGGGGTAGACGTTGATGGCCCAGATGCCCCAGTTGTCGTAATCAGTTACCTGATACCAGCTCGTCGAAGCCATTATCTCAGTAATGGCGCCCGAAAAGGTATTGCCCGCATCAGTAAGTTCCTTGATGTGGAAGAATACGTTGAGAGAACTCCTGAAGAATACGAGTACAGGTGCCACCAGGAATGCCGCGCGCCTTGAACTGATGAGGACTGCGAGGAGTCCCAGGAGTACGAGCGCGCATACCATGGACATTATCGAGGGCAGATTGAGCGCATAATCGATGGGAAGTCCCAGATACTGGAGCGTGCCGGCGAGGAAATAGAAAAGGAAATGATACTTGATCCCGTCGCCGGAGAAGTGCATGTACTGTGTGGGGAAGTTAAAGCCCTTGCCGAAAGAGGCGACCATCGCCGTATGGGGCGAGAGATCGGAGAATGTCGACAGACCGTTCATGAGCTGGTTGCCGCTGATCCTGTATGTATAGAACATCAGGAATGTGGCGGTGATGGTAAGAGCGAGGATAACGAGTCCGTAGAACAGTGAGTCGGGGACATTGGAAACGTAATCTTCTATCGTTGTCGCGCCGGAAGCCTTGAGGTCTTCGCGCTTGACTCTTTTGCGGTTGATGAGGATGAGGCATGTGAGGATCATCCAGAGGAAGAATGCAAACGTGATGAGCACGCCGAGCTTCTTGCAGATGTCGCCGTTGTCGATCAGATAGGAAAGACCGAGAGTTACATAGTAGTTAAAGAACGGGACGCACATCATGCCGGTAACGATGCCGGCGGGAACCGTGAAGATCGTGTTCGGAATGTGCCTGATAGCCTTTGCGGAAGGACTGCAGGCCACATATAATCTGCGGACGTCCGGTACTGACAGTCCTACAAAGCAGATACCGAATACGGCACAAAGTGCCAAATATAAGATAGCGAGCATAAATATCCCCTTATTTTAAATATCTTACTAATCTTAACACAACTTATCTTTATACCAATATGTGCCAATTCGTGAGGTTTTGGAAAGCCTCCGCCACTAAAAGAGTATAAACTGTATATCTCACGGTAAAAGGGAAATTTGTGTGAAAATTACTGTTCTTGACCGTGGAATACGGGAAGACGGCACCCCGTTTTGTTGCGGCATGCCTTCTGTTCGGCTAAAATTAGTATGTTTCACTTAAGTGTATGGAGGCGTATATGAGCGATAAGAGAACGGACTACATCAGCTGGGACGAATACTTCATGGGCGTTGCAAAGCTCGCGGCCATGAGAAGCAAGGATCCGAGCACCCAGGTAGGCGCATGCATCGTTGATAAGGATAAATACATCATCTCCGTCGGATATAACGGCCTGCCCTTAGGCTGTGACGATGAGGATTTCCCCTGGGCCAGAGAGGGCGGAGTACTGGACACGAAGTATGCTTTCGTTGCTCATGCCGAGCTCAATGCGATACTCAATTCCAAGACAGGCAACCTTGAAGGTTCCACCGTTTATGTCACGCTCTTCCCCTGCAATGAATGCACCAAGGCGCTGATACAGAAGCGTGTCGGCAAGGTTGTTTATTTCGACGACAAATATCACGATTCGGACACCACCATAGCAGCACGCAAGATGCTCGATGCAGCAGGCATCCCCTACGAGAAATATCAGCCTTCCGGCCGTAAAGCAGAGCTGGGTCTTTGACGGAGGCACACATGCGAAGTAAGACAGGGCAGAAGTTGCTTCTGCTGTTTATTACATCCGTATTTATCGTGACGGTCCTGCCGATGATATCACTTGCGGCTCCCTCAGGCACTGCCACACCGAACTGCTGGGGCAGCGGCGGACAGCTTGAGATACAGCTGTCGGGGTGCTCCGGCTATCAGAATATCACCGTTGTTGCTGAATTTTCCGGCAAGATCGATTCGGCGACGGGCTGGGGCTTTGATTCCTATAAGATAAGCGGCAATCAGGTAACGGCCGTCTGTTCTGCTTCAGGTCCCAACAACTGGGGATTTGACAGCAGGGTAGGCATACAGGTCACGGGCTCGGATGTCAATTCCGCAAAGCTCGTTTCAGTGTCAGGCGACGGCACTGCCGGGAAGGTCAATGAGACCGCCGCTGAGACCACGGGTTCGAATAATCAGACAAATACAACGACCGAGACGACAAAAGCTTCGGCAACTCCTGTTCCCGCACAGACGGTTAAGGGTGTGGAAGGAGATGACTGGCTTACCACGGTCGATTCCCACATAGTCGACATGAGCGGTAAGGAAGTTTGGCTTACCGGCTGCAACTGGTTTGGCTACAATACGGGCACCAATCTGTTTGACGGTGTATGGAACTGCAATCTCGAAGATTCGCTGGTTTCGATCGCAGACCACGGATTCAACGTTCTCCGCGTACCGATGAGTGCGGAACTCCTTCTGCAGTGGAAGCGCGGCGAGTATCCCAGGGCCAATTACAATAATGCCTACAACGAAAAGCTCAATTCCATGAATTCACTCGAGATCTTCGATTACGTCCTGTCCCTCTGTGAGCAGAACGGAATGAAGGTCATCATTGATATTCACACTGCAAAGACTGATGCTTCGGGACATAATCACCCTGTGTGGTACAGGGATGACATCACCGTCGATGATTTTGTCGAATCGCTTTCCTGGGTCGCCGGAAGGTACAGCAGCAACGACACCATAATCGGCTACGACTTAAAGAACGAGCCTCACGGCAAGGCTTCCGAGGATCCGCACGCCATCTGGAACGATTCGAACGATCCCAATAACTGGAAAAAAGTCGCCGAGCGCGCCGGAAATGCCGTTCTCGATGCGAATCCGCATGCCCTCATCATCATAGAGGGAATACAGATATATCCGAAGAATCTTGAGGCGAACAATTTCGTATCCCGGAATGACGATGCCGATTACTACAATACCTGGTGGGGCGCCAACCTTATGGCGGTCAGAAAGTTCCCGATAGATTTCGGTTCTCCCGAAAGGAATAAGCAGATCGTCTATTCTCCACACGACTACGGTCCGAGAGTCTTCGAACAGCCGTGGTTCCAGGGCGGTTTCACATACGACTCGCTCATGAAGGATGCCTGGTACGACTACTGGCTTTACATCCAAAAGGAAAACATCGCTCCGATCTTTGTCGGCGAGTGGGGCGGCTTTATGGAAGGCGACAACCTGAAGTGGATGGAATACTTCAGGCAGCTGATAGCAACGGAGCACCTGCACCATACTTTCTGGTGCTATAACGCCAATTCAGGCGATACCGGCGGACTCGTCAAAGATGATTTCAAGACATGGGATGACGAGAAATACGCATTTGTAAAAGACGTTCTCTGGCAGACCGGAGACGGCAGGTTCATAGGTCTCGACCACGAAGTCCCTTTGGGTAAGAACGGTATTGCCCTGTCAGATTATACGGGTGTCACGATAACTCCCGCGCCGGTCACTCCGGCAGCCGAGACGACTGCCGCAGCCGAGACAGCGGAGAGTGCCGTACAGACGACTGATATCACCACTGCCGTCAGCGAGACTGAAGTACACAGGGATCCCGCGGAATCGGAAGCTGCTTTCGAGGCAGTGAGAAAAGTTGCGATGGGTTTCATTATTGTTGCTATAATTGCAGTAGTACTGATAATAGCCGTAGTTGCGGCAGGCATCGCGCTGAAGCAGAAGAGGAAAGCGGAAGAGGAGATAATGACTGTAGATCCTGAAGAGCCTCATGCCGGTCTTAACGGCGGCAATGACGGCACGGAAGGTCCTGCTGACGGTGTTGGAGGGGATAACTGATATGTTTTACGAGATATTGAGTATTAACCTGGCAGACAATTCACAGCTTACGCCGATCGTTATCGGTCTTGCCGTGGTCGTCGTGGTCTGTCTCATCGTTGTGCTTACCATCCTGAGAATTAAGGATAAGCGTAAGGAGAAGATGGATGAGAATATCGACACTGCATGGCATGCCGAGCAGGTCGTAAACCGCACTGACATCCTGGCCAGGAAAGGAACCGGGGAAAAGAAGGTCAAGCAGATAAAGCGTGAGACTAGAGACCCCAGGAAGAAGGCCGAGGAAGAGGCAGCTGCCAAGAACACCCTCATCGGAGGCAGGAGCGAAGCCCAGCAGGAAGAAAAGGAAGCATCGGAAGTCTTCGGTTCTCTCGGCATCTCTTCAAAGAAGGCAGAAGAGATAGACAAGGCAAAGGAACAGATAATAATCAACGGATATCTGCAGAAGTCCAATACGGCTCCGATAAGACCCGTTTATTCCAATACTCTCGAGGCGCGTCAGAAGCAGAGAAAGGAACTCGATTCCGACGAGGTCGGTGCGGAAGCTTCCACACCCGCACTCGTTATGGATTCCGCCGCTCCTTCTGAAGTAAAGATCACCGAGGCTCCGGTACAGAAAGTAAAACCCACGGCGCTGAAGCGTCCGACAGCCACAAGGGTTTCCATGGATGAGGAAGAAGTGCCGGAAGAACCCGACACGACATATACAGCGGCTATAAGACCTGAGACAGGTTCGGAGGTCTCAAATGCGGTAGTGGAAGTTCCTGCTGACATCCAGGAGGAGAAGCCCGACATACTTAAATCGGGTGAGGAAGCGATCATTCCCGCCGCGACGGAGCCTGTGAAAGGCTTTGCTCCGAACAAGGATGTATCTTCACAAAACGGCTGATCCGGAATTCTTTCAAAGCTGAGTATCCGCTAATCCTCAGAATCCTTTGAGTACTTGAAAATACAGACGTTTAGGCTGTATAATTTTGGTATCTTTTAATAATATTTTTTTAAAAGATGTGTGCTTATTTGGAGGGTTTATAGATGTCGGGCAGCTATTCTGGACGCTTCTCGTTTAAGCCGTTGTGTTTGCTTTTCAGCATTCTCATCGGTTTTTCGTTTGCAGCTTCATTCATTAAACCTCATGATGTTTACGCTGACGGCGGTGTAAATTCCTGGCGTATCGAGCAGGGTGACAATTACTTCCGTTTCGGTTTCAATTTCTGGGGATTCAAAGACGGTGACGAGATAGAGATCACTTTCGGATTTTCCGCTTCCGGATATGAGATCAGTGACAAGATGGGCCCCGGAACATTTACCGCCTACGTAGACAGTGCGGATAACATCATCGTGAAATTATCTCCGGTCAATAATTCTGATTACAGCATAACGCTTTCCGGTACAAACCTGAGCAATGCATCGTTCTATCAAAGTTCATGGAGATACACCAAGAGAGCGCCGGATCCGACAGCTACAAATACGCCCAAGCCCACGGCAACAAACACGCCAAAACCCACGGCAACAAATACGCCCAAGCCGACTGCTACCAGTACGCCGAAGCCCACGGCTACGAGCACTCCCAAGGCTACACCTACAAATACTCCTAAGCCTACAGCAACAAACACCCCTAAGCCGACAGCCACGCCGGCTCCCACGGATGTGCCTGAGACATCGGAGGAGACCTCTGAGACCACCACTGAAACGACTGAAGAAACGACCACCGAAGCTGTTGTCGTAGCAGTTGTCGAGACCACGGAATCAAGCGAGACTACTGAGCCCACTGAACCGTCGGGCAGCGACACTTCGGAAGAGACCACCGCTGCAGAGACTACTCCTGCAGTTGTGGGACAGACTGAAAAGGGAACCCAGACTTCCAAGAAGAAAAACAACTTCGCATTGATCTGGATAGTCGTACTTATCGTCGTTGCGGTCCTGGCATTCCTCAGATACAGATATCTTAAGGACAGAAAATCCCTCAGCGGCGCAGATCTTGCTATAGCATTTATCCCCGGCGTTCCTTTCATCGCGGAGAAGTTCGGTTATTTAGGACCTGTCAGTCAGATGACTCCGGCTGTCAGCGCTCCCGCGAACGGCAAGGATTTTAATACGGCGAATGCCATGAAAGAGATCAAGGCAATGGAGAAGTCTTCAGCTGCAACTGCGAAAGCACCCGTTAAGCGACCTTCTTCAAATCCTGCAGCTCAGACAACGACAGCAGCCGGCAGCAAGCCTGCAGCTGCCCGGCAGTCTGCAAACAGACCTGTTGCCCAGAAATCCATTATTCCTTCATCAGGTAAGCCGGTTGCCGCAGCAGGCACTGCTTCTGCAGCTGCACGTCCGGCAGCGAAGGCTGATGTGAAGAAACCCGCAGACACGACAAAGAAACCGGCCGCTCCCGCACAGGCTGCTGACCGTGACAAACAAGCTAAACTTCTTGAAGAGAGGAAAGCCGCCCAGATGGCAAGAGTAGAAGAATTAAGGATGAATGCTGAAGCCAGAAGAGCTGCAGCAGCGAAAAACAGGGCTGCAGGCACGGCAGATCAGAGAACGCAGACTCGCAGCAACGATCCGGAGAAGAGCCTTACGGCATCAGCACACGGAAGCGCAGCCGCAGTTGCTTTCCGTCAGGCAGCCAAGCCCGAAGACAGAAAACCGAATCCTTCCGTTTTCGCACCCCGTCAGGATGCAGCTCCGGCCGTACAGAAACAGGCAACCGCTGCAGCCGCAGCTCCGAAGCAGGAAGTTAAACCCGTTCAGCAGACAACTGCTCCTGCAGCTGCTTCACCTAAGCAGGCAGCAGGAACTGTTCAGCAGACAACAGCAAAGACAGCTCAGACAGGTCCTGTCAGAAGACCCAAGAATGAACTTACACCCGAGCAGATAGCTGCACGCCAGCAGGCTGCAAAGCTCCTCGAGGAGAGGAAAGCCGCTCAGGCAGCAAGAGTTGAAGAGATAAGAAGGAATGCCGAAGCCAAGAGAGCCAGGGAAGCCGAGGAGGCTGCCAAGGCTGCGGAACAGGCAAGGCTTGCTGAAGAAGCAAGGAAAGCTGAAGCTGCAAGGGCAGCTGAGCAGGCAAGGATAGCAGATGCGATCAGCGCTCAGGAAGCGGCAAGGATAGCTGAAGAAGCAAGAAGAGCAGAGGCAGAGAAAGCTGCGGAAGCGGCAAGAGCTGCTGCCGTTGCTCTGGCTCAGGCTGAGGCGATCGCCGCAGAGGCCAGAAAACTCCAGGAGGAGGCTAAGGCCAGGGAGAGAGCCAGATTAGAAAACGAGAAGAGAAAAGCTGAAGAAGCTAAGGCAGCTGAAATGGCTGCAAGGGCAGCCGAGCAGGCAAGATTAGCTGAAGAAGCCAGGAAGGCTGAGGAAGCCAGAAGAGCAGAAGAAGCTGCAAGAGCTGCCGAGCAGGCAAGATTAGCTGAAGAAGCAAGGAAGGCTGAAGAGGTCAGAAGAGCCGAGGAAGCTGCAAGGGCAGCCGAGCAGGCAAGATTGGCTGAAGAAGCCAGGAAGGCCGAGGAGGCCAGAAGAGCTGAAGAAGCCGCCAGAGCAGCAGAACAGGCAAGGCTTGCGGAACAGGCCAGGATCGCCGAAGAAGCAAGGATCGCCAGTGAGGAAGCTGCCGCAGCTGAGCGTGCTAGGCAGGAGGCTGCCGAGGCTGCAAGAGCTGCCGCTGCCGCAAAGGCCGAGGCTGAAGCCAAGATGGCGGAAGCTCAGAAGGCGATCGAGGCTGCTGAAGCTGCAAGAGAGGCAAAGGCTGAGAAGGCTAAGAGGCAGAGCAAGACATCCGAAGTGTTTAAGTCGGCAATGGCTTCTTCTGACGGAGCAATTACTCCCGGAATCTCTGCCATAGCATCCGTTGAGGGATATCCTTTCGCAAACGTCGAGAACGATTCTGATAAACAAATCAAAGGTGAGGCACCCCGCAAGGGCAGTTCCGTAACTTCTTTCAAGAGCGGTTCTTCCGCAGGCGTCGGCGCTTCGGCTTCAAAGGATACATCAGGTCCGTCGATCTCAATAGAGCGTGCCAAGGCATCTTCCAATTCGAACCAGCTCGGAACACTTCTCGCAGGTAAGAATTACAACAATTCCGGAAGAGCACCCGTATGGGCAGCTCCCGCAATGGCCAGTGTAACGCCTTTCAAGGAGAGCGAAGAGGCCAAAGAGCAAAAGCTTATCGAAGAACAGAAGCGCATAGAGGAAGAGAAGGCCAGGAAGGAAGCCGAGGAGAAGGCAAAGGCGCAGCGCACAAGCATTGCCGACAATGCCACATCCCATAAGTCCGCATTCTTCAAGAGATCCCAGAGCGGAAGAAAACAGGTTCCTGCTCAGGAAGAGGACGATAATGCTACAGCATATGGCGGTATCGTAAGACCTTCTGCTATAGTAGATCAGGAGCGCGACATCAGAAAGAGCAGTACTGCTCCCGCGATGGGTGCGGCGCTTGAAGGTCAGAGACCTTCGATAATGGATCCGAACGTCAAGTCCATTCCCACGGCTTCAAAGCCGCTGGCAGGATTCAAGCCGACAGACGTAGAAGGACCTCAGAGTGAGGAGCCTTTCGATGATTCGGATTCGTCAGAAGAACAGCAGGCATGACAGGATAATGCCTGCCGGGGGAGAAATAGTAAATGAAAAGATCTAAGAAACCATTAACCTTTACAGCTATTGCCGCCAGTATCGGCGCGCTGAGCCTTGCAGTTGAAGGCTGTGTATACGGACCTCCGCCGGAAGAGACCTGTGTATACGGACCTCCGCCGGATGTTTCCGAGACGACTGAAAGTGCTGTAGGCACAAAGCCCCATGCATCCGATGACAACAACGAAGTCGGTGTCTACGGACCTCCGCCGGATGAGACATTCGACGGCAATGAGGTTGATGTCTACGGACCTCCGCCGGATGAGACTGACGGTGAGGAAGTCAACGTATACGGACCTCCGCCGGATGCCACGGGTCTGACCGTGGAAGAGACAACGGAAACTTCTCTTGAAGCGACACCTGTCACTGACGGCATGGAAGTTGTCGTATATGGTCCTCCGGGAGATGTCGGAGACTGATGTCTGTGGATATACCCGAAGCCAAGAAGGCTTATCTCGACAGAAAAGCTAAGGAACGTGCAAGGCTTTTTAAAGAGCCTGAATTGATCTACCTCTTTTTCGAGCTGACAAGAAGCTGCAATGAGAAGTGTTTCCATTGCGGCAGCAGTTGTGCGCCGGGATTGGGACACGGTCCCGACAAAGAGATGTTCAAATCCGTGTTGAGAGATGCAAAAGAGCATTTCGACCTTAAGAGACTCCAGCTCTGCATCACGGGCGGGGAGCCTCTCCTTTATCCGGATTTTGAAGAACTCCTGGGCTATGCAAACGATCTCGGCTTTAAGTGGGGCATGACGACTAATGCGACACTGATCACAAAGGATGTTGCGGCGATGCTCGCCAGAACCGGAATGGGTACGGTGTCGGTCAGCATAGACGGACTGAGAGATACGCACGACCGTCAGAGAGGCCTTAAGGGCGGATATGACAAGGCGATGCGCGGCATCGAGAACCTTATAGATCAGAAAGCCTTCAGGCACATTCAGGTTACCACGGTAGTCAATCACAAGAATATCGGCGAACTGGACGAGCTCTATGAGATCCTCGATAAGCTCGATCTTGATTCATGGCGGGTTATCGGCATCGAACCCATGGGCAGGGCTCTGGATTATCCCGATATGCTCATGACGCCGGACGACCAGAGATATATGTTCAATTTCATCCGCGAAAAGAGAGAACAGGGCATCCCGGTTAATTACGGCTGCTCTCACTTCCTCGGTCTTGAATTTGAAAGAGAAGTAAGAGACTGGTTCTTCTACTGCGGCGCCGGAACACACACCGCAGCCATCAGGGTGAACGGCGACATCACCGCATGTCTTGATATCGAGGAGCGCCCGGAATTCGTTCAGGGCAATATCTATAAGGATAAATTCAGTGACGTCTGGTTTAACCGCTTTCAGGTATTCAGGCAGCCTTTGTCTTCGATCTGCGAAGACTGTAAGGAATGCGAATGGGAGAAATGGTGTGCCGGCGGATCAAGGCACTGTTTCGATTACGATAACAATAAGCAGAGGGTATGCTTTAAGGGTATTCTCTTTTAATATCCTTCCTTTGAGTGTATTATTAAATCTACGGAACTTTCTCTAAGGAGAAGCTTTATGCACCAAAGGATCGCGATAATTACCGGCAGTTCATCAGGTATCGGAAAAGCATTTCTGGAACTCCTTGCCGGTGATAAGGGTGAATTCTACAAAACTCCATTTGATGAGATCTGGGCGGTAGGCAGGCGCAAAGATGCGCTCGATGCTATCGCGTCTTCTGTCAGCAGCGTTAAGGTGGTTCCCATAGCAGCTGACCTTTCGGGTGATTCAGGCATCAGGACAATCGAAGACAGGCTGAAGAGTGAGGAACCCGTCGTGGGTCTTCTTATCAATTCCGCAGGAATGGGCATAAAGGGCGCGGTGATGGACAAGACCGCGGAAACTCTGGACAGCACGGTAAGCATCAACTGCAGTGCTCTAAGCCGGATGATAAGGATCACAGTCCCGTACATGAAGAAGACGGAAGCAGGCCGTCCCGCGATAATCAACATCGGGTCATCGGCGGGCTTCCTTCCGCAGCCGGGATTTGCGTGCTATGCGGCGAGCAAGTCATATGTGATCTCATTCTCGAGGGCGATGAGCTGCGAACTCAAACCGAAGGGCATAGATGTGATGGTAGTCTGCCCCGGACCGGTTGCCACTGATTTCCAGAGAAGGGCTACCGAAGGCAAAGAGGCTGATTTTACGGACTGGCGCAAGAACTTCGTCATAGATCCCGTAAAGCTCTCCAGGGCATCTCTCAAGGCATCGCGGAAGGGGAGAAAGATACTTGTCTATCCTTTCTCTCAAAAACTCCTGCATCTTGCCTCAAAGATAGTTCCTACATCATGGATACTCGCCTTTATGGGCAATTAATACCAACAGATAAAGATACAAAGACCAGGGGGTGATCAAATGCAGAAGAAGAAAACAGAACCCACATTCGGAAGCATCTTCAGAGCTGTCGAAGAGAAGTGCGGGAAGGTGTCCTTTCTCCAGGATACCGCCACTCAGATAACCTTGAACGGTAATCTGGACAATCTTCCTTTGTATGTAAAGATCGAGGACGGAATGCCGGAGGTTGCACCTTACGAATACATCAACGCACCGTTCTATATCGATGCTGATGCGGAGACGTTTGCAGCCATCCTGAACGGCGATAAGAGCTTTACCGTCGCGGTGGCACAGGGTTTCATTACGATCAACGGAGACGCAGCCCAGGCGGTTGTCTTCTGCTCGACATTGTTCGGCTAACAACACTTTAAACATTATTCATCAGTTGTTTAGTGTTTGGTGCTTTGTGACTAACATTTTTAATGTATCGTATATCTAGAATATTCCAACCATTTATGTGTGTAGGAATGACAAAAAGATTCGTATATTTGTTATAATTAAAAGGTATGGCATTAAAACTTAACGGCATTTTCAGAGATAGGATGGTCTTCCAGTGGGGCGCTGAGCTCCGCGTGTTCGGATACTCCGATAAGACCTGTGTGATCAGATGCTCACTCTGCAAAGACGGTGAGGAGATCAGCACGGGGACATGCGGCACCGAACAGGATGGAAGTTTCCTCGTATGCCTGGAACCGGTCGATGAACCGGGCGGTCCTTACGAGATCAGGATCTTAGAAGATGATATCGTTGCTTACGAGATCCGCGACGCATATGCAGGCGAAGTATGGCTTGCGGCAGGCGGTGGAAATATGGATTATCCTCTCGCAAGATCCGAGTTTGCGAAGTTTATCATGCCGAAGATCGGTAAGACAGAGATCCGTTATTACAAGGTTCCCGCTTTCGGACATATGAACGAGGCACAGGCAAAGGCTGAAGCCGAGACCGAATGGATCGACATTAACAGCGAGACTGCCGGTCAGATGAGTGCCGTGGCTTTCTATTTCGCAAGAGAGATCGAATCAAGACTTGATTCAAAGATCGGCATTATCCAGTGCTGTGCCACAAGATCCACGATAGACAACTGGCAGAGCGTCGAGTCACTCCTTACCACCAAGGAAGGCAGAACATATATCAGGGATTTCGACGATGCCGCTTCCGAGCTCACACCGGAAGAATATGATAAAGAGTACGCAGAATATCTCGAAAAATACAGAAAATACAATGAGATCCTGGAGGAAGCTCTTAAAGAGAATCCCTGGATGACATATCCCGAAGCTGACGCAAAGCTTGGTCCCGCGCCCTGGCCGGCACCGATAGGACCCAAGTCGGCAAGACACCCCGGCTCCGCTTTTGAATGCATGATCTTAAGGATCGCGCCTTATACGTTAAGAGGAGTCATTTTCTATCAGGGCGAGGCGGATACCGACGGACACCAGTCCGAATACGGTCACGTTTTCGAGACCATGATCAAGGAATGGCGCGATGTCTTCTTTGACGACCAGTTGCCGTTCATCTTCTGCCAGCTTCCGATGTATATTTCCAAAGACCGTAAGTATATGGGCTTCGATGACATGAGCTGGCCGCTCCTCCGCGAGCAGCAGCAGATCGTTGCCATCGACATGCCTAATGTCTACATGGCAGTTATAGTTGACTGCGGCGAGTTTAATAACCTGTTCCCGTCTGACAAGAAGACTCCCGGTGACAGACTTGCGCTCCTGGCAGAAAAATTCGTATACGGTTTTGAGAAGGTCGATGCAGTATCGCCGTTCATCATCGATGCGAGACGCGGAGAAGGCGTTGAGATCACGTTCGGAGGAGATTATCTGCTCCTGAACCTCACCACGGGTTTCGGTCCTGACGATTCCGGATTTGAGATCGCAGGCGAGGACGGCAAGTACTATCCTGCTGAAGCTTCGGTAGACTTCGACGGAAAGACCATCCTGCTCTCATGCCCGCTGGTCGAATTCCCTTCGAAGGTAAGATATGCATTCTTCTCATATGGTCCGACACCGCTCCACGCGCAGAATGGTCTCACCGCTACACCTTTCCAGGTAAGGATCGACAAGGATCTTGGCGGAGTCTGATATGAACATCGCTTTTTTTACACGTCCCAAGCAGGAGATAACATATCTTTATTCTGACTTTACGGTCCGTCAGGCACTCGAGAAGATGCATAACAGTTCCTATACTGCCGTTCCCGTTGTTGACCGTGAAGGACACTATATAGCGACCGTTACGGAAGGAGATCTTCTCTGGTTTATCGTAAAGGGAGAGGGCGGAGAGCCGCACACCATGGCGATAGAGAGCCTCGAGCAGTTTAAGCTCACGGACGTCGGACTCAACGAGCACAGAAACCAGCCGATATCGATCAGCTCATCTATAGAGGACCTGATTATAAGATCGATGGAAACGAACTTCGTTCCGATAGTCGACGACCGCGGGATATTCATAGGAATAGTGACCCGGAGGTCGATCATCAAGCATTATTACGAGAAGAACATACTGCCGCACGAGTAAACCCGCTGCGGCTTTTCAATTTAAAAGGACCGCTCAGTGCGGTCCTTTGGTTTTATACGTCGTCGTCTGTAAGTATCCCGCCCGTCATGACTTTGTTTATCAGTTCCGTTCCGTAATTGACAGTGCTCGAGTCGGGATATGTGACATACAGTTTCTGGTTCGGCATCGAGTATGTGTAATCGTATCCGCCGCTTCCGCTTACAGCATAGGATTTGACGTTCCATGACGCAAGGTCGTCGAGCTGCATCCTTACAAGAGTGTCGATCTCTTTAACATCCATGTTTGTTACGATGAAGCCCTGAAGATCTGAAAGGATCGAATTGTAGTTTAAGAGCAGCGTGGAGTGGTCCGAGGTCAGTTTGTTTATGATCGCCGTAATGAGACGCATCTGGTTCTGTCCGCGCGTGTTATCGCCGGCCGCGAAAGCATAACGCTCGCGCGCGAAGACAACGGCCTGTGGTCCGTTAAGCGTGATATCGCCTGAAGGGAAGGAGTATCCTCTTGCATAGAAACTCTGCGGGTTGTAGATCGATACGCCGCCGATGTCATCAACGAGTTTTTCAGCACCAGTGAAGTTGATCTGGACATAGTAGTTTATGTCGCAGCCATACAGGTTCTCGAGTCCCGTGATGGAGCAGTCAACGCCGTAGATGCCGAGATGTGTGAGCTTATCCTTTGTGCCGTAGCTCGATCTCGGGTTGGGAACATAGAAGTCTCTCGGTGTGTTGAGCAGGAGGATCTGTTTTGTCTGGGGATTTACGACCATCAGGATATTGACGTCGCTCCTTGAAATGGTAAACATCTTTTCCCTGGTGTCAGAGCCGCTGATATAGACTATGAACGGCTCCAGATCAACGTTCTCGACCTTGCCGGTCGCCGTCTTGATCTCAACAGGCTTATCTGCTGTTCCGGCCGCTGAATAAGGATTGGAAGCTTCCGCCTGTGTAAGTTCATCATGTGTGATCTCGATGGTGGCGATAAGTCTTGCTTTGTCACCGAAATCCGAATACTGGTCAGTTTCCTTAAGGATCTCGACATAGTTATGTTCGATGACGGCGGCACCCACATTGTTCTTGAGCAGTGCATCTGCCACCTCGGCTATTGAAGCGAAGTCTGAGGCATTTACCTGTGTGCCGAGACGGCTGTTGATCTTGGTTACCGCAGCGAATGAGGCAGGACCGTCGTATCCGCCTATTACGCCGAAAGAATAACCCTTGCATTCTTCGATGTTCTGAGCGGGATCATCGTATCTGACGTATACGTTCATCGTGGCAGCTGCATCGGCCTTGTCAGAGATAGTGATCTCCTTGACGGTCTTATTTACTTTATCCATTACGTTTCCGGCATAGACAGCACCGCCGCATACGGCAAGAGACAGAACGATCGCGATAAAACGGCGGAACGTCCTGGCAGCGTTTGCTTTTGTCCCGGCAAAGAAAAGAAGATAGTTCAGGAACAGCAGGATGACCAATACTCCTCCGAATGTAAAAAGGAGTTTGTTAGGGAACATACCGAGCGTATGAGCCCTGAAGTATGCATATCCCGAGGTTGCTGCCTGAGCGAAAAGAAGTATTCCCGCAAATGTCCTCCATGAGCGGTTTTTCTTTTTCTCTTTGGCTTTCTTCTCCTGATCGAGCCTGACTTTCTCAAATGTGTGTTTCATGGTTCATTCCCTTTATCCTTTTGTTTTCAGACAGTTTCGACTGCCTCTTTCTTACGGCGCCATCTGCGCTTGAGTTTCTTTGATTCCTTTATCTCCTGTTTTACGGGTGCATAGTCCTTGAGATCCAGGAGTGCGGACAACATCTCCGTCTCCGGCTTATAGCGTGAGGACATGACCAGCTCTATCTTGCGGTCCTCGGTGCGGATCTTAAGGAATCTCGCGCACTTTTCGAGGTATACCGGTTTGTTTTCGTGCCTCTCACAGAGTTCACTCCAGGATACGATGTAAGGCTTCCTTATGAGGCGCTTATAGACCAGATCGGTCTTTTCGCCTTCCTTGATGAGCCAGACCCTCGAACGCTTCGGAAGACGTCCTATGCCGTGGAATGTATAGACCGACATGGCGATCTCCATGTCAGGGTACAGTTTCCTGAGTCTTCTGGGAACGTGTTTCTCGATCCTCGGAACCTGATCGTTGCGCTTGAAGATCTTCCTGAGGATCGTATATGCATAGATGTCTTTATAGTACTGTGAGACTCTGGCGAGTATTCTGAACAGGAACAGACCGGCGACAGCGATGTGGATGCTGACGATGAAGCTTACGACAGGCGCGAAGATCTGAAGAAGCATAAGCACTATATGAAGGAAACCCTTGATGATCTGCCATATAAAACTGGTTCCCTTAACAGGGATGGCAGCGACTATGACTTCCCATTTGTCGACACATGAATATGTGCAGTAGTAGAAGATCGAGATGGCGATTACCGTGATACCGGCAAGAATATACGTGCCGGCATCCGGACCTCCGTTTTCTCTCGACTTGCCGATGAAGTGAACGGCACGTACTGCAAGAGCTCCGCCTTTTACTCCCGGAGGATCCGCTTCGAGCGCTTCGGTCGTTACGAAGGGCAGGAGAGAGATGGAAACCGTGCAGATATAACCGACTAATTTGTCGAGTTTGTCGATGGTCTCTTCGGATACGATCTTGGATTCGGCAAAAGAATGGATGACGATAAGCGCGGCGGCTACGAGGGTCAGAAAGACTGCCGCGTAGGGATTTGCTATCGGGAGCTTTCCGACTTCCCTTATTATCGGCACGCCGTTAAGAAAATCCGCGATGCTGCAAAGCACAGCCGAGTCGGGCGAATAGACCGCTGCGTTCTCGATGGCGCCTAAGATGGCAAGCACCGCCATAGTGGCTGACGGGTTGATGGAAGCCGTGACTGCCGTGGAGAATGCGCCGGAATAAAAAGCGAGGTCTGTGGCAAAGCTTGCGGGTTCCGGAGCGCGGTTCGATCCGAAGCCGGCTGCCAGGCTTATCATGGGGATGAGAGCAACGCACAAGAGCGCGATAAGGGCTCCTGCGGTTCTTCTCAGTCTTGTCTTATCAGATTCGATCAGGCGCATGTTTGTCCTCCCTTACAGTTCAAATAGCGTCCTTGGGACGGCGATCTACAGAGCACAGTCCGCTGAATTATCAACTTACTATTATACACTGTCCCATTATTTGATTGTTTTCACGGAAATTACGATATCCTTACCATTCACCCAGGAACTTCCAGTTATTGGGATCGTGCGGATCACCTTCGACGGAATACCATTCGCCCGGAAGGAACGTATTCCCGTTATTAATGTTTATATCAAGGTCTTGTGAATAAAAGACTGTCTGAGGCCCGTTTTTCAGTTGTGAATCGATAGGATTATGTGTAAACGGATTTGTCGGGTTTTCTATAAGTCCGGATGTTGCAAGCACAGGTGTGTCTCCGTTTGTCATGAACTCTTCAGACACGGTGAATCCCGTGGCATCGAAATCCTTTACCAGAAGGAGAGGCATAAAGTACTGCATTGTGGTGTCGTTGCACATGACGGGGAACTGTTCTATGTTCCTTCCGTGATCGGCCACGATGATTATCCTGGTATTGTCATAGACACCGTTTTCGCGCAGATAATCGAACCATTTTCCGAATTGGATCATGGCAGCCATATATGCGTGATAATACGTGAGCTGATCCTGCGTGGTCATCGGCATCGTTACGCCGTCCACCGTGTATCTTGATACCATGTCGACATCATAAGCCGTGTTGTCGACATACATTGCCGGAACATAATCGGGTTCCTGGAGAAGGCTGGGTGAGTGAACGGTGTCGTTGGACATCATGAGGAATGTATTCTCAGAAGAGTCACTTATTTCCGTCATGTTTGGCAGATTGGTCAGAACGGGATATGACTCCAGGAACACCTTGCTGTAGCCTGTGCTCTTGCTGATGCCGTCCAATCTCTGTACCAGGGATGAGACATTCACGATCCCGTCCGTGTCCGGGACAGATGATGCGGCTTCATTGTACAAACCGCCGTTATATACTGTTTCCTGCAGGAGCAGCGGGGAAATCTTCATCAGTGAGAAACAGAAGAAATTCCTGTTGCGGATCTTGTCCACACGTTCATGCATCATGGCAGAGGATTCGGAATTTTCATCTTCGAAGATGCTGAACTTCGCGTTGGTTATATAACTGCTGATATCAGGATAATCATCGTATATCGACAGATCGGGGATCATGCCATATCCGGCGTAAGTGGGGTCGAAGACAGTGACTTTGAATCCGTTATTGTCGAAGAGCACGGGCATGACCTTGAGTGATTCATTCTGCTTGCTCTCGAGTGATTCTTCAGATCTGGCATTTATCCTCTCTGGCGTATATTCATAACCGCCGTAAAGAGCGGGTGAGCCGAAATTCGTATAAGGTCCGAAAGATATAGTATTCGGGTAGAACGTAAACCCGTCAAACTGCTCTTTGATTTCAGGCTTCTCGTTGATGACATAGGGCAACTGCGCGCTCATGGTCCTGTCAAGCATGACGACGACCACGTTCTTTCCGTTTTTGCTGAGCGGTATGACAGGCATCTCTTCTGAGGGCCGGGTTGTTGCGATGTAAGCATTATAGCCCCGCATGACGACAGAGGAATTATAGATTCCGCTTACTGCGACTGTAAGGATACCTACGATAAGGATACTCCTGGCGATCTTCCTGAACTTTACGGCAACAAGCACGAGAACAGCGGCTGCGGCGGAAACGGCAAGAGTGTTTATCAGGTATTCGGTGACAGTAAATGACGGTGGAGTGTCATATTGCAGAGTAGATGACATAAGCCCCAGATCTGTACCGAAAAGCAGATAGTCCAGGATCGACACTCCGCAGATAACCCATATTCCTTTGCAGAATAATGTTTTGATCTTGTTGCTCATGAAGAAATAGAATACGCCTGCCCACAGTACCCATGAACCGAGTGAAAGGAACATTGAGTTTACTATATAGAGGACCGGGTTAGAAGGATCCAGGACGTCTACAAATTCCGCTGACGAAGCGCGGATAACTGAGGAGGGAATAAGAAATCCCGTAAAAAGCGCCATGAAGAACGCACCCGCAAAGAAGAAGGAATGGTCATCTTTTTCAATCGCTGCCTTGGATACGGGTTTTGTTTTCTTTTTTATAAGTCCCGAAATGAGCGGGAGAGCGAGAAGTACGCATCCTGCAGAAAGGAGTATCTTCTGCCTTGCATCAAGGTCTGTCCTGATGAGCGAGAGGACAAGTAAGACTCCGCCTGCAGCGGCGAGTACGATGTTCAGCACCTTCCTCGGGTTCTTGAGCTTATAGAAGATGTTCTTAACGAGTGAGAATACGTTGTTTAAGAGCCAGTAGAATACAAGACCCGAAGGTGAGCGGTAGAGCAGTACCAGGAATACGGCAGCAAGTCCGTATACCTGTATCTTTGCTTTAAGGGGATGTCCTTTTGTGTAGATAATGCCCGATATGATGTTTATGAGAGTCATCAGGATAGGGAGGACATTAACAGGGAAAGATCCTATCGTGAACATGGCATCTTCCTTGCCCAGGTCGGAGATAAAGCCGAACTGCATTCCCTGAAGGCTCTGCATGCCTGATAAGAGATTATAGGCGGCGATGAAGAACGGTATCTGCAGGAGCAAAGATACGGAACTCTTCAAAGCATATACGGGCTTATAGTGATTGATGCGGTAGTATTCCTGCATCATGAGGAAACGCTCGTCACCTTTGAAAACGCTCTTTATCTGCTTGATGCGGGGAGCCATCTTTGCCTGGATGTCGCGCTCTTCGGCCTGCAGTTCATCCGCTCTCTTATACAGAGGAAGAACGAGGAAATTTACTGCGAGGCTTAAGAAGATTATGGAAAGTCCGGCATTGCCGATAAGTCTGTTTGCAACTGTATAGATGACTTCAAAGAGAAGCTCCAGAGGAGAAATTATCAACGTGTACAGCGCAGTTAATACATACATTGCCTTTACTCTTTTCCATTTACCAATTGCCTAAATATGTCCAGCTGTCAGGATCATGAGGATCACCCTCAACGGAATACCAGTCTCCCGGGAGGAACGTGTTGCCATTATTAACATAAAGATTGAGATCTCTGGAGAAAAAAACTGTCTGAGGGCCGGCTTTCATTTGCGAATCAATAGGATTACCCGTGAAGGGATTGGTTGGATCATCTATGAGGTTGGCAGTTGCAAGAGCCGGAGTATCACTGTTGGTCATAAATTCATCAGATATTGTAAACCCACTCTTATCAAAATCTTTTACTAATAATATTGGCATAAAGAACTGAACATCCAAATTATTGCACATTATTGAAAACTGTTCTGTATTAAATCCATGGTCAGACACGATTATAATCCTTGTATTATCATAGACACCGTTTTCGCGCAGGTAATCGAACCACTTTCCAAATTGGATAAATGCTGCCATGTAGGAGTGATAATATGTGACCTGTTCAGGTGTGGCCATGGGCAGTGTCTTGCCGTCCAGTGTGTAGCGTGATTCATTGTCAACATCATATTCCGTGTTGTCGACATACATAGCCGGAACATAGTCAGGTTCCTGCAACAGACAGGGAGAATGGACTGTGTCGTTGGACATCATGAGGAATGTATTCTTCGAATCATCACTGATCGTGGTCATTTCCGGAAGATTGCAGAGCACAGGATATGCTTCAAGGAAAAATTTGTTGTATCCCGTGCTTTTTGAAAGTCCTTCCGTATGCTGGACGTACGAGGAAACGGCAGCTTCTTTTTCGTTAGATGAAGTAAATATGGCTTCATTATAGATACCGCCGTCATAGATCGTTTCCTGCAGGATAAGAGGCGCTGTCTTCATCAGTGAAAAGCAGAAAAAATTACGGTTGCGGATATCATCAACCCTGTTGTGCATGCTGAGAGCCATGTCACTCTGCTCTTCATCATTATCAAGGATACTGAATTTTGCATTGGTGATATAGCAGTTAAACTCAGGATGATCGTCAAAGACTGACAGGTCCGGTATGAATTCGTAACCGGCATAGGTTGGGTCAAAAATAGTGACTTCATATCCGTTCTCGCCAAAGATGACTGGCATGACTTTCAGCGCCTCGTTTTGTTTGCTCTCAAGGCTTTCTTCAGACCTGGCATTCAGTCTTTCCGGAGTGTATTCGTATCCGCCGTATAAAGCGGGCGTGGCAAGATTTGTATACGGTCCGTATGAGATGGTGTTGGTATAGTAAGTAAACCCGTCAAACTGTTCTTTGATCTCAGGTTTCTCCTGGAAAATATACGGCAAATGAAGGCTCATTGTACGGTCGAGCATAACAACGACGACGTTCTTTCCGTTTTTGCTCAAAGGTATCTGCGGAGTTTCGGCGGAAGGCCTGAAACTCTCCATATACTGCTTGTATGTATGAAGGATGTCTTTGGACTGGAACGCGCCTATCGAAAGAGTTGTCAGGATGCCGACGATCATCATGCCGCGGGCTATTTTCCTGAATTTAATATATGCAAATGTGGCAACTAAGGCTACGGCAGCAACCACCAGTGTATTCAGCAGATATTCCTGAAAAGCGAAAGAGGGCTGGTTGTCAAACTGCAGCGTGGAAGAAAGATTGCCGAGATTCGTTCCGAAGAGCATATAGTCTGCGATGGAGACGCCGCAGATCATCCAGATTGCATTGCTGAATAACGATCTGGTCTTTCCGCTCATGAAGAAGTAGAAGACACCGGCCCACAGGACCCATGTGCCAAACGACAACAGTATCGAATTGATTATGTATATATAAGGGTTGGAAGGATAAAGAACATCGATAAATTCCTGTGTGGATGATTTTATTATTGTTACCGGAATAAGAAATCCCGTAAAAAGCGCCATAAAGAACGCACCCGCAAAGAAGAAGGAATGGTCAGCTTTTGCGGGCTCTGTCTTAGTCACAGGCTTTGTCTTCTTCTTGATGAGTCCCGAAATGAGGGGCAGAGCGAGCAGCACGCATCCTGCAGAAAGGAGTATCTTCTGCCTTGCATCAAGGTCAGTCCTGATGAGAGAAAGGACAATTATTACTCCGCCTGCTATGGCAAGTACGATGTTCAGTACCTTTCTCGGGTTCTTGAGCTTATAGAAGATATTCTTAACGAGAGAGAATACGTTGTTTAAGAGCCAGTAGAATACAAGACCCGAAGGCGAGCGGTAGAGCAGTACGAGGAATACAGCGGCAAGACCGTATACCTGTATCTTCGCCTTAAGAGGATGTCCCTTTGTGTAGATAATGCCCGACACTATGTTGATGAGCGTCATCAGGATGGGGAGGATATTAACGGGGAAAGAGCCTATAGTGAACATGGCGTCTTCCTTGCCCAGGTCGGAGATAAAGCCGAACTGCATTCCCTGAAGACTCTGCATGCCTGATAAGAGGTTATAGGCTGCGATGAAGAACGGTATCTGCAGGAGCAAAGAGACTGAACTTTTCAGTGCATAGATTGGCTTGTAATTATTTATGCGATAGTATTCCTGAAGCATCAGAAAACGTTCATCACCACTGAATGTCCGCTTTATGTGTTTGACCATAAAGGCCATTTCATTCTGAATATCGCGCTCTTCAGTCTGCAATTCATCCGCTCTCTTATACAGAGGAAGAACGAGGAAGTTTACTGCGAGGCTTAAAAAGATGATGGACAGTCCCGCATTGCCGATAAGTCTGTTTGCAACGGTATAGATGACTTCAAAGAGAAGCTCAAGAGGAGAAATTATCAACGTATACAGCGCAGATAAGATCATAACTGTTCTCTCCAGCTAGCCGGATCATGCGGATCGCCTTCGAGTACGTACCATTTGCCGGGCAGGAAGGTGTTTCCGTTGTTTACGTCAACATCAATCTCGTTGGAGAAAAAGATGTTCTGAGGACCGTTCTTGGCATCGGAGTTGATCGGATTATTCGTGAAAGGATTAACGGGATCGTCAATCAGGCCTTCTGTGGCAAGAGCGGGTGTGTCACCATTCGTCATGAACTCCTCTGATACCGTGAATCCTGTTGCATTAAAGTCCTTTACCATCAGGAGCGGCATGAAATATTCCATGTCCTGATCTCCGCATGTGATGCCGAACTGTCCCAGATCTCTTCCGTGGTCTGCAACGAGGATGATCCTCGTGTTGTCGTAGACACCGTTTTCGCGCAGATAGTCGAACCATTTGCCAAGTTCGATATATGCAGCCATGTTTGCCTGATAGTGAATGATCTGATCCTCTGTGGTCATCTGCATCGTTACGCCGTCTACCGTGTATCTTGATACCATGTCGACGTCATATGCAGTGTTGTCGACATTCATTGCCGGAACATAATCGGGTTCCTGCAGCAGACAGGGTGAGTGCGTCGTGTCATTGGACATCATGAGGAAGTTGTTTTCGTTACCGTTGCTGATCTTCGTGATGTTTGGCAGATTGGTGAGTACGGCATAGGATTCCAGGAAGAACTTGCGGTAGCCTGTACTCTTCGAAAGACCGTCCATGTGCTGTACGACGGAGACATTCATGTCTTCCGTGCTGCCGTTCGTGTTGGATTCGTTATACATGCCTCCGTCATAGACCGTCTCCTGCAGGATGACGGGAGAGATCCTCATGAGTGAGAAGAAGAACAGGTTGCGGTTGCGGATTGCATTGACGCGGGCGGACAGTTCGGCGGATGCTTCGCTGTTGCCGTCGCTCTCGAAATAGTTGAACCGTCCCATTGTGTTATAGCAGTGTAACGAAGGTATGTTGCAGTCATCGTAAATGGAAAGGTCGGGGATGGACTTATAGCCGGCGTAAGTCGGATCGCACACTGTAACGTTATATCCGTTCCCGCCGAAGATGACGGGCATGACCTTCAATGCCTCGTTGTGTTTGCTCTCAAGGCTTTCGCTGTCTCTGGCGTTCATATTCTCGGGCGTGTAATCATAGCCGCCGTAAAGGACGGGTGCGCCAAAGTTGGTATACGGTCCATAGGAAACCGTGTTGGGATAGTATGTAAAGCCGTCGAACTGTTCGAGCAGTTCGGGTTTCTCGTTGAATATATAAGGTGTCTCAGTACCCATCGCACGGTCGAGCATAAGTACTATGACGTTCTTTCCGTTTTTGCTCAAAGGTATCTCGGGCATCTCCGAAGAAGGAGCCGAACTGCTCTGATACCACAGATATGTGCGCCAGACATCGGCGGAATTGTATGCGCCGATGGCCATGACAGAGAGGATCCCGACGACAAGTACGTTCTTCGCGATCTTGTGGAATTTGATGTATGCAAAATAGAAGATGACAGAAACAGCTGCGATCGCGAGCAGGTTCAGCAGATGCTCGGTCAGTTCGAAAGACGGGCTCAGGTCGTACTGCAGTGTGGAGGAAAGGTTGCCGAGTTTCCTGCCGAAAAGGAGATGATCTGCAAGCGAGACGCCGCATATGATCCATATCGCCTTGCAGAACAATACTTTGATTTTATCGCTCATGAAGAAATAGAAGACGCCGCCCCAAAGCACCCAGCTGCCGAAGGACAGCAGCATCGAGTTGATGATGTAGAAAGCAGGATTATAAGGGTGCATTACGTCTATGAATTCTGCGGGAGAAGCATCGACGATGCCGGCGGGTATAAGAAGTCCTGTTATGAAAGCCATGAGAATTGCTCCGCCGAAGAAGAATACCCTGTCAGCTTTAGCGGGCTCAGCCTTTGACACAGGCTTTGTTTTCTTCCTGATGAGTCCCGAAACGAGCGGGAGAGCAAGGAGTACGCATCCTGCAGAGAGGAGTATCTTCTGCCTTGCATCAAGGTCTGTCCTGATGAGCGAGAGGACAAGTATGATTCCGCCTGCAGCGGCGAGTACGATGTTCAGCACCTTCCTCGGGTTCTTGAGCTTATAGAAGATATTCTTAACGAGGGAGAATACGTTGTTTAAGAGCCAGTAGAAAACAAGACCAGAAGGTGAACGGTAGAGCAATACCAGGAATACGGCAGCAAGTCCGTATACCTGTATCTTCGCTTTAAGGGGATGTCCTTTTGTGTAGATGATGCCCGATATGATGTTTATGAGAGTCATCAGGATAGGGAGAACATTAACAGGGAAAGATCCTATCGTGAACATGGCATCTTCCTTGCCCAGGTCGGAGATAAAGCCGAACTGCATTCCCTGAAGGCTCTGCATGCCTGATAAGAGATTATAGGCGGCGATGAAGAACGGTATCTGCAGGAGCAAAGATACGGAACTCTTCAAAGCATAGACGGGCTTATAGTGATTGACGCGGTAGTATTCCTGCATCATGAGGAAACGCTCGTCACCTTTGAAAACGCTCTTTATCTGCTTGATTCGCGGAGCCATCTTTGCCTGGATGTCGCGCTCTTCGGCCTGCAGCTCATCCGCTCTCTTATACAGAGGAAGAACGAGGAAATTTACTGCGAGGCTTAAGAAAATGATGGAAAGTCCGGCATTGCCGATGATCTTGTCGGCAACCATGAATATGACTTCAAAGAGAAGCTCCAGTGGAGAGATTATGAAGGTGTAGAGCATTGAAAGGATCATTAGATAATGCTCTTCCCTTTTAATGTAAGGTGCCTTGTGCTTTTAGGAGAGACGTTTTTGTCTTTTTCCTTTTCTTCAGCAGCCTTTTTGGCAATGACTTCATTATATTTTTCCATTATGAAATCTACCGTTCTTTTTGTTCCTTCCCCCATGTGGAGCCATGTCTCTGCTCTTGCTTTGTCACGTCCGGCCGCAAAGGAAGGATCTTCTATGCATTTGTCGATAAGATCCTTTATTTCGCTGACATTTTCTTCGTTTAATACCAGACCGAGCTCAGGCAGGATCCTGAAAGTCCAAGGTGTTTCTTTGATCCAAAAAGCATCATAGGGACTTATATCATATTTAGTGTCCGTATATATCAATGGTTTGTCGAACACCAACGTGAAATCGAATATTATTCCGGAAAAATCCGAAATAAGGATATCAGCACGGCGCAGGACTTCAAAATTATCATTGTCCCGGTTCCATTCCACCTTCGAAGGGTCGGTGTATTTGGACATGAGTTTATTGAGCATTTCCTTTTCCGATGCATAAGACTGCGGATGCGGCCTGACGATGACCTTGTATCCCGTAGAGATAAGGGCATCGATAAGTTTTTCGCCGAACCTCGAAAGTATGCCGCTCTTGCCCCACGAGGGAGCCATAAGGACTGTTCTCTCATGAGGAGGAAGCTCACCTGCGGCATCGAGTCTCTTTTTCATTTCGTCCATATACGGAATGCCCACGATGGGTGCCTCTCTGGGCTTGATATGGCGCATTTTTTCCAACAGTCTTATTTCTTCAACCTGATACTCTCCGGAGAGAGGGAGCGCGTCAAAGTGATCAGTACCGAACATACGGTACATTGAAATATCATTTGCCCCGTGCTGGACATGTATGTAGTAATCGACATTTGGTGAACGTTTCCATTGGAAGACATCAAGGCTTGGTGTAGTAGCTACGACAATGTTTGCATTGAGAAGATTGAGCTTGGAGAAAGCTTTATTACCTTCTCCGATATACTCGCACGTGATGTGTTCATATTTCTTGCTTAAAGCCGGATCATCTTCGGAACACGTCATATAAACAACTTTCTGATGACGTTTTTCAAATTCATTCAGGAGCGGTTCGAAAACATTCCAATATCTTTTATGGTCGGTGAATACCACGATGGGTATTTTTTGTGCATTCATTTTATTTTTTCGTGTGCCGGATGAGAATTTCAATTTCATTAACAGTGCACGGATAGAGAATAATGCCACACTAAATAAACCAAATAGTATGGTAAAGAGCATTCCACCCGTGCCGGGATCAATATATAGAACGTAAATATATTGCATATGAAGAATTCTCCCTTAACAGCCGTTCAAAGCATAAAGCATTTCGCATCATTCCAAATCCATATTTTATTACTTTTATTATATGTATTCAAATTCAAGCACTTTTTCATTGGATATCACTTCTCTTTCCAGTTCGACGGGTCGTGGGGATCACCGTCAAGGACATACCATTTGCCGGGAAGGAAGGTGTTGCCGTTATTTATCTCGAGATCGATTTCGTCAGAGAAGAATACGTTCTGAGGACCGTTCTTGGCATCGGAGCTGATAGGATTTTTCGTAAACGGATTAACAGGATCCTCGATCAGGCCAGCTGTGGCAAGAGAAGGTGTATCACCGTTTGTCATGAATTCATCAGATACCTTGAATCCGGTGGCGTTAAAATCCTTTACCATCAGGAGCGGCATGAAGATCTCCATATCCTGACCGTTGCAATAGATGTTGAACTGCCCGAGATCCCTGCCGTGGTCGGCTACAAGGATTATCCTGGTATTGTCGTATACACCGTTTTCGCGCAGATAGTCGAACCATCTGCCGAGTGCGATAAAGGCAGCCATGTCGACGTGATACTGGGTGACCTGATAGCTGTCGGCCATCTGCATCGTCACGCCGTCCACCGTATAACGGGATACCATATCAGTATCGTATGCCGTGTTGTCCACAAAGGGCGAGGGGACATAATCGGGCTCCTGTAAAAGACATGAGGAGTGGGTGGTATCGTTGGTCATCATCAGGAATGTGTTTCCTGCGTCGCTGCTGATCTCTGTCAGGTCAGAGAGCTTTGTGAGCACCGGATAAGATCCGAGAAAATCATGGTTATATCCGTACCCTTTGGATATGCCGTCGATGTGCTGGACTACGGAAAAAGCAGATAATGCTCCGTCGGAATTTGATGCTGCGGCTTCATTGTACAGACCGCCGTCGTATAGGGTTTCCTGCAATATTACAGGAGATATCTTCATCATGGAGTAACAGAAGAAATTGCGGTTGCGCATAGTCTTTACCCGTTCTGAAGTGTTTGCTGAATCCGCATCGTCTTCGAAATAGTTGAACATTCCGGCCGTGTTATAGCAGTTGTATTCCGGATGGTCATCAAAGATCGACAGATCCGGTATCCATTTATATCCTGCATAAGTCGGGTCGAATATGGTTACGCTGTAGTCGTTGCCGCCAAACAGGGAGGGCATGACTTTTAATGCTTCGTTCTGTTTGCTCTCAAGGCTTTCACCGTCTCTGGCGTTTATCTTCTCGGGAGTATATTCATAACCGCCGAAGAGAGCGGGTGTTCCGAAATTGGTGTGCGGTCCGTAGGAGATCGTGTTCGGATAGTATGTGAATCCGTCGAACTGTTCGAGCAGTTCGGGTTTCTCATTGAAGATATAGGGTACATGCGTTCCCATCGCTCGGTCGAGCATGAGTACGACGACGTTCTTTCCTTCTGTGCTCAAGGGGATGGAAGGCATCCCTGAGGAAGGCCCCGTCCGGCCTTCGTACCATGTATATGTGCCCATTATCTCAGCAGTGTTGAGAAGCCCCAACCCTGCCACGCTCAGGATTCCTATGATCAGAATGGTCTTCAGGATCTTTCTGAACCTGGAATAAATGAAAAGGAATACTGCAGCTAAGGCAACGGCTGCCAGCGAATTCAGAATGTATTCGGCGGCCGTGAAAGAGGGCTTTATGTCATACTGCAGAGTTGATGACAGGTTGCCGAGCTTTGTCCCGAAAAGCATGTAATCCAGGACCGATACTCCGCATATCACCCATATCCCTTTGCAGAATAATGACTTGACCTTATCGCTCATGAAGAAGTAGAAAACGCCTCCCCAGAGGACCCAGCTGCCGAAGGACAGCAACAGTGCATTAACGATGTAGAGCATTGGGTTGAACGGATCTATGACATCGATGAATTCGGCTGTCGAAGCATTAACCACGGCAGACGGGATGAGAAGTCCGGTGATAAGCGCCATAAAGGAAGTGCCTGCAAAGAATAACACTTTGTCAGCTTTTGCGGGCTCTGTCTTAGTCACAGGCTTTGTCTTCTTCTTGATGAGTCCCGAAATGAGAGGCAGAGCGAGCAATACGCATCCTGCAGAAAGGAGTATCTTCTGCCTTGCATCAAGGTCAGTCCTGATGAGCGAGAGAACAAGTATGACTCCGCCTGCAGCGGCGAGTACGATGTTCAGCACCTTCCTCGGGTTATTGAGCTTATAGAAGATGTTCTTAACGAGAGAGAATACGTTGTTTAAGAGCCAGTAGAATACAAGACCAGAAGGCGATCGGTAGAGAAGTACTAGGAATACAGCTGCAAGTCCGTATACCTGTATCTTCGCTTTAAGAGGATGTCCCTTTGTGTAGATGATGCCCGACACTATGTTGATGAGCGTCATCAGAATGGGGAGGATATTAACAGGGAAGGAGCCTATCATAAACAATGCGTCTTCCTTGCCCAGGTCGGAGATAAATCCGAACTGCATTCCCTGAAGGCTCTGCATGCCTGATAAGAGATTATAGGCTGCAATGAAGAACGGTATCTGGAGAAGGAGTGATACGGAACTCTTTAATGCATAGACGGGCTTGTAGTGATTGATGCGGTAGTATTCCTGCATCATGAGGAAACGCTCGTCACCTTTGAAAACGCTCTTTATCTGCTTGATTCGCGGAGCCATCTTTGCCTGGATGTCGCGCTCTTCGGCCTGCAGCTCATCCGCTCTCTTATACAGAGGAAGAACGAGGAAATTTACTGCGAGGCTTAAGAAAATGATGGAAAGTCCGGCATTGCCGATAAGTCTGTTCGCAATGGTAAAGATGACTTCGAACAGGAGTTCGAGCGGTGATATCAGGAAGGTATAGAGCATCGACAGAATCATTGTCCGTTATACTCCCTTTGATGCTGTTGCAACCTTTTTACGCTTGTTTTTATTTTTGGATGATCTTTCAGCTTCTGCTTTTTTGGCTTCTTCTGCCTTTGCGGCCAGCACTTCATCGTATTTTTGCATTACAAAGTCTACCGATCTCTTTGTGCTCTCGCCCATGTGCACCCATGTCTCGGCACGAGCTTTGTCACGGCCCTTCTTGAATGAAGGATCCTCTATGCATTTGTCGATAAGAGTCTTGATGTCGCCGACATTGTCCTCATTGAGTTCGAGACCCAGGTCGGGAAGGATCTTGAAAGTCCATGGCGTTTCATCGATCCAGGATGCGTCATAAGGTCTAATGTCGAACTTGGTATCCGTGTAGATGATCGGCTTGTCGAATACGAGAGAGAAATCGAAGATGACGCCTGAAAAGTCCGAGATCAGGATATCCGCCTGTCTTAAGACTTCGAAGTTGTCGTTGTCTCTATTCCAGATTACCTTTGATTCATCAGTGTACTTGGACATGAGAGCTTCGAGCATTTCTTTCTCGGATGTATAAGACTGGGGGTGAGGTCTGACTATTACTTTGTATCCCGTGGATATGAGAGCGTCGATGAGTTTTTCGCCGAATTTGGAGAGTATGCCGCTCTCCCCCCAGGAAGGAGCCAGCAGGACGGTTCTCTCGTGCGGAGGGACTTCGCCTGAAGCATCGAGTCTCTTCTTCATCTCATCCATATAAGGGATTCCGCAGAGACAGACTTCACGCGGAGCTATTTCGCGCAGTTCCTCCATCTGTCTTACTTCTCTTTCCTGATAATCTCCTGAAAGGATGAAAGCATCGTAGTGATCAGTACCGAACATGCGGTACATCAGTATTCCGTTTGCGGCATGAAGGATATGAATGTAGCAGTCGACATCCTTTGAGCGTTTCCACTGGAAAACGTCAAGGCTCGGTGTGGTCGAGAGCACTACAGAGGCATTCAGCAGATTGAGCTTGGAGAAAGCCTTGTTTCCTTCGCCTAAGAATTCGCAGGTGATGTATTCGTATTTTTTGTCGAAAGCGGGATCGTCTTCAGAGCACGTCAGGTAGACGGCTTTCTGTTTGCGCGCTTCCAGTTCGTCAAGTATGGGACCGAAAGTATTCCAATATCTCTTGTGATCCGTGAATATCGCGATCGGGATCTTTTTCTCATTACCCTTGGTGGCTTTTCCTCCGCTGGCGATAAACTTCATCTTGACCATAAGTGCGCGGGCAGAGAAGACCAGCACGCCGAAGATACCGAACAAAATGGTAAAGAGCATTCCGCCCGTACCGGGATCGATATACAAAACCTTAAAAAAATCCACCTGAAGAGTTCTCCCCGAATTCTTTTGAAATATTGCGGATGAATTGTGTCCGCAACTTATTAAGTTTATTACTTTTAATTAAAGACTTCAACTTGATACATGCAGTACTGCCGGGATTGCCGCTTCGGACAGGTTTAAGAAATACTAAGGGCTGTCTCCCGGCGGATAACCGTATGAGACAGCCCTTGCATGTGTCCCTTGCTTATTCAGATCAGAAGTAATTCGTTACACCGATCATCTTCTCAAGTTCGTTCGGATCGTAAGCTGCATCGATGGCGGTCCTTCTGGTGATGAGACCCATGGTAACAAGTCTCTGGAGATCGGTATTTAAGGTGTGCATACCGACCTGTGCGGCAGACTGGATGGCGCCCGGGATCATCTGGATCTTATCTTCGAGTATGAGACTCTTGATGGCACTCGTGCCTACCATGACCTCTGTCGTGAGGACACGGCCGTTGCCGTCTGACAAAGGAAGGAGCTGCTGTGATACAACGCCTCTGATGCTTGCTGCAAACTGTGAGCGGATCGTAGCCTGCATGTCCATCGGTGAACCGTCGATGATCCTGTTGATAGTCTGGGCGGCGCTCTGTGTGTGGAGTGTAGAGAGGACCAGGTGTCCTGTCTCGGCAGCGGTAATGGCGGCAGAGATCGTCTCGAAATCTCTCATCTCGCCGACGAGAATGATATCAGGGTCTTCACGGAGTGCGGAATGGAGTGCATATGCGAAAGTGCTGACGTCACGACCGACTTCACGCTGGTGGATCATGGCGCGGTTGTGAGGGTAGATGTACTCGATAGGATCTTCTATCGTGATAACGTGCTTAGCCTCATTCTTATTGATGTAGTCAACGATGGCAGAAAGCGTAGTCGTCTTGCCCGATCCCGTAGGACCTGTAACGAGGATGATTCCGTTGTTTGCGGTTGCAAGCGTCTTGATGACTTCCGGGAGGCCCAATGCTTCGAACTCGGGGATCTCGGCCATCAGCAGACGGATGCTGCATGCGAGGTTGTTACGCTGATGGTAAACGTTTGCCCTGATTCTTATGCCGTTGTCGATCATGCGTCCGACGTCTACGTCCTCACCTGCTTCGACGCGCTTTATCTCGTCAGGCGTAAGGATCGTATAGATCATGTCCTGTGCTTCTTCGGCAGTGGGACGTTCGTCAAGGATGTGGAGCATTCCGAACCTTCTTACGGCAAGGTTCGTACCCTGTGTAATATGGACGTCGGAACAGTCGCGTTCGATGGCATAATCCATCAGTTGTTCAAAAGTCATATATAGATCACCTCCAAAGTAAAGTTAGTCTGATTATAAATCAAAAACCTACCTGTTTAATATAGAATCCTGAACATTATTCCAAAGAATATGATATGGGGTGATTGTGCCGTAAAGACTGCATGATGATTGAAATGTCACGTTTTTTTGAATATAATTTTCTTATTGGAAAAGCTCGGAATAGCTGGAAGAATAAGGGGGAGATCATTATGCGTAAAGCTGCAGTAAACGTGGCAGTCATCATCATGTGTTTATTTATGTTCGCGGGATGCGTCCGTCCGAACAGTCTGGAGGAGGCGATATCTCCGGCTAAACTCCAAAGGATCAGCGATTCTTTGGCGTCCGGTAGTATTTACAAGGATGTTAAGGTTGAGATCAAAGGAAACCACGTTACTTTCAAGTACTACTTCAGCACATATCTGGATAACAGTCAGGCTTCCAGACTGAAACAGGCTCTTCAGAGCAGCAGCCTTCAGGACCAGTTCGACAGAATGAAGGATGAATTCGAGAAGGATTACGGCATAAGGCCAAGCAGGATCACTTTCATCTATTACAACAGTGACGAACAGATGATCGTAAAGATCGAGAAATAGTATCCTGGATCAGGAACGGATAGTTTTCCATGCTTCCACAAGCCTGTCAGTGCCCCATGCTGCATTGGCGGGACTTGTTGACGGGAGGCATATCCCTTCGCGCCCTGTCACGGGTAACAGGTATCTCTGATAGTACTGATATGCCTTCTTTCCGTTAAGGTATATTGATTTAATTTCAGCGGTTTTGAGTATGAGGGAAATATCATTGACGGTCACGTTGCGTATGCTCGAATCGGAGGAACCGTCTATCTCACAGGATGCGATGACATCCCATAATGCGACATGATTGCGGAGCAGGAATGCTTTCTTTTCCGGGACTGTAAGAGGCGCATCTTCGCCGAAGACCATAGATGTGACCTTCCAGAAACGGTTCTGAGGATGACCGTAGAAAAAGCCCTCTTCTCTGGACTTTACCGAAGGAAAACTTCCGAGGATAAGCACTCTTGATCTATTGTCGAAGACCGGATCGATCGGATGTACGATCATGTTTGCTCCTTTGGTACTGAATCATTTTGTTTAAGTATTTATACTACTCAAAATTAGAAAACAGAAGACAGTTCCCTCATGATAATATATTCTTTAATAAACCGTCCTGAACAGCAGAAGCTTTTTGTTGCCGGGCGGAATGATATGTCAGGAGGAAAAGAAAAATGTCTTATGAGATCGATAACGGATACGACCATGAATCAAAGATCAAGGAAAAGGCTCTGAGTTGTCCGCCTCTCTCAGGATTTAACCATCCCGCCGTGTTTTTAAGATGGGCTTATAACCGCGGTTTCCTTTCTGACAAACTCCTTAACGGCGAGCCGCTTCTGGAGCCCGCATTGAAGGGTAAAGGCGATGTCCGCGAAGTAATGGCAAAGAGCAATTTCATGAAAGGCGCCATCAGACCTTCATACTTCAAGGATGACTGCAAGCTGTTCGTCTGTATCTTCTATCAGTTCAGCGGCGAAAACATTTATCCTGGATGCGTAGACAAAAATGCAGAGGTTTATTTCGGAACTGAGAAATACAACAGTGAAGAATTCAAGGATGAGGCTTATCTGTTTGTCCCTTACGATGATGAGTATTATAAGAACCTTTCCGCATATATTGACGAAGCATGGGAAAAATGTCCTGACATCATGAAGGGACCTACGATAGGCAAGGAAAAACTCGATTACATCTGTGACATGATAAAGCAGCTGACGGAAAAGGATGCCATATTCTTCTCTGTTCACAAGGGCAAGACAAGCCTTACTTCGAGTAAGATCGGAGGATATCCCTACTGGCCGTCCGGCAAGGAATATCCCGTGGATTCGAACGGCGATAAACTGGTCCTTCTCGCACAGGTGAACCTCAGCGATTTTAAATTCGATAAACTGCCGGATACCGGTCTTCTTCAGTTTTTCATCTCGACCGGCGACAAACTCGGATTAGATGACGAAGAAGGATCAAAGGTCGTATATCACAAGACCATAGACGAAAACATTAAGGAAGAAGACGTAAAGAATCTGGGCATTCCTTCAAATGAGGAATTTGCGGACGGGAATAGGGAATTCCGTTCAGCAAAAGACGGGATCGCGGGCAATGATGAGGTCAGCCTGCCCACTTATGAGTCTTATCCGATAACCTTTACCGTTCAGAAAGACTCACTGCATGCCGGTCAGGCCGGGTATGTGAAGATCGTTGATGAGATAATGAGATATAAATACGGCTGCTATGTCAGAAGAAGACACTTCTGGCAGATAATGAGCGATGCTGACGGTGATTATCTGTACTATCAGCGTCCCGATGTCGAACACAAAATGTTCGGTCACCCGTTCTTTATAAAGGAAGATCCCAGAAAGACCGGACCTGTATGGCGCGTTCCGGATCTGTATAACACACTGCTCTTCCAGCTGGATTCCGAATCAGGTAATGAAGAAGGAGTTAAGATCATGATAGGCAATAAGGGCATCATCAACTTCTTTATCGACGATGATGATCTGAAAAACCTTGATTTTAATGATGTTCTCTACCACTGGGATAACCACTGATCCGGTATGAATCTTTATCATTTCTACGACGTAAGGACAGGCCCTTTTAAGAGCCTGACAAAGATTCCTGCAGAAGAAGCAAAGGCAGTCATTGGAAGGATCAGGGAGGAACGCCCTGATTCCATGTGCGCACAGCGTAATGACACCTATGTCGAAAAGCGCCGCAACTGCGAGGCAATACTGCGCAGGGAATTCGAAAAGAAGGGCGGAGTGATGGAGATCAGCTCTCCGCACTATATGGTCGTGGAGTTCAGTCCGTGGCTCTATTCCTGGTATGAGCAGCCGGCATTCATAAAGATCCCCATAGAGGAATTCGACCTTAAGACAGTGTCGTTTACGTACGGTGATTCGATGCCGACTTTCAGCGATAAGGTCAACGACGGAAAAGAGTACAGGAAGAAACTCTACACCTGCGATGAGATACTGAAAGTGATAGATAAGTACGGACTGCCGCAGGAGTGGAACGACGACGGGTCAAAAGGACCCGAAAGGTATATCGAAGCCCATGTCTGGAGCGACAGGGTTATAGAAAAATACTGTTAATTCCGGTATCTCATTCCAATCGTGAATTTATTGTTTATTTTTGAATAACCTTGGGTGAATTTTAGCTCTGCCGCGGTTGTTTTAGCACTATTGTATTTTATACTGACTTTATAGCGGTTATCGGCTATGTTTGTGAATTAAGATCAATAGTTCGAATGTAATACCTTATGCGGATCTTTCCGTAAGTTTTGAAGATCGGAGGTAACCCGGATGGATACAAGAGAATTGTGTATTGATGAACTCGGTACAGTCAACGGCGGATATTTTAATACTTCATCGATCAAGACACCGCCCAAGATCTATTCAAACCAGGGCAGCGGTATGCTGAATGCGGCAATGCCGGATGTGGATCCGTATATGAGGTCTGCCCCTGTTAAAGCAGGAAGGCCCGTCTGCGGATCGGATACAGGTGTGGATCCTTATATGCGTTCCATTTTCTGAGTCTCACAGTTCACCGGAACGGAAAAACTAAAGATTTGCCTGTCAGTAAGGGGTTGCGGATGAGTACCGCAGCCCCTGATCTTTTCTTATCCGGGACGGGACGGAAATGTTAATATGTTAGGTGACAGACAGGAGGTTATTATGGAATTTTCAACAGATATTTTCTCGCAGTTCGACAAGAAGTGGGCACTCCTTACGGCAGGAAAGCCCGGTGATTTTAACACCATGACCATCAGCTGGGGCGGCATGGGCACTTTGTGGGGCAGACCGGTTGTGACGTCGTATGTCCGCACGAGCCGTTACACGCATGAATTCGCTGACAGGGAAGAGTATTTCACGGTAAGCTTTTTCCCTGAGGAATACAAGAAAACGCTTGCGGTCTTAGGTTCGAAATCAGGCCGCGACATCGACAAGATCAACGCTTCCGGCCTGACACCTGTAGTTGCAGGTGAATCAGTCACTTTCGAAGAGGCGGAAGTCACACTGCTCTGCAAAAAACTGTTTAAGCAGAGGCTTGATCCTGCGAACATCATTGATCAGGGAGTTAAGGATTCCCACTTCTATGATAACGACGCCGAGCACGACATGTACATCGGTGAAGTGGTGGAGATCCTTTAAACTCGGGAACGGCAAGACTCCCTTCCGGTATAGCAGGTATATTGTGCATGAGATCGTCACACTGAAGCGGTTTTTGTGACGGTGTCGTGCAGTGCTCATTTCCGTACGGTTTTATAGCCAGATTCAGTACTAAAAAGTGCACTTTTAAGTAAAGTGCATTTTTCAGTACGGATTCTGAGGAAAATCCGTACGCTTCGACGCACTTCGCGGAAGCACCCTGTCACGCTGAGAGGCATCTCCGTGACGTTTTCGCGCGATCCGGTTTTGAATGTTCATGAAACATGACATGCGGGCATCAATTCGGCATAGGTTTGGTGACTTTTTAAGGATTCCTGTTTTCAATCAGCAAAAATCTTTTATAGTAAGGTCAGGGAAATAGGAATTTCATTCGATTTAGGAGGAATCTGTCATGAGGAAGGAAAAAGCGGTTTCTTCTCTGCTCGCAGTCTGCCTGTTTGCAACCGTGCTCGTGTCATGCACGAAAACGGGTAAGGAGCAGGTGGTCAGGGAAGATGATCCATGGTTTGATTCAATAAGATTTGAACTCGATACCGATCAGAAACCAACAGAGATGATGGAAAGCAGCATTGTGAGTTACTGTAACGGCAAAGTTTATCATTTATACAGCCTCACCAATCTTGCTGATTATGATGATTACAGAAGGACTATGCTCACGACATACGATGAACATGGCAATGAGTTAAGTTCGATCAGACTTGAAGATCCCGTCAACTATGTCTTGAGCAGCATCATTGCGGTAAGGCCTGACGCAGACGGTAAAACACTTGAAGCTGCCGCAGAAGTATTTGCACCGGGTTATTTTGCGAATGCGATCTGCAAGATCGACATTGAGAGCGGAAAAGTAACTTCCACAAAACTGATGGAAAAAGAGCCGGGCAAGCCGTTGGAACTGTCTGCAGGAGGCAAGGATGTTTATGGCGTATCAGATGTTTATTCTGCAGGAGAATATTATTTTCCTGTTATCTACGAGGGTTCATTAGGTGGTGAGGTGAAGGCTCACATATACTCGTTTAGGGGTGCCGAATACATAACCGAGCTGGATCTTACAGGTGTTCCCGCAGTACATATGCTCGAGGAGTTCTCCTACGATTCAAGGAGCAAAACCGTATTGACCATAGGCTATACCATGACCGACGGAGCGGTGGTATTGGAGTTTGATCCCGAGACAGGCAAGCGCACAGGCTATGAGAAATACAATGTTCAGGGCGATGGAGAGGTAAACCTTGCCGAATACAGAGCGGTTACCACAGGCGAGCTTTATAAGATCGACATGCTGGGAAACATAACCACATTTGACATGCAGACTCAGGAGGAAGTAACGGTTATTGACAACAACTGGTATACACCGTATTTTTCAGACCTTACGGAGGAATCCAATCTTGTCTATTGTGACAGCAGCAAAGCGGTGATCCAGTCGAGCGTTGAAGAACCGTATTCAATGTTCTTTGCGGGAACAAGAGAGACTGTCACCATACTTACAAAAGCTGACTCAAATCCTCATGCCGGCAAGAAAGTGATAGAACTTGCCACACCGGTCGACAAGGGCATGTCTGAATATCTGTCAAATGCGGTCTATGAATTCAACAGGACCGATAACGAATATCTCATCAGAGTATGGAGCAAATATAAGACCGGTATCGTCGCAGGCAGGGATCTGTCGATCCTGAATGCAGATGACGAGAAGATGTATACGATGATCCAGGAACTGAAAGGTGATGAAGCTCCTGATATCGCGATCGGGATCCAGAAACAGTATGCGATGAGGGATGATATTTTCGAGAACCTGGACGGATATCTGGAACAGGACGTATTGGACAGGCAGTTTTCCAATATTATCGAGGCATCGAGATTCGGAGGAAAGCAGTATTTTCTGCCGGTAACCATTGAGATCGAGGGGCTGGTAACAGATAAGAGCCTGACAGGTGACGGCGTTTACGGAATAACATTCGAAGACTATGACAGGATGGTAAATGAACAGTTAGACGGCTTCTCGCCTTACGATTATCCGTTCTCTGAATGCTTCTATAAGAAGGACTTCATCCTCTCATGCATCGATGTCAAAGCGGCCGTGGAAGGTGACAGGGTTGATTTCGGCACGGAACAATTCAGGGCTGCAGTTGAATATTCAAATGAGCATTTTGCGCAAGACGGATTCACAAAACCCGCTGACTTTGAATGGGATGAAGAGACAGCACGTGTACGTGGTTCCTGCAGATATGACAAGATAGGAAGCTATATTGATTTTATCCGTGCGTGCAAGGATGAAGATGGGAACTATACCATAATCGGAACTCCTTCCGTTGACGCATCAGGCCCGAGATTCAGAGCATTGGAAACAATATCCGTTACTTCCGCATCTGACGTGAAGGACGGTGCAAAGAAATTCCTGAATTTCCTGTTCGCGGGAGCTGGTTACTCCGGGTCCTCAAAGGAATTCCAATGTATTGTCACCAATAAAGAAACAATGGCAAGGAACATGTCGATGATCACGGAGAAAAACAATGACGCGCAGGCAGGTCTTCTGGAAATGGCAGATTACATGACAGGTATCGCAGATGACGCGGCGCTCTACGGTTATAAATATGCCGGCGATGGCTTGGGGGACAGCTTCTTCGATTGTCTATCGGCGCTCTCCAGATATTATTATGACGATCCTGTAATTACGGCTTTCCTCACGGAAGAGATCGGTCCTTACTATGCGGGAGACCGTTCGCTTGATGACGTGATAAAGATCCTTAATGACCGTTCCGAAAAATACATCAAGGAGATGTGATAATGAAAAAGATCGTATCAGCTGCTATGGCGTCTGTGTTTTTGTTTGGCTCTCTTATATCTTTTGCCGGATGCAAAGGCAAGGTGAAAAGGGAACACGAAGTCATCAGCGCGACTGACAAATGGTACTCATGCACCGAGTTCGATGCCGCAAGCAAATGCAATGCCCTGAATTACAATAATTATCATTTCTGGGCTCCTGTAGTGATCGGTGACAAGGTCGTAGTGACCTACAATGCTTATGATGACCTGTACTCGGGCGACCCGCATGACCCGATATGCATCTTTGATTCCGAAGGCAATCTTCTGAAAGAGTTCGAGATCACCGAAGAACTTCCCATGAGCACAAAACTCGGAGTCGTGGAAGAAAACGGAAACATGGCCGTGTACTTTCAGTCGATGGGCAAGCTCTATAAGGCTGATATTAACAATACTACTTATGAGATAGAGAATACTCGCGAGATAGATCTTAACGGCGATACCGTACAGTTCTCCAATTGCATGGCATCTGAAGGATATGTTTTTGCGGCCGGAACAAAGAACGGCGAGAGTTTTCTCTATGTGATCAAAGACGAAGAAGTTATCTTCAGCAAAAAGATGTTCGTTGAGTATCCGGTGATTCATGGTGTCACATATAAGGACGGCGGATTTCAGCTGTTGAATTACTACTCGTTATATTTTTTCGATCCGGAGAAACTGGAATTAAAAGCTGACGGTACGGCTTTTGCCCATTCGGGAGTGCAGGAAGAGATCATCGGGTCAGACGGCAGGAGCTATGTCAAAAAAGCCGACGGCATCTATGTCGATGATGAGCCGTACGTTTTGTATTCAGATACCGACTGTAACGTATACAGGTTTATGCTCGCAGATCTTCTCGAAGTAACAGAGGATTCCATAGTCCTCAATCTGAACATTACAGATTACGGTACCGATACGCCACAGATAATGTATCTCAAAAAGGAAGCTTCAAATCCGCATGCGGGCAAGACTGTCATCAGGGCCAAATCCTACGGCAATTCGATTGATTCGATGACAGGCGAGGCTATCCGTCAGTTTAATAACAGCAGCAAGGATTATTTCGTAAGATATGCAAGCGTCTCCCAGTACTTTATCTCGGATGAGGAATTTTCCGAACTGTACGAAAAAGATTTCAGGGAAGAGATAATATCGCCTGAAGCTGCCGATATCTATTTCGGTGTCGATTCTTTATGGTGGTTCCAAAACGAAGACTGTTTCGTGGATCTTAAGAACGAACTGCAGTTGGATCCCGATACTTATTACACGAAGATAACCGACAGTGCTTCACGTGACGGCAAGCTTTTTTACATGCCCCTGGCATATTGGGCGGAGGGGCTCTGGACAGATGCATCCAATGTTAAGGACGGAGCGAAAGGGTTTACGTACGATGAGTATGAGCAGTTCGTATCAACTACAGGTAACGGTAAGGATGCAATGTCGCAGTACTTCTCCAGAGAGGATTACTTCATCATGTGCTTTTCCATGATGAACGACACATGGTTCGAAAACGGCAAAGTCAACATAGCGAACAGCGAGTTTGAGTCCATGTGCGGATACTTCAAAGATAATGTTCCGGAAAATCCCGTGATCACCGAAGAGCAGATCATGTCGGGAGATTTTGTTACCGTTTCCGGATACGAGTTCAGCGATACGGATCCGTTCCTTTGCTGTCATCTCCTCGGGAAATACGACGATCCGGTGTTGCTCGGTCTTCCGACGTCAGACGGAAGGGGACCCGCGGCAGTCATTTCGAATTCCGTTGCAGTCAGCGCCGTTTCGGATCTTAAGGAAGGCTGTATTGATTTTATTAAGGTGCTGCTCTCCAAAGACATTCAGGAGAAGTGCAAAGACAATCCTATAAACAGGACTGCGCTTCCCGCCATAATCGACCGGGCAGGTGAGTATTTCCGTTACGAATACAAGATGGCCGGATTCACTTCGGAGTCAGAAGCTGCAAGATACGATTACTATTTCCTCACGGATGAGATGAAAGCATCTTATATAGCAAACATGGAAAAGGTTGAAGTCGTTTCCGCTTCCGATCCTTCCATAAGAGCTATCGTTTACGAGGAACTGTCTGAAGCATATTCAGGCCAGAAGGATATCAAGGATATAGAGGTGTCACTCGAAAACCGCCTTAAGACTTTGTACAGCGAGAAATATTCCAAGTGATGTTAGAATAACACCCGGGTATATCCGTCAATAATCTTCCGATACAAATATCAGATAGAAATAGTCGTTGTCAGATTTGATCTTCTTGTAGCAGACAAGCCAGTCATGGGAATCATCGACTTTGATCCTGACGCCCTTATTATATGTATTCATCAGGTTGAAGAACTCGCTTCCCTGTGAGCCTTCGCTGTAGCGTTCCACAAACGCATCGTAGATCTCCATCGCCTTATCAGGATCGTGGATCCTCATTTTCATCGAGAATTCGATCGCGCCTGTGGATTCGGTTCCGTCTATGTTAAAACTTTCGATGTGATCGATCTTCTCATCAGGGAGGATCAGGTCATAGAACATGAACAGGCCGCTGCCGCTTGAATCTGCATTGTTATATGCAGGGCGCTTGAGTTCCTTATCGAAAGTCTTAATATCCGCGATGTCATATGTGTGCGCGATGTCGTGATAATACTCGTATTCGGCAATGATCTCATCGACCGTCATATCCTGGATAATGTAGTAGCTGTCCATCCCTTTATAGCCGCCACCCTCATAATAGTCTCTGCCCTGAGTCTCTCTGGGAGGTACCGGCGTAGGATCAGGATCATCCCTGTAGTAACTGTGCTCTGTCTCATCGTCATCATCCCAAACATCGGGTTTCGGCGAAGTATTGTAATTCAATGCAAATGCCACAACTGCAACTATTCCGGCTGTTACCGTTAACGCAACTGCTCCTGCCGCAACACAGATCAATGCTTTCTTAGCCATATTATCTGTACCTTTCTTTTCCCCAAAAAGGATCTTATACCTGGTATACAACCAACAAGACTGAATTGTTGCATATTGCAGGTCAGATCAGATAAAGAGATTATACCATTCAGGCAACGTGCTCACGGTGAAGCGGGTTTTGTCACGTGGAAAGAGTGTACTTATCTTTGGTGAATACAACAGGTGTCTGCCCTTGATAGTCTTCGAAATAAACGACATATACCGTGTCGCCGGCAGATATCTTTTCATATTGTGTGCCGTATACTCTCACTTCAGTTCCATCACTCAGTTTCACCCAGGCACTATGATTTCTGAAACCGTTTTTGACAAATCTTTCTTCTACAACCATCTCATGCACTTCGTAAGTTGCGCTTTGAGCTCTCTTAAACGTCGGAACATTCGGTATTATCAAGGCACACATAACGGCGGTCAGACAGACAATGGCAAAGATCCAATCAGCCTTCTTATACTTTTTGATTATCAGTGACACTGCAAAGACCAAAATGCAAAAAGCAAATACTGCCAGGATCGGAACCAGAAGAAAACATATCTGATACTGATGAAGAAATGCTTCATTAATATCTGTATTCTGACTGAATACTATCTGATAGATATAGTTAACCAGAGACGACTTAAGGAAGGGCCTGGAAATAAAGATAATAAACAAGACGATAACAGCAATAAACAGTATCCACCATACCGTTCTGACGAGATTCTTATTATCATCTTGCTTCAACTTATTCCTCATGGTAATCAGATCCTAAAGATTCAACTGAAGTGCATTTTCTCCACCATTTTGCTTTACCTCAACCGGCGGACTCCGGTTTCTTTATATCGAAATATGCATTTATAGACTTGCGGAAAACAATCGTAAATATAATCCCGATAACCAGTGCCAGAAGGTGTATGATCATAGACTCTATTCCTGTAACACCACTTACACTCGGACTGAGTGAAATAATAAGTGTTGGAACGGCCATCGACATCAGGAAATAAAATGAAATTTGCTTAAAGAGCTTGCCGAATCCGTATTTTCTTCCAAGAACAAATAACGCGTACATAACGATCGGCATAAAGCAGAATGCCAGACCGGAAGCTCCTGCACCGCCAGCCAGTTCACTTTCATTTAAGATTTTAGTATAGACCGCGTCTATTATAAGCATAGTGATAACATCGGCCACCCAGGATACAGCAAACAAGACCAGTGTCTTTTTGGTTCCTAATATCTTTTCGGCCAGGATTCCAAACGGCAGTATCAGAAGCAGATTATATCCGAGATGACCAAGCGTCAAATCAATAGCAGAATAAGGAGCATCCGGCGGGAGAAGTTCTTGAGGTGCTCCATGAAGGAAAATCCACGTAATTATCTGCCACGGATATTTAAGAGGGAAAAACGCAAAGACAAAAAATGTTGAAGGAATAAGCTGAGAAATAAGAGTCACGATTATGCATAATAACGTGACGGCTATGCAAAAAAACGGAATGCCTTTTCCTAAATAAATGTTTCTGATCTTCATAGTCATTAACCCCATATCAGCCCGATAGCTGTTGATCATATAATAACAGAAAAGCAAAGCCGGCCTTATGTCACAACCTTAAAGAATCGCCTTAAGAAAAACAACCCCGCTGTCTGCAAGATGCAAAATCAGCGGGTAAGATGCATTTTCAACGTGAAAACAGAAGGTTTCAATACCAAGGAATCTCTCCCTCAGACAAGATAATCATACTATCCGTTTTTCCTGACGAAAACGAAAGCCCCAAACAATGGGGCTTTCTTATATGTTTTTTTTATTTAAATTTTAAAGTGATATTACTCGTACTCAACTGTTGTTGTCGAAATCGCATATGTATATGTTCTCTTGATTCTGTTTCTACTCAGGCCATTCATCGCCTTCGCATCTTGAGATGAAGTCATAGTACATACTGTCAAACGCATCATATGGTAATTGCATACCATCCTGACTGAGCACCAAACCATCCATATCCATTTTCTCATTCATATAAGCCAAGGTATCATGTATTCCGCCTATTCGGGCTTGAGTTGCCAGTTTAGCCAGTACTTTCTTTTGATCTTCTGACAGAGAGGAAAGCAGTTCATTAATATCCTTATTCTCGGCGGTATCCGGATATCCCTTTTCAAGAATCCATTTGACTAGTACTCCGTCTTTTATACTGACCAGTCCGTCTATAAATGATTTATACAATTCGAGTACATTTGCCATAATCTGTTACCTCCTAACTTCATTATCCATAATTCATCCAGCTTAGACGATATTTCTGATTATTTTCTGTACTAAGGAATCTCTCAGATAAGGTAATTATATCATCCATGAAAAGAACTCATGGCATAAAAAAGGAGTTGTCTCAAAAGTGACTAGTTCACAGAGAGGCAACTCCTTTTAAATTGTTCAAAACCGAACGCAAAACACCTCTAGAATCGTTAAAAATCGAGTCTCAATGGCAGTTTTTGTAGATAACTTGTTTTTTGAGCATGCTAACGCCGGTTCAGGATGGTTTCCGAACTGTTTTTATGTTTTTCTAAGCTGATTCGGAAAGAGGAAACAGCGCTTGTCCGATCCGCCCGCTTTGTATTCGGTTGTGGAGTTTGTTGAGGTCAAATGCTATTGCTAACAATGTGTATTCAGTTGCAACATTTTCTTTGCCCCGCGTAAGAAACCTCTTGAATCCGTAATCCTGTTTGGTTATTCCAAAGACACCTTCGGCTTGTATGGATCTGTTGACTCTCAGTTGGATTCCTTTTTCCGAAGTGATATTGTTCCGGCTTTCCTGCCTGAATGCATCGAAGACCTCACTTACCTGAATGCTCTTTGTGTATTGTCCTTTGTAACACTTGCCGTAGTATGGGCAGTCTTCACAGGATTCGCATTTATAGATCTTAATAGTGCTCTCATAACCCATGAAACCTTTCTTGTGTTTGTTTCCGGATAACTTGAGGTTCCGTCCGCCTTTACAGGTGTATACATCCTTTTCCTTGTCGTAATCCATTGCAAGCCTGAATTCCATATCCTTCTGGAATTTCTTTGTTTTGGAATACTCGTAGTTGGATGGTTTTATATACGGCGTGATTCCATTGCGCTTGAGATAGTCGTAATTCTCTTCGCTCTCGTAGCCTGCATCGGCAATCAGATTGCCGAAGTTCCTGCCGTAGTTTCTGTTAAGCTTGTCCAGAAAAGGAATAAGAGTACGCATATCTGCTCGTTCAGCTGATACATCTATTCCAACTATGTATTCGCTCTCAACGGCTGCCTGGATATTATATCCCGGCTTTAACTGACCGTTACGCATATAGTCTTCTTTCATGTGCATAAAGGTTGCATCTTTATCTGTCTTGGAATAACTGTTTCTGCCTTTAAAGGTGGCCCGGGCAGTCTCGTACTTTTGTTGTCTGGTCTTAAAGTCTTCTATTGTTTCTATCTGTTTTTGTAATTCTGTCTTTCTCTTGCCTGAGCCATAAACAAATTCAGTTCCCTGGCAGTCTGCTATCAGCACAAGATCACTCAGCACTTTCTGAAGATACTGAGCCGTGATGTATTCGGGAACAACAGTGATGCCCAATTCTTCTTTGAGATATTTGGTTGCCTTTATCTGGAGCTTTGCTTCGCTCTTTTCAATAAAACCACGCCATACAAAGGAATACTTGTTGGCATTGGCTTCTATCTTTGTTCCGTCTATAAACAGGTTCTCAAATTGTATCTCGTCAGCTTCAGCCAACAGATTAACCAGCTGAGTAAGCAGGCCTTCTACACAATGCGTTAGATGCTTTTGGCGGAATCTTGCTATGGTATTGTGGTCAGGAACATTTTCTCCTCTGAGCAGATACATAAACGCCAGATTTAACTTACAGGCCTTTTCTATCTCTCGCGAAGAATAGATATGCTGCGAATATGCATATACCATTATCTTGAACAGAGTCTTCGGTTCGACTGCAGGATTTCGTCCTTCGGACGAGTAGGTCAGGTACAATTCTTTGTAATCTATCTCCTCTAAAACCTGATCTATGAGTCGCACTGAATCGTCTACGGGAATTAAACATTCGGTTTGAATTGGAAGTGACAGTTGAATATAGCTCCCGTTTTTGCTATAGTCAGACTGTAATGTTAGAGTTTTTTTCACAATTCAATTCTAACAATAAACGGGCCCTTCGGGACCCGTTTTCTTTTGAAATAGTTAGGGGCTATCTCGTTTTGTTTTGAGACAGCCCCTTTCTTAGTTTATGACTCATTAATGAGAGTAATAATGTTTGCACGTGTTTTCAGCTTTAAGCGTCTTTAGAGTGACGGTCTCCGACCTGGAAGTCGTCAGCATGTTCGAACATGTAAAGTACGGTGATAGGTTCCTGACCGGTCAGCTTCTGGAAATCATCCGTCTTGATCGCCATCTTGCCTTCACGTATAGCCTGTGCGAATGTTACCATTCCGTCTGAAGAATAAGGTGCCTCGCTGCCTTCCTTGAAGACACCGTCCGTCGTTCTCGGTACGCCCATTGCATCGAAAACCCGGTAGTTTTCTTCATCTGTAAGTTCCTTGTAAGATACGTTGTTGCCTGTAGCCTGGTTGCCGTATTCGATGAATTTTGAGATGGTCATAAGCTCAGGTCCGTTGATGTTGAGAACAGCGTGATTATATTCGCCACCGCGATGGAGTGCATAAGCCAAAGCCTTAGCGCAGTCTTTTCGCGATATATAAGCCATAAGACCGTCGCCCTGGCTGTTCTTCAGGACGCTGTCCATATGGACGAATGTGAAGTAGTTGGTGATCATTGCTTCCGCATACTGCGAGTTGCGCAGGAAGATGAAATCCAGTCCCTGCTCTCTGATATAGAGCTCTGTGTAGATGTGGTCCTTTTTCTCTACTGAAGGGTTTGTCTCGTCATCAGCATTTACGAGCGATGTGTAGATGATCTGCTTAACACCTGCTTCTTTGGCTGCATCAACTACATTGCGGTGAGCATTCTGTCTCTTCGCGCCTACAAAAGGCATAGAGATGAGAGCAAGTCTCTCAGCTCCTGCAAATGCTTCTGCAAGGCCTTCTTTGTGATTGAAATTCGTGACTCTGGTCTCGATCCCGATGTCCGCATAAGGCTTAAGCGCATCAGGATTATATCCGCAGAAAATAAGGTTTTCCTTATTCTCAAGTTCCATCAAGATCTTGGCTGCTTCAGCTCCAAGATTGCCATCAACTCCGGTAAGTAAAAGTTTGCCCATGATGCACCTCCTGAAAAGAATTAAAGCTCATGCTTATGATCACATTATACCTTGTTCTGAACATATAGGACCAGTTTACCTGGGTCTAAGTGAATATTATGAGAAAACTGATTACATGAAGGACTGCCCTTATCACCAATAGTTTATTTAGTTAAAATTTTATCGACCAAGGAACACCCTTGATCAAGGTAATTATACCATCCCGGGTAAAACACTCTAAGCTAAAAAGAAGCTCCTGAATTACCAGGAGCTTCCTTAGTTTTTGTCTCATTGAAAAGAGTAATATTGTTTGCGAGCGACTTCCGCACAAGCGAAGCGCGGAGGACCTTAGCGAGCAAATAATATTACTCGTACTCTACCGTTGCTGTCGGCTTCGGAGTGTAATCGTAAAGTACACGGTTGATGCCGGGAACCTCGTGGGTGATACGGTCTGTGATGCGGCACATGAGATCGTAATCGATGGGCTCTACTGTAACCTGGACAACATCGACCGTGTTGATGGCGCGTACGATGCAGAGCCACTCGAATGCTCTCTTGCCGTCCTTGATGCCCGTGGACTTGAAGTCGGGAACGACAGTGAAGTACTGCCATACCTTGCCTGCAAGGCCGGCCTTTTCGAATTCTTCTCTGAGGATGGCGTCAGATTCCCTGACTGCTTCGAGTCTGTCTCTTGTGATGGCGCCGGGGCATCTTACTCCCAAGCCGGGACCCGGGAAGGGCTGACGGAATACCATTTTGTCGGGGAGACCCAATGCGGAACCTACTACACGGACCTCGTCCTTGTAGAGATACTTAACGGGTTCAACGAGCTCGAAATCGAGTTCCGGAGGAAGTCCGCCTACATTGTGGTGAGCCTTGATGCCCTGTTCGCTCTCAAGGATGTCGGGATAGATGGTGCCCTGTGCGAGGAATGCGATGCCGTCGAGTTTTGCAGCTTCTTCAGCAAAGACCTTGATGAATTCTTCGCCGATGATGTGGCGCTTCTGCTCGGGATCCGTTACGCCTGCGAGGAGATCTAAGAATCTGTCGACTGCATCAACGTAGATGAGATTTGCGCCGAGCTCGTCTCTGAAGACCTTGCATACCATCTCAGGCTCACCCTTTCTGAGGAGACCGTGGTTGACGTGTACGCAGACCAGGTTGGTTCCTATGGCCTTGATCAGGAGTGCTGCGACTACCGAGGAGTCAACACCGCCCGAAAGAGCGAGAAGGACCTTCTTGTCGCCGACCTGTTCTTTTATCGCTGCGATCTGGTCGGCAATGAATGCGTCAGCCATTTCTTTTGTAGTGATTCTTTTCAGGGATTCCGGTCTTACGTCTGCCATATGCAAAGCCTCCGATGTAAAATATATTGACTCAAACATTTTACAATATTGTGCAGAAGTTTGGGACAGCAAATGATACAATCAGGCAGAACTTTTTGAGATACATTAAGGAGATTTATTAATATATGCGCAAAACCAAGATCATATGTACGATAGGACCTGCTTCCGACAACGAAGAGACACTGACAAAGATGTGCGAAGCGGGAATGAATGTCGCAAGACTGAATTTCTCACACGGTACGCATGAGCAGCATCAGGAGAAGATCGATCTGATCAAGAAGGTCAGGGCAAAGCTCAACCTTCCGATAGCGATCATGCTCGATACCAAGGGACCTGAGTACAGGATCAAGACCTTTAAGGACCATAAGGTCGAATTAAAGGACGGTGCCGAGTTCATCCTCACGACAGATGATATCGAGGGAGACGAGACACGCGTTTCCGTCACATACAAGATGCTCCCGAGTCAGCTTAACAAGGGAGACAGGGTCCTCATAAACAACGGCCTGGTCATCCTTGAAGTAAAGGAGATCAAGGGCGCGGACGTCATCTGCAATGTCATCGTCGGCGGAACATTGTCCGACCAGAAGTCCATGAACTTCCCCAACAAGGTAATGCAGGGTGGTTTCCTGAGCGAACAGGATAAGAAGGATCTTATCTTCGGCATCAAGAATGATATCGATTTTGTCGCGGCCTCCTTTGTCTCACGCAAAGAAGACATGATCGAGATGCGCGAATTCCTTGACGCTAACGGCGGATCCGACATTGAGGTCATCGCGAAGATCGAGAACCGTGCGGGTGTAGACAATATCGATGAGATCTCCGCATACTGTGCCGGCATCATGATCGCGAGAGGCGATCTCGGCGTTGAGATCCCGTTTGTTGAGGTCCCCAGCGTTCAGAAGAGGCTCATCAAGCGTTGCAGGCTCTTAGGTCGCCGCGTTATCACCGCGACCGAGATGCTCGAGTCCATGATCAACAACCCGAGACCGACGAGAGCCGAGATCTCCGACGTTGCAAATGCAGTATACGACGGCTCGTCCGCCATCATGCTCTCCGGAGAGTCCGCTGCCGGCAAGTATCCTGTCGAGGCCGTAAAGACCATGTCACAGGTTGCCGAATTTACGGAAAACCACATTAACTACAAAGAGCGTTTCGCAAAGCAGGAGTTTAAGATCCGCAATAATCTCGATGCCATCTCACACGCAACATGCCAGATGGCCATAGACGTGGGAGCAAAGGCGATAGTCGTTCATTCGAGGAGCGGAGTTACGGCGAGGATGGTATCGCGTTTCAGATGCCCGATCGACATCATCGGCATGACAACATCCGAGAGGATATGGAGAAGGCTGAATCTCAGCTGGGGCGTTATCCCGATCCTGAACGAGGAATTCAATTCAACGGATGTAATGTTCTATCACGGCATGAACGTTGCCAAGGAAGTCCTGTCCCTTAAGACTGACGATAACGTCGTAATGACAGGCGGACTTATCAACGGAAAGGCCGGAAACACCAATACCATCAAGGTGGAGACGGTCAGCTGATAACGGACCGGCATTTTAAGAAAACAACTGATTTATATCAGTCATACAAGCACTCGACGACAAGCCAACGGGTGCTTATTTCCTCCTTGTAGATCGAAGTGACGGTGTTGTCATAGACCACCCTGTATCTGTCTGAAGCGGCGTAAAGATCATCGGCGAACCATTCGTCGGTCGTACCAGGCAGAAGATCTAAAACGAGCGCGTCGCAGCCGTATTTGCCGACGAATTCATCCATGTCTTCGATGTTGTCGATCATCATCTGCCCGGAGATATAGTCCGTGCCGGAGAAACTGGCCATGTAAAGATCGGAACGGTTGTCTATGTGTACGGGGATCCCGTAGAAGGCGAGCCACGTTCCCGTGTTGAAGGAGTTGTATATCCTCTTGTAGCCGTTCTGCTTGACGCACCCGATGACGCCTTCGTCATATGCCGCTATGGCGCTGGCCGTAGACATTGTGTTGGTCGGGATGAACTTTATGACAGAAAAGACTGATATGAATGCGAAGTAGAATACGCAGAACGCTGAGAGTATGTAGAATGACGCGTTGCTGAACTTTATCTTTTCGAGATTGATGCGGAAGATATTCTGGTTGAACCAGGTAAGGAGGCTCTGGATCTCTTCCGTGCAGAGAGCCAGCAGGAAAAGGGCAGTGAAGTTCATGAAGCGGCAGTATTTGCAGGAAATGACTATGAACATGCAGAAGATGCAGAGCCTGGTTATGGCATTCTTGTCGAAGGCCTTTACTCTGCCGTCAACGGCAAATGCGACTATCACGAGAAGCAGTACGGCTATCTCCCATATGGCAAATGTCTTCGGAGCCCACTCGATGTTATATGCCCAGACATCCTTGCCGTCTGACTGGACGAGGGCATATGCCCATACCTTGATGCCCAGAGGATTGAGGAGTGAACAGACGAATGCGCCTGCGGCTGCCGCAAGGTATATGAGCGCTGTTTTGAACTGCCTGAAGATGAGCTCGATAACTATGAATACCGCAAATACAGCAAAAAGGAGCGGTACCATGCCTCCGTGGATCCAGGCGAGAGCGAAAGCCGCTCCGCAGAAGGAAAGCGATTTGAACAGTATCTTCTTTTCGGAGAGCATCACATAGACCACGAGCAGGAACGCGAGTTCCGAGAAAAGATGGGGTCTTGCGTTGTAGTTGGGGAACGAAAGGAGTCTTGCGACCACCGCGACCGCCACGATTATCAGGGGATGGACCTTTGCCGAGTGTTTTTTGAAGATGATCCCTGCTATGGCATAGTTGAAGCCTGCACAGACTCCGATGACGCCCGCAAGTCCCAAGAGCTTATAGGCGATGCCGACTATGTAATACCAGCCGATCTCGTGGGGCCACCAGTTGAGGCCTTCATGCCAGCTGTATATCTCCTCCGGAATGAACCTGCCGCTCGCAAGGCAGTCCAGACCTATCTTTATCTGGATGGCTGCATCGCCCACATAGTTGCCGATCATGTCGGTGTAGAGAAAAGGGCAGTATATCAGTACAACCGCACAGATAAGGAAGATGTTCCGGGCATTGAGCGGCCTTCCGTTTCTGTAATCGAGAGCATTCTCGTGCTTCATAACGTCTCCATAAAGCGAAATCTTTACCAAAATTATACTCTTTGGAGCGTTATAAAGGATATACTTACTGTAAAAGACCGCAAACCCTTTATTTGATGCCGTTTTGATGCCGATTTGCCTCAATTTGCACCAAAATCAGGATTAGATATAATGTAGCGCGATAGTATAATTCGATTGAGGTGTGGGGAACACTGTTTACTTTGTATGGATAATAGGACTGAAAATCAAAACCGCATAGAAGACAAAGGGGAAGTCACCGGCATAAGACCGGGGTCTGAGGTTGCAAAGACTGAGAAGGCCAAGCCCGCAAAGACAGCCGTCAGGCTGCCTGTAAAGACTCTTTCCGAAGAGGAGAGGGACGCTGCCCTTATCAACAGACCGAAGGCCAAGGATGTTACACCCCTGGCAAGCAAGAAGCTCGCTCCGAAGGATATTCCCGTTTTCGAGGATACTCCCGAGAGGCGTGAGAAACTCGAACTCCGCAAGAAGAGGCATTTCAAGAGGAAGCTCCGCGACTGGGGCATCTTTACGGGTTACCTGACACCGAGTTTTGTCGGCGTGCTCGTTTTCTTCTTCCTGCCGCTGCTCATGCTGCTCAAGACTTCATTCCAGAAGTCTCCAACGAATTCCGATTTCGTCGGATTCCGCAACTATGAGAGAGTTCTTACCAACGATGCCTTCATTTCCGCATCGCAGAATACGCTTACTTTCGCGCTCATTTCCGTGCCGCTGGCAGTCGTTCTCGCACTGCTCGTCGCGCTCCTGCTCAATTCGGGACTTCCGGGAAAGAGCCTTTTCAGAAGTTTCCTGTTAAACCCCATGATGGTGCCTGTAGCATCAGTCGTGCTTATCTGGCAGGTATTCTTCAGCTATAACGGCGTCGTAAACGGCATCACTGCCCAGCTTTTCGATAATGCCGAAAAGATAGACTGGCTCAAATCGTCCTACGCGCAGATAGTAATAATGCTTTTGTTCCTATGGAAGAACTTAGGTTACAACATGGTGTTGTTCCTGGCTGCCCTCAACAGCATCCCGCATGAGATACTTGAGTCTGCCTCGATAGACGGCGCCGGCCCGGTCAAGAGATTCTTCGCGATCAAGCTCCATTATCTGTCACCGACGATATTCTTCGTAGGCATAATGTCGCTTATCAACTCATTTAAGATATTCAGAGAGGTCTATCTGCTTACGGGCGACTATCCGTTCGATAACCTCTACATGCTCCAGCACTTCATGAACAACTCGTTCACGCACCTCGATTACAGCAAGCTTTCCGCAGGTGCGATCGTAATGTGCATAGTAATGATAATAATCGTAGGCGGTCTGTTCTTCGCAGAATCCAAGTTCGATAAGGATGTGGAGGAATGACGATGGACGAGATCAAGCGTACACAAAGAAGAAGAGCAGCAACTCTGGCGCGCCGCAACATCTATGTTGAGACAAAGCAGCCCGAGACATTCATCACATCACTCAATCCCGAGGCAAGGGAAGCTTTTTTCGCTTCAGAGAAAAAGAGGATCGCCCTTAACCTCAGGAAGCGCAGGATAACGAAAGGGATAATCACCGGTATCGGAGTCGCTGTCGCCATATTCATCTCGGCACTGGCACTCGTCCCGATCTTTTTTACTTTCCTTAATTCGTTCATGTCTTCCGAAGAGATCGTATCGAATTACCAGGTCGTATTCCAGAGCATGTCCGGACACGCGACCCAGGGCGCCACATACATGTCCAGGACACCTGTCCTGAAGCTCATACCTGAGGAAGTCACGATAAGCCAGTACACGACACTGCTCTTCATGAATCCGGAGTATCTGTTCAAGTACTGGAACTCGATCATACTGACGCTCCCCATCGTTGCGGGACAGATGATCGTAGCCTGCCTTGCTTCTTATTCATTTGCAAGATACAGAAGGAAGAGGAGAGAGGTGCTGTTCTTCTCGTACATCATCCTCATGCTCATGCCGTTCCAGGTAACGCTCGTTCCGAACTACATGATCTCGGACGCGCTCGGTATCCTTGATACCATCTGGGCGATCATACTGCCGGGTATTTTCTCGACTTTCGCGATCTTCCTTCTCACCAAATACATGCGCCAGATCCCGTCGGGATATATCGAGGCGGCAACGCTCGACGGCGCGTCGGAATGGCAGATATTCACGAACATCGCGCTGCCTTTGTGCAAGAACGCGATATTCGCTCTGACGATATTGCTCTTCATCGATTACTGGAACATGGTCGAGCAGCCGCTCGTTCTCCTGACCGATGTGGACAAACAACCGTTGTCGGTATTCCTTTCACAGATAAACGAACCGGAACTGGGAATCGCATTTGCGGCATCGAGCGTCTACATGATCCCGCCGCTGCTGATCTTCTTCTGGGGTGAGGATTATCTCGTCGAGGGAATCTCAAGGTCGGGAATCAAATAAATAAACAATATGCGCAGGGAAGCACATACGTAAGATACGGAGGAACAAAGAAGATGGCAAAGGGTAGCACTAGAAGAGCCAAGGTCGTAAAAGCGATGATCGCTTTTGTATTGATCCTTGCATTGCTGACATTCTTCTCGAACACGATAATGAACCTGACGATACCGAAGGTTATGGGAACATATGCCTCCAGAGGCAATCTCTCATATTCCAATTCCGCCAGAGGTACGATAGAGGTCGAAAACCAGACGGAAGTCAAAGGTCTTGAAGGCAGGACCGTCGATCAGGTAATGGTTACCAACTACGACCAGGTGGAGAAGGGAGACGTGCTCCTGACACTGAAGTCGCTGGAGGATTCCGAGGCACTTGAGTCAAAGAGGGAAAGCCTTAAGGAACTCGAGAGAGAAGCGGAATATGAGGCAAGATCGCCTTCAGACACCACGGATTTCTCACCTTACCGCGATGCCATTAACTCCGCCAAGACTTCCCTGTCTGAAGCAAAGGACACGCTTTCACAGGTACAGAACAAGTCCGCCGTTGAGAACGAGAACAGAAAGATAATCGATGAAGAGTCCGCAAAGGCAGTATCCCTTGAAGCATCGGTAAAGGCTGCAGCTGAAACAGTCGAAGACATTCAGAAGCAGATCGACGCGATTGATGCTGCGATCGCACCTCTTCAGTCACAGATAGATGTTTATGTCGCATTGGGCACTCCCACTCCGACACCTTCTCCCGCACCCGGAGAAACAACTCCTCCGGTTACGAACACCGAAAACACCGGTGATACGGGTGATGCAGGTGATGCCGGAGATGCAGGCGACACGGGCGATTCAGGTGATTCCACAACTCCTCCGCCGTATGTTCCCAATCTCGATGCGGACGGATTAGACAAGAATTCACCCACATATGAGATGGATAAGCTCATGTATAAGATCGCTCAGTACGAAGAGCAGAAGGAAGCCCTTGAATCGCAGCTCGAATCAGCTCAGGCACGCCTTACCGAGGCATCAGCAGAGCTCGCAGAGTGCCAGGGCAAGATCAACGAGGCACAGCAGGCCATCGATGCACTCGGACAGCTTCCTTCGGAGTCTGCTGCGCAGAATGCCGTAACTTCCGCCCAGAATGCAGTAAATTCAGCCCAGAAGTCATATAACGACGCACAGACACAGGCAGGCATTACTGCTGATAAGAATAAAGACGCCATTGCAGACCGTAATGCAAAGATCGAAAAACTGAAGAAAGAGATCGAGGAGCTCGAGAAGGCATCCAAGATCAAGGAGATCACGGCCCCGGTTGCAGGTTATATTTACAATTTCTCCGTCATGTCCGGTGATGAACTCACCGCAAAGACGATCGTCACATATATCCTTCCCGTTACGGACAGGATCTGCTCGGTAACGTTCAGCTTCACGGCTTCCGCGGCACAGAACATCTGGGTCGGAATGCCGCTCGAGGTAACATCAGGATTCATCGAAGGATGCACGGTATCCTCCATGAAGCCCGATCCGAACGATCCTAGAAACACGAGACTCGTCAAGTGCATCGTCGACGGCTCTGATGCATGGCCCGGAGAGGAAGTTACCGTTAACGCCGGAAGAGGCAACGACAACTACAAGTGCGTCGTTCCGAGCAGCGCGGTCAGCGAAGACAACAGCGGATCCTTCGTATATGTTATCATCGGTTCCTCCACTCCACTCGGCGATAAGTATGTCGTAAAGAGAGTAGACGTAACCGTTGAGGCAACTGACGGTGCGGCATCAGCCATCAAAGGTGAAGGTCTTGATAAGTACGATGTCATGATCGTAGTCAGGGCAGAGAAGCCGCTCGAAGACGGACAGAGAGTAAGACTCGAAGACTATACCGCCAAGTAAGCCCCGTAAGGAAAGACAGAAATGCGAGTAGTAGAAAAGACAAAAGAGATCTGGAGCAAAGAAAAGGAGAATACCAGGAAGAACTTCCTGAAGCTCATCCTTGCAGTTCCGTTCTGGATCATATTGGGAGCGCTGGTCCTGATCGGGATAGGCGTCGGAAGAACGATCTTCCTGAGCGGCTCAAGACCCGACCAGCATGTCGCAGAGATCTGGCAGAGCAACTCTGAAGTATCGTTCAGGCACATGAGCGTCTATGCCGGCGGCATAAGGGCTTCAGGTGACACTTCGCCCATGACGTACATAGCAGGCGGCAAGTCGATCCATTATGCTGATATACCGATCATCAGGAAATCTCTTCAGAGTACGGCCGATACCGGTTCCGGCGCTTCAGGCAAGAATCTGGGCTATGTCGAAGGCAAGCTCAGAGGCTGGGAGGACTGCTATTCCTCCACGGTAATGGCTACAGTCTCCGCCATGGAGTTCAAAGACGGTAAGGAAGTAACGACAGGTACCGCCAATGCGCAGCTTGTTGCCGTAGGCGGAAACTACAAGGCATTCCACCCCTACAGATACATGTCAGGCGGATTTCTTCCCGAGATCCCCGTGGATATGAACCAGATAGTCATCAATGACGTTCTCGCCTGGAAGTTCTACCGTTCATACGATGTTGTCGGAAACAAGATCATCATAAACAACCAGATGTTCACCATCATCGGCGTTGTTGAGGAGAAGAATACCAAGGTTGCTGAACTTGCAGGTGAGCAGGAAAACCGCGCGTTCATCTATTTCGGCGCACTCGGCACCATATTCGGCAGCAAGAACAGTTCCGGCAGCGATGAATTCGGCGATTACGGTAACTACGGTGATTACGGCGGCTATGGCGACTACGGAAACTATGGTGACTACAGCGGCAGCGGTTCGGGCACGACGGATTCCGAGGCGGACTATGCGATCCAGTGTTATGAAGCAATGCTTCCCGAGCTCGTAAAGGGCGTAGCGGTAACGGACTTCAAGAATGCGCTTCCGTCATATTCGCTCACGAATCCCCAGGTATATGTATCGAACGATACCGGCAGATTCGGCGTTTTCAGGATCCTCGATACGATGTTCCCGTTGGGCGAGACCGACAGGGCGAGGATGGGATATGAGTTCCCTTATTGGGAGAGAGCCGCACAGCTCACAGAGGACAGGCTCTTCTACGATTATATGATCACCGCTTTCGGCATCCTTCTGTTGTTTGCCGGCATCGTCATGATCGCTCTCAAGTTCCGTGCCAAGAAGACCGTTGATCCCGATGATCTCAAAGCAGATGACATCGAAGACATGAATGAGAAGGCCGAAAAGGAACTGATACTCAAGGCCTGAACATTACGGATAGAATAATCCTGATTTTTTACTTATAATTCCCTTTAGGCGTCATGCCTGAAGGGAATTGTTTTATGCGGAAGATAATGGCTGAACTGATATCCGTTGTTTTGGCACTGGCATTTGTTTTTGCATCTGCCGGCTGTTCCGCCCGTGAATACGACTATAAGCTGGAGACGACAAATGCTTCGGCGGCGAATACCGCGGCATATCAGTCAGAAGCCGTTCTTTATTCCCGAAAAGAATTCGACAGCAGGAGATATCCTTATTTCGCCATGCTGAGCGAGACGGAGAAGGATGTCTATTCTCTGATCTACGAAGAGCTTTCCCAAGGAAACAGGAAGTTCGAATGTCCTGTGAATGCGGACTCCGACCAGCTTTCAAAGGCGGTTGACGCAATGCTTAATGACCATCCCGAGATATTCTGGCTGGATAACAATTACGGGTTTACATACGATCCGGCAGACGGCTCCATCAAGGAAATAACGTTCAAGTTCTTTGACTTCGCAGATACGCCCGAAAAGCTCGAAAAGGCGAGGGCTGAGTTCAATTCCGCGACGGATTCCCTGGTTGCCGGAGCGCTTACTTATTCAACGATTGCCGAACGCGAACTGTATTTCCACGATTATATCTGTGAAAACACCGAATACGACGAGGAAGCGCCGTACAATCAGAGTGCTTATTCCGCACTTGTGCTTCACAGGTCTGTCTGCGCCGGATATGCCAGGTGCTTCCAGTATCTTATGCAAAAGACGGGTGCGGCCTGTTATTACGTATCCGGCAGAACCGAAGGCCTCGTCACCGATACGGGAGAGGAAGGTGACGGTATGAGCAACGGCCGCCATTCGTGGAACATAGTCCTCATTGACGGTGAATTCTACAATATCGACTGCCTGTGGGACGATACGGCAAGCGATGTTTACGGCAACCTGATATATCCTTTCTTCAATCTGAGCGATGAAGCTCTGATACATCACGCGCGTTCAGGGATGTCCGTATCTCTTCCGGACTGCAACGGCACCGATTTCAAGTATTCCAACAGGTTCGGCGATACCGTCGAAGCGGACGAACTCGTGTTTACCGACGCGGCATGAAATCCCCCGAAAACTCCATGTGCTTATTTAAAGAAGAGTATTTTTAGCGTATAATTAACAGATTGATTATAAACATATTCATTTTGTAGGAGATGTAAAAATGAAAGAACTAATGCTTGGAAACAAGGCTATCGCAAGAGGTCTCTATGAGGCCGGCGTGGCAGTTGCAAGTTCGTACCCCGGCACTCCCAGTACTGAGACTACCGAAGAGGCTGCCAAGTACGATGAGATCTACTGCGAATGGGCACCCAACGAGAAGGTCGCAATGGAGACCGCTTTCGGTGCAAGCAGGGCAGGCAAGAGATCTTACTGCGCCATGAAGCACGTAGGACTTAACGTCGCTGCCGACCCGCTCTTCACAATGAGCTACACCGGTGTCAATGCCGGAATGGTCATCCTCGTAGCTGACGATCCCGGAATGCACTCTTCCCAGAATGAGCAGGATTCAAGGCACTACGCTATCGCTGCAAAGATGCCTATGTTAGAGCCCGCCGATTCCCAGGAAGCAAAGGACTTCGTGATCGAGGCATACGATATTTCCGAGCAGTTCGATACTCCCGTACTCATCAAGATGTGCACGAGAGTTGCTCACTCCCAGTCCGTAGTTGAGACAGGCGAGAGGATCGAAGTTGCCGTCAAGCCTTACGAAAAGGATGCAGGCAAGTACGTAATGGTTCCCGCAAATGCAAAGAGACGTCATCCCATCGTTGAGGAGAGGACAAGAAAACTCGTGGCATTTGCCGAGGAGTCTTCTCTTAACCGCGTTGAGGAAGGTTCTGATACATCAATGGGTATCATCACTTCCTCCACTTCATATCAGTACGTTAAGGAAGTATTCGGAGACAAGTATCCGGTATTGAAGATCGGACTTATCAATCCGCTTCCCGAGCAGAAGATCAGGGACTTCGCCGCAAAGGTAGATAAGCTCGTTGTAGTTGAGGAACTTGACCCCATCATCGAGACACACTGCAAGACATTGGGTCTTGAAGTTACAGGCAAAGACATTTTCCCTTTGATCGACGAGTTCTCCCAGGGCCTCATCGCTGCTAAGCTCGGACTTCCTGAAAAGCCCGCATGCAAGCCCATCGAAGGACTTCCCGGAAGACCGCCGGCAATGTGCGCAGGCTGCCCTCACAGAGGAATGTTCTACGTTCTTTCCAAGCTCAAGCTCACGGTCATGGGCGATATCGGATGCTATACATTGGGTGCCACCCCTCCGCTCTGCGCTATCGATACGACAGAGTGCATGGGTGCGTCCATCAGCTCACTCCACGGATTCAATAAGGCTCTTGGCGCTGATGCTGAGAAGAAGACTGTTGCCGTTATCGGTGACTCCACCTTCATGCATTCAGGCATGACAGGCCTTGCAAACATCGCATATAACCAGACAAATTCAACTGTCATCATCCTTGATAACTCCATCACGGGCATGACGGGACACCAGCAGAATCCCACGACAGGCTTCAACCTCCGTGGCGATCCGGCAGGCAAGATCGATTTGGAAGCTCTCGTCCGCGCAATGGGTATCAACAGAGTACGAGTAGTCGATCCTTATAACCTCGCTGAGGCTGAAGCAGCAGTCAAGGAAGAGCTCGCAGCTGAAGAGCCTTCCGTAATCATCTCCAGAAGACCGTGCGCTCTCCTCAAGAAGGTAAAGCGCGGAGAGCCTATCCAGGTTAACCCCGACAAGTGCAAGTCCTGCAAGGCATGCATGAAGCTCGGATGTCCTGCGATCTCCTTCAAGGACGGACACGCAAAGGTAGACGTAACACAGTGCTTCGGCTGCAAGGTATGCAGCGAGCTCTGCAAGTTCGGAGCTTTCGAGACATTGAACGGGGAGGCAATCACATGGTAACAAGCATAATGATAGTAGGCGTCGGCGGACAGGGTTCGCTCCTCGCAAGTAAGTTATTGGGTAGAGCCGCTATGGACAAGGGCTACGACGTAAAGGTCTCCGAGGTTCACGGCATGAGCCAGAGAGGCGGAAGCGTAGTTACTTACGTCAAGTTCGGTGACAAGGTAAATTCCCCCATCATCGACAAGGGCGAAGCTGACTACATCATCTCTTTCGAGCTTCTGGAAGCTGCAAGATATGTTCAGTTCCTAAAACCCGGCGGACAGATCGTCACTAACTCACAGCAGATCGATCCCATGCCCGTAATCGCAGGCACGGCAGAATATCCGTCTGATCTTATCGCAAAGATGGAAGCTGCAGGAGCCAAGGTAGACGCCATCGACGCTCTCACGATCGCCGAGCAGGCCGGTTCATCAAAGGCAACGAACATCGTGCTCATGGGTGTCTTCTCAAAGTACATCTCCGAGATCAGCAAGGAGGAGTGGATCAAGGCCGTTGAAGCTTCTGTTCCCGCCAAATTCCTTGAGCTCAACATGAAGGCCTTCGAAATGGGCCTCGCAGCAGAGTGATATATGGCTAACAGTCTAGAAGAAGTAAGAAAGTTTTTCGAGGGCGACAAATACGCCACCGAAGCAACCGGAATAGTTATCGAAAAGGCTGAGAAGGGCCACAGCGTAGTGAGCCTTGAGCCCGACGGAAGACACCTTAACGCTGTCGGAGGTCTCATGGGCGCAGTCTATTACACAATGGCCGACTTCGCGTTCGCCGTTGCAGAGAACTGCATTCTGGATTCCGATACGATCACGGTAACCCAGGCTACGCAGATGAATTTTTTAAGGTCCTGGCACGGCGGCAAAGTCACATGTACAGCCGACATCGTCAAGGACGGAAGATATATCTGTTTATACGAGGTAAAGGCCTTCGACAAGAACGGCACTGAACTCGCACTTATCATCGTTAACGGTTTTAAGACCGCACGAAAATAAACATCCCGCTTAAGGAGGGACCATTTTATGATTTGGAACGAAGCAAAGGAGTGCATGTCGCGTGACGAACTTGAAGCGCTTCAGAGCGCAAGACTCGTCAAGCAGGTAAACCGCGTTTATCACAACGTTGAGTATTACCGCAAGAAAATGCAGGCAGCCGGTTTGGAACCCGGCGATATCAAAGGTATCGAAGACCTTGATAAACTTCCGTTTACCACTTACGCAGATCTTAGAGACACATACCCCTTTGGTTTGGCTGCAGCACCCAGATCAGAACTGGTCCGTGTTCACGCATCATCCGGTACTACCGGAAAGCCCAAGATCGCCGTCTACACAAGACGCGATATCGATATCTGGGCTGAGTGCGTTGCAAGATGTCTTTCAATGGCAGGGATCACCAAGGATGACATCATCCAGGTAGGTTACGGCTACGGCCTCTTCACAGGCGGTCTCGGAGCCCACTACGGTGCAGAGTACCTCGGCGCTCTTGTTCTCCCTATGTCCACAGGCAACACACAGAAACTCATCGACATGATGATCGACTGTGATGTTACATCAATTGCCTGCACACCTTCTTATCTCCTGCACGTTGCGGAAGACCTTGAGAAGGCTGGTCTTGTAGATAAGATCAAACTCAAGTCCGCTATCTGCGGCGCTGAGCCCTGGACGGACGAGATGCGTGACCAGATGGAGTCAAGACTTCACATAAAGGCATACGACATCTACGGCCTCACAGAGATGATGGGCCCCGGCGTTGCATGCGACTGCGAATATCACAAGGGTCTCCATATCTGGGAAGACCACTTCCTTCCCGAGATCATCGATCCCGCCACACAGAAGCAGCTTCCCAAGGGTTCTGACGGTGAGCTCGTTATCACCAACCTCACCAAGGAAGGCATGCCTCTCATACGTTACAGGACCAAGGATCTCACATCCATCGAATACGACAAGTGCGAATGCGGACGTACGATGGCAAGGATCCAGCGCTTCAGAGGAAGATCCGACGACATGCTCATCATCCGCGGCGTAAACGTTTTCCCTTCACAGGTCGAGGCAGCACTCCTCACGGTAGAGGGAACCACTCCTCACTATATGCTCGTAGTAGACCGTGTCGACAACACCGACACTCTGGAAGTCCAGGTTGAGGTCGCCGAGAATGTCTTTACGGACGAGATCAAGTCTTTGGAGAAACTCTCCAAGGCAGTACACGACAAGCTCAAGATGGCCATCGGTCTCAATGCAAAGGTCAAGCTCGTTGAACCCAACGGCCTTGAGCATTTCGACGGCAAGAGCAAGCACGTTACAGACAAGCGCAAGCTTTATCAATAATACAGGGGAGGTACCGTTATGTTCGTTAAGCAGTTATCGGTTTTTCTTGAAAACACTGAAGGCAGACTTGATCAGGTATTGAAGATCCTTGCCCAGGGCGGTATCGACCTGCTTTCCGCAAGTCTTGCAGATACAATGGAATACGGCGTACTCCGCCTGCTCTCCAAGGAACCTGACAGAGCAAAGCAGATACTGAAGGAAGCCGGCTTTGCGGCACGTATCGATGAGGTTATCGCCGTTGTCGTTCCCGATGCGGTAGGAAGCCTTGCAAAGGTCGTTGCCATGATACATGCGGCTGGCATCAACATCAGCTACATCTACGGTCTTTCGATCGATGGTGAGGGCGCGCCCATCGCCATCAAGACGAATGACAATGCCAAGGCTGAAGCTATCCTCAATGCAGCAGGCGTAAAGACGCTCGGCATGGAAGATCTGCAGTAAGATAAGTTATTAATTCGATTTTTGAAGGAGCTGTCCCGTTGGGGCGGCTCCTTTTTGTATGTGACTTGAGATGAGACTTTTTGAGAAAACAGTCTCACTTAGATTCATCTGCAACATTTCTTTTTATTTATCTGTGTAAATGGTATAAGTGCAATTCAGGACATGTTTTCGGAGGTGCTTGAAATGACTCAGAATAAAAGGAAATGGTTGTTTGTAAAGATAGCAGCCGCAATAGCAGCAACTGCTGTTTTTGCAGTGCTGTTTGTAATTCCGTTCAACTTTAAGGATGAGGAAGGCGGGTATACTTTTTCGCCAATTGTCCCATGGTATGTGATCCGGGAAGAATATGATTATTTCAAGGAACCTTCAAACGCTCCATTGATTGGCACCTGGGATTTTCCTGACAGATCTGTAAGGCACAAACTGATAGTTTTCGGCAAAGAATACAGATCAGACATGTACCTGGAATATAAGGATGGCCGGGTAATAAAGATGTGATGGATTGCTAAAACTGATTACGATCATCTGCTTTTTGAAGGAGCTGTCCCGCCGGGGCGGCTCCATTTTTGCATGTGACTTGAGATGTGACTTTTTTCGAGAAAATAGTCTCATTTTCAGTCACACGTGGTGCAGGCAAAGTGAAGGCAACAAAAAAGGCCCGCCACCCAAGTGCAATGTCATTAAGTTAAGACGACGTTGACTCAAAGAGATCACAAAAACAAATAAAAAAAGAGACTGGAGAAGTGAAATCTTCAGTCTCTTTTCATTTTTCAGGCAGCGCAAACAGACAGATTGAGTCTGCCTTTTGGTTTCTTTCGATTGTCTGCTGTGCTATGCTACGCGGTAGAAGAATCTTTGCAATACTTCACCAAGCACAAACCTGTTTCGTTTACGGTTAGGTCTTATTGGGATTAGACACTTGGCAATTGCGGATTCTACATAAGGCGGCGATGTTTGTCCGTGCAGGAACAGTCTACATACGTGCGTTGCAACTGAAAAGTTGCATTTGTAAGTGTACTTTCTTTGTTTCTTTGAAATGGCTACGTGCGAGGTAATCACTTCAACAAAGTTGTACAGAGTAAGCCGTGCGAAGATCTCTTGCCGGATACACGCCGTCTTTTTTGAATGGTATTTAAGAAGTCCTATTGTGTACTTAAGATCCCTGAAAGATGTTTCAATTCCCCATCTGGAAGCATACAGTTCCTTTAATTTTTCAGGAGGATACTTATCTCCAGGAAGATTTGTAATAACTGTTTCGTAAGTGTTTGAAGATATCTTAAATCTGACTATTCTGAATTTAAGTGTGTAGAAAACAAGCGGATCAGCCTTGCGGGAATATTGCGGGAGATAGTCAAAAGGACTGGAATTGGCAATGTATCTAAAGTGATTACGGTCTTTAATCAGTTGTTTAACTTCATTCGTTTGCTTTCTTGTTAAGTTCAAAACTATGCTTTGGTCAAAACAATCCTCATTGGGAAGATCAAATCCGTTCTTTATTCCATAATTACCGTCTTTTATACGGATAAGAAAGTACCAGCCTTTCTCCTGAATATGAGCAAGATTGTTGTAGGACTCATAGCCTCTATCTGCAATAACCAGTGCCAAATGTATATCTGAACGGTCTACTAACTGTTGCAGAGCTGAACACTCGTCTCTCTGAGCACCATTCTGGATGACCACGGCTCTGTAAAGATGCTGGTTTAGGTCGTATAACGCATTGATATGCAGACTGTTATAGGGATCTTGTGTTCTTGAACCCGGAAGATATGTCAACTTATCGTCAGGATTGGTTGGCAAACGAACATCAGAACCGTCTACCGCAAGCACCGGCATATCGCCAGAATTAACTGTAAGTCTGGCAGTAAACTTGTTGAACACTGCTTCGAAGGCTTCTGGCTTCAGTTTGTCCCGTTGCTGTACAAATGCTGAAACTGACGGTATATCCGAAGTTCCTTTAAACATATCGATCAGTTCGTTGGGCAAACTCTTGCATTCCATGTTGATTATTCCGGAAATAAGCTTTTGCAGAGAGATTTTCCGGGTTCTGGTAAAGTCGCGATCAGGGTTAACGCAATAGGCTTCGGGTGTACCGGCAACTTCGGCTACGGCTGATGAAAGCAGTCTCTTTACGTGTTTAGGTTTCATGTAGCACCTCCTTGAAATCAGGTTTTCCTAATTCCAAGGGCCTCTTTGAATCTTCCATATAAGGATTCAAAGAGGCCGCACACTTTGGTGTGCGTGTCAACCCTTTAGTAAAAAAATCCTCAAAAAAAAGACCCCCATACCTTTGCGGTATGAGGATCTTCGGGATTACTGTCTTAACTTAATGACATTGCACCCAAGTGACAGGCCTTTTAAAAGCTTCAAGTAAAGTCTATTACGCTTCGTCAGCCGGTGCATTCTCGGGAAGCGAATACTTCTTCTCGACAGTGACCTTCTCGTCATAGCAGGAGAAGATGCCGTCGACCTTGTCCTTGGCAAGCTTAGGTGTGATAAGGCTTACGAGGGGTACGATAATGAGGCCTGCAACCATTGTGACTGCGCCTGCATTGATAGGTGAAGCGATGAACTTCAGGAACATGTTGGCAACAGTGAAGCCGACACCGAAGATGAAGCATACCCATACGGAGAGCTTTGTTGTCTTCTTCCAGTAAAGACCCCAGAGGAAAGGCGCGAGGAAAGCTCCTGCGAGTGCGCCCCATGAATAACCCATGAGCTGAGCGATGAATGTCGGAGGGTTAAGTGAGAGGAGTACGGATACTGCGATGAAGAAAACGAGGAGGAGACGCATCGTAACGAGCTGTGTCTTTTCTCTCTTCTTCTTGTCTTCGTTCTTCTTAGGCTTGATCTGCTCGATGAGGTCCAAAGTAACTGTTGAGCTCGATGTGAGAACGAGGGAAGACAGTGTGGACATCGAAGCGGAAAGAACGAGCACGATAACGACACCTACGAGAATGGTAGGGAGGTTCTCGAGCATGGTGGGGATGATGGAGTCGTACATGACTGAGCCGTCATCCTTGTAGATAGCGGGATTGCCTTCGTAAAGTCTTGCGAAACCGCCTAAGAAGTAGCAGCCGCCTGCAACGATGAATGCGAAGATAGTGGAGATGATGGTTCCTGCCTTGACGGACTTCTCGTCCTTGATGGCGTAGAATTTGCCGACCATCTGGGGGAGACCCCATGTACCGAGGGATGTAAGGATGATTACACCAAAGAGGTTAAGAGGGTCAGGTCCGAAGAATGATGTGAACGCACCCTGCATGCCTGCCGTAACGGGAAGGTCGGACTCTGACTGTGAAAGCGTGGTGAGAGCGCTGAGGAATCCGCCGTTGTTGTTAAGGACTGTAGCGATTACTGCCGTGATGCCGAAGAGCATGATGATACCCTGAACAAGGTCGTTTACGACTGTTGCCATGTAGCCGCCTAAGATGACATAGACGCAGGTAAGAGCTGCCATTACGATGATGCAGACCTTATAGTCGATGTTGAAGGCCATGTTGAAGAGTCTTGAAAGGCCGTTATAGACTGAAGATGTATAAGGGATAAGGAAGATGAAGGAGATGAGGGCTGCTGCAACTCTTAAAGCCTTGCTGTCGAATCTCTTTCCGAAGAAGTCAGGCATCGTCTTGGAGTTCAAGTGCTTTGTCATGACTCGCGTTCTTCTGCCGAGGATGATCCACGCGAGAAGCGAACCTATGACGGCGTTTCCGATACCGATCCATGTCGATGCCACACCGTACTTCCATCCGAACTGTCCTGCGTATCCAATGAATACTACCGCGGAGAAGTAGGATGTACCGTAGCCGAAAGCCGTGAGCCAGGGGCCTGCGTTTCTGCCGCCCAATACGAAGCCTTCAACGCTGTTTGCCTTTTTGCGTGTCATGATGCCGATTCCGATCATGACGGCGAAAAAGACTACCAGAAAGATAATCTTGATTGCCAGATCCATGTTTTGTTCCTCACTTTTGCTTCTTCCACCCTCAAAATGATAAGAAGCGTTTTTATTCAAAAAATAAGCCTTGTGCCTAAAAAGACACAAGGCTTACATTTTAAGACTGATTTTCCTGTTCTACAAGTCTTTCCGCACCATATCTTTTGCGGAGAACAGGTTTTTCGATCTTTCCGGTGGCGTTTCTCGGAACGTCAGCTAAGATGATCTGCTTCGGCCTCTTGTAACGGGGAAGCTGTGTGCAGAACTTTTCGAGCTCTTCAACGGTGCAGTTGCTGCCGGGTTCGATCTCAACGATGGCACCTGTGATCTCGCCTAATCTCTTGTCGGGAAGACCGATTACCGCAACGTCCTTTACCTTAGGATATTCCTGAAGGAAGTTCTCGATCTCGACAGGGTAGATGTTCTCACCGCCGGATACGATAACGTCCTTCTTACGGTCAACGAGGAAATAGAAACCGTCTTCATCCTGGCGTGCCATGTCGCCGGTGAAGAGCCATCCGTCTCTCAAAGTTTCCTTTGTTGCTTCAGGGTTTCTGTAGTATTCGAGCATTACGCCGGGACCCTTGACGCAGAGCTCACCGACCTCGCCTTGAGGTACTGTGTTGCCGTTCTCGTCAACGATCTTGCACTCCCAACGGTAACCCGGAACGCCGATGGCGCCAACCTTGTGAGTATTTTCGAGTCCAAGGTGAACGCAGCCGGGGCCGGTGGATTCGGAAAGACCGTAGTTTGTATCGTACTGGTGATTCGGGAAGTAATCCTTCCAGTGACGGATGAGTGACGGAGGTACGGGCTGTGCGCCGATGTGCATGAGACGCCACTGATCGAGCTTGTAATCAGAGAGCTTCAAATCGCCACGGTCAAGTGCATCGAGGATGTCCTGAGCCCACGGTACGAGGAGCCATACGATAGTGCACTGCTCGTCGGAAACTGCCTTTAAGATAACGTCAGGCTTTGTGCCTTTCAGAAGAACAGCCCTGCTGCATGTCCACAAGGAGCCCATCCAGTGGAATTTGGCGCCTGTGTGGTAGAGGGGCGGGATGCAGAGGAAGCAGTCGTTCTTGCCTGTCTCATGGTGTACGGCTTCCATCTCAGCAGCCTGTGTAAGGCTTCTGTGAGGGTGAAGGATCGCCTTGGGGAATCCTGTCGTGCCGGATGAGAAGTAGATGGCTGCATAATCTTCTTCAGTAAGTTCGATCATGGGATCTCTTGAGGAATAGTCAGCAACCTGCTGCCAGTAATTCTCTGCGAATTCGGGAGCCTGACCGTCACCTACATAGAGGAGAAGTCTGTCCTTTGCGAGCTCTTCTGCATTGATATTAAGTCTGTCCACGAACTCCGGTCCGAAGAACATGACTGAGATCTCTGCAAGATCAGCGCAGTATGAGATCTCGTTTGCCGTATATCTGAAATTAAAAGGAACTGCTATGGCACCGGTCTTTAAGATACCGAAATAGATAGGAAGCCACTCAAGGCAGTTAAACATAAGGATAGCTACTTTGTCGCCTTTTTTGATCCCGCGTCCGAGGAGCATGTTTGCTACTCTGTTCGACTTTTCGTCGAAGATCTGCCATGTGATCTCGTGACGGTAAGGTGTGGACTTTGTCTGCTGGACAAGGTCGAATTCCTTGAAAGAGATCTTTCTCGTTTCTTCCATTGCGGGATTGAGCTCGATAAGAGCCACTTCATCGCCATGCTCTCTGGCATTGCGTCTCAATAAATCTGTTACAGGCATTATTATTCCTCCCTGGCGCTTTACCTTTATTTAAATAAAGCCAAAGACAATAATATCATCGCAGCCGATGTTCGTCAAAAAACAAAATAATAAAGTACACTTTATTTTTATAGTGATTTATAATATGGTGTCTTATTATTATTCGGGGAAATATTTATGATCAAAAAACTGATGCAGTCTATTCGCCAGTACAAGAAACAGTCGATACTGTCACTTGTATTCATCATCGGCGAAGTAATTCTTGAAGTTCTGATCCCGTTCTTTACATCGGACATGGTAAACCAGATACAGGCCGGCGCCCAGATGGATACCATATTAAGGATCGGAGGAATCATAACGGTTGCAGCCATCTTTTCTCTGGTGTGCGGTGCTCTGGCCGGCAATTATTCGGCGAAAGCTTCTGCGGGATTTGCAGGAAACCTCAGAGCCGATATGTTCGAGAAGGTTCAGAAATTCTCTTTTAAGAATATAGATAAGTTTTCCACATCGTCTCTCGTCACGAGAATGACGACCGACATCACTACCGTTCAGAACGCATACATGATGCTCATAAGGATCGCCATAAGAGCGCCCTTCATGTTCATCTTTGCCATCATCGTTGCATACATCCTCGGCGGATCTCTTGCCACGACATTCCTTATCGTTGTTCCTGTTTTCGGTATCGGACTGATACTTATCGGAAAGTATGCAATGCCTGCTTTCCGCGCGGTCTTCAAGAAGTACGACAAGATGAACGAATCCATCGAAGAGAACGTCCGCGGCATGCGTGTAGTCAAGGGCTTTGCCAGGGAAGAATACGAGATGGAAAAATTCGGCAAGGCTTCCGACAACATCAGATGGGATTTCACCAAGGCCGAGAGGATCGTAGGACTCAATTCACCTCTGATGGAACTTTGCCTGCACTTTAACGTTGTCTTTGTTCTTTACATAGGTTCCAAGATGGCCGTAACAAGCCAGGGCACCACGATGAACATCGGTCAGATCTCCGCTCTCATGACATACGGATTCCAGGTCCTCATGTCGCTCATGATGGTATCGATGATCTATGTAATGCTCACGATGTCCGTTGAGGCGGCTAAGCGTATCGTTGAAGTGCTGAACGAGGAGCCTTCGATCACGAATCCCGCCGAGCCCGTCATGGAAGTTCCGGACGGATCGATCGATTTCGAGGATGTCGCATTCAGATATTCCGAGAAGGCTGCAAGAGATGCTCTCTTTGACATCGATCTTCATATAGACAGCGGAATGTCCGTCGGTATCCTGGGCGGTACGGGTTCGTCCAAGACGACTCTCATCCAGCTCATACCGAGGCTCTATGACGCCACCGCGGGTGTGGTCAAAGTAGGCGGCATTCCGGTCAGGGATTACGACGTAAAGACATTAAGAGATGCGGTATCCGTAGTGCTTCAGAAGAATGAGCTGTTCTCCGGTACCATCGCGGAGAATCTCCGCTGGGGCAACGAGAATGCGACTGACGAAGAGATAGTAGCGGCATGCAGGATAGCACAGGCCGATGAGTTCATCTCACAGTTCCCTGACGGATATAACACATACATCGAGCAGGGAGGAACCAATGTATCCGGCGGCCAGAAGCAGAGACTCTGCATAGCGAGGGCCCTTCTCAAGCAGCCGAAGATACTTATCCTCGACGACTCGACATCCGCTGTCGATACCAGGACTGATGCTTTGATAAGAAAGGGTTTCATGGAGTATATCCCTGAGACCACAAAGATAATTATCGCCCAGAGAGTTGCTTCCGTTCAGGAGTGTGACATGATCGTCATCATGGACGGCGGTAAGATCATGGGCACCGGAACTCACGAGGAACTCCTTATGACAAGTGAGATCTACCGTGAGATCTATGAAGAACAGACGAAGGGAGGATCAGGTGATGAGTAATAAGCCCAATGCTCCCAAGAAGCCGGTAGAAGCGGCACCCGCTCCGGGCGGAAGAGGAAGAGGTCCCGCATCGATGTCCCAGATCATGGGATCCATGGACAGCCTTAAGCGTGTCCTTAAGATGTATATCAAACAATTTCCCGTACTCTCGGTTATTGTTGCGATCTGCGTTATCTATAACGCTGTTGCCGGATCCATGCCTGCCGTATTCCTTCAGAAAGTTACGGCAGTCCTTACTGAAACTGTCGAGACAGGCGACTGGCAGACCGCAAAGATCAAGATCGTATCTTTCCTTATCCCTCTGATCATAATATATGCGCTTGCTGCCATCGTCAGCATACTCCAGTCGCAGCTTCAGGCGTACATGACACAGAAATTCCTGCATAAGCTGAGAACCGATCTTTTCGACAAGATGCAGACTCTGCCTCTTAGATATTTCGATACTCATAAGCACGGCTATATCATGAGCCATTACACCAATGATATCGATACTTTGAGACAGCTCGTCTCCATGGCGATCCCGACGATCCTCAGGGCAGGCGCGGTCATCATCTCGCTGTTCATCATCATGATCAACTACAGCCTTTGGATGACGCTTATCATGGTATTGGGCATCATCGCCATGATCTTCGCCACGGGAAAGGTCGGCGCAGGTTCCGCAAAGTACTTTGTCAGACAGCAGAAGGCGGTTGCTGCCACCGAAGGTTATATTCAGGAGATCATGAACGGTCAGAAGGTCGTAAAGGTCTTCAACCACGAGCAGAAGGTTTCCGAGGAATTCAACAGGCTCAATAACGGGCTCGCTGACGACAGCGGCAAGGCTAATACCTATGCCAACATCCTTGCGCCCATCATCGGCAATATCGGCAATATCGTATACGTTCTCCTTGCTGTAGGCGGCGGTCTCATGATGGTATTCGGAGTAACCAATATCTCCATCTCAGGCCTCCCGATGGGCATCGACGTTATCGTTCCGTTCCTTAACGGCAGTAAGCAGTTCATGGGCAACATCAACCAGTTCACGATGCAGATGAACGCCATCGTCATGGCCGGTGCCGGCGCGGAGCGTGTTTTCGCTCTCCTTGACGAAGAACCTGAGACCGACGACGGTTACGTAACGCTCGTTAATGCCGACATAGCTGCAGACGGAACGATCACGGAAGCTGACCATCCGACAGGACGCTGGGCATGGAAGCATCCCCATAAGGCTGAGGGTACTATCACGTATACTGAACTCAAGGGCGATGTAACGCTCAACGAAGTTGACTTTGCCTACGTTCCCGAAAAGCAGGTCCTCTACGATGTATCCGTTTTCGCCAAGCCCGGACAGAAGGTAGCCTTCGTTGGCGCCACTGGTGCGGGCAAGACCACGATCACGAACCTCATCAACCGTTTCTATGACATAGCAGACGGTAAGATCCGCTACGACGGCATCAACGTCAACAAGATTAAGAAGAAGGACCTCAGAAGATCACTGGGTCTCGTTCTCCAGGAGACGAACCTCTTCACCGGTACCGTTATGGAAAATATCCGTTACGGCAGACTCGATGCAACCGATGAGGAATGTAAGGACGCGGCTAAACTCGCCGGCGCAGCTGACTTCATCGAGCGTCTCCCTGACGGCTATAATACGATGCTCACCAATAACGGTGCCAACTTCTCACAGGGTCAGAGACAGCTTCTCGCCATCGCGAGAGCGGCAGTTGCTAATCCGCCCGTCATGATCCTCGACGAGGCAACATCCTCGATCGATACCCGTACTGAAGCCATCGTTCAGCGCGGTATGGACAAGCTCATGGAAGGACGCACGGTCTTCGTCATCGCGCACCGTCTTTCCACCGTTATGAACTCGGATGTCATCATGGTACTTGACCACGGCAGGATAATCGAGCGCGGCTCGCACGAGCAGCTCATTGCCGAAAAGGGCACGTACTATCAGTTGTACACGGGTGCATTCGAACTCGAGTGAAGTGAATGATATAATTATCTGATGAAGAAAAAAGCGTCAGTGGGAATAAAGGAAAAGATAATATGAAGAAACAATTGACCATCATCCTTACAGCAACTGTTTTTTCATTGCTCCTGTCTTCGTGCGGCTCACACGGCGGCAGCGGTAACAAACCCAAGCCAACGTTACCGTCGTCGACCACCTATGAGACTGTCTCGGTAAGGACCCCTTCTCATGATCTTTCCAAGGTCGATGTCATGGAGACGTTCGACGATTACTATGTTCCCGATTACGATGAACCCTGGGGTGCCACACAGCATCTGAACATGGCGAACGGGGACGTCGATAATTTCTTCTGCTACTATACGCTCGACTACAACGGTAATCAGGTCAATGAGAACCTGAACTATGTATCCACCATCAGCAGACCCATGATAATCGAGTATCCTGCAGATGAGGACGGCTATGTAATATATGAGGTTACATATACACAGACTTTCCCGATCTGTACCAAGGAACCTACGAGCGCATATAATTCTTTCTTCTCATATCACGGCGTCGGTTTCGTCGATTTCTATTCCGGGACTAAGTTTCCTGTGGTAAACCTGTCGACGCAGATCGACAGCTACGGCGTAACCGGCAACTACATCCAGAACGGCAAGAAGTTCCATATCAGCTGCTATGAGTTCCGTGAGACGGAAGTGCTCGACAGTTACGCGACAGACGCAGGCGACGGCATGGTCATAAGGGAAGAGTACATCAAACTGACCCAGACTTCGTACTTCATCGTTCCCGAAGGCTACGACGGGATCCTTATGTATGTCTACGTTGCTGACGATACCGATACGCCTCTGGAGAAGGTCCTCGAAGACAACACACCGTATTTTGTCGGGCCGACTCTTTTCGGTATCGACGAAAACCCCGACGATCACGTCTTCTTCGGAATAAACGCACCCAGATAATGAGGTGCTTATCGGACCCGGCGCCGATCGGACCGTTCTTTGACTGATTCGCGAAAAAAGGAAATATTAACCGTTGCCCGGCTGCTCAAGCCCTGAAGTCAGGAGCTTGACGGCTATCGCGCACTCAATCCTCTTGCGGAAGATATCGCATCCCATCTCATAGACACCGTTGATGTCGCCTGACGCGTGATAGGAGTTTGCAGCGCATCCGCCGGAGCAGTAGAGCTTGGCCCAGCAGTCCTTGCATTCCGGACGGCTGTAAGCGTTGCATGAAGCGAATTTGTCGCGGAGTTCCGTGTTCTGGACGCCCTCGTAGATTGAGCCCATCCTGTATGCCTCATCACCGACGAACTGGTGGCAGGGGTAGAGATCGCCCCAGGGCGTGACGGCGAGATATTCAGTGCCTGAACCGCAGCCGGCGATCCTCTTGTAGATGCAGGGACCGCATGTGAGATCCAGCATGTAGTGGTAGAAGGTGAATGGTCTGCCTTCGTTATAACGCTCGACCATGAGGCGGGCGAGATCCTCGTACTGTCCGAAGATGACGGGCAGATCTTCCTTTGTAATGGCTGAAGGACTCGACGGATCGGTGACTACGGGCTCCATAGAGAGCTCGTTGAAGCCTAAGTCGAGCATCTGTTTGATGTCGTTCAGAAAGTCAGTGTTGTAGTGCGTGAACGTGCCGCGCATGTAATAACTCTTGTCGCCCCTCTTTGCGACGAACTTCTGGAAGTTCGGAACGATCCTGTCGTAGGAACCGTGGCCTGCGTAATCTACTCTGAAGCGGTCATTTACCTCTTTGCGGCCGTCTAAAGAGAGAACGACATTATGCATTTCTTTGTTGCAGAATTCGGTGACTTCATCGTCCAAAAGAATGCCGTTGGTCGTAAGAGTGAAGCGGATATTCTTGTTGTGCAGCTTTTCCTGTTCACGTCCGTAGGCAACGAGCTGTTTGCAGACGTCCCAGTTCATGAGGGGTTCGCCGCCGAAAAAGTCTATGTCGAGGTTCTTGTGGAAACCGGAATTCTCTATGAGAAAATCGATTGCGCGCTTGCCGACCTCATAGCTCATTATGGCGCGTTCGCCGTGGTATTTGCCCTGGCTCGCAAAGCAGTAGGAGCAGTTGAGATTGCAGGTGTGGGCGACATGAAGGCAGAGAGCCTTTATCTTGATGTTCTTTTTCCTGAAATCCTTTGCCAGGTGTTCGTATTTGTCGGGAGCATAGAGCTTTCCGGCGGTCTTCAGGTCATCGATGTCTGCGATGCATTCCTCAGCGTCTTCTCTTGAGATGCCGTGCTTTTCGACAGCTTTCGAGATGACTTCTTCAGCAGGCATGTTCTCATACCAGCGGATCATGTCATAGGCGACCTTGTCGACCATGTGAATGGAACCCGAATAGCAGTCGAGTACGATGTTAAGACCGTCAAATTGATAGCAGTGGATCATGTAAACTCCCGATTTCATAAAAAAGGTCCCACGTAAAATGGGACCTTAAGTGTTTAAGATAAACTCAGCTTATTTATTGAGCTGCTCGCATGCCTGATTGGCAACACCGCAAGATGTCTTGCATGCGGACTGGCAGGATGTCTGGCACTCGCCGCAGCCGCCTTCCTTAGCTGACTTCTCGAGATCTCTTGTCTCAACAGTAACGATTCTTGTCATGTTAATAATCTCCCTTAGAATTTAATACGTGAATTATACTTTGAAGGACCTTTACAGTCAAGGCAGAACGGGTATCAGTCCGTTGTAGTTCCTGCCTCCGCCCATGAGCAGATGGATATCGCCTCTCGAAAGGATCTTCAGAGTCTCTTCGGTTATCGTCTCACCTGGCATGAGAAGAGGGATACCGGGCGGGAATCCGTAGATGAATTCTCCCGATACGCGTCCGATCGCTTTTTCCGGTTCGAGTTCTTCGCAGAGCAGGCGGTATCTTGCCGCTTCCTGCAGAGTGGTCTTGAACCTCGGATACGGTCTTGATATGAACTGCGCCTCGATGTACTGGCCTTCCATGGCTCCGTCGGTCGTTATGACCGCGTCGCAGAACCGCTTGAGTGATTCCTCAGTATCTCCTATGCCGGTCATGGCGATGAGGTGGGAAGGGAAGCTCACTTCGCATTCTATGTTGAAGGTTCCTCTTAAGTACTCGAAAAGAACATCGCCCAGTCCCATGAGAACGAATTTGGATCTCTCCCTGACAGGTGCCTCCCAGAGCTTGAAATTGCGGAGTCCCTTAAGGTTGCTCTCGGCGTATGAGATTGCATTCTCCCACGGCTTCAGGATCGAAGAACCCTTGGCGTTAAGGCCGGCAAGACATTTCGACACGCCCTGAAGGAGCACGTAGGAAGGACTCGAAGTCTCGAAGATATCAAGTCCTCTTCTAATGAGAGACACATCGACGGGACATCCCTCATGAAGGAGCATCACCGCTGTCTGGGTAGGGGATGAGAGGGTCTTGTGAAGGCTCTTTATCACGATGTCGCCTCTGCTGTCCGGCCCGAAAAAGGCATCGTCCAGACCCAGGTGCGCGCCGTGTGCGCAGTCGGTGATGAGGAGGGCGTCGTATTTTCTCGTAATGCGGAAGATCTCCTCCGTGTCGGACTGGACGCCTTCGTATGTCGGTGAAGTGATGATGACAGTCTTTATCGAAGGGTCCCTTGCGAGATTACGTTCGATGTCTGACGGGGCAACGGGTCCTGCAAAAGGCAGTCCGATGTCAAATGCCGGCATCAGCGGAACGATCGTGGATCCGGTGAGTTCTATAGCGTTCCAGACCGCCAGATGGCAGTTCATGGCGGTAAGGATCTTTGTGCCGGGATTGAGAATGGAAGCGCTCCAGATTGCCGCAAGTATCAGTGCGGTCGAGCCGTTTACCGAGATGAATGCGTTTTTCGCTTTCCAAAGCGAGGCGGCGCAGTCTTCCATATCCTTCAGAAGCCCTTTGGGTGAGTGGAGATTGTCGAAGCCGCCGATCTCGGTGATATCGCGCATGAATGCCTGGGATACAAAGTCCGGATTGCGCTTGCCGCCCGGCATATGCATCGGCAGAGGGTCAGTTCCCAAGTAGAGCTTCAAAGCTGCTCCGAGCCTGTCGTTGTCGTACTTCATCCCTTTGTCCGTCCTTTTAATTGTAAGGTAACACAAAAGAAGACTATAAAAAAGTTGACATCAATATTCTACACGTGTAGAATTATGGAAAAATATATAAGGGAGATTATGTCTATGAAAGAAAATTCAATCGGTGACAGCGAATATAAGCTGATGGAACTGATCTGGGAATATTCACCCGTATCTTCAGGTGATCTTTCAAATATCTGCGAGATGGTGCACGGCTGGAAGAAGACCACGGTCTACACCATGCTAAAGAGACTGGCAGACAAAGGCTTTATTAAGAACGAGAAGTCCGTTATCACTTTCCTCGTCGGCCGTGACGAACTTCAGCAGCAGCAGAGTGAGGAGCTCGTCGAAAAGAGCTTCAAAGGATCACTCCCCATGTTCGTAAATGCCTTCCTGGGCGGCGGCAAGAAGATGAGCAAGGAAGATGCGGCCAAGCTGATCGACATGATCGAGGAGCATACCGAGGAATAATGTTTTCCTTAAACGAGGGTTACATAGAGGGAATAGAGGAACAGTTTTTCTATGAGCGAGATATTCTATAAAGTCCTGGAGATGAGCCTGTACGGCAGTATTGCCATCCTTGCGGTTCTACTTTTCAGGCTCATATTCAAGAAATGCCCCAAGCGCATCCTGATCCTTTTCTGGATCATCGTCGGACTGAGGCTTGTGATCCCGTTCAATTTCAATTCCCCGACGAGCGCTCTCAATGTGGGAAGATTCTTCACGCCGGTAATACAGGAAGATGAGAATTATGTTTACGATCCCGAGACCAGGATCAGGGAGATCACGACTGTTGACCATTCCGTTCAGGAGACTGTTCAGACACCGGCCGTAACACTTGCAGATGACGGCAGCGGGAGTCAGGAAGTTCAGAATGTAACCAAGCCTGCTGCACAAACATCTAAGATCTCGGCAAAGGACGTCATAGCAGTGATCTGGTTTGCTGTTGCTGTATCCATGCTCGTGTTCTCGGCAATAAGGTATGCATTGTTCTATTCCAAGGCCAGATGGAGTTCGCGCTCTTTTGACGGAAGATACTACATGGCAAACAACATCGATTCGCCCTTTGTTGTCGGCATCTTCAGCCCGAAGATATTCTTCCCGATAAACATGGACGATGACGAGCGCGAATATGTCCTGAATCACGAGTGGACACATATCAAGAACAAGGACGGCGTGACCAAGCTCGTCAGCTACATAATCCTCAGCATTCACTGGTTCAATCCTCTCGTATGGATCGCTTTCTTCATGCTCTGCGCCGACATCGAAATGAGAGTCGATGAAGAGACGACGAGCAACTTCAGCCTTTCGATGGTAAAAGAATACTGCAAGTCACTGGTAAGGCACGCGGCTGATGACAACAGGGGAGCTTTCATGCAGAGCACCGCATTCAGCGGCATCGGCTTCGGTGGGATGGAGACCAAGCTCAGGGTAACTAATCTTCTTGACAGCAAGATAGATTCCAAAGCCCTGCAGATCGTATCCATAGTCGTCACGATGGTGTTCGCTTTATTGGTTTCAGCCGCATCAGCTGAGCATCAGCCTTGGGCAAGGAAAGCACCGGTTGTCCCTGAACCTTCAATGACAGAAAGCATTGCTGCCGGCGGGGTTACAGAAGAGTCCACGGAAGAAACATCAGAAGAACTGACTTATGCCAAGGCATATCTGGATATCGTTGAAGCAAACGGAAGCGATTCAAAGTATAAATATCTGCTTATCTATGCGGACAGCGATCTTATTCCGGAACTGGTCGTAGAGAAGCTTAATGCCGGAAGTGAACTTCAGTCGGAAGTAAGTCTCTATGCTTTCAGGGACGGAAAGACCGTACCGGTTTTCGAGAATATGATCAAAAGTCCTGAAGGCGGCGATGAATACGTTTATTATCCATATGGAGATCTCATCGTCAGAAGGACCACTCAGCCAAGCGGTGAATCGGTTGAATACAAAGGCTATACGGTTGACGCACTTATAAACGGAGAAGACCCCGAACATACCGGTGTTGCTGATTATCCCGTATATTCCGTCGACGGCAGTGAGGCAGATCTTGATAAATTCAACCTGACTTTCCATATAGATCAGCTGTTTCCCGTCGAAGGCAGATACTTTGCTGCTGATATGATCAACATACTTAATAACGAGCATAACCCGGATTATGTTCCTGTTCAGACGGAAGAGACTTTAACGGATGAGACCACGTCTGAGACTTCAGAAACATCGGAGACATCAGAGACCACCAGTGTCCCGGAGGCGTCACAGGGTCCGACTTTCGATAATCTTACAGAAGGAAGCATCATTAAGTTCAACAAGAAAGGCAGTTCCGAATTCTACCTTGAGGGCGATTACGGCTCTGTCAACGTAAACCTGCTTTCGAGCAAAAAAGCGGTATTCAATGTCAACGGTTATGAGTTTACCGAAGACATCCCGGAGCCTGATAATGCATTTATGTATCTTATCAGGGCATACGGAAGGACTCTCATATATATCCAGTTCTTCCCGGCAAACACCGATCCTGCTATCTATGTCTATGATATCGGCGATCAGCGTGTCACCTTTGCAGGGTCAGTCAATGACATCTATATCTACTACGATCCGTTCGTTATCTACGGTATTGTCTGTGTCGAGTGCTACGGGACAGACCCCCTCGTCGACATCATCAGGTATTACGAAGTATCGCCCGACAACTTCCTTCCTGTGGCCGCCAGCGGCAGGATCACTACGTTCGCTTACAGAAGGACGCTCCTGTCAGCAGCGGAATACACCGGATATGTTGTAAGGGACGGCCACGTTTACTGGGATGAGCCTGTGACGATAAAGGAGCGCGACATTGTCGTCCTGGTCGAGACCGATGATAAGAGTTATATCGATGTAAAGTACGGAACCGACGGAACGGTCGTAAGACTTGACTTTACCTCCTGGCATGACAGGTTCTATGTTGAAGGCAACAGCAGATGGCTCTACGTCGCGATCTCGGATATGTTTGTTCCGCTGTGATGCGGAGTTTTCCAGGCTTTTAACGGCTGGGGTACAAGTCGGCCACGTTTCATAGAGGTATCGAAAAGAAAAGTATTCCCGATATTTCGATACCCTGGAGGCCGCGCCCATATAATTGTGTAAATTCAAAATAAAAGAGCCGTGTGGCTTAACCTTGTATAATTAGTTTGTCCAGAACAATTAAGGAGGTTAAGAACATGGCTCAATTGAATATTACTTTAACACAAGAGGAAATTCTACTTTTAATGTCTCAGGATCGTGAAGGTGCATTCAAGAAATTGCTTCAGGAAAGTCTGAATCAGATTATGCAGGCGGAATCAACTGAACAGCTTAAAGCACAACCGTACGAGAGATCTGAAGAACGGACAGACAGACAGCAGGAACGGTTCCTACACCCGAGAACTTAAGACACGGATAGGCAGCATAGAACTGACTGTCCCAAGGCACAGGAACATTCCGTTTAAGACCTTGATCTTCGATAACTATTCAACCAGTGAGGCAGCTCTTGTAAGTACAATGGCTGAAATGGTTGTAAATGGCGTATCCACAAGAAAGGTAGCCACTGTAATGGAGACCCTTTGCGGAAAAGCGTTCTCAAAATCCACAGTATCTGAAGCCTGTAAGGAATTGGATAAGAGAGTCACAGAGTTTAAAGAGAGACCTTTGGTGGATGAATACCCGTTCGTTTCTGTAGACGCAACATATTTCAGAGTAAGGGAGAATCACCGGATAGTATCCAAAGCCTTGTTTATAGCTTATGCATTTAATACCGGTGGTGTAAGAGAAATTATCGGATTTGAAGCATACCCCTCAGAGACAAAAGAATACTGGGAAGACTTTATGCGAAAGCTCCAAAAGAGAGGACTCAGAGGGGTAAACATGTTTATCTCGGATTCTCACGAAGGGATAAAGTATGCATTCCATAGAGTCTATCCCATGGTTCCCTGGCAGCGATGTCAGCACCACTTCCTCAAGAATATTGTGAACAGCATTCCCAAGTCGTACAGGTTAGGAATAAGCTCAGAACTTGTCAGCATGTTTAACAGCAAGACCATAGAGGAAGCCAGAGCCAAGAAAAATGAGATATATAACGATTACAAGGATATAGCTGAAAAGGCCATGAGCTGCTTAGATGAAGGGTTTGAAGATGCAATGACAGTGATGGTGTTTCCGGAGAAAATGAGGCGAGAACTAAGGACATCCAACCATATAGAGCGATTGAACAAAGAGCTTAAGAGAAGATCTAATGTGATTGGAGTATTCCCCAACCAGGAATCACTTATCAGACTTATGGGCTCAGTGCTTCTGGAACGAAACGATCAGGTGAAGAAAATGGAACATAGGGCCTTTTACAAGCCAAGTATAGAAAAAATAAAAGAATTGATTCCAAAACTTGAACAGATAGCCAAGGAGCAGATGGCCACCATGGTGGCCTGAGGGAGCAGGAACGAGGCGCGCTGACAACAACTCCTCATTCCGCTACGCTCCACTCAGAGTTGTTGTCAAAGAACTACGAATTATACTAAGGAATGAATTTACACAAAACTTTGGACTTGACTACCCTGGATTATGGTGGGTATCGTAAATGGAAATTTTCTTCCAAAAACGATACCTCAGTTCTTCGGCAAATATCGTTTTTTAAGACTTTTCCCTGAAAACGATATCATGGTTCTTCAGCAGATATCGTTTTTGAAGATTTTTTTCCGAAAACGATATCATGGTTCTTTAGCAGATATCGTTTTTAAAGATTTTTCCTCGAAAACGATATCATGCTTGCCACAAGGTATCAGAAATGAAGATTTCATCCTGATTCCGATACCGACAAGTGGCAGCGTCTTCCACAGGAACACTTGAATTGAGTTCAGGCACCAATTCCGGCTTTACCAAGCTTCTGAAGCCGCTGGCATTCCCTGCCAAATCACCTCATTTTTCACACTCCGAAAAAATAATTCTACAAATGTAGAAAAAAGTATTGACATCTGTTTTCTACAAATGTAGAATGGCCGCGTGAAGAGAATTCTACAAACGTAGAATACTCAAAAATAAATCGGAGGATAACAAAATGAAATCTATAGTTAAACCTATCAAGAGGGGAACAGTTACAGAACTTACAAAGAGCACAAAGCTTCCGGCATTGGCATCGGTAATGCTCACAGGCGCTATCGCCATCGCGGCAACAGGATGCTCGGCAGAAGTAAAGGCAGATGGCATCACGATCGAGAGCCTGGTCGTATCAGGATCTGCAGGGGAATCCATTGAGAGTGCAGTAAACGCATCCCTCGACGGCAAGGTATTGTACCAGGTCGGTGAGGCAGATCCCGATCAAACAGCAGCAGTAAATGATATTCCTGAAGATATTAATAAACCGACAGTTGCAGTTGATACGGTAACACCGGTTCCCGGACAGGATACGGACACCACAGTTCCCGGACAGGATACGGACACCACAGTTTCCGTCAAGGATACCGATAAGGATACCGTAACTCCCACACCCGTTGTCACAGAGGCAGTATCAGTTGACAGCAAGTCTGAAGATACACAGGCCAAGACCGGTTTTGCGAAGATCGCGGAGGGCACGGTCTATCATTTCGAGAACAACGCAGGCGGTTTCAGTCTTAAGGGGGATTTCGGTACCGTAGATCTTTACTACAGCAATGATCTGCTTGTTTACAAGTTAAACGGCGGAAATGAATGCAGGGTAGACGTAAGTTCGACAAGATGCTATTGCGATGCATATCTGTTCAGAAATAACGGAAAGACTTTTATCTATGTGGAGACGGTAAGAGGATGCGACAATAACGATCTTAACGTCTATGAAGTAACAGATACTTCCATCTGCCGTGTCGGTGTACTTTCCGGTTTTGCCATCTCAGGTCCCACATTTACGACAACATCTTCCTTCAAGGGTTATGACGACGGCGGAAGATACGGCCACATGGCTTCCGAAAGAAAGTTCAAGGTATCCGCCAACGGCATGCCGGTTCCTGCAGATAACTACAGCAGTCTCTCATCTGCAGCCATAAAAGCCGCAAAGGATCTGTCAGGTTACATCGTTAAAGACGGCAAGGTTACAAGCAGACAGACGACGATCAAGAACGGAGAATCCGTTGAGCTCGTAGCACTTAACGAAGTCGAGTACATCGACCTTAAGGATGCAAGCGGAAATACGGTGCGCGTTGATTTTACCGAACAGTGCTGTGAATACTACGACATGAACGACTACCGCTGGATCTACAGGGCTATACACAGCATGGTCACACCCGTATACGGCAGGGAAGCCATAATGTATCTCAAGGACGGTGATGTGTTCGAGTTCAATTACGGCGGCGGAAACTGGTGGACTACAAGCTATTACGGTTCTTTCATGGTCGAGACCTTATACAGCGTGAATGCAGGTCAGGATGTCATCAGGATCACATACAATGAAGATACATACGATATGCCGGTAGGTAATGCCAAAGACGGTCTTATCCTGACCGATGCCTACCTCCTGGATATCGGCTACAAAGCCTTCATATATGTCGATACATGCGATGCCAACGGCTATTCCACTCTGTACGTTTTCAATATCTACGAGAATAACTGCCTGGACTGCGGTACGTGCAAAGGCCTTTCGGTTCTCAGTATGAACAGCACAACTTGCTTCCCCTGCTGTGAGGAGAACGCCTCAGACAGCAAGCTCTCAGGAACAAGATTCTTCAAGGTTTCCGAAAACGGAATGCCCATCCCGGCTGACAACCACACAGAGTTTGACGCATTTGCAGCATTAAAGGCAACAAATGACATGACAGGCGTTATCGTCAGGGACGGCATTGCAACATCCGAGACAAAGACGATCAAGGCAGGCGATATTGTGGAACCCGTTGAACTCGATGAGGTAGATCACATCGATTTCAAGGATTCGGAAGGCAACATCGTAAGAGTGGACTTCGTTCCTCTTCTCAACGAATACTACGACATGAACGATTATCACTGGATGTACAAGGCAGTCATGACAATGGTAGAGCCTGCATAAATTAATCAGTCACCCTCCATATCCTGGAAGCACAAAGGGGCTGTCTCAAAGCGAAGAGCATGAGACGGCCCCGAAGCTTTTCCGGGATAGTTTGCGTAAGGTCTGTATAAGAGGAAACGAAAAGGGCGCCTCATCTTGAGACGCCCTTTATGATCAGATTAATAAACCGTCAGATCAGCTCGGATTGATTACCGTGAAGCTGTAGCCTGATACGACATCGGAATCCTCATAGATCGTCTTCTGCATCTGAAGAGCAGTGGAGAGGAGTAGCGTATAAGGTGAGAGCTTGCCATTAAGGAGTTCAACGTCTGAACCGTAGCTGATAGCCTGAGCCTCGTCATCGGAGAGCAGCATGTACTGCGAAACGAGGAAGAGGGATCTTACGCCGACGTTCATGTGAACGAGCTTGTTGTTGATCGTATAAGTGGGGTTCGAAGATGTTGAAGAGCTGGACAGTCTGCTGCTGAAGGAAAGACCAAGAGTGGATGTCGTGCCCAGAGTGCTTGTCTCTTCCTGGATGAAGAGAGGCTTGCCTTCGATACCGACCTTACCTACTTCGTGGAAGAGGGCGATGATGATAGCTGATTCTTCATCAAGCTGAGGCATGATCGTATCTTTGATCCTCAGGAGCTGCTTAGCAACAGCAACGCTTCTGATGAGGAGACCCTTCTCACAAGCAAGGGGGCCCTTGATCTCAGCGGGAGCTGTAAGCCAGGAAGTTCTGTTCTCGAGGAAATCGATGAAGTGATCGAACTCTGTCTTTCTCTTTACGATGGCTGCCTTGAGCTGGCCATAGAGAGTATCAACGTTATCTTTATTAACTTCGATCATCGGCATGATACCGGCAACCTTATCGGACTTGCCCGTAGCTGCAGCAGATACTGCTGCTGCCTGAGGAGTAACTACCGGTGCATCACCACCGCCGGCACTCTCGTCTGCTGATGTGAATGTATACTTACATTTAGGGCATCTTATGGCCTGATTGGCAATGACCATACCGCAATCGGGACATTTCTTCATATTGGTGACCTCCTGTATCACGGATGCTCAAAGAATCCGCAAATAAAATTTCTATTTCATTTTACAACTTGATTTTTACACAATCAATAAGAAAAGTTCCTTTAATTAAAAGTTTTATAGTTATTTTCAATAAAACCATATATAAATGGTGGTTTTTGCTTTTTGTTAATATTCTCTGGAAAAAAAAGACACTGACGAGGGGGTGTCAGTGTCTTAAGGAGGGTGTTATGAAGTAAGGAACAATTACTTTGAACAACCTTATATTACCATGTCAAATATTTACTTTAAGATTCAAAAAAGGCAAAATAGTGGCAAAGAAATCAGGATATGGGGAGGGCGCCGGTTTTGACTCTTGAAGGCAGGCTTTTTGTCGCTAACAGACTGATCGAGATCAAAGAGGTTACTACCGCGGATACGGACGCCTCTTATTCAAAAAGGCTCGAAAAGGCGCTGGTCGAGCTCTGCAGACAGCTGGATATTCCGGTACCCATGTGGATGAAGAAGAATACCAAGGAATTTGCGGCTTTCGGGCAGACGATATTCTTCCGCGAGCAATATACGGAGAATGTAAGGTTCGACCGTTTTCAGATAAAGGTTGTTGACGATCCATCATGAGGAGCGCGGCGCTGACACAGGATAACCGGAGTGCCTATTGGGACAATATCAAGGGTCTTCTGATCCTGACTGTTGTCCTCGGCCATCTGCTGAGCAACCTTCAGGGCATGTCCGGCAGCATCGATGCCACCGTAAACTACATATATCTGTTCCACATGCCTGCTTTTGTTTTCGTGTCGGGCTATTTCGGCAAAGGGGAAAAGGCTTACAGTTTTGAGAGGATTGTAAGACTCGTATTCCTGTTCTTCATATTCAACAGTATCACGGTATTTGCGGAAGGGTATACGTCCCTTCTTGAACCTATATATTCATATTGGTATCTGATAGCGCTCATCTTCTGGAGGCTTACGGCGCACAGGATAGCAAAGTTCAGAATAATAAATATCCTATTGTTTACAGCGGCGATACTTATAGGTTTCTTTGCGGCGATCGACAATCATTTCGCCGCCGCAAGGGTGATCGGCTTCTATCCGTTCTATATGCTCGGGTATCAGCTGAGCAGTAAGGACAGCTCGAAGCTTGCCGGCAGGAAGTATTCGGAAAGAGGCCTTATCGGTCTGGCATTGCTCCTCGGTGCGGCCTGCATCGCTTTCGCGACGCAAACATTTATCGGATATCCCGACAATTCACTGATACTCGGTGCTTATCAGGAGCCACTCGACGTGTTCAGAAGAATAGTGATGTTCATAATAGCGATAATCGTCATCTATGCGATAAGGCACATCACACCCGATAAGAATATCCCTCTCATTACGATGTTCGGACGCAATTCACTGTGGATATTCATACTTCACAGGCTGCCCGCCGTATGGCTCAGCAGGCTCATGGCGTTCTTACCCGTGCCGTTCGTCTTTGTTACGGCGGTGCTTTCCGCGGTTGGCCTGTCGCTTGCATTCGGCAACGATTTTGTCTCAGGCACAATGAACAAGTTCCTAAAGTCGGGAACGGATATATTCACTTCGGAGAACAGAAAGATAACTCCGGCAAAGGTCCTGGCGCTCCTGGTGGCGCTCGGATTTGTCGCTGTCGCACTGATAAATGCTTTCACGGGCCTCGGAGCCTTTGAAAACACTGACCCCTCAGACGGCGGTGACGTAAACGGCGAGCGTGCCGGTGAAGACATCATTTACCGCGTTATGACGGATGAACAGCAGGCTGCGTTCGATAACGCATTCAGGATCACTTTCGCGGGCGACCTCATCCTTCTGGAAGATCAGGTGAATCTCGGATATACAGGCGACGGTTATGACTACAGCGATGTTTTCGAATACGCAAAGCCCTACATATCTTCTGCGGATCTGGCGGTTGGCGTCTTCGAAGGCCCTATGGCAGGCGCTGACAAGGGCTATTCCTCGAGCAACTTCTACGACAACAAAAGGCTCTTCCTGAATTTCCCCGATGAATTCGCTTCAGCGGTGAAGGATGCGGGATTTGACCTGGTGACGACAGCGAACAACCACCTGCTCGACAAAGGCCCTGAGGGCGCACTGAGGACGCTTGACGTGCTGGACAGGACAGGCCTCGATCACACCGGTTCATACAGGAGCCTCGAGGAGAAGACAAAAGAACGCGTAAAGCTCGTTGAGTATGACGGTATAAAGATAGCTGTGCTCTCGTATACATACGGAAGCAATTACACCGATCCTTCAGAGTTCATCGACGGGCAGTATTCCTACATGACATCCATAGTCAGCGGCACGGAAGGCGAGACGTTCGAAAAACTCAAGGCAGAGGTGGAAGAGGATTTCAAGGCTGCCAAGGCTTTGTCTCCCGACCTCATAATGGTCCTTCCGCATAACGGAACGCAGTTTACCAACGAGCCTGATGAGGAGCAGAAAGTCTGGTTTGAGATATTTAAGGAGAACGGCGCTGACATTATCCTTGGCGACCACTCGCACGCCGTTCAGCCTGCTCTCGTTGAAGACTATAACGGCAGGAAGGTGTTCACGGCATATTGTCCGGGCAATTTCGCTAATATCTACCGCGGTGACCAGGGCGATACCAGCATGCTCATCGACGTCTATATCGACCGCGGCTCAAAGGAGATCATCGGAGGCGGCATAGTCCCGCTCTATACCTATGCTCCAGCTGACGGAAACTACCGCGCCGTACCTGTATATGATATTGCGACGGATCCTTCTGTCCGTGCCGGTCTTACGACAGACGACATTGAACGCGCTGAAGAAGCCAACAGCATTATCACTGAAGTGGTCTTCGGAAACAGCATGCCGATCTCATCAGTCACGTACCGTTATTATTTCGATAAGGACGGGTTCATCCGCTCAAAGGCAACGGGTCTGGTCATTACGGATGCCATGAAGGAAGGCACTCTGTATAAGGCCATGAGCGGGGCGGACAGCATCTGCTTTGTCGGCGACAGCGTGACAGAAGGCACCAAGAATGGCGGATGTCCGTGGTACGAGCCTGTGGAAGAGTATTTCCCCGGCAAGAATATCTCGAACTTTTCCAAAGGCGGATGCACGATCTCTTATATCATCGACAATATTGATTCCATACCGGCGGCAGATCTTTATGTCATTGCGATCGGCACGAACGATGTCCGTTACCGCGAAGAAAGTTTCTGCGCCATGACCGCAGAGGATTTCATAACCCGTTACGGCGAACTTACGGACAAGCTCCTGGAAAAGTCGCCTGACGCCGGATTTGTTCTGATCGCACCCTGGTATTCGACTGACGGCGATAAGTACACGCCTCTTACCTATGCCGAAAAGACGGCGCTCAACGATGAATACTCCGCAGCGCTCGAAAGATACTGCGCGGACAACACATTCATGTACATCAATGTGAACGGACGCCTGAAGAGCATACTCGACACATCGCCCGACAGGACTTATCTGCTCGATCACATCCATCCGAATGCTTCAAAGGGTGTTGTGCTCTATTCGGAATCCGTCCTGTTGTCGGGCAATGAAGGCTGAAATTAAGGAGTTTTCTGTGAGCAGCGGGAGTATCAGGATAGGCATAATCGGAGGCGGTGCGGCAGGGCTTTTTGCCGCGTGCCAGATCAAAAGTCTTTCCGCAGGAAGAGATATCAGGGTCAGCCTGATCGAGAAGAACAGCATTCCCGGCAAGAAACTCACCGTAACCGGTCACGGACGATGCAATATCACCAACCGCAAGGATGTTTCCTTACTTAAAGAGGGCTATCACGAAGCGGTGAATTTCATATATCCGGCGTTGAAAGAATTCGGACCTGAAGACACCATCTGTTTCATGGAAAATGAACTGGGGTTAAAGCTCAAGGAAGAGGACAACAACAGGATGTTTCCCGTATGCGACAGCGCGGTTGTTGTCAGAGATACAATCCTTGACTATCTTAAGGGCAGTACGGAGATCATCTGTGATGCCAAAGTAATGGAAGTAAAGAAGGACGGAGTCTTTAAAGTCAAAACGTCAAAGGGAAGTTTTGATTTCGATGCCATCGTGCTGTCCTGTGGCGGTTCTTCCTTCCCGAAGACGGGTTCGACCGGTGATTCATATAAGATAGCCGGAATGTTCGGGCATACGATAGTTCTTTTAAGAGGAGCGCTCGCTCCGGTGAGGCTTGAGGACGGTTCTCTCGGTTTTGCATCCTCGTTGAGCGGAGTGTCAGTTACCGCAAAAGTCTCGCTTTTGTGCGGCGAAAAGGTTACTGCTTCCCGTACAGGAGAAGTCCTCTTTGCGGATTTCGGGCTTACAGGTCCTGCCGTGATGGCTATATCCAGAGAGGTGCCTGCAGACATAAGCGGAATGAATGTCAGCATTGAGATGGATCTTATCCCTTCACTTTCTGATGAGGAGTTCGACAGGGAACTGCAAAAACTCATAGGAGAACATGCCGATACAAAGATGGCAACGCTCCTTTCCAGATTCGCTCCCGCATCGGTAGCGGCTGAGATATGCTCAAAGGCAGGGATCTCCGGACTCTATGCCCAGGGATTTACAAAAGAAAACCGAAAAAAGCTCATAAGAGAGACAAAGCACTTGAGATTAGGACTTAAGGATGTTCCGCAGATCGAAAAGGCCTACGTCACGAGGGGCGGAGTATCGCTCAAAGAAGTTGACCGCAAGACGATGCAGTCGAAGAAAGTTGAAGGTCTTTACATAATAGGTGAAGCTTTGGATATCGACGGTATCAGCGGTGGTTATAATCTGCAGGCATGCATGAGCGAAGCTTATCTGGCAGCCAGGAGTATCCTGGAAATATAAATTGAAAAACGTCAGGTCACATCTGGTGCCTTACGGTCTTATATTCGTCTCCGTCTTTGTAAAAGGGACAATCCTTGCATTTGAGCTGCGACAACCTGATGAGTTCATCCTCGTCGAGATCGAGGTCGCAGATGACTTCTCCGGTATATTCATCGGTATAGGAATACTGACAGGTTGCGCAATCAGACATGGGTTTGCTTCCGTAATGGGGTGAACAGATCAGTTGTACTTTTCGCCCGTGACTCTGAAGATGACCTCACCGGGATAGACCATGTCGAGCTGTGCTCTTGCAACGCTCTCGACGTAAGACTCGTCTTTGCCGAATTCTTCCTGGGCTCTGATCTGCTTGAGTCTGTCCGACAGTGCTTCGGACTGGGCGATGAGGGATGCGTTCTCTGCGAGGAGACGTTCCTTCTGCCTGTGCATGTTGATATATCTCGTAAGGCATAAGATACCGACGACAACGCATAAGATGCATATGAGCGCCGTGAGGAAGGATATTCCGCCTGATTTACGTCTTACTTTACGCAAAGCTCTGCCCCCGAAAATAAAAAGATATACGTTTATTATTGCGTAACCCCGGGTGCAAAACAACAGCCCGGGGTCAAACTTAAAATACTTGTAATATTAGTTGTAACAAAGAGTGGTAAATGAACCTTTTGAAGCCTCATTCGAGGAGCTCGTACATGGAGGCCGCCTCGTCTTTTCTGACTGTCTCGGGGAGTGCCGTCACCTTGAACTTTACCTCTCCGCTTCCGAAAAGGATGCAGACGATGTCACCGACCTTGAGCTTGACTGAAGGTTTGGCAGGCTTGCCGTTGACTGTGACTCTGCCTGCCTGGCAGACGTCGTTTGCAACGGTCCTGCGCTTTATTACTCTCGACAGCTTCAGGAATTTATCAAGTCTCATTCTTTTCTCCCGTCATGGTGATCCTGCCCTTGAGGGCTGAAAGAAGCGTCAGGTCATCCGCATATTCTATGTCAGAACCCATCGGAAGGCCCGATGCCAGTCTGGATACCTTGATGCCGGAAGGCTCGAGCATCCTTGAAAGATAGAGGGCGGTGGCGTTGCCTTCCGCCGTCTGGTTGGTTGCCACGATGACTTCAGTGATCTCGGAATGCTCCGTAAGACGCTTTATCAGATCAGGGATAGTCGTATCCGAGATGCTCATGGACTTCATGGGATTAAAAACACCGTGAAGAACATGGTAAAGCCCCTTATACTCGTGTGCACGCTCGAAAGCCGACACGTCCTTGGGCGACTCAACGACAAGGACTGTCGTCTTGTCCCTCATGGGATCAGAGCAGATAGGGCAGGGGTCAGAGTCCGTGAAATTCTGGCAGCAGGAGCATCTTTTGGTGGAGTTCCTTGCCGCTGTTATGGATGATATCAGCGCCTGCGCATCCTTCTCGTCCATAGCGAGGATGTAGAATGCAAGGCGCTGGGCGGACCTCCCTCCGATACCCGGAAGGCTGCTCAGCTGCGCTATCAGATTCTGGATCGAAGGTGAATATCTTGCCATGATCAGAAGGGCATCTTCATGCCGCCGGTGATCGCTCCGATACGCTCCTGGTTGGTCTTGTCGATCTGCTCAAGAGCCTGGTTTGTGGCAGCGATGATGAGATCCTGGAGACCTTCGATATCGTCGGGATCGACGACATCCTTTGCGATCTCGACGCTCTCAAGCTGATGCTTGCCTGTAACAACAACCTTAACAAGTTCGCCGCCTGCCGTGCCAGTGAAACGCATTTCCTGGATCTCAGCCTGAGCCAGCTCGATCTGTCTCTGCATCTTCTGGGCCTGAGCCACTACCTGACCCATGTTGCCGCCCATTCCCATTCCGCCGCGGAATCCTTTTGCCATGTTAAATAACCTCCGAAATAAATATGTAAGTTTAGTTTATATCTGTCTTAATCTTCGTCACCGAAATGAACATCGGTGGGGATGCCCATGCTCGTGGACCGCTCGTTCAGATCGTCCAGTCTCTTGTCCTGTCTGCTCTCCCGGTTCTTCTTTTCCTGGTTGGCATACTGGGTGGAAGTGCAGAGGAAGAGGTGGTCGACGCCGAATTCATCCTTGATTCCGGCAGAGATCTGCCTGAAAGTCGAGGACCTCTTCAGGTTGTCCATGCGCTTGGTGTCGCTGTCCTCAAAGACTATGTATGCTGATGTGCCGTCCTTCCTGAAACTTGCGTGTTCCAGTATGACAGCGATGTTGTCGTTTGTTTCCTTGAGCCTAGACGTGATGTTTGACCATCTCAGCGCAAGATCCGCGTCCTCACCGGTAAAGGCGGGCGCCCTGACGGGTTGTTTTGATCTGCCGTCGACAATGAGTCCGCTCTTGTCGGCCTGCTCCGCAAGCTGTGAACGCGGCTTTGCCGGCGCTTTCTTTTCCGGTTCTTTTGCGGGTTCCTCATCAGATCCCAGGTTTCCGGTCAGATCCGCAAGGAAAGAAGAGGAAAGGTGGGAGAAGATGCCGCCCTGTGAAGGCTCACCGGATGAAGGTACTGCCGGTTCGTCCGGCTCGTCAGTGCCGAAACTCAAAGGTGCTTCGGGTTCTTCCTGGACATAAGAGAATATGGTCGGTTCGGATTCCCTGTCGTAAGAATCGTCAGCGGGAATGTAATCGTCACCGTCTTCATCTTCGTTGTCGCCGCCGTCATCGTTTTCGGGAACCTTGGGTTCCTCAGAAGTCTTTTTCAGGAAAGAAAAGATGGATCCCGTTTCTTCTTCGGGCTTGGTCTCCTCGTTCGATCTCATCTCGCTTGCAAGAGACGTGAAGGAGAATACGCTCGAAGGAGCAGAAGAAGGCTGCGGCCTGTAAGGAGCGGGCGCTGCGGGAGCCGGCTCCGGCTCGGGTTCTTCAGCCGGCGCCTTGTAAGGGGTCGCCGTTGCGGAAGGCTTGGGCCTGTAGGGAGCGGGTGCGACGAAGGAAGGCTTCTTTTCAGAAGTCTCTTCAGAAGAGTCACCGGAAGACTTGTCCGCAGTCTCTTCTGTTTTCAAAGTTTCCTCTTTTTTATCCTCAGCCGGTTTTGCATCTTCAGCGGGCTTTTTGTCATCAAGGGTGAGTTCCTTTGCCTTTGCCGCCTGATTCTTCTCAAAATCGGGAATGACGATCGGAGTTACGGGAAGATTGGACTTCCTGCCGCAGAGCCTCATGAGCATGAGCTCGAAGCTCGTGGGGATGTCGGGAGATTTCCTGAGCTCCGCATATTCCTTTGAAAGATAACTGATATATCCGGTCAATGTATCGGCGCTCACCTTTGCGGCTGTCTGATACATATCCTTGATGGTCTCTTTGGGATAAGGCAGATATACGATAGGATCGGCCTTGACCCTGATGATGAGAAGGTCCCTGAAATATGCGGCGAGATCCAATGTGAAGCGCGCCTGGTTCTTTCCCGAGGAGTTCAGCTTCTCACACAGATCGATGAGTTCATCGAATCTTGAATCTATGAGGCAGTTGGCCATCTGGAAGAGGAACGAACTGTCGACCGTACCCGTGATCTTCTCGACGTCCTGAGAGGATATCTCATTGTCGCTGCCTGATACGGCGGAGATCTGGTCCAAAAGGGACAGGGCATCACGGAGAGCGCCGTCTGATCTGGATGCTATGAGACGCAGCGCATCATCGGAAGCCCTGATGCCGGACTTGCCGCATACTTCCCTTAATCTTCCCGTTATGAGATCTAACGGGATCCTCTTGAAGTCGTATCTCTGGCATCTCGATATTATGGTTGCAGGGATCTTGTCCGACTCCGTGGTAGCGAAAAGGAAGATGACGTGCTTCGGAGGTTCCTCGATGGTCTTGAGAAGTGCGTTGAACGCACCCTTTGAGAGCATATGGACCTCGTCGATTATATATACCTTATATGTTGTCCTGGTAGGGGCGAAATTAACTTCCTGCAGGATGGGCCTGATGTCGTCGACACCGTTATTGGAAGCGGCGTCCATCTCTGTGACGTCGAGGATCGAGCCGTCAAGGATGCCCTTGCAGGTCGGACACTCGTTGCACGGATTGCCGTTTACGGGGTGTTCGCAGTTGACGCTCCTTGCGAAGATCTTGGCGATTGTGGTCTTTCCCGTGCCGTGCTGGCCGCAGAAGAGATAAGCATGTGCGAGCTTCCCGGAAATAACCGACTGCCTCAGAGCACCGACGGCAGCTTCCTGACCTACGACATCGTCAAAAGTGAGCGGTCTGTATTGTCTGTAGAGAACGATATGATCTTCCATAATTAGCCCCTTGAGCTCTATTTGAAAACGATAATAAAAAGAGTCCGTCCCGCCCGAACTGCCGTCGGTAAGGCTTGACCCGCGGCGCACTCCGTAAACCGCTTACTGCTGCTTCCTTCCGGACCTGACAGGGTTCACAGCCCGAAATCGCACGGGACCTTGGCCGGCGGCAGACCGCACGGGACGAACTCATGAATTATCAAACAAGAGAATTATATCATAAAAGAAAAAGATAGCACTTCGATTATGGGGACAACCGTTCACGAATAGCAGGTTTCCAAAAACTTCTGCGTGTAACCGCCGATCGTGGCGATCGCGGTGCCTGCAGCGTCGGGTGTTGCCGCCTCTACGTAGACTACCAGAGCGACGGGTTCATAGTAATCAATGATGGCGCATTCGAGATAAGCGCTCCTGTCGGTGTTCCTGCCGAGAACGTGGAGGATCCTCGTATCCTGCGGAAAAGCCGCGGCCAGAGGTGTTTCTATCTCGCTTGATGCCATGTCATTTATCAGACGCTGGTTGACCTGCGGATTGTTGATGAATACCTTGTACATGTATGAGAGATAGTTGCCCATGTCGTAGCACGAGATCGTGCCGGGTGCACGGTATTCCTTGCCGCTGTAATCCTGGTAGATGATGGAGTCCTTATAGGAGATGTATCCGCTGATCTCATTGACCGATTCGATGGCCTCATCAAGTCCGCCCAGTTTCTCAACGACATAGCCCAGCGCGATGTTGTCGTTTTTGGCTATGGCGTAGTTCAGCATGGTCCTCATGTAGAACTGCTTGCCCTGTCTGAAATTGCTGGCTATGTATGAGGAACTGCGGGTTCCTTTGACGCTGCCGTCGTAGGTCACGATCTCCGAAAGAGGTCCGTTGACACCCGAAAACCGGTCGTAATAAACGATCGAGAAGGGGATTGCCATCGCGCCGGAAGGTACGACAGGTTCGAGCTCGTCGATACCGAGGTGCTCGCCTGATGACAGCGAGACGAAATCGACGCAGATCCTCATGTTCGGATGCTTTTTCTGATAAGCGACTACTCTCTCCTTAAGTTCCTCCAAAGCCACGGCGCGCTCCTGATATGTAGCAGTCTGGACGCCCATGGGCTTGAAACTGAAGTTGCTGTCTTCTTTAAACGGCTCCGGCCAGTTGTTCTGCTCGTTATCGGCCGTCTCTTCGGGTGAAGGCGTGGGAGTGGCCGTGGCGGCGAGTACCGCATGGGGGAGCGTGGTAGTGGCGGTGGTCGTCACTTCCGTGGTCGTTTCCGTTGTCGTATGGACCGGCCTCTGATATCTCATATAGGCGGTCGTCGTGCTGGTTGCGGCTCCGACAAGTCCCGGATACATAAGGCGGTAGTTGTCCTGCGCGGAAGCTATGGAACTTACGAACACGACCGCAAAAGTCAGCACAAGCAGCACCAGTATGATTATGAGCGTGCGTCTTTTGCGGGATGTCCTTATCCCTTCGGCCTTTTTGAGAAATGTCGGATTTGGTCGCTTCATCTAATATCAGAAAAGACCCGTGATAACGCCGTTGTTGTCTATGTCGATGTCCATTGCCGCAGGGTGGGGAGGAAGTCCCGGCATCGTGACTATCGTACCTGTCAGAATGACAAGATAGCCTGCGCCCGTGGACAGATAGCAGTCCCTGACCGTGAGGGTGAAGCCTGCGGGGTTGCCGAGCTTCTTCGGATCGTCTGACAATGAATACTGCGTCTTTGCGATGCAGATCGGGAGATTGCCGTAACCCTTGTCAACGAATTCCTTGATCTTTGCAGCGGCTTCGGGGAGAATGTCGACTTTTGCCGCACCGTATACCTTGGTAGCGACCTTTGTGATCTTCTCCTCGACGGAGTCCGTGAGTTCATATGTGTAAACGGGAGCCTTGTCCCTGTTCTGTCCGAGGATGGAAACTGCTTTGTTTGCGAGGTCGATGCCGCCTTCGCCGCCCTTTGCGAAGATCTCTGCGGGAGCGAAATCAGCGCCTGTTGCCTTGCATGCCTCTTCGACGATGGCGAGTTCCTCTTCGGTATCCGAAAGGAATCTGTTCGATGCGACGAGAACGGGAATGCCGAAATTCTGCATGTTCTCGATGTGCTTCAGGACATTCGCAAGACCTGCCTTTACTGCTTCCGGGTTGGGTTCGGAGAGCTTGTCCTTCGGTATGCCTGCGTTGTATTTGAGTGATCTTACTGTTGTTACGATGACTACGAGATCAGGCCAAAGACCCAGATCCCTGCACTTGATGTCGAGGAACTTCTCGGCGCCCAGGTCAGCACCGAATCCGGCTTCGGTGACTACGATGTCGCCGAGCTTCAATGCTGTCTTCGTTGCTATGCAGGTGTTGCAGCCGTGTGATATGTTCGCGAAAGGTCCGCCGTGAACCAGTGCGGGAACGCCTTCCAAAGACTGAACGAGGTTAGGACACATCGCGTCCTTGAGGCATGTGGCGAGCGCGCCCGTCGCGCCTAACTGTCCGGCTGTAACGAGGTTGCCGTCGGTATCGTAAGCGATCGCGATCCTGTCGAGCCTTACCTTGAGGTCATCCATGTCCTTTGCGAGGCAGAGGATAGCCATGATCTCGGAAGCAGCGGTGATCTGGAAGATCTCGGGACGTGTTACGCCCTTTGTTCCGCCGCCTACGCCGACCGTAACCGCGCGAAGGCATCTGTCGTTCATGTCGAGGCATCTCTTCCAGAGGATCCTGTCCTTATCTATCTTGAGCTCGTTGCCCTGGAAAAGGTGATTGTCTATCATGGCCGCGAGCAGGTTGTTGGCTGTTGTTATGGCATGAATGTCGCCCGTAAAGTGGAGATTGATGTCTTCCATCGGAACGACCTGTGAATATCCGCCGCCGCAGGCACCGCCCTTGACGCCGAAGACAGGTCCGAGGGAAGGCTCCCTCAATGCGAGGACGGGCTTTTTGCCGATGAGCTTTAAGCCCTGGGCGAGACCGATGCTGACGGTCGTCTTGCCTTCGCCCGCCGGAGTGGGATTCATGGCGGTGACGAGGATAAGTTTGACATCGGGATTTTCGGGAAGGCTCTCCACATAATCGAGAGGAAGTTTAGCCTTGTATTTGCCGTAAAGTTCGAGCTTGTCGGTATCGAGTCCGATCTGTTCTGCTACCTTTGTAATGGGGTTGATCTTTGCACTCTGAGCTATCTCAATGTCACTAAGCATATCCGGTCTCTCCTGTCTTTTTGTGATATGAATACGATTGTATTGTAAAAAGACAGGCTTTTCAATCACGGAAGGGGTGAGAACTGTGTGAACCGTAAAGGGGTACATGTACCACCACTATATTTTGTATAATTCGTGGTGTTTTTTTACTAAATGTAGTGTTTTTCGTTGACAATATATCAAGTAAATGTTAGCATTGATGCATGTTGGAAATATTTTTGTAATGATCCTTTAAGACGTCTGAAATATTTAACAACGCTATTCTCCGGGTGGGGGTAATCCGTATGATCATCAGTTCCGATTTGGAAATGTGCAAGAATAAGTTCGAAGAACTTGTAGGCAAGCGTATCGTTTGCAAGACCAACGGCGGCCGCAAGAGGATCATCACTTACATCGGCACGGTCGAGCACTGCTATCCCAATGTCTTCACGATGCTCTGCACGAACGAAGCAGGCAAGCAGTCCATCGTATCATTCTCCTATATCGATGTTCTCACCAGAACAGTCAGAGTAGGCATCATGCCGGAGAAGGACGAAGTCGTAGCCGTCTGATATCCATCTTAAAAGACCATTTGAGGACACTGTCAGATCTGAGTATTCAGTTTTGACAGTGTCTTTTTGTCTGTATATGTTCGGCTTTTATTTATTGTAGTTATATATTAAAATAACTTTATATTCCTTACTATTCGAATGATTTGGAGATCCTTATGGATTCTTACGGGATTACAGCTAATGCAAAATTAAATCTCTTCCTGCGTGTCCGCGGGATCCTGCCTAACGGTTATCACAGCCTTTATTCCGTAATGCAGGAGATCGATCTTGCAGATGAGATCACCATCAATATCTATCCCGAGCGTCCGTCGGGTTTTGATCTCAAGTGCATCGGAAGAAATGACATCGATCCCGGCAAGAACCTTTGCAGCAAGGCAAAGGACAGGTTCCTGTCGTCGCTCCGCAAGAAGGCTGCTTCAGATCCTTCGATGCCCGGTGCAAAGCTCTGGAAGAAAAATAAATTTCCGTTCATAGAGATAATACTCACAAAGAAGATCCCTTCGGAATCCGGTATGGGCGGCGGAAGTTCAGATGCCGCAGCCGTACTCATGGTGCTCCAGGAGCATTTCGGCAATCCGTTTACGGAGGAGGAGCTTAACCAGCTCGCTGTAAATGTCGGAGCCGATGTTCCGTTCTTCCTTTACGGCGGCACATGTCTTTGCGAGAGAGTAGGGGAAGACATTACGCAGCTCAATTCACTTGAAGGCATTCCGCTCCTGATAATAAAGCCGTCCGCAGGTGTATCCACTCCTGAGTGCTTCCACGCTATCGACAGCCTGTCTCTGCCGGGGTTTGACGAGGAACGCTACAAGGCGTTTATTGACGGACTCAACAGGGAGGATGTATCAGCTCTGGACAGGTTCCTCGCAGGAGAAGATCTCCTTAAGAACGATCTTGAGATCCCGTCGATGGAGAAGGTAAAAGAGATATCTGCGGCAAGGGAAGCCCTGCTGAACAGCGGCGCGAGATATGCCAGGATGACGGGTTCGGGAAGTGCTGTTTTCGCCATGTATGAGGATGAGGCGGCTAGAGACGCAGCTTATGAAAAGATCAAGGACGATCCGAAGTTTGCCGGCTGCGATATATTCGTATCCAAGACTATCTAAGCCGGTTTGCTCGCGAAGAGACCGCGCATGTAGCCTCTCGAGTTTTCCGAATCGATGAGCTCAAATCCGCGTTTGCCGTAAAATTCCACCATGTTCTTATTTGTGGCGGCTGAGTGAAGAAGTATGCACTCGGCGCCTGAATTCCTGGCGAGCTGCACGGCTTTGGTTATGAGATCTATGCCCAGCCCCGTTTTTCTGTAGCTCTGCTTTACCGCGAATCTCGAGATGTAGAATGAGTGTCCGGCATTGAGCAGATATTCGCACGTCTTATCGGAAAACATGTAGATCATGGGGTTGGGAACTTCTTTTATGCATATCGTTCCGACTATCTTTCCGTCCTGCTCGGCCACGAGACAGGTCTGTTCCGATATCCTGTCCGCAACGCTGTCGATACTTTCGGTCATGGCCTCGAGCATGGATGCCGATATGCCGGAATCCGCGCAATAAGTAAGCATCGCGCTTCTTAAGAGGCGCGATACTTCTTCTGCGTCATTGACTCCTGCGATCCTTATTGCGGGTCTGTTCTTCATTTAGTTAAGAAAGCAGTTAACGAGGATTGCCTTGTGTGCGTGGAGTCTGTTCTCGGCTTCATCGAAAACGACGCTCTGAGGTCCGTCGATGACGTCTTCAGTTACTTCATATCCTCTGTAAGCAGGGAGGCAGTGCATGAAGATGGCATCCTTCTGCGCTACGCCCATGAGCTTGGAGTTGACCTGATAGTTCTTGAATATCTCGACTCTCTGGGCCTTCTCGGCTTCCTGACCCATGGATGTCCATGTATCCGTGTAGATTACGTCAGCGCCCTCTGCGGCTTCGAAAGGATCTTCGGTCATGACGATCTTCGAACCTGTTACCTTTGCGTCTTCCTGAGCTTCGAGAACATACTTGTCAGGGCATGTGTAAGCCTTGGGGCTTGCAACGGAGATGTCCATTCCTGCCTTTGCGCATGCGTGGAGCAGGGAATTTGCCATGTTGTTTCCGTCACCGAGATAAGCCATCTTGAGGCCCTTTAAAGCTCCCTTGTGTTCCTTGATGGTAAGGAGGTCAGCCAAGACCTGGGTGGGATGCTGGTCATCGGTAAGTCCGTTGATTACGGGGATCCTGCCGTAGTCGGCGAGGTCCTGGACATCCTGGTGCTTGAAGGTTCTTATCATGATGCCGTCGACCATTCCGGAAAGAACGTTTGCCGTATCGTATATGGTCTCGCCCCTGCCGATCTGGATGTCGTTGTTGCTGAGGAAAAGAGCCATTCCGCCAAGCTGATACATGCCGACTTCGAAAGATACTCTTGTTCTTGTCGAAGACTTTGTGAATATCATGGCGAGGGTCTTGCCCTTGAGAAGATGATGCTCGATGCCTGCCTTTGTCTTTGCTTTGAGATCTATCGCAGTGTCGAGAAGATAGTCGAGATCTTCAAAGCTTACGTCTCTGTGGAAATCTATATAATGCTTCATTTCGTTTACTCCTTAAGTTTCATCATCGTCGATAATATCGATATCCTTGGGTTTGTCTTCCGTAAGTCCCGCCTCGTCGAGTTTATCGATCTTTGCAGAGCCTACGCTCGCGGTCTTTTCCTGTATCTGCTTCTTTGAGGGAAGCGCGTCCTTGATCATTCCGAATACGCTCTTGGGTCCCTGTACGTTCTTCAGGATCTTGTCCAGAGCCTTTATGAACTGTCCTGCCTGAGCTTTCGTGATGATGAGCGGGGGCGCGAGCCTTATCGTCGAGGTGCCGATGGCACTTACTAAGATTCCCATGGAGAAGAGCTGTTCACGCATTCCCTGTGCGGTGATCGTATCATCGAACTCGATGCCGATGAGAAGGCCTTTTCCTCTTACGGAACGGATGCAGTTATACTTTGATCTCAGCTTGTTCAGCTTCTCGAAAAGCTCTTCGCTGACTTCCCTTACGTTATCGATGATGCCGTCTTCCTCGATGGTCTCCATGACTGCGTTGCCTGCAGCGCATGCCAGGGGATTGCCTCCGAATGTGGAGCCGTGGTCTCCGGGCCTCATGCCTGTTGCTGCCTCATTCGTGCAGAGCATTGCGCCGATCGGAACGCCGCCGCCCAAACCTTTTGCGACGGTCATGATATCGGGAGCAACGCCGTAGTTCTGATAGCAGAACATCTTGCCGGTACGTCCGATACCCGTCTGAACCTCGTCGAAGATGAGCAGGATGCCCTTTTCGAGGCAGAGCTTCTTTACTGCCTGGATGTATCCGAGGTCAGCCGGATGTACTCCGCTCTCACCCTGTACAAGTTCGAGCATGATGGCTGCCGTCTTGTTTGTGACTGCCTCGATCATCGCGTCGATGTCGTTGTAGGGAACATGAACGAAGCCGGGAAGGTTAGGCTCGAACGGTCTTGAGAACTTGGACTGGCCTGTTGCGGCAACGGTTCCCATTGTCCTTCCGTGGAAGCTCATGTCCGCGGTGATGATCTCGTACTTATTTATATCCTTATAGTAGAAGTAGCTTCTTGCGAGCTTGATGGCAGCCTCGTTTGCCTCGGCGCCTGAATTGCAGAAGAATACCTTGTCTGCAAAGCTTGCGCGGCAGAGCCTGTAAGCCAGTTCTGATTTCTGGGGATTATAGTAGTAATTGCAGGCATGGATGATGTTTTTTGCCTGTGAGCATACTGCCGATGTGAGCTTCGGATGCCCGTAGCCCAGACAGTTTACGGCGATACCGCCGATCATGTCCAGATACTTTTTTCCTTCCGTATCGTAGAGATAGCATCCCTTTCCTTTAACGAAAGCTACAGGGAGGAGGCTGAATACCTGAAGACAATAGTTCTTGTCAAAATCCTGGATCAGGCTGAAATCATTTTCTATACTCATAATGTTCTTTTTTCTCCTTTACGATCATTGTGCCGATGCCGTTCTTGGTAAATGTCTCGAGAATAATAGAGTGAGGGATCCTTCCGTCTATTATGTGCGCACGGTCGACACCTCGCAATACCGTATCAAGGCAGCCTTCGATCTTCGGGATCATGCCGCCCTTGATAATGCCCTCCTCGACGAGATCCTTGATGTCTTTCTCGTCCAAAACCGGAATGATATAGTCCGAACCGTCTTCCAGTTTTCTTAATACGCCGCCGACGTCAGTCAGTGTGATGAGCTTTGAAGCGCCCAAAGCAACTGCGACTTCGGCTGCTACAGTATCCGCATTAATGTTGTAGCTCTCGCCGTTCTTGCCGACTCCGATGGGAGCGATGACGGGGATGTACTCGTCATTGGCGAGCATAGAGATAACCTTTGTGTTGATCTTTTTGATCTTGCCTACGTAACCGATATCGATGGGATTGCCATCTGCATCTTCGGTCAGCTTCTCTGCCTCGATGAGATTTCCGTCGATACCGGAAATGCCGATCGCCTTTGCGCCTTTGCCGCAGAGAACGGATACGATGTCCTTGTTTGTCTTACCGATAAGAACCATCTGGGCATATCCCATGGTCTCATCGTCCGTATACCTCAGTCCGTTGACGAAGTGGGATTCCTTATTGACTTTGTTCAGCATGTCGCTGATGTCGGGACCGCCGCCGTGAACGATCACGGGGTTGATGCCGATGTATTTGAGGAGCGTGATATCATCCATGACGGACTGCTTGAGATCTTCGTTTATCATGGCATTTCCGCCGTACTTGATAACGAAGGTCTGCCCCCTCATCTTCCTGATGTAGGGAAGTGATTCGATGAGAATAGACGCCCTGTCGACGTTGTTCTTCATGTCGCCCGTGATAACGGGATTTTCTTTCTGTCCTGCCATTGTCAGATACCTCTTACTATATTCTTGAGTCCGGCCGTCTCATCGAGACCGAACATTACATTTGCCGCCTGGATTGCCTGAAGAGCTGCGCCCTTGCCGAGATTGTCCTGTGCCGTAAAGAGCTTGATGATGCCCGTCTCGGGATCGAAAACGCCGTTTACGTCGATATAGTTGGAGCATGCTACGGCTTTAACGTCGGGAAGCTCTTTTCCTGAAAGGACTCTTACGAATGTCTCGTCCTTATAGAACTCTTTATATATCTCATTTATCTTTTCGGATGACACATCATTGAATGCTGCGGAGGGCTTGGCGTAAACGCTTGCGAGCATTCCTCGCTTGAAGGGTGCCAGGTGTGGAGTGAAGGTGACCTTGATGTCTCCCGGTTTCTTTCCCGCGAGAAAAGAGCACTGCTCAGAGATCTCCGTCGTATGGCGGTGTCCGACTGCGCCGTAAGGCTTGAATGATTCGTCGAGTTCGCAGAATGCATAAGCGAGATCGGCTTTTCTGCCTGCGCCGCTTACTCCGGATGTCGCATCGATGATGATGGAATCCTCTTCGATGAGGCCTGCCTTGAGAAAGGGGGCCAGAGCGATGAGCGAACATGTCGGATAGCATCCCGGATTTGCAACGAGCTTTGCGGTCTTGAGCTGCTCTCTGTAGAACTCGGGAAGTCCGTATACCGCGGTCTCCAGAAGCTCAGGATTGGGGTGAGTGAGCTTATAGGACTTCTCGTAAGTCGTGAGATCCTTATATCTGAAATCTCCGCTGTGGTCTATGACCTTGCATCCTTCCTTGAGAAGCTCGGGAACGATCTTTGCGGATACCCCGTGGGGAAGAGCCGTGATGACAAGATCGGAATCTTTCGCGACCTCAGAATAGGGGAGATCTTCGCAGATATTGTCAACGATGCCGCGGAATTCCGGGTAGATGTCCGAATAGGGCTTGCCCGCGAAAGTCTGGCTCGTGAGATGGCGGAATCTGAAGACGGGATGAGCGGCAAAGCCTCTTACGAGCTCAGCGCCGACATATCCTGTGGATCCTATAATAGATACATACTTAACAGATTCTTCAATTGCCATATTTTTAGCCTCCGGTCAGGGCATGAGATACCTGCCCTTATGTGTGATTTATGCAATATAATGCATAAATATTCAAAAGTCAACAAAGTTGTGCATAAATAAAAACTTATTTATATGTCACTGATCCAATCCGCATAATATCGCAACAGGAGCCCCGCATGATCATCACGGAGCGTTTGGTAATCTAAAAGTAATAATAAATAAAGACCTTTTCGACGTTTTGGAGATAATTTGCACAATGCACAAAACCCCGAAAAATGCCCCAATTTATTGCATTTGCCTCTTTTTCTTGTACAACACACACAAAATAATTCAAAGCCAATTGATATATTTACCAAGCGGGGCATTTTACTATGCCAAATTACTCCCGCTTTTTTTGGGAAATGTGCCATATAGTAAAGAAAATTGCGTTTTGATACTATTCTCGTAGTTATCACGCCCACTTTCGGATGGGCACACTATTTGGAGGTTATAAGTTATGGCAAGTTTATCTTTCCAGCACGTTTACAAGAAGTATGAAGGCGGCGTTGTCGCAGTTTCAGATTTCAATCTTGACGTAGCAGATAAGGAATTCGTTATCCTCGTTGGCCCTTCCGGATGCGGTAAGTCTACAACACTCCGTATGCTCGCCGGTCTCGAAGATATTTCAGAGGGTGAGATCTATATCGACGATCGTTGTGTAAACGACGTTCTCCCTAAGGACAGAGACATCGCAATGGTTTTCCAGAACTACGCTCTCTATCCTCACATGTCAGTTCGTGACAACATGGCATTCGCTCTTAAGCTCAGAAAGATGCCTAAGGACGAGATCAACCGCCGTGTTCAGGAAGCAGCTAAGATCCTTGAGATCGAGCACCTCCTCGACAGAAAGCCTAAGGCTCTCTCCGGTGGTCAGCGTCAGAGAGTTGCTCTCGGCCGTGCTATCGTTCGTGACCCTAAGGTCTTCCTCATGGACGAGCCTCTCTCAAACCTCGACGCTAAGCTCCGTGTACAGATGCGTGTCGAGATCACAAAGCTCCACCACAGACTCAAGACAACCTTCGTCTACGTTACACACGACCAGACAGAGGCTATGACGATGGGTACCAGAATCGTAGTTATGAAGGACGGTTTCATCCAGCAGGTTGACTCTCCTACGGAGCTCTATGACAACCCGGTCAACACATTCGTTGCAGGATTCATCGGAATGCCTCCTATGAACTTCATCAATGCTGTTCTCAACGTTGAAGGTTCCGACGTATTCGTTTCTTTCGAGAACGTTGCTATCAAGCTCCCTGAGAGATATGCAGTTGAGGAAGTTATGGAGCGTGACGGTCAGGAAGTTATCTTCGGTGTAAGACCTGAGGCTATCACAGACGATATTACATACGTTACAGATCACCCTGAGTCCGCTTTCACAGCTGACGTCGACGTCGTCGAAATGCTCGGTGCTGAGACATATCTCTATGTCACAGTCAACGGCTCACTCCCGCTCACATGCCGCGTTGACCCTACAACATCCCAGTCAGCAGTTGGTCAGGTTGTAGACCTCGCAGTAGACTCTAACCGTATCCACCTCTTCGATAAGGATACTGAGCAGAGCATCATTTCTTAATAATCAATCTTTAGAACCTCAAACAAGGGCTGTCTCAAAAGTGAATGTTTCACTGTTGAGACAGCCCTTTTGATTGCCCGCTTATGTGGCAAATCAATGTCAAAATCTCTGCTCGCTTGCACCTTAAAGCGAAAAATAATATCATTTAATGTAGCGTTTTAGGCGTTCTTATTGAATTCTTGATGAGGTGAAAGCCATGGAAGAGATAAAGAAATGTATGCGTCAGGTAAAAACGATCATCTCCGTAAACTGCGGCGTGATCGATACGGCAGGAAAGATCCTGGCTGCGACGAATGAGGTCGGTGAAGATGAGATCGATCCTTCCTTCAGAGCAGTCGTATCCTCGGACAATCTTTTCGCTTCGACAGCAGACAGGACATATCTCAAGGTTTTCATTGGTGAACAGCTTAAATATATCCTTTATATAGAGAGCACCGATCCGGATGCCAAGATCTCTCTGCAGCTTATTGCGGAGTGGATGAAGACTCTGGTCAAGGAAAAGGGCACTGACGCGGAGAAGGCCATCTTCATCCGTAACGTGCTGCTCGATAACGAGATCAGGAGCGAAGTCCCCATGATCGCCAGAGGATATAAGATCGACTGCAACGATCCTAGACTCGTTCTCGTCGTAAGAACTGCAACGGAGCAGAGTGCCGAAGCATTCGAGATACTCCAGAATCTTTATACTGATTCGGATGTTGCGACAGTCATCTCCATGGATGATACGACGGCGATCGTCATAATTGACGCGCTCGAATCACAGGTAAGCGAGGAGTCCAGGGACAGTTTCATCGAAGAGACATCACAGTCCGTACTGGCATGCCTTACATCGGAAGGCTGCAAGGCCAAGGTTGCGGTAGGTTCCGTAGTAGGCTCCTTCATGGACATAAGCAAGTCATATTCCGATGCCATGACGGCATTAAAGGTCAGCAAGATCTTCGACGGTGAATCAGACCTGTCGAGATATGACAAGCTGGGACTCGGCAGACTTATCTATCAGCTCCCCAAGCCCCTCTGCGAGATGTTCATCAGAGAGGTTTTCCCTAACGAGGCTTTCAAGCAGCTGGATGAGGAGACAAGGACCACGATCGATACGTTCTTTGCCAATGACCTCAACGGATCCGAGACTTCAAGAGAATTATTCGTTCACAGGAACACGCTCGTATACAGACTCGAAAAGGTTAAGACCAAGACAGGCCTTGACCTGAGAAAATTTGATGATGCGGTACTCTTTAAGATGGCGACCATGGTCAGGACCTATATCGACTATCTTAACGATACCAATGACAACAAGATAAGGTAATAGGAATTGATCGATTTTATTGACGTTGAAAAGACTTACAGGTCGGGAGTTGAAGCTTTAAAGGGCGTCAGCTTCACTATAGAAGACGGTGAATTCGTCTTTGTAATCGGAAAATCAGGCTCAGGCAAGTCGACACTCCTCAAGTGCATAACATGTGAGGAGAGACCGACTTCAGGAAAAGTAACCATAGACAACTTCGACATCTCCCACATGAGCCGTGCGCTCGTGCCTGTCCTGCGCCGCAGGATCGGCATGATCTATCAGGATTTCCGTCTCATCGAGACGAAGACCGTTGCGGAGAATGTCGCTTTCGCGGGCGAGATCATAGGCGTTCCGAAGCAGGACCTCATGAACACGGTCCTGATCTGTTTATCCGTAGTAGGACTTAAAGACAAGGCAGACTGCTATCCGCAGGAGTTATCGGGCGGTGAGCAGCAGAGAGTCGCAATAGCCAGGGCCATGGTAAACAACCCAAGCCTCATCGTTGCCGACGAGCCTACGGGAAACCTTGACCCCGAGACATCGGAAGCCATCATGGCGATGCTCCTGGAGATCAACAGGAATGGCGGCACGACGGTAATCATCTGTACTCACGACAGTGCGATGGTCGACCGTATGAAGCAGCGCGTTATCGAGATCGAAGACGGTCTCATCTCAAGAGACGAAAAGAAGAGCGGATACAGAGGCGATCAGGCAGCTGACCACGAAGCATACATGCCGCCTGTTGCAAGAACATCTTACTACGCAGGAAAAGAGGAAGTCAGCGGCATTGCGTTCGGCGATGACGAAGCGTACAGCGACAACTACGACGATGCAGAGTATCAGCCTGCAGAGACCGTAAGTCCGGCTCCCGGTTTCGTTTTCGGTGACGATGCAAACGGCGCTGCGACAGTGAGCGCACCCGTCGAAGAACCTTTCAAAATGGATGAAGAGGAGATAACCCCGCAGGATAAAGCCCCTGAATCTGTCCCGGAAACAAAGATAGAGGACATCCCGTCAGAGGAGATCCCTGTTGAGGACGTGAAGATGGAGGAAGCTCCCGCGGCAGCTGAGGAAGAAACTGGAGCTCCGGTCGAGGAGCCTTTCATAGCTTTCGGTGATGAGGTGAAGTCTGAGCCTGCAGCTGCTGAGGTAAATGCTCCCGCGGAAAAGGAAACAGATCCCGACATCACGGCTGATGACGCTCTGACTTTCCCGAGTGAAGAGACATATACCGCGTCAAAAGACAATAAGCGCGAAGAAAAGAAAAAGTCGCGCGAGGACAGGCTCGCCCAGAAGGAAGCCAGACGAAAAGAAAAACTCGACAAAAAGAAAAAGGTCAGAAGAACGGACTTCATGCCCGGAAGCGACATAGACATTTTCCCGGAGGATGAAGAATAATGACTGCAAGAGCGTTTTTCAATTCTATAAGGGAAGGTTTCCGCGGTATCATCAGACACCCGCTGGTAACTATGGCTTCCATTACAACGATCATGATGATGCTCATAATCATGGGCGCGTTCTATATGTTCTCGGTCAACGCGAGACTTATCACGACTAAGCTGGCTCAAAGGCCGCCTATCGAAGTCTACATGAATCTCCAGTGCACCGAGGAGGAGAGAAACCAGGTCGCTCAGAACCTGGCAAACAATCCGGATATCATAGAGTTTACGGCAGCTTCGCCGCTGCAGAACTACGAGGAATTCAAGAGCAATCTCGGAACTTCTTCATCGATCCTGGATGATTTCGATTACAACATGTATCTTCCTTATACATTCAGTTTAAGGCTGTCCGATCCTTCGCTGGCAGACAAGGTCTGTGCGGAAGTCGCGACATACACCGGAGTCGCAAAGGTCGCGCAGGAGAGCAATGTCATGAGCTTCCTTACAAGGGCTTCGAGGATTGTCAACATTACGACGGCCGTATCATTTATCGTATTGTTCATCATCGCGCTGTTCATCATCTCGAACATGGTACGTATCTCCGTTTACTCGAGAGCGAACGAGATCGAGATCATGAAGTTCGTCGGTGCGACCAACAACTATATAAGACTTCCTTATATTACCGAGGGAGCGATAGTAGGACTTTTCAGCGCGATATGTTCGTGGGCGATCACGACTCTCGTTTACCACCAGGTATACGACAAGGCAATGAGTTCGATCGACCCCGGAAGTTTCTATGCTCTGGCTACGACCAGATCTTTAATGTGGCATGAACTGGTAATTCTTTTACTTATGGGACTGATAATCGGAGCTGTCGGAAGCGGCATCTCGGTACGCAAGTACATCAAAGTGTGAGGCGCATTATGGAAAAGACAGAGAAGTTAATGAAAGAGAATACTAAAAAGACAAGGATCTGGCGCAGAATATCCATGCTCGGCGTAGCGCTGCTCGCAGGCATCATCTGCACGACATCAGGTTCCTGGATCACTTCACAAAAGGTAATTGCCGTCGGCGGCATCCCTGTGATCACCAATGCGGTTTCGAAAGAAGACATCGAGAACGCAAAGAAGAAGAGAGATGAGGCCAGGACACAGGCCAAGAAGGCTGCCAGCATGGTCGAAGATCTCAAGGACCAGAAGAGCGATCTCCAGGGTGAGCTTAAGAAGCTCAACGCTGCCAATGAAGAACAGCGCGCCCAGTATGAGATCATCGCGGCACAGCTCGAAGCTGCTCTTGAGGAAAAGGCAAAGGCTCTGGACGAGTTCCTTGAAGCCCAGGAGAATCTCGAGTATCAGCAGCAGCTCTTCACCGACAGGATCACCGTCATGTTCGAATATCAGAACAAGTCGACTCTGGAAGTCCTTTTGGAATCAGACAGCATTGCCGGCTTCTTTACGAACATGGAACTCATAACTCTCATCGCCGATGCTGACGCACAGGCGATCGACATGCTCCAGGTTGCATTGGATGACGCACAGCTCCAGGCTGATATCAAGCTCCAGTATGCTGAAGAGATGCAGGGAGTCGCAGATGAGAAGCAGAAGCAGCTCGATGAACTGGCTGCCCTCATCGGAACTACAGAATCAACTCTTGAAGACGTAAATACAAGCATCGATTCATGGGAAGCAAAGGAAGACGAGCTCGAAGCTTACGCTGATTCCCTCGATAAGGAGATCAAGAAGCTTCAGGACCAGTACGCAAAAGAACATCCGGTTTCCGGCGGTTCAAAGACAACCGGCGGCGTTACGTTCAGCTGGCCCACATATTGTCATTCAATAACATCCTATTTCGGAAACAGGATTCACCCCGTTTACGGTACAACGAAGTTCCACGGCGGCATCGATATCGGTGCGGGTTACGGAGATAAGATCATGGCTGCTGCGGCAGGCACGGTCATCTATGTAACCGAGCCTTACGAGGGCTGCAACAAGGGCGGCTCCGGATACGGCAACTACTGCATCATCGACCACGGCAACGGATACGCGACACTTTACGGACACGCAAGAGACATCTATGTCAGCGAAGGCCAGTATGTCAGTGCAGGCCAGTCGATAGGCGAAGTCGGAAGCACCGGTACATCAACGGGCGCACATCTCCATTTCGAGGTCCGTCTGAACGGCGAAAAGAAGAACCCTCTGAACTATCTGCCTTAAGACATCATGGAAGAAAGTTTCTACGACATTCTTGCAGCGCATTATGACGTGCTCCAGCTGAACGGCGACGGCTCGTGGGGTCCTTATATCCACGGCCTCATCACCGATTTCTGCAGGATAAAGGATCCTTCGGTTACGGATCTCGGATGCGGCACGGGCATGATCACCAACTATCTCGCTTCAAAGGGACTTTCCGTTACGGGCGTCGATCTTTCGCCCGACATGCTGAGCATGGCTTCTTCCGGTGATGAGACGGGAACTGTTACCTGGGTATGTGCCGACATTACTTCATATGAAGGCCCTTCCTGCGGCTGCTTTATCTCCACGATGGATACCATAGGTCACATCACGGACGAAAAGGCTCTTGCCGGTATGTTTACGTGTGTTTCCTCGCTCCTTGAGGAAGGCGGAGTGTTCATACTCGATGTCACCACCAGGAAACATTTCGAGTCTTCACTCGGAGAAAACGTTTTTTATGAGGACTATGAGGACTTTACGCTCCTCTGGGTCAATCACTACGATAAGGAAAACAGGATCAATCACGCCGAGATGACTCTTTTCGAGCTGACGGAAGATGATCTTTACGAGAGATACGACGGCGAGCTTACTGCCAGATTCTATTCCCGCGAAGAGATAGAAGGGATGGCTTCGAAAGCCGGACTCAAAAAGCTTGCCCTGTTCGGTGATCTTAACAGAGAAGCGCCGGGCGATGAAGATGAGCGTATCTTCTACGTTTTCGGCAAATAAGGACCGGCTATGTCAGACAACGCATATTATGTTCCGGGCGCGCCCCAAGACCTGAAAAAAGACCACATCGTCAGAGCCGAAGGCCTGGGCGGTCTTGTAAAATGTCTCTGCGTAAGGACGACTGCGGTCTGCGAGACAGCAAGGGTCATGCATCAGATGAGCCCTGCGGCAACGGCTGCTCTCGGACGTTTTATGACGGGTTCCATCCTTATATCCGAATCGATGAAGAACGAAAATGACACCCAGACCACCATTATCAGGGGAGACGGACCGCTGGAGGGCATGACTTGCGTGACCGATTTCGGTTTCAAGGTAAGGGCATACCCCATGGAACCCGTGGTCCCGACCGAATACCACAAGCCCGGAAAGATCAATGTGGGCGCGGCTGTGGGAAAAGGAAGCCTGACTGTCGTAAGGGACATAGGACTGAAAGAGCCGTATGTCGGAGTTTCCGAACTAATCTCCGGTGAGATAGCCGAGGACTTTGCTTACTATCTTGCCAAGTCCGAGCAGACCAAGTCGATAGTTTCTTTGGGCGTACTGCTCTCGAAAGGGCAGGTTACCGAAGCGGGCGGACTCATGATCCAGCTCCTTCCGGGTGCCGGGGAAGATGAGATCTCATATCTCGAAAAGAGGGCTTCGGGATTCCCGGAGATATCTTTCCTCTTCAGCGAAGGCTTTACTCCTGCACAGATAATAGATCTTTTCATGGGGGATCCCGACCTTAAGTATCTTGACGGTCAGGAAGTTGAGTTCAAGTGCAACTGCAGCAGGGAAAGAATGCTCTCAGGCCTTGCCGCTCTGGGCAAAAACGACATTGAAGAGATCACAAAAGACGGCAAGCCGGTGGAGACCGTATGCAGATTTTGCAACAGTAAATATGTATTTGAGCCTGAAGAGCTTAAAAATATAGGCAAAAACTGAAAAAAGTGCTTGCAAAACCCCAGACATGATAGTAGAATACCATTCGCACGCGTCTAAAACAGGGTGTATTCTGCCCTGAAAAACGGGTGATAAGGCTTAGATAACGGAGATTGCCACGAGGTGAGGCGCCGGCTGCGCATTTGCTCACGAGGTGGGGAACTTCGAAGGAGCCGAAGGCGGAGGATACGATCCGATGCCGTCTCGGGACTCAGGTCCGGAGAGCCTGCAGCAGTACATACTGCCCAGAGAACCAAAGTGCCGCCAACAGGTGGTAACTGGATAGTCTGGGTTTTTGAATGGAAGGACAGGACACTCCCGCTAGGGTTGAGAGAAAAAAGAAATACAGCTTATAGAAGGAGGCCAACAAAATGGCAGCAAAGACAACAATGGTCAGGATCAAGCTCAAGGCTTATGATCACAAGATCCTCGATGAGAGCGCAAAGCTTATCGTAGATGCACTTGCTCGTGACGATGCAAGCTTCTCCGGTCCTATCCCGCTCCCTACTGAGAAGGAGATCATCACTATCCTCCGTTCACCTCACGTAAACAAGGATTCACGTGAGCAGTTCGAACAGAGAACTCACAAGAGGATCATCGACGTCTACACACCGTCCTCACAGACGATGGAAGACATTGGAAAGCTTGACATGCCCGCAGGCGTTACTATTCAGGTAACAATCAAGTAATAACGCCCAAGGCTTAAATCGGTTTTTAAGGATTGCCAAGCCCTAAGAACCGAGGTCACGTTCTTCGGGAAACCGTTGAACCAATAACCTAATAGGAGGAAAGAACTTTATGACGAAATTCATCATTGGCAGAAAGTCCGGCATGACACAGTTGTTCGATGACAACGGCAACGTTATTCCGGCAACCGTTATAAGCTGCGAGCCTATGTACGTGCTCCAGAACAAAACGGTAGAGACTGACGGATACAAGGCCTGCAAAGTAGGCACAGGTTCCATCAGAGCAAAGCTTGTAAACAAGCCTGACGCAGGACAGTTCAAGAAGGCTGACGTTGAGCCTAAGAGAATCATCCGCGAATTCACACCCGACGAGGAGTACAGCCTCGGACAGGAGATCAAAGTATCCGATATGTTCGCAGTCGGCGACAAGGTTGACGTAAGCGGCGTATCCAAGGGTAAGGGTTTCCAGGGCAACATCAAGCGTCACGGACAGAAGGGTGGTCCTTCCGGTCACGGCTCCATGTATCACAGAAGAGTCGGTTCCATGGGCGCTACTTCCACACCCGGTAGAGTCGTACCCGGTAAGAAGATGCCTGGACATATGGGCGCAGTTAACTGCACAGTACAGAACCTTAGCGTTGTCATGGTAGACGGCGAAAGAGGAATCCTCGTAATCAGAGGAGCTATCCCCGGTCCTAAGGGCGGCATCGTAACAGTACAGAATACTGTTAAGGCATAAGACGGAGGAACATAATAATGGCTAAAATTGATGTTAAAGATTTGACAGGTGCCGTTAAGGGTTCCATCGAGCTTTCCGATGAGATTTTCGGCATCGAGCCCAACGAAGTTGCAATGTCTACAGTAGTTAGAAACCAGCTTGCAAATAAGAGACAGGGCACACAGAAGACAAAGACAAGAAGCGAAGTATCCGGCGGCGGTAAGAGACCTTACAGACAGAAGGGTACCGGTCGTGCACGTCACGGTTCAACAAGATCCGCACAGTATGTTGGCGGCGGAATCATCTTTGGACCCAACCCCAGATCATACAGCTACACAGTACCTAAGAAGGTTAAGAGACTTGCTCTTAAGTCAGCTCTCTCTTCCAAGGTTGCTGATCAGAAGATGATCGTTATCGAGGACATGAACCTTGATGAAGTAAAGACAGCTACAGTTGCTAAGGCTCTCAAGGCCATCGGCGCCGGCGAGTCTTCTCTCATCGTTCTCGAGGGCGTTAACAGGAACGCAGAGCTTTCTGCAAGGAACATCAAGGATGTTAAGACAGCTTTGGTCAACACGATCAACGTTATGGACATCCTCAAGTATGACAGCTTTGTAGCTACTAAGGCTGCAGTTGAGAAGATCGAGGAGGTGTACAAATAATGAAGTCACCCTATGATGTAATCATTAAGCCCATCATCACAGAGAAGACGATGGCTATCACAGAAGAGGGCAAGTACACATTCGTAGTTGCACCCGACGCTGAAAAGCCCGAGATCAAGGCTGCAGCTGAGAAGCTCTTCGGTGTAAAGGTACTTTCCGTTAACATCGCAAATTACGACGGTAAGGTAAAGAGACTCAGAAACAAGCCCGGCAAGACAGCAGCTTACAAGAAGGCAGTCGTTACGATCGCTACAGATTCCGTTGAGGGTACATACCTCGGCAAGGGCGGCAAGGCTGTAAAGACCGGCGCAAAGAACAAGACATCAATCGAAGAATTCGGTTTTGGTCAGTAATGTAATCAAGGAGAGATATAAAAATGGCAGTAAAAACATTTAAACCTACTTCTCCCGCAGTTCGTGGAATGGCCATAGCTGACTATTCCGTTCTTACAAAGAAGGACCCGGAGAAGAGCCTTCTTAAGTCCAGGAAGAAGACTGGCGGCCGTAACTCTTATGGCCGTATCACGGTTCGCCATATCGGCGGCGGTAACCGTACAAAGCTCAGAGTTATCGATTGGAAGCGTGACAGAGTAGGAATCCCTGCAACAGTCAAGGCTATCGAATACGATCCTAACAGAACAGCTTACCTGGCACTCATCCAGTATGTTGACGGCGTTAAGTCCTACATTCTTGCTCCCGAGGGCCTCAAGGTAGGTCACAAGGTTGAGAGCGGCCCGGATGCAGATATCCTCAACGGCAACGTTCTTCCCATCTCTTCCATCCCGGTAGGTACAGTTATCTGCTGCGTAGAGATGAATCCCGGCAAGGGCGCTCAGCTCGTAAGAACTGCAGGCGCTTCCGCCCAGCTAATGGCTAAGGAGAACGGCTATGCTCAGATCCGTCTTCCTTCCGGTGAAGTTAGAATGGTTCCCGAGAAGTGCCGCGCAATGATCGGTTCCATCGGCAATGCCGAGCACGAGAACGTTAAGCTCGGTAAAGCTGGTAAGTCCAGACACGCAGGTGTAAGACCTGCAGTTAGAGGTGTCGTAATGAACCCTAATGACCACCCTCACGGCGGTGGTGAAGGTAAGTCACCTATCGGTCTTCCCGGCCCTGTTACACCTTGGGGTGTTCCTACACTTGGTAAGAAGACACGTAACAAGAAGAAGCAGTCCGGTAAGTATATTGTTAAGTCGAGAAAGGCATAAGGAGGCAGTTCAATGAGTAGATCAACCAAAAAGGGCTATTACGTTCAGCCGGCTCTCATGAAGAAGGTCGAGGCTTTGAATGCAGCCAACGACAAGAAGATCGTTCAGACCTGGTCAAGAGCTTCTACGATTTTCCCTGAATTCGTCGGCCATACGATTGCTGTATATGACGGTCATAAGCATGTTCCGGTATACATTACCGAGGATATGGTAGGACATAAGCTCGGTGAGTTCGCTCCTACACGTAAGTTCGGCGGACACACGAGCAACGAGAAGTCCGCTTCTAACTCATAAGGAGGGTAAGTTCTGTGGAAAAGATTATTTTAAGCAGAGAGAATATTGAGAAGAACCGCGAGAAGATCCTCGAAGCTTATGCGGCTCCTTCCAAGTCTTCAAACAAGCTCCCCACTCCTACAAAGAAGCAGAAGAAGCTTCTCGGAATGGGAAGAGACAGAGGAACAGCTACCGCTAAGTACATCAGGATTGCTCCCCGCAAGGTAAGAGTAGTTGCTAACCTCATCAAGGGTAAGTCCTTAGATGAAGCATATGCTATCCTCACATACACACCCAAGGCAGCATCCCCTGTCATCGCTAAGGTTCTGAAGTCCGCTGAGGCTAACGCTGTTAACAACTTCGACCTTTCCAGAGACAAGCTCTATGTTGCAGAGTGCATTTCTAATCCCGGCCCCGTGCTCAAGAGATACATCCCCAGAGCAAGAGGTTCGGCAAGTTCGATCAAGAAGAGAACAAGTCACGTTACTGTAGTTCTCAAGGAAAGGGTATAAGGAGGTTTAAGCATGGGTCAGAAAGTTAACCCGAATGGACTTAGAGTAGGCGTTATCGATGACTGGAGCTCACACTGGTATGCCGACAAGAATACCTTTTCTGATTGTCTTGTCGAAGATCAGAAGATCCGTGAGTTCGTACTTAAGGCAGTAGAGCCTATCGCAAGAGGCAACGCCAAGAAGCCCGTAGACGAGAGCCGCACGAATGTTGCAGGCGTATCCAAGGTCATCATCGACCGTAAGGGCACAGACAGGATCAACGTTATAGTAAAGACAGCCCGTCCTTCGCTCGTAGGCGGAGACAAGGGTTCAGGCAGAATGGCTCTTAAGGACGCTCTTGAGAAGGAATTCAACAAGAACGTTGCTAAGGACAAGAAGAGAACATTCACTGTTGATATCGAAGTTATCAAGAACAGTGATACAGATGCACTCCTCGTAGCTCAGAACATCGCTTCTCAGCTCGAGAACCGTGCAAGCTTCAGAAGAGCCATGAAGAGAGCAATGCAGATGGCTATGAAGCAGCCCGGTGTTCTCGGAATCAAGACAAAGTGCTCCGGCCGTTTGGGCGGTGCCGAGATCGCAAGATCCGAGACATATCACGAAGGTACTATCCCGCTTCAGACACTCCGTGCCGATATCGATTACGGCTTCGCAGAAGCTAAGACAACATACGGCATCATCGGTGTAAAAGTCTGGATCTACAAGGGTGAGGTTTTCGGCCAGAAGAGCCAGTCAAAGAAGTCTGAAGGAGGAAAAGCTTAATGTTACTTCCTAAGAGAACAAAGTATAGAAAGCAGCAGAGAGGCCGCATGAAGGGCCAGGCTCACCGCGGCAACTTCGTCGCATACGGTGATTACGGTCTTGTAGCTCTCGAACCCTGCTGGATCAAGTCAAATCAGATCGAAGCTGCACGTATCGCGATCAACAGATACGTAAAGCGTGGCGGTAAGGTATGGATCAAGATCTTCCCTGACAAGCCGGTATCAAAGAAGCCTGCACAGGTCCGAATGGGTTCAGGTAAGGCAGCAAACGAGTACTGGTGCGCAGTAGTTAGGCCGGGCAGAGTTCTTTTCGAGATCGCAGGCGTTACTGAAGAGCAGGCAAGAGAAGCAATGAGACTTGCAGGACACAAGCTCCCTTGCAAGACAAAGTTTATCGCAAAGGTAAAGGAGGAAAGCGCAAATGAAGGTTGAAGAAATCCGCAAGATGTCTGACGAAGAGCTTTCAAATGAGCTCGCCTCTTTGAAGGAAGAACTCTTCAAGCTCCGCTTCCAGCATGCAACAAACCAGCTCGATAATCCGGCTCAGATTGCACAGGTTAAGCGTGATATCGCAAGAGTAATGACAATTCAGCGCGAGAAGCAGCTCGCTGCTAATAAGTAAGGAGGAGACGGCAAATGGCTGAAAGAAATTTAAGAAAAACCAGAGTCGGTCTCGTTACATCCGACAAGATGGATAAGACGATCACAGTTTCCGTCGTAGAGCACGTTAAGCACCCTCTTTACGGAAAGATCATGAAGAGAACATACAAGCTTAAGGCTCACGATGAGAACAACGAAGCTCACCTGGGCGATAAGGTTGAAGTTATGGAGACACGCCCTCTTTCCAAGGATAAGCGTTGGAGACTGGTCAGTGTCGTTGAGAAGGCTAAGTAAGGCGATTAAAGGAGGATATATCAGATGATTCAGGTTGAATCCAGACTCAGATCTGCCGACAACACCGGAGCAAAAGAGCTTCTCTGCATCAAAGTATTGGGCGGCTCTTGGAGAAAGTATGCCAACATCGGCGACGTTATCGTTTGCTCCGTAAAGAGCGCTGCTCCCGGCGGCATGGTCAAGAAGGGCGACGTAGTTAAAGCTGTCGTTGTACGTTCCAAGCAGGGCGTAAGACGTAACGATGGTTCTTATATCAAGTTCGACGAGAATGCGGCTGTCATCATTAAGGAAGACAAGAATCCCCGCGGAACTCGTATCTTTGGACCCATAGCAAGAGAGTTAAGAGATAAGGACTACATGAAGATCTTATCTCTCGCTCCGGAAGTTCTTTAAGGAGGAATAGACATGGCTAAGAGTATTCATGTAAAGAAAGACGACCAGGTCATTGTCATTTCCGGCAAGGACAAGGGCGCAAAGGGCAAGGTCATTTTGGTTGATCAGAAGAAGGGCAGAGTTTACGTAGAAGGCGTAAACATGGTCAAGAAGCATCAGAAGGCCAGAAGCCAGAACGCTCCTTCGGGAATCGTAGAGCGTGAAGGTTCCATCGATGCATCCAATGTTATGCTCATCGACCCCAAGACAGGCGAGCCCACAAGAGTAGGCTACCGTATTAACGAGGACGGTTCCAAGTCCAGGATCGCTAAGAGATCCGGCGAGGTCATCGATACGGTTTCTAAGGCTAAGAAGGGGGAATAATCAATGACCAGATTAAAGGATAAGTACATTTCCGAAGTTGCACCCGCACTTCAGGAGAAGTTTAAGTACAGCTCACCTATGCAGATCCCGAAGGTCGACAAGATCGTCCTCAACATGGGTGTAGGTGAAGTTAAGGATAACCCGAAGGCTCTTGAGAGCGCTATGCGCGACATGGGCATCATTGCAGGCCAGAAGCCTGTAGCTACGGTATCCTCAAAGTCCATCGCAGCATTCAAGCTCAGAGAGGGCATGAAGATCGGATGCAAGGTTACTTTGAGAGGAGACAATATGTATTACTTCCTCGATAAGCTCGTAAGCCTCGCTCTTCCCCGTGTACGTGACTTCCGCGGAATCAATCCCAATTCCTTCGACGGACACGGCAACTATGCGATGGGTATCAAGGAGCAGCTCATGTTCCCTGAGATCGACTACGATAAGATTGATAAGATTCGCGGTATGGACATCATCATTGTTACTACTGCCGGAACAGACGAAGAGGCATTCGAGCTCCTGAAGCTCATGGGCATGCCTTTCCGCAAGTAATTTGGAGGAGAATAACACATGGCAAAGAAGTCAATGATTCTTAAGTCTCAGAAGACACCCAAGTTTTCCACGCAGCAGCACAACCGCTGCAAGCTTTGCGGAAGACCTCATGCTTACATTCGCAAGTACGGCATCTGCCGTCTCTGCTTCCGCGATTTGGCATACAAGGGAGAGATTCCGGGCGTAAGAAAGGCAAGCTGGTAACAGTTTTCTTTCTTAAGAATTAGAACTGTCCATAATAAACAGGAGGAAGAATTATGCAGATTACAGATGCAATCGCAGATATGCTCACAAGAATCCGCAATGCAGGTACTGCTGGACACGCCACGGTTGACGTTCCCCAGTCCAACATGAAGAAGGCTATTGCGCAGATCCTCGTTGATGAAGGATATATTGAGAAGTTCGAACTGCTCGAGGGCAATACTCAGGGCGTTATCAGGATCACACTCAAGTATTCCGGAAGAAAGCCTGTCATCACAGGTATCAAGAGAATCTCCAAGCCCGGTCTTCGTACCTATGCGGACAAAGAGAATCTGCCTCGCGTACTTAACGGCTTAGGCGTTGCTATCATCTCAACATCCAAGGGTGTTATGACTGACAAGCAGGCCAGAAAGCTTGGTGTAGGCGGCGAAGTTCTCGCTTACGTTTGGTAATTTATAGAAGCCTTTTAAGACTTCCGTAAAATATACATCTCTGAAAAGCCGGAGGCCGCGGCGACATACCGGGCCTTCAGGTTAAATCTTAAGAGCAGGAGGAAAATTTATATGTCAAGAATCGGCAGAATGCCCATAGTCGTTCCCGCCGGCGTCGATGTAAAGATCGATGGTCAGCACGTAACGGTTAAGGGCGGCAAAGCAGAGCTCTCACTTGATGTTCATCCGGACATCACAGTAAAGCTGGAGGATGGACAGATTACAGTTACACGTCCTTCCGATGATAAGAATCATCGTTCACTCCACGGTCTTACCAGAGCGCTCATCCAGAATATGGTAACCGGCGTACACGAGGGTTTCACAAAGACACTCGAGATCAACGGTGTAGGTTACAGAGCCAGCAAGGCTGGAAACAAGGTTACATTCAACCTCGGTTATTCTCATCCTATCGAGATGGTTGAACCCGAAGGCATCACAATCGATGTCAAAGATAATCAGGTCATCGTTCAGGGCGCTGACAAGCAGCTCGTAGGCGAGACCGCAGCAAAGATCCGTTCTCTTAGAGTTCCTGATGTTTATAAGGGCAAGGGTATTAAGTATGCCGGCGAGCACCTTATCATCAAGGAAGGTAAGACCGGAGCTAAGAAGTAAGGCGCAAAGGGGGTATATTCAACATGATTGGTAGAATTGATAAGAACAAGATTCGTAAGAGAAAGCATGTTCGTGTAAGAAAGAAGATTTCCGGAACGACAGAGTGCCCTCGTCTTTGCGTATATAGAAGCAACAGCCACATTTACGCTCAGATCATCGATGATACAAACGGAACAACTCTTGTAAGTGCTTCCACACTCGACAAGGAGATCAAGGGTTCCATATCCGTAGGCAGCAACGTCGAGGCAGCTAAAGCAGTTGGCAAGCTCATCGGCGAGCGCGCAATTGCCAAGGATATCAAGGATGTAGTATTTGACCGTGGCGGATATCTCTATCACGGAAGAGTACAGGCTTTGGCAGAGGCGGCAAGAGAAGCCGGTCTCTCATTCTAATCGGGAGGAGCAAATTAGATGGCTTTAGAGTCTAAGAACATTTCAAGAGAAGAGAAGAAGGATAAGGAGTTCGAAGAGCGCGTTATCCACATCGGTCGTGTTTCCAAGACTGTTAAGGGCGGTAAGAACATGAGATTTGCTGCTCTCGTAGTTATCGGTGACAGAAAGGGTCGTGTAGGTAAGGGCATCGGTAAGTCCACCGAAGTTCCGGACGCTATCAGAAAGGGTATCGAAGAAGCTAAGAAGAACATCGTTGATGTTTCCATCGTTAACGGCACGATCCCTCACGAGACAATCGGTGAATTCGCTGCAGCTCACATCGTTATGAAGCCTGCTGCAAACGGTACCGGTGTTATCGCCGGCGGTCCCGTACGTTCAGTATGCGAGCTTGCTGGTATCACGGACATCCGTACAAAGTCTATCGGATCCAACAATCCTAACAATATGGTCAACGCTACTATCGAGGGTCTCAAGTCCTTGAAGTCTGCTGAGGAAGTTGCAAGACTTCGCGGCAAGTCTGTTGACGAGATCAAGTAAGGAGGCCGGAACTCAATATGGCTAACATCAAGATTAAGCTTGTCAAAAGCACAAATAAGGCAAGAGAGTCCGAGAAAGCTACTATCAGAGCTCTGGGCTTAAAGAAGATCGGTCAGACTGTTGAGAAGGCTGACAATGAGGCTACACGCGGCATGATCAAGAAGGCTGTTAACTATGTAGCCGTTGAAGAGAATTAATGGAGGTGCCACATGAAGCTCAATGAAATGACTTCCGCAGGCAACGTAAAAGCATATCGCAAGGGCAGAGGTCCCGGATCCGGAAACGGTAAGACAGCAGGCCGCGGCCACAAGGGCCAGAACGCACGTTCAGGCGGCGGCGTAAGACCCGGATTCGAAGGTGGTCAGATGCCCCTTTACAGACGTCTCCCTAAGAGAGGCTTCAACAACAAGAGATTTGCTCCTGCATATATCACAATCAACGTTAAAGATCTTGAGGTCTTTGATAACGGAACAACAGTAGATGCCAAGGCTATCGCCGAGAAGGGTATCATCTCTGTTCCTAAGAACAACGACGGCATCAAGATCCTCGGAAACGGCGAGCTCACAAAGAAGCTCAACGTAACAGCTGCCAAGTTCACAGCTGCAGCAAAGGAGAAGATCGAGAAGGCCGGAGGCACGGCTACGGAGGGTTAATAGGCATGAATGGTATTTTCGATACTGCAGTAAATGCTTTTCGTGTAGAGTCTATACGCAAAAGGCTGCTCTATACCTTCATGATCCTGGGGATCTTTATGCTCGGCGGCCTCGTTGCCGTACCGGGAATCGATGGTGAGAAGTTCACTACTCTGATCAGACAGTGGGGTCAGCTCGGAAGCATCATGGACCTCATCTCAGGTGGTGGTCTCATGCACGCTTCCATCCTGTCCCTGGGTGTATCGCCGTACATCAACGCATCGATCATCATCCAGCTCCTGACTGTTGTAATCCCCGCTTTGGAAGATATGTCCAAAGAGGGTGAGTCCGGCAGAAAGAAGATGGACAAGATCACACGTTATTCGGCGATCGGTCTGGCTTTCCTTCAGTCCTGCCTGTTCACTTATTCAACACGTTCGGCTCTTAACACGAGCCTTCCCAAGTGGCTCAATTTCGGCCTCGTTGTCATGGCATTCACTGCCGGTGCAGCTATCGTTGTCTTCTTAGGTGAGAAGATCAATGATAAGGGTATTGGTAACGGTGTATCATTGATAATCTTCGCAGGTATCGTTACCCGTCTTCCCGACATGGTCAAGACGCTTTATGCAAAGTGCGTAAACATCAGCGACTCCATCGAGAATGCCGCTCTTGGTATTACGGTCGGTATCCTTGTTTTCATCGCGGTAGCTATCGTATCTGTTGCGATAATCGTCTTCGTTCTCTATGTTCAGAACGCAGAGCGAAGGATCCCCGTACAGTACTCCAAGAAGGTTATCGGAAGACAGGCACGCGGCGGTAACAGAGACTATATCCCGCTCAAGGTTAACATGTCCGGTGTTATGCCTGTTATCTTCGCTATGTCGCTCCTGGCAGTTCCGTCCATCGTGATCAACCTGTTCATGAGCAATACAACGAACGAAGTTGCACTCTGGTTAAAGAACAGCTTTACTGGTAGCGTCTGGTATTACATTATCTACTTCGTCCTTATCATCGCGTTTACATTCTTCTATACGGCGATCAATTTCCATCCCGTTGAGATTGCAAACAACATCAATAAGAACGGCGGTATGATCAACGGTATCAGATCAGGTAAGCCTACTACAGACTTCATCAAGGCTACTGCATTCAGACTCAACTGGATGGAAGCATTCTTCCTCGTCCTCGTCTGCATCGTTCCGACCATCATCGGTATCCTTACAGGCTTTGAGAATGTCTGGTTTGCAGGTACGTCAGTACTGATCCTTACGGGTGTTGCAAATGACCTCATCGTTCAGGTTGAAGGTGAACTTGAGATCAGAAGCCCTAAGGGATTCCTTGAAGATCTTACGATCAAGAAGGGCAGAAGGTAATTTAATTACTGCATAATCCATGTAACCAAAGAGGTTGTCCGGAAAGGGCAACCTCTTTTTATGGTATGACGGGCATAAAGCATTCCCCTGTCAACGAATCTGTTTCTGGACTATAATTGGCTTATGAGTAACATGCTTGATTATCTGGCCTGGCGCGGAGATCTTTCTTTTGAGCGCGATCCTTTCAACAGCGTTGATGCGCTGCTCCTTTCCACGCTGTCCTATGTGGATCTTGCAGGTGTCGTACCCTCACCTGGAGAAGGCAAGATCACTTTAGGAGAAGCTTCCGAAAAGTTTTTCGGGCTGCATTCCGAAGAAGAACTGGCCGCAGACAAGTCATTCATCAGTTTCGCCCCGGCGCTGTTAAGGCATCTTGCGGATTCAGACAGATTCAGGAATGCATATCTCCTCAACTACATAAACGATACTGACATCTCAAGGGAGATACAGTTTGCGGCTGTCGAGATAGATACCGGTGACGGCATTCCTTTCATCTCATTCAGGGGAACGGACGACACGATAATAGGGTGGAAGGAAGACTTCAACCTGAGTTTCATGACTGTTCCCGCAGAGGAGGAAGCTGCCCGTTACCTGAAGCAGACAATGAGCGGAAGGACGGTAAATTTCCGTGCCGGCGGTCATTCAAAGGGCGGACATCTGGCGATATACGCTGTGGCGGCAGATCCTGGCATGGCTGAACGCGTGCTTGCTATATACAATTTCGACGGGCCTGGATTCAATGATGATGCACTCGAGTCTGAGCGGTTTAAGAATGTCAGACCAAAGGTCATGAAATACATTCCGGAGACATCAATAGTCGGAAGACTTCTTACCAATACCACTGAGCCGGTAGTCGTAAAGAGTTCCGAGTTCGGCATCATGCAGCACAGTCCGCTGACGTGGCAGCTCGAGGGAAAGGAATTCGAGACATGCAATGCCACCGATAAGATCAGCGATCTTTTTGATGAGACCATGACCACGTGGCTGGACGAGATGAGCTTTGAAGAGCGCAAGGTTTTCGTCGATGAACTCTTTTCCGTATTTGAAGCTTCGGGATGCGAGAACTTAAGTATGCTGACGAAGGTCGGCGTAAGGGGCACCAAGGCCATGATAGGGCAGATGAGGCAGATAAGGAACGACTCGGGAGCGAAGGTCAGGACGCTCGTAAAGATGTTCTTTGTCAATATAAACGAGTTACGGGGTGAAGCGGCGAAGGAGAAGATAGAAGAGAGCAGGATCCTTTCGATCGCATCGGGCAAGATAAAGAACGGGAAGCAGTGATCCGTACCGCTTCCCGTTTTAGTTTGCCTGGTATTATGTGGCAGTTGCCGGCGGAACTTCTGTCAGCACCGGGAATGACAGCGTTACCTTGAAAAGATCCCCGTCTATGGTTACTTTGAACTTTCCTCCCTGGAGCTCCGTAAGTGTCTGTGCTATCGAAAGCCCCAATCCGTTGCCTTCGGTATTACGGGATTTATCTCCTCTTACAAAGCGTTCGACAAGTTCGTCGGCGCTGATGTTGAGTTCCTGGCTCGATGTGTTCTTGAATGTCGTTACTGCCATGCCGTCTATGACTTCGAGAGAGAGATAGACTCTCGTGCCGGGCTGGGAATATTTGCAGATGTTGTTCATGAGGTTGTCGTAGATCCTCATCATGCGCCTGCCGTCAGCCATTATCATGACCTTATCTTCGGGTGTGGTGCTTATGAGCGTGAGACCCGCGTTTTCTATCTTGTCCTTGAACTCACCGTCGGTCTGTGAGATGAACGTGCAGTTGTCCAATGGAGCAGCGACGATCTCAAGGTTTCCTGTCTGGGCCTTTGAGGCTTCGACCAGGTCTTCGATAAGCCTCTTGAGCTTGTCTGACTGCCTGACGATAACTTCGGAATATTCTTTTATCTTAGGGTCGGAGGGGTCGGTCGTTCCGATGAGAGAAGCATAGTTGATTATCGATGTGAGCGGAGTCTTGATGTCGTGTGAGACATTGGTTATGAGTTCCGTCTTCATTCGTTCGGACTTGAGCCTGTCCTCAACTGCGATCGTTACGGAATCTGCAACGGCATTGAGATTTACGGCGTGCTTTTTGAAATCTCCCCAAAGCCCCTTGGTGCCGGTGCGGTAAGTGATATCGCCCTGTGCCATCTTATCTCCCGATATCTTGAGTTTCCTTAGCATGAACGCTATATAGAGAATGACGGGGCAAAGGATCATCTTCTCAAGGACCCAGCCGACGGCGATGACATCTGGCTCGACTCCTGAACCGGCGATGACGATCAGTTCTATGAATGAGATACCTGCGATGATCAGTATGGTCCTCCATACAAGGGGTATCGAAAAGATCGCTTTGAATATGAGTTTTATGAACTTACCGAAAAGGATGATGATCTTATATGTAAGAGAATCCTTTATCAGCACATGGAGTTTGACCCTGGCAGCAAAGCCGACGCAGAGGCCGAGTCCCATGTTGAGATAGATAACGCAGATGACGAGAGCCATTGCAGCTTCAAATACCCCTGAGATGTTACTCAGGATAAGGAATGCAATTGGAAGAGTCAGGATGAATGCCAGGACCATTAAGTCGAAGGGTACCTTGCCGATAGGTCCCAGCGCGGGTTCTTCCGAATCCGGTCTCATTCCCGAGACGCACATGAGCGAAATGAAGGCGGCAAGGCACAGGAAAAATGAAACGATCCCGATAGGGTAGACGGCATAACGGAGCGTATATGCCAGATGGACGATGTCCTTTTCGTATGCAGACATGCCGGCAAAGTCAGCAGGGTTTGCGTATACCTTGATCGTGGCGGAGGATACGTCGCCTGAACCATTGCTTAAGAAATTTAAATTTAATGTCCCGTCTTCGGCTTTGTACAGTGAGATATCATATGTAAACAGCTCGGCATCCTGATATTCACCTGTCTTTCCGACGGAGGAACTGACTTCATTAAAGTCATAGGATGCGCCAAGGACCTGGCCTTTCTCGTCCTCGATCTGAAGGCTCATCGAATCGAACCTGTTGTTCTTCGAGGTGAGGATCATCTCGGCATTTTGTATGGCAATATAATTCAGGTTATTCTCGCCCACCTGTTCGTAGTATTCCTGTTCCGTATGGTCATAAAAATCCTGTGATATTGCAAAAACACTTGCCAGTACAGACATTGTAAGTGAGAACAGCGAGATGTTGATGACGATGAACAATATCGTCTTACCGGCCACAGTTCTCCAAAAATGCTTCTTTTTCTTTTCCATTAATTTCTCCCCTTTTCGATCTTATAGCCCTGGCCGAAGATGACCTTTATGTATCTCGGCTCGTTGGGCGTGATCTCTATCTTTTCGCGCAGATGTCTTATGTGTACCGCAACGGTATTGTCACCGGCCGTGAGGGCATCCTCTCCCCACACCTTTTTGTATATCTCCTTGGGCGCGAAAACCTTGCCCGGGAATTCCATAAGGAGCTTTAAGATATCGAATTCCGTGGGCGTGAGGTTTACGTTTTTTCCGTCGACCGCGACGGACTTGGTGTTGTTGTCGAGTTCGATCCCTCCGACCGTAAGAAGCTCTTTGGCTTCCGATCCCGAACCGAGCTTGGTGTAACGCCTGAGCTGCGAGCCAACTCTCGCAGCCACTTCCAGAGGGTTGAACGGTTTGGTGATATAATCATCCGCCCCTATGTTGAGTCCAAGTATCTTGTCCTGATCCTCCGATTTGGCCGTTAAGAGGATTATGGGCATGTTGAAACTCTCCCTTATCTTTGCCATCGCTGTTATCCCGTCCATTTGCGGCATCATGATATCGAGCAGTATGAGATGGATCTCTTCTTTCTGTGCGGCCTCGATCGCTTCGATACCGTTGTGCGCCTCAAAAAGCCTGTAATCCGGATTCTGCAGGTATATCTTCAGCGCGTTTACGATATCTTTGTCGTCATCACAAATAAGAATGTTATACATAGTTCCCCCTCATGCTGTCCGAGATAATGTCATTTTACGGATAAACCCATTAATATCAAATGACCTGTGACATTAAGATTTGATTAAGAATGAGATTTTTTTGGTACAATATCCCGTGGAAAAAATAATTCGACATTAAGGAATCGCGAAATGCTCTACATTATCAGACACGGCAAGACAGATTGGAACATAAGACACAAGCTTCAGGGCAGGACGGATGTGCCGCTCAACGACATCGGAAGACAGATGGCCAGGGATGCCCATGACGAGTATCTGAATGTTCATTTCGATTACTGTTTCTGCTCTCCGCTCAAAAGGGCGCAGGAGACGGCAAAGATCCTTCTCGATGGCCGTGATGTTCCGATCATTACCGATGAGAGACTGGTGGAGATGGGCTTCGGCATCTACGAAGGCGTCGAGAATGTATTCAATAAGCCCGAGTGTCCCGTCAGGGAGCTGTTCTTCAATCCCGCAGAGTATGAAGCTGTCGGAGGCGCCGAGAGCTTAGAGGAACTCCTTGCAAGGACCGACCATTTCCTCAACGATGTCGCATTTCCCCTTGTCGAGGAGGATAAGGATGTGCTGATCGTCGGTCACGGCGCAATGAATTCCGCCATAGTATGCCTCGTTAAGCACAAGTCCGTTGACCAGCTCTGGGAAGAGGGCATCGAGAACTGCAAGCTTATTAAGCTGATGTAAGTTTCCAACTGTTAAAAAACTGCGGATCTTAAGAGAGTTTTTAATATAATTTGCCGTTTACTATTAAAGATCAGCCCGAAAACGGGATCTTTTTAATAATCGGAACATGATGCTTCGCCCAAAAAATATGTCACAAAAAGGAGCGACCACCCCGGGAAGGGTGGCCGCAAATATGGGGATAATAGGAATAGAAAAATGTCTTTGTTGATACTTGAAGTATAGTTTACTTAATCCCTAATTTCAATGTCCTTACTTTAATGTTGTTTAAACGTAATTTGAAGATAATATGAAAGTTTTTACGGTAATATTAACGAATCACTTTCATGGAGTAATGATACCCCCAACATTGTTTTTGTTCTATACAATTATTTGCATTTTTGTCCAATTGGTATTCACATCTTGCCATATTCTGTATTAAAACCCGCAAATGGGTTGTTTCAGCGTGTCTTCAGCCGTGGCGATATTGTTTTCAAACTTCAGTTTCAGACGCTGTTCCGTTATCTGATCTTCCGCCCGGAAAACCGTCCGGTCGGCCACCCTGGAATCCGTTCTGACCGCCGTCAGGCATACCGCTGAAGTCGCCGTCAGGCTTTTCACCGAAATTACCGTCGAAGTTACCGTCGAAGTCTCCGTTAAAGCCTCCGCCGGGCATACCTCCGCCGAAGCCGCCCTGGCCGAAACCGGTGCCTGAACCGTAGATGTTATCCGTGAGTTCGACAGTCTCGGAATAATCTCCGGCCGTTACCGTATAGCTGTTGCCCTTTACCAGATCGGGGCTGCTGATCAGGACCGTCTGATAAGTGCAGTCGGCAACAGCGCTGAGTATCACGTTGCCCGACTCATCCTTTACCGTGATGACCGTATCCTTGCTGCAGTTTCCTACGTTCAGAAGGATGGAACCCTGTGAAGCGCTCGAGAAGTTCATGGCCATGCCTGAAGCGCCTGCCACAATTACCGTTCCGCCCGTGATCGTTCCTTCTCCGGCATAGTCCAGAGAGCCGTTTGCTCCGTTTTCGGGACCCATGATCGTGAGCATTCCGCCGTTCATCTCGAAAGAACCGTTTGAGTCGATGCCGTCGCCGCCGGTCCTGATATAGATATTTCCGCCGTTTACCGTAACGGAGCTGACTCCGTCAGTGTGCATCATGTCACCGGATGATGAAGATGCGGCTACCGCATTTACCGCGTCGTCGGAGGATGTTATCGAGATGTCTCCTCCGTTTACGGTGATGTTCTGCGCTTCGATTCCTTCGTAGCATCTGCTGATGCTGACAGTGCCGTCATCTATCTGAATGATGTTTGCCGCCGTTATGCCGTCGTCATCTGATGAGATGCTGACCTCGCCGGATTCTATGTAGATGCATCCTTTTGAAAGGTCATCTTCGTCCTTTGCCTGTATGCCGTCCTTGCCGCAGGTGATCTCAACGGAAGCGTTCTGTATGGCGACTGTTTCCTCTGACTGGATCCCGTCCTTTTCGCTTTCGACCGTGATGTCACCGCCGGTGATGTTGACATCGTCCTTGCCGACTATGCCGTGTGCGGAAGATGATATCTCAAGGGAACCGGAGCCGTTTATCGTGATGTCCGTTTTCGAGAAGACCGCGCCGTCGACGCTGTTGTCATCCTTGGAATCAAAGGTGCCGGTGTTGGCGAGTTTGTTGACCGTGCCGTCTTCGAGCGTGATGTAGACGTTGTCCGCATTGAGGCAGTAGATGGGCGCGTAATCCGAAGATGTTATGTCGCAGTCCTTTAAGATGAGCCTTATGTCGTCGGAATCACCCGCGTCTATTACGATGTAGCCGTCGTCCAGTGTTCCGCTTATGACATATGTGCCTTCCTTCTTTATGGTTATGACGGAACCGTCTGTCTTTACCGATGAAGAGGATGAATCGGCCGAGGTGCCGTTAAGGGTTATGGTAACTGCATTACTCTCGTCGTAACCGATCTCAAGATCCTTTTCCGAGAAGAGTCCCGTGGTGGTCTTTGCCGTCTCGCCTGAAGATGTTATGGCCGCGGAGGCTGAGGCGGAAGAAGATGCTGTCTGTCCCGCGATCGAACAGGCGGTGAGAGCGGTGACTGCCACTGAGCAGATGACGGCTGCCGATATCAGTTTATGTTCTGTCTTTATGTGTTTCATGGCTGTGTTTCCTTTCGAAATGGTGATCAGAGCTGTTCCGTTTCAGATGACTGCGGATCGGACAACGAGATCTCGAGGTTGCCGTTTCTGGTCCTGAGCTTGTCGATGAACTCCTTCTCGGCCGCAGGGTCGCTTAAGACTATCTCGTAGCTGAGTTTGAACAGAGCGCCCATGTTGCTGGTCTTTACCTGTCTTAATCTGTATGACTTTGTGTATGCCTTGAGTATCTCGTCAAAGACGCCCGAATAGTCAAGGTTCTCGGGGATCGTGATCTTCAGGTTCTTCTTGAGGTTTTTCGTCTCGCCTATCGAGAGTGCGGAATATATCAGCATCGCAAGGCTGATCAGGACCGTAAACAGCGCCGCGTAACCGATGTAGCCCATGCCCAGGATGAGACCCATGCCCATTGCGGCGAAGATCGCGCCGATCTCGCGGGCGGTTCCGGGAGCCGACCTGAACCTTACGAGACTGAATGCTCCTGCGACTGCCACTCCGGCACCGATGTTGCCGTTGACCATCAGGATAACGACGCATACGACGGCGGGGAGGATGGCGAGCGTCATTACGAAGCTCTTTGTGTAATCGTTCTTATATGTGTGGATCAGTGCCATAAGCGCGCCGAGCACCAGTGACACGAGTACCAGTATTATGAATATCTGAGGCGTGATGCCGTCAGTCGGGATGACCGATCCGAATATGTTAAGCATAGAAGACACTCCTTTCAGGCATTTTTTCTGCCATGATGTGATCTGTGTAGTAGGTTCCGTATTTTGAGAAAGATATCTTTGAGATGTTGTGTCCGCTCAGGAATCTTGTAAGCCACAACGGTATCGAGCCCTGTATCTTCAGTTCCATGAGGGTTATGCCTGAGGGAAGAAGGGATGTTCCCCAGATGTCGCTGCCGAGGTCCAGGTCCGTGTCACGCGCCAGGATGTTCTCGTCGAACGTCAGTCTTAATCCCGGATCCGTCACTCCGCAGTATGCTTCACGCTCGTAGCTTAAGAATGTCTTTGCGCTGATATCTCCGTAGAACATAAGGAAGTAATCTATCTCGGAGGTTATCTGGGTCCGGAAGGGAATGGGAGTCTTACCGGAGATCCAGTCCTCAGCTGACATCTTCGGCATGGCGACGCGCCTTTTGTAAACGACGTCTTCGAACTTCTTCTTTATCTCGACGAAGACCATGTCTTCTCTTCCTGCTCTCTGATAAGACCTTACCCTGAGTTTTTCCTTGTATAACGGGTGATCCAGGGAATCCCTTATCAGCCTGAAACTGTCTGTATCGTAGTAGATGTTGCGGATGGTGGTCCTGCCGTACTGATCGGGCGCGAGCCTGCCTTCCATCACATCGAGCAGTTCGTTCTTCTGGGAAGAAGTGATGAAGTACTTTATCTCATATCTTTCGAAAACATCCTGATAAGACATTTTTTTAACCTCGTTTTAGTTTCTTGCCCTAATCTTATGGTGCATACTTAAAACAGGCTTAAAAGTTCCGGAGCATTTCGAAAAACTTTTGAAAGGATCCGGCAGCGCTTCCCTGAAGCGCTCTGAACTTGTAAAGTGCGGTTCAACGCGATAGCATTTAATCAGTTTTCTGGGAATGAAAGATAAAGGGGTATATATAATGAGAATCCTTTTGGCAGAAGATGAGAGATCTTTATCCAGGGCTTTAAAAGCCATCCTTACCAAGAGCAATTATTCCGTCGATTGTGTTTTCGACGGGGAAGAAGCCGTGCTCTATGCAATGGCCAGCGAATACGATCTGGTGATCATGGACATCATGATGCCGAAGCAGGACGGGATCTCCGCCCTGAAGGAGATCAGGTCAAAGGGCAATTCCGTTCCCGTGCTCATGCTTACGGCCAAGTCCGAGATAGACGACAAAGTCGAAGGCCTCGATTCGGGAGCTAACGATTATCTGACCAAGCCGTTCGACACCAAGGAACTCCTTGCAAGGATAAGGGTGCTTACGAGGCAGCCCGCCGTCGCGACCGACAATGTGCTGAAGTTCGGCAACCTCACTCTGGACAGGGGGAGCTTCGAACTCTCTTCTCCCAAAGGAAAGTACAGGCTCGCCGGCAAGGAATTCCAGATGATGGAGATGCTCATGATGAATCCGGGTATCCTTATCTCCACCGAAAAGTTCATGGATAAGATATGGGGACTTGATTCGGAGGCTGACATCAGCACCGCATGGACGTATATCTCTTACCTGAGAAAGAAACTGGCTGCGCTTGAGAGCAATGTCCAGATAAAGGCAACGCGCAATGCCGGATACTCCCTGGAGGAGATCACATGATCGGAAAGCTCCGCAGAAGATTCATAATAACCGCGATGCTGTCGGTAACGGCGGTACTTGTCGTCCTTATCGGCGCGATCAATCTGTTCAACTTCATGAACGTTATAAAAAATGCGGATGCGGTCCTCGACATACTTACCGCCAACAACGGAGGTTTCCCCGATGAGATGCCCCAGCCGCCCGGAGGAGATCCGTTCGGTTTCCCGGGTGACATGAGGCGCGGACAGATGTCTCCCGAGATGCAGTATGAGGCAAGATTTTTCACGGTCTATCTCGATGAGTGTGGCACTGTCATCATTATCGATACGGGAAGGATCGCCGCAGTCGATTCGAAGGCCGCAGCCAATATCGGCGTGACGATCTATTCGAGCGGGAAGGCAAGAGGCTTCATCGGCGATTACAGATACAGGGTTAGTGACATGGGAGAAGGCGTCTCCCGCATAGTCTTCTACGACTGCGGACGGAGTCTCGACAATGCGAGGGCATTCCTTTGGATAAGCCTGATAATATCCGCTGTCGGACTGCTCATCTTTTTCGTGCTCATAGCGGTATCTTCCAAGGCAGTGGTAAAGCCTGCGGCCGATGCATACGAGAGGCAGAAGCGCTTCATCACGGATGCCGGTCACGAACTGAAAACTCCTCTGGCCGTAATAAAGGCCGACTGCGATGTGCTCGAAATGGATGATGACGGCGACAACGAGTGGCTCGCCGATATCAGGAAACAGACCGAGCGCATGACTGAACTCACCAACAGGCTCATCTATCTGGCAAAGACACAGGAAGGTTCGAAGTCGGAGCTCAAGAAGATCGAGTTCCCGCTGTCGGACATGGTGTCGGAAGAAGTGGAATCTTTCAAAGGCCCTGCAATATCTTCCGGCAAGGAACTTGAGACAGACATCGCTCCCGGCATCTCATATAACGGCGACCCCAAGGCATTGGCGGGACTTGTTTCGATCCTCATGGAAAATGCCGTAAAGTATTCGCCCGAAGGCGGAAAGATAAAAGCGTCTCTGCAAAAGAACGGCTCGAAGATACTGCTGTCAGTTTATAACGACACGGCAGAGCCCGTTTCGCAGGATGACATGAAGCACATGTTCGACAGGTTCTACAGGACTGACAAGTCCAGAAACTCCGAGACCGGCGGATACGGTATCGGATTGTCTATCGCGAAGGGCGTAACCGAAGCCCACGGCGGAAATATCTACGCAACGGGCAGCGGCAAGGGCATTACGGTTACCGCGGAGCTCTGAGTTTTTTGGAGTTGCTTCGGGAATCCGGTTCAGCGAAGATTCAGTATTAAAACTACAGGGGCTGCCTCCCCGGCATAAAGCCTTTAAGAGACAGCCCCGTAATACTAATTCGGGAATTAGTATTGTCGGTGTTGTTTATCTCAGTGCAGGAATTCGAAACTCAGCAATGAGACATTGCCCATGCCTTTGAACGTAAGGTAGAGCGGATATACGCCGTCGGCGATATCGAATCTGGCGACGTGTTCTTCCCATGCGGTACAGAAGTCGACGCTAACCGTGGAGAGGACTTCTCCGTCAATGGAAGTCTTTATGTCGATGTCGCCCTTGCCGTATCCTCTTGTCGTAAGCCTTAAGCCTTTGACGCCTTTGAGGTCGAAATACTTGAAGCCGACAGTCGTGCCATCTGAGATCTGTCTGATGTGCGACGGTCCCTTGAGTCCGTCCCTTACATCCATCGTGACGTTTGCCGCATGCATCTCGCCGACATACATCTTGTTGTTGTTGTCGAAGATATTGCATGCAATGTGTGCGGGATATTCGCCGGTATCCTTCAACGGTCCGCCGTTAAGTCCGCATGACGTGATCTCAACCTGCTTTATCATGCCGTTCTCATCGAAAGCGATCTTCTCGGCGCAGCCCTGGCGCGAATACCAGTCGTTGTTTGTCTGCCTGTGATAGAAGATGTACCAGTCGCCTGCGATCTCCACGATGCTTCCGTGGTTGTTGGCGCCGAAAGCGGTGGGCTTGTCTGCGGGCTTATAAGTGTCGATGCCGATATCGCAGTTGCTGACGATGACTCCGCCGTATGTGAAGGGTCCCAGAGGATCGGAAGAGTAAGCGTAGCAGAGCTCATGCATTACCTGTGAGGAATAGATGAGGTAGAAGATCCCGTTTCTTTCTCTTATCGAAGGAGCCTCAAAGAATGCGTGACCTTCGAATTCTGTTCCGGCACTGTATTGTGTTGAAGGAATGACAAATTCGGGTGCGCGCTTTACTGTGAGCATGTCCTTGTCCAGTACGGTTACCATGCATCCGTGACGGGACTTGTCGCCCTGTCCGCAGAAACCGGTGTAGAGATATGTGACGTCGCCGATCGTGATTACGCCCGGATCGAACTGCTGTTCTTCGCCTTCCTTCTTTCCGAGGAGCGTGCCGTCTTCGTGATGGACGTTTCCGATGAATTCGAATCTGCCTGAAGGAGAGTCTGATACCGCTACCGAGATGACACAGTCGTCATCCAGGGCATAGAACAGGTAGTATCTTCCGTCGGGACCGACGGTTACGTCAGGTGCATAGAGGCATCCTCTCTCGTCGGCGTTGGCCGGATCGTCAGTCCTCTTGAAGATGACGCCCTCATATGTCCAGTTGCCGAGATCGTCGACGGGTGCGGACCATGTCACATAGTCCTCAAGACAGAATGCGTGTCCTGCGAAAACATCGTGTGAACCGTAGACATAGACTCTGTTGTTGAATACATAAGGTTCGCCGTCAGGTATGAACTCCCAGTTGGGAAGATAGGGGTTGAACGCCTGCTTCTTCGGAACTTCGTAGAGCTCGACCTTGAGACCCGTGTCGCCTTCTTTGCCGGAATCGGAAGAAGAACCGGTTGTGGCCTCTTCGATGTGCTTTGTCATGAATGTTATGAAGTCAGACTCGGGTGAATCTTCCTGTACGGCAGTCTTCGCGCCATCAGGAGTGAAGTGCATCTCGTTCTTGAAGGCGGGTGTATAAGGCTTCCAGAGAGGAAGTGCCGTACCGTCGACATCGTTGCCGTTCGGATCGCCGGTCTTGATGAAGTTCGTAAAATACAGGCTCATCTGTCTTGCGATATCGAAATGTCTTCCGACCATCGGTCTCCAGCACTTGTCGAGGTTGTCGAAGAAGAACCAGAGGTCTACCGAGTGGAACGTGCCGGGGTTGTCATATCCCGGAATATCAGGTTCAAAGCTGTAGTAGTAGCCGGGCTTGTCGTTGTGGGCGAAGGTTGCCTTTACCGCACACTCGATCGCGCGAAGGGATGCGTACATGTTGCCGTTGTTCATCTGAGCTTCGGGGAAGGAGAGGAACTCTTCGGTCTTGCTGCCGAATATCTCTTTTGCCTTTGCCTCGAAATCCTCTTTGGAATCTGCGAAGATGCAGCTCGGGAACTCATCGAAAGTATTGCCCGACATGAGCGGAACGTGAGCATGTTCTCCGGCCATGAAGAGTTTTAACGGTTCATCTTCCATAAAGACGTTGTCGATCATGGGGGTGAAGAAGAAGTTCTCGGTCTCCCTGAACTTCGCATATACTTCGCGGATATATGAAGCGTCGAGCTTTCTTGCTTCTTCGACTGTCTTTACGCCGAGTTTCTCGAAGAACTTTACGCCGTATGAGCAGGCGTCGTCTATTGTTCTGGGAGTCATGACGAAGTCCTTCATGTAGGGGAAGGAGATGATGCCGGAGAGTATGACAGCTCTCTGATAAAGACCGATGCTTGATTTTGCCGTCAGGTGGTTTAATACGCTTCCGCCGCCTGCGGACTGTCCTGCGATCGTGATGTTCTCAGGATCGCCGCCGAAAGCTGCGATGTTTCTCTTAACCCACTTAAGGCCGGCCTGCTGGTCCAAAAGACCGAAGTTTGCCGGTGCTTCGGGAGATTCTTTGAAGAGATCCGGATGTGAGAGGAATCCGATGGCACCGAGTCTGTAGTTTACCGTAACTACGATGATGCCTTTCTTGGCAAGGTTCTCACCGTTAAATTCCATCTCAGCGGTGTAGCCCCACTGGAATCCGCCTCCGAAGAACCATACGAGGACGGGGAGTTTTTCATCCGTGCTCTTTGCGGGTGTCCAGACGTTCAGGTAGAGGCAGTCCTCACTTATCTCGATGTCGGGGTCGACGTGCCACTCGCGGCAGTAGATGTCGGTTCCGACGCCGGGCTGATCCTGCACGGAGATAGGCGCGAACTTATATGCGTCGTAGATGCCATCCCAATCCTTTTTGGGCCGGGGAGCTCTCCAGCGGTTCTCGCCTACGGGCGGTTCAGCGAACGGGATTCCTTTGAAAACTGAGATACGGGTGTTGTTTCCGGGAAGGCCTCTTACCTGGCCGTTCTCGGTCTTTACGATCTTTAACATAGGGGACACCTCTTATTTGATTTTATATACAAGTAAAATGTTAAATAATCATAACTTTTAATTCAACAGGATGAATTGCAGATAATTCCTGACTAAATCCAGCACTTTGAAAGAGCCCGCCGTTTGCAAAGAACAACCGGTTTCCTGTAATATGATATGGTTATGTTTAAGAACAGTTGAGGAGCAGAACTCATTAAGAGCCCCGGGGATTATGTTTAAGTACTCCAAGAACAGTTTTTTCGGAAGATTGAAGCTCAGCAAAAAGTTTCTTCTGATGTATATTTTCGGCGTCATTCTTCCTCTTGTCATAACAGACGTATTCCTTTTGAGATCCATTTACGAGGCGGAACTCAAGAACCAGTACTACTACAGGGAGACTGCGATCGACGCATATTCGAACTATTTCGAGAATCTCCTGAATTACGATACGACGGTCGCTTCGTCGATCGACCTCAACAATACCCTGAACACGTTCATGAACAGGCTTTATGAAAAGCCATCCGATTACTACAAGAGCTACATCGATACGATCTCCAATTCATTCTTCTCGACGCTGACCGATTACAACCGCGACAGGATCGTAATATATGTCGACAACAAGTCCATGATCAACGGAAACTATTTCCATCACCTCTCTGATGCCAACGATGAGAGATGGTATCAGGAGTTTATAGCCAGCGGTGATAATCTCGGCGTCTATGCTTATTACGATTATGAACCGGTCGTAAGGACAATGGACCAGAAGCGTTTCATCTATGTAAGAAGGATGACCAATACAAAGACGCCGGTCGAAAAGATCGTAACGATAGAGCACAGGAGCTGGAGGATCACGGAAGAACTTGCCGACATTCCCGTAAACTGCACGATGTTTGTATGCTGCGGAGATTATCTCGTCTATCCGAGCCAGGACAGCTTCAACGACTACCAGAAGCTAATGGAGAAGATCGCGAACGAGCCTTACGTAACGGTAAGGCAGGTCCCGATGTTCGGCAACACCTTTACCATCTATGCAGTCACCGAAAACCTTACCGTCACCGAGGTAATGAAGAACAACATTCCCGTAACCCTGTTGTTATTTGTTGTCACTCTCATTATTCCGATCCTTCTGATGAAACTGCTCGAAAAGTCCATCACAGAGCGTATCACCGTTCTCGGAAAAGCTTTCGGTGAAGGCGGAAACGAGATCCTGCAGCCGATCAAGGAGATAAAAGGCTCAGACGAGATCTCGAACCTCATGCACAACTACAACAGGATCGTTGAGATCAATAACGAACTCACTCAGACTATTTACAAGGACAAGCTCCGCGAGCAGGAGATCGATATCGCGCGAAAGAATGCCGAGCTCCTGGCGCTGCAGAGCCAGATCAATCCGCACTTTCTTTTCAACGCTCTCGAGAGTATCCGCATGCACAGTATCTTAAAGGGAGAGACAGAGACCGCCGAGATGGTCCAGAGGCTCGCGGTAATGCAGAGACAGAACGTTGAGTGGCACGAGGATGCCGTCACCATCGAGGAGGAAGAGGAATTCATCGATGCTTACCTCCAGCTCCAGAGCTACAGGTTCGGCGACAGGATATCTTTCGACATCGACATCAGCGAGGACTGCAAGAGGATCCTGATCCCGAAGCTTACACTGGTTACATTCGTTGAGAACGCCTGCGTGCACGGCATCGAGTCCAAATCCTCGCAGGGCTGGATCTTCGTCAGGGTCTATAACTCTGACGATCAGGTAGTGATCGAAGTCGAGGATACGGGAGACGGAATGGATGAGGAAGAGGCCGAACTCCTGCAGCAGAGGATGAATAATGTTACCATTGATACGATAAAGAAGGCGAAGCACGTCGGTATCCTGAATGCCTGTCTCAGGATCAAGATGATGTTCAAGGACAAAGCCAGGTTCTCGATAGAGAGCGAGAAGGGCATCGGAATGAGCGTCATCATTATGATACCGTCAGATATGATCACAAAGGCTTGACTCGAGGTGGACTATGCTAAAAGTAATGCTTGTTGACGACGAACCGTATATCCTTCAGGGACTTCAGGTCATTATCGACTGGGAGGGCGAGGGATTTGAGATCGCTGCCGTCTGCTCCAACGGAAAAGAAGCTTTAAGATATCTTACCGAGAATCACGTCGATCTCGTGATCTCGGATATCAGGATGCCTGAGATGACGGGTCTGGAGCTTCTTGAGACCGTCAAGAAAGATAAGGTTACTGATGCCGAATTCGTCCTGCTCACGGGATATGATGATTTTGCCTACACGCAGAAGGCCATCAGATACGGATGCTGCGATTACATCTTAAAGCCGGTCGAGGAAGAGGAGCTTATATCGGTCCTCCGCAAGGTGTCGAACCGCAATCAGGAATCCATCGTTCTTCGAAAGGACAGGGAGAAGATGGAGGACGCATATCTTGCCAGGGTTATAAGACATCTGGTCAAAGGCAAGTTCACCGGGGAAGAAGTCGATTACATCAACAAGCACGTCCAGATCTCGGGAAGCCTCAGGTTTATATACATAGAATTGATAAACAGGGAAGCCGGAGTCGATGAGGAGGATCCGGATGACATGAGCGTCATCCAGAGGCAGCTCTTTAACGCGTGCCGAGAGATATTGAAGGAATACGCGAACAACTTCACTATGGATATCTCCTATGATGAGGAGAATTATAATATCGGTTTCATATACTGCGAGACGATGGCAGAGATGCGCGACATGAACGAGACGGAGTTCCTGAATGCTTTTATAAGGAAGATCGAGCTGCTCATCATGAAACCGGTAAGGATGCTTTGCGGACAGCTCGTTCAGAATATCTCGGATCTGGCGCTCTCTTATGTCACCTGCAGAAGGCTCAAGAGCATCACCGGTTTCCACAATACCAAGAAACTGTATTTCTATGAGGAGACAGAGGAGAACCAGGGTGCGGTAAGAGGGTTCGTGCTCTGTAAAAATACGATCGACGAGATAATCGACTCCATCGTAAAGAACGATCCCGCGCTCATTGAATCCGGCGTCGAGAAACTCTATGAGGAGCTCAGGGGCAAGGAAGGGAACAACAGGGCATTTGACCTCAACATCAATTATCTTTTGTTCCAGCTGATCCACCTTGCGAGCGAACTCGATGATACCGTTAACCAGGAGGAGATCATCCAGTACATTTCAGACAGGGCGTCGGAGGGAGTCTTCCTCAGGGGAAGCCACCAGCACTTAAAGAAGTTCGCACTGGAATATGCATCTTACCTCGCGGAACTCCGGAAGAGCATATCGCACGGCATACTCGCCGAAGTCGAAGCGGAGATAAGGGAGAACTTTGCGGAGAACATCAGTCTGAAGGATCTGGGTGACAAATATCACATCAACAGTTCTTACTTAGGACAGATATTCAGGAAGAAATACGGGATGTCTTTCAAAAATTACCTGACAAATTACAGGATCAAGGAAGCGGCCAGACAGATAATCACTACCGACGAGAAGATAAACCGCATAGCGGAGAACGTCGGATACAAGGACAGTGACTATTTTATCCGTAAATTCATTGAGATCATGGGGTGTACGCCCTCCAAGTACCGTAAGACCAACAGGGGTGCCTGACCTGAACCAAGTGCTTAATCGTAGCCCTGCCTCTTTGTGCAGTATGCACAAAGAGGCAGGGTCGTTTTTGTCTATAGATGTTAAAAGTATTGCATTTTTGTTGAGTTTATCAGTTGTTTAGTTAGACTTTTTCGGGTTGTGGCAAAAATGGGGCAAACATATAATCTAATTGCTAAATACTCGTTTTTAGCGAGAATCTAATTCGGGAGGTCTAGTAATGAAGACTAAGAAAATCGTTACATTGATCCTTGCATCAATGCTTGCGGTATCATCTCTTGCTGCATGCTCCAATGGCGGTGGAACTGGCGCTACTGACGCTACTACCGGTGCCGGCGGTGAGACACAGGCAACAAGCGGTGAGAAGGAAATCGTTGATTTCACGATGTTCGCTGCAATGTCCGGTAAAGAGAAGGACGCAAACAACGACATCCAGGAGATCATCGCTCAGAAGACTGGTGTCCGTGTTAAGGAGACATGGCTCACAGGTCAGGACGCAGGCGAAGCTATCGGCTCCATCATCGCATCAGGTAAGCTCCCTGATCTCATCGATGGCGGCGACGGTTCCGTTACACTCTATGAGAACGGTTTGCTTGTAGCTTGGGATGACTATCTTGAGAAGTATCCTAACCTCAAGGAAATGTACACAGACGAAGAGTGGGATAAGTTCCGTATGGACGACGGCCACATTTATTGGGCTAACGTTTTCGGTAACTCCTACAATCACATCAACACAGCAACAGGTCAGAACGGTGAGGCTTTCTGGATCCAGGTTCGTGTTCTTGAGTGGGCTAACTATCCTAAGATCGAGACTCTTGATGAATACTTCAAGCTCCTCGAGGATTATGCAGCTGCTAACCCGGAACTTCCGGATGGAACACCTGTAATCCCTTACACATGTCTCTGCGAAGACTGGAAGTATTACTGCCTTGAGAACGCTCCTATGTTCCTCGACGGTTATCCGAACGACGGTTGCTGCATCGTTAACATCGACGCAGGTATGGACAAGCCGAAGGTTGTTGACTACAACACAACCGATACAGCTAAGATGTATTTCAAGAAGTTGAACGAAGAGTACGCTAAGGGCGCTATCGATCCTGACTTCGCTACACAGACATACGACGAGTATATTGCTAAGCTTTCTACAGGTCGTGTACTTGGTCTCTGCGATCAGTATTGGGATTTCGCTTACAACATCATGGGACCCTTCGCTTCTCCTCTCCAGGCTACAGATGGCACTGAGTTCCGTCTCGATCAGCTCGGATGCGACTATGTACCTCTCGGCCTCGTTGCTAAGAAGGGCATGAGCCAGCAGTGGCACTCTTATGACGACGAGCTCAACCAGTCTTCTGGTTGCGCAGTTACAACAAGCTGCAAGGATCCGGATCTCGCATTCGCATTCCTCAGCGCTCTCCTCGATCAGGACATCCACGATCTCCGTTTCTGGGGTATAGAAGGTGTTGACTATCTCGTAGACGAGAACGGTCTCTACTACAGAACAGAAGAAATGAGAGAGAACTGGAAGAGCGACAGCTACAAGGCTAAGCACACATGTGAATACTCATACTGCCCTCAGTGGATGGGTATGAGCAGAGACGGCATCAACAGAATGCAGCCCGGTGAGCAGCCTTCTGAGTTCGTTCTCGGCCTTGCTGAACCTCTTAAGAAGTGCTTCGACGCTTACGGCGTTGGTACTTACGTTGAGTTCCTCGATTCCGAGAAGGTTGTCAACGCTCCTTGGTATCCTCTCTGGTCTTGGTCAAACAGCATCTCTTCTGACACTCCTGGTGGTGTTGCTTGGAAGAAGATGGGCGAGACAAAGCACCTCTGGCTCCCTACAGTTGTTATGAGTAAGGATTTCGAGTCCGATTGGGCCGCTTACCAGGCAGCTTACGCTGAGTGCGAACCTGAGAAGTTCCTCGAAGAGGCTCAGGCTGAGGTTAACAAGAGACTTGAGACAGCACAGTCTTACGGCTGGACGCCTAACTGAGTCTAAGGTTGATGAGTAATTAATCGTGTGGTGGCGACCATGGCAAATGCAACTATGGTTGCCACCACTTTTAATAGGAGCTAAACATGGAGATCTCGACTTCCAAATCGAAGAAACAAAAACCGGTTGATATCGACAAGCCGAAGCTCACTGTCAAGGAATTCAAGAGACAGTGGATACTTGTTGTAATCAGCGCCATATATATTATCTATGGCATCATCTTCTATTATCTGCCTCTCGTAGGCTGGATCATTGCTTTTCAGGACTTCAAATATAACAAAGGAATCAGTGGCTCAAAGTGGGTCGGTTTTAAAAAATTCCAGTTCCTTTTCCATGATAAGACGTTCCTGATGGTAATCAGAAACACTTTCTGTATGGGTGCTCTTAACTTAATCTTCAGCACCGTTGTTGCTATCGCGTTCGCTATCCTCTTGAATGAGGTCAAGAATAAGTATTTTAAGAAGTCTATCCAGACTATTTCATATCTTCCTCACTTTCTTTCATGGATCATCGTAGTTGCCATCGTTCACGATGCACTTACGTCCACAGGTATCATCAACGACATCCTTCTGAGATTGCATATCGTTGATACCGCTTTCCCGTTCCTTGCAAGACCGGAGTGGTTCTGGCCCATCGTTACATTAAGTAACCTTTGGAAAGAAACAGGTTGGAATGCAATTATCTATCTTGCAGCGATCACTTCCATCGATCCCTGCCTCTATGAGTCAGCTTCGATCGACGGCGCAGGACGTTTCCAGAAGATGCTTTATGTAACTCTTCCCGGTCTCCGTCCTACGATCATGATCCTTCTCTTGATGAACATCGGTAACGTGCTTAACGCAGGCTTCGAGCTTCAGTACCTCCTCGGTAACGGACTTGTACAGAACGTTTCAAGAACGATCGACATCTACGTCCTCGACTGGGCACTCGACGCTCGTAACCTTGACTATTCACTCGGTACCGCAGCAGGTATCTTCAAGACCGTCGTTTCAATGACGTTTATCGTAGTTTCCAACTACATCGCCAAGAAGAAGGGCGATGAGCGTCTGTTCTAATGGAAAGGGGTGAATGATCATGGCAGATATTCAGCAAGTCTCTTTTGAGAGAATCAAACACAAGAAGAAAATGGCAACGGAGGATCTCATCTTTACGATCCTCAATACGACCTTCCTCGTATTGTTCGCAGTCGTAACGCTCTATCCTGTTATCAACACGTTGGCTTATTCCTTCAACGAAGGTAACGACGCCGTACGTGGCGGAATCTACTTCCTGCCCCGTAAGTGGTCCTGGAGAAACTACGAAGAGATCCTCTTCGAAAGACCCGGTATCCGCGTCGGTGCAAAGATCACGGTATTGAGAACCATTATCGGTACACTTACCTCACTGGCAGCAAACGCATTGCTTTCCTACATCCTGAGCCGTAAGAAGTTCCTGTTCAAGTCAGGCGTATCCCTCTTCTGGATCATCACGATGTATGCTTCCGGCGGTATGATCCCGGTACTGATCCTCTTCAGATACCTCCATCTCACATCCAGCTTCTGGGTATACGTTATCCCCGGCATGGTAAGCGCATTCAACGTAATGGTCATGAGAACTTACATGCTCGGTATTCCGGATTCACTCGAAGAAGCTGCACAGCTCGAGGGTGCAGGCTACATGAGAGTCTTCGTAAGCATCATAACCCCGCTGTGTAAGCCGGTTTATGCTACGATTGCTCTGTTCGTCGCCGTATATCACTGGAACTCCTGGTTCGACGCAATGCTGTACAACAGATTCGATCCCCAGTACACGACGCTCCAGTACGAGCTCATGAAACTCCTGGATTCCGTTTCTGCTACAACAGGCGCTACGTCCGGAGCCGCAATGACAGCCGCTACAGCTAATACCATCACACCTATCACGGTAAGAGCCGCAGCTTCCATTGCAACAATGGCACCTATCATCGCTCTGTATCCTTTCTTGCAGAGATACTTCGTTACCGGTCTCACGATCGGTGGTGTTAAGGAATAATCCTTATACATTCTTGTTAAGATCTTGGGGCTGCTCTTTAAAGGGGCAGCCCCAATTTATCAAGGGATAAGATTTTTCGGGCACAGGTCCGGATTTGATGTAGAATAGTAAAGTTCCGGAGGTCAGGGCATCCTGCGCCCGGATTTCGAATATATAAACAGGTCGGTAAAAATGAACATATTAAAACCAGACAGTCCGGTAATGGACTTTATCAGCACCATAGCGGATCTGATCATCCTCAATCTGCTCTTCATAATCTGCAGCATCCCGATAGTCACGTTCGGAGCCGCATATTCCGCAAAGTATTATGTTGCGATGAAGATAATAAGAGGAGAGGGAACGGGAGTCTTCATTCCGTTCTTCAAATCCTTCAAGCGGAATTTCAAACAGTCCACGATCGTCTGGATAATCATGCTCGTTGCCATAGCCCTGATAGTCCTTGACTGGCGCTGGATAATCTACAGCGGCTGGGCTGAGACCCCTCTGCTCTATAAGATCGGCATCATCGTGTTCAGCATCTTCGTATTCCTCATGACGATCGCGATCTTCCCGACGATCGCAAGATATGAGATGAAGACTACAGAACTCTTTAAGGCAGCCCTGATCTTCGTCATAATCAAGTTCATACCCCTGATCCTGATCGCGGCTCTCATGATCGGATCAGTCATCGCTTGCCTCTGGTATGCCCAGTGGTTCCCGCTCATATATGTATTCTGTTCAACGACGATAACGTACTTCCTCTGCATCGTCTTCATCAAGCAGTTCGACAAACTCGAAAAGAGCCAGGCCGAGAAGCTCAAGGCGCTGAAGGAGTCCGTCGAGTACGATCCCGAACTCGATGCCGCAGGCAATATCTCCCTTGCAAGTTCCAAGAAAGAAGTCAAGGAACTCGAGAAGGAACTCGAAAAGCCCGATGCCGAGAAGGATAAGTCAGGCAACAAGGTCACGAGATTCTTCAGGGAGGAAAAACAGAAGCTCGCAGGCCTTACCGCAAAGCAGAAGGCAGGTTATCTCGCACAGTACTACCTGCCCGGAACCATAATGGTTTTGCTACTGGCCGGCGCTGTTACCTGGTACGGAATCGATATTTACAAGTCCAACATGAGAGTCCTTGGCGGCGGACAGATCAACTGCCAGGTCTCGGATGAAGGCCGTAAATACGCTACAGACGGATTCCTCTCATGGGGCGGATACAATAAGGCCAGAACGGCGCTCCTTGCAGACAACAAGGATATGGACTTCACGAGCGAATTCGAATATGAACAGAAGTACCTTGAGGTTGCTTTCAGGGCTTCCATCGTCACAGGCCAGTACGATTACATGATCATGAGAGAGGATGCGGTATACGCATATTCGACTCCCGATTATTTCCAGGATATGCGCCAGCTCGTCAACATGGAAAATTTCTCCGAAGATGATTTCTACTACTATGAAGAGACTGACGAGGAGAAGGCAAAGAGCTCTCAGGGCATTTCGCTCAGGGACATCTTCAACATGGGTGAGGAAGAAGAGGAAGGTCCCGTACCTCTGGCTCTGAAACTGTCCGACGAGATCGAGCAGAAGCTCGGACTCGATGAACAGTACGATTACTACATCGCATTTGCATATTCGACAAAGGCATCGGGAAACAACGATTATCTGAAGTTTATCGAGTACCTCTTCGGCAAGTGCTGATGCAGATGCTTGACTTTATACGAACGCCCTAATATAATTTTACGGTTTAATTAAGATTGTCGTATTATGCGCTGCCGCCAGAAACGCGGGTGTGCAACTGAAAAACAACAACAGTCCGGAGGATTTATATTATGGCAAAGATGACTTTTCAGCCTAAGAAAAGACAGAGAGCAAAGGTTCATGGCTTCAGAGCAAGAATGGAGACCGCTAACGGCCGCAAGGTTATTGCTGCAAGAAGAGCTAAAGGCAGAAAGAGACTCGCAGTCTGATAAAAGGACTGCAGTCGCATTCTCGCTTTGAAATCGGTAGCGCTCAGATTCAACTTTGAATTTAACAGGGTTTACCGGTACGGGAGATTCGCAACCGGCAGATACCTGTCGGTTCACGTGCTTAAAAGAAGAGAAGGGACCACGCAGAGCGGTTATAAAGTAGATCCGGCATTAAGACGCACGGGCTTTTGTGCAAACAAAAAAGAGCTCGGCGCAGTCGGAAGGAACCGTGCAAGGCGCCTTATGAGGGAATCTTACAGGAAACTGGAGGACAGGCTTCCTCAAGGATACGATTACGTTTTCACGCTGAAGGCTAAGGGCGGTATCCCTGAATTCTCGGAAATCAGCACAGATATGGGGAAGTGTCTTGCAAGGCTCGATCTTTTGGATGGAGAGTCCGTATGATCCGTAAAGCCGTAATAGGGATGGTTCGCTGGTATCAGAAGCATATTTCTCCGCATATGGGGCCTCACTGCAAGTATCAGCCGACGTGTTCGCAGTACATGATCGACGCAGTGACGAAGTACGGCGTTATAAAAGGCGGTCTCATGGGTATTTGGCGTATATTGCGATGCAATCCTTTCTCAAAAGGCGGATACGATCCCGTCAGATAATCTAAACACGTTATTTATTAGCAAACCGGAGAACAATAATGGGAGACATTTTAGTTCAGTTATCGATCCTTGACCCGCTGTACACTTTGTTCGGCTGGCTTACCAGGGTCTTGTTCATCTTCTTCGGTAATTATGGTCTGGCCATCATCTTCCTTACCATAATCATCAGAGGAGCTCTTATCCCGCTCAACATCAGGTCGCAGAAGTCCATGCTCAAGATGCAGGCTTTGAGCGGCAAGCAGGCAGAACTGCAGCGTCAGTTCGGCGATGACAAGGAAGCTTATCAGGAAGCGCTGATGAAGATGCAGAAGGAGAACGGTGCAGGCGGTCTTTCGGGATGCCTTCTTCCTTTCCTTCAGTTGTTCTTCATCTGGCCTATCTACCGTATCGTCAGCGGACCTTTGATCTACCTTTCACAGGTAAGCAAAGAGAATATCCAGTCCATGATCGATCTCGGAAAGAGAATGGGCGAGAACGGTATCCTCACAGGCAATGTTTCTCCTGAGATCCACATCAACCTCATTAAGGCGCTGAACGAGAATGCACAGTTCCTCAATGAGTGTATCAATCAGAAACTCATCAGTCTCGATCAGATGATCGACCTCCACTTCCTCGGAATGGATCTCACGGTAACTCCCGCATGGAATCCCCTTGAGATCGCAAAGGATCCCGCAACTTACGTTCCGATGCTCCTGATCCCGCTGCTCGTTGTTGTCACCAACATCGTCGTGATGCAGCTTTCCAAGATCATGAAGCCGGGCTGGAAGGAAGAGGAAGAAGCAAAGAAGCGTGCCAAGCTCAACAAGGCTATGTCAGGTCAGGCCGGAGATAAGGGCAGCGCCGAGGACATCACACAGAACTCCATGAAGATGATGAACTGGATGATGCCTATCCTCATGCTCGTTACGACATTCACGATGCCTGCTGCAATGGGCCTTTACTGGATCATCTCCGGACTCATGAGCATCATCACGAGCGTTATCGTCTACTATCTCTTCACAAAGCCTTACGAAGCAAAGAAGGCTGAGATCGAGGCAAAGAAAGACGCCGTATTCAAGAAGAGCGGCAAGGCCAAGCTCGCCGGTGTTGATGCGGAAGTCGACGTTGACGACAAGAAGAATAAGAAAAAGAACAAGAACAAGAAGAACGACATCGAATAATTTTGGCTCGAAGGAGGCCTTTGACATATGGAAAAGACAGTAATCAAAACAGGCGCAACAGTTGATGAAGCAATCGAGGCAGCTCTTTCCGAGCTCGGATGCACAAAGGAACAGGCAACTGTCGAAGTTATAGAAGAAGGCACTGAAGGCGGCTTCCTCGGTTTGGGAAGAAAGGACGCTGAGGTCAAGGTTACATTCAATTCAGAGGAAGCAGCAGAGGAGACATCATCTTCTGCAGAATCTGACGATACATACTACGGTGACGACGAGAGCTTTGAAGGCGACGCAGTAAGCGAAGCAGAAGACGCAGCTGCAAATTTTGTAGCTGAAGTCCTCTCCGGCATCGGCATCCACGGCAACATGGATTCCTACAGGGAAGACGATACCATCTACATCTCCGTAACCGGTTCTGACTGCGGTGCAGCCATCGGACGTCACGGTGAGACACTTGAGGCTATCTCTTACATGACAAACCTCATCGCCAACAAGCACAGTGAGCAGAGAGTTCACGTTTATCTCGATGTCGGCGGATACAGAAAGCACAGAGAGCAGGTCATCAAAGGCCTCGCTGACAAGGCTGTTACCAGAGTAAGACGTTCCGGCCGCAAGGTTGTCATGGAAGCCATGAGCCCTGCAGAGAGAAGGATCGTTCACTCTTATCTCCAGGATGTCCCCGGTGTTTCCACACACAGTGAAGGCGTCGAGCCCAACAGATGTGTCGTTGTAACACCCGTGGAAAAGAAGTAATCAGCTGATAATCTTTTAAATTTTTACGCGGGCATATTTCGATGTATTCGTATGATGACGAACCTATCTGCGCCTGCTCCACGCCGGCCGGAATCTCAGGAATAGCGGTTATCCGCATCTCGGGTAACGGCTGTGGAAAGCTTGCCGATAAATGTTCCGTCATCGTAAGGAGCAGCGGAGATTATAAAAAGCTCTCTGAGCTTCCCGGATACACATGCGCATTCGGTTATGTAAAGGACCCTTCAAACGACGTGAAGGTCGATGAGGTTATCTTCACGCGCTTTGAGGCACCGCATTCCTATACGGGTGAAGAGATGGTCGAGATATCCTCGCACGGCTCAGGAGCCGTCAAGCAGGAGATCTTAAAATGTCTCGGTATGTCCGGGATCAGGATGGCATATCCGGGCGAGTTTTCGAGACGCGCCTTCATTAACGGCAAGATGAGCCTTGCTTCGGCAGAGGCGGTCATGGATGTCATCAATTCCGAGACCGAAAGACAGCTCGAAGCAGCCGGAAGCCTTATGTCCGGCAAGCTCGCCGAAGAGATAAATACGATCGAGCAGAACCTCTATGACCAGGCTGCTATGCTCGAGACATTCACCGAATTCGACACCGAAGATCCTTCAGAGGAAGAATCCAAATTGGAGAAGGTCAAAGACGCTTTGAGCGACTGCCACGACAGGCTTACCGCCCTTTGCAAAGGTTACGGCAAGGGAAGGATATTGTCCGAGAGGCTCCGCGTGGCTCTCTTAGGACTCCCCAACAGCGGCAAGAGCACTCTCCTTAATACTCTCACAGGTTTTGACAGGGCAATCGTTACAGAGGTTGCCGGAACGACGAGAGACACCATAGAAGTCCAGATAAATATCAACGGTATTCCCGTTACGCTTATAGATACCGCAGGCATCCGTGAGACTGAAGACATCATCGAGTCAATGGGCATCGGCAGGGCAATAGAAGCTGGCAGAGGCGCTGACATGATCTTCTACATGATACCGCCCGACATGGATGCGGACGAAGTGTTTGTCGGTGTTTTTGACCTGAGAGAAGACTGTGATTCCATTACCGCTGTATTTACAAAGAGCGATGCCGGCGAGAACCCTGAACGGAAAGAGATCGAAGAGCAGCTCAAGACGCTGGGCATTACCGATTTCATCTCGATAAGCGCCGAAGAGGGACTCAACATCGACAAGTTAGAAGATGCGATCGTCGATTACTATAACGAACTCGGAGGCGGTGCTTCCGAAGGACTTCTCATCACGAACAGCAGACATTATTCAAAGTTCAGCAAGGCATGTAAAAAACTCGCCCTCGCGCTGGACGCGTTAGATAACGGTCTCGGCACGGAAGTGTGCGCATCCGCTTTAAGAGCGTGCCTTGACGAGATCGGCGAGGTTACCGGCAAGACGGTATCCGCAACGCTCGCGGACACGATATTCTCAAGATTCTGCATAGGTAAGTAAATGACTATCCGTGAAGCTTTAGAGTTGGAAAGAAGCTTTGAAGCGGGAACATTCGATGTTGCCGTCGTAGGAGCAGGGCATGCCGGATGCGAGGCGTCTCACGCCGCGGCAAAGCTCGGTCTTAACACGATACTCTTTACGCTCTCTCTGGACAGCCTCGCAAACCTTCCGTGCAACCCGAGTATCGGAGGCACGTCAAAGGGACAGCTCGTAAGAGAGATAGATGCGCTGGGCGGAATCATGGGGATAATGGCGGACAAATGCGCGGTCCAGATGAGGATGCTCAACCGTTCGAAAGGCCCCGCCGTTTATTCGCCGAGAGCGCAGGAAGACCGAGCTATGTATTCGATCGAGATGAAGCATTATCTCGAGAACCTTCCGAACCTCACTTTAAAACAGGCACACATTACCGCGCTCCTTACCGATGAGGATGGCAATGCCGCAGGCGTAATGACCGAAGGCAGGGCCGTCTACAGGGCAGGAGCCGTAGTCATATGTTCCGGTACATACATGGAAGCCCGCATAATCAGAGGGGAAGTTATTACTGAGAGCGGTCCGGACGGACTGCCGAGATCGGTGGGCCTTTCCTCTTCACTGGGTTCACTCGGCATACCCCTCTTAAGGTTCAAGACCGGAACACCAGTAAGAGTAAATTCCAATTCCGTTGATTTCTCACAGATGACGAGACAGGACGGTGAGGACGATATCCCGCCTTTCTCGTACAGGAACGAGATGGAGGGAAAATTCCCCGCGCCCGTTGACGAACAGATACCGTGCTGGTCGGTATGGACCACGGAAGAGACCAGAAAAGTCATAGCGGACAACATGGACAGGTCGCCTCTTTACAGCGGCGAGATCAAGGGCATAGGTCCCAGATACTGTCCTTCGATAGAAGACAAGTTCATGCGTTTCAAGGATAAGACGAGACATCAGATCTTCGTCGAACCCATGGGGCGCCATACTAATGAGATGTATCTGCAGGGGTTCTCAACGAGCCTTCCCGAAGAGATACAGGAAAAGATGGTAAAGTCACTGCCGGGACTTTCGAACGCGAGGATACAGAGAGCGGCGTATGCCATCGAGTACGATCTTGTCGATCCTTTATCTTTGAAGGCTTCGCTCGAATCGAAGATCGTGCCGGGGCTTTTCACCGCGGGACAGATAAACGGATCCTCAGGATATGAGGAAGCAGCCGCACAGGGCATCGTGGCAGGCATAAACGCGGCGATGAAACTGCTCGGAAGAGACGCGGTGATAATAGACAGATCACAGGGTTACATCGGAGTCCTCATAGACGATCTGGTTACCAAGGGAACTAATGAGCCGTACCGCATGATGACCTCACGCGCCGAATACAGGCTCTTCTTAAGACAGGACAATGCCGACGAGAGGCTTACTCCCATAGGTCATGAGATCGGACTCATTGAAGATGATGTTTTCGAAAAGTTCGAAGAAAAGGTCAAAGCGATAGCCGAAGAGACGGCAAGGCTCAGGAAGACTTATGTAGCTCCGACGGAAGAATTGGGAAAGCTCCTCGACACATGCAATCAGACGCTGCCGAAGTCAGGAGAGAGCCTGGCAGACCTCATCAAGCGCCCCGGCGTCACCTATGAGCTGCTTGCCCCGGTCGACAAAGACCGGAAACCGCTTCCGCGCAATGTTACGTTCGCCTGTGAGACTGACATAAAATACGAAGGCTACATGTCTCTTGAGAAGGAAAAGATCGAGAAGTTCAAGAACCTGGAGAAGATAAGGATACCTGAAGACATAGATTATTCCCGCATAAAGGGACTGAGGCTCGAAGCCACGCAGAAGCTTGCGAAGATGAGACCCGAGAACGTCGGCAGGGCCTCGAGGATATCCGGAGTGTCGCCCGCGGACTGCGAAGTCCTCCTGGTATATCTCGAACAGCAGAGAAGGAGACAGAATAATGGCTGACGGCTTGTTCCACAAGAGAAAACCGCTTACCAAGGATGATATCAGGCGCCTTAAGGAGACTCTCCCGAAGAAGGTGGAGATTAGTTCCGAAGGGACAAAGATTACTGAGAAGACGGATGCGGATGATGCCGCCAAGGCTGAAACTTCATCTGACGTCGCACCCATCCTCGAGAACCGTTCGGATGAGATAAGCGTTCCTCTTTCGGCCGAGGAGATAAGGTCATTCCAGATCTATGCCTCCATGCTCAAGGAAAAGAACAAGGTGATGAACCTCACAGCCGTCGATGACGACGAAGGCATCGCCATGAAGCATTTCATAGATTCACTTACGCTCTGCCCGTATATCAGGGAGGAAGAGGCGAAGGCCGGAGAAGGAAAGCAGCTGACGTTCATCGATGTGGGAACGGGTGCAGGCTTCCCGGGACTTCCGGTAAAGATATCATGCCCCGAGCTTGGCGTAACGCTCATGGATTCGCTCGAAAAGCGCCTCAAGTTCCTTGATGAGGTCATTACCGCACTGGGACTTCAGGACTGCTCTACGGTCCATTCCAGGGCCGAAGACGCGGGCAGGAACAAGAAGTACAGGGAAAAGTACGATATTGCCACCGCTAGAGCCGTCGCAAGGCTCTCGGTACTTGCCGAATACTGTCTGCCGCTGGTAAAGGTGGGCGGCGTATTCCTCGCCATGAAGGCACACTCGGAAGATGAGGAGACGGAAGCAGGCAAGGCCATAGCGCTCCTCGGAGGCACCATAGAGAAGACCGATACATTCAAGCTTCCCGGCACCGACATGGAAAGAACGATAATCGTCGTAAGGAAGATCCGCCCGACGCCCGCCAGGTTCCCGAGAAAAGCAGGCACTCCTTCAAAGACCCCCATAGTCTGATTTCAGGACAAATTTTGCCATATATTATAATATTATACGCGCGTGTGCGTTTTATTATGATATAATACTTTAGTTTGTAGATATTACATCTATATGACCAAGTAATTTGATTACCCGCAAAATGTGCTTTACTGCGGGCGGAGGCGACAAATGGCAAACAGCGACGACAAGAAACAGGCCAGGCTTCAACAGGAAGCCGAGATGGACGAAGTATTCAAGTCAGAACAAACAACTATAGTTCCGGTTGACTTAGACGGTGAGATGAAGAAGTCCTTCATCGACTACGCGATGTCGGTTATTTCCGACCGTGCGCTCCCCGATATCAGGGACGGTCTGAAGCCGGTTCACAGAAGGATCCTTTATTCGATGTTTACTCAGGGCTTCACCCCTGACAAGCCGTACCGTAAGTGCGCTACCACGATCGGTGACGTTTTGGGACGTTTCCATCCTCATGGAGACGCGTCTGTTTACGATGCTCTCGTAAGACTCGCACAGGATTTCTCATTGAGACATCCTCTGGTTGACGGTCACGGCAACTTCGGTTCACTCGACGGTGACCCGCCGGCTGCATACCGTTATACGGAGGCAAGACTTGAGAAGATCGCTCTCGAGATGATGAGGGATATCAACAAGAATACCGTTGATTTCCGTCCTAACTTCGACGAACACGAGATGGAGCCTGTATCGCTTCCTTCACGTTTCCCGAACTTCCTCGTAAACGGCGCCGTAGGTATCGCCGTAGGTATGGCTACGAATATCCCGCCTCACAATCTGGGCGAGGTAATCGACGGCTGCATCATGATGATGGATAACCCTGACGTTACCGTTGACGAACTCATGACGGTGGTAAAGGGACCTGACTTCCCGACCGGAGGCGCAATCCTCGGCACATCGGGCATCAGGGAGGCATATCTTACAGGTAAGGGCCGCATCATGGTACGTGCCCATGCCGAGATCGAAGAGCATGCAGGCAGGACGAGGATCATCATCCACGACATCCCTTATGCGGTCAACAAGGCAAGGCTCATCGAGCGCATGGCCGATCTCGTTAAGGAGAAGAAGGTCGAAGGTATCTCCGGATTGAGAGACGAGTCCGACCGTAACGAGCAGGTACGTATCGTTATCGAACTCAAGAAGGACGCCAACGCTGACGTTGTTCTCAACCAGCTCTACAAGAACTGCTCGCTCCAGGATGCCTGCTGCGCAAACATGCTCGCGCTCGTACCCGACGCGGACGGCAAGCTCGAGCCGAAGCTCGTAGGCCTGAGAGAAGCGCTGCATTACTACATAATGCACCAGGAAGACGTCGTTACACGCCGCACGCAGTATGATCTCGAGAAGGATGAGGCAAAGAAGCACATCGACGAAGGTCTCCTCATCGCGATGGATTACATCGACGAGATCATTGCCATCATCAGATCATCACGTACCGAGGCTGAGGCCAAGGTCCGCATGTGCGAGCGATTCGGTCTTACCGACAAGCAGGCACAGCATATCGTCGACATGAGACTCGGACGTCTCACGGGACTCGAGAGAGAGAAGCTCGAAGCAGAAATAAAGGCTCTCACCGAAGAGATCGAATACTTCCACAGAGTCCTTTCAGACAAGGATCTCCTTGACACGATCATCAAGGACGAGATGACGGAGATCAAGAACAAGTTCGCTACTCCGAGAGTCTCCGAGATCATCAACGGCTCTTTCGAGGATATCGATGACGAGTCGCTGATCGCTGAAGAGAACATCGTTGTAACTCTTACTCATTTCGGCTACATCAAGCGCCAGAGAGTTGATACATACAAGGCTCAGCACAGAGGCGGCAGAGGCATCTCCGGCCAGTCCACGAGAGAAGAGGACTATGTCGAGAAGATCATCACGACCACCACGCACAAGTTCCTGCTCTGCTTCACGAATACGGGACGTGTATTCAAGATCAAGGGCTACAAGATCCCCGAGACGACATCACGTTCGGCAAGAGGCACGGCGCTGGTCAATCTCCTGAACCTCAATGACGGAGAGACAATAAGGAACATCATCCCGATCGACAGCTTCGATGAAGAGGATCTCTACCTCACGATGGTCACCAAGTTCGGTGTCATCAAGAAGACTTCGATCGACAAATACGCAAACATCAACAGAAACGGCCTTATCGCCACAAAGATACGTGAGGGAGACAGCGTTGTTGCTGTTCAGCTCACGAAGGCGGGTCAGGAAGTCATCGTCGTATCCGCGGCTGGTAAGTCTGTCAGATTCAATTCCGACGATGCACGTGACATGGGCAGAGGCGCTACGGGCGTCAGAGCCATGAGGCTTGCCGATGACGACGAGGTCGTAGGCATGGAGCCCGTCGATCCCGCCCGTGAGATCCTCGTTATCTCCGAGAAGGGTTACGGAAAGAGATCCAGGATCGACGATTACCGCGTCCAGTCCAGAGGCGGTAAGGGCATCATCACATATAAGGTTTCCGAGAAGACCGGAAGACTCTGCGGTACGGTTTCCGTTACTGACGAAGACGATCTTCTCATCATCACGAGCCAGGGCGTCATCATCAGGGTAAGAGCTGATGAGATCCCGACGCTCTCCAGAGCCACTTCGGGCGTCAAGCTCATGAAGTCCAATGCTTCCGTTGTTGACTTTGCCCTCACCGACAGGGAAGAGGAGGAGCCGGAAGAAGAGGCTGAGGGAACGGAAGGTTCTCCGGAATCTCCTTCATCTGACGGCGGAGAAACCCCGGTTGTTACAGAAACCGGTGAAGAAGGTTTAAGCCCCAACGCCGAGAAGGTCCAGGCATTTGCGGATACGCTGGCGGCCGAGATAGAAGCAGACGGCATAGCGGCTCCGGCAGACGCTGAAGACGAAGACGGTTCGGGCAGCAACGACGAAGGTGACGATACCTGATGAACATTAAGAAATTAACAGTTTCCATGATAAGAACCGCGGCGGTAACCATCGCTGCGGCTCTTCTTGTTTTCTCGGCAGCAATGTTCCTGCTGCCCGCAAAGACCGTTTCCGCCGATGTCGGCCAGCCCGATATCCCGGTCCCGGCGCTGGGCGACGTTCACTGCGCTTCTTATTGCGTATACGACAAGACAACCGGTTATATCGTTATCAGCATGAATCCTGATGACCGTATCTATCCGGCTTCCATGACCAAGATAATGACATGCATGCTGAGTCTTGAATATCTCGATACTGCAGCAAAGATCACGGTCAACGCTTCGGCTCTCGCGGATCTCGATGCCGATTCATCCCTCATGGGTGTTCTCGAGGGCGAGAAGGTCAAGGTAAGCGAACTTCTTTACGGTCTGATGCTTCCTTCGGGAAATGATGCGGCAAACGCACTGGGCGAAGGATGCATCGAGGCATTCTTCCAAAAGTATCCGGCAGGAGGCTCCGCGGTAAACAAGGACGGAGTCAATGCGCAGTATCTTCTTGATACACTGAAGGATACACAGGACCACATCGTATCATCCAGAAAACTCGAGGCATTTGCGGTCCTCATGAACCTCAGAGCCGATACTTTGGGATGTAAGGGTACGCATTTCGTAAACGCGTGCGGACTTCCTGATGACAACCACTACACGACAGCCTATGACCTTGCGCTCATAATGGCGGCAGCATCAGAAAACCCTGATTTCAACACGCTCATCAGCGCGCCTTCACATGTTTTCGTTGCCACGAACAGGCACAAGGCTGACGCATGGAGCTACGTGAAAAATTCCAACTATCTGCTATACGATCCCTGGCTCGCTTCGAAAACAGCCAACGGCACGGATTCTCATCTTTCCGCCGTCATCGGAGGCAAGACGGGAACCACGTCACAGGCAGGCAAGGGTCTTACGATCTATACGGTAAATGAGAACGGTCACGAACTCATGATCTCCATCTGCGGTATACCGCAGGAGTACTACTTCTATACGACCATGTATCTTGCTTCGGTCACGGCATACGGCAATCTCGCGTGCTGGGAGTCCGATCCGGTCACGAGAGTATACGGTACCACGGGAGACTATAAGTATGTCAATGCTCCCGCATCCGAGCAGCCTCAGTTTGACCCGCTCATTAATCCCGGCGACGAACCCGACGGCTACGACCTCACGCAGCTTACGCCTTCTCCCACACCGGTTCCGGAACAGAATGAAGACGGTGACAGCGGTGACGGAAATACCGCGGGAACCCCTCTCGAACTCTTTGTTAAGCAAAATCCCGTAATTTCGGGTATCATCGGCGGCTTCATGCTGCTTATAATAGTATTGAACATTGTACTTTGGGTACGGATCAACCGCATCAAGCACGCTGCGGAGATAAAAGCTAAAAAGAAAGCGGGGAAGAAGAAAAGATGAGAATTAACGGCCGTAAGATCACAGCATCACTCCTTGCTGCTGCTGTCAGCATTGCGCTTTTCCCAAAGATCGTATCAGACGATACGGTTTATGCTCTGGCTTCCAAAAACATCAACAACACATGCCTCAGCACTTCAAAGATCGCCAACCCGACTGCTCCTTCTTCAGCAGGTGCCGCATGGAAAGGCAGCTATGTGTACTTCGGAAAATATGATGGTACACCCATCAAATTCCGCGTTCTTGGCAAAGCTGTTAACAGATTCGGTGTGGATTCACTGTTCCTGGACAGCGACCGCACATTGTATCAGGACTTTTTCGATGCCGATAAAGTGGCCAATGCGGGTGCGAAAAAAGCAAATGAATGGCAATACAGCGATCTTAAGACAGGTCTTAACGGAGACAAGTTCCTCAATAAGGCTGATGGCTTTACTGATCTGGAGAAGCAGGCTCTTTCATTGAACTATGTCAGTTCTTATGCTCTGACCGAGGGAACTTCGGGAAGTGGAAAAGTAGGTGCATGGTGCAAGGACAGGTACGGCTATTACACTGCGCTTAACGGAGAGAAGGTCTTTGTCATCGACGCGGAAGATATCTCGAACAGGGACTATGGTTATCACATCAGCGGCGGTAAAAATCATGCAAAGAATAATCTGGAAGGAAAGGCGGCAGGCTGGTGGCTTCGCAATTCGAGTAAAGATAACAACTACAGTGTAGCTTCTGTAGACAAATCCGGCACTTTCAACGTCACGACTACCAGTACAGCCGCCGTTCAAGTTGCTCCTGCGCTGAACGTCAACAAATACTGGGTGATCTTCTCCACACTCGTATCAGGCAAATTCAACACCGCCGGTGCGGAATACAAGCTCACGCTCGAGGATTCGGATATCACCATAGCTTTGCAGAGCGGACAGAATGCGAGCCTCAGCGGTTCCAAGATAACCGTTCCTTACACGGTATCGGGAATGAATTCCGGCAATGCGACACGTGTTTCAGTCCTTATCCTTGATGAGGCTTTCACTTACGGCAATACCAATAACGCAAACATTATCAGCTACGCGGAACTGGAAGGCACATATGCGAAGAATTCCGTGGGGAAATTCGACTTCCCGTCTTCTCTTTCTCTTATGACCTGGGGAACGGAATATCATGTCTATCTGCTTGCTGAGGATATAAACGGAGATAAGGAAACCGATTATGCGAGCCATCTCTACGAACTCAGTGCTCCCTCCACGATGCCGATGAACGGCTGGATCCAGGAAGGCACTGCATGGCACTACTATGATATGAGCGATACGCCTGTTACGGGCTGGAAGCAGATATCCGGTTCCTGGTATCTGTTCAACAGCGATGGCGACATGCTCAAAAAGTGGCAGCAAGTAGGAACTTCCTGGTACTATCTCGGAACCAACGGTAAGAGGGTTACAGGCTGGCAGCAGATCTCGGACAAGTGGTATTTCTTCGACAGCGAAGGAGTAATGAAGACAGGCTGGCAGCAGGTCGGAGGCAAGTGGTATTTCTTTGATGGCGAGGGAGCCATGAAGACAGGATGCTGGCAGCCGAACGGAAAAGCCTGGTACTACATCGGTAATGACGGAATTATGCTTACAGGCTGGCAGCAGATCGGCGGCATATGGTATTACTTCGGCACCGACGGAGCAATGAAGACAGGCTGGCAGCAGGTTTCCGGCAAGTGGTACTTCTTCGACGGCGAAGGCGCAATGAAGAAAGGCTGTTGGCAGCAGAACGGAAATAAATGGTACTACATCGGCAATGACGGATATGTACTTACAGGCTGGCAGAAGATCTCAGGCAAGTGGTACTACTTCGGAACTGACGGAGCAATGAAGACTGACTGGCAGCAGATATCCGGTGAATGGTATTACTTCGGCACTGACGGCATAATGAAGACGGGCTGGCAGAAGATAGGAAGTTATGACTATTTCTTCAAGAGCAACGGCATCATGGCTGCGAAAGAGTACTGCGACGGCTACTGGCTCGATCCCGACGGAAGGTGGATGTACAAGCCGAGAGCTTCCTGGAAGAAAGACGCAACGGGCTGGTATTTCCAGGATACCAAGGGATGGTTTGCCCAGGGCCAGACGCTGAAGATCGACGGCAAGAGCTATCACTTCAACAGTGCAGGATACTGTTCGAACCCTTAAACGTTTGATCAAAACATAATAATATGATGGGGCTGTCTCACTGAAAACGTGGGGCAGCCTCTTCTCATGATTGTGTGTGATTATCACGGCTGAACGGCGTGTATTTGAAAAATGGTACTAATGGGTGATTTTCAAATTATCATATAAAAATGATAATTAGGATATCGAATATCACATGATAACCAGAAAGGGGATCGAAATGAGATCATTCATAAACGGAAAGAAGATCGCTGCATCCGCTCTTGCGGCAGTGATGAGCATGGCATTTATCCCGCAGATCACGGGTGGCGTTGCGGTTTTCGCAGATGAGGCAAAGAATCAGGACAACACGTGTCTTGCGACTACGAAGCTCGCTTCCCCGGAACCATTGACCGGCAGCTTCTGGCAGGGCAGTTGGGCATATTTCGGAAAGGACAACAATTATCCGATAGAATTCAGAGTACTGGCGCCTTCGACCAAGAAGTTCGGAGGAAAGACGGTATTCATTGACAGCGTAAGGGGCCTTTTCACGGACAGCTTCGACAACAGGTCGGAAGGCTCCACGGCGTGGAACGGCAGTTCTCTTCAGGCAAAACTGAATGGCTCTTTTATGACGGAGACCTTTACAGATATCGAGAGGGAGGCGATCCCCGTAAGTTATCTTGAGGGTGGTGAAGATTATCCCGAAGGCTCATTTAACGCATACTACTACGGAAAAACAGTCGGGATCAACGACCGGATATTCCTTCTTGATGCAGGTGACGTCTCAAATCCCGAATACGGTTTTCCTGAAGATCCGGGGTGGACGACCCAAACCGATTGGAGCGGTACTCTGGAAAGGCACTTTGTCAGCAGGATCAAAGGTGGTGTTTCCTGGGAATACTGGCTCCGCACACCGCATGACGGTGTCAATGAGGCCGGTCTTGTAGGCGAATACGGCGAGCTGGCTTCCAGTGGACGGACTATATCTTACGGCGTTGCGCCGGCTCTGAACATAGACCTGTCCAGGATACTGTTCTCGACGGCTGTATCAGGAGAGATGGGCGCTATCGGCACGCGTTACGCATTCACTCTCTTTGACGGTGACATGGAGATCGTTCCGGGCAGTGTCACGACAGACGGAACCGGCATCAGCGTTTCGTATGAGGTAAAAGGAGATAGCGCGGGAAATGCGACAACCGCGTCTGTCCTGATCCTTGATAAAGAATACGACGCAAACGGGCCGGAAGGCACGGAGATCTTATATTACAGTGCGCTTTCAGGCTCTTTCGGCCTGAACAGCGGGGGAACATTCACGCTTCCTTCTACGCTTGATCTGTCAGGCTGGGGAACAGATTACTATGTGTATCTTTTAGCCGAAGACCG